>NZ_JBWKNS010000003.1:0-793716 GCF_059415685.1 Sphingopyxis sp. GW821-FHT10B01 | reverse complement strand
CGGTCATCCCGGTCATCCCGGTCATCCCGGTCATCCCGGTCATCCCGGTCATCCCGGTCATCCCGGTCATCCCGGTCGGGCTGGTCGAGAATGTAGGTGCCTGCCGCTGGATATTTTCGGATCGAGAAATCTGCGACGCGCAGAGGGGCGACTCTTCCGTCGGACGTGGCTGGTTCTCGGCCGCGGGAGCGAGCTTGCCAGCACCAATGTATTTCGGCCGCGGCATCTGGTTCGTGAGCCCCGAACGATGTGGCGCGCAACCCGGGGCTCGACATTCGGCGTCCCGGTTGTCGCCGACCATGCAAGCTACAATGACAGCAGGTGAAAATGTCGAATTCAAACTTGAGAGCCGAAGATCTGACGGCCGGAAATATTCGGGCGTTGTTGTTGGTCAGCCTCGCGGTCGTACTCGATGGATTTGACCTTCAGATGATCGGCGTCGCGATGCCGGCTCTGATCAAGGATTTCGGCGTTCCAGCGGCAAGTTTCGTTCCAGTGGTCGCGGGCGGACTCATCGTGATGAGCATCAGCAGCGCGATCGCTGGCTTTCTCGGTGATCGGATCGGTCGGCGTTATTGCCTGATAGGCGGTTTGACGTTGTTCGGCCTCGGAACATTGGCGACGGTTTTCGTGACGGATATAGCCGGTTTGTTCGCCGTCAGAATGATCGCTTCCGTGGGCTTGGGTACCACTATGCCCAACGCGGTCGCTTTGCTTGCGGAATTTAGTTCGCCCAAGCGCAGCGGCTCCGCGGTCACATTGGGAATGATCTGTATTCCTCTGGGCGGCGTTCTGGCCGGAGTGATTGCCGGGCCGCTGATTGCTGCCTTCAGCTGGCATGCCCTGTTTGTGATCGGTGGCTGTCTGCCTTTGGCCCTGGCTGCTGTGCTGACGTTCGCGCTACCCGAATCTCCGGCATATGCGGGCGGGAATAGATCAAAGGCCAACAAGACGGGGTATCGCGTTCTGTTTACGCGCGATCTGTGGCTGGATACTCTCATCATCTGGTCGTTGTTTTCCGGCGTATTGATGGCGTGCTACTGCGTGTTTAACTGGCTCCCGGCATTGCTCACCCGTGAGGGGTACACAATTGGGTTTGGGGGCAACGGGCTGGCGACATTCAATGTAGGCGGCATCGTTGGAGCCATGGTTGGAGCTTTTGCTATACTGCGACTGGGAACGCGCTGGGTGACGTCAGCTTACGCCGTGGTTGGTATTGCCGCATCGCTGGCAACCGCTGGGGCCATCGGGACGATGCGCCCTGAATTGCTCCTGGGAGGCTTGTTCGTACTTGGCTTTTTTGTCGCGGGGCTCCAGCCGCTTCTTTTCGCAATGGCCACGCATCTATATCCCGATCACACGAGAGCGACCGGCGTCGGATCTGCGCTGGCGATCGGCAGGATCGGCGGTATTGCCAGTTCCGCCGTCGGGGCATGGCTCATCTCATCCGGGGGGCTCGCCTATTTCGGCTTGATCGGCACCATTCTCCTGGTTGTGCTCGTTGCTCTGCTGGCGTTCAGACACCATGTGCCGCGGCCGAGCGCTGGCATGTCACCGCAGATCGGCCGCTGACGATGCCCGGTATGAATGGGAATGAATTCATGCGAGCCGTCGTGATAGCCGGCGATGAATCCATCACGGTCCAGCCCACCGCGCGACCCGTTGCCGGCCCGGGAGAGGTCTTGATCCGCGTCGCTTATGCCGGAATTAATCGCGCCGATCTTTTGCAACGGCGCGGTCTGTACCCGGTGCCGGCCGGAGCCACGCCGATCATGGGGCTGGAAGTGTCCGGCGTTGTCGACAGCGTTGGTGAAGGCGTGACCCGCTGGAGGGCGGGCGATCAGGTCTGCGCCCTCCTTGCGGGCGGCGGCTACGCCGAATATGTCAACGTACCCGCAGGCTCCGTGCTACCCATTCCCGCCGGCGTCAGCCTCGAACAAGCCGGCGCGATAGTCGAGGCCACCTTCACCATATTCGCCAACCTGTTTGAAGCGGGCGCGCTGAGGCCGGGCGAGACGCTGCTGATCCATGGCGGCGCCAGCGGTATTGGCGTGATCGGGATTCAGATGGGCGTCACCTATGGCGCCCGAGTTTTCGCCACCGCCGGCAATTTGGAAAAATGCAAACTCGTCAGCGACTTGGGCGCGCGTGCCATCAATTACCGTGAAGAAGATTTCGAAGCCGTGTTGAAGGAAGCGGGCGGGGCCGACGTGGTGCTGGACATGGTCGGCGGCGATTACGTGCAGAAGAACGTCAACCTTGCCAGGCACGGCGCTCGAATAGTCAATATCGCTTATCTGAATGGCTCCAGGATCGAACTGGATCTGGCGCCGCTCGTGCACAAACATCTTGTTTTAACGGGATCGACCATCCGCGCTCGTCCGGTTGCGGAGAAGGCACGGCTCGCCGGGCAAGTGGAATCCCGCGTGTGGCCGTGGATAGCGGCGGGCAAGGTGAGGGCGGTGATTGACAGCGTCTATCCGCTCGAAGAGATCGAGGCGGCCCACGCCCGGATGAGCGCGAACGGGAATGCCGGCAAAATTCTTCTCAAAATCTGAACGGGCCCTTGTGATCCGGTTCCCTGAATCTGTTTCATGAAGGCCTTGCTTGCCGGCAAAGCTGGCCGCTCGATGGGGGCGAGCAGGCTGAACAGCCCCATGCATCAAAAAGGCATAGCCGCCCGGCTTGTAGCGACGGATTGATCGTCTCTCGCTCCGGCGGAGCGGGCCAACCATCTGCCTGGCATCTTCTCAAAAAATTTCTTTCACATGATTTTCATCATCGGGGTCTCTGACGGGGAGAGCGGGGACAGGGTAACCCCACGCCCTGTAGCTTACTGCAATCACCCGTTTCATGATTTCGAGTTCCTGCGAATGGTCACCGGTCCGGCAACTCAGGATGATCGGGGACGTGGGCGCTTCAACCAGATCGCGGAAGTGGATGTCGTGGCTACGTGCGCGCCGTACAGACTCGGGAACAATTGCCAAACCTTCCTCGGCCGCGACCAGGCCGACCGCAATTTGCAATTCCCGAGCTTCGTGCGCAATTCTTGGTTCAATCCCATGATCCCTGAAAATCGAAATCACCTGATCAGCGTAGCTCGGCCTTGGTGAACGCGGATAAAGGATCTGAGGGTATTCGGCGACTTCACCGAGCGAGAGTGGTCCGTCGCCGTTGGCCAATATGTGGTGCGCGGGAACCGCGACGATCAACTTCTCTTCATGAAGAACCACCCTCGTGATTGCAGGATCTTCGAAACGGATTCTCCCGAAGCCTATATCGATGCGCCCCTCCTTCAATGCGGCAATCTGGTCCAATGTTGTGTTCTCGCTCAAGACCAGTTCGACATTGGGGGCTTTCCGGCGAAACTCGCGGATCAGTTCGGGCAATCGAGCGTAGATCGTGGATGCGACATATCCGATCACGAACCGCCGCTTGTCACTGGTGGCGGCGTTTCGGATCATCCCGTTCAGTTCGTCCATTCGAGCCAGCATTTGCACCGCTTGCTCGAACAGCAAGCACCCGACCGGGGTGAGCTTAAGCGGTCGTTCGCTCCGGTCGATCAATTGAATTCCGACTTGATCTTCCAGTTGCTGTATCGCTCTGGACAGCGGTGGCTGAGAGATGTTCAGCCTCTCGGCAGCGCGCCCGAAGTTGCGTTCGGTCGCAACGGTGACGAAGTATCTCAACAACCGAAGGTCCATCATTCATACTCCTGGAGTATGATTATCTTGCCATAAATGTCTTGGACGAGAAAGCGCCATAGCCAGTAAACCATCTCCAATGCTCGAGAGTGGGAGGGGCTAAGGAGATGGTGACGCTTGATCGCATCGATACCTTTATCGTCGATGTGCCGACCATCCGCCCGCATGTTCTGGCGATGGCGACGATGCAATCGCAGGCCATGGTCATCGTTCGACTGACCGATGCGTGCGGCGTCGAAGGGGTTGGAGAAGGCACGACCATCGGCGGTCTCAGCTACGGCGAGGAAAGCCCAGAGAGCATCAAATCCGCGATCGATTCATACATCGCTCCCATTCTCAGGACCTGCGATATCGGCAGGGTTGGGGCAACGATGGCGAAAATCGCCCAAGGTGTGCGCGGCAACCATTTTGCCAAATGTGCCGTCGAGACAGCATTGCTCGACATGGCGGGCAAGCGCCTCGGCGTGCCGGTATCCGAATTGATCGATGGAGGACGTCGGCGCGACACATTGCCGGTCGCCTGGACCCTCGCAAGTGGCGAGACCGCGCGCGATATCGAAGAAGGCGAGGAGATGCTGGAGAAGCGCCGCCACCGCATTTTCAAGCTCAAGATTGGCAAGCGCGACGTGCGGGCCGACGTTGCCCATGTCGGCGCGATCTGCAAGTCGCTCGGCGACCGCGCCAGCGTGCGTGTCGATGTCAACCAGAACTGGAGCGAGGCTGAGGCGGCGCTCGGCATGGCGATGCTCCACGATGTCGGATGCGACCTGGTGGAGCAGCCGATTGCCGGAGACGATATTGCCGCGATGGCGCGCCTTGCCGCCTCGCAGAAAGTCCCGATGATGGCGGACGAGGCGTTGCGCGGCCCGCGTCATGCGCTGCGCGTCGCGGCGGCAGGCGCCGCAGGCGTCTTTGCGCTAAAAATCGCGCAGTCTGGCGGGCTGTTCGCGGCCGCGCAGGTCGGCGCGATCGGCACCGCTGCAGGGATCGGCCTCTACGGCGGCACCATGCTGGAAGGCGGAGTGGGCACAGCCGCATCCGCCCATGTTTTTGCGACGGTTCCCGAGCTTGTCTGGGGGACGGAGTTGTTCGGCCCGCTGCTCCAGGTCGATGAAATTCTTACCGAGCCGCTCGCCTATAGCGACTATTCGCTCAAGGTCCCCGATGGCCCGGGGCTGGGGGTCGCTCTCGATGAGGACAAGATCGCATTTTTCCGGCGCGACCGGAGCACTCCGACCCTTCACCCGGTCAAGACAGGAGCCTGAACGATGTTGTTCATGGTTGAAATGGACGTCAACATACCAACGGACTTTGACGCAGGCGAAGCCGAGCGGATCAAGGCTGCCGAAAGGGCATATTTCCAGAAACTGCAGGGAGACGGCATCTGGCGCCACATCTGGCGCAAGGTCGGACTTTATTCGAATATCTCGATCTTCGATGTCGAGAGTAACGCGGCACTTCACGACACGCTCACCGGGCTGCCGCTTTACCCCTTCATGACAATGAAGATCACGCCGCTCTGTCGGCATCCTTCCTCGATTCACGACGACGATCGCTGATCGCCCTGACGACCAGCGACGCCAACGGGAGAAGCTAGATGGACATCGACTTCGTAAAGACCCCCGCGATCCAGCAGTTGCTGGATCGAGCCTCGGGCCTGACCGAGAGCGGGGGCAATCCTCGTCTCAAAACGCTCGTGCGAGACATCTGCGAGTCGACGATGGAGCTGATCGTCAAACACGACATTGCGGAAAGCGAATTCTGGCTCGCGATGAAGTATCTTTCGGACGCTTCGGCCGAAATCGGCCTGATCGTGCCGGGGGTCGGCATCGAGCATTTCATGGACCTCTACATGGATGCCAAGGACGCCGAGGCCGGAATCGGCGGCGGTACACCGCGCACCATCGAAGGCCCGCTCTACGTGGCCGGAGCGCCGCTGCAGGATGGCAATGTCAATTTGACGAAGGATTCCGACGACACGGATACGCTTCATATGGCCGGCGTGATCACCGGTCCGGAGGGTGAGCTTGTCGAGGATGCCATTCTTCATGTGTGGCACGCGAATTCGAAGGGCTGGTACTCCCACTTCGATCCTACCGGCGAGCAAACCCCGTTCAATAATCGAGCGCGGATCAAGATCGGTCCGGACGGGCGCTATTCATTTCACTCGAAAATGCCGCATGGGTATAGCGTGCCCCCGGGCGGCTCGACCGATCGGCTCATGCAGGCGCTCGGTCGCCACGGCAATCGCCCGGCCCATGTCCACTTCTTCATCGAAGCGCCGGGCTATCGTACACTTACGACGCAGATCAACTTCGGCGACGATCCGTTCGCGGCCGACGACTTCGCCTTCGGAACCCGCGAAGGCCTGCTGCCGGTACCCAGCCGTCAGGGTGACAGCGCCTATATCCAGTTCGACTTTCAGTTGCAGCGTGCCGCCGGCGAGAGTGACCAGCAGTTTTCCTCGCGCGTGCGCGCTGAAGCAAGCCCGCAATCCGAAACGGCCCGGCCCTAGGATAGCGGGAGACACGCCATGTCGAAGATATTTGAGAGCCCTCGGGGCGCGCTGGAAGGCCTGTTGTTCGACGGTATGACGATCATGTCGGGCGGGTTCGGGCTATCGGGTAATCCCGAAAGCCTGATCCCTGAAATCCGCGCGAATGGCGCGAAGGGCCTGACGGTGATTTCAAACAACGCGGGCGCGGACGGCTTCGGGTTGTGGATGCTGCTCGAAAGCCGACAGATCCGAAAGATGATCTCGTCCTATGTCGGCGAAAACAAACTCTTCGAACACCAGTATCTCGCGGGCGAACTGGAACTCGAACTCAACCCGCAAGGGACGCTGGCCGAGCGCATTCGGGCGGGCGGCGCCGGTATTCCGGCCTTCTACACCAAAACCGGGGTCGGCACGGTCGTTGCCGAAGGCAAGCCTGTCGATATGTTCGAAGGCGACGAATATGTGCGCGAGACCTGGCTGCGCGCCGATCTGGCGATTATCAAGGCATGGCGCGCCGACGAAGAAGGCAATCTCATGTTTCGCAAAACGGCGCGAAATTTCAATCCCAACATGGCCACCGCGAGCAAGGTTACCGTGGTCGAGGTCGAAGAGATCGTGCCCGCGGGAACCTTCGACCCGGACTGTATCCACACCCCGGGGATATATGTCGATCGCGTCGTACTTTCGACCATCAACGAAAAGCGCATCGAGAAGCGCACCGTCCGCGAAAGGGAGGCCGTCTGAGATGCCCTGGACCCGCGACGAGATGGCCGCCCGCGCAGCCAGGGAGCTGCGTGACGGCTATTATGTCAACCTCGGGATCGGCATTCCGACCCTGGTGGCGAACCATGTGCCACCCGGCATCAAGGTTACGCTGCAGAGCGAAAACGGCATGCTCGGCATCGGCCCGTTTCCTTATGAAGAGGAGGTCGATCCCGATCTGATAAATGCCGGAAAACAGACGATTACCGCACTGCCGACGTCGAGCTTCTTTTCGAGCGCCGACAGCTTTGCGATGATACGCGGCGGGCATATCGACATGGCGGTGCTCGGAGCGATGGAAGTTTCCGCCGATGGTGACCTTGCCAACTGGACGATCCCGGGAAAAATGGTGAAGGGCATGGGCGGAGCGATGGACCTCGTCGCGGGCGTAAAGCGCGTGATCGTGGTGATGGATCATGTTTCCAAAGACGGCGCTTCGAAGATCCTGCCGCAGTGCAGCCTGCCGCTCACAGGCAAAGGCGTGGTCGACATGATCATCACGGACCTTGCCGTGTTCACGGTCGATCGCGTGGCTGGCGGTCTGACACTGTTGGAGCTGGCCACGGATGTCAGGCTCGACGAGGTGAAGGTGAAGACCGGCGCACCATTTGTATCTTTGCTGGAAGAAACAGGCTGATGGCCTTCACCACCGTACCAGGCGCAAGGATCTACTGGAAACTCGAAGGCCGTGACGGGGCGAGGCCCCTCATCCTGCTCAATTCCATCGGCACCGATATGGACCTGTGGGATCCTGTGCTGCCGCTTCTGCGTGCGCACTTTGCGCTGCTGAGAATCGACACCCGCGGTCACGGCGCGTCCGCTGCCGAGCCAGGCGACTTTTCCATGGACCTGCTTGCGCGCGACGTTCTGGCCGTAGCGCAGGACGCCGAAATCGGACGCTTTTCGCTCGCGGGCGTATCGCTCGGCGGCATGATCGGTATGGAACTGGCGCTGGCGCGACCCGAGAGGCTTGAAAGATTGGGATTGATCTGCACGTCGGCGACGATGGACGCGGCATCATGGGACGAGCGCATCGCCAGGGTGCGGGCAGGGGGTATGGAAGCCATCGCCGATCTTGCCATGGGCCGCTTCCTTTCGCCGTGCATGCGCGACGAGAACCCGGCGCTTTACGAGACGGTGCGGCGCCAGCTCGTCGCCATGGATCCCGATGGTTACGCCGGTTGCGGCGCCGCAATCCGCGACATGGATCTTTCCGGGCGCATTGCGGCGATCGAGGTGCCGACGCTGGTCGTTACGGCTGCCCGCGATACCTCGACGCCGCTCGAAGGTCATGGCGAACATCTTCTCGCGCGCATTCCCGGCGCAAGCCATGCCGAAGTTGCCGCCGCGCATCTCGCTCCGCTTGAGGCGGCCGAGGCACTGGCCGCTATGCTCGTCCCGTTTTTCGAGGGCTGAGCTTCCTCCGCCGAAGCGCAGCCCCTTCGCGCTCATCTGGATGTAATCGCCGCGCCGGCTTGCGGGCAGGGCAGCGCACGGCAGCGTGAATGCGCTTGCAGGGCGAGAAGCGAGGCCCGACCCGGAATTCCCGTCGATCGTGTCGGCCAATGTGGCTCCGCCGGCGGTTTGGCTGCCGGCTCATCGGGACGAGACATTCCGATCGCGCCCCGTGCGCCTGCGGTCTGCGATCTTGCGCTCGGTTCGGGGTTGGCCGAAGCCTGTTCGCCGACAAGCGCCTGCCGGCTTCGACCATCGCCTTTGACCCGATATCGCCTCCTGACGGCGGCCCGGAAGATCATGCGGGATCGCTTCTCTAGCCTTCGATCGCCGGGAGGCTGAGCCAAGCGGGAGTTTCCGGGCCGAAATGGATGGTGTGGATTCCCCGATTGACGATCTCCGCGAAGCCGATGGCGACATCCGAGGGAGGAACCGATTTTCCCTGGATCACCAGCATCAGCGTTTCGCCCGCTTCGAAGCGCGTGGAAGTCGGGTGGATCTCGACCGTGCACTCCACCGGCACGCCGGGCTCGAGCGGCTGGATCCGCATATGCTTGAGCACAGGCCGGAAATCGGTGCTGGCCTCGGACAGTTCGCGATGGGATGCCCTCAACCAGCCGCGCGACACGACATCGTTGGGATTGTTGCCACTTTCGCCGAGAAAATAGACTTCGTTTCCTTCAGCGTCGAACTTCTTCAGCGCGACGAAAAGGTCCGCGTCGTCCCCTTCGTCGATCGATAGCCAGAGCCGCAAATGGCTGTGGCCGACGAGTGCAACAGGGCGATCGAACTTGTAGGTAAAGCAGGCGCGGCCGTTTTCGCTATCATATGATCGAGTTCCGCCGGCGCCGGGCTCCGCCTGCGACAATGCCTCATTGTCCGTTAGATAAAGGCGGTGCTGAACGGCTTGGGGCAGGGGCCATGACGGCCCTTCGACCGGGACCCAGCGATTGAGGCTTGAAAAGCATTTGCCGAAAACGCGAGGGGTTTGATCCCAGCCGTTATCGATTCCCTTGACGAAATGATCGAAGAAGCGCCGTTGAATGGCGAGCCCGCTTTCGTCGTAATAGGCCGCCCATTCCGGATCGCGATGAATGTAGAGCCATTTTTCCGCGCTACTGATCGTCATGAAATTCTCGAACGCGTCGCGGCTGTGTTTCCCCTGATCGGAAATCGAGCCGCCGACCAGCGTGGGAACTTCGACTTGCGGAAGCATCGCCAGCAAATCCAGCTTCTCGGCGTGATAGGGATCGTCAATGAGACGCGGCGCACCGGCGATGTCGGTGAACGCCCGCATCCCCTCGGCGCCCGATGCATCGTTGAGCGACGGGATCGTGAAATTCTCGAAGATCCAGCGCGACATATAGGTGTTGGGGATGCCGCCGAGATAGTCCGAGCGAAACCTGTCGGTCCGGGCATCCCAGGGGTTGATGGCGACCAGAGAGGGCGGGCGCATCGCGGCGAGAAAATACTGGCTCGTGCCGAGATAGGAAACTCCGGACGTTGCCACCCGGCCATTGCACCACGGCTGCGCCCCGACCCATTCGATGATGTCATAGAAGTCCCGGAACGCCGGGATCGAGAAGGGTTTGGCAATCCCAGGCGACTTGCCGAACCCGCGCGCATCGACGTGCACCACGGCATAGCCGTGCGGCACCCAATGCGCCGGGTCAGGCCCTTCGAACGTGGCATCCTCGCTGAAGCGCATGATCCCGAGATGGGTATTCGCGATTGGCTCGAATACGTCATAATGCTTCTTATGTTCTTCCTTGCGATAAATCGTCATTGCGACAATCGCGGGAACGGGCACGCCATCCTGGTTCTCGGGCAGGTAGATGTTCGCCGACAGATCGGTGCCATCCGCCATCGGGATGGCTCGATCGGTCAGACATTTTATACCCGGCGCGCGGGGCGCGAGCGCGATATCGTAGTTGGGCCCGGTCGTAAAATGGGCGCTGGCTTTGCCTTCCTTGAGTTTCATCATGTCTCCGATCCTGGGAATTGCCTCGTGACCGCAGCGCTCGCGCCTCGGTTCACCTCTCCGGCGCGCGAACCGCCATCGTCTCGCTTGTGTGCTGTCATCGAACCAGGCCTGCCAACGCCCCCAGCCGGTCGAATGTCGCGCCGACCGCCGACAGCGCGTCGCCGGGCATCAAGGCATCGGTCATATCGGAAATACGGGGCATCGCCTCGTCCAGCGCTTCGGCCGTCAGTGCTGCCGGATCGTCGAAATCGACACCACGGCTTTCGAATGGTCTCGCACGCGCGAAATGACCGCCGCCGGCGACCAGCACTTCGCCATTCCAGTCGCAGGCGTCGCTCGCCAGCCAGGCGACCGCGGGGGCGACGAGCGCCGGTTCGATAAACGGGCGCATGGCTTCGGAAAATGTTCCCTCACCCATACGGGTCAGCGCAAAGGGGGCAATGGCGTTGACCCGGATTCCATGCTGCGCGGCTTCCAGCTTCATGGCCTGGAGAAGCCCCATCACACCCATTTTGGCAGCGCCGTAGGCGGCCGCATCGAGTTGGCCGTACATTCCCACCTGGCTGGTTGTCAGAACGATGCGGCCCGACCCTTGCGCCACCATGTGCGGCCAGGCCGCCCGGCTGACAAGGAAGCTTCCGAGCACATGTACCGTGAAATGCGAGATCATGTCCTCGGCGCTGGTCTCCGAGAATGCGAGCTTGCGCATTTGTCCTGCGTTGTTGACGACAATGTCGATACGCCCCCAGCGTTCCACCGCCGCCTCGACCATCGCCCTGGCATCGTCCGGTTCCGCGACATTGCCCGAATGGGCGATAGCTTGCCCACCCGCTTCGTTGATCTGTGCCGCCACCTCCTCGGCCGGCGCCGCACCCCCCCCGGTTGCGTTGCCTTCCAGATCCAGGTCGGCGTCATTGACGACAACCCGTGCCCCACCCCGTGCAAATTCGAGAGCATAGGCTCGCCCGAGGCCACGACCGGCACCGGTGACGAGTACGACCTGTCCAGAAAAATGCACTGCCATTGCGTTACTCCGCCAAATATCCGCCATCGACCGGCAAGGTCGTGCCGGTCACCCAATCAGATGCCCGAGACGCCAGGAATTGCGCCGGCCCTGCCATTTCGGCTGGTTCAACAAGACGACGCGACGCGGATTTGTTGGTGAGCCATTCACCGAAGTCGGGGGGCAGTTCGCCGGCGCCGAGCGTCGTGGCAAATCCCGACGGTGCAATTGCATTGACGCAGATACCGTGCGGGCCGAGTTCCAGTGCGAGCTGGCGCGTCAGACTGATGATAGCACCCTTGGACGACATATAGGCCGCGACCTGGGCGCCGCGCGCGCCGCGGAGTCCCCACACCGACGCGGTAAAGACGATTTTGCCTCGACCGGCATCCTTCATGATCGCCGCAGCCGCCTGCGCGGTGTAGAATGCGCCGTCAAGATTGACCGCATGCACCAGCTTCCAGTTTGTCAAAGGCATGTCGACCGCAGGGCCCGCTTTGCCGGCAATCCCCGCATTGACGAACACGGCATCGAGCCGACCGTGTTCCGAGGCGATTTGCTGCATGGCATTTGTGACCACACCGGCGTCGGTCACGTCGACGGAGGCGGTGGACACCGCATATCCTGCATCGCCGGCTTCCCGCGCGGTCTCGGCGAGGGCGGCCGCATCGATGTCCCAGGCCACAACTCTGGCGCCCACCGCGGCAAGGCCCATCACGATGCCCTTGCCGATCCCGGCACCGCCCCCGGTGACGAGAATGACATTGTCCCTGATATCGAAAAGATCCGTCATGATCCTGGTCCCCGGTCGTAGACGCGATCGAGAAAGTTGCCGATCGCTCGATTGGCGAGTTCGGGTGCCTCGAGGTTCGCGGTGTGTCCGACGCCGGCGAACTTGTGGAGCGTAAGGTCGGGTATTTCCTGAACCATCGAAAGCACGCGCTCGATCGGCAAGGGCAGATCTTCCTCGCCGTGGATCATGAGCACGGGGACTTTGATCTCCTTGAGGCGATCGGTGTAGTCGGCCTTGTGCGTCCAGCTCGTGCTCTGGCTCCAGACCGCTCGGGCGGGAATCAGCGTTGCCCACCGATCGATCCAATATTGCACCAGCTGCCCGTTGTTCTTGCAGCTGGTCTGCCCGAAGCAGAACGGCGCCGACCATTCTGCGATCTCGCGCGGGACCGGACCATCCATCTGCAGCTCATCGAACTTCGCGCGGAGGGCTTGCCTCTCCTCGTCGGGGTAATCGACCGCTACCGTATCGATGAAAATCACGGCATCGCACCGGTGCGGATAGTTCAGGGCGAAGTTGATCGTGGAAAAGGCGCCGACCGACATGCCGGCCGGAACAAACTTGTCGATGCCCAGGTCGTCGGCAAGTTTCGCGGTATCGTCGGCAAGATCGTCCAGCGTGTGGGCCGCCGGGCTTTCCTCGAGGAGGGCGCGGCTATTCATCGAAATGACGCGGTATCCGCGATCAGCAAGATAGTCGATCTGGGGCGCGAACATCGTCGCGTCCATCAACGTTCCATGATTGAAGATCACCGCCGGGCCCGAGCCCTTTTCGATGTAGCGTTCGAAGGCGGCCATGACGATCCTTTCTGTACGCATTTCGCAGGAAGCGCTGCCTGCCGGACGTGCGGCGTCGCAAGTCCGGCAGGAGGCCAGGCGGGTTCAGAATTTGTAGCCGATGCCGGCTGTCAGCCAGCGCGGCGTGCCGTAGGAGGCTTCGGTGCATCCGCAGACCGACGTGAGATCGATAAGCGTCGTCCCGTAGCGCTTGTCGAAGATATTGTTCCCGGTGAGCGTGATATTCCACTTCCGGCTGACATCTTCCCAGCGGATGCTGGCGCCCACAAGCGAGTAGGATGGAATATATTGATCCGTGAAATTCTGATTGTTGGTAAAGAATCCACCAGAGTAATAATAATTGCCGGACAGCGTTAGATCGCCGCCCGCGATAGCAGCCGGAACCGTGTAACTTATCACGGCAGAGGCCTGCTTCTTCGGTGCGAACGGCGTATCGACCGACTGCTCGGGCAGGCCGGCCGAAACCGAGATATTCCGGACCTTGGCCTTCATGAGCGAGCCTGAAAGATCGATCGTCAGCTCGGGTACCGGTTTGAGGGTAAGGCTGCCCTCGATACCGAAATTGCGGGCCGGCTTGTTGAGAACAAATGTTGTCAGTCCGCGCGAACTATACGCCTGATAATCCTTGTAATCATAATAATAGACCGCGCCGTTGAACCGCGCCTTGCCGTCCCAGAACGTCAACTTGGTACCCACTTCGTAGGCGATCAGCGTCTCGGAACCATAGGGGGTCGATGCCGTGTCAATGGTGTTGCCGGCAAGCAGGACATTGTAGTTGCCACCTTTGACGCCGCGATTGACGCCGGCGTAGATCATCGTATCCGGATTGGGATCCCACACCAGCTTGAGCTGGCCCGACCATAATGTGCTACCCCGGGTGTCATTGAAATCCGCGCCGAAATCGAAGAGGAAATAGTCCGGATCGGTCGTTACATCATAGGGATCCTTGTCGGCGTACGCGGCCGCCGAATATTTGAATTTCTGATGCTCGTAGATGACCCTCAATCCTGCAATCAGCTTCAGGGTCGGGACAAATTCATATTCGAACTGGCCAAACAGCGATGCTGACTTGCTGCGCAGCTGCGCATCATTGACGGTGTCGATGCCGGTATCGCTGGCTCCGAACAATCCGGCATAGAGTGAGTCCGCGGGCCCCAGAAGACCGACGTTGAAGTGCGAGTCGATGTCGAGCAGGAAAATGCCCGTGCTCCAGTTCAGGCTGTCCGTCTCACCCTGCAGTCGCACTTCCTGCGACCAGTTGGTCGCCTTGCCCTTGCTGCCGAAATTCACGAAATTGATAGGCGAAGCATCGGCATCGAAGACCAAACTCTTCCGGAATTTCCGGTAGCTGGTTATCGATGCGAGATTGATGCCGCCCAGATCGTAATCGACATGGAAATTGACATCGTCGCTATAGCTGAAGTTGGAATTCTTCCTGGCCAGGTCGACCGAAATATCGCGGTCCTTGATATTCGCAGCGACAAAGCCGAAGGCGTCGGTCGGAGCGAAAACGGCATCGATCACCCGGCCTTGACCATCGAGTACCTGCCGGCTTCCGATCTGGCCGTAGGCGCCCGAACTGTTCTTCTGGCGATTGATTGAACCCATCAGGCGCATCTTGAGATCCGCGTTGGGCTCCCATTGAAGCTGAAGCCGGCCGGATATTTGACGCTTTTGCCCTAGATCGCTGCAGCATTCGGCAGGAGGCGTGCCGGGATCGAAGCCGTCGGGCAGGCCTTCCGGGTAGACATTGTTCCAGAAATTCCCGTTGCGGTCGAACAGGAACGACGCGCGGGCCGAAAGGGTATCGCCGAGCGGCCCCGAAAGCGCGCTTTCGAGCCGGACCGATTTATGGCTGCCATAGGATGCGTCACCATAGCCCTCGAAATCGTCGGTCGGCTTTTTGACGATATAGTGCACGAGGCCACCGGTCGCGTTGCGACCGAAAAGGATACCCTGCGGTCCCTTGAGCACCTCGACACGCTCCATGTCATAGAACCCGAAATTGGCGCCTTGCAGGTTGGGAATGTAGCTGTCGTCGACATAGACCGCGATCGGCCCCTCGGCGATTTCGGCATAGTCATTCTGCGTCACGCCGCGCATGGTATATTGCGCGCTTTCGCCGGCCGAACTCGAGGATATCGAGACGCCGGGGGTAAGGCGCACGATGTCGATCGAACGGGTGATGCCCATTTCCTGCAGCGCTTGCCCTTCCATGGCTGTCACCGCGATCGGCACTTTTTGGAGGTTCTGCTCGCGCCGCTGCGCCGTGACGATGATGTCTCCGACCCCCGCGCTCTCGTTCGAGACCGCGCCGTCGCTGCCCGCCTCCGACTGGGCAATCGCTGGACCGGCTGCGACACAAAGCGCCCATGCCATCGTCAAGCCGCTGATCGCAAACCGGGTTGCTGTCTTCGTCATGTGCCTCTCCCCTCACTTTGTTTTGCGCCGGGTCATCCGGGCTGGCTACGCGACCGGGCGCAGCCGGGTTTTCAGAAGAATGTCGTGATGCTGCGAGCCGTGAGCACCGATTGCGAAAGCACGATTTTGCGTTTCGCCAGCTTGAGCACTCCCTCCTGGCGTCGAAGGACGTCGTCGCGCACGCCGTGATACGTGTCTTCCTCCGCCTCCAGCCGGGAGCGAAAGAGATAGAAGACCGATCGGACCGCAATTTCGCCGTCGATCTCGTCGCCGAGCACCTCGACATTCCCGATCAGTCTCGACATGCGTGACGGGGGCACTTCGGCCCAGGCGCCTGGAAATTTGAGCCGCGCGACGCGCATGCCCAGAGTGGCGCGCGTATCGTCAAAATATGCCGTTTCGTCAGGACTGGCGACATAGTTTCCGGTGCGGTGCTTCGCTTCGCGCGATTCGACCGCCGGCGCCCAGTAATGGATATCGTCGGTCAACAGATCCAGCCATGCGCCATATTCGCGCTGATCAAGCAAGCGCGCTTCGGAATGGAGGAATTGCTGAGCCTCGAACGTGCACTGCATGCGATCGGAGATGCTCATCGGGCCCGCTCCATGCCCTTCGGCCTGCAGGCGGCCGGCACTTCAGGGGGCGGCGGTGACGGCATTGCCATCAGTTCAGCCCAGCGCGCATACATGTTGCGCTGGTTGATATCGGAACTCTTGTTATCCAGTCGGCCGGGAATGCCAGGGCGCGTGAATTCGTGCCCTATTCCCATCTGATAATTGGCCATCAAGCCCCGAGCCGTGGGGCTGAGCGCGGAATAGGTCGTTTGCGACCAGTTATCCATGTCGTCCTGCTCCCAGGTGCCGGCCGGGCCCTGGCGCAGCATGCAGTGTCGCCGAAGCTTCTCCTTGAACTCGTCCGGCATGGCCTTGTCGACGATTGTCAGGTCGCGGACTTCCGTCTTGAGAGGGCCGCGTGGGTGCCAGATATGCAAACTGGCGAACGGAAACTCGATCGAGAAGTTCGGGAATATGGTGGCGTGGACCGGCGTCAGTCTGGTCGCGCGCAACTCGCCCAGTTTCGCGATGAGCTGACTTTCGATCGAATGCAGGTAAGTGTCGATTTCCGCCAGATGACCGTAGCCGCCGCGAGCATTTTCCGGCGACGCCATCCACATGCCGACACCGTGCCCATTCTGCAGGGCTGCCTGAAATCCCGTGACTTCCTTGACCCGACCCCCTGCGCCTTCGAGACCCGGAACGCGCATGATCGACGTGTGCGTCACCGCCGCGTGATAGCTGTCTCCCACGAAGTTTTCCGCTGCATGTTTCCAGTTTGTCGGAATTACCCAACGGCGCATGCCACCGATTAACTCGGTGCCTCCCTCGACCCTGTCGAGCAAACAATCCAGATAGAAGCGCGCGTCGCCGAGAAACGTCTCGAGCGGCTCCACGTCGGGATTCCAGCTGGCGAAGATCAGCCCCTTGTAGGTCGCGACCTTCGGCGCCTCGAGAAGCCCCCAGTCGGCCGTGTTGATGCCATTGCGGTAGTTGGTGTCGAGTTCGGGTACGACCTTGAGCGAACCATCAGTATTGTACGACCATCCATGATAGGGGCACAGGAAAATCTTGGAGTTTCCTCGATCCACGCGACAGACGGTGCCGCCGCGATGGCGGCACATGTTGAGCATCACTTTGACGCCCTCGGCGCCCTCTTCGCCTTCCGATGCGCGCGCGACAATTACCGGGTCCGCGCCCATCCAGCTGGTAAAGAAGTCATTTTTATTCGGGATTTCGCTGAGGTGGCCGAGAACCAGCCAGGTACGCCGAAAGATGCGCTCCATCTCGAGATCGTAAATGTCCCTGTCCGAAAATATCCGGCGATCCACGAGCCCGGATTCGAGGTCCACGAGGCGAGATAAATCGAGATCCAAGGCCATCTCCATGATTATGTCGGACAAAATATCGCGGGAATCGATATTTTTCGTGATTCATTCCGCCATTATCCAATGATTGTCCGACAAAGAAATTTGTGTCAATGAGTTTTTGCAAGATTGTCCGACAATCTCGCTTGCGGATGCTGCGATGCGAGATGCTCTTGCTTGGAGAAGGCCACGAATGACCGGGTGGCCGAGACGTATGTCCAGGCCCTCAGGGGCTAAAGGTCTCGGCACATGCTCAAGCATGTTCTCGTCACCCGGCGGTGGGGCATCCGCGTTTGCGCCGGAACAAAGCACCGCAAAGCGGCGTGAGGGGGCATATTGGCAGGTCGGGGGACGCGGCGGCTGAGCGGCGCCGGTAGATCGGCATGGCCAATCAGGCGCTACTTAGTCGCCGCCGCGATGGTCGACACGGACGTCATCGGTGAAGAGTTCGCCGAATTGGCAATGCTGGCGGCATTCCTGCACTGGACCTACCGGTGCCGAAGCGTGCGAATAGCCTCGAAAGCGCACAGTCGCGGCAGGCCATGGCCGCGACTATGCGCTGTCGTGATCGACCGGACCGCGCACCGGGCGCCATTCCATGCGGCTGCAAACTGTCAGATTGAAACCGGAAATTCCCAGAAACCGCGGATCGACTGGATCTGTCCGGCATCGGTGAAGCGGTGGATGATGACGAGGTCGAGTTCCCATGGCTGATCGTTCATCGTGGTGATCGCAAATTTTGCCACGCTTGCCACTTCATTGCCGCAGACATGCGACTGGCTGATCGCATAGTCGAAGGTCTTGTTCTGCGAGATTACGTTATCCCAGAAGCGTCCGATCGCGTCGCGGCCCTTGTGCCCCAAGCCGACGGGATCGAAGGGGGACTTGCCCACCGGATCCTCGATCCGCGCATCGTCGGCGAAAAGTGCCAGCCATTCGTCGCGCTTTCCTGCGCGCACCGCGTTGAGCGAGGTGGTGACACGTTCACGAAGATTGTTCATATCGGTCAATAGCCTTTCAGTTGAGGCCCGTTTTCCTGCCGTTCTCCGCTGCCCCGTGGCCCTGCCACGGGTAGCGCCTGATTGCGGAATGAGCGGTGACAGCGCGTGGAAACATGTTCCCGGGTGCCGGCTCGCTCCTAAATCCCGAAGCCGCCGGACACGTTGATTTGCTGGCCGGTGATATAGGCTGCGTTGTTGGACGCGAGGAACACGGCTGCGCGGCCGATCTCTTCGGGCTTGCCCCAGCGCTTGATCGCCAGCATCTTCATCGTCTCGTCGATCCATTCCTGGTCGAACTGGCCCTGCTCGAGGAGCTGCGGGAACATGCCCGCCTCGATTACGCCAACCAGGATCGAGTTGGCGCGAATATTAAAGCGGCCTTCCTCGCGCGCGACGCCTTTGACGAGCGATTCATTGGCCGCCTTGGGCGCAACCGACAGACCATCACGGTCAGGCCAGCGCAAATGGCCCGCCGAGCCGAGCGTCACGAAGGAGCCGCCGCCCGCTTCGCGAAAATGCGGCAGCGTCGCCTGGATAGCATGGAAGAATCCGATCACCTCGACCTCGATCGCGCGGCGCCAGTCCTCCTTCGACATTTCGGCGATATGGCGCTGATTGACGAAAGGTCCTGCCGCCCAGACGATGGTGTGAACGCGCCCGTGCACTGCGACCGCCGCATCGAGTGCGGCCCTGACCTGGTCAGGGTCGGTGACATCGACCTGATTCACGCTCGCTGCCACGCCCGTTGCGCGGATTTCACCGGCCACGCGCTCGGCGACGTCTGCCTTGCCGCGATAGCCGATCGCCACGGGCGTCCCGGCGCGCGCAAATTCCAGCGCGACGCCCTGGCCGATGCCGCCGCTGCCGCCAAAGACCAGCGCGGCGCCGGCGGGAAATAGTTCGAGCATCGAAGGTCCTCTCTCAACATGATTGGTGTTGAGAGACGGGGATCATGAAAAAAGCCTGATGCGCAACAGGTCACGCCAGAATAATCACAAAGGACCATAAGACGATCCCTTGCCGGGGCGCGTGGTGTTACTGCCTTGGCTCTGAAGCCTCCGCGCCGAGCGCGGTCTCCCGAAAAACTCGGGGATCGATCGGGCGAGCGGCGCAGAGCAGATTGCCCCAATGGGTCTGATGCAACGGCACCGATCGATCTTCTGCTTCCAGCTCGCGCATCCGGTGGGCGAGGGTGGGGATCATGCTGCGCCGCTGCGCGATCGACCCGCCGCGGTGAGCGATGCACTGCCATTTTTTGAGCGCCGGGATGGTTCCGTAAGCTGGGGCGAGCCAATATCCGTCCAGGAAATTCCAGCGTCGGCACGGCAGCCGGGCATTCCCGTAAAGCCCGGCGGTTGCCGGCATCGCTCGATGCAGATGGGAGGGCACAATGGGCAGGTGAGCCGCGTCATCGAGCCCCGCCGCCCGTATCCCGGAAGCCGCCGCAGTTCTCTTGGCTCGACCGTTCCGTCCGCTCGCTTTTTGGAGGAATTATGATTCATCCGCTTGCCCCCCAACTACAGGAGTTGCTCGACCGCGAGGAGATACGCGCGCTGATCAACGCCTATTGCCGTGCCGTCGACCGCCGCGATCCGGAAAAGTTGCGCACGCTCTATCACGAGGATGCCATCGACGAGCATGGCGCGATGTTCTCAGGGCCCGCAATGGAGTTTATCGACAAGCTGCCCGAGCTTTGGACCAATATGGAAATCCTCCACCACAATGTGACGACGATCAACCTTGCGATCGACGGCGATTATGCGGAAGGCGAAGTCTATGTCATTTCACAGCATCGCGTCCGTGTGTCCGAAGGGCTGACGGACCTGCTGGTCGGCGCGCGCTATATCGACAAATATGAACGCCGGGACGGCATCTGGAAGTTCCTCCACCGGGCGGTTGTCACCGACTGGGCGAATTTCCATTCGCCTTCGATTATGGATTTCGAACACCCTTTCCTGGAAGGGGCCAGAATGGGACGGCCTGGTTCCGCCGACCCGTCCTATGAATTCTTCAAACTATTCAAGCGCGGCGGCTAGCGGAGGCTGCGCCGTCCTGACGCCGATCCTTTGATTTTCGGGACGCACCCGGCTCATAGTCGCGTCAAAGTCGGTGCGGCGCGGGACTCGCATCGCAACCTCCTGCTCGTTTGCCATCTCGAAATCTCCGCAAACATCATCGCGTCCCCGCAACAAATTTGGTGCCATCGCTTGGATGAGCAAAATGCTGGGGCTTTTTGAGCGCTCCAAAGGTTCAGACCATAGCCACCACGAAGCTAGGAGGGGGCAAAGGCCTACCGGGGACGTGCGTGGCAGGAGGCAAAGCGCCGTACAGCAGCACATGGCCAATCCCCGGCATCAAGCTTTGTGGGAGGGAATATGAAGACACTGACCAGAATGATGGCAGGAAGCCTGGCATCGACGCTGGCGATCGTGGCGGCGTCCGGCGCGTGGGCGCAGGCGCAGCCGCCTGCCGAAGAGCCGGCCACTGCTGGCCTCGAAGAGATCATCGTCACCGCGCAGAAGCGCTCGGAGAGCCTGCAGGATACGCCACTTGCGGTCAGCGCGGTCACCGCCGAGATGATCGAGAGCCGCGGAATCACCGATGTATCGAGCCTGACGTCGATCGCGCCCAACCTGACCGTCAGTACCGCAGCCGCCTCGAGCTCGAACACCCAGATATTCATCCGCGGGATCGGCGATTCCGAATCGGTGCTGACATCGGATTCTCCAGTCAGCCTCTATGTCGATGGCGTCGTGCTCGGACGCTCGACGGGTGCGGTTTTCGATATGGTCGATCTGGAACGAATTGAGGTGTTGCGTGGCCCGCAGGGCACGCTCTACGGGCGCAACACGATCGGCGGTGCGGTCAATTTCATTACCGCCAAGCCTGCGGACGTGTTCGGCGTCAAACAGAAATTCTCTTATGGCAGTTTCGATCAGTGGCAGTCGCGCACGACCATTGATACGGGCGAATTCGGCGACAGCGGGATGCACGCCAAACTCTCCTACATCCATCGCCAGCAGAAGGGCTATGTCGATGATCTGGCATCGTCTGGTAGCCGCGATCCCGGCGCGCTCAACATCGATGCGTTGCGTGTGGCGGTCCGCTATGACGAGGGCGGTGCCTTTCGCGCTAACTATTCCTTCGACTTCAACCATCGCGAAAGCATCGCGCCGGCCTTTCAGATGGCGGCCGCCGATCCACTGATCCTCGCCTTTTTGAAGGATTCCCAAAGCCTCGGCGGCAATGGCGGGCAAATCTCGACCAGCCGGCTTGGCAGGCTGCGGGCGGACGACAATGGCAAGCTGACCGACAAGGTCTGGGGCCATGCGTTGACGCTCGAGGTCGATCTGGGCGGCAGCACGACGCTGCGGTCGCTCACCGGCTACAGGCGCTGGCAGAATCGCGATCGCGGTGATGAGCTCGACGGGCAGGCGGGAATTCTGGGCTTTGCGGTCGATCCGATCCTGTTCGCGGGCGGCCCGTTCACACCGCTCGGGGTCCAGCGCGTCGCGCTGTTCACATCGAACAACACCCGCCGCCAGCACCAATGGACGCAGGAGTTCAACCTGCTCGGCAAGCTTGGCGACCGGTTCGACTATGTGGCCGGGCTCTATTACTTCAAGGAGAAGAGCCAGGAAACCAATCCGCAATTCTTCTCGATCGTCCTGCCTTTCCCGGCGCCCGTCACCATTTCGCCCGGCGTGGACATCTCCACCTTTGTCGTGCCGCTCCAGGCGCCGCTCATCTATCGTCATGAATCGGAGTCAAAGGCCGCCTTTGCGCAGGGCACCTTCCATCTGACCGACGCACTCAGCATCACCGGCGGCATTCGCTATACCAAAGACAAAAAGACGCTCGATCAGACGTCGCCCCTGAATCGCTCGCTCGAAGCCAGCTTCCATCGGGTCAATTGGGCAGCGTCGGTCGAGTATAAACTCAACCCCGATGTTCTTCTCTATGCGCGCGCCGCTACCGGCTACAAGGCAGGCGGGTTCAACGCGCGCTCGACCAATATCGGATTCGATCCCGAGGAACTGACCTCCTACGATATCGGCCTCAAATCCGAACTGTTCGACCGACGCCTGCGCTTCAATGCGACCGCGTTCCATGCCTCGCACAAGGATTTGCAGATCCAGCAGTTCCAGGCGGGCACCGGCGGTGCGTCGAGCGTGACGGTGAATGCGGGCAAGGCGCGGTACAACGGCATCGAGCTCGAGGCACAGGCCGTTCCGGTTGAGGGGCTGACCCTGTCGGGCGCATTCGGCTATATCGATCGCAAGTACAAGGCGTTCCTGATCCTCGATCCGGCGACCAATACAATTGTCGACGTCGCCGACACGGCGGTCTTCCCCTATTCGGCCAGGACCACCTGGAACGCCGCGATCCAATATGACCTGCCGGCTTTCGATTTCGGCAAACTGTCCCTGCGGCTGGATTATAACTATCGCGGCAAGGTCTTCTTCTTCCCGACCACCGTCGGGACGCCCAAGAACGATGTGATTGCGGGCAAGGCGCGCGGTCTGCTCGACGGGCGGATCACCTTGTCCGAGTTCAAGCTGGGCGGTGTCGACACGACGCTCGCGGTTTGGGGCAAGAACCTCACCGACAAAGCCTATCGGGTGCACGGGGTCGATTTCGGCGCGCTTGGCTATGCCGGCAGCCTTTATGGCGAGCCGCGCAGCTTCGGCGCCGATCTGACCATCGGCTTCTGACCCACCTCCGCGCCCGCGGCGTCGGCCGCCGGCCTCCTCCAATCGGGAAGATGAAAATCATGAGCAATACGACAGGTCCCAGCTGCCAGGTCCGCCATTTTGGCATTTGCGTGTCCAACCTCCCTCGGTCGATCGCCTTTTACCGCAATGCATTTGGCTTTGACCTGCAGTACGCCACGCGCGTTGGCAACGAGGTTGCCCGCGTGGCCGAACTGCCGGAGGTCGAACTCGATATAGCGGTGCTCGGCCTCGGCGGTCTGGTGATCGAACTCATGGAATACATCAAACCCGGGGCGATCGGGCCAGCGGAGCGTCGGCCGATCAATCAGCTGGGGCTCACCCATATATGTTTGAGGGTCGATGACATCGACGCGTTCCCGGCGCTGGTCCGGCAATGGGGAGGCGAGTATCATGACCATACCCGCTCGTCCTTCACCGTGGACAAGGTTGCATATGAATGCGTCTATTGCACCGATCCCGACGGGACGCGGGTCGAACTGATGCGCGACGCCGAAATCGAGACGCGCTGAGGGCGATCAGGCCGGCGAACCGGCTGCGCCATCCTCGCGCGACTGCCGGCGATAGGCCGAGGGAGAGGCGCCGCTCCACTTCTTGAACGCCAGGACAAAGGTCTTGCTGCAACTATAGCCGAGGCGCTCGGCGATATCGTCGCTCGTAAGTTTCGTGGTCAGGAGATAATTGGCTGCCAAGCTGTTGCGGCATTCAAGCTTGATCTTCTGGAGCGAGGCACCTTCTTCCTGGAGCCGCCGGCGCAGTGTTGCACTGCTCTGATGGAAGATCCTCGTCAGAGCGTTGAGGTCGGGCATTTCGGCCGAGCGCAGAAGCGCAGACCGGCAATGCGCGCGGACCTGCTCGGACAGCGGCACATTGGTGGCCGGCGCATGGAGATCGAAGGGAAAGAAGTTGAGCATATCCCTCAACTGCTCACGCGAGCGGAGGATCACATGGTCGAGATGGCAGGCGGGAAAGCGCAGGCTGCTCCGCGCCGCGCCATATTTGAGCGGATAAGGAAAGAGCTCGCTGAGCAGGCCAGGCCGGGCCGGCTGCAGATGCACCACGCTTGCCTCGACGATCTGGATTTGCTTGCCGATCAGCCAGCTGAACAGATCATGCAGCGCCCGAAAACCGATCACGTCCATCAACAAGGTGCTGGCCACGTCGGGAGACCGCCAGATGTCGAAGCTGAGCGTAGCAATGTCGTCGTCGATCGACAGGTCAAGCTCTCCCGCACGTCCACCAATCATCCGGAAAAAGGCCTGCGCGCGGAGGAGGGCCTCGTGAAGCGTTTCGCAGCTCACAAGCCCGAAGCACATGAACTGAAACTCCTCAACGCTCATCGGGCGCGCAGGCGATCCGCGACGGGCATGATCTTCCAGCGCGCAGATGCACTCCCGGTTGAGCCGCGCCGCATTGCTGCGCGAAAGGCTCGTCACCTTGCCTTGCATAATATCGGGAATGGCAACAGGCAGATTGAGCCGGCCTTCAATGAGCTCGGGGGAAGTGCCGGCATCCGACAGCGCCTGGAGGAGCCCCCGCGAGATATTGAGCGGAACATATCCGGCATTTGGCCTGCTCACGTGCTTCGTCAGCAACATATCCTCTCCTCGCCCCATTCATTTGCCGGCATTCGCTGCAAGTGCAAGGTATGTGCTATATATATGTCCATTTGCGTATTTCTGATACAAAAAAAAT
Source organism: Sphingopyxis sp. GW821-FHT10B01 (assembly GCF_059415685.1). Lineage (NCBI taxonomy): Bacteria > Pseudomonadati > Pseudomonadota > Alphaproteobacteria > Sphingomonadales > Sphingopyxidaceae > Sphingopyxis > Sphingopyxis sp. GW821-FHT10B01. The sequence continues at coordinate 768,950 of NZ_JBWKNS010000003.1, read as the reverse complement.
ACGCGTTTAGTTATGAAGGGGTTCGCGGGCGTGAGCAGTGCGCTGGCGCCTTTTGAGCGCTGCGATGGTTATGCCTGGTCCGGACCAACGATATCGGTCGGACCCCAGGGGCGAGCGATTTCTGAACATCGCTGATCAATTTGCGAGATTGGGATGACGAATCGATTGGAGGGCAAGGGCGGTGGCAATGTTGCATAGCTTCGAGGGGAAATCGGTTCTCGTTACGGGGGCAGGGAGCGGCATCGGGCGCGAGACGGCACAGGCCTTCGCCCGTGACGGAGCAAGGGTGCTGGTCACGGACGTCCTGGAGAGCGGACGGGAAACAGCCGACGCGATCCGCGCGACCGGCGGGGACGCATTTTTCGTCAGGGCAGACGTCAGCAATTCGGCCGACGTACAGGCGATGGTCGCGCGGGCCCTGTCAGAGTTCGGGCGGCTGGATGTCGCTGTCAACAACGCCGGCATCGATCCGGAGGTCGTGCCGACAGCCGAGTGGGACGAGGCAACGTTCGCCAACGTCATGGCAGTCAATCTTCAGGGCGTGTTCCTGTGCATGAAATATGAGATTGAACCCATGCTCGCGCAGGGTGGCGGCGCGATCGTCAATGTCGCATCGCTCGCCGCACTGGTCGGCGTTGGCAACAAGCCGGCCTACACAGCCAGCAAGCATGGAGTCGTCGGCCTTACACGCGCATCGGCCCTCCAATATGGCTGCCAGGGAATTCGCGTGAACGCCGTCTGCCCCGCGGCCGTCGACACGCCGATCCTCGAGCGCAACCTCGCGTCGCCGGACTATCGTTCAGCAGTGGATGCCGCCCATCCGATAGGCCGCATGGGGCAGCCCCGGGATGTCGCGTCCGCGATCCTGTGGCTCGCATCGGAGGCGGCGGGTTTCGTCACGGGTCACGCGCTCGCGGTCGATGGAGGCATGGCGGTTCAGTAACCCGGTTTCCGCGAAGAGGCTGGCGCGGGGGCGGGCACCGCCGCGGCGGAGGCGGTGCAGGGATACCGATGGCTTGCCTGAGGGCCGGCGCGCTCGGTTGCGGCGGTGGCCCAGAGTCTCAATTCTTCCGTCCCGCCGCTTCAAGGCGACGAGATTGGGGAAAAGCGCAAACGATCAACATCGCAAATCCGCGTGTTGGCACTGCGTCGCAGGTCTGAGCAATGCGCTGGCGCCTTTTGAGCGCTTCGATGGTTACGTCTCGTCCGGGCCAACGATATCGGTCGGACACCCAGAGATCGAGCGGTTACTGGACATCGCCGGTCAGTTTGCGAGGTTGGAATGACAGATCGATTGAAAGGCCAGACGGCATTGGTGACTGGCGGCTACGGCGCGATCGCGCTGGCGTCCGCCAGACTTCTCGCGCGCGACGGCGCGGCCGTCATGCTGATGGGCCGCCGGCGCGACGCGATCGAGGAAGCGCGCGCGAAGCTGCTCGCGGATGTACCCGGAGCCCGTGTCGAGCTCAGCGCCGGAGACGCCTGTTCGGAAGACGATGTGCGTGCCGCGCTTGAGGCGGCGCACGCCATCGCTGGCAGGCTCGATATCATCGTTGCAACCGTTGGCGGAGGCGGCTTCAAGCCCTTCCTCCAGGTCGAGTCCAAGGATCTGCACGATGTGCTCGAACTCAATATCACCAGTGCGTTCCTGGCGATGCGCCACGGCGCGCCGCTGATGGAGCCGGGCGGGTCGATCGTGTGCATCTCGTCCAATGCCGCGAAGGCCGTTTTCCGATTCCTTTCGACCTATCATGTTGCCAAGGCGGGGCTCGAAGCGCTTGTTGCCGCTGCCGCCGAGGAACTCGGCTTGGCGGGGATCCGCGTCAACGCGGTGCGTCCCGGGCTTACCCGCAGCGGCGCCACCGGCCCGATGTTCGAGACCGAGGCGGTGCGCCAACGCTTTCTCGAGGAATATCCGCTCGGCCGGCTCGGCGAGGCGGAGGATATTGCCGAGGCCGTCCGCTATCTGGCGGGACCGGAATCGAGCTGGGTCACCGGTCAGAGCTTCGCCGTCGATGGCGGCAACGAGCTGCGCAAGAATCCTGATCTTTCGGCGGTGCTTGCATAACGCTGAGGCGCGCCAGCCATCCTATGCCGATCCCCCAACGGCCAGCTGTACAGGCGATGGTGCGAACGCGCCCGTGCACTGCGACCGCCGCGTCGCGTGCGGCCATGACATGGTCCGTTGGAGGAGCGCGGCTCTACTGGCGCGGCAGTGAAGCTTCCACGCCGAGCGCGGTCTCCCAAAAGACGCGGGGATCGATCGGGCGGGCGGCGCAGAGCAGACTGTACCAATGGGTCTGATGCAACGGCAGCGATCGATCTTCGGCTGCGAGCTCGCGCATCCGGTGGGCGAGGGTGGTGATCATGTTGCGCAGTTGAGCGATCGACCCCGCCGACAGCTTGACCGTTTCAAGTTCCCAAACCGCACGCGGATCGTGAAAGTCCATCTTCTCGAAATGCACCCGGATCGATGCGTCGATCGCGCGTCGCAGGGGCCCTCCGAACAGCCATTCGGGGTAGCGCACCGTGAGCAGCCGCACCCGGTTTCCCGGAAACAGGTCGAGCAGCCGCAGCTTTTCGAGCCGCCGCAGATGCAGGATGAGATCGGGCTCGCTCAGGCCGAATTCTTGCTGAATGTCCTGCGGCGACCAGTCGTAGCGCAACAGCAGGAAGATGAAGGCCGTGAACAGATCGTCCGCCAGTCCCTGCTCCTGCTCGGCGGTCAGCGCGCGCGCCTTGGCATTGCTCCGTCGCGCCGCCATCCCGGCCAGGTCGATTAACCCGATCCCCGTGATCCCGCAGACCGCCTCGAGCATTGCGAGACTGAGTCCGCGTCCGGCGAGATTGCGCTTGATCGTGGTCTCGCTCAGACCGAGCTGCGCGGCGATGTCGCGATACCGGATGTTGCGCCCCTTGAGCACGCGCTTGAGTTCTGCGAGCAGCAGGGCCTGATCGCTCGATCCATCGAGGTCTTGTCGCGACATTATTCGCCTTCCTTCATGGTCCGTTCGGGGAACGGCCGCCGTCACTTTCGCTATCGCCCGCTGCGAATTGCGCCGCTGTGCATATCACCGGGCATTCGACGTCGCCTGGAAATACCGGCCCTGTTGTCGTGAGAGCCGCAGCGCGATCAGGCGAGCAGGCGGCGCAGGAAATAGATGCGGAAGAGGTCGAGCAGCGTCTCGGCCGTCTCATTGTCGTTCGCATGCGCGATGACCTGCAATCTTCCGTCCGGCGCGTGCACGAATTCGAACGGGTGAAGGCCCGTCAGCCGGAGTGCGGCCGGGTCGAGTCCGTCGCGGCGGAGCGCGGCATGGGCGGCTTCGTCGAGCGCGAGTCCGATCCAGATGCCCGCGCTGCGCGCCGCGATCATATCGAGATCGTCGCGCTCTTCCGCGATGAGTAGCTCAGCTCTGCCGTCCATTCCTTGTCCCCGTTTGGCCCGTTCGTTCCCGCCGCGGCCGATATCCGGATCTGGCCTCCGCCCGCCGCGAATCCCGCGATCGATTCACCGTGCCATGCTCCGATCCGGCGCGCCTGACCATGCCAGTTTCGATAAGGCGTTCAGCAAAAATTCTTTGCCGCGGATCGTCCTTTGCCCGTGCCAGCGGCCCTCCCGATGCCGGAATGGGACGCCCGGGCGTGGTGAGAATGTCGCAGGAGGTCGGATGAACTCTATACTCATGATCCAATCCTCCTTAGCCATCATGGCTATCCGCACCCCTGTGCCTGTCTCGCGGCGGGGTTTCATCGATCCAAGCACGAACGGCCCAGGAAATGCGGAGCCGATAAACAGAATAGTCCGGAGGATATGTTGACCGAGCCAAGCAATACAACACTCAAACGCTTCACGAGCCTTGCCGCTGTGCTCGACATGCTGGTCGAGAAGCGACTGACGTTGCTCAGTCCGGCAAGCTGGGACGACAAGAATGACACCGCCTATGTCGAGGCGTATCGTCAGGCCCGCGGCGTCGAGAATATCTTCGCAATATGTTTTACCCAGGCGCCCGAGACGTTCCACCATTGGCGTGTCTTTTCCGGTGGCCTCGAAGGCATGCGGGTGAATATCGACAAGCAGGCGCTGTTGCGGAGCTTGAGCGACGATCCCTGTTATGTCTGGAACGACGTGGAATATCGCACATTGGACCGAATGGCGGCGGCCCGCACGATCGATGTGTTCGATATTCCGTTTCTCAAGCGCTATGCCTTCCGCGACGAACTCGAATTCCGGCTGCTGTACGAGTGCGGCGATCGACATGCCGTCGTCCATCACATCCCGATCAAACGCGCCTGGATCAAGACCATCACCGTCAGCCCCTGGATGCCGCAAACACTCTTCGAGAGCGTCAAGACCGCTATCCGCAGCATCGATGGCTGTGAAAGACTGAAAGTCCAGAGGACGAGCCTCAGGGAAAATGATCGCTGGAAGGGCGCCACAAAGCGGATCGTTGAAGCAGGGGCGGCCGCCTCGGCGCTTTCGCGCAACCCGATCAATCTCGATATCGGGCTCGCTTCGCTGTCGAACGGCATCGAAGGAGGCGGGAATATATGACCTCGCTGAAAGCGACGAAGAGAGCCGCCCAATATCTGCGCGATTTCATGCGCGCCAATACGGCCGAATGGGCCGAACTGATGAAGGAGTCCGCACCCAGCAAGGGGTGGGGGAGGGGCGATGACGCCCATGACGCCCATGATGCCGCAATATTCCTCTATCAGGAGACCGACGCACAGTTTCTCGACTTCACCATCCCGGGCTATTTCGCTTCAGGCGCCGATCTGCTGCGCGCCTTGCAGCAATTTCGCGAGGGGATCGAAGCCTATGAGCAGCGCCTGAAGCGGCATCATGAAACGGCTCTCGCCGAAGGACGCACGCCGGCAACGACCGTCGGCATGGTGCATCGAGAACTGGAAAAATGCCGCTTTGGTGTCGACGAAGCCGTTGCGGAGCTGACGCGGCGCACTCGATCCACCGTGGTCGCACCCACGCCTGCGGACGATATGGAGATTCTGAAAAGGATCGCGGCGCGTTTCCCGGAGGTGGTGGCGGAACTTTCGACGCGCAGGAAGGATCGTCCGTCGCTCGAAATGAAGGACGAATATGACGTCCAATATCTGTTCCAGGCGCTGCTGCGGCTCGAGTTCGCCGATATCCGTCCCGAAGAAACGATGCCCAGCACCGCGGGCGGATCGGGGCGGGCGGACTGTCTGCTCAAGGATCGCAATATCATCATCGAGTTCAAGATGACGCGGGACGGCTATGATGCGGTCAGGCTGCGCAAGGAACTGGCGGACGATTTCGTCATTTATGCCGCCCATCCCGATTGCCAGCGACTGTTCGCTTTCGTCTATGATCCAGGGCGCCACATCGCCAACCGCCCGGGGGTCGCGTCCGACCTCTCGATACCCCGGCCGCCGATCGAACAGGTTGTGACGTTCATTCAGCAGGGCTGAGCGTCGGTGGTGTGCAGCGGACAGGGGAAAAAGCGATGCAACTGGCAAGGATCGAGCTGCCGCCGCGGGATGCGCCGCTCCTCCTCGCCTGGCCCGCCGATGGCCAGCCTGCGGCCTTTCTGCAATTCGACGACCCGGAGGCGTGGCGCCGCTTCATCGACGCGCTCGGCATTCACCCCCTTGTCCCCGAAATCGTTGCCGCGAAATTCGCGCGGGCGCAGACACTCTATCTGCTTGGCTGGATCGATTTTGGCTTGGTGAAGGCCGGCGAACTTGCCGCGCTCGTAGCGCTCGAACTGGCGCTGACCGATCGTTTCGGGGGCGCTGTTCGCGACCTGAAACGGAAGGAGAGCATTGGAAAATCGGCCAAGGTGAGGCGCGCCGCGGAGCGGCAACCGGGTTTCGCCGAATTGCTGCACCATCTCGTCGATGTCGAGAAACTCACCGACGCCGATATTCCGATGATTGTCCGCTGTGGCGGAACGGCGATCGGCCAGTTGACGGGGGATGTCCGGCCGACGCTCGCCGAGCGGCGCAACGCGCTCGCGCATGGCGATCCGTTCGAGGGATTGCCCGCCGCGGGGTTGCTCGAGCTGGTCCGCGACCTCATCGATTTCGCCTATCGCGATTATATCGCCGAGGGTGAAAGGCTCGGGATTTTGCTATTAACATAATACCGATTCCAAATCCCGGCCCCGATCCTCAGTAGCTGACGCCGACGCCCCGCGCGGAATTCGCGCGGCCGCACTCTATAGCGCGCACTGACGGTGCGCCGCCACCGAGCCCCGCGCCGCGGGTCTCGTCCATTCGGTAACGATCGCTGGCGCTCAATGGTCGCCGCGCCTGCGGCGCGGCGGCGTTTCCTGTGGCCTCTCCCGGATGCGCGGGAGTGGGCGGCGCGCCCGTCTGGGCTCGCGCGCGGACGCCGCAAGCCGGCCTTCGACTTCGCTCAGGACCGGCTCCTCCACTGCGTTCCGGCCCTGCGCCACCCTGTCGCGCTGGCGCGACAGGGACCCCGGCTTGGGTGCGGCGCCCGCTTGGTGCGCGATCCCTGCGATCGCTCGTCGCCGCCCACCCCCGCTTTCCGGGGAGGCCATGCGGTTTTGGGGTGGCGAGGAGACGAGCGATGACGATCACCAGCAAGCGCGGCGCCAAGCCCCACCGTCGCAGCACCAAGTCGGCAGCGGCGACCGGGACCGACCGCGCCAATCTCTATGACGATGTGACCCGGCGCATCGTCGCCGAACTGGAAGAGGGGCGTTTTCCATGGGTCAGGCCATGGGGACGGACCGGCGGCACAGGCCCCGGCATTCCGCGCAATGCGCTCACCGCTCGGCCCTATTCGGGCGTGAATATCCTCATTCTCTGGGGGGCGGTCATCGAACAGGGCTGGCCCTCGCAAAGCTGGCTGACCTTCCGGCAGGCGCTGGAGGCTGGCGGCAATGTCCGCAAGGGCGAACATGGCGTGACCGTCGTCTATGCCGACCGGTTTATCCCGAAGAAGGCGGACAAGGCGGGGCTCCGGGGGAGCGCCGCCCCGCCTGATCGGGATGAACCGCCCGAAGCCCGCGCCGTGCCCTTCCTCAAACGCTTCACCGTTTTCAATGTCGCGCAATGCGAGGGGCTGCGTCCGGGCCTCGCCGCTGACCCCGCGCCGCTCCCTGAACGCGAGATCGTTCCGCTTGCCGAGGAGGTGATCGCGGCCTCGGGGGTCGATTTCCGCATCGGCGGCGGCGACGCCTTTTACATTCCATCCCTCGATTATGTGCAGGTGCCGCCGCAGCCCGCTTTCTTCGAACAGATCAACTATTACCGCACCGCGCTCCACGAACTGACCCACGCGACCGGCCATGTCTCGCGGCTCGACCGCAAGTTGATGAACGGCCTTGGCGGCAAGGATTATGCGCGCGAGGAACTGGTCGCCGAAATGGGGTCGGCGTTCCTCTGCGCCGCGCTCGGCATCGTGCCGACCGTCCGCCATGCCGATTATCTGGCGTCATGGCTCGATGTTTTGCGTGAGGACCTGAGCGATGACGCGGCGGTCCGGGGGACCGGCGCGCCGCGAGGGCGCGCGATCTTCCGCGCTGCCAGCGCCGCCAGCAAAGCCGCAGACTGGATTCTCGCTCGCCACGCCAGCGCAGGGCAAGACCGGGAGGGCGAGGCGGATAAGGCCGAGGTGGATAGGGCCGGGGCGGGCAAAGCCGTGGAGATGGGGAGGGTGGCATGATCCTCCTGACCCCCGAACTTCGCGCGGCACTCCGCGCGAACCATGACGCGCATCGCGCGGCGGCGGACACGGATGCCCATCACGACCCCGTGCCCGTCGTCAAACTCTTCAATCCCATGGGCGCGGCGACATGGCTCGCAACCGAACTCTACGACGATGGCGACACATTGTTCGGCCTTGCCGACCTCGGCTTCGGTTGCCCCGAACTCGGCGTGTTCAGCCTCTCCGAAATCGCGGGCATCCGGCTTCCCTTGGGCCTCGGCATCGAGCGTGACACCGGTTTTGCGAGCGACCGGCCCTTGTCGGTCTGGGCCGCGACCGCGCGGCGCGCCGGTTCGATCATCGCCGCCGAAACCCTCATTCGCCGCATCGCGGCCAACGACCTTCCGCCTCCCGGCGAGAACCGGGGCGGATGACGCGGGCGGGCGTTTCCCGCCGATGAAAAGCCGGTCCGCACTCCCGGAAAGAAACACGGACCGGCACCTTTGAAAGGTGAAAGTCATGAAACTCGACTTTATCGATCTTGGCAAGCTGTCCGTCAGCAAGGCCAATATGCGCTATGCGAAGAAAGCGCCCGATGTGACCGACATTCTGCCGACCGTGCGCAAGCGCGGCGTCATCATGCCGGTGCTGGTGCGCCCGAATTGCGCGCCCGACAGCTTCGAAATCGTCGCGGGCGCGCGGCGCTTCCACGCAGCGATCCTCATTGCCGAGGAACGGCGCGCGGCGGGCGAAGAGGTCGACCTCATGCCCTGCGCGATCCTCGACGAAGGCGACGATGCCGACGCCATCGAAGCCTCGTTGATCGAGAATATCGCGCGGCTCGACCCCGACGAGGTCAGCCGGTGGGAGAGCTTCACCCGGCTGGTCAAGGAGGGCCGGGGCGTCGCCGAGATCGCCGACACCTTCGGGCTTCCCGACCTCACCGTCCGCCGCATCCTCGCGCTCGGCAATCTCCTGCCGCGCATCCGGGCGATGTACGCCCGCGAGGAGATCGACCGCGCGACCGTCCGCCATCTGACGCTTGCGACCAAGAGCCAGCAAAAGGCGTGGCTCGCGCTGGCCGACGACACCGACAGCTATTGCCCGACCGGCCATCAGCTGAAATCATGGCTGTTCGGCGGCCAGTCGATCGCCGCGCGCCATGCGCTGTTCGACGTCGCGGCGAGCGGGCTGGCCACCGTCGCCGACCTGTTCGGCGAGGATGCCTATTTCGCCGATGCCGATGCGTTCTGGACGGCGCAGAACGCCGCCATCGCCGAGCGCGCCGAGGCCGCGCGCGAAGCGGGCTGGGCCGATGCGGTGATCGTCCCGCCCGCCGAGCATTTTTCGGCTTGGGAATATGAGAAGACGACCAAGCGCAAGGGCGGGCGCGTCTATTTCGACGTGCGCTCGTCCGGCGAGGTCGTCGTCCACGAAGGCTATCTCACCCGGCGCGAAGCGCGGCGGCTGGTCGAGAGCGGCGACAAGCCGGGCGCGGCGGCGAAGCCCGTCCGGCCCGAGGCGACATCGGCGATGCAGGATTATATATCGCTGCACCGTCACGCCGCCGTGCGCGTGGCGCTTGTCGGTCATAACGGCCTCGCGCTGCGCCTCATGGTCGCTCACGCCATCGCCGGGTCGCCGCTCTGGCGTGTCGAGATCGAGCCCCAGAAATCGCGCAACGATGCAGTGCGCGAAAGCGTCGAAAACGCCCCCGGCGAAGCGCGGTTCGATGCGCAGCGGCGCGCGGTGCTGGCGCTGCTTGGCTTCGACCCCGAAACCCCGACCGTCACCGGTGGCGACGATGGCGCGACCCGGCTGTTCCTCCGCCTCGTCGACCTGCCCGAACCGGCGGTGATGGACATCCTCACCATCGTCATGGGCGAAACCCTGTTCGCCGGTAGCGCGCTGGTCGATGCGGTCGGCACCGAGCTTGGGATCGATATGGCCGGTTATTGGCAAGCCGACGACGCCTTTTTCTCGGCTGTCCGCGACAAGGAGGTGATGCGCGCGATCCTCGCCGAGGTCGCGGGCGAGGCGGTCGCCGCCGCCAATGCGGGCGAGAAGACCAAGGTGATGGCGAAGATCGTCCGCGATCATCTGGATGGCAACGACGGGCGCGCCAGGCATGAAAACTGGGTGCCGCGCTGGATGGCATTCCCGCCCACCCACTATACGCCACGCGGCGGTGTGGCGTCGGTCGCGGCCCATGCCGCCGTCGAACGGGCGCGCGCCGAGGCGCACAGCCCGCCGCCCGACAGCCCCGCGCCCGCAGCGGCGGTCGAGCCGCTGCCGCTCGCGGCCTGACATAGGCCGGGCGGGCGGTGCGACCGCCCGCCCGGTTTCTTGTTGGAGGCCAATTCTCGCCCGATGGGGGGAGGGCGGCTGAAAATCCGCGCGCCCTCGCGCCTTGCAGGCGCTCGGGCGCGCGGATTTTCTCCGGGTTGCGGGCAACGGCGCCATCGATAGATAGGGTTCAGAACGGGATGGTCCCGGCCCGATAGAGGGCGACCACCGCATCGCGGTCGACGTAATCCCGCCCGGTCTCGATCTCCCATTCGGAAAAGCGCTGAAAGAGCGGGTGGGTCGGAGGGCCGATGATCGGCTTGTAACGCCCGAATTGATGCGCGGTCAGGTCGTATCGCCAATCGCCGACCTTCACCCAGAAATGGTGTTGATACGTCCCGGGCTTGGTCCCCTTGACGATCTCGACATTTTCGAGGGCGTATTTCTCCTCGAGAAGATATGTGAGGATAAGCGAGACGCTCTCGCACGCGTTGCAGGGATAGGAGAAGGCGAACGGATATTCGAAAAGCTCTTCGACCTTATTTCGTTCGAGGAATTCGAGGAGCAGCCGCGTCGATGTGTCGATGCTGGATTTGAGAGGGGGCCTTCGCATGAGTGCGACACTGACTGCCGCCGGAGCAGCCATCAAGCCGAAGCTTGATGCCATGCTGAAAATAGTGCCAGATGAGAATATATTTTCGAATCTCTGTCGGAGTTCGAATATATGGTTGGCAAATCAACTACAGGATCTGAACAATGATTTCGAGCGTCGCTGCGGGGGTTGACGGGAAGTTGGAAATATTGCCCGGATTTCCCCTGTCGGATTTCATGTCTGTTTCTATTGCGGCATTGGCTTTGCTGGTCACGGCGTGGCAGTTTCGCCGCAGCATCAAGACCGAAGGAGTTAATCTCCGACGGGCGGCGGAGAGTGAAAACAGGAACATCGCAAGGACGGAAAGTTCCGAAAAGCGCAATTTGACGGTTGCCATATGGCAAACGTGGATTTCGTCGGAATATCGCAAATATCGCACGGACGCTTGGGACGCGCTTCGCGGTGGCGATGTATCGTTAGAGGTAGAGGCTACCCCGTTGATGGCCCCGATATTGAAGGACAAGCTCGCCAACGAGGCGATCGGAAGCGTAGAGCATTTCATTGACGAGGTGGCTCAAATTCGCTTGGCGAAGTTGGTCGATGAAGAGCTGTTCGATGCGTTGTTCAGAAGATCCTTTATGGCATGGGCGGGCATTATGTATCGCTTCGACCGTACAGACTCCGACAGTTTTACCCCTGAAGAGCTGAAGGTTGCTTTCGACGCGCTGTTGGGCCCGGGGCATAAATCTGCTGCGGCGGAAGATTATGCTCGACGTGCGCGCGTGCCATCGTCTGCGTAGGCGGACCGAAACCCTTTCGCGACGGAGATGGAAGCGACCCGCTTCGGCGCGGGCCGTGAGAAAACTCCCCTCGCTCCCGGAATGCCGCTGAACTCGTCGCTGTTTCGCTATCGCTTGCCTGTCGGGCACCAGCGCGGGCGTCGGGCGCCGCGCGGCCACCAGCGCGCCGCACCGCTCTCGACGAGCGTCGTCGCTACGTCGCGCCCAGCGATCGACAGTTTCGCGACGGTCCGGTTGTAGCTGCGTCCAACGCGGACAATGGTGACGCTGCGCCCTTCGAGCAGTGTCTTCGCCCGCGCCCGGGCATTCTTGCCCAGCGCGATTTCGGCCTTGCATTTCGCATTGTCGGGCCGGGTTTCGGGCGCGTCGATCCCCGCGATGCGAATGCGCTCGCCGCTTGTCAGCCGGACCGTATCGCCGTCGATCACATAGGCGACGATCGCCTCGCCGGGCGGCGCGGCCGCGATGGCGAAGGGCGCGATGACGACCGCCGCGAGACGCGACATCGCTTTCCTGCCGATCCGCGCGCGCACCCGTTTCGTTCGTTCCAAACCATGATCCATCCCTGTCGCCTAGCGGTCTGACGGCCTTGCGCCAATGGCAACGATGACCGGTGGCGATCGGACAGAGCGGGCAGGGGCCATCGCTGTTGCCGATCGCGGGCAACATGACGGGCAGGGCTCGTGATCCCGGCGCTTCGCACCGAACCGTTTCGGCTCGTGGGCGCATGACCTGAACCGGCATCCGGCCCCGCGAAACCATCGCAACGGACCTATTTCCCCGCCCGTGTGCCACGGGCTCCTCGCGGCCGCTTCGCTGCAAATAGCGCCGCCGCTCCGGTCCTCCGCTGATCGCTTCGGCCCTTCGGGTTCGCAGGTCCGGCTTCTGCCGGTCCTTCGGTCGCGCCTGTCGCCCGAACGGTTCGGGCGCGAAATCAAGGAGACGCGCAATGCCTGCAATCGGTTATGTCACCCGCAACGGTGAAGGCTTCAAGGGCCAGATCCGCACCCTTTCGATCCGCACCGAGGTTGAAATCGTACCCAACAGCCGCAAGTCCAACGATGTCCAGCCCGACTATCGCGTGGTCTCCGGCGGCGCCGAGATCGGCGCGGGCTGGGTTCGCCGCAGCGAGATGTCCGGCAACGACTATGTGTCGCTGAGCCTCGCGGCCCCCGAATTCGGTCCGCGCCGCATCTACGCCAATCTCGGCCGCGCCGCCGGACAGGACGATGACGACGCCTTCGCCATCATCTGGAACCCGGCCGACTGAGGGGCGCCCCGCGTCCGCTCCGGCGGGCGCGGGGCTCACCCTTTTCATTGTCAGGCCGCGATAAATTGCTAGGATTCAAGGCAGATGAAAACCTACCTCGACCACCTTCCCGGCCGCAAGCAGCAAGACCTCGCCCGCATCGTCGAAATCCTCTTCGCCGAGTTCGAGGACGCGACCAGCCTCGCCACGCAGAAATGGAAGAAGCAGGGGCGCATCCTCAAGGTCATCCTGTACGGATCGCACGCGCGGGGCGACTGGGTGGCCGATCCGGTCGGCGGCTATTATTCGGATTACGATATCCTCGTCGTCGTCAATGACGAGCGGCTGACCGATCCTGTCGATTATTGGTACAAGGCCGAGGACCGCTTTCTGCGTGACTATGGCGTCACCAAAAAGCTGTCGGCGCCGGTCGGGCTGATCGTCCACAGCCTGACCGACGTGAACCAGCAGCTATCGCGTGGGCGGCCGTTCTTCATCGATATCGTGCGCGACGGGATCGTGCTTTATGCGCTCGGCACGCAGGCGTTCGATACGCCGAAGCCGCTGTCGCCCGAGGAGGCGAGAGAAGAGGCACAGCTATACTTCGACAAATGGTTCACGAGCGCGAGCGACGCATTGGAGCTTGCCAAAGGTGCGATCTCGGCGGGGAAGAGCAATTGGGCCGCCTTCCTGCTCCATCAAGCAACCGAGCATTTCTACCATACGGTGCTACATGTGCTGACGCTCTACAGCCCGAAATCGCACAAGATCAATTTCCTCCGCGACAAGTCCGAGGACATCGCGCGCGATCTGATCCCCGTCTGGCCGCGCGACAGCAAGTTCGTTCGCCGTTGCTTCGAATTGCTGCAACAGGCCTATGTCAACGCCCGCTACTCGCCGCACTACAAGATCACCGGCCCCGAACTCGAATGGCTCGTCGAGCGCATCGAACTGCTCCAGGCCGAAGTGAAGGCGATTGCCGAAAGGCGGTTAGCGGGCGACTGATCTTCTGTCGCCCCCTTCGCTTGATGTCCGCTTATGAGCGGACTGTCCGGTATCGAGGCGTCAACGACCGCTTCGCGCCAATTCCGGTCATTCAGCTCAACAGCCGTAGGACCTGAGAGCCCCGATCCGCTGCAGCAGTTCACGACTGACCGAAGGCAACGGTGCATTCCGCTCGCGGCATCTCACCGCTCAATAATCGTCGAAACTCTGGATACTGCTCAAACCCGAGACCTCATTTGAATGAGTTCCCATCGTATATCGCTCGTCATCCCAGACGGCGTACAGTGTATTCTTACCACGGTTTTCAGACGTGTTTAAAATGAAGTTGTAGCAGTCGAGAAACAACTGCTCGTAATATTTAGCCATTCGGTTTTCCATTGGGGTAAAAGTGGCAAATAGCTGCACATCACCCGGCCATTTATTCTTAATATGGCTGGTGATGCGCCCCTCCGGAGGTCCCTTCCCCACATAGGCGCAAAGCATCGTATGAGTGTTGTGATCGGTACAGGCATCATGCTCGCGCCATAAGTGATACAGACCAGCCTGCCCCCTCAGAGTTTTGAGAAATAACTTATGATCTAAATCCCCGATAATATGGGTTTCATCGACTGGAATAACCATACAAAATTCACTTCTATTTACCAATACATCAGCTTCGATCGGTTTCTCTAGCTCCTTGCGAGCAATTTTGTCGAAGTCATCATAACGAGGATCCTGACACGGGAAATCGTTATCCTCACAGCTCGTCATTTTCTACACACCCCTGATCTATCCAATGCATTCTCGAGCAAAAGCACTTTCCAGTTCAGCAGAGGAATGACTACTGCGACTGGCCGACTCCAATTTTCCATTGTCGTCACCTAGCATGCCTCGCCACCGCACGTCGGGCAATCGCGGGCGGATGCCTGACAGGTCACCAGTCAGGATGGCCGCTTTGGGGCCAAAGCCGCCATCGTCGGCGTTGCGAGCGAATGTCCGCAACGGGTCCCTTCCAGCCATTGCAGTTACATTGAAGCTGAGCAGCCGGAATGGGCTAGAAAATCAGCCAACGTGAAATGCTAGCGGATCCGAAATTTATGCTCTGCTGGGATTCAGCCGCTTGGCGGGACGAAGCCTTCCTGAAATTCCGGAATTCCGACTGGCGCTTCAAGGCTCGCATTGGAGTGGCTCACCCAAATGTGGATTGTCGGCCGTCCCGACAACTCCGAGTCCACCGATCCGATCCGCAATATGACTTCATCCTGATCCGACCACTCTGCCATCAAATGCGTTCCACACCGCGGACAAAACCAGCGCGTCTTGCCCGGTGAGCTTTCGAATCCGGGCAACATGCTCCGCGCCTGATGTCCAGATGAAGCTTTCCCGCGCAACTCTTGCCGTTGGTGCATTTCCACTAGCGTGCGCCTTCTGGCAGGTCCGACAATGACACAGACCTATCGGGGTAAGTAAATCGCCACATTCATATGCGACCAATCCGCAGAGACAGCTTCCGCTTATCAACTCGACCTCCACTCAGCGATATAATGGCCAGCCAAAACGCTAGCACTGTTCAAAGTGGGTGCAATATTGGAAGCAACGCGGCATGAGCTTCATCAGGCAAATAACTCGGGTTGGACAGGCGCTGTGAGTGCTGCGCGTGCTTCCAGTGCAGCGCCGACCGCTTGGCGATAATGAACCGTGCCGTATTTTTCGGCCTCGTCGAAAGCGACCGGCGCCCATTCCTCGCCCGGATAACAGGCGTCGTAGATCGCGCGCGCGGCGGCGCGCAGCCGCACATCGTGCTGCAATTTCCGTCTCCATCGATGTCGAATCGTCGCGCGCGGCGACATGGGTAATAGATAGAACATAAGAAGAACAATTTCGCAAGTCGGTACAGGGTCGATTTCGCTGCACGGCGTTTCCGACCCTCCCGAGGCGGCGCGCTGCCGGCCATCGATCACGCACCATTCGGCGCAGAAACGCGCCGCGTAACGAGGTGAATATCGATGACCGAACCCCCTGATGATGCAGCCTATGCGCGCGCTGCGCGCGCCCGTGGCGGCTCGCCATTTTTGAGCCCGGATCAAGCCGCCTTCTATCTCGGCATATCGCCCCGCACGTTGCAGGAGTATCGCACCGCGCGAACCGGCCCGCGCTTTCGGCGGCATAGCCGTCACATCCGCTATCATATCGACGATCTCGATGCCTGGTCGCGGAGCCTGGGCGAGGCGGGCGACGATGCGTAACGCTGCCATCCAGCGGATCGGCGATGCGCTCCGCGCCGCCCGTCTGCACCGCCGTCGCCGGGTCCGGCGCATCGCCGCCTGCGCTGCGTTGATCGCCTCGCTCGGTGCGACCGTCATTGCGGCGCCGCGTCCGCGCCTGCTCTGGAACGTCAGCGCCAGCGCGCCGGTCGGCCTGTGGTACGTGACCCCCGACGCACCGCTTCGGCGCGGCGATATGGTGATCGCCCGCCTCGCCGAACCCTGGCGCGGGTTGGCTGCGCGGCGCCAATATCTCCCGGCCAATGTCCCGCTCTTGAAGCGTATCGCCGCCGAGCCGGGCGACCAAATTTGCGCCATCGGCGCCCTCATTTTCGTGAACGGACGTCGTGTCGCGATACGCCGTGCGGTCGATGCAAAGGATCGGCCGATGCCCCGATGGCACGGCTGCACCGTGTTGCGGGATGGTGCACAGCTGCTCCTGATGGATGATGCGGCGTCGTTCGATGGACGTTATTTCGGATCGGCCGCGCGTGGCGACATCATCGGAAAGGCCACACCGCTATGGCTTCGCTGAAGATCGCCATCGCCGTGTCTGCGCTCTTTGCGGCGACGCCGGCCCGTGCCGATCCGGTCGCACAGTGGCAGCCCTACATCGCCGAAGCATCAGCGCGTTTTGGGATACCGGTCGCGTGGATCGAGCGGGTCATGCGCGCCGAAAGCGGGGGGCGGACGCTGTATCGCGGCCGACCGATGACCAGCCGGACAGGGGCGATGGGGCTCATGCAGCTCATGCCCCGTACCTGGGCAGAGATGCGTGCCCGTCTCGGACTCGGCACCAATCCGCACGATCCGCGCGACAATATCCTCGCCGGCACGCTCTATCTGCGGTTGATGCATGACCGGTTCGGTTACCCCGGCCTGTTTGCCGCCTACAATGCCGGCCCGGCCCGCTATGCCGATCATCTCGCGACGGGACGGCGGCTTCCGGGTGAGACCCGTGCCTATCTGGCCACGGTCGCCGGAGGCGTTTCACCATCGAACAAGTCGGTAGCTGCAGAGGAAACATCCTCTCGGACGCTGTTCTTTTCTCTCTCATCTTCACCGCCAAAACCGCGCGCCGACGACATGTTCGTGCCAATCCGGACACCGGACGAATAGCTCTGCGAGGTTCGCTATCGCTGGCGTTGGAGAGGGCGTCGGGAAGTAAATCCGCTCAATCATTCCAAGGATACCGGGACGGAACGGGCCGCCTCAAGGACGACGGGGCCCCACCATTTTGCTTCGCAAAATCGTTGCCCCCATCGCCGCTGACGCGGCCGCTTCGCGGTCCTTGACCCGGCCCGCTCCGTCCCGGGCGACAGCCACATCTTTCGCAAGATGATGGAGGCTGGAATGTCGATTGAACAGCATATCGAAGAACTGCGCGCCGAGCTTAACGCGTGCTGGGACCGGCGTGAATCGAAACAGATCGCGGCGGAATTGCAGGCTGCTCTCAAGGAACGCGAGCAGCAGAAAACGGCGTTTGAAACGAACATCGGATGACGAAAATCGCGCTCGGAACCGCGTCGATAAGGATGCGGTTTCGGGCGCCTTTTTTGTTCGTGGCGCGAAGGGGCGCGCCGGTATCGCCTGTGTTTCGCTGCGCGCGTGCAGGTTGCTGGCGGGTCCGGCATGGAGGAGGAAACAGCAGGAATTAGCTGTTTTGGGAGGGGGGGAAGCGGAAGGCAAGATGAAGCAATGGTGCCGGCTCTCCGAACCGGCGCCATAAGCGATTGTCTGCACATCATTTTTTTGAAGGTTCGAAAGGGATTTCTGACACCACGGCAAAACATATGGTGCCAGGCAGGGCTCAAACCGGCGCAGGTCCTCGGGAAATTTGGCACCGGTTTTCAATGCGTTTCGTCGCGCGCATGTTGCCGCATATTCCCCATTTCGAATGATCTGACATGAGCGACCAGGATGATTTCGAGCCCCTATTGGGGCGGATGCGAGCCCGCGGCAGCGGCAAGGAAAAGAAGTATCTTCACCGCATTCTCGCGGCGGCCAATCTGGCTCGAGCAGGCAGCCCCGGTCCGGGCCGCAGCAAGCGCTTCGACGGCAGCCGGATCGGTCGTGGTTCCGGGGTCGGCCGCGTGCTCGCCAGCCGCGATATCTATGCCGCGTTCCGCCAACGGCGGGTGATCGTCAAATCCCGTATCGTCAAACTCGCCGGCAAGGGCAGGGCGGCAGCGCATGCGCATCTGCGCTACATCGAGCGCGACGGTACGACCCGCGACGGCGGGCGCGGCCAGCTCTATGGCGCTGGGGGCGATCGGGTCGACGGGAAGGAGTTTCTGGAGCGTGCCGATGGCGACCGTCACCAGTTCCGCTTTATCGTCTCGGCAGAGGATAGCGCCGAATATGAAGACCTCAAGCCGCTGACGCGGCGGTTGATGGAACGAATGGAAGAGGATCTCGGCACTAGGCTCGATTGGGTCGCGGTCGACCATTTCAACACGGGCCATCCGCACACGCATATCGTGGTGCGTGGCAGGGATGATCGGGGCAAGGATCTGATCATCGCTCGGGAATATATTACCGGGGGCATGCGCGAGCGTGCGGCAGAGCTGGTCGACCTCGATCTCGGTCCCCGCTCCACCGATGCGATCCAGGCGAGGCTTCGCAGCGAAATCGAGCAGGAGCGGTTTACCAGCATCGATCGGTCGCTGCTGCGCGAAGCCGATGCGGATGTTCTCGTCAGCTCCGGGGCTCGCGGTGCTTTCAATCAAACAATCCGCATGGGACGTCTCCGCAAGCTCGAGCGGATGGGGTTGGTCGAGCAGGTCGGCGCGACCCATTGGGGGCTCTCGCCCGACCTTGCAGAAACCTTGCATCACATGGGCGAGCGCGGCGACATCATCCGCACGATGCAGCGGGCCTTTACGGAGCGAGGGCAGGCGCCCGCGCTCGCCGATCAGTCAATCTATGACCCAACGGCTGAGGGCGCGCGTTCGCTCATCGGACGTATCCTCGAGCGTGGGTTGTCCGACGAGATCAACGATCGCCACTATCTGATGATCGAGGCAACCGATGGACGCACGCATTATGTCGAGATTGGAAAGGGCAAACATGTCGACGCGCATTCAGCCGGCGCAATCGTCAGGGTGGAGCCCGCCGCATTCGGCGTACGGGATTCCGATCGCATCGTTGTCGAAATCGCTGCGGCCAATGACGGCCGTTACGATGTCGATCTGCACCTCCGTCACGATCCGACCGCGACCGAGGCATTTGCCGAAGCCCATGTTCGTCGTCTGGAGGCGATCCGACGGCTGGCCGGCGGAGTCGCTCGCGAGGCTGACGGGACGTGGATCATTGCGCCCGACCATCTGGCGCGCGCGGCCACCTATGAAGCGGTGCGGGCGAAGGATCGACCCGTTATGGTCGAAACGCTGTCGCCGCGGCCGTTGGAGCATCTCATGGGCGCCGACGCGGCGACATGGCTCGATCGCGAATTGATCTCCGGCGAACCGACGCCGTTGCGTGATGCCGGTTTCGGGCACGATGTGCGCGACGCCCAAGCGCGCCGGCGGCAATGGCTTGTAGCTCAAAAGCTTGCCCAGAAAACCGGCGGATTTTTTACCTACCAACCCGACATGATCGAGGCGTTGCGACGACGCGAATTGCTGCGGGTCGGCGCGCAGATGTCCAGGGAGCTTGGTATATCGTTCGCCGAAATCGAGCCCGGCGGGCAGGTGACGGGTATCTATCGACGGCACATAGATATGCTGAGCGGGCGCCATGCATTGGTCGAAAGGTCGCGGGAGTTCACGCTGGTGCCGTGGCGCCCGGCACTCGAGCGTCAGATCGGCAAGAATGTGTCGGGGATTGTTCGCGGTGATGGCATCAGCTGGACCTTCGGACGGGGAAGGGGTGGTCCGAGCGTTTCATAACAGACTTTCTCCTGTGTTTTACCACCGGGCCAGGCGGCTGGTCCCTCCTGCAGATTTTGGCCGGTTGGTGTCAGTCCGCTTTCAGACACAGATCGCAGAATGCGGACATTCGATTACACCGCAAACCTAGGGCGCAGAGCCAAGGTCTGAAGCCCTTTCAGTTCAGAAGCGCCAATGTAGCCAGTTTCTGCATCTCGGCCGTCTCGGCAAGAATCGCATCCCGGGCGAGCCCGCTTTCCGCATGCAGCAATTCGGTCGCGACGTAACCGAACTCGACCAGCATCCGCATACGGAGCCAGATTTGATCGCGCGGCCGACCGGGCAGGAACCTGGCGAAGGCATCGGTCAGTTTGTCCGTCACGAAGCGATGGGATTCGATGCGGACATGCTCGAGGCGCGGGCTCGAATGCAGCGCGCGCTCGATCCAGACTCCGCCAGGTTCCGCCTCGGTAATCTCTGCCGTCTCGCGAAGCAACTCACCGGTGTTTTCGGCATAGGCGTGAATCCCGCCGGCAGCGTGGCGATCGATCCAGCGGACGAGCGCTTCGTTCTGCCGGATCATCAGACGTTCCCCCAGCGCGACGACGACCTCGTACTTGTCGCGGAAATAATAATAGAGCGCGGGAGGCGTCACGCCCGCACGCTCGCAGATGAGATTGGTTGTAATCCGGTCGATCCCGACCTCGGCAAGCAGTTCGCCGGCCGTGTCGAGAAGGCGCTCGCGTGTCGGCTGCTTGCGAAGCCGTACCGCCGCTTTGCTGGGTTCAGGCTTCGACACTGCGCATCAGATCCTTCGCTCACCGGCCCCGTCGCCCTGCCTAGCATATTCAATGGCCCCAGTGGCAATGCCGCGGTTGCGCCAATATAGCAAATACTATAATATAGTAAAAGCTATAACGGGTGAGGGGATAATAATATGCTGAAATTCAGGGACGAACTACGAATCTCCGCGGCTGCTCTGTCGATGATCATCGCAGCGATACCGGCTGCCGCGGCGGCGCAGGATCAAGACACAGCGGTGCAATCCGGCGAAGGGATTGGCGACATCGTCGTCACCGCACAGCGCCGCGAACAGAATCTGCAGGACGTGCCGGTCGCCGTCACGGCCTTCTCGGGCGACACGATCGCCGACCTCGGCATCCAGTCGAGTTCGGACATCGCTGCCGTGGTCCCGAACGTCGAAATCGGCCTCCCCGGCGGCGAGGGCAACCAGCCGCTGATCTATATCCGCGGTGTCGGGCTGGCCGACACCAATTCGAACAATGCGGGGCCGAATGGCGTCTATGTCGACGAAGTCTATGTGAGTTCGCCGGGCGCGCAGACCTTCCAGCTTTTCGACCTCGAACGCGTCGAGGTGCTGAAGGGCCCGCAAGGCACGCTTTATGGCCGAAATGCCACCGGCGGCGCGATCAACTTCATCACCGCGAAGCCGAGCAAGGATTTCGAGGCGCAGGCCTCGCTCTCCTATGGCTCGTTCGACACGATCAGCGGCGAGGCGGCGATCGGCGGCCCGATTTCCGACGGCGTGCGGTTCCGCCTGTCGGGCACCGGCACCCATTCGAACGGTTATATCCACAACCTGCTGACCGGGCGCCGCGAGAACGGCCAGGGCAGCTTCGCGCTGCGCGGCCAGATCGCGTTCGATGTCGCCGACAATTTCGACGCGCTGCTCAGCATCCATGGCGGCAAGGTCGATGTTCGTTCGCCGCAATATCGCAGCCTCGGCATCCTCGACCCCGCGACAGGCTTCACGACGCCTTGCGCCGAGGATGCGATCCGCGCGAACCAGTGCGGCAACGTCTTCGGTTATGTGAGCCCTGAGGGGTTCTACGACGGCAATTACAACCGCAGCGACCGGCTCGTCGTGAAGAATTGGGGGACATCGGCGCGGCTCAACTGGACCCTCGACGGCGTCACCATCACCTCGATCTCGGCCTATGACTGGAATGACAAGCTGCACCGCGAGGATACCGACGCGAGCCCCGCGTCGATCCTCGATATCGACTATGGCGTCCGCTCGAAAACCTTCACGCAGGAGTTGCGGCTGTCGGGGTCGGGCGGCGGCATCAACTGGGTGTTCGGCGGCTATTATCTCCACGAGACATTGTCGCAGAACCAGACCGGCGACCTGTTCCGCGAGCTGCGCCCGCTAACCCCCGACGGCGGTGCCGATACCGGCGGCGCCACGACGGGTGGCGCGCCGGTTCTCTTCTCGCGCACGCTCAATCGCCAGACCACCGACGCCATGGCGATCTTTGGCCAGGCGGAAATCGAGCTGGCCCCGAGCCTGCGCGCCACGCTCGGCGGACGCTATAATTTCGAACGCAAGCACTTCACCGCGGCGGCGCAGCTCGAGGACGACGTCATCGACGGCTTCCCGATCCCCGGCGGCGTGCTGCCGCTCTATGCTTTCGACAATCGCAAGTCGTTCGAAAATATCTCGTTCAAGATCGGACTCGATTATGACATCAGCGACGATGTCATGGCCTATGCCAGCGTATCGACCGGCTTCAAGAGCGGCGGCTTCAACGGCGGCTTCCTGAGCTTCGACCCTGCCGAGGCGGCAGTGCAGGCGCAGCCGTTCGAGGAAGAAACGCTAACGGCTTACGAGATCGGCCTCAAATCGACTTTGTTCGACCGCCGGCTGCGCTTCAACGCCGCGGCCTTCTATTACGACTATAAGGACCTGCAGCTCTACACGCTGATCAACACCGGCGCGATCCCGCTCACCCTGCTCGACAATGCGGCGAACGCGACCATCTATGGTGCCGAGTTCGAAATGATCGCCAAGCCTGCCGACCGGTTCGACATCACGTTGAATCTCGGCCTGCTCGATACCGAAATCAAGGATTTCACGAGCAGCGGCACCGATTTTTCGGGCAACCGGCTCGCGCTGTCGCCGACGCTGACCTTCAGCGGGATCGCCAATTACGAGATTCCGCTGTCCGGCAAACTTGCGCTCGCGATCCAGCCGTCGGTGTCGTACCGCTCGCGTCAATATTTCTCGGCCGACAATAGTCCGCTGCTCGAACAAAAGGGCTATTGGCTCGTCGGCGGGCGCATCGCGCTCAAGGATGCGGACGATCGTTGGGAAGCGGCGGTGTTCGCGCGCAACCTGACGCGCAAGAAATATATCAACTATGCCGTCGACCTCAGCGATTTCGGTTTCATCGAACAGTTTCGCGGCGAACCGCGGATGTTCGGCGTCGAATTCCGGGTCAAATATTGATGCGCGCGCTGCTCGTCCTTCCCGCCCTGCTCCTGCTGGCGGGATGCCAGTCGGAGCCGCCGGCAAAACCGCTGACGCCCGAGCAGAGCGCGGCGCTGAAACCCGCCGACGCACGCATCGCGGGACTGTACGAACAGGCGTGCAAATCGTGCCACACGGTCCCCGATACCGGCGCACCGCTGGCGGGTGACCGGACGCAATGGGACAAGCACTGGGCAAAGGGCGAACCCCAACTCTTAAACAGCACGATCCGCGGGATGAACGGCATGCCGGCGGGGGGGCAATGTTTCTCCTGCTCGCCGAACGATTATAAGGCACTGATACGCTTCATGGCGGGGAGAGAGTGATGGGCAAGGTCACACGGCGCGCGCTGCTCGCAGGCGGCGGCATTGTCGGCGTTGGCGCGCTGGGCGTCGGCGGGATCGCGGGACGCAACTGGATGCGCGACCGTGAGCCGCCGCTGCCCGCATCGCAGGATGCCAAGGGGCGATTGCTGTGGAGTAACTGGTCGGGCAGCGCGACATCCTATCCCGCAAAGCGCGCCGCGCCGAAGAGCGAGGATGAGCTGCTGTCGATCCTGACAAAGGCGCCCGCGCCGGTGCGGCCCGTCGGATCGGGGCACAGCTTCACGGCGCTGGTGCCGACCGACGGCACGTTGCTGACGCTCGACGGCATGGCGGGGCTCGTCAGCCACGACACGGCGAAACAGCAGGCAACGGTGCGTGGCGGCACCCGCCTCGCCGACCTGGGGCCCGCACTCGCGGCGATCGGGCAGGAAATGGTGAACCTGCCCGACATCAACAAACAATCGATCGCGGGCGCGATCGCGACCGCCACGCACGGTACCGGGCGCGGCATCCAGGCGATGCATGGCGCGATCGTCGCGATGCGGATCGCGACCCCCACGGGCGAGATCATCGAATGCAGCGCGACGCAGAAACCCGAAGTCTTCAACGCGGCGCGCGTCGGCCTCGGCGCCTTCGGCGTCGTCACCGAAGTGACGTTGCAGAATCAGGCGCTGACCCGCGTCGCCAAACGCGTCGAGATTCGCCCGACCGAAGAGGTGTTCGAGGATTGGCCCTCGCTCCGCCAGCGGCACCGTAACGTCGAATTCTATGTCCTGCCCTTCACCGGCCATTCGGCGGTGATCACCCACGACGTCACCGACAAGCCGGTCAAGCCGCGCGGCCCCGACACCGACGTCGAAACGCTGATGGGCCTGAAGCAACTGCGCGACTGGTTCGAATATGCGCCGTCGCTCCGCCGCAAGTTCGCGGCCGAGGAACTGGCGAAGATCCCGCCCGAAGAAGTCGTCGACGAAGGCTGGAAGCTGCTGTCGAACGAGCGGCCGGTGCGCTTCAACGAAACCGAATATCATCTGCCGATCGAAGCGCAGATTCCCGCGCTTCGCGAAATATTGGCAGCGATCGAGGACCATCGCAGGGACGTCTTCTTCCCGATCGAGGTCCGCACGATCGCAGCCGACGATGCCTGGCTCTCCCCCTTTTACGGGCGCGAGAGCGGGTCGATCGCGGTCCACGCCTATTACCGAGAGGATCATGATTTCTTCTTCAGCATCGTCGAGCCGATCTTCCGTCGCCACGGCGGACGACCGCACTGGGGCAAGCTGCACAGCCTGAAGGCGCGCGATCTCGCCGCGCTCTATCCGCGCTGGAAGGAAGCGGGCGAGGTGAGGCGCGCGCTCGACCCCGAAGGCCGGATGCTCAACGATTATCTGAAAGGGATATTCCTCGATGGCTGAGGCGACGAAGAGACGGCGCTGGACGCGCCGCGCGGCGATCATCGGCGGCGGACTCGCGGTGGCCGGCGGCGTGGGCGTGCTCGCTTCGCGCAAGGGCGACCATGGCGGCGCGCACGACCGCTATTTCACCAGTCTGTCGGCGGCGCTACGCAAGGCGGGGATCGCGCATCCGGTGCTCGTCGTCGACCAGGCGCGGCTCGACCGCAACATCGCCGCCGCGCGCGCGACGCTGGGACCCTCCGGCCTGCCGCTCCGCGTCGTCGTCAAGTCGCTGCCCGCCGCAGGCCTGATCGACCATGTGGCACGCGGCATGGCGACGAACCGTTTCATGGTCTTCAACGGCGCGATGCTCGAAATGATGGCGGCGCGCCCCGACGCCGACCTGCTGCTCGGCAAGCCGCTTCCTGAAGGCGAGTTCGCTTCCTTCGTCGACAAGGTCGGCGTGGAAGCCGCGGGCCGCATCCAGTGGCTGATCGATACGCCCGCGCGGCTGAAACAATATGCCGACATCGCCGCCGCGCGGGGCGTCAAGCTGCGCGCCAATATGGAGATCGACGTGGGCCTCCATCGCGGCGGCTTCACGAACGGCAAATCGCTGGCCGAGGCGGTCGATCTCGCCCGCGCCTTCTCCCACGTCGCCGTCGGCGGGTTGATGGGCTATGACGCGCATGTCCCGAAGATGAGCGATCCCGACGAGGCCTTTGGGGCGTCGCAGAAACGCTATCGCACCGCGATCGGCGTGCTGCGCGAACAGCTCGGCGTCGATCCCGCCACATTGACACTCAACGGCGCGGGCAGCCCGACCTATGCGCGGCACGCGCAGGGGACCGCGGCGAACGAGGTGTCGGTCGGTTCGGCCTTCGTGAAGCCGGTCGATTTCGACCTGCCCTCGCTTGCGCGCCACGTGCCGGCGAGCTTCATCGCGACCCCGGTGATCAAGGCGGGACGCATGGAGCTTCCCGGCAATGAATGGCTGACCGGGCCACTAACCTTCATGGACGCCAATGCCGCGCGTGCTTTCTTCATTTATGGCGGCCACTGGCTCGCCAGCCCGGTGTCGCCGCCGGGCCTCCAGTATAGCGGTCTCTACGGTCGCTCGAGCAATCAGGAGATGCTCACGGGATCGACCAGCGTCGTGCTGAACCCCGACGATCACGTCTTCTTGCGCCCGAACCAGAGCGAAGCGGTCTTCCTGCAGTTCGGCGATATCGCGCTTTTCGACGGCGAGGCGATCACCGGCACCTGGCCCGTCTTTCCGGCATCGGCCTGAGCGGGCGCGCCGGACGCGGGTCCGGCGCCCCCAACGTCATTCGCGAATGAATTTCAAGATGTCGGCGTTCACGACATCGGCGTTGACCGTCAGCATCCCGTGCGAGAAGCCGGGGTAGATGATGAGCTGGCTGTTCTGGAGCAGCTTGTCCTGCATCAGGGCGCCGGTCTTGTTCGGCACGACCTGATCGTCATCGCCCGCGAGCACCAGCGTCGGCACGGTGATCGCTTTCAGATCCTCGGTCTGATCAGTTTCCGAGAAGGCCTTGATGCCTTCGTAATGCGCCTTGGCGCTGCCCATCATGCCCTGGCGCCACCAATTCTCGATCACACCCTGCGAAGGCTCGGCGCCTTCGCGATTATAGCCGTAAAACGGACCCGAGGGCACGTCGAGGAAGAATTGCGCACGGTTGGCGGCGAGCGCGTCGCGAAAGCCGTCGAAGACCTCGATCGGCGTGCCGTCGGGATTGCCGTCGGTCTTGACCATCAGCGGCGGCACCGCGCTGACGAGCACCGCCTTGGCGACGCGGCCCTGCGGCTGCCCGTGCTGCGCGACATAGCGCGCGACCTGCCCACCGCCGGTCGAGTGACCGATGTGGATCGCATTGCGAAGGTCGAGATGCTCGGCGACCGCCGAGGCGTCGGCGGCATAATGGTCCATGTCGTGACCGTCGCTGACCTGGGCCGAACGTCCATGCCCGCGCCGGTCGTGCGCGACGACGCGAAAGCCTTCTTTCAGGAAGAAGAGCATCTGGTTGTCCCAATCGTCGGCGCTCAATGGCCAGCCATGGTGAAAATGGATCGGCTGCGCGTCCTTCGGCCCCCAATCCTTGTAGAAAATTTCGGTGCCGTCGCTCGTCGTCACATAGGGCATGGTCGTTCTCCTCAGACAAATCTGGCGATATCGGTTCACACTGCGGGTAGCGGCTGCAGCGGTCGCGGCAGATAAAGCACCATCTGCGCTTCCTTAACGACGTCGAGCCGCAGGATGTTCCGCGCACCCAAGCCACCCAGCAGCTGGCTGATCGGACCACCGCTGCGTGACAGTTTCACGTCGCGCGGGAACAGCTTTTGCGCGAACTCGATCGGGTTGGTCACGAACTGCGTCTGGCGCCATTCGCCATCCACCAGTCCCAGCGAGGTGTTGGTCGAAAGACGCGACTGCGATGGAACGCGCTGGAGCACCGGGAGCGGCGCGGTCAGCGTCACATCGGAGGCGCCATCCGTCGCCGCAATGCTCGCCGTCACGCCGCTCGGCGAGATATCGAGCTCGATGCCGGTCAGCCATTTCGGCAATTGATAGCCGTAAACGCCCCGAACCCGCGCGATCTCGGTGTTCACCGGGAGCGCGAGCACATGGGCGAAGAAGCTCTGCCGGCGCATCGACTTCATGAGCTCGAGAATGTGCGGTCCCCACACGCCCGGGCGCCGCACCACGACGGCGACCGACACCTCGTTATACGGATCATTGTCGCACACGGCGTAGGAGAAGAAGATCAAAGCCACGAGTCCATAGCCGGGGAATGCGCGCAAGGGTTCGAGCGGCGCCGGCAGCATCGAACGCAGCTTCTTCACCGGTGCCAGCATCAGCGCCTGCACGTGACTGGTTCGATAATAGAAATTGGGGGCCCAGGTCGGGCCGACGCGCGAGGCCGCCATCACTTTGGGGATGCGCCGGAAGAAATCGACGTTCCTGACTGCCGGATCCTTTGCGACCTCGTCGAGATCGGGGTTCATCCGGAAACGGTCGTAATAGCCGCCCGCGGGCACCGCCACCTTGTACCCGGCGAAATCGACCTCCGTATGCCGCTCAGCCATGACCGGCCTCCCGCGAAGCACCGACGGCGCACGCCACGCCGATCAAGTTGCCGATGGTAGGCTTAAACCCCGGTTGAAGGTCAAGCGCTGGAAAGATGACATGCACCGGCGTCATCGCGCCGCGCCGTTCGCGCGCTCAGCCATCCAGCGGCGATAGGCCCGCGCATTGCGCTTGGCATCGAACTGCGATGTCAGGAGTGCCCACACCGGCGAGACGCGCGGATTGGTCCGGCGATTGCGGCCAAGGCGAACGAGTTGGTAACGCACCGCCGCCATATGTGCCGACGAGGCGACGGGCTTGTTCTTCCACTCGATCGGCTTCAACGTCGGCGCATCGTCGCGCCCCATCTTCCACGCCCGCGGCAAGCCGGGTTCGATCGCAAGCGCGGTCGCTATCCCTGCCATGGCGACGCCGCTGTCGATCACCGCCTCGGCAACCGCGCGGCGGCGGATGCCGCCTGTCACCATCAACGGCATCGTTGCGACCGCCGCGATCTCCTTGGCGAATTCGAGGAAATAGGCTTCGCGCGCGAGCGTACGGTCGTCGCGCGCTGAGCCCATCATCGCGGGAGCCTCGTAGCTCCCGCCCGACAGTTCGACGAGATCGACGCCAAGCGGCGCCAGCATCGCCACGACCGCGCGCGCGTCCTCCGGCGAAAAGCCGCCGCGCTGGAAGTCGGCCGAGTTGAGCTTGACCGCAACCGCGAAGCCCGGCGCGACCGCCGCGCGTATATCGCGCACGATGTCGAGGAGCAGGCGCGCCCGGTTCTCGAGGCTGCCGCCCCACCGATCCGCGCGCCGGTTCGACAGCGGCGAGAGGAACTGGCTGAGAAGATAGCCGTGCGCGGCATGGACCTCGACTCCGGTGAAGCCGGCCCGCTCGGCCAGCAGCGCGGTTGCGACGAAACGCCGTTGCACGTCGGCGATTTCCGCCCCGGTCATTTCGCGCGGCATCGGAAAACGGTTCGATTGGGCGCCGAGGTCGAGCGCGATCGCCGATGGTGCGAGGGTCTCTTGGCCCAATCCCGCCGGCATCTGGCGTCCTGGATGGTTGATCTGCATCCAGACCTGCGCGCCGCGCGACCGCGACACCTCGGCCCAGGTCCGGAAACGCGAGAGCTGGCGATCATCCTCGAGCACGACGCCCGCCGGTCCGGTCATCGCGCGCGCATCGACCATGACGTTGCCGGTGATGATCAGCCCCGCCTCGCCATCGGCCCAGGCACGATAGAGATTAATGAGTTCGTCCGATGGCGCGTGATCGCCATCGGCCATATTTTCTTCCATTGCCGCCTTGGCGATGCGGTTGGGAACAATGGCGCCATTGGGCAGCACGAGGGACGAAAAGAGCGACATGAAAACGTCTCCGGGAGTTGGGATTTGACACCTTCTAACCTTTAAGTTAAATTTAAGGTCAAGCTCTATTTTCGAAAGCGCGTGATCCCATGAAAATCGGCGAACTCGCAAAGCGCAGCGGCCTGACCCAGTCGCGCATTCGCTTCTACGAAAGCATCGACCTCCTGAAGATGGTCGACCGGCGGCCGAACGGCTATCGCATCTATCCGCCCGACGCGCTCGTCGTGCTTGAGCTTATCGACACGGCGCAAAAGGCCGGCTTCAGTCTCGACGAGATCCGCACGCTCGTCCCGGGCGATCTCGATCAATGGGACCATGGATCGCTCGTGCCGGCCCTTCGCCGGAAGGTCGGCGAGATCGAGGAGCTCGAGGCGCGGCTCGCGAACAGCAAGCTTCAGTTGATCGCGCTGATCAAGGATATCGAGGCGAAGCCGGATGACGTCGATTGCGCGGTCAACGCCCGCCGCGTTCTGACGCGCATGCTCGGCAGCGAGATCGGCGCCATGGCGGGCGACAAGACGCGTCGCGCCAAGGCTCCCGGGGGCTGAACGATCAGAGCAAGGTCGCGACCTTTTCGGCGGTGGCTTTCGCCGAGAAAGGATTCTGGCCCGTCACCAGCCGTCCGTCGGCGACCACATAGGGCGCGAAGGGAATAAGTGCCTTGCGATAGCGCGCCCCGCGCCGCTTCATCTCGGCTTCGGCGTTGTAAGGCATTTTCGAAGCGACGCCTGCCAGCACCTCTTCGTTCCAGGAGAAGCCCGTGACAGTCCGATCCGCGACGAGCAGCGATCCGTTCGACAGCCGCGTGTTGAGAAGACCGCAATAGCCGTGGCAAACGGCGGATACGATACCGCCCTGCTCCCAGATGGCCCGCGTCAGCATCTGCAATCCCTCGCTATCGGGAAAATCCCACATGACCGCATGCCCGCCGGTGAAATAGATCGCGTCGAAATCTCCAGGGTCAATCTCATCGGGCGGACGCGTCGATCGCAGCAGCGCCATACGCGCGTCGTCGGCAAGCCATGCCTTCGCCGATGCGTCGAGAAGCGGCCATTTGAGTGCGCGCGGCTCGAGTGGCGATATACCGCCTAACGGGCTCACGATCTGCTGCTCAAATCCTCTGGCGGCGAAGATGTCGTAAGCGTGGGTGAGTTCCGAGAGCCAAAGGCCCGTGGGGTGCGATGGATCGGCATAATGGGAGACGTTGCTGACGACATGAAGGATACGCTTGGTCATTCCGGGTGTTCCGACGATATCCCGCGCGAATATCGCTGCGGCTAACCAATGTTAACCCTCACCTCAACTTGAAGGTCAAGCAGTGGGTGCGGACTGGCCGGTTTGAGACGGTCAGCTTTTAGGTATCAAACAAAGAGAGCGGACGTTCCGCCACGAGCCAGAGCGCTCGCTCTCTAGGATATCGAGAATTGCTGGTTAGACTTCGACGCCTTCCGCCAGGGTAAGCGCATCTTCAACATCGACGCCGAGGTATCGCACCGTATTTTCAATCTTGGTGTGCCCGAGCAGAATCTACACGGCACGCAAGTTCCCGGTCGCCTTGTAAATGATTGACGCCTTTGTTCTGCGCAACGAATGCGTCCCGTAGTCTTCGCTTCGGAGTCCAACCGCGGTGACCCATTCGTCAACGAGACGCGCGTATTGCCGCGTGCTCATATGCGCTGAATGATCGACGCGGCTCGGGAACGCATAGTCCTCCATCGATCAGCTAGCAGTCCGCGAACTGTCTTGCTCTTTCTCACTCTGCTAGCGAGAAACGAAGCTTTGGCCGCTCAGTGGTGTATGGAGTAGTAAGGATCCATAACTCTTGTTGTTTTGGGGGATATTTGGAGTTGATGCCCAATCGCGACGTGCCAAGCCAGCTGACGCATTTGTCGCTACCGTGCGCGATTGAGGGTTGATCATGGCAGAACGGGGAGGTCCTGCGGCGCACGCCGGAATCCATTATCAGAACAGTGTGGCGGCCCTTTATCTGGGAGATCTGCTGCGCTGGGACATCGTCCATGTTGCGGAGAGGATCGTCGAGGTGCGGCAGGAAGCGCCCGCCGACATCGACGACATCGTCGTGCGATTCGCGGACGGGCATCGCGAATGGGTCCAAGTCAAACTCGACATCGAGCCGCGCGGCAAGGCTTGGGAGAGGCTTTGGGCGAATCTTGCCAACCAGCGCGACGACGATCAGTTCGGGGCCGAGGACCGGTTGGTGCTCGTCTTGGGGACCCCCTCGCCGTTAGCCAATATATTGGTTGAACTCGCCGAGCGCGCGCAGCATGGCACTTCGGACGAATGGCTCGGCAGGCTCACCGACGATCAGCGCGCGTTAGTGACCAAGCTCCCACCATTTCTGCGACATCCGCATCGGGTCTTCGCGCGACTGCGAGTCGACCGCATCGAAGCCGAGCGCATTGCGCGCGATTTCGCGCCCCATCGCCTGCCGTCCGTTTCGGCGACATCCGCTCAACTGCTCGCCTATCTGCGCGACTTTGCCGGCGGCGATGCCCGCGTGCGCGGTATCTTCACCGGCGTGCGCCTTCGCCAAATGCTCGAGCGCACCCATGGCCTCCGCGCGCGTCCACCCGGCGCTTGGGGGCTCGATGCCTATCTGGATACGGTGCGCGCTACAGCAAGGATTTCGGTGCCCGGAACCGCTGCTGGCGGAAACTGCGAGGCGCTGTTCCTCTGGCCGCAAATCTGTTCGAGCGATGCAGAGCGTTCCCAGATCGAGGATGAGTTTAGCCCGCGCAGCCGCAGTTTCGACAAGGATCAGATCGACCTGCGCCAGTTCCCGAGCGCCGAACGCAAAGCACTGATCATCCATGCCGGGCCAGGATTCGGGAAATCGACCTTGCTGCTCGCGCTGTCGGCGCGTCTTGTCGATACGGCAGTCGTACCCGTCACGATCCCGCTCGCTTCGCTGTCATCGTCTGGGCATGATGTGCTGGGCTACCTCGGCGCAGTGACAAACCCCGAGTTCAGCGTGCAGCTGGATTGGGGACAGCTCGCCGAGGACGGATCACTCGCCCTCTTGTTCGACGGGCTCGACGAGGTTGCACCGGACAAAAGAATCGGCCTCGTGCGGCAAGTGCAATTGTTCACCGCACGCTTCCCGAACATGGCCTGGATCATGACTGTGCGCGATCCTGCCGTCATTCCGGCGGGGTTCGATGCCCCCAGCTATGAAATTATGCCCCTCTCTGACGATGAGGTCGAAGCGTTCATCCTCGCTTGGAAGCCCACTCTCGGCCTCGCGGGAGCGAAGGCGCTGGTCGAGCGTATTGATGCCCATCAGGATCTCGCAAGCCTCATCCGCATTCCCCTCTTTCTGTCGCTTCTGGTCGCAACCTGGGACGGCGATGCCGACCTTCCGCGCGATCGCGCCGGACTGATTGAGGTCTATCTAAAGACGCTGTTCCGGCCCGAAGAGCATAAGGACACGATCCGCTCGGCCGACCCTGAACGGCTCCGTGCCGCAACACAGGCGCTGTCTTTCACGCTGCTCGAGCGCGGCGAGATCGGAGCCAGCGAGCGGGACGTTCGCAAGGTGATGGCGGAGCACGCCGGCGACTCGGTTTCGGCGGACCGTCTCTACGACGATGCGATCCGCTGTGGCTTGCTGCGCCGACAAGGCAGTGGACGGCTCGCCTTCCCCTTTCCGATCGTCCAGGAATATCTCGCTGCCCGCGAGCTGATCGAGCGTCATGGCGATGAGATTGGTGTTCGCGCTGCCCGCGCCGCCGAGCGGCCTTGGGCGCAGGTCATCCAGTTCGCGCTTGAACAGATGCCCGACGCGACCGACATCGTGCGGGCCCTGCTCGATCGACAGGATGATGCCTTCGCCAGCATGGCGCGGTTGCTCGGCCGCTGCATCAACAATGGTATGCGCTGCGATCCCGCTCTTGTCCTGATAATCGGACGGCGGCTCGTGGCCGCCTGGCCCCGCGCCAGCTTCTGGACGGGCCGACGCATTGGCCACTTGCTGCTCGACCGCTGGACCAAGCCTTTGCTCCCCGAGCTGCGCAAGGCGTTGCACAACCGATATCTTCTTCATGACGGAGCCGGTTCGATCCTCGTGCGGCTAGCCGATGACAATCTGACCTTGAGCGTAGTTCGTGGCTATCTGGCAGGGAAGATCCAGCCCCAACTTGGCGATATCCAGTCGTTGGTGATGCGGCTCTCCGCAGCTGTCTTCGAGGATTATCTGGTGGCTGCCGACAAGCATCGCCGCAACATTGATCAGCTTTGGGCAATCGGCGTGTTGATCGGGCGGCTTGATGCGCGGCGGATCGGGGCTGAGCGGATCGGCGCGGTCGCGAATGATTTCCAGATGCCAGACATC
The DNA here is from genome assembly GCF_059415685.1 of Sphingopyxis sp. GW821-FHT10B01. NCBI lineage: Bacteria > Pseudomonadati > Pseudomonadota > Alphaproteobacteria > Sphingomonadales > Sphingopyxidaceae > Sphingopyxis > Sphingopyxis sp. GW821-FHT10B01. The sequence goes on along the minus strand of NZ_JBWKNS010000003.1, from coordinate 735,437 downwards.
ATCCGGCTCGCCGCTTGCGAACTGCTTGATGAGGGCTACCCCCCAGATTTCTGGAAGATAATCGAGCGCGGACTTCGGTCGCGGAACTTTTATCGGCGCTGGGCCGCCCGCGACGCGCTGGCTGCGGCGCCAGACCGCGAAGAGGCGGTCACACGCTATCTGTCCGATCCAAGCATGCCACGCGCGTCACGCGACGATATTGTCGATCATATCCAGACAATTTTCGGCAAAGGAGAGCGCTGCACGGCCTTCATCCACGGCGCACTCGCCAATGAACGGCTGAGCGTCGCGATACGGACCAGGCTAGCGCTCTGGGGCGCAATCATCGGGGATGCCGAACTGTTCGATGCGCTGGCCGCGCAGGTAGCGACGCTCGGCTGCCCAGATATTGTCGTGCTGGCCGAGACCCTATCGGAATATCCGTCGCGCCACCATGGCTTGCTGCTAGTCGATGCGCTCGGCCAAAGGCGCTTCAAGCCGGGCGAGAAGATCGACATAGCGCGCGCGCTCATGCTCGGCGCCCGGTACAAGTTAGATCGCCATGGGCTGGGAAGCGCTGGGCTCGAAAGTCGCCCGCCGCATGCCGCCATCGACGCTATCCTCGGCCTCATCGATCATTGGCGGATTTCAACGAAGTTCAACCGCTTAGAGGCGCTTCGCATGGAGACGGTCGCGACCGAAGCCGGGCTGGAGGGCGCCACGGCCGCGCTACGCGACCTGACACAGATGATCATCTCCGAGGAAAAGGTGGGGGGCTACGCCGAACCCTATAACAACCCGGTCCGCAGCGCGCTGAGCGCGTTGCAGGACCGCGGTGTCACGCTACCGCTCGACATGCTGCGCCGGCTCGTCGAAACTAGCGACTCCAACGCCCGGATTGGCGCCATCTATATGATCGGCGCGATCGGCACGCGGGCGGCGCTCGACTATCTGCTGGAGCTCAGCCGGAGCAACGACGACGACTGGTCGTCGATCTTTCAGAACGCCGAAAGGCTCGCGGGCCGGCTGAATCTGATGGTCGTAAGAACCGAGGCCGGGCTCGATCTGATTGAGCCGGAAGTGGTTGTAGCCACGGCTCCTTAACCCGCAACGAAACGTGGCGTGCTGCCTCGGTCAAAGCGACGGTCCAACAGGTGGCCCGGCCGCGTCATAGTAGAAAAGTGTCGTTGCCCGCGATCACGTCATAGTCACCGGGCATCGCAAAACAGCGGCCCGTCACCCGGTATCGCTGCATTTCACCGATCATATATTCGGTCGTTGGGATGAACAGGGCTGGTTTGGCTGGCCCAGATCGGCCGTGGGGATAGAAGAAGATCAGATCGCCGGCAATCCGGAACTCGCCGATTTCGTTATAGTCCCGGCCCGCCCCGATTGCCGGGTCGGCAGTTCCGTCGCCGACATGGCGGGGGACGGCGCCCTCGGCCCTATCTTCCGGTCTGCGCGCGGGCTCATCGACGCTTGATGGACCGAACGCCGCGCTAGGGAAGGAAATTTCGGCGAACACGAAGCGCGCGTGGCTTGTCGCCTCGCTCCTCCCGGTCGCCATACGGATACCCGCTCGCGCCGCTGCATTTCAGGGACGTCGCGCTTCTCGATATCGGCGGTGCAATCGCGCGACCATATCTGCACGCGAGGCGCCCGCCACGATAGCCCCCCGTGCGCAGCACTGGCAGAAGGTCCATAAGGCCGACAAGATTGTCGGGGAGCGAGCCCGCGACCCGGGAGCGGATTGGCAGGTTTGGGGGGCGATTTCGAGATAGTCGCGATTTGTTCAATTAGCCCGAAGGCCTCAGCGCCTATGTCGCACTCTAGCTGAAAGGCCGGGGATTACCGTAGAGGCGATCACATTAACGGGCATTCTCCCGAGTTTCGATTTGCACCTCAATCTCATGAGCCTCAGCTACACCGAGGCTAACTAACCGACTGAGCAGGACGTCGATCCGGCCACGTAACGGGTGCTCACGGTCAAAGAGGGACCGGTCCTTTATCGCCGCGATGTCAAACCATTTCGCGACCTTTCGGCCGATACCCAGATCATGCCACATCGACGGGTCACTTGCCGTGGCATCGAGCCAGCTCTCAACCGCGAACAGCAAGAAATCGAGGTGCCGCGCCGTCGGCGCCACGGACAGACTGTTCATCGTGCACAACGCGACGAAGGCAGTCGGGCCGCCCGGCATCATCGGTCGCAGCGTCTCGAGCAGCGGATCGACCCGCTCAAACACCCCGGTGACCAGATAGCTCTCCGTATTCCCGAACCCGTTGTAGATGTTCATCAGCAGCTTTGCGATCGGCGGCCCAGTCTCAAGATCGATCCGGTTCTCACCCCGCCGCCGGTCCGCGGACCATCGGTCGAGTGCCATCGTTCGCGTGACCAGCTGGCGCCGCAAATCGCAGGCGCGCTCGGCCGTGCGGCTGCCCTCGTTGAAATAGCGGACGTCGGCCGCGTGGATGACTGTATCGACTACATCGCAGAAGGACCGGTCTGGCAGCTCGACAATCGGCCTCAACAATGCCTCGTATCGGTCCGACGCCGCGTCCATCACGGCTGAGGCGACCAGAATATAGAATTGGTGGTTCCATTCGTTCGGCGTCCGGTCGAGCTCAGCTTCCGCCGAATAGCCATGACCGTTCAACCGCGCCGACCAGGTGGCATAGGCGTCGACAATCTCGCCATACCACTCGGGCGGTGCGCTCGTGTCGATGTTGAGCAGTCCCAGCCAGTGCGCCAACCCTTGGGGATTCACATGAACGGATGCTTCGTCGGAGCGGCGCTGAAACGGCTCCTCGTCGCGCTCGAACTCGACGCGCTTTCCATCGGGCGACAGGATCGCGCGTGGCCGCCTCGAAAAGGACGGCATTTCGTCGATGAGCGTTGGCCAGGCCGGCTCCGTTCCGCCATCGAGCCAGTCAATTTCGGCCGCGACCGCCTCCGCATCCTGCCGCACCTTCTCGGCAGCATAGGCCTCCTGCGCCTCTGGAGCCTCATCATGGGGCGCCCAACGCCAACGAGAGCTGGCGAACGCGATGCGGATCGCGGCCTTGAGCAAGCGCCGATCGGTCGTGCCGATGCTCGCAAGCGCCGCGGCAAAGGCGGGAACCGCCGCTCGATCCTTCCGCGTTGTCGACCGGAGGAGCTGATCGCGATCGGCAGCCCGCCCCCGGCGGCGCCAGAGATGAATCAGTGCGCAAAGACCCTGTGCTGGACGGTTGAACCCCAGCCTGTCACTCGAACCGTAAGGATCGACCTCTTCCTCTAGCGCTCGGCCGATGACGGTGCGGACCCAGCTTTCATGCATCTTGAGCAGGGCGTCGTCGCCATCGCGCGTGACCAGCATGGCTGTGGCGATCAACCGTGTGGACCGCGCCTTCAGATGATCGGTGTCGCTATCGTCAGGCAAGTCGCCGGCGGCATATTCGGCCGCGTCACGTGCTAGTTCAGGCGAACCCTTGCCTGCATCATTGGTCGCGAGCTGGATCCGCGCCTCGATCTCGGTGGAGTGTAGGTGGGCTTGCCGGCGCGTCTCAAGACGCTCCAAATGCTTGGCTTCCAAAGGCGGGGACCGGTAGCCGCGGCCACCTTGGCCCTCGACCCAGTTCGCTTGGTCAAGCATGTTCAGCGCATAGCATCCCATGAAAGCGGGGTCGCCGAAGCTGGCGCCGTCCTCATACGGCCCGATGTCCTCGACGGCCTTGTTTAGTAAGGTGCGAAGGCTGCGCCCCGTCTCATCGTCGGCGAGATAGCGGGGTATCGCATTCTCGAGCGTAACACCGCGCGAGGGTCGCTTGGCGAGATCGGCAAGCCGCACGCGGCCGGTCGGCTCCTTCTGACCCATGAGCAGGCCGCCGACCAGCGTCTCGACCGAAGCCCGCTGGCGATCGGCTGCGAGGAGATGTGGATTGGCCATGAACGGAACGAGCGCTTCGCGTGTTTTCGGCCAGTGCGACAAGAGCACGTCGATTGCGATCACGAGATAGGCGGCGCAGCTACCCTCCGGCCCGAGGATGTCCTTGAGAACCGCATCGACTTCATCGCCCCGGTCGAAACGCTCGTGCGACCAAGCCTCGAGTGCCATCAGCGCCGACCCAACCGCGGATTCGGGCGCCTGCATCTGACGGGACCAGAAATAGGTCCGTACCCACGGGAAGAACCGCAGACTCCCGTTGACAAGGATAATGTAGCCGTCGGTGTCGTCTGTCCGGCCCTCCGTGCGGAACGTCAAAGCTGCATCGACGAGCTTGCGGATGAGGCCGAGCCCAACCTCCGCGTCAGCGGTGAGAAGGTCGAGAAAGGGCGGCTGCGCCGGCGAAGCGGGCATATAGTCGCTATCCGCAAAGCCAAAGGCGCGGCTCATGGCATCGCGCCGCGAGCGCGCGCGCGACGTCTTCTCGATCAGCTGCGCCTCGATGAGGGCCGCAATCTCGACCGGCGCAATCCCTGCCAAGGTCGTGCTGAACGGACGGATCGCCTTGGTTTTGTAAGGGTCGTTATCCAGTGTGGCGGCGGTCAGATAGGCCTTTGCCGCCTCCGGTGCATGGGCTGCTACGAGGAGCGCCATGGTTCGAAGATCCTCGACCATCGTCCGACGCGCTTCGCCGTCGAGCCGCGGCGCATCCCCAGCGGTCGGAATCGTGATCGCGCTCTCGCGCAGATCGAGCTGCATGAGCCATCCAAACAGCATCCGCGCGGTCGCCTGACCGAGCTCGCGATAGCCCATCATCGTAAAGAACTGGATTTCGACCAGCTTCACGATCGCGCCGATCGCCTGGATCGGGATATGGGCGGCATTCGCGGTGCACCAAGCCAGAACCGTAGGGGCAGATATGGTCGTGGCGATGCGCATCGATCCTGGCGGCGCCAAGGGAAGTTCGGCGCCCTTTGCCGTAGCGCGGGCGAAAGCCGTCGCGGCGGAAATGGTCTCGGTTGCCGCGATCACCGTGCAGATCTCGACCAGCAGCGCGCCGCCCCTGCCAAGCAACTCGACACGGCAACGGTTCAGGAGTTCGGGCGACAGCTCCGATCGCAAGATGGCCACGAGGGCTTGGCGGCGCCACGCATCATGCGCGTCTGGTGGAGACAGCGCGCCGAGAAGCGCTTGCCAATTGGCTCCATCCGCGCCCTTCTCAAGCGCGAACCGACCCGCAAATTCGATGCCGCGGGCCACGCGCGGCGAAGGGGGCACAGTGAGGTCGATGCCGTTCAGCAGCGACCGGTTTTCGTGAAGTCGCGCGCCGATTGCCCAGTCGCGCAGCACGTCATGGTAGAAGGCGAGTTGGTCGCGCCGGGGTTCAGAGAGCGTCAGGCTCCGCAGCAAATGCGCGCGCGCGGGCGTATAGCTCCTGTCCTCGATGAGGTTTTGGCCGGTGAGAGCTGCGTCACCGAGATCGGCGAGGAGTTGCTGCGCGGGGCGGGTCTCGTCGGGCTTCGCACCGTCCGCGCGGTTCCACCAATGATCGGCGAGCGCGGCTTCCGTTCGGATGTCGACCGCGCTCGGCACCTTGAGCAATTGGGTCAGCCGATAGAGATTGCGGGCGATGCTCGCAGCCGGGTGCCCGGGCGCGAGCAGTACGCGCAGTTCAGGCGCCACTTCGCTCAGCGCTGCGACCTCGTCATCGTCGAGCTCTCCCACTACCACCAGGTGCGGTTTGCCGAGCTTCGCCAACGCGTCTGACGCAAGCCAGTCGCTCTCGTTTGATGCCTCGTCTAGTCGCCGCGACACCACCACGGAAAAGTCCCGCATATCCGCGATCTCGTACAGCAGATCGTTGACCGTGCGACGCCGCTCAGCCGAGGTGAACATCTCGACGCCGTCGATGAACAGAATGCCGCCGCCGCTGGCGGCAAGGTCGCCGAGGAAATCCTTGGCTGTTCCCAGAACGTCAAGGCGCTGCGCAAGCGCCGACCAACCACCATCGGGCGTGCCGATCGGATCGAGGACGATCACATGACCCTCACGCCCCTGGCGTTCGGCAAGATGACGCAAGACGCCAGACTTGCCGACGCCCGGCTTTCCCGAGATTTCGATCAAACGGTGCGCATCGCGTGCCTTCTCGACAGCCTCAAGCGCGCCGAGGCGCGGCAGATTGACGCCGCTCACCAAGGTGCCGATCTCCTTCAACGCGTGTCTGGACATCTCCTTGAGTTTTGCCCGGGCCAGCGCGAAGTTCCGGTCGCCCGCGAGGCGGAAGCCGCGCAACTTCAGCGTATCGACGAGCGCCTCGCGCGTGATCGCGCCGCCCGCCTTACCGGTCTCGATGACGAGCTCGATAAGGCTCGTCCACAGCGCCTCGACGCGGTTCACATCCTCTGGTGCGAGGACCTGGCCGGCCAATGTCATCGCGTGCGCCTTCGCCTGCGGCGCCCCGGATTCGAAATCGAACTCAAGGATCAGGAACCGCCGGATGATGGTCCATGTTACCTCGTCATCGTCGGTCACGCCATTGACGACGAGGTGCGTGCGGAACGCCTCCGCGAAAGCGCGCATTGCCGGACTGGCGACGCCCTTGCGTTCCAGCCGTGCGAAGAATTGCGCCCCGCTCTCCGCCTTGCGCGCCCATTCCAGCACATCCTGATAGGGCCCGGAAATCGCATAACTCGTCCGCTGGACCGCCGCCGCCATAAGATGTCGGTCGGTCGGATTTTGCGCTGGATTACTTCGCCCGATCTGCTCGCAGATGCTGACGAATACGGGATCCTTGGGAGCGAAGGTCGCGGTGCGCTTCGACTGAATCTCGAGGATCGCGCTTCCCTTGTCTGACACGCCATGGATGATCAGGTCATCGAGTGCATAGCCGTCGGCCTCACCCTGAAACTGCACCCGCTCGATCCGGGCACCGGGCAGTCCGCGCGCATCGCTACCAGCGAGCATCTGCAGCAGATAATAGGCGCCGAGTTCGCCCTCAATGTAGGTGCCCGCGCCTCCGCGCCCGACAGGGCTGGAGCCGCTCGGCTTCTTTTCCTTCGACTGTTGTTCCGGCTCTTGGTCCATCGCCTGCGATCGTCTCCGTAGCTGCCTTGCCGCCAAGTCTCTCGGATAGCCCGATCGCGGATGCAACTCGACTGGTTTTCGCCGCCGATTTGCGTATTCCCGCCAAGACGAGACGGAGACGGGGGCGACAAGGCGTGGCGGGTATTCGCGAATGGCTCGACCGGGGCGACAAATCTTCGGCCAGGATGGTTGAGCTTCTCCCGATCCTTATCCGGCAAGCAACAATAGGCAAGCCACTGACCTATGGAGGTGTCGCCCGAGAACTTGGCGTTCACCACCGCGCCGTCCACCATATTGCCGGCTATATCGGCTTCACGCTGCGCGCGGTGGGAGCGCGGCGCGGTTGGACCCGCCGCCGTCCGCCGCCGATCCATGCGCTGATCGTGAACGACATCACGCAGCTGCCCGGACATGGCATCGATGGCTTCCTCTCCAAGCCTTATCAGGAGGCTGGGTCGAACCAGGAGAAGCGCGCCCTGCTCGCGGCGGTCTATTATGATGCCCAGCATTATGCGCATTGGCCCGAACTCTGCTCGCTCCTCGACGTTCCTCTCGATGAAGGCGCGCTAGCCGGCGCCGTCGAGAAGGCCCGGCGCGCCAAGGGTCGGGGCGGAGAAGGGCCGCATCATTTGGCGCTCAAGACTTATGTCAGCCAAAATCCGCAAGTTGTCGGGCTCGCCTTTGGCAGCCCCGCCGGCGAGGTCGAAAAACGGACCGCCGCGGGCGACTGTGTCGACATTCTGTTCGAACGGCGCGGCCTGCGCCTCGCGGTCGAGATCAAGCCGTCCCGCGCCAGCGACGGCGACATGCTGCGCGGCGTCTTCCAGTGCCTCAAGTATCGCGCCGTCTGACCGCCGAAGCCGCGCTCGACGGCGAGCGCATAGCGACACGCGTGCTGCTCGTCCTGGGCGGTGCCGCGACCGGCGAAGTCATTTCGGTCGCGAATCGGCTCGGCATCCCGATCCTCGAGAATGTAGCGATACCGAAGGGCTGAGCATTCATCAGACTTCACTGTCATGGACCGCGATCGCGATATCGACTTCCACGGTCGACCGTTGGAGAAGGCGGCGCGGCACGGGCCGGCACGGCCTTCGCCCTTGACGAGGCCGTGATAAAGGTCACTCGTCCGCAACGCGAGCGCATATAGGTCAGCCAATCTGCGAGCGACGATGCCTGTCCGCTTGCGGGACGGTACCGTTGGGTCGCTGAACGACCGACATGAGGCGCGAATCCGACCTTCAACCTATACGGTGAACTCCGCCAAATCAGGAAATGAGTAGCAACAAACGAGGGGTGATTGGGCTCAGTGCTGAATTCAGCGCGGTGTGGCGCGTAATGGCGCGCCAAGGCCGCAATTTTCCTCGAGCCCCTATTCGCTGATCCTTCGGGCATGAACCGGGGCGGCTGTCCGCCTGCCGGCGGAGCCCATCATGACCCCGACCAAACTTCTCATAGGCCAGATCCTCGTCGTGTTCGCGATCGTCGTCGCGGGCATCTGGGCGGCCACGCAATGGGCGGCCGTGATGCTTGCCTATCAGCCGGAGCTCGGGCCGGCATGGTTCATCCTGTTCGATGTGCCCGTCTACCGGCCCTGGCAGATATTCGCCTGGTGGTATCATTTCGACGCCTATGCCCCGGAAGTCTTCGACAAGGCCGGAACACTGGCCGGCGCCAGCGGCTTTCTGGGATGCGCTGCCGCCATCTTCGGATCGCTATGGCGCGCCCGCCAGCAGCGGCACATCACGACCTACGGCTCGGCGCGCTGGGCAACGGCCCGCGAAATCGACCGTGCCGGACTGACGGGCAACGCGGGCGTCTTCCTTGGACGTCATCACAGCCATTACCTGCGCCACGATGGCCCGGAACATGTGATGGCCTTTGCTCCGACCCGGTCGGGCAAGGGCGTTGGGCTCGTCGTTCCCACCCTGCTGAGCTGGACCGGCTCGGCGGTCATCCACGACATCAAGGGCGAGAATTGGGAACTGACCGCTGGCTGGCGGTCGCGGTTCAGTCATGCGCTGCTGTTCAATCCGACCGACGTTCGATCGGCACATTATAATCCGCTGATCGAAGTCCGCCGCGGCGAGCATGAAGTCCGCGACGTCCAGAATATCGCCGATATCCTGGTCGATCCCGAAGGCGCGCTCGAGCGTCGCAACCACTGGGAAAAAACCAGCCATTCGCTGCTTGTGGGCGCCATCCTGCACGTCCTTTATGCGGAAGAGGAAAAGACGCTCGCCCGCGTTGCCACTTTCCTGTCCGACCCGCAGCGTCCGTTCGTCGCGACGCTCAAACGGATGATGTCGACCAATCATATCGGCACAAAGGATACGCCGCAGGTCCATCCCGTCGTTGCATCTGCCGCACGCGAGGTGCTGAACAAATCGGACAATGAACGCAGCGGCGTCCTGTCGACCGCGATGTCGTTTCTTGGCCTCTATCGCGATCCTACGGTCGCCGAGGTCACGTCGCGCTGCGACTGGCGCATCGCCGACCTCGTCGAGGCCGGGCGCCCCGTATCGCTCTATCTCGTGGTTCCCCCGTCGGACATCAGCCGCACCAAGCCGCTGATCCGGCTCATTCTCAACCAAATCGGACGCCGCCTCACCGAGCAGCTCGACGCCACGGGGCAGGGCAGGGGCAAGCACCAGCTCCTGATGATGCTCGACGAGTTTCCGGCACTCGGGCGGCTTGACTTCTTCGAGACGGCGCTCGCTTTCATGGCCGGATACGGCATTCGCGCATTTCTGATCGCGCAGAGCCTCAACCAGATCGAACGCGCCTATGGCGAGCACAATTCGATCCTCGACAATTGCCATGTCCGCGTCGCGTTCGCGACCAACGACGAACGAACCGCGCGCCGCATCTCCGATGCGCTCGGCACCGCGACCGAGCAACGCGCGATGCGCAACTATGCCGGTCACCGGCTCGCGCCCTGGCTCGCACATGTCATGGTCAGTCGGCAGGAGACCGCACGCGCGCTGCTGACGCCGGGCGAGGTGATGCAACTCCCCGCGTCCGATGAACTGGTGCTGGTTTCCGGACTCGCGCCGATCCGGGCCAAGAAGCTGCGCTATTATGAAGATCGCAATTTTAGCGATCGCCTGGCGTCACCGCCGGTGCTTGCCGACGGTCGCTACGCCGATCGACCGCAGGCCCGCTCCAACGAATGGGGCAGCTTCATCCGCAAACAGGATGCCCGGCTCGTACGCGCGGTCGAAGCCGTGGATGTCGAGGCGGAGGAAGGCGGCCTCGAACGGCAGCGTCATCCCGGGTTCGGGGAAGACGCCGCGACGAAGCCTGAACAGCCCAGGCAGGCCGAGCAGCTGGCTCCGGATCAGGACGATGGCGATACCGCCGCCGACCAGCGCGCCATGGACCGTGCCCGCGGGTTGACGCCTGCCGCGCGCGCCTACGGCATCGACCAGGGCAACAGCCCGCAACTGCCGCTGGGGCTCTGACCATGAAGTTCCGACAGAATCTCTATATCGACCGGCAATTGAGCGACGCGCTCGATGCACTGGCGGCCAAACCCGGTGCGACCAAGAGCGGGATCGTCAGCGATGCGCTCGCCGCCTACCTTGCGCGGCGCGGGTCGAAGGAGATCGACGATCTTCTGAAGGTGCGGCTCGACCGTATGTCGCGCGACATCGGCCGCATCGCACGCGATATCGATGTGCTCCTTGAGAGCCTGTCGCTGTTCATCCGCTACCAGCTGACCGTAACCGCGCCGCTGCCCGAAGCCGATCATGCGGCGCGCGCGGTCGGGCGCGAGCGCTTCGAAGCCTTTGTCGCTCAGGTGGGGCGCCAGATCGCTGGCGGAAAGCGCTCGATCGGTGCCTCCGATGAGCAGGAAGCACGGTCGTGAGCGAACGCATTTCGGCCGAACGTAGCCGCGCGATGCTCCGGAGCGCAATGGGACCAGCCATCGCCGCTGCGCTCGCCGATCCGGTGGTCATCGAGATCATGGTCAATCCCGACGGCGTGCTCCGCCTCGACCGGCTCGGCGAAGGCCGCTGCGATACCGGCACGCGATATGAGCCGACGCAGATCGAGCGGATCATCCGTCTCGTCGCCAGCCATGCGCGCACCGAGGTCCATGCCGCAGCGCCGATCGTTTCGGCCGAGTTGCCGCCACATGGCGAAGGGGCAGGGGAGCGGTTCGAAGGCGTGCTGCCGCCGGTGAGCCTCGCGCCCTGCTTCTCGATCCGCAAGCCCGCCGCGAAGATCTACACCCTTCTCGACTATGTGAAGGACGGCATCATGCCGGCCGAGACCGCGCGGCTGGTCAGCCTCGCCGTCGTCGAGCGGAAGAATATTCTCGTCGCCGGCGGGACCAGCTCGGGCAAGACCACGCTCGCCAACGCGCTACTCGCCGAGATGGCGCATCTCGATGAGCGGGTGATCCTGATCGAGGATACCCGCGAGCTCCAATGCGCGGCCCCCGACGTCGTCGCGCTGCGGACACGGTCTTCCGGCGCGTCGATGACCGGCGGCGTCACCATGGCCGATCTGGTCCGCTCGACGCTCCGCCTCCGGCCGGACCGCATCATCGTCGGCGAGGTGCGGGGCAAGGAAGCCCTCGACATGCTCAAGGCATGGAACACTGGCCATCCCGGCGGGATCGCGACCGTCCATGCCAACAGCGCGACCTCCGCGCTCTATCGTATCGAGCAGCTGATCCAGGAAGCGGTGGTCACCGTGCCCCGGCGCCTGATCGCCGAGGCGATCGATATCATCGTCTTCATTTCCGGGCGCGGCCTGGCCCGCCGCGTCGAGCGTGTGGTGCGCGTCGCCGGCGTCGATCCGCAAGGCGACTACGCCGTTATCGATCTCACGCCCGACCCAACCGGCACTTTCCAAGGAGACTGAATTATGCGTGCCATTCGCTTGCCCGACGATCGCAAACCCTTGCTTGTCCTCGCCGTCACCGGGTTCGGCATGGCCATCGTCGCCACCGCGCAGGCAGCGGGCTCGGGCATGCCGTGGGAAGAGCCACTCCAGCAAGTGCTGGAATCGGTGCAGGGCCCGGTCGCCAAGATCGTCGCGGTGATCATTATCATCACGACCGGCCTGACGCTTGCGTTCGGCGAGACGGCTGGGGGCTTTCGCCGCCTGATCCAGATCGTCTTCGGTCTGTCGATCGCCTTCGCCGCGTCGAGCTTCTTTCTCAGCTTCTTCAGCTTCGGCGGCGGGGCGCTGATCGCATGACCGGCTCAAATTCCTACAGCGCCAGCCATATCGAGGGGTTCGAAGCCCCGCTGCACCGCTCGCTTGCCGAGCCGATCCTGCTCGGTGGAGCCCCACGCGCGATCGCGATCGTCAACGGGACGGTCGCCGCGGCGCTGGGGCTGGGTTTGCAACAATGGATCGCCGGCATCGCGATGTGGTCGGTCGGTCACACGGTCGCGGTGATGGCGGCGAAGCGCGACCCCGACTTCGCACCCGTGCTGGTCCGGCATCTTCGGCAGCGGGGGCATCTCGCATGCTGATGTTGCACGAATATCGTCGCCGCGCCGACCGGCTCGCCGATCATCTGCCCTGGGCGGCGCTGGTCGCGCCTGGCGTCATCCTGAACAAGGATGGCAGTTTCATGCGCGTCCTGCGTTTTCGCGGTCCCGACCTCGAATCCGCGACCGAAGCCGAGCTTCTCTCGGTCTGCGCGCGGGCGAACAATGTGCTGAAGCGCTTCGGCTCGGGCTGGGCGCTGCATATCGAGGCCGAGCGGCGCGAGGCGCTCGGCTATCCGGCCAGCGACTTCCCTGATTCCGCCTCCTGGCTGGTCGATGAGGAACGCCGCGCCGGGTTCGAAAGTGCCGAGGCGCATTTCGAAAGCCTCTATTATCTGACGCTCACCTTCCTCCCGCCGCCCGATCAGGCCGATACCGCGGGGCGGGCGCTGGTCGAGCGCAGCGACGATGCCAAGGGCCGCGACTGGCGGCAGGCGCTTGTCGCTTTCGTCGCCGAGACCGCGCGCGTGCTCGATCTCTTCGCCGGCTTCATGTCCGAGGTCCGCGCGCTCGACGATGGCGAAACACTGACCTTCCTCCACAGGACGATCTCGACGCGCCGACATGACGTCGCCGCGCCCGAAACCCCGCTCTATCTCGATGGTCTGCTCGCCGACACGCCGCTCACCGGCGGACTCGAGCCCATGCTGGGCGACGAACATATCCGTACACTCACCATATTGGGTTTCCCGAACCTCAGCCGACCCGGAATCCTCGATGCGCTCAACCATCAGGATTTTGGCTACCGCTGGGTCACCCGCTTCATCGCGCTCGACAAAACGCAAGCGACCAAGGCGCTGACCAAGCTCCGTCGGCAATGGTTCAACAAAAGGAAGTCGATCACCGCGCTGCTGCGCGAGGTCATGTATAATCAGCCCGCGCAACTGCTCGACAGCGATGCGGACAACAAGATGGTCGATGCCGATCTCGCGCTCCAGGCGCTCGGCGGCGATCATGTCGCCTTCGGCCATCTCACAACGACGATTACGGTCAGCGATACCGATCGCGCCCGCGTCGAAGAGAAGGTCCGGGCCGTCGAGCGGATTATCAACGGCCTTGGCTTCACCTGCATCCGCGAGGGCATGAACGCCGTCGAAGCGTGGCTCGGATCGCTGCCGGGACAGGTCTACGCCAATGTCCGTCAGCCGCTTGTACACACGCTCAATCTCGCACATCTGATGCCGCTGTCATCGGTGTGGGCGGGGCCGGCAGCCAACAAGCATCTCGGTGGACCGCCGTTGCTTTATGCCGAAACCAGCGGTTCGACGCCGTTCCGGCTCTCCACCCATGTCGGCGATGTCGGCCACATGCTGATCGTCGGCCCGACCGGCACGGGCAAGTCGGTATTGCTCGCACTGCTGGCGCTCCAATTCCGCCGCTATCCGGACTCCCAGATCTACATCTTCGACAAGGGCTATTCGGCGCGTGCCGCGGTGCTCGCAATGGGCGGCGCGCATCATGCGCTCGGGCTCGGCGGCGACAGCGGCCATGCCGTTGACGACGAGGGCGGCCGTTCGATTGCTTTCCAGCCGCTTCGCCACATCGACCGCACCGACGAACGCGCCTGGGCTGCCGAATGGATCGCCGCCCTGCTCGCGCACGAGAAGCTGCTCGTCACGCCCGAAGTCAAGGAGGCGCTCTGGTCGGCGCTGACCAGCCTTGCGACCGCGCCGATCGAGGAGAGAACGCTCACCGGCCTGTCGCTGCTGCTCCAATCGGCGACGCTGCGCTCGGCGCTCGCGCCCTACACGCTGGAAGGACCGTTCGGGCGGTTGCTCGATGCGGCCGAAGACGATCTCGCCATCGCGGATATCCAATGCTTCGAGACCGAGGCGCTGATGGGGCAGGCGGGCGTGGTCGCCCCGGTGCTCACCTATCTGTTCCACCGGCTGGAGGAGCGGTTCACCGGCAAGCCGACCCTGCTCATCCTCGATGAGGCTTGGGTATTCCTCGACCATCCGCTGTTCGCCGCACGCATCCGCGAATGGTTGAAAGTGCTGCGTAAGCGCAACGTCGCGGTGGTGTTCGCGACCCAGTCGCTCGCCGACATTGCGGATAGCATGATCGCGCCCGCGATCATCGAAAGCTGCCCGCAGCGCATATTGTTGCCCAACGACCGCGCCATCGAGCCGCCATCGCGCGGGGCCTACGAGCGCTTCGGGCTCAACGACCGTCAGATCGAGCTGGTCAGCCGCGCAACGCCCAAGCGCCACTATTATCTCCAGTCCGCGCGCGGCAACCGGCTTTTCGAGCTGGGGCTCGGGCCGATCGCGCTCGCGCTGTGCGGTGCATCCGATCCCGACAGCCAGAAGCGCATCGATGCGATCCTCGCGGAACGCGAGCCGGAGGGTTTCGCCGCCCGCTTCCTCGGTCAGGCCGATCTCGCATGGGCCGCCCGATTGCTCGCCGATTTCCCAGTCCCCTTGCCCCCCGAAGAAGGAGAAGACGCATGAAGATGATAGCTTTTGCCGTGCTCACCGCATCGCTCGCGCCGATCGCGATTGCGTTCGCGCCGCCGGCGCTCGCAGTGCCCGTGTTCGACAGCGCCAACTATTCGCAGAATCTGCTCACCGCGGCGCGGACCCTTCAGCAGATCAACCAGCAGATTCAGTCGCTCCAGAACGAGGCGCAGATGCTTGCCAATCAGCGCAGGAATCTGTCGAAGATCGATTTTCCCGAACTCGATAGGCTGCAACAGCGCCTTCAGCAGATCGACCGGCTGATGGGGCAGGCGCAGGGTGTCGACTTCAGGATCGACCAACTCGACGAGCAATTCCGCAAGGCGTTCCCGACAAGCTTCGACCAACTTCTTCGCCGAGACCAGCGGCTTGCGACCGCCAAGCAGCGTCTCGATACCGAGATGGCCATGTTCCGCCAGACGATGGGCGTCCAGAGCGAGATCGTCGAGAATGTCCGCAACGATGCTCAAGCGCTCAAATCGATCGTCGACAGGAGCCAGGGCGCCGAAGGAGGCCTGCAAGCGCAGCAGGCTACCAACCAGTTGCTCGCCCTTGCGACCAAGCAGCAGTTCCAGATTCAGCAGCTGATGGCGGCGCAATACCGCAGCCAGTCGCTCGATGCGGCGCGGCGCGGTCAGATCGAGCGCGAGGCGCGTGAATCCACGCGCCGGTTCCTCGGCGACGGCAAGGCGTGGACGCCCCCCCGTTGATCCCAGCGTAACTGCTTGGGGCAGGACGGGCCGCACAGCTCCCCCGCCCACGCCTGTCCCGTCGCGGGGGCTGCCGCGGCAGCCCCTCTCCAGCCGCCGGTCCCCGCGACAAAATTCATGAAGAAGCCCGATATGGACGATCTCAACATAATCGATCAATTCATGGAGGCGTTCATCGCCTACATCGACAGCGGCTTCGGGCTGCTGGGCGGGGACGTCGGCTTTCTGACCACGATCCTGATCGGCATCGACATCACGCTTGCCGGATTGTTTTGGGCACTGGGCGGCGAAGACGACGTTATCGCCAAGTTTCTCAAGAAGATCCTCTACGTCGGCGTATTCGCGCTGATCCTGAACAGCTTCTCGACCTTGTCGGAAATCATCTTCCGCTCGTTCGCCGGGCTTGGCCTGACCGCGGGCGGCGGCGCGATCACCGCGCAGGATCTGCTCATGCCGGGACGGCTCGCCGGCACGGGCTTCGAAGCCGCCGCGCCTTTGCTCGATCAGGCGGCCGAACTGGTCGGCCCGATCGCCTTCTTCGATAATTTCGTACAGATCGCGGTGCTGATGATCGCCTGGGTGATCGTGATCGTCGCTTTCTTCATCCTCGCGATCCAGCTCTTCATTACGATCCTCGAATTCAAGCTCACCAGTCTTGCCGGCTTCGTTCTTGTGCCCTTCGCACTCTGGAACCGCACGAGTTTCCTTGCCGAACGCGTGCTCGGCAACGTGATCAGCTCGGGCATCAAGGTGATGGTACTTGCCGTCATCGTCGGCATCGGCTCGAACTATTTCGCGAACTTCACGAATGCCATCACCGGCGACGAGGTATCGATCGAGCAGGCGGTATCGCTGATGCTGGCGAGCCTCGCGATCTTCGGGCTCGCCATCTTCGGGCCCGGCATCGCATCGGGCCTTGTGGCGGGGGCTCCGCAGCTCGGCGCCGGTTCGGTCGTTGCCACCACGGCGCTCGCTGTCGCAGGAGGGGCCGGCGCCGTTGCGGCGGCCCGCGGTCTCGCAGGTGCTGGCATGGGCGCGATCCGTGCAGGCACGTCAATGGGTAGCGCGGCATCGACCGCCTACAAGCTCGGACAAGAAACCTCCGGATCTTCGACGATCGCTGCCGGCCTCGGCGGCATGGCGACCGCCGCCAAGGGCGCCGCCGCCAATCGCCTGAAATCCGCGTCCGGCCTTGGTGACGCCGCCGAAAAAGGCCGTCAGGCGGCCTGGGCTGCAGGATCTCCGCCAGCGGCGGCGGGGCAGGGCAGTGCCGCTGCCGGCACCGACGGTGCCCCGGCCTGGGCGCGCCAGCTTCATGCAAGCCAGAATGCGCGCCAGCGCCGGCAGATGGCAGTCCACGCCATCCAGTCCGGCGATCGCGGCGGCGCCTCCGCTACCCCTGACATCAAAGAGAAGGATTGAGCTATGCGATGGAAACGCGCCGTGCAGCGCTATGGGCAGACGCCTGAACCCGAGACACCCTATCAGCGTGCCGGGCAATTGTGGGACGAGCGTATCGGCTCGGCGCGCGTCCAAGCCCGCAACTGGCGGCTGATGGCGTTCGGCGGCCTATTCCTGACGACCGGCCTGTCTGCTGCACTCATCTGGCAGTCGATGCAGAGCCGCGTCGTTCCCTATGTGGTCGAGGTTGATCGGCTCGGCGTGGCGCAGGCCATCGCGCCCGCCGATGCGGCGTACAAGCCAACCGATCCGCAGATCGCCTGGCATCTCGGCCGCTTCATAACCAACATCCGCGGGCGCTCGCTCGACGCAGTGCTGATGCGCGAGAATTGGCTCTCGGCCTATGATTTTGCGACGGAGCGCGGCGCGCTGTTCCTCGGTGAATATGCCCGCGCTGCCGATCCATTCGCCGAGGTCGGCAGGCGGACGGTCTCGGTGCAGATCAATAGCGTCGTCCGCGCGTCTGACACTTCGTTCCGGATCGGCTGGACTGAACGCGAATATGAGCGCGGCAGTCTCGCTGGCACCTCACGCTGGACTGCTATGGCGACGGTCAAGCTGCGCCCGCCGCGCTCGGCGGATATCCTCCGCAAGAATCCGCTCGGCCTCTACGTCGATGCGATCGACTGGAGCCGCGAGCTGGAGACGCCCGCAGATCGGCCGTCCCAGCCGATCCCCGCGTCGGTGCCGCCGTCCATGCTTTCACCGTCCGCCAATCTCCCCCTCGGCTCGCCGCTCAATCCCGGCCTTGGACAGCCGCTTGAGCCCGAGCTGACCTCGGAAAGGAACGCCCAATGATCCGACCGCTTTTCCTGTCGGCGAGCCTGATTGCGCTCGCCATACCCACCGCCGCGCAGACGCGCGAGACCTCATCGCCGACGGCTCGTGTCATCGCGGCCAATCGGGCGGCGCTGCGCGAACCGTCGAGCACCGGCTATATCCACGCGGTGCAGGTCTACCCCTACGCGGAAGGCGTGCTCTACCGGCTCTTTGCCGCACCCGAGCGCGTGACCGACATCGCCTTGCAGCCGGGCGAGACCGTCACATCGGTTGCCGCCGGCGATACGGTGCGCTGGACCGTCGGCGATACGACCAGCGGGAGCGGTGAGACCCAGCGCACGCACATCTTGGTGAAGCCCTTTTCCGCCGGGCTGCGGACGAACCTTGTCCTCACCACCGATCGTCGCGCCTATCATCTGGCGCTGGAAAGCACGGCCACGACGGCAATGGCGGCGCTTTCCTGGACCTATCCGCAGGATGAGCTGGTCGCGCTGCGCCGCAGTCAGGCAGCGGCCGAGGCCGCTGTACCGATCGTATCCGGCCTCGCCATCGAACGCCTCAACTTCAATTATGCCATTTCCGGCGACAAGCCCGCATGGCGACCGCTGCGCGCGTTCGACGACGGGCGCCAGACGTTCATCGAGTTCCCGGCCAGCATCGCCGTGGGCGAGGCTCCCCCGTTGTTCGTGACCGGTGACAATGGCGAAGCTCAACTCGTCAATTACCGCGTCGCCGGCCGCTATTATGTCGTCGATCGCCTGTTCGGCGCCGCCGAGCTGCGGCTTGGCGGGAAGCGCCAGAAGGTCGTTCGTATCATACGCATCGACCCCGCGCGCGCTTCGCGACGGAGCGCGTCATGACCGACGCGGTTGTCCCGCCCGCTGCGGCGCCAGCCAAGGTGGATCCGGAAACCTTGGTGATGCGCGCCGCGCCGGGCCGTGTCACGCGGTTCCGGCGCGGTGCGATTGTCGCCATTGCCGCAGTCGGCTCGACGGCACTCGTTGGCGTCGCATGGCTGGCACTGAAGCCGACGACCTTGAGCTTGGTCGCGTCGAGCGATGACAAGGAGGTTGCTGCGAAGGCGCCGCCCGATGCGCTCGCCGGCGCGCCGAAAAGCTACGGCGATGTCCCCCGGCTCGGGGTGCCGCTCCCTGGCGATCTCGGGCGGCCGATCCTGAACCATCAGCGGAGCATCGGCTCGGCCGCTCAGGCCGATCCCGCGGCTGACGCTGCCCAGCGCGCTGCGCAGCAGGCCGAAGCGGAGCGTCAGCGCATCGCCGCGGAGCAGCGCGCCGCGCGAGAATCGGGTGTGATGGTGCAGGTCGGCGGGACCGCGCAGCGAGCCGCGGCGGCAGTGCCGGGTTCGGAAATGGCCGCGCCCGGCACTGCCCGGGAAATAGCTGCGACGCGATCAGGCGTCGATCCCGAGCCGGATCCAAACGGGCAGGACCGAAAGAATGAACTGGTCGGTCGCGGGAACAGCGCAGACGACATCAATCCGCACGCATTGATGCCGGCCCCGTCGCCCCACACATTGACCGCGGGCAGCGTTATCGCCGCGAGCCTGATCACCGGGCTGAATTCGGACCTGCCTGGTCTGGTCACGGCGCAAGTGACGGAAAATGCCTATGACAGTGTTACGGGGAGGATATTGCTGATCCCGCAGGGCGCGCGGCTGATCGGCAGCTACGATAGCGTTGTCGCCTTCGGGCAAAGCCGGGCGCTCGTGGTGTGGCAGCGGATCATCTTCCCCGATGGCTCCTCGATCCGCATCGACAATGTGCCGGCGACCGATACGCAGGGCTATGCCGGCCTGTCCGACCGGATCGACCGGCATACCTGGCAATTGCTGAAAGGAGTCGCGCTCTCGACGTTGCTCGGGGTCGGCACCGAACGGGGTTTCGGAAGCAGCGAGAGTGACCTCGTTCGGGCGCTCCGCGAGTCCACGCAGCAGGGAGCCGCTCGCGCCGGCGATCAGGTCGTGATGAAGAATCTCGACGTACAGCCAACCCTCAAAGTGCGTCCGGGCTGGTCGCTGCGGATTGTCGTGCACAGAGATCTTGTCATGAAGCCTTGGAGAAACTGAGATGCCCGACCTCAAATTGGCGAAACTGCCCGATCGGACGCCAGTCAAGATAACTGTCCAGATCATGCCCGATCTCGACCAGGCGCTGCGTGACTATGCCGCAGCCTATGAGGTGGCATATGGAAGAGCAGAAGCGGTCGCCGACCTCATTCCGCCCATGCTCATGGCATTTCTCGAGAGCGATCGTGTTTTCGCGCGTTCGCGGCCCAAGCCATGAAGGACAATGCTTTCCTCGCGGACGCTTCGTCGGAGCAGGAAGCGTCCGAAACTCTGCCTGCCGAACCGATCTGCGTCCGGATCGCAGCCGCAGTCAAGCTCACCGGTATTGGCCGGTCAACCCTTTATGAATTGATCAACGCCGGCGAAATCGAAACGGTGAAGGTCGGACGCTCGACCTTCATTCGCTTTGAGAGTCTCAAGCGATTGTTCGAAAAGCAATGAAATGAGGCGCGCCCGCTAGTTGGAGCGACTGGACGACTGTCACGGGCGAAAATCGACATGAATGACGTTGCGTCCCCTGCAACTCGTGGTGGTGATCCGACCCCACTGTGCCATCTGGGCTCGCTCCGCTCAGTCGCCGGCTGGATTAGGGGGGGCAAGGATGGACGCAGTGCGTGAGAGTACACTCATCGCATCGCGATTTTGACTGAGCGGACGGTCGCGGCGGGAATCGAGATCTTTTCGCTCGATCCGCGCCATATAGATTTTAAAGCGGATTTGCGCAGCGTGGGGGGTGGGTGTCTTGCGATGGCGCTGCGCCATCAACTAGTTCTGGAGGATGATGTCCCCTACCTCGAGGCTGAGATCCTGCTCACGGTCTCGCTGTCGTGGTTCGTCCCCTGCTATCCGATCGACCTGCTGGTCGCGGCGAAGTTTCGCCTTCTCCATATGCGGCAAAAGCTCGGCGATAATTCTCCACATCTTCGGAAAAGCTCCGGTCCCGGCAGTTTTTCGGATCGCGGATATAGCGGAACAAGCTCGGGTCATGATGTGGATCTAAGCCTCTATGGCAGGTGTGGCAGAGCGTGATGAGTTGGCCATGTCCGTAAGACCTTTCTTCGCCCATGGGCGGATGTGGTGAACTATGAGAAACAGATCACTGTGATCGTCCGGGCTCCGACCACAGATTCGGCAACGCCCTCCGTCGCGTTTCAAAATCTTCATCCGCAGTTTCGGCGTTGGCGCACGTTTGAAGGCGGAATCGGCAACCAGCTTTCTAGACACAAAGCCCAATTCGCCGATCTGGCAGGCCTGCTTTGGCTTTAGCATATCGGGAACGAAGGCTTCGGCCACTGCCGGGGCGATGAGGGCATGCCCGCCGTTCCGGAAATAGATCATGAAATGATGGACATTATTCACGAAATAAAAGGGCCGACCCAATGTACGCCAATTGTCGGCCATCTGCGTCGTGACGAGGCTCGCTTCACGCAATTCCACCCGCTGATCTGGATCGGCATAACCTACCCACATCGAATGTATGTGCCAGGAGATACAACCCTCCGCGTTGGCGGTTAGCGTGAAGGCGTAGAACCCCTCGTCATGCGAATCCGGCGGGGTCTCCATCTGCTCAAGCAGCGCGCTGACGCTCATGGCGTCTGGCGCCGCGCCGCTGCCTTCCTCATTCTTCGGCCCATAAAGCCTCCGTCTCTCGAAGCGGGTAATCATCTTGGGAGGGCAGGAGCGTGGGGGCAATCCTCATATTCACGATAGGGCTCAACCGATCGGGTATCCTCTCGTGCGCTTGCCTCTTATCGAGTGGCCGACTTGCGCCTGATCCCAGCCATTTCAGCATACTTTATCGTTGCCCGAAAGCAGTCGTCCAATATGTGAGTCACGAGTGCCAGCTACGCGCCTGACCGCAAGTCACATATGCGGCCAGGCATCGGATCATTGCTTGCGCGCGATGATATACGGCCGGTTATCATCTCCTCTGCTTGCGTGGTTTTCCATCGCCAAGATGGTGAAGCCTGCTGCCTCTATGAGCTGGCTGAGCTCCAATGCACTGAAGATGCTCGCATGGGGCGCTTTCCCAAACGTCCGCATCAGGGGCAAAAGGACGAGCCCGATGAGCGGGTTCATATCTCCAAGACACGGCGTCTTCGAAATAAACAGCCCACGAGGTGCGAGCAAGGCGTGGATATGGCGCAGCGCTCCAGGCACATCGCGGACCAGATGGAGATAATTGAAACCCAAGATCAAGTCGGCTTGCCCGTCGTCGAGCGGAAGTGCATCGACGGTCGCGGTGCGAAAGGTGAGGCCAACCATCGGAGTGCTCATATGCTTGTCTTCGGCGATCGCAATCATCTCGGGCGAAATGTCAGTTGCGCCATAGGTGCTGGCATCGCCAGCCAGCCGCAAGGCCGTCGCTCTGGTGCCGCACCCGAGTTCGAGCACCCGATGGTTCGGCTTCATCAAACGGCGAGTCCGTTCCAGCGTGCGCTCGTAGCCGGCCGGATCCGATATGCTGCCTTTGGCATATTTCTTGGCATTATTGCTCCAGAAACGGTTGTCGCTGGCTGTACTCATAATCAGTGCTCCGTTGCAGGCCGGGGCTGAGGCCCGGAGCCAAATCGAAAAGATGGACGTATGCGCATGATCGCCGGCGGGGTTTCAGCCCGACTCGGAGGTGACGAGCCTCGGGCCGACCCGAGAATGCAATGCCCGTCAATCGGTCCAAGATGGCGCTCGCCCGGGGACGCCATACGTCTGCGGTAACTTCCAGCCCTACGCATCAGTCTGGTCAACGTAGTGACCGCGTATAAACAATGGGCGTCGGAACCCCTCGCCACAGCGTTTCCAGGTTGGCGCCTTTGAAGCGTGCGCGGAGCATTTCACGTCCTTCCAGCGCAAACAGAAGTCCGTCCGGTGTTAGCGGCAACATCCGCCGCATGGGCGCGCCCGCCCGTGTTCGCATCCAGATAGCTCCATCGCGATATTCAATGGTCGCGTCGCCATATTGCCCCGCCCTGGCGCGGAGCGACGTGCCTGCGATCATGACCGGGTGAAGCCGCGCCTCGACGGCGACGCGTGCCCAATCATATTCGGCCCGGCGTGCAGCATCATCGCCGGCGCCGGTGACAAGTACGTTCAGCGCTTCCAGCTCTGCCCGGTCGAGCGCACTCGCTGCAGCCGTCTGGATATCCGGCGCGACGCCCGTTCCCTCCCAATTGGCCTTGCTCACCGCATGGACGGGCCGACCGAACGACACGCTCAGGAGAAAACCCGACGAGATGGGCACGTAGCGGTTGTTATTGGCGCCCCCTGCGGTGGCCTCGCCGATCAGGCGGCCGATCTTGAATTGCTGGACGCTGTAAGCGAAATCTTCGGCGGCCGAAGCGGTGCTGCCGTCCATCAGCACATAGAGTGGCTTGCCGATCATCCGGGCGGCGGGAAGGTTACTCAATGTATGGGATTGCTCCGGATCCTTGCCGGCTTCGTAAAAAGTCATCAGCAGGCGGTTCGAAGGCAGAAAATGGCTGAGCGCATAGCGCACCGCATCATGCGACCCGCCTCCATTCCCGCGAATGTCGATGATAACGGCATCGCCATCCCTGAGAAACCGCATCGCGTCGTCATAGGCCTCACCCGTCTCATCCTCGATCCAGTCGAAACCTGAAATGCGAAGATAGCGAATGTTTCCCGGTAGAAGCCGGCTGTCCCCCAGTCCGTAGTGGGTCCGGCGAGCCCGGGCCGTCAACAGTGCCTGGCTATCGCCATCCGGCGCTGTCGCGCTCGACGGCGGCCGGGTCAAGGCTCCGAAATATTGGGGATCATACTGCAGATAAAGATGCGTGTCCTTCCCGGCGCGAGTGATGTCCTCGCTGATCCGCGTGGCGAATGTGGCGGGGTCGGTCGTTTCATATCGGCCTGCGGCATTGCTGGACCGCAAGGCCTCGACGATGGCCGGTACACGATCGGGAAAAACATATTGGCGCTCGATTGCGGAAATGATCGCTTCGACCGCTTCGGTCTTCTGTGCCGGCGAGAGCACGGCGTTGTCGCTGTACGCTGGTGCAGGGCGTAACTGAGCTTGCGCGGGCGACGTGATACCTTGGCACATGGCAATCGCGGCAATCGTAAGGAGCCTTTTCAAGTCTGTTCTCCAAAAAAATCGCGAACTGGACGCCAAATCCGCGTGATCATGAATTTCTTCTTCGTTAAATCACTGCTCGACGACGAGCGGACGGCGTTCGATGGACACCGGACCTTGCGCGAGCATTGCGTGGTTTGCGATTGAATCCATCCGTCGAGCCTCTTGTGGCATCGACGTCGGGCAGGGCTTCTCCGAGCTTCGCATGGACGTCGGCAGCACGCCGCTTGCTGCGCAGACCTGACCCGGTATCGGGGCCGCCGTAAATGGACACAGGGTAGGGCGCTTCAGCGCCTTTGGCGCTAGCGCGCTGCCATGGCGGCCACCGCAGGGACCAATTCATGCGATAGCGCGCTGCCATGGCGGCCACCGCAGGGACCAATTCATGCGATTCTCCCTCGCCGAACAACATGAGCGAAATCGCTCCTACAAGCAGAGACGCTTCGCGCCGGCAGATTCTGCGGTCGTTCGGCGGCGGTTCAGTCAAGATCGGTCACGATTCTGCCACGACAGCGGAGGGAATTGGCTGGGCCGGCGAAATCCTGTGGGCCGGATTCGAGATATAGACAGGGGGTATGGTGCGAATATTGTTGGTTGAGGACGAAGCCGCGATGGCGGCCGCCTTACGAAACGTCCTTGAACGGGAAGGCTATGTCGTCGATCATGTGTCTGGCGTCGCCCTTGCGCGAGAAGCCGCCCGTTGTGGAAACAGCGACCTCGTCTTGCTCGATCGGACGCTCTCCGACGGCGACGGTCTGTCGATTGTAGCGGACTTGCGCGAACACAATCCCGGTGTCCCGATCATCGTCATCACCGCACTTGGGAACGTAACGGATCGTGTGACGGGGCTTGATACCGGCGCCGACGATTACCTGGCGAAGCCGTTCGCGATGGAAGAGATGCTCGCGCGTATTCGTGCGGTGCGGCGGCGGCCGGCCAGTTTGCTTCTGCAACAGATCAAACTGGGACTGCTGGCCTATGACCTCGAGAACGAAGAAGCGAGCGTGAGTGGAGAGCGCCTTGACCTTCCGCGCCGCGAACTGTTGGTCCTCGGCACGCTGATGCGCCGACGCGGGCGCACGGTAGTGCGCCGGTCGCTCGAGGAAGCTGTCTATGGCTTCGATGACGAAATTCAGTCCAACACCCTCGACTCCCATGTCTCGCGGCTGCGGCGGCGATTAGCCTATGCCGCCGCCGATGTTGAAATCCATGCCATCAGGGGTGTGGGATACCTCATACGGCAAATTTCCTGATGCCGCGGCGTTCACAATCCCTGATGCGGCGCCTGATCGCGCGTTTGTTGATATTCCATGTCGGAACGCTGTTCTTGTTCGGCATCGTCTTTATCGCCTGGCTCGTTCAGGCCGATGAGGGGGGCGTCCTCGTGAGCCCGGAATATGCGGAAGTCGCGGCGCGCGCCATCGAACGATCGCCCGACGGGGCCATCCACCTCAAGGAAACCGGGGAATTATTCGCGCTGCGCCGCAATGATGCCGATTTCTGGTTCGTCGCGCGCAGCGACAAGGGGGAGATCGTCACGAGCGGCAAGGTTCCTGACATTTATCGTGGGCTTGCTGCGAATCTCGACCGGATGTCCTTCGCAGACATCCGCGATGCGCGCAAACCTTATACCTATCTCGCCATTATCCGCCAGGTCTCCGGCCCGGCGGGCGATCTCACGATCCTGACCAAGGGCAATTTGTTCAGCCCGACATTCGTCGTCCTGTTCCTGTCGAACTTGCTGATGATCCCGCTCCTCGCCGTACTCGCATTGGTTACGATGATCGCTACGCCTCTGATAGTCCGGCGTGCGTTTGCCGGTCTATCCACCGTGTCCGGCGTCGCAGGGCGGATCGACATCGAGCGTCGCGGCGCCCGCCTGCCCACCGATCAGGTCCCCGCCGAGGTTGAACCTCTGGTCGAAGCCTTCAATGGTGCGCTTCGCCGGCTGGACGAAGGCTATGAGCGGCACCAGCGCTTCATCGTCGATGCGGCGCACGAACTGCGCACGCCCATCGCCGTCCTGCAGGCGAAGGTCGAGGCATCGGACGATCCGGATCTCTTTCGACGGTTCGGGCCCGATATCGGCCGGCTAGCGACCTTGGCCGAACAGCTTCTGGACCTTCAGCGGATCGACCGCCTTACGCGAATGGACGATGTCATCGATCTTGCCGATCTGGCTCGGCATGTCGTCGCCGACCTGGCGCCGCTCGCGATCGCAACCGGCGGCGATCTCGCGGTGGTCGATCTCGGCGCCGACTGCGTGCGGGGAGACAGGCCCTCACTGGAACGTGCGATAGCCAATCTTGTACAGAATGCATTCGACCATGGCGGAGGGCGGGTCATCGTCCGCGTGGCGGGCGCCGTCATCGACGTCGAGGACGATGGTCCCGGAATTCCCATCGTGGAGCGCGAGCAGGTGTTTGAGCCATTCTATCGTCTTCGCGCACGGCAGACCGGAACGGGGCTGGGACTCAATCTCGTTCGGCAGGTGATGGATCGCCACGGTGGCAGCGTGTCGGCGCTGGAAGCCCGTGGCGGCGGGACGATCATGCGGCTTGAATTTGTACCCGGCGCGGGCGACGGCACGGTCTGACCCGCTATCTGGGCGACTCGCGGTCAGCGCATTCTCATGCGCCAGACCCAAATTCCGTAACAACGTCAGGTTGACGCAATCCTCGACTGTCATGGCGACCCTGTTCTTACAGAGGAGTCCCCCATGAAATCCCGGTTGCGCGTGCTGTCCCTCTTCTTTCCGGCGATGTCCGGCATCATTCTCGCCTCGGCCCTGTCAGGCTGTGCGACCGATATCATGCGCGGCTATGTGGGGCGCTCGCCAGAAGACGTCATGGCGCGATACGGTCCGCCCTACGACGTGCGCGATCTGCCCGATGGACGGCGCGCATATCAATGGTTGGAGACCTCGACGACGACGTCAGGGGGCACCGAGACCACCGTTATCGAAAAGCGCCGTCGCCCGCGGACGCGCACCGAAATTTCTCCGACGACAACCGAAGAGAAGCGTTGTTTCTATACAATGTATGCGCACCGCACCCCGGCGGGATGGCGGATTGACGATTTTGCGAAGCCAGAGTTCGGCTGTTGACGTTGCGCCGGCGGGCTCATCCCTCGACAAGGTCGATGCGTAGGTCCGCCGGCGCGAACCCGAAATCCCCAGGGCGAGCCGGCCGGACTCCGGGCAAGTGAGCTAATCGACCGTGAAGAAGTGGACATTCTTTCTCACCACGCTCGCGGCCACCGCCGTCGCGCAGCCGGCACTGGCCCGCGACGTGATGCCTGCCGTGGCAAAGCTGGATGCCATGATGGAACGGCAGATGCCGGCCATCGTGCGCGAAGAGAAGATCGGCGGCATCGGTGTAGCGGTGATCCGCGATGGCCGGATTATCTGGTCGGGGCATTATGGCGAGCAAAGCCCGGGTGTTCCGGTTACCGAATATACCGCCTTCAATACCGCCTCGATCGCGAAAACGGTCACCGCCGAAACGCTGCTCGCGCTTGCTGCCGCCGGTAAGATAGACCTTGACGAGCCGATCGTAGACCTTGTCCGCTCGCCAGAGATTGATCGCGACCCTCGCTACAGGCTTTTGACGGCCCGGATCCTGCTGTCGCATCGCTCGGGCCTGCGTAACTGGCCGGACGACTATGCGGACCGCAAGCTCGCATTCGATTGGACACCCGGTGCCCGCTATCGCTATTCAGGCGCCGGCGTCGAAATCGCGGCACGTTATGCCGAGGCGAAGACAGGAGAAAAGCTGCGCGTGCTCGCCGGCGCGATGC
Source organism: Sphingopyxis sp. GW821-FHT10B01 (assembly GCF_059415685.1). Taxonomy (NCBI): domain Bacteria; kingdom Pseudomonadati; phylum Pseudomonadota; class Alphaproteobacteria; order Sphingomonadales; family Sphingopyxidaceae; genus Sphingopyxis; species Sphingopyxis sp. GW821-FHT10B01. The sequence goes on along the minus strand of NZ_JBWKNS010000003.1, from coordinate 707,554 downwards.
TGTTCAAGCCATGGCGCCTCGACAATATGGCGGTGGGAGAATTGCCGGCATGGACGGACGGGCGGCTCGCGATGCCGGTCGATGCCAACGGCGAATATCTCGAAGTAGGCAAGATATATCCGGGGCTGCGTGAGGGCACAGGAATCGGCGCCGCTTTCGATCTCATCACGACGACGAGCGCCTACGGCGGATTTCTCGAACGACTGATCACGGAATCGTCGAAGCGCTCGCAGGCCCGCGCGAAGCGCGAGACGATATTGACCCCGCTCGCGGGCGACCCCGTCTATGACTGCTCCAGGCGATATACGCATCGTTGTCCCGATCGCTACGGCTATTCCTTCGGTTGGCAGGTGCACCGATATGGTCGTCATATGGTCCTTCACCACACCGGAAACGACGAGGGCGAAACCGATCTCGTCTATTTCTCGCCCGATCGCCGCACCGGCGCCGCGATCTTCGTCAATGGCGCAAACGGTTGGGTCGCCATCGTCCGCGCGCTCGAGATCATCGGCGACGAGCCCGAACTGGCCGGCTATTATCGGGGACTATTGGCAAAGCGGCTCGCCCGCAGACCGGATTCGATGACGGAAGGCGCGCCCGCGGATCATGCTGCAGGCCTCTCCGCGTCCGTCAGCCACGGAGACTGAGATGAACAGGGTTTTCTGGGCCGGTACGCGCAGATCCTTGCTTCGCTACGCGCCTGCGATCGGGCTGACGACCCTGCTTCGTCCGCCATCCGTTTTAGCTAGGGCGGGGGCGGGCGACACCGGAGCCGAGGTCGATCGTTATCTCGGTGCCCAGATACGCAAGCTGCGCATCCCGGGCTTGGCGCTCGCCGTCGTTCGTGAGGGGCATGTTGTCCTAGCCCGCAACTATGGCACCGCGAGCGTCGAGTTCGCGCAACCGGTCCGCGCCGATACCGTGTTCGCCGTCAACTCGATCACCAAGGCGTTTACCGGGATAGCGGCGATGCGGCTGGCCGAACAAGGGCGGCTGGATCCGATCGCACCGGTGGGGCGATACCTCGCCGATCTACCTCTGGGCTGGCGCGATGTCACGATCCGGCAATTGCTGAGCCACATGTCGGGCATTCCCGATATCATGCGTGCGCCCACCGTCGAGACCAACGCTGCGGCGGCTTGGGCATGGGTGCTGGAGCAGCCGACGATTTTCGCGCCCGGCGCGCGGTTTCATTACTGCCAGACCAACTACTCCCTGATCCAGCGAGTGCTCAATACGCTGGAGAAACGAGCACTCGACGCACCGCTGGCGCTGGATCAGATCCGGCTGGCAGGGATGAAACACACGGCTTATGGCGATGCCTATGACGTGATCCCGCACCGGGCGCCGACCTATCGCTGGGTCGCCGCCGGACCGCTCATCGATGGTTATGGGGCGCCCGCCCCGGATGGACGCGAACTGAAAGCGACCTCGGAGCGCTTCCTTCCCATTCGCCGGGCATCCTCCGGTCTCAACAGCACCGCGCTCGACATGGCAGCATGGCTCGCTGCGATCGATCGCGGTACGATTCTGTCGGTCGCGGCGCGCGAGACGATGTGGACCCCGACAGCCTTCGCAAGCGGTGAGAAGGGGCAATGGGGACTTGGCTGGCAGGTCTTCGCTCGTGGTAGCCAACGCGCCGTGGCAATGACAGGCGGGGGACGGGCAGCAGTGTTTTATTATCCCGAGCATCGCCTCGGCATCGTCATCCTTACAAATCTTTCAGGCAGCTACCCGGAAGACATGGTGGACAAGGTCGCGTCGCTCTTCGCTCCGACGCTCGATCTGTCTGGGATACCGGCCCTGCGCATCGAGCTTGAGGAGTGGGGTTACCACCGCGCTGCGCTCGCTGCGGCGGATATCGAGGCGCGCGGACCGGGCTTTTCCTGGCCGGAAATGGAGTTGAACGATTGGGGATATCGATTGCTCAGCACGGGGCGGGCCGGCGACGCGCTCGACATTTTCAAGTTGGCGGCGGCTAAATTTCCGGCGAGCGCGAATGCCCATGACAGCCTTGCGCAGGCATATCGGGTAAATGGCGATACCCGGTCCTCCATCACCGCATACAAGCGCGTCCTTGTCCTTGATCCGGCAAATGAAAATGCCAAGCGGAAGCTTACGGAGCTGGAGCAATATTGATTTCGCCTTGCAGCCCCGACGGACGACCGTGGAATTGGCCGTCCGTCGAAACCGGTCCGGTTCAGAACCCCATTGAAATTCCGAGGAGAACCTTGGACGAGGTCAGCCCATCGCGATAATTTACCCGGTCATATTCGGCGCGGGCATAGAACCCCGATGCAAGCGCAGCTTCCGCCCCGGCTCCCCAAAGGAAACCTTTTTCGGTTCCGCTCGATTTTAGGTCATTGAGGTTGGACGCGTGAAAGTCGGTTGTTTCGCGACCCCGCAGCCAGCTGTATCCGGCGCGGCCATAGAGCAGAACATTGGAGGTCGGCAGCACCCCGACACGGCCCGAGACATCCCATGTCCAACGCGGCTTCAGCGTGTAATCGCCCGTCGTGTTCGACGCGGTGAGCTTTTTGCCTCCGCGCCCGATACCGCCTTCAACGCCCACCAGAAACGCCGAGCCGAGTTGAAGGTCATAGCCCGCATGGCCGCGAAAGCCGATGCCGCCCTCTTTCTCGTCAACCTTGCCAGCGATGCGAGGCACCGCAAAATCGCCGTCGTGCCAACGATAATCGATCGACGTGCCGATCTTCACGCCGCTGAAGGTGGGTTCGTCATGGGATTGGGCGAACGCAGCGCCGGGCATCGACGCGAGTGCGCCGGCCAAAAGGAGAGTACGCATCATCAAGAATTCCTTTTTCGTTACATCGACCGCCCGGTGAGGAGCGGACGCTTTTGCGTTGGAAGCCGAACCTTGTGCGAGCATTGCGGCGCTCGCGATTGAGGACGTTGGTAGTGGGTTTTGTGGCGTCGACGTCCGGGGGGTGGGTTCACCGAGCCTTTTTTATGGACGTCGGGCAACATGCCCTTGCCGAAGATGCGGTTGTGCGGATCGGACCAGGTGTGGCCGCCATTTGTAAAGCTGGTTGCCAAGGCCGCCGCCGCGGCGATAGCGTGCATTGGAATGTCGATGCGCATCTTCGCCGTCAGTGGGATCGAAGGCGAGATTCACCTGCTGCAGTTCGGAAGGCCAACGTGCGGAAGCCGGTCCTTGATGAATCGAAGAAGGTGGCCGTCCAGCGTGACCGGGGCCTATCCGGACCTTTCCGATGATTTGGCCCTGATAGACCGGCTGGTCGTCCAATGCTGAAACGACACTTCCGATCTCCTTTAATTCGCCCTTGAGGTGAAGCCAATCGGCTAGGCCGCCGGGCGATCGGAGTTGACCGCAATGTTTGCGCAACCATTCGCGCATAGCGCTCGTCGCGCAGATATTGAGGAAGCTATGCGTATATTGCTGGTAGAAGATGACCCGCAGATGGCCGCCGCGCTCCGCAGGGCGCTGGCCTTGGCAGATATCGTCGTCGATTTCGCGCCGACGTTGGACGTCGCGACATCGGCGGTGGCGATGGCTTCCCATGACGCGATCATTCTCGACCGTGGCTTGCCTGACGGGGACGGACTGGCGTTTCTGGCGCATCTGCGAAGTATGAACTGCGATACGCCGGTTATCCTTTTGACTGCGAAAGGCGACGTCGCTGACAGAATCGACGGCCTCGATGCCGGTGCGGACGATTATATGACGAAGCCTTTTTCGACTGAGGAATTACTGGCGCGGCTGCGCGCGGTACAGCGGCGTCCGTCCACACTTTCCCCTTCGATCATCCGGGCGGGGCGACTCGTTTTCGATATGGGCGAGCGCGTGGCCATGATCGATGAGCTGCCGCTTAGTTTGCCGCGCCGTGAACTATTGCTTCTTGAAATTCTCGTACGGAGGCTTGGCCGGACGGTGCAACGCGCATTCATTGAAGAGGCGGTTTACGGTTTCGACGACGAAATCCAGTCCAACTCGCTCGACGCCCATGTATCGCGGCTCCGCGGGAAGCTCAACAAAGGCGGCGCCGGGGTCGAGATTCACGGCATCCGCGGTGTGGGCTATCTACTGAAACCATCGTGATCGGCCGTCGCACGATACCATCCCTTCGAGGGCAGTTCCGCTGGCGGCTGGCGATACTCCAAGCGATTATCCTGTCGATCGTCGTAACGACGCTGGTTATGATCTTGATCCTGGCGGGCGAATATCATCCGGGTGAACCGGCTGACGAAGTCATTGCCGTCGTTCGCGACGCATCTACGCGGCAACAGAATGGCGAGTTGGCCCTGCGCCCGACCCCGGCGCTCGAAAAACTGCGGGTAGAAATGCACGGGCTCTGGTTCATCGTTCGGGATCGTGCCGGGCACCGCCTGTCTGAGGGTTCGGTGCCTCCGGAGTTCGCAAGCATCGGTGCATCTCTGGATGGCGTTGGTCAGGCGCGGCTGGGATGGAATATCGCCGACCCACCGCGACTTGGCGCTCGCATGCAATGGGTAGGGACTGCCATCGGAGAGGTCCAGATCGTCACGGGGCCTGGAGCACAAGTGTCGTGGGATCGCGCGCTAGGTGCGGGTCTCCTCGCCGCGCTTGCTTCCCTTTTGCCGATGCTTGCAATCATGATTCTCGCGACCTGGCTCGCGACGCCCGCCGTCATACGCTCGGCGCTCGGCGGTCTGAATGAAGTGATCGAAGAGGCTGGAAGAATCGACGTCGATCAGCACGGGCTACGATTGCCTGTTGCAACTGTGCCGCAGGAAGTTCGACCGCTCGTTGATGCCATCAATATGACGCTGGAACGCCTCGACGACGGACACGAGCGTCATCGTCGCTTCCTAGCGAACGCTGCCCATGAATTGCGGACGCCCATCGCCGTCCTTACGACACGGCTCGGCCTGCTGCCGCTGGGTTACAGCCGCTCGACGCTGCTTGAGGATGTCGGGCGGCTCGCGACCTTGGCGGAGCAGCTGCTCGATCTCGAGCGCTTGCGCCGAGACTGGCGTGCGGACATGTCCGAGGTCGACCTCGTCGCGCTGGTACGCGATGTGGCGGCGGACCTTGCGCCCGTGGCGATAAATGCCGGCTATACGTTGGCGGTTGAAACCGCGATCGAACGCATCGAGGTGATGGGCGACCACGCGTCCCTTGAACGGGCGTTGGTCAATCTCGTTCAAAATGCCATTCAACATGGGGGACGGCGCGGCGCGATCCTGCTGCGTGTAGACATGAGCGGCGGCATAGAAGTCCATGATCAAGGAACCGGAATAGCCGAACAAGACAGGGCGCGTGTCTTCGAACCATTCTGTCGTCTGGGCGGCGGTGCGACGGGGGCCGGGCTGGGCCTTTATCTCGTTGCCGAAGTCGTCGCTCTGCATGACGGGCATATCCTGGCGCTTGAAGGCCTGCTTGGCGGCCTGTGCATGCGTATCGAATTGCCGGTTTCGGTACCCGGTTCATGCAAGCCTCCCGTAATCCAGCGCGCGTAGGTCGCCAAGGGTAGGTGATCCCCACCCGAGGAAATATAATGAAACAGAGAGCGGAGGGTTTGCGAGCTTCGAATGGCGTCGCGGACGCTATCAGATTCATCCGTGCGGGTCTGCTGAGGCCGCGCCAGGTCGGTGCGCTGCTCCCTTCGGGAGCTGCGCTCGCCCGATTAATTACCAGCGAGATCGGACCCTCGACCGGCAAGGTTCTGGAGTTAGGCCCGGGCACCGGTGTGTTCACGAGAGCCTTGATTGATCGCGGCGTCCACGAACGGGATTTGACACTTGTCGAAGCGAACGAACGTTTTGCGCCGGCGTTGCACCGAAACTTCCCCGAGGCGCGACTGCTTCAATGCGATGCGGCCCGGCTGGCAGCGAGCGATCTCGGGACCTTCGGCCCGGTTCGCGCGGTTGTCAGCGGCCTGCCACTGCTCAATATGCCGCTCCGCAAGATATTCGCAATTGTCGCAGCGGCCTGTGGCCATCTCTGCGAGGGGGGAGCTTTGTATCAGTTCACCTACGGTCGAAACTGCCCCATCCCGCGCCGGATTCTCGACCGGCTCGACCTGAAGGCCGTTGTTGTGGGCCGCACTCTTTACAATCTGCCCCCGGCGACGGTTTATCGCATCACGCGTCGCGCGCCGTTATCCGCCACGAGGCGCACGCCGTGACCGTCGAGACCTTGTTCGGCCTAATGGCGGGACCAACCATTCTGGTGGCATGCCTGATTGCGCTGGCGGAAAAATTCATGCCAATTCTGCCATCATCGGCGCTGCTCATTTTTCTCGGCATGAAGGTCGTGGCTGGCCCGGGCGATCTCTTTCTTGTCTTCGCTGCGACGACGCTCGGTTCCAGCCTGGGCAGTCTCTGCCTCTATGCAGTTGGAAGAAATCTGGGCGAGGCTGGGTGCGCAGCCGTTGTGGCGCGCTATGGCCGCTGTCTGCTTCTAAGTCCCGTGCGCTATGACCGATTGGTCAAGAGGTATCGCGGTCATCACTTTCCGGTAACCCTCCTTGGCCAAACCGTGCCCGCGGCACGTGCGATCCTTCCTCTGTCAGCGGGCATATTCGGGATGGCACCCGGCTGGTTCATGCTGGCCGTCGGGCTTGGAGCATCGATCTGGAATGGAGGCTTCCTGACTATCGGCTACATCTTGCGCCTTGCACTATAATTCCATTTGGTTTCGGTACTATGCCGCCGCGCCATTTTCGCTTGTGTTGCTAACAAGAAAATATCCTTTTCGTGTCCTAGAGCTAACTCGCACCGTATCGGGTTGGGCAACCCACTGCCTTGTAGAGACAATCGGTCCTGGGCTGACAGTTGGCTCGCGTCAGCCTCATCCGGGATCCGAAGGCCCTGTTCGACGGATTCGTTCACAACGTTAGGCCAGGGTCTTGCGAGATCGAAATCAGTGCAGGGACAGGCGCGGCCAACAATGCCGGCATCGCGCACATGGCCCTTTTATTCTTTGGGGCCCTGTAGGGTTTCGTACTCCAACCCCGCAAATGTCGCCGCAGTCACCGCTCGTGCAGCCCTTGAGCCATGAATCCGCCCATCAAACCTGCCGCGAGCCGAGATCGGTTTAGGGCGATCCAATGTCCGCATTCCCTCCTATTCGTACCAAAAGCAGTCGGTCCACTTGCGGGCACACCCGGATTCGGTTGGAATGGCGGTTCGCAAGATCGCGGCCATTGCCGGCATGGAGCCTGGATTATGCGAACAAGCCGAGGGAACGGGATATCATCGAGCAATCAAAAATCGCCGGAGCCATTCGGGGCAGTCGTTTCAAGGCGCCGAATATGGCGATTCTCCGCCGAGGCTGTTGTTCGTATGACGGATCAGAAGATCGCACAGACAGGCAGCATCGGAACAGGCGTCGCGCTTTGCGATGAAAGCGGCATCGCGCGGGGGATTGCTCTGGTCGACTTCCTGCTTGGTTGCATTCTCGGTGGCATAGACCCAGGCAAGATCGTCGAGGCGGCCCATGTGCCAGAGTCCGGCAGGATATTCGTCCAACGAGTCGCACATCAGCTGATGTGCTTTCACGGTTGGGGCATCGCAGCTGATATCGGACAGGATGTTCGCATAGGACGGTTCCAACCTGGCTATGCTCTTTTCGACCGCGGCAAAGTCCACCTTGCAGCTCTGTGCGAACGATATCTGAGGTACCAGCAGCAACGCGATCGTCAGAACCACGCGGGATGCGGGGCCGGGGCGCCGTGACAATAGGGGCATGGGGTCGTCCTTTGATTCGTTGAAGCGCATATCGCGCGCTCGGCTTAGTCAGCGATTGCGCATCGTCAATGTGATCGACCGCACATGGATCGAATAATCAATGAATTTCATAGGATAGATACCGATATGCGGCGGACTGGCCCAAAGGACCGCCGCGCACCATCTCGCTGCTGGAGCGGGTTCTCATGCCCGACCCGAAGACGCCGTCCGCCGCCAAAGCCGAAAAAGCCTTGGCGCTCGCTCGGCCGTCAGCCAAATATCCGGAGGCCACTCCGGCGAGCAAACCATGAGAGATGTCCAGCACGATGATGACGCGCATAGTTGATGGCCTAATGTTGTTGCGCGCCGCCATGATCGCGGCGTGTCTCTGGACCGCGGCGCCGGCCTCGGCTCAATGGCACGCCGAGGAAACCGTCCTGAACTGCCGGTTCGAGGCGCAGGGCCGGGTGGCGTCCATTTCGCTTGCGGGCACTCGGGCGATCTATCGCTATGGCCGCCCCGGGCGAAAGCCAGAACTGACTTTGTCCAGTCCGCTGGCCGAACTCGACTATCGGCGCGAAGACGGTGCGGGCGACACGATCGACGAGATTGCGACCTTCGCGAACGGTGACACCGCCTACCGCTTTGCCGCCGGCTTCAAGAATGGCGCGCAAGCTGATCCGTCCGCCCTGCACCCGTTCGGGCTGTTGACCGTGAGCCGGGCTGGCAAGGCGCTCGCCAAGCTGGTCTGCGTTCCGGAGAGCATTGAGAGGAATCCAGACCGCCTGCTGGCGCGCATGCGCAACGCCGGCCGCGAGCGCACGTCTGACGGCGCGACCTTTCCGAACTATCCGATCGACCCGCCGATCCGCGCCTCCGCCGCGCTCGCCTGCAAGCCGGAGAACAATGTCGATACCTGCTGGAGCCGCGGCGTCGGCGCTGCACGGCGGGGCGACCTGCGCGGCGCGCTCGAACATTATGATATGTCCTGCGACGCCCGCATCGGGACCATGGGCTGCTATGAGGCAGGCAAGCTCTACCTCCATATTCGGCAGCTGCGCGATTACACTCGCGCGAAGGAGAGGCTCGCCCGCACCTGCTCCGGCGACGATCCCGGCCAGGGACCTTATGCCTGCAAATATCTCGGCTGGATGTCCTTCACTGGGACCGGAGTCCCGCGCAATCTTGATGAGGCGTTTGGTAAGCTCGCGAAGGCATGCTTCTTCCACAATGACGCAATTCTCATCGACCCGGAGGGTTGCCACTTTCTGGGCAGGACGGCGCTCGAACTGCGCGGTCGTTCGCCGCGCGATGCGGCTAGGGCAGACCATCTCGCTTACATCGCCTTCGCACAGGGCTGCACGGACAACGCCAAGACCGTGTGCGATGAAGCCCGCGCACTATATCGTCGCGAGGCTGCACGCGCCGCCAGCTGGATAAAATTGTGCGACAGCGATGTCGGGGAACATGGCGCGATCGGCACGTGCGCTGAACTTGCCATAAGCGGGGAGGATTATGATGCTGCGCAGTCCGCCCGGCGGCAGCTTGCGTCGATGTTCCGCGCCGTGTCGACAACGTCGGACTAAGGCTCGCAAGCTCGACGACGATCTGGCGAGCCAGTAAAGCGGCTTGGAAGTCTGTCGATGTCTGCATTATGGGGGCAACGTTTGAAAGCAGCCCCATCAGCTTTCCGGGTCGCTAAAAAGGCCATTGCCCGGTAACACTAGGCCTATTCGCTCCGAAGTCGAGTCAGCGTCAAACTGCTTCGAATGGCATTGTCGATCGGACTGCTGTCGGCAGCTGAAGTTGGAAGGCTCGTGTCAGATTTGCGGCCGACCGCTGGACATTGATTTGGGCGCCTAAGATAGCAGACTTGGTCATCGCGCCGATGACGACTGAACGTAGATGTTTATTCATTTTGCTCATGTGGGTATCGGCGATCAAATGTCTGCTCGAAAACTGGTTTGGCAGGCAGGCGAACCGGCCAGACCCGCTGGAAAGGGAATGATATGAAAAGGCTCGGGCCCTTGCTCGTATCCGGCGCCGCGCTCGCGCTCTACACCGCCGCGACTAACAGCTGGGCCGACGATGGGCAGGCTGCCGCAGATGCCGAAGTTTCCGCTGACGACGCTCAGGTCGTTACAAATCCAGCGCCCGGAATCGAAAGCTTCGGTAAAACGCAATTCATCTTGAGCGGCGATCCCGTCATTCCGCCGGGGAATTATTCCAAAAATGCTGGATATCCAAGGGAGGACGCGCATGGTCCCATCGAAACGGGCCGCGTCTACGATATTCTCTTTGAAGGCATCAAAGGCGGAAGCATGCAGTTTGACGTTCGTGGCTATGCAGCCGCAGATTTGGCGCGACCGGCAAGCAGCCAGCGCTTCAGCTTTCCGGTCAATCAAACGGTGATCGAATTGCGCGATTTCACCCTCGAAATCGATGCTGTCGAGGCGGGAAGTTTGACATTTCGGGTGCGGAAAAACGGAGCGGAATAGGCGATAGGCCAGACCTCGGTAATCAGGGCGGGATCTGATCAAGCGTCATAAATTGGATAGAAGTGGGAACTGACCGCATCCCGCTCCGTTCCTGCCCTTTCTGCTGCAACAGGCGCGCTCGCTTCCTGTCGCTGGACCTTGGCAGCCATTCTGCATATTGGCTTAGGAGATCATAGGCAGTCATCTCAGTCGGACGATGGGCCGGCCCTTCAAGAACGCCTAGCGGGCGCGACCGGGACGACACTACCCGCAGACATTTTCGTTCAGACGCCGCAGGTGAGTTCGCTCTTGCCGCGGTTCTTCGAGCCCGGATCGGTCGGGCGTATGCTTGCCGAGACCACGACATCGTCCTCAACGGCAAAATCGCCTTGCTTGTCGATCTTGAACCCCATCTGCCGGAAGATGTCGCGCACCTTGTCGGCGGGATCGCCGAACGCGACGCCCTGCCATTCATAGCCGACTATTACGGTCGTGACGCGCAAGCCCCGGAATCTCTTGTCGACCGGATAGTCAAATTCTTCGTCCGTCTCGTCGCCGGCCTGCTTGGTGCGCGACGCCCGGGCCTCTTCGAAATAGGGCTGCAGTTCGTTGCCAAGCTCGCAAGTCCGCGCGTCGAATTGGATGAGATTGTTTGCAACCGCGCCCAAGGTCTGGTCTCGCAGGTCGATGATGCCGCCACATAGCCGACACCGCCGCCAGGCAGGCCATATTCGGTGAAGCCGTCGGCGGTTACGCCGATCAGCCGGACGGCCGCCCCCGGCTTGATTGCTTTGGGCAATGATCCCGCAGAGGGCGCCTCGGCCATCGTGCAGGGGCCGGACGTGATGCGGTCGCTGCCATCGAGGCTCGCGAGGGTAGGCGGCGCGGTTTTCAAGAGATTGGCAAGGCTCACATATTGATCCTTACCGTCGATCCTGAGCCAGGGCTTGCCGCGTTCGTCCGTCAGCAGAGTGCCGCCAACCTTTTCGCCGCGCTTTAACGATCCAACGATCTTCGAGCCCTCGAGCGACGCCCGATCGCGCAGATTGGCCTCGGCGACGGCATAGAGCATCGCGCGTTCGGTGGCAGTTCCCTGTCCGGTCTCGGCGGTCGGCTCATCGGTCGCCCCGGCGCCCGAACTCGACAGGCCCAGCCAGGCGCCGCCGCCGATCGCGACCGCGAGAAGGGCCGCACCGCCAAGAAGGAGCCCGGTCGGGCGCCGGGAGGGCGGGGCATCGTCCTGCACCGGTTCGGTTTGCGGTTGCTCGGGCGGGGGCGCCGCAGCGGCGAGAGCATCGCCGATCACGGGAGAGGTCGCGCCCCGCAGGTGGCGCAAAAGCGCGTTCCGGGGGAAAGTGCCGATCCGCATTCGGAGCAGAAATTTGCCATGGTCTTATCCTTTGATCTTTCGAATTATGTCCGGACCCGCGCTAACCGGGCCGTACTTCGAACGATGTGACCGACAGAACATTGCGTGATAAATCAATATGTTTGGCAAGTTTTGTACCGGATAGTTGCATCGGAACATGCCGGGAGAGTAGGCGCTTGCCCGTCGGGCCGAGGCCGGTCCCGGCTCGTCCGATTCACTTTCCCGGAGATGTTCATGCAACGCCTGTTCCTGATTATGGCGCTTCTTTTCAGCCTGTTTGTCGGTGGCCAAGCCGAAGCCCGCAAGCAGGAGCCTGTAGACACATATGAGCGGGTGACCGATTGGGTGCCGGTCCAGAAATCGATGAGCGAGTTGCTCAACGAAGGATGGAAAATCGTCGGCTTCAACGATTATCAGACCGAGATGTTTTCCGACAACATCACCTCTCACGCGTTCGTGCTCGCGAGTGGCAACAAGTACGTCATCTGCTTTTTGATCGACCCGGCGATGAATGATGCGAAATCGAAGTGCCGGGCATTGAACTAGATAGGATTTAGCATCCCTCTCCGTCCCTCGATCTAGGTCGCCGCTGGTGTCCGCTTCTTGCGATCCGCGCCGAAAAACAGCCTGTCCGCCATCGGCCACAAACGAATCCGCCACTACGCCCCGGTCGGCGGCGCGTTGGGCTGTCCTTCCATTGCCGCATCGATCATGGCTCGATAAATCCCGCCGATGTCTTCGCTCAGGCCATTGGCCACTTTACGGGCGCCTGCGCCGATCATGGCGGGATCTGGTTCGCGCAGCGTCATGATTGCTGCCCAAGCCTCGGGCAGATAATCCTGCCAAAGCGGATTGCCGTCCATCGTCGCGTCGGGTGGATTGGCATCCAGCTCGCAAAGCGCACGGGCGACTCGTTCCAAGCCAGTCTTCATCCCGGGAGAATATCACAAAAGCTCGCTAACGTGCGGCGCGGTTGCCGGGTTGGCTGTTCATGCCCAAATGGCCCGGGGCAGACATGAAAGAGACAGAGTTTTGAAGATCGTGAATGGAGCAAGTTTGCAGCCCCGGTCCGGGGCTGCGCCGAAGAGCCTCGTCTTGTTGCTGCATGGCTTCGGGTCGAGCGGGACGGACATGATCTCGCTCGCGCCGCAGTGGCAAGACACGCTTCCCGACACCTTGTTTCTTGCCCCGCACGCGCCGCAGCGCTGCAGCATGATGGGCGCGGGCTATCAATGGTGGGGACTTTCCGGCTTTGCGCCGTCCGCGCTCGCTGCCGGCGCGGCCTCGGCCGCACCGGCGATCGACGCCTTCATTGACCGCAAGCTCGCACAATATGGTCTGAGCGAGGCTGACCTGGCCATTGTTGGTTTCAGTCAGGGGACGATGATGGCGCTGCATGTCGCGCTGCGGCGACCGCGGGCGGTAGCTGCCGTCGTTGGCTATTCCGGAATGTTGGCAGGGACGCTCGGCCTGAGTCACGGAGAACTTCCAAAGCCCCCCGTGCTCCTGGTGCACGGCACGGCCGATCCGGTCGTCCCGATCGCCGCGCTGCACATGTCGGAGAGCGAGCTCAAGCGTCTCGGCGTCGACGTTACGACGCACGTCTCCCACGGCGTGGCGCACACCGTGGATCCCGTCGGACTTCGCCTCGGCCGCGATTTCCTGGCCGAGGCCTTCGCTCGCTAGATGGCTTCTCGCCGTCCGGGCATTAAACGGAACTGCCTCGGTGCCGCGACTTTCGGTTGAACCCCGAATGTCGGGCGACGCCAATCAGTCCGCGCCGCCTTAGCAGTTGCCCTTAACGCCATCAGCACAGTCGCCAACCGAGTCGACATCCTTCGCTGCGCCGTCAACCGTGTTGCAAGCAGACAGTGCCAGCATCGAGCTGCCAAGTACGAAAATAGTCAGAAGCCTTTTCATCGTCTTTCTCCCGCGGCGAGCGAACTGCCCGCCATTGGAGACTACGGACCTTCGCAACGATCGTTCCGTTGCATCGGCCCATGCTGGCCAAAGCGTTCGAAATGCTCGCTCGGCTGACGGCTTTGGATTACCCGCATCCCAAGAGCCGACTGTCCGCCATCGGCCAAACTTCGAACGGTTGAGGTTGCGTGCTCGCACCTCAATTAGACGCGGGTTTACCGACCTTTTTGCCGAATGGCGGGCGATAAGGGATTTCGGACCGAACTGGAGCAGGATCGCGCCTCGCGGCGTCGCTTTCGTTGATCGCTCTGAGTTTGGCTTTGCGTTTCGCTGAGAACCAGACGCGCGACTCTGGTGTGAACAGGAACCAGATCGCGGCGAGGCTCACGAGCACGCCGAATAGGCCGGTCACGAAATAGGCCGGCGACAGCGCGACGTTTTGCGGCGCATTGACTAGGCAGGTCAGAAAGGTGTGGGCACTCGCGATGGCCAATATCCAGCGCGCGATATTGCTGCGCAGCCGCGATGCGCAAAACCACAAGCCGATCATGAGCAGAAAACTGAATACCAACCCACCAAACAGCGCCTCGAACGTCAATCCCGCCTGCGCGAACGCCGGCTCGTTTTCGGTCATTGATTTCAGAAGCGGGAACGCCTGGAACAGCGTGACCAGATTGATCGCGAGCGTCAGCAGCAGCAGTCGGTCGAACAGCAGCATCGAACGCGGTCGAGGACCTTTTTCGTCGCCTTCGAAGCCCACGATACTCTGCGCGGGCGAATGCGGGGCGATGCGCGCGCCCCGGGACCGCCGACGCAACAGGAAAGCGATGGCGACGATGAACAGGCCGGTCTCGATCATCACATAGACATCGGCGCGATCGCGATCGTCGACGCGAAGATAGAATTCGCCCGCGATGAACAGCCACAGGAACAGCACCAGCAGCGTGGTGCCCAACCATTTGAGAAGTTTTACAAACTTGCTTGCGGCCGCAGCGCTTGACGTTTCCCTTTGGAAATCGCGGCTCGACGGTTTCTGGATCATCATACGGTCTTTCGGCCGAAGGTTGGGCGCGGCGGCATCGCGCTCAGGTCGGGACTCGCTTCGGCAACCATCTGCGTGCGCTCGGCGATGTAACGCGCCATGATGGCATCGGGATCGAAGCTTTCGCGCGGGTCGCTGGCGGGCGTTGGCGCATATTGCGGGGCGGCCTTCGGCAGGGGTTGCCACGCCGGAACCATTTCACCCGCTGCTGCCCGGCAGCACAAGAGGTCGGCGACCAATGCGGTGAGCCCCTCATTGTCGAGGTCGAGCAGGTCGATCGGGATCAGAAGCCGTATCGCGCTTCCGTCGGCATCGCGCCCGGTCACGGCGATCGCGCGCCGGGTGCCGAGCAATACGAGCGCCTTGATATTGAACAGCGAAAAGACCGTGGCCTCGATGGCGTCGACGCGCGGCCAATCGAGCGTGCCCGTGCCGAGCAGCGTGTTGACCTTGATCGAGCGGTGATCAAACCACAGAAGATCGCGATCGGAAAAGGTCTTGAGCAGGATCAGCGCCGCCGTTGCGATCAACGCGATCCCCGGCACGAGCGCGAAGACGCCGAGCGCTAGCGAAAGGACGAGAAGCAGTAGGCCCGGGATCGCGAGTGTCGTTGCCTGCCGCATCGATATCGGAATCGAGAGCTTGAAGTCGCCCGATTGCCTGCGCTCGCCCGTGGGCGCGACGGAGTGCTGGCGTTCGCGCGCCTCCGCGACGATCTCGTCGGGCGTGGTCAATTCGGGTGCCAGCGGCTGTCCGCGCGAAAGAAAAGGCAGCGATTTCTTGAAGCCGGTACGCACAAGTTGTTGGGCGCCATAAAGCACGCCGAGGAAGACCAAGCCCTGCCAGACATGGCCTGCCGCCATCTGCGGCAGGGCTGTCGCCAGCGCACCGAACCAGAAGACGCCATAGAGCCAAAGCCGCGCAACACCACGGAGCCCGCGGCCCACGCCTTTGTGCGTTTCGACGGCGGTGCGCCCGGTCTCGCGCAAGACGGTGACCGCGGTGCCTTCGCGGAAATCCCTTTCGGTGGGTTTGCGGATCATGGCTTGTCCTCTTGCGCCCGCCACCGCGCCTCAAGATCGGCACGCATCGCGGCGACGTATTCAAACCCCTCGGCGCGCTGGAGCCGCTCGCGTACCTGCCCTTGGGCGCGGGGGGTGCCAAGATGCTGCCAGGCATACCAAGCGAAGACAGCGATGAGCGCGAGATTGGCCCAGAAGGTCTGGAATATCTCCGGCCAGCGCTGGCCCAGCACATATTGGGCCGCCATCAGGGCAAAGGGCACGGCATGGCCCCACCATGCCAGGCTCGCCGCTTCGCGGCCGGACCGGCGCAGGCCGCGTGTCGACCGTTCGGTGGCCTGCCCGACGTCGCGCAGGCAGCCAATGGCCTTGCGGTCGCGAAACTCGCCGGCTCCGGGTTTGTCGATCATGGCCGCACCATCAGTTGCAGACTGCCGCCTTTTGCTGGCGGAAGGGAGACTCGCCGCCTCTCGCTGGCGCAGGGGCATTTCCCCGCGCCAGGTCGGGGACGAGGTCAGGCCGCCTGGCCGGTTTCCTTCTTGAGCGCGGCGAGCCGTTCTGCGACCGTCGCGCTTTTCTGAAGCGTATCGATCTCGGCGACGCGATTGATCGCCTCGGCGTCGCCGCGCGAGAAGCCCACGCCGCCCGCACCGGTCATCGCGCGGTCGAACGCGGCTTCGGCGCCTTCGACCTTGCGTTCGACGCTGCGGCTGTTCTCGAACCCGCCATCGCCGCCCATCGAGGCATCCGATTTGGCGATGCTATAGGCGGCGAGCGCCTCTTCCATCTGCTTCTTGCGGGCGCGCAGCGCGGAGAGGCTATCTTCGAGCTTCTCTTCTTCGGCGCGAGCGACCGTCTGAACCTGGTCAAGATTGGCCGACTGTTCTTCGAGGTCGACCTGCCGCTTGAGTGCGCCCTCGGCGAGATCCTCGCGGCCTTCCTGAAGGGCGAAGCGTGCCTTGCCGGTCAGTTCTTCGACCTTCTTGGCGATCATGCCCTGCTGGCGCGCGGCCTGCAATCGGCGGGTCATGGCGCGTTCCTGGTCGGCGCGAACTTCGTCGATCGCGCGATCGACCTCGCGGATCGCCTCGCGCATCGTGCCGTCGGAATTCGCGCGCTCCATGGCGTCGACGCTGTCCTCGATCCGGGCGGACAAAAGACGGCGGACGCGAACGAAAATGGTTTCAGCCATAAAACCCCCTCAGTTGAAGTCGCCTCATGTCGCATTTCTTGTTTAAGGATGTGTAAATCATCGGAAATTCCGGTTCAGTAAATCCTTCTTAACAACAACTTTGCTATTGATGGCCGCACCGAAGCGACGGGGGTTGTCATGGAAACGATATTGTGGGTTATTCTGGGCGTGATTGTAGCGGTGCTGCTTGTCGCGATTGCACTCTATGTCCGGATCAAATCGACGCACAATCTGCTCGTCGCGCTCGATCAGCGTTGCGAAACGGCGTTTTCAGATATCGACGTGCATCTGAAGCACCGGCACAATCTGATCCCTGGGTTGCTCGGACTGCTCAAGGGCGTCGCCGGTCACGAGAAGGACATGGTTCTTGGCGTCATGGAGGCGCGTACCGAGGCGCTGCGTACCATGTCCGCCGAAATCAAGCTCAAGGCCGAGGGCAATCTGACCGCGCATCTGAGCACGCTGATGGCGTCGATCGACAAATTTCCCGATATCAAGGCGCTGCCCGAATTTGCAAAGCTTCGGCAGGAACTGACCGATTGCGAGAACCGGATCACCGCCGCGCGCCGGTTCCACAATCTTGCGATAGAGGAATATAATACGTCACTGCGCCAGTTTCCGGGCAATCTGGTCGCCCAAAAGCTGCGGCTGAACAGCCGTCAGCCGTTCGACCTGGGTGTCGAGCGGGTGCTCGTCGACGAACCGGTCGCCATCGCTTTCTGATCCGGCGGGCGGGGGCGGCAGGCGATGCGGGACCAACCGACCGGTCTATATGGCTGGGTCCGAAGCAATGATGCACGGTCCGGTGCCCTGTTTCTGGGCTTTCTGATCGCGGTCCAGGCGATCGCGACGGTCGTGCTGTTCTTGCCGCTGGCGGTGCTCGACCCCGACCATGCGCCGCTCCTGAATACAGGCGGCTACGCCCTGCGCTACGTGTCCCTGGTGCTCGCCGCGTCGGTGCTGTGGTTTGGCTGGCAGATGTTCTGGCACATCGAATCGGTGAAGCGCGCCGTCGGTTTCCGCTTTGTCGACAATGCCGATGAACAGCGGCTTTGCCGGATCATCGAGCCTTTGATCGTGACGATGGGGCTGCCCGTTCCCTTCGTCGGCGTGATCGAGGACCCGGCGCGTAACGCCTTCGCCTGCGGCATCGCACGGAAGAAAGCGGTAGTCGTGGTGACGCGCGGCCTGATCGACGACCTAGACGACGCCGAACTGTCGTGCGTCCTGGCACATGAACTGATCCACATCCGCAATGGCGATATCCGCCTGATGGCCGCGGCCAATATCTTCATGTCTGCGCTCACGCGCCTTCACCGGAACAATCCGCTCAAATTCACGCCGATCCATATCGTGTTGTCCGTCGCGGTACCGGCGGTCCTGCCGCTGACGCTGGCGGGCGGCTTCATCGCCCATCTTGCCGTCCGCACGGGTCAGGTATCGCGCCTGATCATCTCGTCGGCGCGCGAGTTCATCGCCGACGCCGAAGCGGTACAGATCACCCGCAATCCCGCCGCGATGGCCTCCGCGCTGGTCAAGGTGGAGAAGAATTATCGCGTCGAAAATGCGCGAGGCGAGGACGACGCGATGATGATCGCTGGCGAGACCGAAGGCGAAGACGCAACTCACCCGACCGTCGCGCAGCGGATCGCGGCGCTTGCGCGCACGACCGGATCGATGGTGTTCAATGCGCCGGGGGCGTTGCCCGAGGCGGCCTGGAGCACCTCAAGGACATTGAGCGAAGCACGCTCCGCTGCCTTGCTGCGGCAGTTGCCCGCAGCCGAAGTGCTCCCGCGCGTCGGGGTCGGATCGGACGAGAATATGTTCGGCCTGACTCGTGCGGGCCTCGCGATGCTGGCGGTGACGGTCGCGGCGCTTGTCGGCATCCATTGGGGTGAGATGGACAATCCGCGCGTCATCGCGGCGAAGTTCGACGTGCGGCCCGTCGCGCTGATGCTTGGCGCCCCGATCTCCTGTCAGGTCGGCCCGCTCGTCGACAACGGCAAGTTGTGCCACGAGCGCACGAGTGGCGGCGCCTATCGCGCCTTCGAGGGACAGAAGAATACGCTGGCCGGCTGGCTTGCCGATGGCTTTCGCAGTCGGCGCGAACGCGGCGAGGCCGATCCGGGAATTATTGCCGCGATGGGCGCGCCCGGTGTCACGCGCGAGCGCTACTCGGGGCAGAGCGGCCAGCTTAAGGGCGTTTATCACGAGGTTGACGGCAATGGCATGTACGCTTCGTCCCCGGGCACCTTTACCAATGTAGCGCCGCGCGCGCTTGAAATTGCGGAAATCGATGGCGTCGGATGCTTTCCGGTCACACTGAACTATGGCGATCCCGCTGGGCGCCTCTCGCTCGACGAAGAGGTCTATCGCGACATCAGCGCCCGCGGCTTCGCGAGCGATGTGGCGGCGAAGACGCTTCCGGCTGCGGCACTTGCGGGGGCGGACGAGATTGCATGGTTCAAAAGCTATATCGACACCCGCCGCTCGATACTTCAGGTGGCCTATGACAATTACGGCCTTCCGGGCCTGACGTTGCTGCGAGAGGCCTATGCGAGCGAAGGCAATGCAGCAATCGTCCGGCGCTTGGGCGTTCGGCTCGGTGAGCCCGGCTTCGCCGACGCGCTGTCGGCCTACGATCGCGCGTCGGCAAATGCCCTTGTCCGCAATCCAGACCACTTTGTTCCCTGCGCTGCTCTCAAATACGGAGACTTTAGCTAGCGCCCCGCAAAAATCATTGCAGGAGCCGGCCATCGTTCAAGCTTGCGGGCTGCGGAGTGTCCGCTTTTTAGGCTTCGCGTTCAGAAGCAGACCGGCAGCAAGCGGCCAAATCCGGTCACGGTTCTGGTATCGGAGGGCTTCAAAGCGCTCGCGGGTCTAGCTCCATTTCCGGAACGGGGCGCCTCTCAGTCCCCAGCATACCCGAGTTTTCCCAGACGACGACGACCGTCTGCTGATACATTTGGCGCTCAACTTCGACAAACGCGCCAAGGACCCTGATAATCGCGCTGTCGCGTCCATTGCAGATGATTTCAACCCGATCCAGCGATCCAAGAGGCCGGAGAGCGGTATCGACGATTTTGCGCTGGTCGTCGGAAAGCACCCGGGAAAATCCGGCAATCCCAACCACCGTTACGGTTTGGCGTTCGCGGATAAATTCTGCTCCGACAATGCCTCCATCGGGGCAGGTCACGACCACTCGATCGGAGTTGGTCAGCGGCTCCTGAGTGTCCGGCACCTCATATGTCGGCGGCGGCGGAAGCGCGGGGGCAGCGAAATTCAGAACGAAAGCCGGGAACAGCAACACAAAATTGCCTCAGGTTGATCAACGCTTAGCCTAGGGCAGGGGATTTTTGTCTGCAACCGGCACAGGTGTGCGCAATGTCGGCTCTTCACGATTTGCGCCCAAAAGCCGACAGGCCGCAACCGGCCAATGCGAACCAAGGAAGGAAACGGACGCCTCCGGCCTTTCGAAAGGAGGCGTCCGCTAAAGGGGAGTAGATCACAGATGCGGTGTCTCTGGTCACTCTTTACGTCATGATAGGCGTTTCCTGTTCCCTCGACCCCACCCGCATATTCCCGCGCTTCAACAACGGTATTCCGGCAGTCACATAAGCATCCGCATGCGTGTTATTGACGACCCAGTTGTCGAGAATGATCGCCCCGTTTCCGAAGCCGAAGCCATAGGTTGCGACAGCGGCAGTGTGACGGATCCGATTGTGAGCAACCTCGGGTTGGGTCGCGTCATGGGCATCGACCACAAATGCGGTGTGGTCGGCCACCCTGACATGGAAGCTATTATCGCGGATGCGCGGCTGCATGCCGCTGAAATAGGCCGCGCGCTGATAGACGCCGATCATCGTGACATTCGACATTTCCGGATAATCGCCAAGGAAGGTCAGATGCGTTCCCTCGGCGGCGCCCGACACGTCGATCACGCAATCATGGAGAACGACATGGGGGGCGTGCAGGCTAGCGATATCCGAAGCTGTTCCATCGCTGCGGATACCCGCAACCTCGATCCCCGCGGCTGCACCGCCATGCACATAGATGCAGGGATTGGCATTGCCGACCCCCGCGTTGTCGATACAGGAGAATTCCGGCCCGATGATGCGGGTGGGGCCGGCGTCAACGCCGATATCGATCGCGCCGCGCTTTGGCCAAGCCAGTGGATTGACCGTATAGTCGTTCGTGTCGAAGCCGATGATCTTGCAGTCGATGATGTCGACATTGTCGGCGAAGCTTTCGATCGCCGCCTTTCGATTATGCTCGAATATGCAGTTCCGGATACGGATATTCCGTACCCCGTCGACCCGCGTAACGAGGAGACCCGCACCCTGGTTACGATCGAACAGAACGTCGTCGATTTCGATGTTCGCGACGCGGTTCTGAATCCACAAGGGATTGTTATCGGGTTCGATGTCGATCCCGGCGCAAGGCCCGCGGGACGTATCCCACAGACCCGATGTGAGACCGTAGCGGCCGCCCCGGAACTTCCCGTAAAACCCTTCGAGCAGGGAGCAGCCCTGCCGGTAATTGCGGAGTGCGACGCAATCCTCCAGCACCCAGTGCGAAGGACAATCTTCAAGCGCCACCGCACCGCCAGCACCGCTTCCGCCCGTACCCGATCCTGCATAGATCATGAATCCGTCGCAAGTCCCGTCGTTCGCCTGGACGCGCGTGAATTTCCAGTGATGACATTTGTCGACGACGATAAGGTGCGCGGAGTCCTCGGCAGGCACGCGGTTCGTCCGGTTGCCGTCGCAGATCAGGTCGATGATCTCGAAATCGGTGCACTTGTAGAGATAAAGCGCGCTGCCGCCATATCCGGTCGCTGCGCCGTCGGCCATCTTGATCGCATAGCCACCGCCAAACAGTTTGAACCTCGACTTGTCCCCGATGACGAGTTGCGAAGGAATGACATAATCGCCATCGAGCATCCCGCAAATGCCATTGCCCAGTGCGTCCAGAAAGCGCTGTAAACGTAAAAGCACCGTGTCACCCGGCTGGCGGAAATTCTCGGGGGTCAGCAGTTGATCGGTTATGGCCATGATATCTTTGCTCCTCATTGATGGGAACAAAGGTGGAACATTCAAAATCCTACATTGCAACCTACATTGCGTCCTATTTCGTAATGATCCGAAAAACAGCGGAGCAATACCGAAGCAACTATGCTGGGAACGCGTGGCGACAGCGTTGCGCTCGCTATTTCGCCGACGTCCGCTTTCCGAGGATCGTGCCCTAAAGCGGTCAGGCCGCAAGCGGCCAAAAACGGGTGAAGGCAAAAAATGGGCGAACCGCATCGCGGTCCGCCCCAGTGATCGACCGGCGTCAATTGGGGTCGTCGCCGATCGCCCCTTCGATCGATCAGTCGTTGACGCTCTGCTGTTCGGCTGTCTCCTTGAGCTGACCCTTGGTCATGCCGGTAACGAGGACATCACCCGAACCGGCGAAGCTGGCGGCGGGCAGTGTCGCAACGCGATCGCCCACCTCGACGGTCACCGCCTGTACGACGCCGCGGCTGGTCTGCCGCAGTTCCTGAACATGACCAATCACCTTGCCCCGCGGGTCGGTGACAGGCATTCCGGGCGTGACTGCAAACATGCCATTGCCGCTGGCCGCGCCGCTACCTGCGGCAGCAAGCTGGCCAAGGCCGCCCTGGAAGCTGCCCGCGATCGAACCGGCGCCGCTGGCGCTGCCCGAGACGTCTGACAACGCCCCGCCGGTCTGATCACGGACAGTCCCGACCGCACCGCGCGCGGTGCCGGTGGCGGCCGAAGCGGTACCCTGGACGGTGCCGACCGTCCCGCGGGCTGTCTGTCCTACGAAATCGGTGCCCACCGCCTGTGCGTCAAGGTTGCCATTGCCCGAGGCGCCGCCCGAGCCATTAGCGTTTCCGCCGACGGTGTTCCCGATCAGGTCGGCATTGCCATTGGCTGAGCCCTTGCCGTTCGCATCGGCGTTACCCTTGCCCTGCACGCGGCCCGAGCGGCGGTCGACATGGGCGTCGCCGCGGCCCGATCCCGTGATCTCGCCTGCGCCGCCGAGCGTTCCGCCGATCGGCCCGGTCGGATTACCGAGCGTGCCGCCGAGCGTTCCACCGAGACCACCGCCGAGCCCGCCACTCCCGCCGAGCAACTGCGCCGAGGCCGGGGTCGAAAATGCCATGGCCGACGCAGCGAGCGCGAGGGCCGACGTGAAAATACGATGTGCCATTGTCCTTCTCCTTCATCTTGCGGCCCGGAGGGGAGGGGCCTGAAGGAAGAACGACGGCGCGTCCGGATTTCTTCCACGAAAATTGCCGGACGGATCAGCGGCCGCCGCAATCCCCGCAAATCAGTCCGTGGCCGTAGAGCTTGTCGCGCCCCTTTTTTCCAAGATCGCGCGCTTCGAACACCAGTGCGGAAACCGCCGGACCGATCCGGTCGATTGCCGGCGCCGGGTAGCGGAGCGCGAGACGTCCGGCGACCAGCGGCGCGGCGAAGGATGTGCCGCGCAGGCGGTCGGTCGTGCCGGTGCCGGTCGCCGCGAGAACGGCATCGCCCGGCGCCGCGAAGTCGATGTGGAGCGCGCGCCCCGCTTCCGGAAGCGCACGGTTCTTGCCGTCGACACCGGTCACCGCAAACACCCCCTTATAAGATGCCGGATAGGCGGGCGGAGCGGCTGGGCCGTCGTTGCCGACCGCCGCGACGATCAACATGCCGCGCTGCTGCGCGCGCGCGATGGCGACCGCCAGCAGCTTGTTATCGGGGCCGACGAGGCTGATCGTCGTTACCGCGACGCCGCGCTGAGCCAGCCAGCCGAGCGCGCGGGCAATGGCGCTGGCGTTACCGCCCGCGGCGTCGGAACCATAGACGTCGGCGGCGAGAAGATTTTGCCCTGATGCCGAACCCCGCACCGCGCCGGTGCCGATCAGCAGTGAGGCGACCGCGGTGCCGTGGCGGCTCGCATAAGGTGCGCCAGCGGCGAAGCCGCGCTGCTCGACGCGGCCCGCGACCGAGGGATGCGCAGCCACCCCACCATCGATCAACCCAAGCGATGCTTTGCCGGACGCTGTGGCCGTCACCAGCAAGGCGGTCGGCAGCGCTCCGCCCGGACCGCTCGCGAAATAAATATGGTCGGCATCGATTTCGGCGCCGGGGAGCAGTTTGGCGAGCTGCTTTTGCGCGCGCGCGAGGCTGCGACCCTCGGGAACCGCGAAGCGAACGATATCGAGATCGAGTCCTTCGATATGATCGCGGTCGATTAGCCGGAACCCGTTATTCGCCGCCTGCGCGATCATCGCGTCGTCGACTCCCGTCGCAACGAGTGTACCGCGCACCGCTGGCTGGCCGTCGCGGTCGGGCTCGATCCGGTCGCGATTGTTGCGCAGGAGACTGGTGATCCGGTCGAGCCGCATCTCTGCGAGCCTGTCGCCGAGGGCTATCAACGGTTCGGCATTGAGGTTCGGTAACGACGGCAAATTGCGGGCGGCGTCGGGAAGCTGCACCTGCGGCAGCGCTACCTGCGCAACGACGCGTTCGCTAATCGCGGCGGATAGAAGGCAAAACGTCAGGGCAAGGGCGGCAAGTGCGCGCATCGAAACTCCTCGTGTCGGCGGAACCGGCTGGCGGTACACCGGCCGCGTCCGAAAAATTTAGCATGCTGCGGAAGAAACGATAGGGTGGCGTCGTTTCTTCCTCGGACACAGCGAAAGGCAAATATGCGCTTCGAAGAGGAACTGGTCGAATTGCTTCCGCGCCTGCGTCGGTTCGCGCGCGGTTTGGCACGCCATGCGAGCGACGCCGACGATTTGTGCCAAGCCGCGATCGAACGCGCGCTGAAATCGCGGGACCAATGGCAACAAGGAACGAGACTGGACAGCTGGATGTACCGCATCACCCGTAATCTCTGGATCGACGAGCGCCGTGCCGCGGGCCGGCGCGGCGTTCAAACACCGATCGACGAAGCCGTCGTGCAGATCACGGGTGATGGCGCAGCCGAGGTGGAGGCGGGAGCGCTGCGCGGCGACGTTGGCGGCGCGATGGCCCGCCTTCCGGACGAGCAGCGCGAAGTCGTGATGCTCGTGCTGGTGGAAGGCTATGCCTATCGCGAGGCGGCGAAGATACTCGACGTGCCGATCGGTACGGTCACATCGCGCCTTGCGCGTGGGCGCGAAAGTCTGATGTTTTATTTGGGAGAGGCCGCATGAGCTTCGACGCTGCCACGGTTGCCGCCTTTGTTGACGGCGAACTCGACGATTTGACTGCGCGCCGGATCGAGCGCGAAGCCGGGATCGACGCTTCGCTTGCGGCGGAGATCGCCCGCCACCGCGCGCTCAAGGCGCGGTTGGAGGCGCATTTTGCACCCATCGCCGAAGAGGAGGTTCCCGAGCGGCTGCGATCGTTGCTCGCGGTCGACGACAAGATCGACGCCAGTCTTGCCGGTCGCCGCGATGCGAAACGCGCGCGCTTCGGCGCCATCCATTGGGGTGCCATCGCGGCGTCGCTCGTGTTGGGCCTCACGATCGGATTGCGTCCGTGGGTTCCCCCCGCCGATGTGGCGACCGAGGGCGGCATGCTGGTCGCGGCAGGACCGCTCGCCGACGCGCTCGACACGCAGCTTGCGTCGAACCAGTCCGGCGACGCCCCGGTGCGGATCGGTCTCAGCTTCGAGGGCAAGGACGGTCGCTATTGCCGCACGTTCGAGAGCGCTTCGATCGACGGGATTGGCTGCCGTGAACGCGGTCGATGGCAGCTCGAGCGAACGTTGCGAGGACAGACAAGGAGGGATTATCGGCAAGCCTCGTCGGACGAGATCGCGGCGACCGCCGCCGCGATGATGCGAGGCGACGCGCTGGACGCTGCGGGCGAACGGGCGGCGCGCAATGCCGGTTGGGTCGATCGTCCCTAGCTGCCGATGGTTCCGATTTTTGCATATTCGGTCATGCGGCGACCGTCGTTCACATGATGGCGACGACAGTGAAACCCGCGCTGTTCTAGCCAGTGTCGACCGAAGTCCTAAGGTCCGCTTTCCCATTTTTGGCGCTTGGAAGCGGACGGTCCGCTTGCGGCCAGCATAACCGGTTCTCGGCCGGAAAAACGACGCACGCTGGGCATTCCAGAGCAAAAGATACGCCAAAATCCGCTCGTTGCGGCCGTTCCATACGGGCTCTAAACTCCGGGCCAGCCTTTGATCGGAATGCCCTGCATCCCCAAAGCGGTATGTGCGACAATAGCTTGTCGGCCGTCCATCGCGCGCACCCGCAGCCTAGTTTATCGGCTCAGCTGCTCGCGAAAGGCGTCGAGGTTCCACGGGCGCCCGAGAAAATCATTCACCAATGTTTCGGCATCGGCCGTTGCGCCTCCTTCCAGCACTATCGTGCGATAGCGCATCGCGACATCCTTGTTGCGGATGCCGGCCTGTTTGAATCCCGTGAACAGGTCGGTCGCGATCGCCTTTGACCAGCCATAGGTATAGTAGATTGCCGAATAGCCATCGAGATGCCCGAAATTAACATAGGAATGCGTGCCCGGGATATTGGGAATGGGCGAGTAGCGGTTTGTCTGTTCGTCATACATCGCGTCGAGGTCGAAATCGGGTGGGCGATTGTAGAAATTGAGCGAAACCGCTGCCAGGCCGACCTGTCGCTTGTAGGTCAGCGCCTCGCCGAACCAGCGCCCGGCGTTCATCTTTTCGACGAGCGCCGCGGGGATCGGTTCGCCCTTGTCGTTCGAGGCGAAGCCTTTGAGCGTGTCATAATCCCACGCCCACTCCTCGAGCAGTTGCGACGGCGCTTCGAGGAAGTCCCATTGCAAATTTCCCATATTCTGAAGGCTATAGGTCTGGTTTCCGGCATAGAGCCAATGGATAAGATGACCGAATTCGTGGAGGAAGGTCACGACATCGTCATGGTCCATCGGACCCGTTGCCGGAAAATTGGTGACGAGCGCCGCGATCGGCACCTGTTGCCCTGAAATGCCCGACTGGATCGGGAAGGCCGCAGCATGGTTGAACTTGCCCTCGCGTGGATGCATGTCCAGGTAGAAATGGCCGACCAGCCGGTCGCCATCGTAGAGCGACCAGCCGCTCACGTCGTTGCTCCACGGCGTGCCCTGCCAAGGGCGCATGTCGGCATTGAACAGGTCGCGCATCAGGCCGAAGATTCCCGCGCGGGTCTTTTCATAAGTGAAATATCGGCGTACTTCGGCGGCGTCGACGTCATATTTCTGCTTCTTCAGCCTGTTGCCGAAATAGCTGCTGTCCCAGCGCTGAATCCGGTCGAGTGTCTTGTCCCCGCGCTTCGCAAATGCCGTCAATTCACCGAAATAGGCGTCCGACCCCGGTGTTGCGGCGGCGTCGATCTGGCCCAGAAAGCTCTCAACGCGCGTCGGGGTGCCGATCATTTTGTCCGCCGTGATCAGCGTCGCATAGTCGGGGTAGCCGAGGGTTGTCGCAAGCTCATATCGTTTCCGGAGCAGCGACTGGAGCACCGGACCGTTTGCCGGCCAGGCGCGATTGGCATAGGCCGACGCGACCATCTTGCGCGTGTCGCGGCGCGCCCCGAAGTCCAGTACCGGAAACACGTCTGGATAATCGAAAGTCAGATGAACCTTTCCGTCCGCGCCCGGCTTGTGCGCGTCGATATAGTCCTGCGGCAACCCCGCAAGGTCAGCCGTGTCGAGCGCGATATCGCCCTTGTCATCCCGGATATTGGCTGAAAATTTCAAGCCGATGTCACCGATTTCGTTGGTCAGTGCCGCCACTTTCTTCCGCGTCGCTTCATCCTTGTCGACCCCGGCGAGCCGGTAGGCGCGAAGCGTCCTCGCGAGCGTGAACCCCGTTTTCGTGTCGAGGCCGGCGGTCGGGATCGCAGCCAGTCGATTGTAGATCGGACGCGAGAGGCCGATCGCGGTATTGATCGTCGTAATCTCCTGGACGCACGCCGCCGCCGCCTCGCGCACGCCTTTGTCCGGGTGGGTTTCCATGATCAGATAATATTGACCGAAACCATCCTGACTGATCGCGTTGAGTCGGTCGAAGCCCACGAAATCGTCCGCGATCGTTGCCGGACCGGCGCGCGCTTCGAGCACGGCTTTCTGCAGGTTGATCGCCTGCGTATCGGTTTTACAGCGTTTGCCGATAGCATCCGCGCCGCCGCCGACGGCACGGAGCGTAGCGGGGACATCGGCAGCCGAGGCCGCCGCGACGAATGACAGGATGGAAAGGGGCGCCGACAGGAGGAGCCCGAGACGATATTGACGCATTAATCCCCCTAAGTTGCTTATCAATGCATATGATGATCTTGTTAATACAGCCTATCGCAAGCGCGGCGATATTGCGCCGGAACTTTTTGCGTATATTCTATTCGCTTGGACGCTGTGGTTGCCCGAACCCCGGGGCAGGGCGGGCCGGTGGGGCCGGGTGCTGGCCGGACGCGGGCGGGGAGCCGTGAATGAAGCCGCATGAAGGCAAGGCATTTGATCCGCATTTCGGTGTCGCCTACCGAACCTCGTCGTCGATCCTGAACCATCCCGATTTCGCGAGCGCGCGCGCTGAATATGTCGACAAGACGCTCGCGCTCTATGGCGACGACGCCTTTCTCAACAAGCTGCTGATGGAGGCGGCGCGGATCGTGATCTTCGCGGTCGCCATCTGTCTCGCTGCCGGATATCGCGAGGACGACCGGAGCAGTTGGCCAACGATCGGCAATCTCAAAAAGGTGCTGGCCCTTTTCGGTGTGAGCAGCCCGAGGCGGATCGAATCCATCGTCGGCCGACTGATCCAGACCGACTATCTTGAAAGCCGCATATCGCCCTTGGATGGGCGCGTGCGTCTTCTGCACCCGACGCCCAGGATGCTGGCATATGACCGGGCGTGGCTGGTTGCACATTATAGCCCGCTCGCCACGCTGTTCGGCAAAGGAGATTATGTCCTTCCGCTCGGCGAGGATGCCGATTTTCAGCGCGTTCAACGGAGGATCGCGACCGATTTTTTCGAACAGTCAGCGATGGTCCTGCTCCGCAATCCCGCCATTTTGCTCTTTGTCTCGCGCGACGCGGGCATATTGATCCTGATGCGGCTTATGCAGGATTCGATGAAGCACGGATCGCCGACAATATCCTTGTCATTGTCGAGTCTTGGCCGGAGCTTTCTCGTCTCGCGAACACATGTCCGGCAACTCCTGGCCGACGCTGAAGCGCAGGGGCTGATCGAAATCGATCGCGGGGGCAGGCAGGTGACGCTCAAACCCGCGATCCTTGAAAGCTTCGATCGCTTTGTCGCCGACGGAATGTCCAACCATGACCTGACGGCCGCTGCGGCTAGGCAGCGGCTTATCAACGCAAGTCCCGATCGGAAGCCCGTCTATGTTGGCGTGACGGGACCGTAAATGTTCGCACCGCTTATCCGGCAATGCCGTCGGGATGGTAAAGATTCCTCAATTTGAAAACAAGGAACGGAGTTTGGCGTGCCAGCTCCGGGCGTAGCTCCGGTCACGAGGACAGCAAGGAGTTACGGCAATGAACCTCAAGACGACTGATGGTCTGCGGGCGAACTCGCGGGCAAATTCGAACGCGGCGATCGCTGACGTTCTTTCCTATGCGATTGTCGATAGTAATCTTGGCCAGGTGCTTGTCGCGCGCAGCGCGAAGGGTGTCTGCTCGATCCTGATCGGCGACACGGCCGGGGAACTCGAGACAGACCTCGCCGGACGCTTTCCGGATTCGACCCTTGTTCGGAACCCGGACGCTGTGGAGAGCGATGTCGCAGCGGTCCAGCGCTATATCGACAAGCCATCGGAAGGCCTCGATCTGACGCTCGACATGCGCGGTACGCAGTTTCAGCGCAGTGTGTGGGAAAAGCTGCGCACGATCGCGGTCGGCAAGACCGCGAGCTACACGGAACTGGCGCGCAAGCTGATGCCGCTCAGCCATCCGCGTGCCGTCGCGAGCGCCTGCGCCGCCAATCCGATCGCGCTGGCGGTTCCCTGTCACCGCATCGTTCGCAGCAACGGCGAACTGGCCGGTTATCGCTGGGGCCTTGACCGCAAGCGTGAACTGATCCGGAAGGAAGCGATGGCATGAAGCCGCCGCTGGTGGATTTCATAGCTCCGGCCTCTGCGGACATGTCCGCAGAGGCGCGGGTTGCCCGTTATCATTGGGGCGCGATCACCGGCGAACTTGATAGCGCGGGATGCGCCGTGCTGCCCAAGCTGCTCACACCCGAACAATGCCGCGACATCGCGGCCTTCTATCGAGATGAAAGCCGGTTTCGCAGCCACGTCATCATGGCGCGGCATGGCTTCGGGAAAGGCGAATATCGCTATTTCAGCTACCCGCTGCCCGACCCCATCAGGGATCTTCGTTTGGCGCTCTATCCCAGGCTTGCCGGGATCGCCAACGCCTGGAACGCGCGCATGGGATTGGAAGGCCGATTTCCGGACGATCATGCCGATTTCCTCGCGCGGTGCCGCGCGGGCGGCCAGATCAAGCCTACGCCGTTGCTTCTCCAATATGTCGAGGGCGATTATAACTGCCTGCATCAGGATATGTACGGCGACATCTGGTTCCCGATCCAGGTCGCGATCCTGCTTTCCGAACCCGAGGTCGATTTCACCGGCGGTGAGTTCGCGCTGACCGAACGGCGACCGCGTATGCAGAGCCGTGTCGAGGTCGTGCCCTTGCGCCAAGGCGACGCCGTGGCCTTCGCGGTCAACAGTCGCCCCGTTCAGGGAACGCGGGGTGATTATCGCGTCAACCTTCGGCACGGGGTCAGCCGGGTTCGCTCGGGTATGCGCCACACGCTCGGGATCATCTTCCACGACGCGCGGTGACTTGCATCGCCGCGCTACAGGGCGCGCCCAGCCGTCGAGGCTGGCGTACCGATTCCATGCCTCACCAACCGGGATAGGTGACGAACAGGCCCGCCCAATCGAGAAGGCAATTGGTGTCGCGCATGTGCGTAATGGCATCCGCGGCGTGCCATGTGCACGGGACACGCCGGAGCCAGACATTGTCCTTTCCGCCGCGATAGAGCCAGATGACCGAGGCGGCCAGCATCTGCCGATGATCGGACATCGCGCGATAGTCGGCGCGCCATTGCTCCATTCCGGCGGGGATAACCTCGTCCTCGAAGAAATCATAACCGGTCGGCCGGATCGCGTGATGATAGGGGCCATGACCATCGTCGGCGAACAGACGCGCAAGGCCATGGCGGGCGATCACTCCGCGAAGCAGTTGGTCGAACAGGAAGGGGTCTTGCGGGTCCGAATGGACATAGTCCGCGCCGGTCCCGATGATATCGAGGAGCCCCCAGGCATCCTCGTTATCCAGTTCGAGCCTTTCGCTGATGAGCCGCGTCAGGCGATAACCGGGGTACTGGGCCTTGGCGTTGTCGACGCAATCGAGCGCACGGCGGACGAGATCGAGCGGCGCCGGTCGTTTCGAAGCAGCCGTGGAGGCAAAGGGATCGTTCGGCGTGGCGGCGATGCACTGCTGGTGCAATGCGTCGCCATCCAGCTTTCGCGCAGTGGCCATCTCAGTGCACCGCCGACCGCTGTTCGCTGGCCAGCAGCGCGCGCTTGCGCTGGACGCCCCACCGATAGCCCGAGATCGAGCCATCCTTCTTGATGACCCGGTGGCAGGGAATGATCACCGCGACGGGGTTGTTTGCGATTGCGGCCGTGACGTCGCGCGCATCGCGCGTGCCGAGCTTGGCCGCGAGCGCGCCATAGCTGGTGGTCTCGCCGGCGGGAATGTCCCGCAGCATGAGCCATACCTGTACCTCATAGGAGGTTCCGCGCAGATCGAGCGGAAGTTCGCATCCGGTTGCCGGGTTTTCGATGAGGCCTGCGACGGTCGTGACGACGTCGGTCAGCTCATCCGGACTGTGGATCACTTGCGCTTCCGGAAAACGCATCCGCAAGGCCCTTTCCATCGCGGCATAAGCAGCGCTGAACTCGAGGGCGACAACGCCCGTCGCGGACATGGCGACCATGAAGTCGCCCAGCGAGCTGGCACCCCAGGCAAATCGGATTGTTTCGGTCATCATCTTGTCTTTCGATCGTGTTTGCCGATCTTGTTTAGGCGATGCCGCTGCGAGCCTCGCTCCGGTCCTTGCTTTCAAATCGAAAAGCGCGAGGCCTTTTATTTGGCGTCGTGGAAGATGATGCCGAGCGTATGGCGGTGGCCTGAATGGAGCCGGCTGACGCCGTGGCGCAGGTTGACGCGCGCGGTGCCGCGCACGCTGCGTGCCGGCCGCTGATTGACCGCGAAGGCAACGGCGTCGCCCTGCCGCAGCGGCACGACTTCCGCCTTGGACAGGCCGCGCGGATTCTGTTCGATGAGCAGGAACTCCCCGCCGGTGAAGTCGCGTTCCGGTTCCGCGAGGAGGATCACGACCTGGATCGGGAACGTCAGATCGCCGTAGAGATCCTGGTGCATGCAGCAATAGTCGCCGGCGCCATATTGCAACAGCAACGGCGTCGGGCGCGCCTGTCCGCCGCGATGGCAGAGACCCAGATAGTCGGCGTGCACCATCGGATAGCGCGCGCCGATCCGCATGCGCGCGTTCCAGTCGTTCGCGATCGGCGCCAGATGGCGGTAGAAGGCGGTGCGCAGCTCGCCGACGAGATCGGGGAGGGGATAGCTGAAATAGCGATATTCGCCCTTGCCGAACGCGTATCGAGCCATGACGACGCGGCTGCGGAAGATGCCGTCCTCTTCATAGAGCGACGTGAGCGCCTCGCATTCCTCGCGCGTGAGGAGCTGCCGCGCAACCGCTGAGCCGCCTGCGGCAAGGTCCGATGCCATCCGATCCCAATCGATGCGATCGACGCGCTCCGTCGGTGTCAGGGGCGCTGTGATCGGCATGTCGGTTTGAAGAGCGGGCATGGGGTCTCTTTCATTTGCGGGTTTGGCAGCGGGCCATCAGACGGCGGCGTCATGAAAGACGATCCCCAGCGCGTGCTGGCGGCCCGTCCTGACCTTGCTGAAGCCATGGCGAAGATTGACGCGGTAGCTGCCGCGCGATCCGTTCACGGGACGGTTCGCCGTCGCGAAGATGACGGCGTCGCCCTTTGCGAGCGAGACGACCTCCGGACGGGTCTGCATGCGCGGACGCTGCTCGGCGATCACGAACTCGCCGCCGGTGAAATCGCTGCCTGGTTCGGACAGCAGGATGACGGCCTGCAAGGGAAACGGGTGGCAGCCGTACACATCCTGATGGAGCAGGCTTTGCTGGCCCGCACGGTGATCGAACATCATCGATGTCGGCACGATCTGCTGGGCGCGGCGGCATATTTGCAGGAATTCGGCGTGCGTCTGGGGAAAGCGCTCTTCAAAACCCATCCGCTCGTTCCAATCGTTCGCGATGGATGTGAGATGAGGATAGAGCGCGGTGCGCAGGTCCGCGATCGGACCCGGAAGGGGATAGGCGAAATAGCGATTGTCGCCGGTCCCCCAGCCGCGCTGCTCGGGCACGTTCGGAATGGGCCTCCCCGCCGGATCGGCGGCAAGGCCGATGGCCGTATCGCATTCGCCGCCCAGAAAGAGGCGCGGCAGGACCGCGGCGCCATAGCTGTCGAGATCCGCCGCGATCATTTCCCAGCGATAGTTTGCGAGGCGCCCGGTGACGCCGCCGTCCGGGCCGGTGGTCGCTGCAAGGTCGAGTGGAGCTTTCATGTTCGATTTTGCGTCCAGGTCAGGAGAAACGGGCTTCCTCTTCGGGTAGATTCGCCCGCCCGGCGGGGCACTCCGGTTCATGCTTTCAAAACGGACATTGGTGGCCGAGGCTCCGGTCGATCAAGCCAGCCGCAGGATCGACGAACGTCCCAGGAGATAGACCTCGCCCGAAGAGAAGCACACTTCGATCTCGCCGTTCGCCTGCACCTCATATTCCGCATGGCCACCGGCGACGAGGCGGGCGATATGGGTCAGGACCAGCGTCTTTTCCGGGTCGTTCCTCGCAAAGGCGGTGAGGCTGTTAAAGGCCTTTTCGGCCCCGGCAAACCTGCGCCGTCGCGCATTCGCGTCGTATTCGCTGCGCGAAAACATGGATGCTGGTTCCTTGCTCTGCCTCGCATCGTTGCCTGATCGTGGTGATCGGACTCCCTTGCGCCTATGATGCCCCATTTGGCGCCGCGCTTGCCAGCCGACACTCCGGTTGTTGCCGTCAAATTGAAAGATGTTCGTTCCGGACATCACAGGGCACCCCGGAAGGTCAGATTGATCCGCTTCCGACCGACCAGTTGATGCTCGCCATCCTTCAGGTCCGAGACGCCGTGGAACCGAAGCCGCGACGGTCCGCCCCAGACGGCGACATCGCCATGGCGCAGCGCATAGCGCTTGACCGGATCGTTGCGCTTCAGGCCGCCGAACTGAAAGGTCGCCGGCAGCCCGAGCGAGACCGACACGATGGGAAGCGCGAAGTCGCGCTCATTCTTGTCCTGATGCAAAGTGAGCCGCGCACCGGGCTCGTAGCGGTTGATCAGGCAGGCATCGGGCCGGAAATCGGGATAGCCGGCGCGGGCGGCGGCGCGGGCGGCGAGTTCGGCGAAACAATCCGGCATGGGCGGCCAGGCATGCCCGTGGAGCGGGTCGTTGCTGTCGTAGCGATAGCCGGTGCGATCGGTGACCCAGCCCGCCGCGCCGCAATTCGTCATCGCGACCGACATGGTGAAGCCGCCCGGCGTGACCATGTGACGGAAGGGCGATCGTTCGGCGATCGCATCCAGCGCCGCAAGCAATGCTTTGTCGATGGACAGCGCTTCGCCGCGCAGCAGCACAGCGCCTCCTGCCATGACCTCGGTCACGGGATCGAGTGGCGCGAGGTTTTCAAAGAGATCAAGCATGCTGGCACCTATCGGATGCTGGAATTGGACGAAGGATGGAGCGCCGGCCGGTACCCCGCGCCGAGCGCGGCAAGCGTCGACGGCGGCGTCAGCAGTCCATCCGCACGGTCGAGCGATGGGGCAGGCGCATAGCCCGCCTCGGTCCAGCGATGGGGACGGCCGCCGCGCATCGTGAAGGCGTCCGGTCCGACTGCGACGACCGAGCCGTCCGGCAGGCTCGCGAGCGGCATCGGAACCGCGTGCAGGCGCTTGCGGCCGCGATCGAGACGCTCGCCGTGCAGGACCCTGTCCATATGTGCCGCCGAAGGGTGCGTGTCCCCGCGACCGGCTGTCCAGCATGCACGGAAATGTTCGGCGTCGGCTCGCCGGCAGAAAAAACAGGGCCGATGACCGGCGGCCAGCGCCACCGCCTCGTCGAGGAAGAATAATTCGGTCCAGCTTCGGGCCGCCATCACATCCCTGCGACGTCCCTTATAGTCGCAGGTGCAGATCAGCCAGGCCCGGGTGGCCCAGCGCTTCGCCAGCAGGGTCCTGGCTGCGGGATCGTGGATGATGCCGCGATTGCCGGTAAAAAGGCCCCGCTGCGCGATGGCGACGATGTCGCCGAAGGGTGTGACACGATTCTGAAGCGGCATGACGTTGCCCCTGGATGATGCCGGCGTCACGCGCACTCCGACTCTTGCGATCAAATCGGCGATTGCGGCGGCAGCGCCTATTTCAGCACGTTTCCGCGCTTGCGCGGTATGCGCCACAGATACCAGGCCGCGACGGTGCGATGCGGCGCCCAGGCCCGGGCAATCTCGCGCAGCGCCTTTGGCTTGGGTTGCCCGTCCAGCGACTTCAGCACGCGGTAGCCTTCGCGCACACCGAAATCGTCGACCGGCAGCACATCCATGCGCTCGAGCGAATACATCAGCAGCATTTCGACGGTCCAGCGGCCCACGCCCTTGATGCTGACCATCCGGTCGATCAGCGTCTGGTCGTCCATGGTGACGGCAATCTCGCGGGCCGGGATGATGCCGGCGATCGTCGCTGCAGCAATGGCCTGGATGGTGGCGGTCTTGCTCGCCGAGAATCCGCATGTGCGTAAGCGATCGACGTCCGCGTCGACCAGATCGCCGGGCGTCGGAAAAGCGCGATCCTCGAAGAGCGCCTTCAGTCGCCCGATCATCGCGTCACCGGCCTTGGCGGTGAGTTGCTGATAGGCGATCGCGCGCACCAGCGCCTCATAAGGCTCGCGCGCGGCCTTGGGATCGTGGCGACAGGGGCCTATCTGTTCGATCAGCCTTGCCCAGTCTTCGTCGACCCGCGCGAGGAACGCAACCGAGGTATCGTAGCGGGTGGAGAGGGTCATGCGGTTTGCGCAACCTCGCGTTCGAGGATTGCGCGCTTGCGCTCGACGCCCCATGCGTAACCGGAAAGCGAACCGTCATTGCGCACCACCCGGTGGCACGGGATGGCCACGGCCAGCTTGTTCGCCGCGCACGCGCCCGCGACGGCCCGGACGGCCTTGGGCGAGCCGATACGCCGCGCGATCTCGGCATAGGAGACCCGTACCCCGACGGGGATTTCCTGAAGCGCCTGCCATACGCGGCGTTGAAAGGCCGTGCCGCGAACATCGAGCGGCAGATCGAGGCCGATGCCGGGATCCTCGACGAAGCCGACAACGCGCGCGATCAGCGCCTCATATTCGCTGTCCATGCCGATCAGATGCGCCTTGGGAAAACGGTCCTGGAGATCCCGGACCAGCGCATCGGGATCGTCGCCGAGCAGGATCGACGCGACACCCTTCTTGCTCGACGCGACCAGAATTGCGCCGAGACAGGTTGCGCCGACGGCGAACTTGATTTCCTCGTTAGCGCCGCCCGCGCGATACTGTGTGGGGGTCATACCAAGCATGCCGGTCGATTTCTCGTAGAAGCGCCCGCTGGAGTTGAAGCCGGCGTCATACATCGCGTCCGTGACCCTGGTGCCGGATTCTAATCCTTCGCGGACCTTTTGCGCCCGGTCGGCCGCCGCATAAGCCTTTGGCGTCAGGCCGGTCGCGGCCTTGAAGACACGGTGGAAATAGCTCGGGCTCCGATCCACGGCCGCCGCGACCTGCTCCAGTGACGGCTCTTCCTCGCACGCCTCGATGAAACGACAGGCCCTGGCGACCAGCGCGGCATTTTCGGCATCGAGCGAGAGCCCGTCCGGATTGCAGCGCTTGCAGGGCCGGAAGCCGGTCGCGTGTGCGCTCTCCAGCGTGTCGTGAAGCGTGACATTCTCCGGGTTCGCGGTGCGCGAAGGACAGGAAGGGCGGCAATAGATGCCCGTCGTGGCAACGGAGTACCAAAGCGTCCCGTCGGCAGCCTTGTCGCGAGCGAGGATGCGCGCCCAGCGCGGATCGTCTTCGACCGGAAGCGGCGCGATACGCAGCACGTGCGTGGATTGAGAGCTGATCGTCATTTTCGTCTTCTCTAGCAAATATGCGCGCACCATGCCGCCCTACCGTGCGGGGCACACTCCGATCCTTGCTTTCAAATCGAAATCGCCCGCATTCTCTCGCGTCTGGGCAACAAGGGGGATCGGCCGATCCCCCTTGCCGTGCGGTGTTGATCAGGCCTTCTTGATCTTCCCAAGCTGCATCATGGCAGTCAGGCCGTCATCGAGGCCATTTTCTTCGACGATCAGGCCATCGACGACCTTCAGTACGGTCTTGCCGGTGAAGTGCATCTTGAGTCCGGTCGCGGCGGGCAAGCCTTCGTAGCCGGGCAGCAGGTCGTTCCAGCCAGCACCGGTGTGCGTGCCGCCACCTTCCCACTGACCAACGACATAGTCGCCCTCGGCGATCAGGTCGGCGGTGCCCCAGAAATTGAGGTCGGGGAACGCGGCGCGGAAGTCGGTCATGAACGCCTTGATGTCCTCGCGGCCGCGGCGGGGTTCATGAAGCGAATAGTGCAGCAGCATATCGGGATGGGCGATCTCGTCGACCACGGCCAGATTGACGTCCTTGCCCCAGAATTCGGTGAACCAACGGACGACGACCGCTTTATTGTCTTCTTCTTTGCTCATGGAACAAGTCCTTTTCTCTATCTCGGTGGGGGCATCGAAAGGGCTCGATGACCTGCGAGCGTTGGTATTTGCGGGGGTGGAGAGCCAAACTCCGTTTCTTCTTCTCAAATCCAAAAGGGCGTGAGTTGCTTCATGGACAGCGCCGGATTGCTCAGAGATAGGGCGCCATGCGCTGCAGCATGGCGAACTGCGGCACGGCGACGAGGGCATTCGCGCGGCCGACATGGCTGTCATAGACATGGCGCGCCCGCGCCGGTTCCCGGTCGGCATCGATGCCGAAGAAGGCGCCGACGGTCTTGCGCCAATCCTGGCCCTTCCTCTCGCGATCGAGCAGGCCGATGTAGAGCATCGCATGATCGCGGTCGTAGCTCGTCATTTCGGCGCCGGTCGGAGCGCTGTCGTCAAATGCCTGGACCATGATTCTTTCCTTCCATCATTCGCGTTGGATCCGCGTGTTGAACGGGACGGCCGGAAAGTGACGCCTGTGCGTGCGGGCGGAACTCCGGTTCTTGCTCTGATATTGGAGATGTGCGGAGGCGTTACGCGGCGGCCCTGTTTTGAATTTGAGGGCAATGAACGGAGTGCGGCTGCACACCCATCCTCCACCCTGCGACGTCATTGGTTGGCTGAGGAGAGCGGAAATGGGACAGCGACGTCGAACGCCCCTTTGGCCCGCCGAGGACATCGCCGCGACTATTGGGTACGCTTTCGGTGCGAGCTCGCTCGGGGATTTTCTGGTCGCGGCGAGTTCGAGAGGGCTTTGTGCGGCCCTGTTCGGAGACGATCGATCCGCATTGCTGAATGAACTTCAGGGCGCAAATCCGGCGGCGACCCTGTGCGCGGCCGAGCCCGTTCTTCATGGCGTTCTGGTCGGCACCATGGCCGGCCTTATCGAGAAGCCGGCTGCCGCCGGGATCTTGCCGATCAGCATGGAAGACAGCACGTTCCATCAATGCATAAGAGCGGCACTCTCATTGACCAGGCCCGGCACCACGATCACACCGGAAGAGATTGCGGACAAAATCATGGCGTCCCCGGAGAGCGCCGCATCGATTCGAGAATATGCCGCTTCGGACCAGCTCGCGGTCGTCGTGCCGCTCCATCGATTGCAGGAACGGGACGGCACGAGCCCATCTTATCGATGGGGCAATGCGCGCCGCCGGGCGCTATTGGCGCGCGAAGCCGCCGCACATCAATGGTGTGCACAGACGATCTGCGGCGACGGCTGATCAGTTCTATGCGATCGGGCGCGCGGGCCATTCACCGGGGCAGGGCCCTGCAGCGGTGTTTCAGGCGGCGAGTGCTCGCAAGACCCGGTCGGTGCGGAAGGTCGCAACCCGGACGGCCAATTGTTCGAGGGCGAAATCCGTGATGCCATGTGCCGACAGGGCTTCGCAGGTTCGAAACAGATAGTCCGCGGCCGTTCCCCAACTACCGGCTGCCATTGCGAGCCGCACGATCTGGGCATCGATCGGCAGGCCGCCAGCATAGAGCGAACTGTCCGAGTCGATCACAAACGCGATGGCGTTACCGAAAACAACGTCGTCTTCTCCGACGATCTCGACCCAGCGCGGGATATAGCCAGAGAGCAGCATTTCCCGGCGCCACAAGATGGGCAGTTCCGATCGAATGTCTTCATCCGCGATGCGGTAGGCGACACCATCGCAAGAGCCGCCTCGATCTAACCCGAGGGCAAGACCGGGCAGTTCTTCGGTACCGCGGCCCGCCGGCATCGACATGCAGAACGCGCGGTGCCAGCAGTTTACGCGCGCGACGCGCTGCTCGCAGGTCTTGAGGGCCGGGTTCCAGATCAATGAACCATAAGCGAAGACCCAGAGGTCGCCCATCGGGCGAGTCCGGAGAAAGCGCGCAAGCGATTCGGCGCGCTCTTCGTCCGCAGTAAACTGCAAATTGGGTGCATCCGACGCTGCGAGCGCTGCCGCGTCACCGGCTGCAATCATGTTACGTGAGAGGATCGGTATTACCGT
This sequence comes from Sphingopyxis sp. GW821-FHT10B01, assembly GCF_059415685.1. Lineage (NCBI taxonomy): Bacteria > Pseudomonadati > Pseudomonadota > Alphaproteobacteria > Sphingomonadales > Sphingopyxidaceae > Sphingopyxis > Sphingopyxis sp. GW821-FHT10B01. The sequence continues at coordinate 667,965 of NZ_JBWKNS010000003.1, read as the reverse complement.
GTCTTGCGCGGTGAACGCGCGGTCGATTTCTGCGATCGTCGTGGTCATCTGGCCCCATCGTTTCTTGGCGCTTCCCGGCGGCCAGGATCGCCACCGAACTGACGCCGCAATCGGGGAGGACAGACCGGCCGGCACTCCGGATCGTGCTTTCCAATCCACTTTGGATTTCACGGCAGGAATCGGAGGAGAGTTTGTCGAGGCTGTTGCTGGACTTGTCGGGATCTAGGTGGCTCCAGCACCCGCAAGATGCGACCGGATTATTGTCCGTCTCGCCTGCCTGCCGTGGTGCTACCGAGAACATGATGATCGCCGTCTTTGACCGATCGTCAGTCAGCTCCCATTTTCAGCGCGATAATGTCGTCGCCGATTAAATGCATTGGTACTCGGTAGAGCGGATCCTAACGGGCGAACATAGGACGCCCTAGACAGGTCAAAAATTGGTCAGATCACGCCCGACAGCTAATGTCCGCTCCTCATGATTTTCTTCTAAAAGCTGACCGTCTCAGAACGGCCACTCGCGGTCGTGTTGACCGCGAACACTTCGCCCGCTGATCGCATGACGAAATAGGGGACGATGTAGGTTGCGTTGTAGGATTTTATTTGTTCTCTGAATGTTCTCGGTAGTCCACCGAGGATATGAAGGGATAGTGACCATATGACCTGCAATGACAATCGCGAGCATGTCTGGCCCGAGGATTTTGATAATTTCCAAAGCGCGTTCGATGCGGCAGTCTCTCGCGGCGCCGAACTCCGTTTTCGTCCGAACGTCACTTACACTTGGCCAATGACGACCGTCACGGTCAATGGCACTGTTAAGGTTGTTGCGACTGGGGCTCGGATCGAGGTGCCGGGTGCCGTCCTCGCCCTGCATATACAGACCGGAGCGGACGCCAGCGAAGTTGATGGCGGACATTGGATTTACACGGGCCCATTGACCAACGGCTACAACGGGACCAGCAATGCCATCCGCGTGACCGGCACCCGCAACGGGCCGGGTGTGGCGCCGACGTTTATCGAAAACGTCAAGATCAAGAACGCGACCTTTGAAGGTTTCGGCAATGTCGCGGTAGAATATCAATTTGCTAGAAATTGCAGCGACGAGAATATCCGGTGTCTCCGTTGCGGCTACGCCGGAGTCTTCACATATTCAGTCGACATCTATCGTTCGACTGGTTTGTTCGTGAACACGCTAGCTGGCCAACTTGAGACCGGAAGCCCTTCAACAAGTGAGTTAAATGCTTACGGCTTCGTGGCAACCGCAAAGATTGACGATACGCCCGACCGCATCCAGGATCCCTGCAGCAGAGATATCGTCGTTGAGAGCCCGACGATGTTGAACATTCCGACGTGGCACGCGATCGATAGCCATGGTTCGGACGCCATGGTTGTTCAGAATGCAACAATGACCAATTGCCGTCGCGGAGTTGTCTTCACTGGTCTTTCCGACAAGGGAACGACGAACAGCACGGCTCTCGGCTGTATCGCCAACAACAATTTTTCTGCCTCTGATACGAATGCGAACGGCACCTCCAAAAAGGGAGAGGCGTTCTGGGATATCGGGCCGACAGGATCGGCGCCTAACAGCTTCAATCGCTTCCAAGAGTGCATTGCATTCGGTCACGGTAATCCAAATGGCGACGAAGGCGCGGTAACGATCGCGAACGCAAATGACGGCTTCTACGGCATTAGCGATGAGCAGTCTCAACGTGTGGGATGGAAATTCGGAAGCAATATTTCACGGGCCACGATCTATGCGCGTACGACCGATGTTCGACACGCAAGCGTCAATCCTTCGGTGGCTCGGGTCGACGGAAATGACATTGATCTTCGGGTCGCTAGGTGGCGGAGCGACGCTCGCAATGCTTCAGTGGACGTGAATGTCATGGTGAATGGTATTGTGATCACCTCCACCAATAGCGGCGGGACGATCTTCTTCGAGGACTTTGATCTGACAGCGTGCACCAACGGGGAATTGGTCCCATCAAGCGGAAACTCGATTTCCGCTGTGTTAAACGGAAACTACAGCATAGTCGCCAATCTTACTATGACGGGTGTGTCTGGCGCGGTAGTGGAGGCCGCCCGGTTTGTTCGACAAGGGAGGCTCTGCCTTCTCCAACTGCCAGCGGCCAGCTTCGCAGGAACGAGCACTGCGGCAAGCTTGACGCTCACAGGTGTGCCCGTAGCCTTTCGCCCATCAGGAACGACGCCCGCCGGCACAGTGGCTGCGGTGGATGGCGTGGGCAATTTCGTATTAGCCTTTGCTCTCGTCGATAGCGCCGGCGTGATAACGCTCACCCGCGATGGCTATGGTGATACGTCGAGCTGGGCGAGCAATGTGATGAAAGGTCTGCGTGGCGGGATCCTTCAATGGATATCTTAGCGGTGAATCTAGCTAGGGGCATGAAGGGGCGGCGAGCTTCGACTCGCCGCCCGCGGATTTCATGGGTTGCGGCTGAGTTGTTCATTACAGCCAAGTCCGCTTTCCGCATTTTGTTTGCTAGAGCGGACCGTCTCTAAACGGCCAGTGTCGGCGGTGATGGACTCTCGGCCCCGCCCACTTTTGGAGATCTACTTCGGAGCCGTTAGGCAGCGGATATGCGCTCCCGTCGGCCTTTTGAAAAGGGGCGCGGTTTTCGCCACGCCCCCTTCCTTGCTTCATGTTTGGGAGAAGGTCAGCCTTTACAGGGGCCGATGTTGGTGCTGGTGACCTGCATCTGCATTTCCATGTCGCCGCCGCCCATCGGCGATTTGCCCTTCGAGGTGACGAGAACGTCGGTCTTCTTGGCACCAAGGGTTCCGGCGAGGGCGAGTTCGACCTTTTGCGTGCCCTGTGTGCAGGTGCCCGCGACATCGATCTTGCCATCGCCGATCTGGTTCTTGCTCCAGGTGCAGGCCTCGCCATGGCCTTTCGACAGCGCACCGGCGACATCCTCCTTGTCTGCCTGTTCCTGCGTCAGGCATTGTTCGGTGCCGCTGGCGGCCGCGAACTGCTTCGACATCTGGTCCTTCACATTATCGGGAACGCCCGGCATCTCGAACTTGACCAGCTTGACGTCGGTCTTCCAGTTGCCGGCTTCGCGCTTCACTGTCCCGGCCGGCGCAGCCGCCGTATCGTCGCTCTTGCCGCAGCCGCCCAATGCCAGTGCCGCGCCCAGCGCGGCGACCGTCAAAAACTTCTTCATGCTTCGATATTCCTTCGATTGTTGCTCTTGGGTCCCCCGGGAGGTCGCAAGCGCTTCACACCCCAAGCGATTGCGAGCGGGCATGTATCAAGAATTCAATGGGATGCACGTCGAAAGTGAGCGTGAAGACTCTCAGTCGGAGGCGTTCAGGCAGAATAATTATGGCGTCGATCCGGCGGCACCGCCAAGTGTCGCCGAGGTGAATTGGCACTGCCGGCCTATGGTGTTCCGAATATGGTGAAATCCCGCACAGCCGCTATAGCGGCGCCCCGGCTCGGGATGGTCCGGGCTGACCCTATGGAGATACGTATGAACCACGCCGAACTTTCGGATAGCGTTGCAGCATCGCTTGGCCTCAGCAAGGCCGACGCTAAGAAGGCGGTGGACGCCGTTTTTGCCGCGATCAGCGATGCTGCCGCCAAGGGGGACGAAGTATCGGTCAACGGATTTGGGAAGTTCAAGGTCAAGGCAACGCCCGCGCGCGAAGGGCGCAACCCCTCGACCGGCGAAACGATTCAGATCAAGGCGGCGAAGAAGCTGACCTTTGGTCCCGCCAAGGCCGTCAAGGACCGCCTGAACGGCTAAATCGATATGTTATCCCGTCGGCCCCCGCCGACGGGACACATCCCTCAATCGAGAACGACCGGCGAGTGAAGCTGAAGGTCGGTCTCCGTCTCCATTGAGGGGTTAGCCGTCTCGTCCTTCTGGTCGGGCGGCATCCCGATCTCGCTGGGCTCGGGACTGTTTTCCCCGGCTTCGATCTTTTCGCTGCATCCCGCGATCGATATCAGCACCGGTGCCAGCAGCAGAAATCTGGTTCGCATCACTACCTCCCGCATCTGCGGTACGATTGTCGGCGTGTGCCGGGTCGCCGCATGGTCGGAGAAACAGCGGGCGGTTTTTTGGTTCCTGCGTGAGGGCTGCCCGTGCACCTTGCCTTTGGCCTCGCTCGCTATCGGATGATTGGCCGAAAAACTACGCCGGCAACGCGATGGAAGGGCAGTCTCGACGGCGTCTGCATTGCCCGGTCACGTGACTGGAGCCGCCGTCCGCTTCCGGCCGGCCCTTGCCTAGCAACGGTGAGCGTCCGACCGAACTGGGGCCCGATGATTTTCCCGACGTTCCTGCTCTACTCGTCAGGCTCCGTCTGATCGTCGTCCTGCCCGCGTTGGCCGCCCATGGCCGGATAGGGGAGGAATGCGCGACCTTCCCGGTGCGCCTTTTCCTTCATCGGGTTGTCGGGGAAAATATCGTCGATGCGATCGAGCCGGTTCGGCTCCACGCGCCAAGCGTCGGGGAAGGGCGCCGATCCGGTACCGTCGCGGTTCCGGCGTACACTGCCACGTGCGTAGCGCGCAGTGAAGGGAATGGCATGCTCGCCCGCCTGGTTTGCGAGCCCTTTATATAGCGCGGCGCGAAGCGACACCTTAAGGTCGAGATAAGCGGGATCGTCGATCAGATTGTTCATTTCTTCCGGATCGTTGGTGAGGTCGTAGAGCTCCTCGGTGTCATATATCCCATAATATTGGATATATTTGACCCGGTTGCGTTCGATCGCAAAGGTGCCCGGGGTCATCGGGAACTGCCAATCCCAATAATATTCATAGATGAAATCCGGCGGCGACCATCTCTCGGCCGGGACGCGGCCGGTGATGAGCGGCAGGGCACTCAATCCCTCGAACTGCTGGGGGGATGCGGCGCCCGCGAGGTCGAGAAAGGTCGGCGCGAAATCGAGATTGCGGATGCGCCCTGCATTCGTCCTCCCTGCAGGTACGAGACCGGGCGCCCAAACGAGCATCGGTACGCGCACCGAGCCTTCATAGGCGTTGCGCTTGTCTATCAGGCCATGGTCGCCGATCAGGAAGCCATTGTCGGACGTGAACACGATCATCGTGTCCTTTTCGAGTTTGTTCGCGCGCAGATAGGCAAGGATCTCGCCGACCCCGTCGTCGACGGCGGACAGCGTCGCATAATAGCTGCGCAGATATTCCGTCATCTTCATGTCGCTATTGTAGAAAAAGTCGATGCCGTGCCAGGTGTTGCGCTGGTTATAGACCCAAATCGGCTTGCCCTTGTAATTCTCGGGCGTGTTGGCTGCGCTCGCCGGTATAGCGAAGTTCACCTTGTCATATAGATGCGCGTAGCGCGCTGGCGGCATGGGGTCCGAATGCACCGCTTTGTGGCTGAGATAGAGAAAGAATGGTTTTTTCGGGTCGCGCTCTTTCTTCAACCAGTCGAGCGCATAACCGCCGAGTTCGTCGGTGATATAACCCTTTTGCGGCACCGGCTTCCCGTCGACGTTGAGCTTGTTCACCGCGCCTGCGCGCACCGCCGCAGGCGGTAGATCTCCTGTCGGCCAATAGCTGCCCTGTCCGCGGAAGCTGACCCATTTGTCGAAGCCCGCCCTCGGCGCGTCGGTATCGTTGCCCATATGCCATTTGCCTATGAACGCGGTCTGGTAGCCGACCTGCTGGAGATAGGATGGGAAGAATGTGAGCCCCTCTTCCGACGAGTTCGTGTTGTCGACGACCTGGTGGTTTCGCGCGGTCCGCCCGGTCAGGATCGTGGCGCGGCTGGGGCTGCAGAGCGACGAGGTGACAAGCGTGTTGGGAAAATAGCTTCCCTCGCGCGCGAGCCGATCGATGTTGGGGGTCCGAACCTGCGGCTGGAGAAAACCGAGACCATCATATCGCAGATCATCGACCAGGATGAAGATGATGTTGCGCGGTTTGGCGGGAGCGGCGGGCGGAACAGGTGCTGGCGCTGCATGAACAGAGCTTATGGCCAGCGAGGCAGTCGCCGCCAAAATGAACTTCCTGAAGCGCATATTTCCTCCCGACAGATTTCCGACGCGCGGCCCGCATCATTCTTCCGGCTCAGTCATGGCTTAAAGATGACAAGCTTGTCAATTTCAAACAAGCGAGTTAGGGACCGTCGGGAATGAAACAGATCGGCAGCGCCGCTTCGCGCGGAGGCCCGGCGAAAAATGGGAGGGACCTCATGCGAAACATCTCTAAATTGGCGCTTCTTATCGGCACGGCAGCTGCGATATCGGCGACACCCGCTGCCGCGCAAAGCAGCGAATCGGACACAGCCGAAGCCGCTACCGACACGGTGGACGCGGGAGAAATCGTCGTGACGGCGCAGAAGCGTAGCGAGCGACTCCAGGATGTTCCGCTTGCGGTCACCGCCATCACGGGTGAGGCGATGGCGGCGCGCCAGATCGGCGATACGCGCGATCTGGTCCAGGCAGTCCCATCGCTGACCTTCCAGCAGGCCACCAATCCGGTTGCGAGCAGCTTTCGCATTCGCGGCGTTGGTACGTCGCTGTTCGGACTGGGCACCGAATCCTCGGTGGCACTCGTCGTCGATGGTGTCGTCAGCGCCCGTCAGGCCCAGAATTTTACCGACTTTGCGGACATCGAACGGGTCGAGGTGCTGCGCGGGCCGCAGGGAACCCTGTTTGGCAAGAATGCGACCGCCGGCGTCATCAGCGTCGTCACCGCGCGTCCCTCGCGCGAGTTGGAAGGGCGTGTGAGCATGACGGTCGCGGAAATGGACGAATATCGGGCCAGCGGCACGATATCGGGTCCGGTCGGCGACACGATCGGCGTTCGCCTGACCGGCTATTACAACGATATTGGTGGCAATATCCGCAATGTCCTGACCGGCGATGATGCCAACCGGACAAAGAGCTGGGGAGTGCGGGGCAAGCTCGAATGGCAGCCCACCGACGGTCTGACCCTGTTGTTCGCAGGCGATTACCGCACGAGCGATTCCAACTGCTGTCAGAGCGTACTGGTCAAGGTGGGCAATCCGCTTCGTACGCTCGTGTCGGGGCCGATCGCGGTGCGGGCTGACAGCGACGAAATCTGGAACAACGATGCCACTCGTGTGAAGAGTGACCAGCAGACCTATTCGTTGCAGGCCGATCTCGATCTCGGCGCGGCCACGCTGACCTCGATCACAGCCCTGCAAAAATATCATTTGAGGCAGAATGGCGAGGTCGATGCCTTCGGTCATGCCCGGCCGATCTTTATCAGCCCGGCATCGGCCGCACAGTTCGACGTCAACGCCGGCAACACCCATATCAAGAATTTCACGCAGGAACTGCGCCTCTCATCGAACGGGTCCGGCCCATTCACCTATGTGCTCGGCGGCTTTTATTCGAAGGTCTCGATCGACCGGTATTTCGCGCAGCGACGGGCGGTGTGCCTCACCGGGGTCATCGGCCAACCCTGCGCCGCGCCGATCTATCAATCGCTCGCCAGCGACGCCGATCTTTCGAACGAAAGCATCGCCGGTTTTGGTCAGGCCGAACTGGAGCTTGTCGGCGGCCTCAAGGCGATCGGGGGCCTGCGTGTGCAACATGAAAAAATCGCCGTCGATGGCGAGCGGTTTGGCGTGCTGGTTCCGGGCGATGCCCTCTTTGGCGCCACCGCCAGCGCCCGCGCCGGGACATCGGCCAGCGATACCGCAGTTACCGGCAAGGCCGGCGTCCAATACGAGTTCAGCCGCTTCGCCCAAGCCTACGGCACCTACACGCGCGGCTATAAGGGCCTTGGTCTCGACACAGAAATCAGGGCGAACTTTGCGGGGCAGGCTCCCGTTCTGCCCGAACATGTCGATGCCTATGAACTTGGCTTCAAGGCGCGCACCGCCGACGGTACTTTCGGGATCGCCGTCGCGGCCTTTCTTGCCGATTATACCAACCTCCAGGTCCAGGCGAACCGCTCCGACCCGCTCAATGGCATCCCGTCCTTCGTCCAGACCAACGCCGGGAACTCGCGCACCAAGGGGTTCGAGATCGAAGCGAGCTTCCGGCCTTCGCGCGAATTCACGCTGACCGCCGCCGTTACCTATGCGGACAACAAATTTGATATCGACGGCCTCAATTGTCCGCAGCAGTTCCGGCCCGGTGCGCCCACCATCGCCATCGGCGGGACGCGGCCCATCAATAGCTGTTATCGCTATCAGTTTCGCGACAATGCAGGCACATTGCGGGTCAGCGATCCGGTACAGGACGTCAAGGGCGGAACACTGCCGGCATCGCCGAAATGGCGCGTCAATCTCACGCCGCGCTACGAACGGGACTTGTCGCCGAACCTCGCCGGATTCATCCAGGCCGATCTGTCGTTCCAGAGCGACCAGGGCTTCACGCTCGAACAGGACCCGCTGCTGCAGCAGGACGGTTATGCGATCGTTGATCTTTCGATCGGCGTGCGTCAGCCCGAGCATGGCTTTGGCTTGACCCTCTACGTCAAGAATTTGTTCGACCAGAATTACTATTCGGGCATGACCGCGGGCGCGTTGGTGCCCGCCAACCTGACGCTGGTCGACAGCTTTGCCAACCGGCCGCGCAATGCCGACCGCTACGTCGGGGCGGCGCTGGATTATCGCTTCTGATGCAGAAGAAGTGGCTCTTTGCGCTGGCGGCGCTCTGCCTTCCGGTAGCCGCTGTCTGCCAGCATGAGGCGGCGCGCCCACCGCTGGCGACAAGTTACGTCGGCGGTGTGCGGACTATCGCCGATCTTCCTTATCGGACTGTCGATGGTCAGACGCTGGTCCTGGATCTTTATCTTCCGCCCAAGGGCGCCGGGAAACGTCCAGCGGTATTGTTCGTCCACGGCGGTGGATTCATTATGGGCCACAGCCGGATGATGGGCGCCGAGACCGATTTCCCCGCGCGTCTCGCAGCACTTGCGGCAAAGGGCTACGTTGTCGCCTCGATGGAGTACCGACTGGCGCCCAAGGCGCGATTCCCGGCACAGGTGCGCGACGCCAAGGCTGCGGTCGCATGGCTGCGCGCACATTCGAGCGATTATGGGATCGACGCTCGGCGTATTGCGATATGGGGGTCCTCGGCGGGCGGGACGATTGCCGCTTCGGTCGGCACGAGCTGCGGGGTGCGAGACCTCGACCCCGAAGATGGCGGCGCGGTCGGCAAGGATAATTGCGTCCAAGCCGTGGCCGACTGGTTTGGTCCGACACGTGTCGATTCCGATCGGCTGTCGGCAATCTATCTTGGCTGTCTCGCGAGCCTCAATTGCGATGCCGACCGGATAAAGGCAGCTAGCCCGGTTAATTATGTATCCGGGGATGACCCACCTACCCAAATATTGCATGGCGGCAGCGATGATCTCGTGCCGCTCGCCGAGTCAAAAGCACTCGAAGCCGCGTTGCGTGCCGCTGGCGTTGAGGTCGAGTTTCGCGTGATCGAGGGCGCTGGACACGGCTTGCGTGCCGACGATCCGGTGCGCCAAAAGGCGATCCTCGACGATACCTTCGCGTCGTTGACAGGCTTTCTGGACCGGACGATAGGTTCATCTTCCTTGCACGGGCGCGCGTCTGCGGCCGCGGTGGGAGGCAAGGTCGGAGACTAGGTTGGGCGTTACCATTCACGATGTTGCGGCCCGTGCCGGGGTTTCGATCAAGACCGTTTCGCGCGTGATGAATGCCGAGCCCAATGTTCGCGACGCGGTTCGCGAGCGCGTGCGGGCCGCAATGACCGAACTCGACTATATTCCCAACGCGGGTGCTCGGCGCATGGCGAGCGCACGCTCGCTGCTGATCGGCCTTTTCTTCCGTCCGCAGCTGGCGAGCTACATCACCGGAATTCAGCTCGGCGCCGCGCGTCAGTGCCGCGACCGCGACTATCTCCTTGCCGCCGAACCGATCGAGGGGCGGGACGCCGACGTTCCCGCAATGATCGAGCGCACCGTTCGCCGCGCGCACCTTGATGGCGTTATCTTGGTGCCGCCGCAATCGAACGACCTCGATATCGTCGACCTTCTCGAGCGGCTTCAGGTGCCCTTTGTGCGTGTGTCGCCCACCGCCGAACCCGACCGCGGCGCCAGCGTCTTCGTCGACGATCGCCGCGGCGCGGTCGAGGCGACACGCCATTTGATCGAGCTGGGGCATCGCGACATCGCCTTCCTGGGTGGACCGCTGGCGTCGAAGGGCAGTGCGCCGCGCCCACGGCGCGACGGCTTCCTCGATGCCATGGCGGAGGCCGGGCTGCCGGTGCCCGATAGCCGGATCATCTATGGCGAATTCACCTTTTCGTCGGGGCAAAGATGCGCCGACACGCTGTTGGGCGCACGCGCGCGGCCGACTGCGATCGTTGCCGCCAATGATGCGATGGCGGCCGGCGTCCTCTCGGCGGCCGCACGGCGCGGCATCAAGGTGCCGGACGATCTGTCGGTCACCGGGTTCGACGACGCCGAGATCGCGCGGGTTGTTTCGCCGGCGCTGACGACGATCCGCCAGCCGCTGGAGCATATCGGCGCAGCTGCCGCCGATATGCTGCTGGCCGCGCAGCCCAGCGGCAAGCTCGATCCCGTCCGCCGACGGCTCGACATCGAACTGGTCGTCCGGGAGAGCACCGCACCCCCTCGGTCGTGATCGGCAAGGATGGCAGCGGAGGCGCTCGCAGTCAGTTGGCGGCGGCAGGAGGTGCGGGCGGCGCCCGCATCCCGATGATCGCCGACGGCTGGGTCCGCAGCGGCGCGAAGCGGGCCCGGGCTGCGTCGATGCGAGCGGTGAGGTCGGCGAGGATGTCCGGATAGCGTTCCGCTACGCTGTAGCTTTCGGACGGATCCTTTTGCATGTCGTACAGCTGTGGATAGCCCCGCGCGGGCAGATCGAGGAGATAGTTGCGGTAATAGTCGGCGGTGACCAACTTCCATCGCTGGGTGCGCAGCGCGACGACATCTTCGTCGTCGAAAAGCAGCAGGCCGTCGTGCGGGGTGGGGGAGCCGCGCAGGAGTGTCGCCGACAGGTCCTGGCCATCGAGCGTCACGCCTGCGGGCGGCGCAACCCCGGCCATGGCGCAAAAGGTCGGCAGGAAATCGATGCTCATCCCGATGGCGTCGTTGCGCCTTCCCGCCGGGACCGTCCCGGGGTGCCAGACGATGGCGGGGACGCGGTAGCCGCCGTCATAGCCAGCGCCGCCCTTGCGTTGTCGAAGCCCGCCGGTCGCGCCCTCGAACCAGGGGCCATTGTCCGAGGTGAAGAAAACCAGCGTATCGCGAGCGATCCCGAGCGTCTTGAGGCGTGCCAGGATACGTCCGACGATCGCGTCGATCTCCTCGATCATGTCGCCATAGGGGCCCGCCGCAGACTTGCCGTGGAAATCGGGGTGGGGGATCGCCGGCAAGTGGGGCGCGCTGAGTGCCAGGTCGAGAAAGAAGGGGCGGTCGCGGTTGGCGTCGATGAACTCCAGCGCCTTGCCGCAGAATTTTTGCTGCAGCGTCGCAATGTCGGCGGGTGCCGTTTCGGCCTCGGCGCCGCGCCGTGCTTCATAGAGCGCGAGCGGTTTCATGTCGTGACTATAGGGAATGCCGTAATAATAGTCGAAACCATGCCGGGTTGGCATCCAGTCGGGACCGGTGTGCCCGAGATGCCATTTGCCGATCAGGGCGCTGCTGTAAGTTGGCGCAAGCGCTGCGGCGATCGTCTTTTCGCTGAGCGGCAGGACGCGCTTGTCGTTGGGTTGGATGACGCGGTGCCCGAGTCCGGTGCGGACGGGGTAGCGTCCGGTCAGCATGGCCGCGCGCGACGGGGTGCACACATTCGCCCCGGCGTAAAAGTCGGTCATCGTCGTGCCTTGGCGCGCCATGCGATCGAGGTTCGGAGTCCGGATTGCGCCTTGGGCGGCGGCGCCCCAATCGCCATAGCCCATGTCGTCGCACTGGATGACGATGAAGTTCGGCGGCCGGCGGGTCGCCGCCCATGCCGATGGCGCTAGCAAGGCGGCGGCAGCGCCGCCCAAGGCGGTCGTTAGCAGATCTCTGCGGTCCATTGTCATCTCCCTCGTGGTTTGTGGCCACCATAACGCGACATGGAATATTGACAAGCTTGTCATTTCTATGGATGAGGCGGCATTCCGTGCCCGGACCGCACAAACCTGTCGGAGAGATTATATGCGCCTTTTCCTTTCGCTCGCCCTCGTCTTATCGAGCCCTGTGCTGGCACAGACCGAACCTGCGCCGGCTCCTGCCGCCGAAAAATTGTCGATCGACTTGCCGATCGAGACACTCATGGCAGATCCCGTGGGGAAGGCGGTCATGGACAAGGAGATGCCGACGCTGATGTCGCATCCGGCCTATGAGCAGTTCGAGAGCATGAGTCTTCGCCAGCTTCAGCCTTATTCCGGTGGCGCGATCACCGACGAAAAGATCGCGGCGATCGAGGCCGCGCTGGAAGCTGCAAGCAAGGCCAAATCCTAGGTCGCGGACAAAGGAGCGGTCGCGACGATGGAAACGGGGGAGTTCAGGTGATGCGAGGGAAATATGCAGCAACGGCAATGGCGACCATATTGGCTGGAACTTCGATGACAGCGCAGGGATATGCGCCCGACGCCACCGATGTCGCCGCTGACGAATGGGCGGCAAAGACCGAAGCGCAGATGACCGATGACGAACGCTTTTCGCTGCTCCACGGCATCATGCCCATTCTCATCGGCCCCTATGCAAACCCTCAGCTGAAGACGAAATGGCCCGACGATCTCGTGCCGGGCGCCGGCTATATTGTGGGGGTGCCGCGGCTTGGCGTTCCCTCGCTGCGGGAAACCGATGCAAGCCTTGGCGTGACCAACCCTTTCGGCATTCGCAAGGGCGACACGGCAACGGCGCTGCCGGCGGGTTTGGCGATTGGCGCGAGCTTCAATCCCGATCTTGCGTTTGCGGGCGCGCGGGCGGTGGCCAGCGAAGCGCGCGCGAAAGGGTTCAACGTCCTGTTGGGGGGCGGCATCAACCTCGTTCGGGATTCCCGCAACGGCCGCAACTTTGAATATATCTCCGAGGATCCGCTCCTCTCGGGAGTCATGGGTGCCGAGGCGGCAAGGGGCGCCCAGTCGGTCGGCGTGGTCTCGACGGTGAAGCATTTCTCGCTCAATTCGAACGAAACCAACCGGCACACATGGAATGCCGAGATCGACGAAGCCGCGCACCGCGAAAGCGACTTGCTCGCTTTCCAGATCGCGATCGAGCGGGGGCAGCCTGGTTCGGTCATGTGCGCCTATAACATCGTCAATGGCGAGCCGGCGTGCGGGAGCGATCATCTGCTCAATAGCGTGCTCAAGAAGGATTGGCGCTACAAGGGCTGGGTCATGTCCGACTGGGGCGCGGTGTCGAGCGCCGACTTTGCCATCAATGGCCTCGACCAGCAATCGGGCGAACAACTCGACAAGCAGGTCTGGTTCGACGCGCCGCTCAAGGCGAAGCTCGCCGATGGCAGCCTGCCGCGCGAACGCCTGTCGGACATGGTGAAGCGTATCCTGCGATCGATGAAGGCGAACGGCCTCGTCGATGCCGGTCCCGCTCCGGCGGTGGACATGAAAAAACACGCCGAAATCGCGCGCGAGATTGCCCGGCAGGGGATCGTCCTCCTCAAAAACGACGCAGGCGCGCTGCCGCTTGCCGCGAACGTCGGTTCGGTGGCTGTGATCGGGCGCAATGCCCATGTCGGCGTCCTGTCGGGCGGCGGTTCGTCGCAGGGCTTGCCGCCGAGTGGATGGGCCGCGTCCATCCCCATCGGCGGCGGCGAAGGATCGATGGCGTCGTGGCGGGTCGAGCGCTGGTTTGCCGGTGCGCCGCAAGCGGCGCTGAAGGCGGCGCTCCCGAAGACAGAGGTTCGGTTTGATCCGGGCCTTTATCCGCAGGATGCGGCGGCGCTCGCCGCGCGCTCCGACGTCGCGATCGTCTTTGTCAGCAAATATGAAGCCGAAGGGTTCGATTCGCCGGACCTCTCACTGCCCGGCAATCAGGACGCAATCGTCGCGGCGACGGCCGCAGCCAATCCCAACACCATCGTCGTCCTCCAGACCGGCAATCCCGTCGCCATGCCGTGGCGCGACCAGGTCAAGGCCATCGTCGCTGCCTGGTATCCGGGACAGGAGGGCGCTGCAGCGATCGCCGATGTACTGACAGGCAAAGCCAATCCGTCGGGACGTCTTCCGATCAGCTTTCCGGACACGATGGAAACCCATCCGCGGCCGACGATTCCGAGCTATGGAACGCCCGACCGGACCGAAGTGACGGTGAGGATGAACGAAGGATCGGACGTCGGTTATCGCTGGAATGCCAGCAAGGGGATCAAGGCGCTCTATCCCTTCGGCCATGGCCTTTCCTACACGCGCTTCGCCACCAGCGGGCCGAAGTTTGACGGTTCGACCGCGAGCGTGGTGGTTCGCAACGCCGGAGATCGCGCGGGCGCGACCGTGGTACAGCTATACCTTTTGGCAAGAGGCGAAGAAACGAAGCAGCGCCTGGTTGCATTTCAGCGTGTTGAACTGGCTCCGGGGGCGGAGCGGAAGGTCGATCTGAAGATCGATCCGCGCCTCCTCGCTGACTGGAACGGGCAGGGGTGGACGATCCCGGCTGGAGAATATCGTTTTGCGCTCGGGGAGAATGCCGAAACCGTCGGGCCACCCATTCGCGTGAAGATGAAACAGCGCACATGGCGGGACTGACGAAGGGCTCTGGAGGGGGCGTCGTCATCGAGGTATTCCACGTTTATGACGGGCGGTCTTCCACCTGGAGTGCAATAGTTGCGTAAAGTGATGCGATCACCGGCGGTGAAAAATGGCCGGGCGGCTTCCACCAGCGGCTCGTCGCCAGATTTCGAGCAGTCGCTGGGGGGCATGGTACACGTTGAGGGTGGGACCTTTTCAATGGGTTCCGATGAATTCTACCCGGAAGAGGCGCCGGTGCGGCGCGTCCGGGTGGGCGACTTTTTCATCGACGCCAGCCCCGTTACCAATCGTGAGTTCGCCGTCTTTGTCGAGAGTACGGGCTATTTGACGGATGCCGAGACTGCGCCTGACCCGTGCGACTACCCGGGCATGGACGCCGCTTTGGCGGTTCCGGGCTCTCTGGTCTTCGAACGAACGCGTGGCCCTGTCGATCTCGAGGATTTTACCAACTGGTGGCATTTCCGGCCCGGTGCCGATTGGCGTCACCCGACCGGCGGCGACAGCGCGATCGACGGTCTTGAAGATCATCCGGTGGTGCATGTGACGTATCGCGATGCACTAGCCTATGCCGAATGGGCAGGGAAATCGCTGCCGACGGAGGCCGAATGGGAATATGCCGCGCGCGGCGGGCATGACGATGGACGCCCTTATGCGTGGGGCGGGGAGTTGGCCCCCGGCGGCGCGATGATGGCCAACTACTGGCAAGGCCTATTTCCGTTCTCGAACCTCTTGACCGATGGATGGGAGCGCACCTCACCTGTGCGAAGCTATCCTCCCAACGATCGTGGTATCTATGACATGATCGGCAATGTCTGGGAGTGGACCGCGGACTGGTATGCGATGCCGCACATCGGTGCCAAGCGGAAGCCGGGTGCTTGCTGTATCATCGATAATCCCAGAGGTGGCCGCAAGCGTGAGAGCTGCGATCTGGGCATGCCGGATATCAAGATCGGGAGAAAAACGCTTAAGGGCGGGTCGCATCTTTGTGCTGAAAATTATTGCAGGCGCTATCGCCCCGCTGCGCGCCACCCACAGACCGTCGACACGTCGACCGGCCATATCGGCTTCCGGTGTATCGTCCGCTTTTGACATTTTTGTTCTAGAAGCAGCCTGTCCGGAATCGGCCATATGCTGCCGAGATGAACCATCTTTGTATCGGAGTGTCGGGAGGTGCGGCTGGCAACATCTCGGTAATCTTGGGAGTATCCGCTATGATGTTTGTGGCGGTGGTTCTTCCAAAGCCTTCAATTCTACCTGTCTCCGGGACATGGGTCATGGCAAGTTGCATAATCGGTCAAGGCAAGACCGGATCGACAAGGTAAGCCCGGAATGAATTCCACCAGTCGCAAATCAGCTTTTTACGGACAGGCTCTGACAAAGGACTCGAGCCGCGACGCCGAGAAGTCGCAGGCCGTCGTCAGGATTGTCATCGCCTTTTTCTTCCTGCTGTCCCTAAGCGCCATGATGGCATTTGACAGAAGGACTTATGATTCAGTTCATGAATTCTTCTATCTGATGATAGCTGTGCAGCTCGCATCCATATTCGTGTTTGTCGCGGTTGTGAAATATCCCGGCGTCTATCATTCCAGACGTGTGGCCGTTATGTTTCTCGATTATGGCGTACTCACCTACGGGCTGATTGAAGGTGGGTATGCGCTAATTCCGCTCTACGCCATACTGCTTTGGGTAACAGTGGGGAATGGTCTGCGGTACGGCGTCCGCTACCTTGTCGCGGCAACGGCAATCGGGCTATCTTCACTGGGGCTGGTGATCGGTTTTACGCCCTATTGGTCGAGTCAGCCCTATCTGGCCTTCACTTTCGTCCTGACGACGATCATCGTTCCAGCTTACGCCTTCAGTCTGCTCACGAGGTTGCGCCGGGCTTCCGAGGCAGCGGTTGCGGCCAATGCTGCAAAATCGCGCTTCCTTGCCGAAGCCAGCCATGACCTGCGTCAGCCGATTCATGCGATCGGCTTGTTTACAAACTGCCTGCTCGACGCGCCGCTTCGTCCTGAGGAACGTCAGCTGGTCGAGAGTATCGACAAGTCGCTGAACAGCGTTTCGTTGCTGTTCCGGTCGTTGCTTGACGTCTCGACGCTCGATGCCGGCGGCATCGCACCGAGGATGGAGGCCGTGCGCATCGGATCGCTGCTGCAGGATGTGATCCGCCAGAACTCCAAGACGGCAGAATGGACGGAGTCGGTCATTCGCCACGTCGATTGCGCGCTCTGCGTGCACACCGATGCTGGCCTGCTCGCAACGATGGTGCAGAATGTCCTGTCGAATGCCCTTAAATATTCGCCGGGCGAGCCCATCCTCCTTGGGTGCCGGAGGCGGCGGGGAATGTTGGCGATCGAGATATGGGATCGCGGCAACGGGATCGAGGAAAGCCACCTCGCAAAGATTTTTGACGAATTCTACCGCGTCAAGGAGCGTGGTCGCGATATCGACGGTATCGGGCTGGGGCTGTCTATCGTCAAACGGCTGGCCGACGTATTGGGTCTCGCGGTATCGGTGCGGTCACAGCGCGGCTACGGCACCGTCTTCGCGATCGAGGGACTTGCGATCATCGATGGGCCGGCGATCGCCCAAGACATCCCGAAGCCGTTCGTGGCCGATCCTCTCGGCGGACTGCGGATATTGTTGATTGACGACGAGCGCGAGGCGCTGAAAGCGACCGCGGACTTGCTCGAACGCTGGGGTTGTATCGTTCAGGCCGAGGCATCTCAGCCCCCGACGATCCAGCCCTGCGATATCGTCATCGCCGACCATGATCTCGGTTCGGATGTGACGGGCATCGATTGTATCGTCCATGCCCGCCGGATGTTGGGGCAGAAGGTGCCGGCGATAATCATCACTGGAGGGGATGTGCAGCTCATTGCCGACGAACTCGGCGATCGTTCAATCCCGATCGTTTCGAAACCCGTGCGTCCAGCGGAGTTGCGGGCGCTGATCGGCACCCAAAAACGCTGTCGTGAGGCCGGCTGATTGCTCAAAGAGCCAGATCGGAGGCCTTCGCCGCGGCGGCAGTGCGCGTCCGGACATCTAGCGCACGAAAAAGGTCGGATACGTGAATGCGGACCGTAAAAGGGGAGATCCGAAGCTCCCGGGCGATTTCCTTGTTGGTCTTTCCCATGGCAAGCAAGCGCAGCACATCGCGCTGACGGGCCGTGAGCAAATCTTTCGCCGCAGGCCGTTCAAAGCCCGCGGGTGATCGCTGGACAACGAATTCCCCGTCACGCACTGCCCGGATGGCGAGGCCGATCTCATGCGGCGGCACGGCCTTTCCGATGAAGCCGTCGGCCCCGGCCGCCAGCACGGCTGCAATCGCGTCTTCGCTGTCAATCATTGACAGGATGATGATCGAAGCGCGTGGAAATTCCCGGCGCAGTGCGCCGACCGAGCGCTCGGCGTCGAAGCCTGGGAAGATTAGGTCGAGGATGAAAATGGCGGGCGCATCGCCGCGACGGGCCTCGGCGAGCAGTTCGTTCCACGCGCCTCCCTCGACAATATCTGCTTCCGGACAGAGTCGCTGCACGATCCGCCGTACGCCCTCGCGAAACATCGGATGATCGTCGGCGATCACGATCCTCTCGGCATGAGCGTCGGGCAGGCTCATCGTCCGTAAAGGCCCAGGATTTCGGTCATGGAATCATGGTCTTTGGATTTCATCGCTTGTGCAAGGAAAGAAACGAATCGGATGCGAGCGCGGGGCTGGGGTCAATTGGGCGGTGGATCGTGGCAGGTTTATCGATGTCCATGGCGCACACCTCTACATCGATCCGCAGGGTGGGCATCTAGTGCATCTGTGCTAGTGAAACGAGCTCCGTGGGCTGCCAAGATATTGTTGGGAAAGCGACTTTCCGAATGTTCGGAAGTCGCGGCAACGACGGGAAGTCTTGCGATGTTCAGAGCGACGGCCAGTTGGCGATTCCTTGCTTCTGCGATTACGCCTGGTGCGAGCTCAGCGCCCGCACTTAGCCCCAAAATGCGATGGCGCGCGCGGATCTTTGGAAAACTGGCCGTTCTACTCTGCCTGTGCTTTCCGGGAACGGCGCAGGCCTCCAAGTGCGAAGACGACTTCAAGGTCAGTGGCAATGTCCTTTCGGGGCCGCGCTATACTGCGGTGCTCGCCGTGCCCGATCTGACCCCGGAGAGTGCGGTGAACCAGATGCGGGCGCTCGCTCCTTCGGAAAAGCTCGACGTGCTCACGGCGAATCCCGCTGGCGGGAGCATGCTGCTGGAGATGCCCCAGAGTACGACGCATCGCGCGATTCCGTTCATTTTTACCGCGACACGCGAGGCGGGCGGTAGCCGGGTCGAACTGCTCGCCAAATTCAACAAGGGATCGATCGTCGGCGAAAAGACGTTCAGACGCGACATGTGTGCGCTCTTGTCGCGCTTGCGCGGGGGTAAGGCCGGCATCATAGCGGGCAATGCGGCGGTCGTGCCGGCCCCCTCGACCAAAATCGATGCGCTGGCGTTGTCGCAGCGGCTGGCGGGCGAAATGAAGGACAAGCCCGCGGCGATACCACTGCGCTACGCCGGCAAGTCCTTCACCGTATCGGGTAAATTCGATTATGCGGCGCAAGATGGCGCCGAATATCGTGTCGCCTTCGACATTCCGGATCCCGGCAAACTGCTCTTCACGCCCGGCCCCGGCGCGGCGCAATTCAAGGTCGACATTCAATGCATGATGGCGAAGGATCAAGCCGCCTATGCGCTCAGCCTGAGCAAGGGCGAGCGTATCAGGTTGACCGGCAAATTTCTCGAGTATCGCGCGTCGCGCACGACCTTCTACCTTGGCGATTGCCGGCCCGAGAAGTGAGAGGGGCGGGCAGAACGATGGCTCCTGGCCCTTTGTTAAATCCAATCGAGTTTCCAGTCTTCAAGCAACAACAGTCAATTCATTGGAATGGATCGTAAATGAGAAAATCGATACTTGCCGTGGCGTTGGCCGCTACCTCTACCGCACCGCTTCATGCCCAGACGATTGAAGGCGCTGCACATATGAACGGTGCCGGTCCGGTTTCGGTGGGCAGCTTCGTCGGCGCGCGGCTCCGCATCCCGCTGGGCGGAGCCCGGGAGAGTGGCAAGGAAGTCCGGGCGAGCCTGACGGTGGCGCCGATGCAGCGGAGCGAAGGGTCGGGGCTGCGCGGACCCGCGTGGCGCTTTGGCGAAGGACTTGAATTCGGTTTGACGGGGGATGAACGTACGCCGCATTTTTTGCTGGCGGGGCAGCGCTTCGCGTCGTCGCGTTACGCCCCCGGCGGACGTGTATCGGGAAAGGGACGAAGCAATCTGTCCGATGCTGGAACTGTTGCCGCTGTCTTAGGGGGGCTGGCACTCGTTGCGGGAGTCGGCCTTCTTGTCGCACTCGATGCGTCGGACGACCCCGACCGCTGCTGCGAATAGGCGCGGCAAACGATGGAGGACAGGATGGCCTTTCCCGCAAACCGGCGTTTCCTCGCGTTCGCGGCGTTGGCGCCGCTCGGCCTGCTTTTGCCATTTGTGCCGTCGAACCCGGCTGCAGCGTATGACCATATCTGTCCGTCGGGTCCGGGACCGGGCGAAACGGTGATCGGCATGCACACGCCGGCTCCGGGCGCGCCGCCGGTGCCGATTTGCAGGGGATCGCAGCAAGCGCCACAGAGCGCGCCGCAGGGTTCCGCGATGCCGCAGATCCAGATGATGCCCTATGTCCGGCCAAAGCTGTATGGCGTGCATGTCACCGACGTTGGCCGCACCCAGCTTTATTCGTCCAACTGGAATTACAATCCAGAGAACGGGCTCAATATGGCGCTCGAATACTGCGAGCAACAGACGGGCAAGGCATGTGTTTCGCTCGGCGGGTTCGTTGACGAATGTCAGGCAATCGTCATCGATACCAACCGCGCCACCTATCGCGGGCGTGACACCGATCCGCGCTTCGCGGCACGGCTGGCGATGGAGGATTGCGGCAAGAACGGCCCCGTTGGCCAGTGTCGGCTGTGGCGATTGCCGCTCTGTTCGGGGCTCGGCTATGGTGAAGGCAATTATGTCGGCAATGACAATGGTCGCACACCCGAGCAGATCAAGTCGGAGATTGACGCGATGACCGCCGAGTTGGTGGCCGAATTGCGATAGCGCCGGCAAGACCGGGGCGGTACCGAAACGGTTCTCGCGACGGAGCGATTTTGCGCATCGCCCATTTCGAAGACGCGCCAGCGCATCCCTGCATGAAATACGGAGTTCAGGAGGGGCGTGTTAGATGACAAAACTGGACCGAAATGGAAATATCATCTCTGTTGTGTCCGATCACTTCGGCTTTGGCACTCTGTCTGACGGCACAAATTCAAAACGCGGCAGCGACGGCCCCCCAGCCAGAGGCGCCGCGCCCCTCGTTCAATTGCGCCAACGCGGAAAATGGGGTCGACCGGGCGATCTGCATTGATACCGCTCTCGCGAAGATCGATATAGAAATCGCGCACCACTATAAGACTTTGCTCGGCATGCTTGACGTCGGAGGGGTCGCGGCACTGCGACATGATCAGCGAGAATATCAACGTGCCGTCCACGCACACTTCGGACGATCACGCACGGGAGATTTGTTCAGTGACGAATATAGCGAGCTTCAGGAACAGATGGAGTCACGGCTAAGCTTCCTGGACCGGATCATCGCCAATTCTCCGCCTGGTCTGACAGGGCAGTGGGAGAACTATCTCGGCATCGTCAGAATCGCGCAAAACCCGGATGGGAAATTTTCGGTCGATGCTGACGATTTCTACGGATCCTCCTGCGCGGCTAACGGTATGGGCGAAGCGCACGGCGATCGGATTGTTGCCAACGATCCGTTCTGGATCGAGCGCAGAATCGCGGTCGAGCGCGAGGGATCGATCCTGCGCCTTGCCGTTCTGCCCCCAAATGTAATCAACCGACATTGTTCGGGCGGGAATCGCCGTGACGGCACATATTTTCGGGTGACGGAGGATATCGTGCGATGATGCATTCGGCCGATAACCGCATTTCGATGCCCTCAGCTCTGGATGCCTAAACGCGGATCATTCACTGTTCGGCTGGGCAAATTCGCGATTGTCGCCCGGTAGAATGAACGGGAGGGTTTGTCGGTATGCGTAACTGTAGCTGCATGGCGTTGGCCGCTATAACGGCCACGCAGCTGATGCCGTGCGGTTTTGCCTATGCGCAAGGCGCAGAGATTCCGGTACCGAAAGGCTCGACCAAATGTAGATTGGGTGGTTGGACCAACAACGCTATCCGGGAGGGCATAGTCGTCCGGGCCAAGCCGGTGAATACAGCGCGACACGTGGGACTTCTGCCGACCGGTGGCGCGGAATATGAATACAGTGTCACCTTTCGGATCATCGGCGCCAGAAACGGGTGGTTGAAAATCAGCGACGCGTCGGATGATTACAATGTAAACGAAGGGAGGCCCGTTCGCCCGATCTATCGGGGCGTAGGTTGGATCCCTGCGGATTCGGTTCGTTTCGCCGTCCAGTCGAGACATGGCTATGAGCGGCCCCATTCCGTCGGCCGCTTGGCGATAGAACTCGAAGATTGGCCTCGAATCGAGCGTATCCTATCTTGCGATCGGGAATGGGCGTTACTCGATGTCGACACCGGTCCGCAGCAGCAAATGGATTCGGCTATGTCGATGGGACAGGTCAAGACCGGACGCGGTTGGTTTCGCGGTGTGTGCGCAGTCGAGGAAACGACGTGCGATATGCCCTCGGTCGATGGCAAGAGACGATGAGAGACACGCCGCATGTCCGCTTTGCACATTTTGCCTCGCAACCAGCCGGACCTCTTTCGGCCAAAAGCGCCCCGCGCATATCAACTACCCGCCGTACGCGCGCGCGAAGAAAACGATCGTGGTGACCCCCGTGATCAGCAGCGTCCAGATACGGACAGCACTGGGCGTCAGGCGCTTTCCGATCAACGCGCCCAGCCACCCGCCGATAATCGAGCCGACAAGCATCGGCAGGCAAGCCCACCACCACACCATGGCAAAACCGATGAAAATAAACGCGGCTGCGAGGTTCGCGACTGCCAGCATCGCCGTGCGGATCGCGAACATCTCGCGTGGCTGGATATTCGCCAGAAGGCCATAGAGTGCAGTCGTGATGAGGCCGACGCCGCCGCCGAAATAGCCGCCATATATCCCGAGCAATGCCTGCGCGGCGAGGAGCGTTGGCCGTCCGATGGTCACGCGGGCGTGAAGCCAATCGGCCGCCCGCTTGCCGAAAGCCATCACCGCAAAGGCGAAAAGCAGCAGCCACGGGATGAGCATGTCAAAGGTCTCGGTCGGCGTGATGACGAGAAGCAGGCTCCCGACAAGCCCGAAGACAAAGGTCAACCCCGCGAGCAATCGGACCGGGATCCCGGCGACGGGCCCGAGTTCGTTCCGATACGCCCAGGCGCTCGTACCGGCCCCGGGGAGCAGCGCGACGTTCGAGGTCGCATTGGCGATATTTGCCGGAAGCCCGAGCGCGATGAGCGCGGGCAGCGTCGCGAACGTGCCGCCGCCGGCGAGGGCATTCATGGCGCCGCCCAGCACGCCCGCTCCGGCGGCGAGCAAAAGGGTTGAGAGGTCGATCACGCGTCACTCCGGCTTCGACCGCAATCGGCCGCTACGGGCCAATCGCCGCGATATCGATAGGCGTCAAGCGCCCAGCAGCCTGTCCCCGACCAGCTCTGGCTTGATGGCGGGCTCTGCTGGCCTTTCCCCAGGGCGGAGAGAGGCACGGCGTCTAAACCATTCGAAGAGCTTAAAAGGGTGAAGCGGCTGTTTATCAAGCGTTTTGCACAAGGAAGTGAGCGTTTGGTTTAGGGTGACCTGTTGCGCAGCCGACCTTCATAATCACGCTTGCCAATCTGGACGCCCCGCGAACGCAGGATGTCGTAGGCGGTCACCGCGTGGAAGTGGAAATTCGGCATTGAGAAAGACAAGAGAAAGGTCTCGGCTGTGAAAGCCAAGGTCCGCGGATCCCACGGCGTCCAGGTATCATTTTCGTTGAGCGGTCTATGAAGCTCGATGTTCAGTTCCTTCCCGGACCAACCGTTGACCTCGTCGGGGGTGAACGCCTCCAACGCCCCTTGTGCATTGCTGATCATCGCCTGTAGGTCAGTGAAGGGAACAGGCCCTACCAAGGCGGGAGGATTGAAGGCGCCGGTCCTCAGAGCCTCCACTCCCCAAACGCTGTGATGGCATGCTGCTTCGACCTGAAAATGGAAGGGCGCCATATCATAATAGAGGCGCGCGTTCACGAACTCGTTGGGATCAGTGCCCTCCTCGGCGCAATGCATGACCGCGCGATCAAGGAATATTCCTACAGCCCGCACGGTCTGCAGGAAGGTGGGCACACTTAGGTCGTAGAGCGATATCGCCATCGATTATCTCTAATTTTGAGCGGTTTGCATTTCAGTTCCTAAGGATCTGAACTTACGGCGACAAGGGAAAGAACTGGTTGTCCTTCGTTGTCCCCGCGGGGCCTTGGCGAATGTCGGCTATCTTGGAATCAAAGGCAAAACCGGACGGTCCGTAAGCGGCCAGAAGCTACCAGTCTATTTCGGATGAAGTTCCGCAATCGCCGCACGAATCCAGTTCGAAAACTCGCATGCGAGGTGCCAGCGGTGGCCGGTCACGACCGACGGCATGATAAGCGACGGGAGTTCGACCGTCAGCTTTGCGCGGAAGCCCGTGCCTTCATTTCGAAACTGATGGCGGACCCCGCCGATTGCGGCGCCGTTCGGTGCCCGAGCCACGCCCGCCACCTGCACCGGGTAGTCGGGATCGGGCTCTGACCTCAGGCTCGACAGGTCTGCATAATCTACAAAGAAACGTGCCGCCATCGGCGCGCCGCCATTCGTCTCGATCACCTCTTGGCGGTCCGCGGCGTCGGTCGCGATCAGATAGTGCTCGGGCAGGGCCGCGATCATCACATCTTCGCGGTTCAGCCGCGCGACCTCCTCGAACCAGTTTGCGAACGCCTTCGCAGTTCCGACCGGCGAGACGATTTCGATCACGCTGTAGGCGCGACGACCGCGAGACGCCCACGCGACGAGACGCGCTACCATATCGGACAGCGCAAGCTCTCGCCGTAGGAGCGCGCGGATGCCGCCGTGGCCGAGCGCGTGTTTGCGCTCAAGCAACTGCTGCCTGAGCCGCTCAAGGTCTTGGCTATCTGACGGAGCGCCCAGTCGTCGGAGCGCTTTGGCCGCGCTACGCCGTTCCCAGTCCGCGACGCGGTCGGGGGCAATCCGTTCGCCTTCGATGAAGATTTCTGGGTCGATCGTCATTTGCCTGTAGCCCCTTCGGCGTCTATGTTATAAAAGCAACCATAGTTGCATTAGTGTGAATGGGCAAGAGGTATGACGGGAACGGGCAAGAAGCCGAAGGAATTGGTGTCCGAATGCGAGCAGTTGACCCGCGCAAGGCCGGGCGGGCGTGCCGCCGCGGTTGTTGCCGCGGTCAGGAAAGCCGCATTCGAGTTGCTGGTCGAACGAGGATACGAAGGCGTCGAGATACCCGATATCGCGGTGCGCGCCGGAGTGAACCGGACAACCATTTATCGTCGATGGCCCACGAAGTCCGAGCTCCTACTCGATATCATGCTGGGAGAGATGCAGGCGAAGGTGCCGACACCCGATACGGGGTCATTCGAGGGAGATCTTGCGGAGCTATTGGCGAGCATTGCACGGGTACTCGCCGATCCCATTATGCGGAACCTCTTCCATATCATGAGCGTGCGCGTGGATAGCGATGATCAAACCGCGAAAGCGCGGGAGGAATTCTGGAGCGAGCGATTTGCAGCAAGCGGACAGATCGTGACGCGTGCGATCGCGAGAGGCGAAGTCGGGGAAGGGGTCTCGGCGCGCGCAGTTTTGGAGCTTGGAGCGGCTCCATTGTTCTACCGCATTCTAATCTTGGGAGAGCCTGTCAACCATCGGGCGGCGGCCGACATTGCAGCGTGGGTTGTCGGCCAGAATTTGGCAGGCTTTCCTTTGTCGGTCGCGAAGAAGCATTGAGCGGTCAGTTAGGCTGCTTCTGCCTTGCTGGGTCCCAAAAGCTACCTGACCGCAACCGGCCAAGACTGTCCTAACCATCCACATGAGCTCGAAATGCCGAAGGTCGACCTTCGCTTGAACTCGTGCCGCGATCTCGGCCCAGGCAAATCAACTGGCAGTATCGCGGAAAGCGTGGCGATAGTCGGCGGACGCTGTCTGCATCATATGCGTCCGCGGCACTTTGCTTGATTGTAGAGGTCGCGAATCGGCTGCGCGAAAAGAGGTGGCATGGCGCTTTTGGGACTCGAACCTCTACAGCAAAAAAGTTGTGGGGTATCGATGGGGGTATCGCATTGTAGTGCTGCTCAAAAACGGCAGTTTTATGAGCGAAAAAAGGGCGTTTCGAGTCCTCTTCTGCGGATGAACTACAAGTATCTCGGCCGCTACCGGACGCTGGCGTTCGGTGCCTGGCCCGAGGTCAGCCTGGCAGACGCGCGGGTGAAGCGTGAGGAGGCGCGGCGCCAGGTCGCCGCCGGCCTCGATCCTTCGCACGAGCGAAAGCTCGAACAGGCGCGGGCGGCCGTTTCCGAGGATAATAGCTTCAAGCTGGTCGCGGACGAATGGATCGCGAAGAACGAGCGCGAAGGCATGGCGGAGATCACGCTGAGTAAGATCCGCTGGTTGCTCGCCAAAGCCTACCCCAAGATCGGCAATCGCGCGGTCTCCAAGATTACCGCGCAGGAAGTGCTGGTCGTGCTGCGCGCGGTCGAAGCGACCGGCCGCTACGAAAGCGCGCGCCGAATGCGCAGCGTCCTGAGTCGGGTCTTTCGCTATGCCATCGCAACTGCGCGCGCCGAGCGCGATCCGGCAGGCGACCTTCGGGGGGCGCTAACGGTTACGAAGGCCAAGCATCTCGCCGCGATCACCACCGAGAAGGGGGCTGGCGAGCTCATGCGCGCGATCGAAGGCTATACGGGTCATGCGATCACGTTGTTCGCCCTCCGCCTTTCAGCTCATCTCTTCGTCCGGCCCGGTGAATTACGCCAGGCCGAGTGGACGGAGTTCGATTTCGAGCGGCCGGTCTGGAATATTCCCGATCACAAGATGAAGATGCGGCGCCCGCACCATGTTCCGCTTTCGAGCCAGGCCGTTGCCTTGTTCGAAGAATTATACGACCTGACCGGTACGGGCAGATATTGCTTCCCGTCCTTTCGGACGCCGCAGCGACCCATGTCCGAGAACACCGTTAACGCTGCGCTCCGGGCGCTGGGTTTCGGGAAGGAAGAGATGACCGCGCATGGCTTTCGCGCGATGGCGGCGACGCTCCTCAACGAATCCGGGCAGTTCAATCCAGACGCGATCGAGCGCCAGCTGGCACACATGGATACGAACGGCGTGCGCCGTGCTTATACGCGCGGGCAATATTGGGATGAGCGCATTCGCATGATGCAGCACTGGTCAGATCAATTGGATGTCTTGCGCGAAGGTAACGCAAAAGTTCTGAAGCCGCTGTTTGGACAGCGCCGGAGCTAGCGTCATTTGAGGGCGACGTGGGGATCGCCTCTCGGCTGCTCGCGTCGGATCCTGCTGCAGTTTATTAAGCAACCACCATAAGTCAGCTTTGCGCCCGATCTCGGTCGTCGAAGCTACGCCGGTGCTTGCCTGGAAGCGGACATTGGATGACACTCGCAACGTCATTTCGATGATCGGACATTCAAGCTGCTTATTCGCTGTGTTGGACTATGTCCCTGGACTGTGAACAAGCGTCCGCATACCCCGCGTGAGCATCCCGGCGCGGTCATGCCGCTTGCCGCCGATCTCGACGGGTAATACACATCGTTGGTCTCGGTTTCGGTATCGCAGAGCGCCTACAATTGGTAGCGGTGGCGGGCGTAGCACCACTCGTAATCGGGCTGTCCCTCGCGCGCGGCCGAAACCTCGATCGTCATGCCACCCAGCCGATTTGCCAGCATATCGAAAGTCCAGCGGGCAATGGCCGGCTGGCCGCCGACAAGGCCGAGGAGCATCACTGGCCCGTTCCGCATCACATAATCGCGACAAAGAAGCTCCGATCTAATGTCCGCGACGCTGTCGACGTCCCTCTCCACAGCAACCTGAAGCTCTAGCAAGTACTTGAGCAACCGATGAAGCGCGGCTTGGTCTAATTCTTCGGCCATTGTCTCGCGGGAACTGGACATAGCATGTGGTCCGTGCAATCATTCAGAACGCGTGATTGTTCATGCCACTATTTGCTGGAATACGCCGTCTCAAGGAGGCTGTATGAGTGTAGATAGCGCCCGGGAGTTCATCAAGCTGTTGCAAAGCGACGCGGACTTCCGCTTCGAGCTGCTCAACGCGACCCGAGATTACGGCCATGTTGGCAGGTCAAAGTTCATCGCTGAGAAGGGCTTCGATTTCTCGGTCAAGGATCTCGACGCCGCGAAGCAGGACTACGTGGGTCGGGTTCCGAAGGATCTAAGCGCGATCGTCGACTTCATCTCCTGCGGCATGATCATCCACGATCCGCCAAGCACGAGAGTAGCCTGACGGAATGCGGATCGCGCTCGTCTCCATGCCATGGAGGCGTCCTAACAATGCGGCAATTGGCTTGGCCTTGCTTAAGGCGCAGGCGCTCGCGAGCGGCGTGGAGCGCTGCGACGTCATTTATGCCAACGACTGGTGGTTCCGATTCCTAAGAGCCCGGCTACCCGTAGAGTCGCCGCTCGTGGGGTGCAGCTACAACGAGATGGCGCGGGTGATCTCGGAACTCGCCGGTGTCATGCATTCAGGCGAGTGGATGTTTAACCGCGATATCTTTCCTGAAGCGCTGCCCTCGGTTGAGGCCTTCGGCGAGTTGTTCCGGCAGGCGGCCGACTCGAACCCGTTCCGCGAGCACATCCCCGACTTCCTGCGCGTCGCAGAGGTTGCGCCCGACTTCCTCGACGAATGCGAATTGGCAGTCGACTGGTCGCTGTACGACGCGGTCGGTTTCAGCGCGGTCTTCTACCAGCTTGGCCCAAGTCTGGCGCTCGCGCATCGCTTGCGCCGCAACGGCTACCAGGGCGAAATCCTATTCGGCGGACCGCTGTGCGAAGGCCAGGTCGGGCGCAAGCTCCTTGAGTTGTTCCCGATCATCGACCTCGTCTTCGACGGCGAGGCGGATGTCGCGTTCGCGCGCTATGTCGAGGCGCGAGTCAACGGTGCGGACGTGCCGATAGCTGGCGTTTGGACACGGTTCGGCGCCGGCGATATTGCCCAAGTACAGCATGAACCGGTGCGCACGCTCGATTCGCTTCCCGAGCCAGATTATTCCGACTTTTTCGACGAGATCGATCGCTTCGAGCCACTGCCGCGCAAGGAACTCGCCTTCCCAATCGAGGGATCGCGTGGCTGCTGGTGGGGCGAGCGACACCATTGCGTTTTCTGCGGCCTGAACGGCGCAGACATGAGCTATCGTACCAAGAGCCCCGATCGCATTCACCGCGAGTTGAGCGAGTTGGTCAAGCGTTTCGGTATCAGCCATTTCGCGTTTACCGACAATATTGTCAGCCCCAAGATAATGCGCCCCCTGTTTGAGCGCCTCGCGCGCGAACCGCTGCCAGTGACCTTTCACGCCGAAATCAAGGCCAACCTCAGCCGGCACCAAGTCCAAGAATATCGCGCGGCTGGCTTCATCTACCTCCAGCCCGGCATCGAGAGCCTGAGCTCACGCGTGCTTGGCATCATGAACAAGGGAATATCGGCGCTCAACAACATTGCCTGTCTCAAATTTTGCCGCGAGGCCGGGATCACGGCCTTCTGGAACCTGCTTCACGCATTTCCCGGCGAGACGCCCGCAGACTATGAGCAAACGCTGCGCCTTCTGCCTGCGCTCGTTCACCTGAACCCGCCCGAGACGGTGACCGCGATGCGCTTAACTCGATTCAGCCCGTCGTTCGACAACTCGGAAGCGCTTGGCTTCCATCGCAAGCGCCCGGCACGTTTCTTCCGATACGTGTTCCCATTCGTTGACGCGGATCTATGTGACTTGGTCAACTCATTCGAATATGATTTCGCCGACGCATTCGATAGAAGCAGCTATGTCGCTGAGATTGAGCATTTCGCCGCGTGTTGGAGCGAGCAGCGGCAATCGGGACATCTCGTCTATGACCCGCACGGTGGCCTTGGCCCGCGCCTGATCGATAGCCGCTTCACCCGGCTCGTCGATAGCTACGGCCTGTCCGAGCTTGAGGACGCGCTGCTGCGGTTGAGTGATTGCCCGCAGCGCCGGGCAGCGCTGCATGCGCACTGCGCTACAGAGCTCGATGCGTCCGGCGAAGTCGTCGATGAAGCACTGTCGCGTCTAGAGCATCATCTGTTCGTCGTGCGCGAGGATGACGAATACTTGTGTGTGGCGATGCGTGATGCGTGCTTCATCCCCTGGCAGGCGATCGGCGCGATCGAGGAGATGGGCCGGTTCCTCGAGGATGGCGAAGTGCTGGTCGATGCGTAAACCCGGCCTAGAGGGGATTGGACTTGGCTGCCGGACACCGCTCAAGCCTCTGATCATTGCCGAGGCAGACGCCGGCCGGCTCCGGTTTTGTGAAGTGCACCTGCTCGCTGCAATGAAGCATGCCGCGACCGCCGATTTGCTAGAGACACTCGCTTCGTGCGGCATGCCCATCGTGTTGCACAGTACCGAGCTAAATCTACTGTCTGCAGAGGAACCTTGCGTCGCATCCCTGCGCGAGGGAATCGCATCGCTCGACATTGTGCCGACCATGCTCTCCGGACATCTGGCGTCGGGCTTCGCTGCCGGGCCACATGGCGAAGCGTTTGTTCGCCCCGCATATACGCGCACGTTACTCGCGGGCGTGCGCGACCGGCTGGCCAAGCTCTGCGACGCACTACAGCTTTCGGTCGCGGTTGAGAATGTCGCCTTGTATGGCGATTATCCGCAAGACGAGATCGACGAGATTGCGTTTCTGCGCACGCTGATCGAGTCTGAACCCACGAGCGTCGTGTTTGATCTGTCCAATTTTGTCGCCAATCACAGAAACCATCGTTCGGCCGGCACCGAACCGGCAGCGCTAGGAGCGGCACCCGCATATTATCATGTCTCGGGCGGCATGCATCACGACGGGGTCTATTTTGATACCCATGCTAATGGCATCGACGACGAGATGATGGAAGCCCTCGAAGCGCTGGTCGGGCACTTCCCGGCCGCCATCTTGTATGAGCGCGATGCGCGCTTCGAAGCGGCAGCAGAGATAGACCGAGATGTCGCGCGCATCCACGAATTAACGCTAAAGTACTCCGCGATTGCCGAGCGGTGAAGCTGCAAAGAAACCAGATTTTCCGGCTACTTCCCAGCGCGTTGCCGCTACCTGTCTGCACCGCGATGCTCGACGAGTTCGACGCGCCCGGACAGGCGACGGTTCACTCGCCGCTCAAGGGATCACGCGTGGACGCGAGCGTGCGGCAATCCTCGGTCCAGATCATCGAGCATCCGCACTGGATCTTAGGGCTGATGCAGTATCTATGCGACATCGCGAACCACGAGATATGGCGCTACGACATCAGTAGCATCCAAGTCGCCCAGCTCACCCGCTACGAGCGCGGCGGCTTTTTTGACTGGCACAAAGACAGCGAGGACGGCATCTACGATGAAGATGAGCGCGCCGAATGGCGAGGCCTTGTGCGCAAGCTGAGCATCATTGTGCCGTTGACGCCCGGAAGCGCTTACGAAGGCGGCAATTTAGAGATCAAGGACGAATACGGCTATGTTTGGCGTGATCCGGGCTTTCGCGATCTCGGCGCCGCAATCGTATTTCCCTCGGGGCTTCTACACCGCGTGACACCAATTGAGTCGGGCACGCGTGGCTCGGTGGTCGCTTGGGCGCTCGGCCCACCGCTTCGCTGAGGGCGAGATTCGCCCCAAGTCGTCTGCCAATGCAGGCGTCGCCGCTCTTGTCGAGCTTACACATGGCGACGACCGCTACGTTGGGCCTTCAACGTGTATCCTTGGGGGAACTATTCATGACAGTGAACTTCTGCTTTCGGCCAACCTTAGTCAACGCGGTCGGATCGGCGCGGATAGCAGAAATGAGGTGGTTGGAGGACGGTTCGCTAACGAAAGAAATGTTTTGAAGGTGGACGCTCTCGCGCATGTTAAGGCCGCGGTGAAACGGAGCCACCCGAACATGCTTTATCTCTCCTCCTACATGCTTGGCGACCACGGCGAGCGCCTTTTGAGCATGGCAGGAGGACAGGGTGCAAGAATGGCAGTCATAACAAATGCCCTTGATGCCATTCCGTTGGATGCGCAGCTCAATCACGCGAGAACGAAATTCGATCCCTTGACCTATTTTTTGCACAACGGTTTTGACCCGTCGTCGCTAGACTTGAGGCGATATTTCGGTCGCCGACAGGACCTCGCGGACATCCTGAAACAATATAAGGTAGTCTGGGCTCTGGGTGGGAACAGCTTTCTTCTGAGGCGGGCAATGCGCGACAGCGGTTTCGACATCATTCTCGAAGATTTGCTCGAAAGCGACGTTGTTTATGCAGGCTGGAGCGCTGGCGCTTGCGTGGCGGGTGACCGAATGGAAGCGGTGGCGGTCATGGATGAGCCGGATGCAACGGCGCCCGGCTATGTCACCAATGATCCGTTGAAGACAGGGCTGGGCCTTCTTCCCTACACGATTATCCCGCACCATGAATCCGATCATCCGGAAGCGCCCGCCGCAAGCAAGGCTGTTGACTGGGCGAGAGACCATGGTGTCGAGTATGTGGCGCTCCGGGACGGCGAGGTGATTGTGGAGAACCGAGGCCGCATAGAGATATTGCCGAAGCTGCATCTCTGATTTCGATGGCCGCTTTCGGGACCGGTCACCGGATCTACCCGACGACTATCGGTCCCGAGCCGACGTTGTGCCCGAGTAGCTCGCCGACGTACGATTTTTGAGATTTCGGTGCTGGAAGCCGTCCGACTGCCCTTGCGCATCCGCCTCGCGTCATGAGAAAAATGCGTGCGCTCGCTGTTGAGGATACAGCAGCAAGGACATTGCGTGATGTGCAGTTTCGTTCACCCTCGATCCCGGTGTCCGTATATTATCGTTTTATATCATCTATTTAAAAGACTGGCACGCCCTTTGCGTTTCCGCCCCTGTCTGCTCCGCGAAATGCGGGTCGTTTCAACGATAAGGGGTAATCTCAGTGTCCAGGAAATCATTTGCGTCCAAATCGCGGCGCCTCCTCGGTTGCAGCCTCGCTGCCCTTTTGGCGGCAGGGCAAGCAGGCGCGGCGCATGCAAATGAAGAGGCTGAGGCGGCGGGCGATGCCGCTTCGGCCGATGCGGGCGATTCCGGCTCGGTGATCGTCGTTACCGCGCAGCGCCGCGAAGAGCGGCTCCAGGATGTGCCTGTTGCGGTCACTGCGATCGGAGCGGAGAAGTTCACGGTCGGAGGGCTCGGCCGGTCGGCCAATGAAGTGCTGAACCTTGTTCCCAACGCATCGGCGGGGACGCAGCAGCACGGGCGTCCGCGCTGGTGGATCCGCGGCGTGGGGGCAGGGCAGCAGCAACTCGATCTTGCCAACCCGGTCGGCTTTTACCTCGACGATGTCTATATCAGCAACGCAAGTGCGACCGGCCTGCCGCTCTTCGATATCGAGCGCGTCGAAGTGCTGCGCGGTCCACAGGGAACGTTATGGGGCAAGAACACGACCGGCGGTGCGATCAATGTCATCTCGAAGCGCCCGTCTCTGACGGGAGACGACGATAATTATGTTAAGCTCGAATATGGCACCTACGACAACAAGATCCTCGAGGCGGGTGTCGGCACGGCACTCGTCGAGGATCGGCTGGCCGCGCGTGTCTCGGCCCGTTTCGACGATCGCGGCGGCCGGTTCGACAATCGCTTCACGGGCGAGAAGTCCAATGCTGTGAAGGATGTCGTCGTTCGCGGGCAGCTTCTCGCGGCGCCGACCGACAATTTCGAGGCGCTGTTCAGCGTCCATTACCGCGATTACGACACCGACGGCAGCTATTGGACCACCGCAAGCTATGTGCCGAGCGGTGTCGTGCGGGGCGGCTATGCGCCTTCGACGCGCATAAACGACATCAGCGCCAACGCGCCCGAATATGGCCGCTCGAGCCAGCTTGGCGGATCGCTGCATCTCGACTGGGATTTCGGCGGTGTCACTCTGACCTCGATCACCGGCTATGAGCGATACAAGACGCGCGGGGCAGGCGAGAGCGATTACACGCCGCTCGAAATCTCGCGCGGCTACACCGAGGCGCGCTCTCGCCAGTGGAGCCAGGAACTGCGGCTGGCATCGCCGCAGGACGACCGGTTTACATGGATCGTCGGGCTTTTCTATTTAAACGAAGACATCAATTCGAACGCCTTCTCGGCGACCCTGCCGCAGGGCTCGGTGCCATCGCTGCCGGGCACGGCCCCCGCGGCCTTCAGCGATACGGCATACAATCACAAGGCCGAAAGCGGCGCGGTGTTCGGCAGCACGAGCTTCGCCTTCACCGACAGTCTCAAGCTGACGCTCGGCGGCCGCTGGAGCCGGGAAACCAAGGAAGTCGATTTCGTGCGCCGTGCCTCGCCCAATGCGGCCGGGGCGTCCTGGAGCAATCTCACGCAATGGTGGAACAACTACACGGGCACCTATGGCGGTCCCGGCACCTTCAGCAACTCGCTGAAGGAGACATGGGACGCCTTCACCTATGACATCACGCCGTCGTGGAAGATCGCGCGCGATCATCTTCTCTATGCGAAATTCTCGCATGGCGTGAAATCGGGCGGCTTCAATACGGCGGCCACACTTGCGATCGCACTGACCGATGTCCGGCCCGAGAAGCTCGACGCATATGAGATCGGGTACAAGTCGAGCTGGTTCGACGGCCGCGTCGGCTTCAACGCCACCGCCTTCCATTATGATTATGACGATGTGCAGGTGAATGTCGTCGGGCCAAACCCCGGTGCGGTCGGCGGGGCGACGGTGTCCTATCTGCAGAATGCCGAAAAGGCCAAGGTCGACGGCGCGGAGTTCGAGCTGACGCTCGAGCCGGTGGAAGGCCTGAATTTCAACGCGGCGCTCGGTCTGCTCGACACCGAATATACGCGGTTTCAGGTTCAGAACGGCGGCGCCAACCTTGCGGGTGCACGCTTTGTGCGCGCGCCGAAAGTGACTTATAATTTCGGAGGTTCCTACAGCTTCGCGCTCGGCAATATCGGCAAGCTCGAGCTGGCGGCCGATGCGCGGTACCAGTCTCGCCAATTCTACTATGTGACGCCGCAGGACCCGGTA
This sequence comes from Sphingopyxis sp. GW821-FHT10B01, assembly GCF_059415685.1. Taxonomy (NCBI): domain Bacteria; kingdom Pseudomonadati; phylum Pseudomonadota; class Alphaproteobacteria; order Sphingomonadales; family Sphingopyxidaceae; genus Sphingopyxis; species Sphingopyxis sp. GW821-FHT10B01. The sequence goes on along the minus strand of NZ_JBWKNS010000003.1, from coordinate 633,003 downwards.
AACCGCTATTATCTGACGCAGAAGCCCTACACGATCACCAATCTTCGGGTCACTTACACGACGAAGGACGAGAATGTGAGCGTCACTGGCTTCATCAACAATCTCTTCGACGTGCGCTATCTGAACCACGCGCTGCCGGCGGCCAATGCCGCGCTCGGGGTGACGGGCGATACGGTGGCTTGGGCGGATCCGCTGACCGCAGGGGCCGCGGTCGTCTTCCGCTTCTGACGGGAACGGGATGCGCGCAAGAAAGGGGCGCCGGGATTTCTCCCGGCGCCCCTTTTCGTGGCTGTCGTCCGGTTATTCTGCCGCTTGCAGGAGTGCCGCGGCCTGTCGGCCGAGGAGCGGCAGCACCTCTTCGCCGACGCGGTAGGCTTCTTCGAGATGCGGCGTGCCGGCGAGGATGAAGGCGTCCGCGCCGCGCGCGATCAGCTCGTCGAGCTGCGCCGCGCATTGCTCGTAGCTGCCGACGATGCCGAGCGCCGGCCCGCCGCGCAGCAAGTTGAAGCCGCCCCACAGATTGGGCGCGACGATCAGATCCTCATAATGGCGTGCGTCGCTCGGGCGCAGCGCCGCCTGCCGCGCCGCGCCGATCGAATCGGTGGCTTGCCCGCGCCAGCGTCGGCGCGTCTCTTCGCTGACATTCTCGAACCCCGCGCGGATGTCGCGCCAGGCTTCTTCCTCGGTCGCGCGCGCGACAAGGTCGACGCGGACCGCGCATTTCTGTTCGCCGCCGAGTGCCGCGGTACGCTCCTTCACGCGCGCGAACTTGTCGCCGAGCTGGTCGAAGGGTTCGAGCCAGGACAGATAATAATCGGCGTGTCGCGAAGCGGTCTGGAGCGCCGCGTCGGACGATCCCGAGAACCAGATCTCGGGGAATTCTTCCCGTCGAAGGATCGCCGGGAGACCGCCATTCTTCAGCTGATAGAAGCGGCCGTCATAGGAGAAGTCGGACGATTCCCAGATTCCGCGGAAGATATCGAGGAACTCGCTCGTGCGGCCATAGCGATCGTCATGGGCAAAGCTGTCGCCCCACCAGAGCTGCGCGGGGCCGCCGCCGCCGGTGATGATGTTGAAGAGCAGCCGCCCGCCAGTCGCGCGCTGGAGGCTCGCCGCTGCGCGCGCGGTGTGCACCGGATTGCCGAAGCCAGGCTGAAAGGCGATCATGAAGCGAAAGCTCTTCGTCTCGCGCGCCAGCAGCGGTGAAATGACCCATGGGTCATCGGTATTCGGAAAGGATGGGATGAGACCGCCCTGAAAGCCAACCGCCTCCGCCGCTTTCGCAATCTCGGCAAGATGGTCGATATAGGCAAAGCCGTCTGCCTCGCCGCTGGCGCCCAATCCCGGGGCGATGTTGCCGGGGGCGAGCGGCGACCAGTCGCCGCGTTCGTAGCCGCTCGTCTGGATGCTGTTGTGGCAGCCGTGCGTCGGCAGGCGCCAATAGAAGTCGATCGTCATATCCTGTCCTCCTACGCTGCCTTGCGGCCGCGCGCCGTGAGCGCACGGAGGCGCGGCAACACTTCCTGTCCGGTGCGATAAGCTTCCTCGAGGTCGGGCGCGGCGCTTAGGACCAGCTCGGTTATTCCCGCATCGGCAAAGTGTGCGAGCTGCTCTGCCACCTGGTCGTAGCTTCCCACGAGCGCCCCGGGGGACAGCGTCCGTCCCGATGCATCTTCCGCGGCCTGTGCGGCGTCGCTGCGCGCCAGAAGCGGCTGGATCAGCCCCGCAGCAACGCGGCGCCCTTCGCCTGCGGCGAGTACGTCCAGCCGCGCGACGCTGTCCGCAAGCTCGGCGGCAGTCGCGGCACGGAAGATATGCACGTCAGCATGGCGCGCCGAGAGCGCCAGCGCATCATCGTCCTCGCCCTGCAGATAGACGCGCGGAAAGGCGAAGCGTGTCAGCGGGGCTTCGAAGCCGCCGTTCTGAACCTCGTAATATTGGCCCTTGAAGCTGAACGGCCGCTGGTCGTGTACGCCGCGTGCGACGGTGAGGAATTCGTCGAGCCGCTCGTTCAGTTCCTCGTCGCCGAGCGGGTCGCTCTCGCGCTCGCGGCCGAGGTGATCGGCGTCCGGGGCGATCGCCCAGCCGAGGCGGCCCTGCGTTCCGCGCTGGAAGGTCGCCGCCTGCTTCGCGGCATAAACCGCCGAGCCAACGGAGGCCGGGAACTCGGGGATGATCTGCAGGCGCGGCACCGCACGCGCGACGACCGCGGCAATGATCCGGCTCTCGTCCGACTGGATACGGTGCCGGATATAGAGCCCATCGAAGGCGGTCTGGGCTGCGGCCTCGGCAACCTGGAGATAATAGTCGAAGCGGTTCTGGTTTGCCGCGCGGCGGTCGCGGATGAAGTCCGGCAGGGGCGACTGGAGACTGGGCTCGGAGCGCTGGCGGTCGGCGGCGGGGTCGAGCCGCCAGTGAATGGCGAGCGTCATGCGGCATTCCTTTCTTGCGCGAAGGCGGGGGTTCCGAGCGATCCGGCAAAGACCGTCTCGCTGAGCGGACGGCGGCCGTTGGGGACTTCGGCGGCGTGGAATTGCGGATCGAGGTCGGCGAGCTCGCCTTTACGCCCGAGTGCGACAAAGGCCTCGATCTCATAATCATAAGGGATGCCGAGGCGCGTGCGCGCGGCGACGCGATCGAACCCGCCGATGCCGTGCGTGTGCCAGCCGAGCAGCAGGGCCTGGTGCGCGAAGTTCGTCCACGCCGCGCCGGCATCGAAGCTGTGCGAGCTGTTGTCGACGACGGCGCCGCCGCGCTCAAGCTTCAACGCCGAGAGAATGAGGATCAGCGCCGAGGCGCGCGATGCCCAAAGCCGGTTCTTCGGGGCCAGCAGCTCGATATAGCCTTCCCACACTGTGTCGCCGGGCCGGGCAACGAGGAAGCGCCAGGGCTGGGCGTTGGAGGCCGAAGGCGCCCAGCGCGCCGCCTCGAACGCGCTTTGCAGCACCGCATCGGGCACCGGCTCGCCGGTGAAGCTGCGCGGCGACCAGCGGTTGGTGAACAGGGCGTCGACGGGGTGATCGGAAATGCGGCTCATCAGCGGGGCTCCCGGCTTGGCAGGTGAACGAGATTGTCGGCGGCGGCATCCGCGTCGGCACCCGAGGTAAGTTCGGCGAGGATCTCGTCCTTCAGGCGGTGAAGAAGCGGGGAACGCCGGTCGCGCGGATGCGGCAGGTCGACATCGACGATGCGGCGAATGCGCCCCGGGTTGGGCGACATCACGATCACCCGGTCGCCGAGATACAGCGCTTCCTCGACGTCGTGTGTCACCATGACCATCGTCGAGCGCTGCGTCATCCAGATGCGCTGGAGCTCGTTCTGGACATGGACGCGCGTCAGCGCGTCGAGTGCTCCGAGCGGCTCGTCGAGCAACAGGAGGCGCGGTTCGGTGACGAGCGCGCGCGCGATCGCCGCGCGCTGCGCCATGCCGCCCGAAAGCTGGTGCGGATAGGCTTTCTCGAACCCGGTGAGATTGACCAGTGCAATATGGTCGGCGACGATCTTGGCGCGCCGGTCCTTCGGCGTGTCGGTGTTGAGCAGAGCGAGTTCGACATTCTGCTCGAGCGTCATCCACGGGAACAGCCGGTGATCCTGGAAGATGATGCCGCGACCGAGGCTGGTCGTCGCGATCCGCTCGCCGTCGAGGCGAAGCTCGCCGCTATAGTCGGTGTCGAGGCCGACGATCAGCCTTAGTAGCGTCGACTTGCCGCAGCCCGACGCGCCGACGATGCTGACGAACTCCCCCGGACGGACGTCGAGGTTGATATCGTCGAGCACCTTGTGCGGCCGGCCGCCGATCTGGAAACTCTTGTCGAGGTCGCGGACGCTGAGAGCGCCGCGCTGCACCGGTGCGGGGGGCTTGTCTTCGCGGGCATGGGAGTGGGCACTCAAGACATGTCTCCTGATCTTCAGACCGAAGGTTGCCAGCGCAAGAGCGACTGGCGGAGCTGGCGGAACAGCTGGTTGATGGTGAAGCCGAGCGCGGCAGTGACGCCGATGATGACGAGCATGACGTCGAGCCGCTGCTGGACCTGTGCGAGCTGCATCGCGACGCCTAGGCCGGCATTTGCGCCGGTGAGCAGCTCGGTGCCAATCGTCGCGATCCAGGCGAAGGCAAGCGCCTGCGTGATGCCGGTGAGCACGAGCGGCATTGCGCCGGGGAGCAGGATGTAGCGAATGCGCTGCGCGACCGAGAAGCGGAAGATGCCCCCGACCTCGATATAACGCTTCTCGACCTGCGCGACGCCGGCATGGCTGTTCAGCATCGAGGGGAAGAAGGAGGACATGCTGACGACGGCGAGTTCGGTGGTCGTGCCCATGCCGAACCACAGGCCCATCAGCGGCAGCCAGCCGATCATCGGAACCTGCCGCAGCGCATGAAGAAATGGACCGACCAGCCGGTCGATCGGCTTCCAGATGCCCATCGCGATACCGACAGCGATGCCGAGCGGCACGCCGATCGCGAGCCCGGTGAAGGCGCGCTTCAGCGTCGCGAGCGTGTCGCGGAGCAGATCGCCGCTGCGTATCAGTTCAAGCAGCGCGGTGCCCACCGCCGCGGGCGGCGCGAAGGTGACGATATGAGCGCTCGTCTGCCATTGCCACCAGACGATCAGAAGGGCGGGGGCGACGAGGCCGATCGCGACCCGAACCGGAAAGCGGGAAAGCAAGCCGGTCATGCGGCCCTCCAGCGCGTCGCATGGCTTTCGACCCAGCGCGCGCCGCGATCGAGGAGGAAGCCGACGAGGCCGGTGACGATCACCCCGGCGAGAACGACGTCGATCTGGAACAGCTGGCGTCCCATCTCCATCATCTGGCCGAGGCCGCTGTCGGCGGCGAGCAGCTCGGCCGCAACCAGCACCACCCAGGCGCGCGTGAGCGACACCCGAAGGCCCGTCAGGACTGCGGGCACCGTTGCCGGCAGAAGGATGCGGCGGATCAGCTGGAACAGGCTGAGGCGATAGACTTTGGCGACGTCGAACCAGCTCTTGGGGACGCCGCGAATACCGTCGAAGGTCGCGAGCGCCATCGGAAAGAAGGCGGCGATCGCGACCACCGCGAGCTTGAAGGGTTCGTCGATCCCGAGGAACATCACCATTATAGGCACGAAAGCGATAACCGGGACCTGCCAGAGCGTCAGGAAGAGCGGCGACAGCGCGGCTTCGGCGAGCCGCGAGAGAGCAATCGTCGCGCCAAAGGCCATCCCTGCAAAGGCGCCGATCGCAAAGCCGAGAAGAAGGCGGCGCATGCTGTCGCCGAGATGCCGCTGGAGTTCGCCCGACAGCGCCATCTCCTCGAGCGTTCTTGCAACGCCGCTGGGCGGGACCAGAACCTGCGGCGGGAAGACGCCGGTGAGGCAAAGAAGCTGCCAAAGTGTGAGCAGCAGAAGCGGCGCAAGGAGGGCCCCGACCGGGAGGCGGTCCAGGCGCAAAGCCCGAAACGGCCTGGCCGGAGGTAGTGTGTTGGCGGCCCGGCTCGCCATCAGCCTGCGTCCTTCGCGGGCCGGGCCCAGAAATCCTCAAGCTTGAGGTCGGTCAGCGCCTTGGTGACGAACCGGTCGTCGAACAGCGCGTCGGCATCGACCTTGTTCCGGATCAATCCGCGCTCGAAGGCATAGTCGGCGACCGAATGATAATGGGTGCGCAGCGCCGGGGTGTAGAGCGGTGAGAAGCGCTCGCGCCACACAATGTTCGAGTTGGCATAATCCTTCTCGACGATCTCGACGGGCAGCGCGCCGCGCGCCGCATTGCGGATGACCGCCGCCTTGTTGGCGTCGTCCGACGACCAGGCCGCAGCGCGGACATAGGCTTCGACGACAAGCTGGGTGAGCTCGGGGTTCGCGTCGACGAAATCCTTGCGGGCGAAGAGCTCAGCGCGCATCTTCCAGTCGGTGGGCGCCTCGCGCGTCGACCAGAGGACGCGGGCGATGCCCTTCTGCTCGACCAGCAGTCCGTCGGACAGGAGGACTGCGGCGTCGACGCTTCCCGATTCCAGCGCCGCGGGCGTCGCGGCCGGATTGATGTTGACGATCTTGAAGTCCTCGAGCTTCAGTCCCTTGCTGTCGACGAGCTTCGAAAAGGGAAGCTCCCACGGCCGGCCGCGATGGAGCGCGATCCTCTTGCCCTTGAGATCGGCGAGGCTCTTGGCCGCCAGCCCCTTGCGCACGACCAGATAAACGTCCTGGCCCTGACCCACCGGCGCGACGATCTTGAGCGGGACGCCGCCCGCGACGGCGATCGCCGCGGGGAAGTCGCCGTACGAGGCGAAATCGATGCGCTTGCCCGAAAAGCCCTCATTGATCACCGGGGCGCCCACGGCGGTCGAAACCGGTGTGAAGACGAGCTCGATCCCCTTTTTAGCGAGCTGGTCCTTGAGCCAGCCCTGATCGGCGACCACGCCGTTGAGCCCCGTGAAGACTTGCTTGCCCTGATAGGGATAGGCGATCGACGCGATCGTCACGGTGGTGACCTTGTCGCCGTCCTTCTTGCCCGATCCGCAGCTTGCGAGCACGGCGCCTGCAAGTAGCGCGATCGCGGCGGCGCGCCACTGCTTGGCGAAACGGAAGATGGCTGACCTGCTGCTGTGCGTCATTGAATAAGGCTCCCTGTTCCGGCCGGTTCGAAAAGCTCTCGCTCCATCTTGCATGGCCTGTGCCAACCGCCGGATCGGCGCGCTTGCGTGGGGTTCCCCGCCCGAGCGCGTCCGGGGTGGTGATTTTGACGCACCTCGCTTGCGCGAATTGCGCGAAATGAAGCGGCCGGAAGGACGGCAGTGGACGCAAAGGGCCGGAATGGGTGGATCGGCCTTTGCGCCGGCTGTCTGGCACGGGCCTTGCGAAGAACGGGCCAAGGATAGCGGAACCGGGCAGATGTGCCTGTTTCGGCTGGTGCTGCTGCCGCCCGGCAGCTATTTGAGGACGATAGGGAGGTTGGATGCCGAAAGGGAAGGCTTCGAGCGCCGCGCCGGTCGGGTTGGACAAGCTCTGGGTCACGCGCTGCCCTGTGCCGGCAGCCTCAAGTATCGCCTGGGCCAAGGGCTGGATGGCGGATGCCTTCGCGCCCGACGGCATCGCGGTGGGGCGCGTGCAGGAGCGGGGGCTGAACCTGGTCGAGAGCGACCCCGAAAATCAGGTCCGTCACCTGTTTCGCGAGGGTGGGAACATCCAGGCGCTCGCGGCGCGTGCGCTCGGTGCCCCGACCCGCGTCATCGGTCTCACCTGGATCGACGAACGTCAGGCGATCATGGTGCGGCGCGATGCCGCTATTCTCGATCCCGCCGATCTCAAGGGGCTGCGCTTCGCGCTTCCCGGCTACGCGCGCACGCGCGGCGAGAGCATCGCGCGCGGCATGGCGCTTCATGGCATCAAGAGTGCGCTCGCACTCGGCGGCCTCACCCTGGGCGACGCCCAATTCGTCGAAATCCCGGCGCCGCCTGTCGAGCAGGCGAGCGCCGAGGGCATGCGCCGGCTCTGGCTCGGGCTCGAATGGCTCGCCGCGGGCCGCGTCGATGCGGTCTATGTGAAAGGCGCTGCCGCGGCGGATGCCGCGCACCGGCTGGGGCTGGAAATCGGGATCGACCTCGATGCCTATCCGAGCCGCCTTGCGCGCGTGAACAACGGTACGCCGCGCCCGATCGTCGTTCACGAGCATATGATCGATCATCATCCCGATCTGGTCGAACGCTTCCTCGAGCAGAGCCTCCGCGCGGCCGACTGGGCTGCGCACAATCCGGCCGAAGTGAAAGCGATCGTCGCGAACGAGACGCTCGCGGGTATCGATGGCGTCGAAACCGCCTACCGGAACAATTTCCATCGCTCGCTGCATCCCGACCTCTCGTACGAGCGGATCCAGATGCTGAAGATCCAGGCCGATTTCCTCTGGCTGCACGGCTTTCTCGAATCACCCGTCGCGATCGACGACTGGGTCTGCGCTGCGCCGCTCGAAGCGGTTCTCGAGCGGCGCGCTGCCGCGCTGCCGTCGCTCTGATCACCTCGCTGAAAGCTCAGCTAGCCGCAGGAATCTAAATTCTACTAAAATAGTTGGCAATTCGCTGTTATGGTGGAGGCCCTCGAGAGCGAGGAACGGAGGGCGCATGACAATCACCTCACCGCAAAGCGCTCCGCACGCCGCGGACGTAGGGCTTATGTCGGCAGCGAAGGGCGATGGCCCGCCGCTGCTTGCCTATGATTGCGATGCGCATCACGCCGTCGGCCCGCGCGCTCGCGCCCTCATTTTCAACGACCCGCGCTCGCGTGCCTTGCTCCCGCTAATCGCGCGCGTCGCGCCCAGCGATGCCCATGTCCTCATCATGGGCGAGACCGGGACGGGCAAGGAACTCGTCGCCCGCTACGTTCATAGTCTGAGCAGCCGCGCCGACACGCCGTTTGTCGCGGTCAATTGCGGCGCCTTTTCCGAATCGATGATCGAGGGCGAGCTGTTCGGCTATGAAAAGGGGGCCTTCACCGGCGCCGCGGTCGCGCGTCCGGGCTGGTTCGAGGCCGCCAACGGCGGCACCCTGTTCCTCGACGAACTCGGCGACTTGCCGCTCGCCTTGCAGGTGAAGCTGCTGCGGGTTCTGCAGGAGCGCGAAGTGGTCCGGCTCGGATCGCGCAAGCCGATAGCGCTGGATGTGCGGGTGATCGCCGCGACCAATGTCGAGCTTCAGCAGGCGGTGAAGGAAGGTCGCTTCCGGTCGGATCTCTACTACCGGCTGCAGGTCGTCCCGATCTCGCTGCTGCCGCTGCGCGAACGGCGCGCCGACATCCTCCCGCTCGCGCGCCACTTCCTCGAAGTCTATGGCGCGCGCGTGCGCGCCAGTCGTCTCGAGCTTAGCGTCGCAGCCGAAGAGGCGCTGTTTCAGCACGACTGGCCAGGCAATATTCGCGAACTCGAAAATGCCATCCATCGCGGGACGCTCGTCTGCGAGGATGGCCGGATTTCGCCCGCACACCTCGGGCTCGAGGATGGCGAGAGCGACCTTGAGCAAGGCGCCGCGGGCTCGCTCGAGGATGCGATGCGCCCCTTTGTGCGGCGCCTCATCAAGAGCGACCACTCAAATCTGCTCGACCGGCTGGTCGCCTTCACCGTGACCGAGGCATTTCGCCAATCCAACCAGAACCAGATCAAGACCGCCGAAGCGCTGGGCGTGACGCGCAACGTCGTGCGCACGCACCTCAAGAATCTCGGCATGATCTGACGCCGGACAAGCGGCGGCTGCAAATCCAACAGCGCCGCTGTTCAATATGCCGCAATGCGGGGAAGGGCGTCTCACCAGGAACGCAGCATTTCAGCCAGATTCTCGACTGGCATAGCTCTTGCTCATCACCGGACATGAAATGAGCCGGGAGCTGCCGATCCGTGTCGACCCTGTTGAAACCCGAACAAGTCCCGAACCAGACTGCGGCTACGCTTCCGCAAGAAATCTGGTTCACTCGCTGCCCGGTCCCGACCGCAACCGGGATCGCCTACAAGCTCGGGTGGCTGACCGAAGCCTTCGAGGCGGATGCGATTGCGCTCCGCACGTTGCAGGAATCGGGATCAGAGTTTGGCCGCCACCATTATGATCACCGCCTGCCGACGCTGATCCGCGAAGGCGGTAACATGCTCGCCATCGCAGCGCGTGCGCAGGGCGAACCGACGAAGCTTGTCGGTCTCACCTGGATCGAGGAAAGCCAGCTCATCCTTACCCGGCCCGGGTCGGGCATCGCGTCCGCCGCCGACCTCAAGGGCAAACGCCTGGCGCTGCCGGGCTGGAGCCAGAACGACATTCCAAGCCATGTGCGGGGCACCAGCATCGCTCGCGGCATGTCGCTCGCGGGGTATAAGGGCGTGCTCACGTCCGCCGGGCTGACGCTCGACGATGTGACCCTGGTCGAGACGCCCGATCGGCTTCGTAATATCGGCGGCGCCGGCCGCGACCTGCTCCCACGCGGCAAAGGGCGCCGCAGCGGCGTCGGCCGCCTTTGGCCGATCGAGGCGCTCACCGAGGGTCGTGTCGATGCCATCTATGTCAAGGGCGCTGCCGCGCTCGATCAGGCGCGCGAGGCCGGGCTCGTCGTCGCGATCGACCTCGACGCGCTGCCCGATCCGCGCTTTCGCGTGAACAACGGCACGCCGCGTCCGATCACGGTGCATCAGAGCCTGATCGACGATCATTTCGACCTCCTGGTCCGCTTTCTTGCCGTCACGCTACGCGCGGCGGACTGGGTCGCAGCGCAGCCCAATCGCCTGCGCGACATATTGGAGGATGAGACCGAAGGCAGCGCCGGGGCGGTCGATCAGGCCTATGCGCGGCTTCACGAGGGGCTCCATCCGACGCTGGATAACGAGCGGCTGGCCCTGCTCGGCCAACAGAAGCGGTTCCTGTTCACCCACGGCTTCCTCGATGCCGATTTTGCGCTTGCGGACTGGGTCGATCGCCGACCGCTGGAGGCGGCTTACAAATTGAATGCCGAACGCAGTCCCACCCTTTCAACCGGAGGAAATTGAATCATGTCTGACACAAACGGTCTGTCCGCGGAGGCGATCGCCTTCATTAATCAGGCGAGCGACGATGCGCGCCGTGCCTTCCGCCTGCTGCGCGAGAGCCGCACCGTCTCGGCGAGCGGCACGCTGGGTTTCGCGGTCCGTGTCCCCGGCGAAGAGAAGATCGTGACATTGAGCTATGTCGGCCTGTGGGAAGACGATCCGGACAAGCCGCGCGTCAGCGTCATCGATTTCGAGGGCAACCGCCTGTGGGGCGAGGCGACCGGCGGCGAGGCCCGTTATCTCAAGATCTTCAAGAAATATCCCGACTTCAAGGCGATCAGCCACATCCATACGCCGCACCTCGGCGCCTATTCGCAGGCGCATCAGGAACTGCCCCTTCTCTATGTGCCGAACCGCCGCTTCCGCTTCACCGCGAAGCTTCCCGTTTACATCAACCGCCGTCAGGGCGAGCCCGACTTCATCCTCGACGCGATCGAGCAGGACCGCGAAGTGCCCGGTATCGTCGAGGCCAATGGCGGTGCGACGATCTGGAGCTGGAAGGGCATTCGTGATCTCGCCAACACGATCGTGCTGCTCGAGGAAGGCGCGCAGTTTCAGATACTCGCCGCGGCGATCGGCGGCTCGCGGCCTTTCGGTCCCGGCGTGCTCGAGCAGCAGTGGAAGATGGGCAAGCTTGTCCCCCCCGACGCCCGCGTCGATGACGACGGCACGATCCATCTGCCAGAAGAAGCCGTGCAGGCAGCCGAATGAAGTCCCGGCGCCCCGCCCCTTCTGAAAGTGAGCGGGCGCCGGACCATCCCCCTTGTTCGGAGCGATTCTCATGAGCCAAAATAAACGCCAACTCGCGCTGGCCGTCTTCCTTACCCGGCACGGCCATCACCCCGGCGCCTGGCGCCAACCCGGAACCGCAAGCACCGGAAAGCCCGATTTTCGTTATTGGGCCGACCTCGTCCGCACCGCCGAGCGCGGCAAGCTCGATGCGGCCTTCTTCGCCGACTTCGTCGGCCAGAGCGGTGACAGCACGAGGAGGATCGAGCGGCGCCACGCCTTCCTAGACTTCGAACCATTGACGGCCATCGCGGCGCTCGCGAGTATTACCAGTCACATCGGGCTGGTCGCGACGGTGAATACCAATTTCGAGCAGCCCTATGCACTCGCGCGGCGCTTCGCCTCGCTCGACCATATCAGCGGTGGCCGGACCGGCTGGAACATCGTGTCCTCGCTTGCCGACGGCGCGGCGAAAAGCTTCGGGATCGACCAGCCGGCGACCCATGCCGAACGCTATGCGCGCGCGCATGACTTCACCGAGCTCGCCAAGGCCTTGTGGAACAGCTGGGAGGATGATGCCTTCGACAGCGCCGACAAGGAAAGCGGCGTCTATCTCAACGCCGCCGCCGTCCATCCGGTCCATTATCGCGGGCCCTATTATCACATCGATTCGATCCTCGACATGCCGCGCCCGATCCAGGGCTATCCGGTCTTCGCGCAGGCGGGCAATTCGGAGGTCGGGCGCGACTTCGCCGCGCGCCATGCCGAGATGATCTATGCGGCGGCGCAGTTCATCGAGGATGCGCAGGCCTTCTACAAGGATGTGAAGGACCGGGTCATCGGCTATGGCCGCGATCCCGATACGTTGAAGGTCATGCCGGGCCTCTCCTACACGATCGGATCGAGCCTGCAGGAAGCGCAGGACAAGTTCGGCGCGCTGGAAGAGAAGGTCGACTTCGGCGGCGACCTCAATCTCATGGGTCAGGACGTGAGCGCGTATCCGCTCGACGGGCCGCTGCCCGATCTGCCCGAGCCCGAGAACGGCAAGGGCCGCTGGCGCCAGCTCACCGCGCTAGCGCGGCGCGAGAATCTTACCATCCGTCAGCTCTTCCTGCGCTTCAACGCGGTTCGCGGTCACCGTGTCGTGCTCGGCACGCCGACCGACATCGCCGATCAGATCCAGGACTGGTTCGAGCGCGATGCCGCAGATGGGTTCAACCTGATCCCGCCGCTACTCCCCAGCTCGCTCGAGGATTTCGTCGATCTCGTGGTGCCCGAGCTCCAGCGCCGCGGCCTGTTCCGGACCGAATATGAAGGCACGACGCTGCGTGAGCATCTGAACCTGCCGCGCCCTGAAAACCCCAATGCCCGCGCGACAAGCGCCGTCGCGCCCGCCTTCGAAGCCGCCAACTAAGGAGATATTCCATGAGCCAGAAACTCGACACGCTCTGGTATACGCGCTGCCCGGTCCCGACCGGACTCGGCATCGCACTGCAGCAAGGATGGCTGGAGCAGGCTTTCACCGAGCAGGGGACGAGCCTCTCGTCGCTGCTCGAATCGAATGATTTTGCGAAGCGGGAATCGCATTTCTCGCACACGGTGCAGAATTCGGTTCGCCACGGCGGCAATATCCCCGCGATCAGCGCGAAGGCGCGCGGCCGCGACACGCGCGTCATCGGTTTGTCTTGGGCCGATGAAACACAGCTGATCCTCGCGAGCCCCGGATCCGGCATCGCCTCGGTTCGCGATCTGAAGGGTCGGCGCTTTGGCCTCCCCAACTGGAAAAATGTCGAGATCGACTTCACGCGTGCTCAGGCCCTTCGCGGCCTCGAAAACGCGCTGCGGCTCGAGGGGCTCGAAGTGTCCGATGTCGAGATCGTCGACCAGGATATCGACACGCACTACAGCGACGGGCAGGCGGAGAATGTCGGGGGCACGCTCGCCTGGAACGGCCGCAGCACGACGCGCGCGCGCGCCAATAATCTTGAACTCATCGCGTTGCTGCGCGGCGAGGTCGATGCGATCTTCCTCAAAGGCGCGTCGGGCGCACAGATCGCGCACCAGTTCGGGCTGACGACAGTCATCGACACGGGCATCCATCCCGACCCGCTCGTGCGGGCGAACAATGGTACCCCGCGGACGCTCGCGGTCGACGGGCATCTTATCGACAATCATTTCGACGCCGCGGTCACGATCGTCGAGCAGGTGCTTCGCGCCGAAGCCTGGGCGCAGGCGCATCCTTCGGAGGTTCGCCGTTATCTCGCGCGCGAGACCAACAGCAGCGAATATTGGGTCAGCATCGCCTATGGTGAAGACGCACAGAAGCGGCTGAAGACCGATCTGGCCGAACAGTCGATCGCCGGCATCCAGCATTTTACCGACTTCCTGCATCGCTGGAACTTCATTCCCGAAAGCTTCGAGGTGCGTCAGTGGATCGACGTGCGGCCGCTCGATGCGGCGCGCGCCTTGCCCATCGCCGTCTGAGCGGACCGGGGCGCGCTTGCATGGCAGCGGGGGCTAAGCCTGCAAGCGCGTTCCTTCGGCGCAGCCCGTTGCTGCGCTGCCTCGCTATCTATGGCGAGTTGCCCGGGCGCTTTGCCTTGACCGCCGTCCTGCTGGCAGCGGTCAATATCGCGCTCGTCGCGCAGCAGGTGCTGCTTGGGCATGCGATACAGGAAGCGCAGCATGGGATGCTGGTCGCTGTCGGTCCCGGCGGGGCACTCGACTATGACCGCGCCTGGTTCTGGGGGGCGCTGCTCATCGGCCTCGCGCTCGCGCGAAGCGCCGTGCAATATGGCGCGGGACTGCTCTCGCTCGCGATCGGGCAGGAACTGCTCACCACCTTGCGCGAACGCATCCTGATCCAGATCCAGCGGCTCGATCTAGCCTATCACTGGCGGCACGGTGTCGGCGAGATGGTGACGCGGATGACGCGCGATGCCGACAAGGTGCGCGATGCGCTGATCAACTTCTGGCGTCAGATTTTCGAGACCGGCCTCATCGTCCTGATCTCGCTCGGACTGCTCTTCTTCTATTCGCCCTGGCTCGCCGTGGTGCCGCTTATCCTTCTGGTCATCGGCATCGCAAAACTCTGGTCGGAAGCCGACACGTTGGTCGCGCTCGATCGGCGGATCGGCGATGCCTATGATGCAGTGACGCAGGACCTCTCCGAAGGCGTCAACGGCGTTCGGGTGATCAAGGCCTTCTCGCTCGGCGCGGCGCGCGCCGAGCGGTTCCGCCGCCATGTCGACCTGTTTCGCGCCGAGGCGCGGGCGGCGATCCGGCACGCCTCGCGAAGTGCTCCGCTGCCGCAGGCGATCATTGCCCTCTCGCACGCCTGGGTGCTCGGCTTTGGCGCATGGATGGTCGCCCACGGCATGATCGGGCTCGGTGCGCTCGTCGCCGCGCTGCTCGTGGTCAACAATCTCGTGCTCCGGATCGAGGGGATCGGGCGTCTCTTGCAGGTGGTGGCCGATGCCCGCGCCTCCGCCGCCCGCATCTGGGACGTGCTCGACGCCGAGCCCGTGATCGATTCGGGCGAAGGGCGCCTGCCTGCGGGACCGCTGGGCTTTCGCCTGTCGCATGTGTCGGCGTCGCCGCTCGGTGACGGTGCCGCCGTGCTCCACGGTCTCGACCTGTCGGCCGAGCCGGGGGAGATCGTCGCGCTGGTCGGGGCGACGGGGTCGGGCAAGAGCATTCTTACCGCGCTCCTGCCGCGGCTGGTCGAGGTCGACGCCGGCTGCGTCGAAATCGGATCGGCTGCTGCGGGCTGGCACGATGTCCGCGATACGGATCTCGCCGAGCTGCGCCGCCGCGTGCATGTGCTGCCACAAGAGAGCTTTCTGTTTTCGGATACGCTCGGCGCTAACCTTCGGCTCTGCGCGCCCGAAGCGAGCGATGCGGAGCTTGAGGCGGCGCTCGAAAAGGCGGCGGCCGGCGAGCTTCTTGCGAGGCTTGCCGACGGCCTCGACACGCGCGTTGGCGATCGGGGTGCGACGCTGTCGGGCGGCCAGCGCCAGCGGGTCTGCCTTGCGCGGGCCTTGCTTGCCGACGCCGATATATTGATCCTCGACGATGCCACCAGCGCGCTCGATGCCCGCACCGAACGCCGGGCGATCGACAATATCCGCAGGTTACGAAAGGACGGAGGGCGCCCGCTCACGATGCTCATCGTCGCGAGCCGGCTTTCGACGGCGCGCATCGCCGACCGCGTGGTCTTGCTGTCGGGCGGACGCATCGTCGCCGAAGGGCCGCATGACCGGCTGGCGCAAGAGAGCGCTGCCTATCGCGCGCTCATGGGATTGTGACGCGATGAATGCGTTTCGCGGCGACAGCGCGCTGTCGGATATCGAGCTGGAAGAGAAATTCTCGCAGCGCAAGCTCGGCCAGAGCGTTGCGAGCCGCCTCTTGCCGCTCGTGGCCCCGGTGCGGCGCGAGATCGCGGCGGTGATCGGAATCGAGCTGGTGCAGGTGCTCGCTATTTTCGCGCGTCCGCTGCTCATCGGCCTCGTCATCGATCATGGCCTGCGGCAGGGAGCGGTCGACGCGTCGCTCATTGCCTGGGCGTGCCTTGGTCTCGCCGCCACCTGGACGCTTCGCTTCGGTCTGGGAGGCCTGTCGCAATATCACGCAGGAATTGCGACCATCCGCGTGCTCAACGACCTGCGCGCGCGGGTGTTCGCGCACGTCCAGACACTCAGTGTCGGCTATTTCGACCGGACGAAGGCAGGGCGCATCATTGCGCGCGCCGATCGCGACGTCGACACGCTTGAGCCGCTGCTGATCCAGGGGCCGCCCGAATTCCTCTCGGCGATCCTGCGGCTGTTTTTGTCGGCTTTTCTTCTTTGGCTCATTGCGCCGGTCTTGCTCGCCGGGCTGGCGCTGGTCGTTGTCGCCCTGATCGCCGCCACGATTGCTTTCAAGCGCGTGTCGCAGCGCAGCTGGGCGCGCGTTGCCGAGAACCGGAGCCGATTTACGGCGCATCTGGTCGAGACGGTGGCGGGGGTTCGGTTGATCAAGCAGTCGGGTCGCGACAAGGAAAATCTCGGCAAATATCGCGGGCTTCTGGAGGACTTCAATCGCTCGCTTATCTCGGGCAATTTGCGGTCGGGATGGTTCGCGCCGTTCACGGGGCTGCTCGCCACCACCGGGCTCGCGCTGACGCTGATCATAGGTGGCTGCGGCGTGGCGCTCGGCACGCTGAGCCTCGGCGAGCTGACGCAGAGCCTCTTTTTCGTCTTTCTCTTTCTCGCGCCGCTCCAGGAATTCAGCGATCTCTTCGAGCGCTTCGCCAATGGCACCGCCTGCGCCCAGCGCATCTTCCTGCTTCTCGATACCGCCCCCGAGATCGTTGATGCGGACGGCGCGGTGACCTTGCCGGTGGTCGAAGGGGCCATAGAATTTCGCGGCGTCCATTTCGGCTATCTGCCGGGCCGGCCGGTCATCCGGGACCTTGACCTGGTGATCGCTCCGGGCGAATTGCTGGCGATCGTCGGCCCGACCGGGCACGGGAAGAGCACGCTCGTCCAATTGCTGACGCGCTTCTACGACGTCGATGTGGGCGCGGTGCTGCTCGACGGGTGCGATATCCGCACGATCTCCGAACGCAGCCTGCGCAGCCATATCGGGGTGGTGTTGCAGGATAATGTGCTGTTCGGCGGGACAGTGCTCGACAATTTGCGGCTCGCCAAACCGGGCGCCAGCGACGCCGAACTGATCGCGGCCGCGACACGGATCGGCGCGCACGACGTCCTGCAATCGCTTGTCCATGGCTATGCGACGCAGGTGGGGCCGCTCGGCAGCCAACTCAGCCAGGGGCAGCGCCAACTCGTCTGTCTCGTCCGTGCCTATCTTGCGAACCCTTCGGTGCTGGTACTCGACGAGGCGACGTCGGCGATCGACGTGAGTACCGAGCGCCGCATCCAGCAGGCTTTTCGGGTGCTGAGCGAAGGGCGCACGACGCTCGTCATTGCGCACCGGCTGGAGACGATCCGTTCGGCGCACCGGATCGCCGTGATCGAAGAGGGCGAAGTGCGCGAGATCGGCACGCATGATGCGCTGATCGCGAAGCGCGGCCATTATGCCGCCCTCCACGATAGCTATGAGGAAGCCGCGGGGCGCGAGAGCGCCAGCGCCCATGTCGCCACAGCCTAGCTCGGTATCAAAATGAGATTGTGGCGTTGAACGAATTGTAGAGCGTATTTCTCCGTGCGGTCACATTCGGTGCGTCGCGAAGGAAACGGCCTTTGGCGAGAACGAGGCCGTTCCATTCCAGCCGCAGCGTCTTCGGAATGAGCCAGTAGCGAAGGCGCGCTTCGAGTTGATGGCCGGCGAAGCGCCCCGAACGTCCGGATGCGTCGCGCGCGCCCGTCGTGGAAAAGCTGTCGAAGCGCGATGCAAGCCAGAGCGGTCGATAGGCGGCGAAGCCGTCGAGGCGCTTCGAGGGCGTGACCTCGAGCCGGAGGCCCGGCGCAATCACATTGGCGCGGCCGACGGCGTTGTAGAGGCCAGCAGGCGCGAGATCGCTGCGCCGCATGCCGAACAATGTGTCGAAGCGCCCGAACTTGCCGCCCCGCCCGTCGCCGCTCGCATAGTCGAACTCGAGCGAGAGATGCGGGGACCAGGCGTGACGGATTGTATAGCCAGCCTCGAGATGCGTGAACCAGGCCGAGACATCGAGGCGCGCCGCGGTAGGAGACGCCGAGGCATTGATCGAGCCGGTCTGGATGAAAGCCTCGGCCTCGAAATCGACGGGGCCGGGAGCGGTGTCGCGCAAGAGGCGGGCGCCAAAGGTATTGAGCGACCGGTCGCGTGTTGCGAGGCGGGCGGAATCGCGCTCGCCGAGATGGAAATAGGAAAGTTCGATCACGGTTCTTTTGTCGCCGAACTTCTTGCTGGCGAGGCCGCCCCACAGGACCAGATTGAAGCTTTCGCGGTCGAATTTGACCTTGTTGTCGATAACCTCGGTCCGATTGTCGGGAAGGCGCAGCTGCGGGAGCGTATAGATCAGCGTTGCGCTGATATTGTGGCTCAAGCCGATATCGGCGCGCAGGCCCGTATAGCCATTGGTGGTGTTGCGATAATCGTCGGCGGCGACGAGGCGGCGGGACCCGAGATTGAGGGTGAAGCGCCCCGCCTGGAGGCCGAATTTCGTGCCGAGTCCGAAGGCGTCCTTCTTATCGAACCCGACATAGGCCTGGACCAGTTCCAGCGCATTCACCTCGTTGGTCGAGATGGGGGTTCCCGCATTGCCGCCGTAAACCCGGCTGTCATAGAGTTCGGCACCGATCCGCAGGTCGCCTTCCCGATATTCACCGCTCAATATGGTTCGCAGGTTCAGGAGATCGTCGGTGTCGTTAAAGCCGGTCCGTGGCTGGCCTTCAATCGTCTCATAGCGAATGCGTGTGTTCCCGCCGAGCGTCAGGCCGTCCTCGGCAAAAGCCGGGGTTGCGGCGACCGCCAAAAACAGAAAGGGAAATCGTTTCAAACATGCCTCCTCATCTCCGCAACGCGGAGCGTAAAAGGCAACGCTTGAGCGCAGGCCGCGCTTCTCCGGGAGGTTGCTCGATCCCGGTAGGATATGACTATTCTCCGTCGTCGCTACTGGCAAGGCGCGAATATGCGGCGGGCGCTGCCGCAACTAAACTGTGCGAACAGACGGACCCTCGCTACCGCCGCGTGAAAGCGGCTAGATAGTCTGCATTTGTCGATTTCTGCCCCAAAGCCGACAGTCTGCTAGCGGCCATCAGCGGTTGCATCCCGACATACCCCAAGTGTCTGTCGCGGCCAGAAAAGGGGTGGGAAGCGGTCAGGCAGTTTTCGGGAAAGCGTAGCTCGATACAGGGCGTTTTACGGTGACGGAAAACCCCTCAATCCGACAGCGATTCTCGGAAAAACGAGGCGCAACGCGACCGCACAACGTCGTGTGTGATGCAAATGGCTTCGAGGCGCGTGATGAAATGCACGAGATTCATGTGATTGCCGTTTAGACTAGGTGGACTTCCTCCCACGCAGAATGCGCCCAACCGCGAACCCAAGCCACGACAAAATCGGCCAAACGATGCCAGTGAGAAAAAGATATCGACCGCTTCCTGCTAAAACTAGCGCAAAGCATAGGAAAATGCACACAGCGCAAAACAATATGCTCACAGCAAGGCCGAGGCGTTTCGATGCGTAGGATGCGGCGAGTGCGATTAGTACGATCGCAACGGCATAGCTCCAAGTTTCGATAGTAGAATCGATCATTTAGCGGTCGCCTTTTGGAGAGTACGACCAAGCCAAAATCCGATCCATGCAAGACCTGGAAACAAACCAAGGCCAAAAAGAAGATAAGATTCGATTCCAGGCACCCCGCCGGCTCCAAACACTATCGTTAGCGCAATCGATCCCAATGCTATAAGGCTAGCGACATATATACCGAGTTTCCGGTTCGCAAATGACGCGAGCGAACAGGCTATTAGGATCGTCAGTATATCTAGCCAGTATTCACTCAACATACGCAACGCGTCGCCTTTCTTCACCAACAGTCACCTACACGCGGCGCACTGCAACCCTGGCCCAAGAGGTCCGCAGAGTAGCGAGGTTTTCTTAAGAAACGCCCTGCATGACCGGAATCAGGTGATTTCCGTCATCGACGGCTGCGGGGTATTTCACGAGCCTCCAAGAATGGCCGACTTTCGGTCGGTTGCCGCCAGTCCAACCAAATCAGCAGCAGACGACCGATATGGGGGGGAAGCGGATTGGCCGCTCTCTTTGAGCAATATCTATAAAACGGCCGTTTTGGAGAGGGGAGCGGGACGCGAGCAGCGGTAGTAGCAATGGGTCAGGACCTGATAGCTTTAGTTAATTTGATTGAGAGGCTGCGGGCAGTTTATCACTTTTTCAAGCAACGGCATGCAATTGCGGGAGAAGGAGGTAAACGCCAATGGCTATGATATTCTGGCTTTTTTGGATGCCGCAATAAGTTTGATATTGAGAAGAACAGGAAAATCATGGCTGTCCTCTGTAGTGACAGGCGCTTTCGTGGCGATCGGAGGTTCGGTCATAAGTTTGGCTCTGTCCGATTTTAGGCCGAGTCCGTTCGACGAGCACCAACTGGGGCTTACGATCCCCATCCTCGTAATTTTTACTCCAATAGCTTTGATCGTTGCATGCGTAGGCGCAGCAATCGGACGGCCTGCCAGCAAGTAGAAGATACAATCGTCCAAAAAATGCTGGTTTTTCGCCAAGGCAGTCGATGACACCCTCAATTCGGGCTTCTTCACGCCCGCTGATTCAAAACCCGTCTAGAAATCTTTGTCGAGATATCGGTATGATTTCGAGGTAGCGACGGGCGGGTTTCGAGATCGAAGTGCGACCAAATGAAGGTCCAACTTCGGTCGGTTGCTGCCGTACAAGCCAGCGGCGTGACCAACGACCGCAACGGGGTGGGGAGCGAACATGATCCACCTCGTCTTAGTCATTTTCTCTTGAGGTCGCCGAGCTGCCATTAACTTCCGGGCATTACTAGCCCGCTATCTGCCGGGAGGAACTCATATGCCTACATGGTTGCGCGTGTGTTTTATCGGGGTCGGAATTGCGCTGATGGGGCTCGGCGGTCTCGCGATAGTATTTGATTTTGGTGTTTCAATGCTTGGGGGGCAAGACAAGTCCGGGTCCTCGCTAGCAGGATTAACGACGGCCTTGCTTGGCTCGGGCTTCTGCTTTTCGCTGCTAGGATTGGCCGCTGCAAAAAAGAGGTGAAGAGCCGTTTTGGCATAATCTTAATGTCCGCAATCGGTCGATTGCGGTCATAGCCATCGGCGCACCGCGAAAGTCCGCTTCTCTTAATCTTCCGCTAAAAGCGGCCTGACAGCAAACGGCCAAACCCGCTCACCGAGCGCCGGGCAGTCCCGCCAATTCCGCAGGCGTCACGACTGGCTGTTTGCGATCTTTGCGTTCTGAGTACCGGTCGACAAGCTGATCGGCGTGCCCGCGCGTCAGCACGGTAAAGCGCACCAGCTCTTCGGCGACATCAACGATCCGGTCATAGTAGCTTGATGATAGCATACGGCCCGCCTCGTCGAACTCCGCATACGCTTTGGCGACGCTAGACTGGTTGGGGATGGTGATCATGCGCATCCACCTGCCGAGGATGCGTAGCGTGTTCACGCTGTTGAACGATTGTGACCCTGCCGACACCTGCATCACCGCGAGGGTGCGGCCTTGCGTAGGGCGCAGGCCCTTGTAGGCGAGCGGGAGGTGATCGACCTGCGCTTTCATGATGCCGGTGATCTGGCCGTGGCGTTCGGGGCTGCACCAGACTTGGCCCTCGGACCATAAAGAATGCTGGCGCAGTTCCTCCACCGCCGGGTGATCGTCGTCAGCGATCAGGTCGGGGAGTGGCAGGTCGGACGGATCGAAGATGCGCGTCTCGCAGCCGAAGAGCTGGAGCAGGCGCGCGGTTTCCTCGACGACGAGCCGCGAATAGGAGCGTTCGCGCAAGCTGCCGTAAAGCAGGAGGATGCGCGGCGCTGGTTCGAGCGGACCGAGACCGAGCGCCGGCTGCGTCTGGATATATTCGGGATCCAGCGCCGGGAGATGGTCTGGGTCGGTGAGCGCGCGCAGGCGCGAGAAGGGCGAGGGAACCATGTGTTCAATCTTTCGCGGGAGTGGAAGCCGGAAACCAGCGACGCCCAAGCCAGAAGGCGACGCTCACCAGCAGGATAAGAACGGGAACTTCGACGAGCGGGCCGATGACTGCGGCGAAGGCGACGGGCGAGGCTAGGCCGAAGGCGGCGATCGCGACGGCGATGGCGAGTTCGAAATTATTGCCCGCCGCAGTGAAAGCGACCGCAGTCGTGCGCGGATAATCGGCTTCGATCAGCTTCCCCATCCAGAAGCTGATGACGAACTGGACCACGAAATAGATGGTCAGCGGGATCGCGATCCGGACGATGTCGCCCGGAATGGTGACAATCTCGCTTCCCTTGAGGCTGAACATCGCGATGATCGTGAAGAGCAGGGCGACAAGCGTGATCGGCGCGATCGTGGGCAGGAAGCGCGTCTCGTACCACTCGTTGCCCTTGGCGCCGGCGAGCCACTTGCGGGTCAGGAAGCCGGAGAGGAACGGGATGCCGAGGTAGATGACCACTGCCTCCGCAACGGTCCAGAAGCTGACGTCGATGACGCTGCTTTCGAGCCCGAAGAGTGGCGGAAGGACGGTGAGGAAGAACCAGGCATAGACGCTGAAGAACAGGATCTGGAAGATCGAGTTGAAGGCGACGAGCGCGGCGACATATTGATTGTCGCCCTTCGCGAGCTGGTTCCAGACGATCACCATCGCGATACAGCGCGCGAGACCGATGAGGATCAGGCCCGTCATATATTCGGGCCGGTCCGACAGGAAGATCACCGCGAGCGCGAACATCAGGACGGGGCCGATGATCCAGTTCTGGATCAGCGAGATCGCGAGGACCTTCTTGTCCTCGAACACCCGCGGCAGCTCTTCGTAGCGGACACGCGCGAGCGGCGGGTACATCATCAGGATGAGGCCGATCGCGATCGGGATGTTGATCGAACCCCAGGAGAGGCTGTCGATCGCGGCGGGCAGTCCGGCGAAGGTCGAGCCGAGCAGGACGCCCAGCGCCATCGCGAGGAATATCCACAGGGTCAGGTAGCGATCGAGGAACGACAGGCGTTCGCGCTTGCTGGCCATCGATCAGCGGCCGACGCGATTGCCGGCGTCGTCGACGACCTGCTCGCCACCTTCCTTGGCGAAGCCGCCGCGCTGCCGCGTCGGGATGAGGTCGAGCACCTCCTCGGAGGGGCGGCAGAGCTTCACGCCGAGCGGCGAGACCACGATCGGCCGGTTGATAAGGATCGGATGCAGCATCATGGCATCGATGAGCGCGTCGTCGTCGAGACTTTCGTTGTCGAGGCCGAGTTCGGCAAAAGGCGTCCCTTTTTCGCGGAGGAGCGCGCGGGGCGCGATGCCCGCGCGCGCTATCATTTGTTCGAGCAACTCGCGCGATGGCGGCGTCTTCAGATATTCGACGACGTGGGGCTCAATGCCCGCGTTGCGGATCATGGCCAGCGCGTTACGCGACGTTCCGCAATCGGGATTATGATAGATGATAATGTCGGCCATGATTGAGTTCCCGTCAGCAGCAGGCGAGTTCGGCGAGCAGCGGCTCGCACAGCTCGGGCCGCCCTTGGCAACAGTCCTTGGCGAGAAAAAGCATCAGGCCTTTGAGTGCATCGATCTCGGCGCGCTGGATAAACTGGCGTCCTCGCTTTTCGGATTTGACGAGGCCGGCCTTGGCCAAGACAGCGAGATGCGTCGAAAAAGTGCTTTGCGTTAGCCCCGAGGCATCGACTAGCTGGCCGGTCGAAAGGCCTTCGGGCTCATGTCGGACCAGTAGGCGGAAGGCTTCGAGGCGGGTGGGGTGCGCCAACGCAGCGAGTGCGGAGAGAGCTGTATCGGTGTCCATGCATCGGGATTATCCGATCCATAAATTGGCGTCAAGACCTATCGGAAAAATACGATGCATATGAGTGGTGGCGCCGGATGTCGCGCCAGGCGAAGTGCCTTGATTGCCTGGATATGGAAGGCCAGTCTGGCAAAATTCCGATTCAGAAGCGGGGCAAGCATGGATGTACGTCAAATAGTCATGGGTGATGCACCAGCCGTTCAGGCCATTTACGCTCCCTATGTAACGGACACCATCATCTCCTTCGAGGACGTGCCGCCTGACATTAGGGAGGTCGAAAGGCGGATCGCCGCCATACTGCCGAAATATCCCTATTTGGTAGCCGAAGAGGATGGACGGGTTGTCGGCTACGCATACGCCTCCGAGCATCGGACCCGCTCGGCCTACCGGACATCTATCGATGTGACAGTCTATGTGGCGTCTGGCGCACAACGGCGCGGTGTGGCGCGTTGTTTATATTCTCGTCTGCTCCCGGCCGCAGCAAGCTTGGGCTATCACGCTGCTTTTGCCGGGATCGCATTGCCAAACGACGCAAGCGTCGGGCTGCACGAAGCTATCGGTTTCGAACCGGTAGGAATCTACCGGGAGGTCGGGCGAAAATTCGATGCTTGGCACGATGTCGGCTGGTGGCAACGACTGCTGTGAGCGATGCGGAAGATCCCGAATGTCGCTAAAGCAATTTAGGCCGTATCGGGACTGCATAGCTGAATCAAATGCCATCTGGGTTGCGAAAAACCAACTGAAGCGCTATGAGATTTCGCGAGCGTTGTTGAGCCTTCCAACACTCGAACCACTCCACTAATCGTTGACGCGGGCCATCGAAGGGGCCATCATTTTGCCTGCCGAAGAGAAATAAATTTCTTTTCAAAATCATAGACTTAAATATTGGTTCCTCTTCTGCCCCAAATGGCGGTGAGCTGCCATGAGCGGCCTTGAGCTGGTCCGGTACAAGTGAAGTACCAAAACTAGCAGAAAACCGTGATTTTTGCGAGGTTAAAGCGACCGGGAAGCGGTCGAAAACTGGTGCCGCTTACAGGACTCGAACCTGTGACCCCATCATTACGAATGATGTGCTCTACCAACTGAGCTAAAGCGGCAACGATGGGCGCCACTAGCAGCGTGCCGGGACGAAGACAAGCATCGTAGCGCACTTTTGTCCAAAGATCGCGGCGAGAGGTTTTCTGCCGTTTTCTATGGTGAGCGGACGGAGAAGCATCAATCCGTTTTCCATTTGAAAGGAAGCTTCTGCCATCGGGCGCAGCCCCGAAATAGAATGCAGGAGTCTATCAAAGTGCCCACCGTCACGGCTGAATGTCGGTCCCTTAAGCATATTTGCGCACGCCGCCGCGCCTGCGGCTCCGCCAAGGGCGCGTCTATTACCCGATAGTGACGCCGCGCTGACCGCACGGCGGCGTTGGTTTTTGGCCGGCCACGGACAACGTGGCAGTCGGCGCACGGCTGTGGGACCGCTCGGCCGGTGCGCAAGTCGGGCTCCGCCCGGCTCCTCCACTTCCTTACGGCCTTTCGGGTGAGCGCCGGCCTCCGGCACGGTCCTTATTGCTCGGAAGGCCGTTTCGAGATCGTCGCGGGGCGTCGGCGCTTTGCCGCCGTCACTGCCGTGGCGCGCGAGGGTGGGACGGATCACCGAATTCGTCCGTCGAGGGATGTAAGGCATCGAAAAAAAAGGCCTGCGGAGGCCGTGCACGATATCGTGCACGGCCTCCGCAGGCCATCGGGGCGGGCTGTTCCGGAACAAGGCGGGGAGGGGGGGGCGCCGGGTCCCGACAGGCCGCATCGATCAGCGGATCGCGTTGGCGACCACCGCGGCGACAATACCCGTCGTAATCCCGATCAGGACCGCGTCGTTCCCCGAACGGACATAGTGGTAGCCGCGCGGCGGCGGGCGTAAGCCGCGATACCGGCGATAGTCGATCTGTTTATAGTCGCGCGCGTAGCGGTGGTCGAAACGATCGCCGCGGCGCCAATTGCGCCATTCGACCTGCCTGACGTGGCGCCGGCCGTCGTAGCGATCCCGGTCGTGACGATCCGAGCGATAATCACGCGAATCCCCGCGGCGATCGTCGCGATGATCCCGCGAATCGCGGCGGTGGTCCTCGCGATCCCCGCGATGATCGCGCGCATGGGCCGTTGTGGCTGGCAGCATGACCGCCAGGCAAAGCACAATCGTGGCTATTCTCTTCATGAGGACATTCCTGACAGGGGAGAGCCGGCGCGGCGGGAGAGCTCCCGCCGCGCCGCGCGAACCTAGAAGCGGAATCCGACGCCAGCGACGATCTGGTGCCGATCGGTATCGACTTCGAACCGGTTGCTCGTCCCGCCGTCGCGGAATTCGAAATCGGCGTCGGTGTAGTTCGAATAACGATATTCGATCTTCGCATAGCTGCGGCTGCCGATGGCATGTTCGACCCCCGCACCGAGGCGCCAGCCGTCGAGCCGGAATTTTTCCTTCCGGTCGGTTTTGCCGTTCGAGGTGAGCACGTCGAGATGGGCGTTGGTGTATCCGCCCTTGGCATAGATCAATGTTCCCGCACCGGCTGCAAAGCCGACGCGCGCGCCGACATAGAGGTCACGGCCGGGAGCGACCTTGCCATAGCCGAAGAAGTTCGGATCATCGCGATCGGTCTTGGTCTTTCCGGTCGAGTTGCTCCATTCGCCTTCGATGCCCACGACGATCCGGCCGAGCGCGAGGTCGTAACCGGCATCGACGCCATAGAGGAAGCCTTCGGTGCTCTGATCGTCGCCCGACACGTTGGAATCTTCGGTGCTTCCCGGCCGAACGATGTCGAGCCCGCCGATCACCCCGACCCTGAGGCCGCTCGGGGCATCCTGCGCCATGGCGGGTGCGGCAAACGCCATTGCCGACGCGGCGAACAGCAGGGATTTGATTATGTTACGCATATTATACTCCATGATTGATATTCATCGGTGGTCGCCGACGGCGGACTCACCGTCGTGGGGGAGGGGAGATCAGCGACGGACGGGGTGGCGGCGGCCGCGGTCGTCCACCCAGTACCGGCCACCGTTGCGGTCGCGGTAAACCTCGCGTTTGCGGCCATCCTGCGTGATGACGCCGATCGCGGCGCCGCCCGCTGCGCCGATCGCCGCGCCTTCCGCGAGGTCGCCGCCGGTTATGGCGCTGACTGCGGCGCCGCCGGCGGCGCCGATAAGCGCGCCGCGCACCGCGGCGCGACTGTCGGCGTTGCTCGCGCAGCCCGACACCGCGAGCGCCAGCACGGGGGCGAGAATCCACTTATTTGTCATATGTCCTCCGTAGACATGCATATCCGTGAAGCGGGTCCCCAGCCGTGGGCCTGGGAATGGATCCGCCTGAATGACGCGCGCCGGTTGACGCCGGCGTGCCGTCTTTCACGGGTAAGACACCGGCGCTGGCGGGAACCCCCACCAAAAATTTTGGAGGGTCCTATTTTGCGCAAATTCGATGCCTGCGCGCCCGCGACTGGCGACACCCGGGAAGCCTTCAGAAGGTCAGGTCGATTCCAAGCCGGATCGTGCGCGGCCGCAGCGGCGTCGTCTGGTCGCGGCGAACGACCGAGAAGGGATTGCCAAAGGCAAATGTATTTCCTTTGGCATTTGCCGCATTGTCGAGATTCAGCGACAGGATCGCTCGGCCGAAAGCGAACCCGACGCCCATGTCAATCGCCGCATACCCGCCTTGCGGAATATCGAGCGCCGATCCGACCCCGAGGCGCGATCGCCCGACATAACGCGCCGAGGCCCTGGCATTCAGCGTCGCGCCCGACCCAAGATCGCGGCGCCACTCGGCAGCCAGCCGTCCGCCGACCCCGGCGACGTTGGGGAGCGGCCGGCCGTCCCCCGTCGGCCCGACGGCTTCGGAGGCGGTGAGGCGGCTGTTGTTGACGAATGCCGCCGCAGTCAGAAGAAAATCCGGTGTCGGGCGCCAGCGCAGTTCGGCGTCGAGGCCGATGATCCGTCCGTCGCCGACATTGGCGGTGTAGGGAAGCCCGGAGACATCGATCAGGTCGGCCTGCAAATTATGCCATATGTTGCGGAAGAGCGCGGCGCGAAACGACAGCTTGCTGCGGTCGGTCCGGCCGATCCGGATGCCCAGTTCGTACATGTCCAGCGTGTCGGGCCGATAGGCTTGCGCGACCAGGCCGATCAGCGTCGGATAGGCCGTCAGCCCGCCGGCCCGGAAACCCTGATCGTGGCGAATGAAGGCCGAGAATTTTCGGCCCGGCTGCCAATCGAGCGCGAGGGTGCGCGAAAAGCGCGCACCGTCGCGATAGGATTCGGCGGTATTCTCGGGCTTGGGGTCGCGGACGAAGCTTTCGGTCCGCGCGTAGGTCAGGCGCCCTCCGACCGACACCGAGAGGGTTCGGCTTAGCGGCCGGGTAATCCGGCCATAGAGCGCCGTGTCGATATTGCTGTCGACCGACGCGACCTTGAGCAATGGCAGGTCGGTCAAGCCGATGGCTTGCGAAACGACACTGTGGCTGTAGATCGCGCTGGCCCCGATCACCCAGGGCGCGCTTCGGCTGCCGCCCGAAATACGGCTTTCGTGCGAGAGGATGGAGATTTTGCTCCGTTCCTCATACCAGCTGGGGACTTCGAACAGCGCGCTGGCTTCGAACAGCGTCCGCAGATTGTGGCGGACGGCGGCGGTGGTCGATACGAGTTCGGCGGTACCGATCGGTTTTTCGGCGCGCACATAAGCCAGCTGATATGCGCTCCGGAAAGGCTGCGCGACCATCGGTTCGCCGCCGTGGCGAAGCGTGTATTGCCCCGCGTCGCTTTCGACCCGTTGCCGGACATGGCCGATGTCGAGGGTCCAGCCGCCGATCGCTTCGCCGCGGAGCGCGATCCGGTGGCCGTTGCTTCGCGTCGGATTGATGTTGGTCGCGCCCTGTGCCGGCGCATCGATATAGCCCGCCCTCTTGCCGGCGGAGACCGTGATCCGCGCGCCCCAGCGCCCCTTTGCGATCGGCAGGTTGAGCATGGCATTGCCTTCGCCGCCGAACCCGCCCCCCTGCGTATATTCGATCATGGTCGATGCGGCACCCGCGACATGGTCGAGGTCGGGGGTATTGGGAACGAACCGGATGATGCCGCCGAGCGAACCCGCACCGTACAAGGGAGCTTGCGGCCCAACGAGCACCTCGACCCGTTGCATGTCGTACAGGTTCAGCGATGGGTCGGGGGCGTTATAGGTGAGGCGGACATCGCCGAGATATTGTCCGGTCGCCGACTGGGTCGGGCCGTTGAAACTGCTGTCGGCGACGCCGCGGATGAAGATTTTTTCCCGGCCGCGGCCAAGATTGGTGGCGGAAAGCGAGGGAAGGAGGCGCGTGATCGCAGCCGTGCCGTCGGTGCCGTTGCGAGTGCTCCAGCCGTCATCCATCTCGATGACATTGACCGAACCCGGATAGTGATCGAGCGAGGCCTGTCCCTTGATTCCGGTGACGATGATCTCTTGGGTTGCTTCGATGGCCGCCGGTGGAGCGGCGGGCCGGCTCGGCGGGCGGGGCGGCCGCACCTTGGGAACCTTCGCGCCCTTTACCGGCGCTAGGACGATCCGCACGGTCCGCCCATTCAGAAAACGCGCCTCGGCGACTGTTCCGGCAAGCGCGCGGCGAAGCGCCTCGTGCAGGGTGAGCCGGCCACGTACGCCGGGGGAGTGCCGCCTTGCGAGTTCGGGATCGGTCACGGTGACGGTCGCGCCCGATTGCGCGCCGACCTTGCCCGCGACGTCGCCAAGCGGGCCGGCAGGAATATCGAAACTCTCGGCACGCACCGGGCTGGCACTGCCCAGGCTGATCACGACCGCGGCGGCGGCCGCCAAATTGTCAATTCGGGCCACTTCTCGACGGTCCCATCACCCAGCCTTGCCCACTCTGTTCGAGTTTGACGTCGAGCGCGACCGCGAGGCGGCGCAATTCGGCTTCGCCCGAACCCTCGATCTGCAAATTGCCCGAAAACGACCGGCCGGCGAGTGCCGGGTCGACGCGAATCGGAATCCCGAGCGCGCGTGACAGGTCGGCAGCAACCCGCGACAGGGGGGCGCCCGAATAAAGATATCGCCGGTTCTGCCACGAACCGACCGTCTCGATCGGGGTATCGGACACTGCAACGTCGCCCTCGTTCGTGGCGACCAGCGACTGGCCGGCGACGAGCGCGACGATCTTGTCTGCGGCCCGATACTCGACCTTACCCTCGGATACGGCGACGCGGATCTCGCCCTTCTCGCGCGTCACGTCGAATATGGTGCCAAGATCGACGATGCGAACCTCGCCAACGGCAAGGACGAACGGACGGTCGTCGTCGTGGCGCACGCGAAACAGCGCCTGTCCCTCGACCAGTGCGGCCATGCGCGGATTGTCGCGGTCGAGAACGAGTTTCGTCGCACCGTTCAGCGCGATATCGGTGCCCTCGTCCAGCTGAACCTGCCGCAGCTCGCCCGCCGCGGTCGCAACCTCGTAGCGTGGCGAAGTGAACGACGATGTCAGGGTCAGCGCCGCGGCGATCGAGGCAGCCAGCGCGCCGCCTGTCCAGAGAAGGAAGCGGCGGCGCGGTGCGGGCAGGGGCTCGACGTCATTCGCGGGCTGTCCTTCGCCCAGCGACGCGAGCAGCGGCGCGATCCGGTCGTCGAGCGCCTCGATCCGCTCATACGCCTCGGCATGACGCGGGTCCGCCGCGACCCACTCGGCGAATGCCTCCCATGCCTCGTCGTCGCCGTCGCGCAGCCGGACGTGCCACGCGATGGCGCGTTCGATGATCGGGTCTTGCATCTCAATGCTCATGACGCCCCCTTGTCTGCCTGAGATGCCGCGGAAGGGCATGATCCCCATCCAATAACAGCTTCGTGCTCGCGATCGCCCCATAGGCGCGCGTCAGATGCTTCTCGACCGCGCTGACGCTGATGCCGAGCGTTGCTGCAATCTGTTTCTGCGGTTCGCCTTCGACCCGAAATTGCAGGAAAATCCATCGCGTCCGTTCAGGTAGTCCGTCGAGCGCCGCACGAAGGATCGCAAGCTGCTCGCGCTGGATCAGCTGCAACTCGGCCGAGACGCCGGGATCGATTTCGCGCACCTCTTCGCTGTTGGAATCGACCCAGTCTTCCTCGCGCCGGCTACGCCGCTGTTCGGTGCGGCGGTGGAGCTGGAACTGGTTCGACGCCATCTTGTACAGATAGGCGCGGGGCTCGGCGACCGGACCGATCCCGTCGGCCGAAATCCGGAGCGAGATTTCCTGCAAAATATCCTCCGCCTCGGCGGCGGACGTTCCGCGCGCGATCAGGAATCGGTGCAACGCCGGCCTGATCTGCACGAAGGTTTGCATTAATCCGCTGCTGGACATGCCTGGCTGATAGTTTTCTCGGGAAATGTCGACGGCCTTCAGAGCTTGTATTCGCTTGCTTGCCGAATGCTGCTCGTGGCCGCACCGAATCCGGACCAGCGTCAGCCCGCTTCATGTTCGGCTCCCTGTATCCGATATTGAAGCCCAGTCAATGAAGTGCGTCCGCGACGGCCATTGCCTGATGCCCAAGTGACGAAAGCGTTTGCACCGTCGATGCGCGCTTCGTTGGAATTGGCTTTGGGAAAAAACAGGCAGGTGTCGGCCGGGATAGTTCCCCGGTTTCAGTAAGGCAGGTAAATCCGTTCGGCCCGATGGAAAAAACGTAAGGATTGCCAACGGCATGGAAGGCCGTTACATGTCCGAATCATTCCAACGCGAAGAAAGGAGGGCATAGATGAAATTTCCAACCACATGCCCTCTCGGCGGGTTTCCCGCCAAAGAGCGCTTCCACCACTAGGTCCTGAAGCCTCCGTGATCCGGCCTTTCGTCCGGATCGCCCCCTGAACAGCAACGCATTGGAGACGGCGCGTCCGCGCCGGTTCATGATATGACATCGACACAAGACACTGGTCGTGCGGATTCGATCCGCCGCGTCCTCGATTTTACTTTTCGCCACTGGGCCGCGCAGCGTGGACGCGCGGCCTTCATCGGCCTGTTTATCACCGCCGCGACGGTCACGGAGATTTTCGTTCCGTTGTTCGCGGGGCGCCTGATCGACGCGCTGGCGGCCGACCGGCGCGATGGCGCGCTCGTGCTGTTCGCAGCGATGGCGGCGCTCGGTCTCACTATGGTGGTGCTTCGCCATATCGCGTGGGCGGGTATCATTCCCTTCACGCTTCGCATGATGCAGGGGGTGACGGCGGGCGCCTTCCATCGCGTTCAGCGTTTCTCGACCGACTGGCACGCCAATGCCTTTGCGGGTTCGACGGTGCGCAAGATTACGCGCGGCATGTGGGCGTTCGACACGCTCAACGATGTGCTTCTGCTGCAACTGCTGCCGTCGGCGGTCGTGCTCGTCGGCACGATGCTGCTCCTCGGCTGGCATTGGCCGGTGCTCGGGCTCGTCATGGGTATCGGTGCCGCCGCCTATGTGGCGATGACCCTCACGCTCGCCACGCGCTGGGCATCTCCTGCGGCAACGCTGTCCAACGCATGGGACACGAAGCTCGGTGGCCTCCTGTCCGACGCGGTCGGCTCTAACGCCGTCGTCAAGGCGTTCGGCGCCGAGGATCGCGAAGAGGAGCGCGTCGGCGGGTTGCTTGCCAAATGGGCGAAGCGCACGCGGCGCACGTGGATGCGCTATACCTGGTCGGGCAGCGCGCAGATCCTTCTCCTCTGGATCATGCGCGGCGCGATTACCGGCGTGGCCTTATGGCTGTGGTGGCAAGGGGCTGCCACGCCGGGCGATGTCACCTATGTGCTCACCAGCTATTTCGTCGTTCACGGCTATCTCGTCGACATCGGCTTCCACATCCACCACCTCCAGCGCGCGGTGAATGAGATGGAGGAGCTGGTCGATCTCCACGATCAGCCGCTGGGGATCGAGGACCGCGCCGATGCCGCGCCGATCTGCATCAGGGCAGGCGAGGTGCGCGTCGAGGATGTCACCTTCCGGTATGGCGGGCATGAAAAGCCGCTCTACGAGCATCTCGACGTCCTGATCCGGGGCGGCGAGCGGATCGGTCTGGTCGGCCATTCGGGGTCGGGCAAGACGACGTTCGTCAAGCTTATCCAGCGCCTCTATGATGTGAACGAAGGCCGGGTGACGATCGACGGGCAGGATGTGTCGCACGCAACCCAGCAGTCGCTGCGCGCGCAGATCGCGATCGTCCAGCAGGAGCCGATCCTGTTTCACCGCAGTCTGGCCGACAATATCGCCTACGCGCGCCCCGGGGCGAGCCAGGCCGAGGTCGAGGCGGCGGCGCGGCTTGCCAATGCGCATGACTTCATCGCGCGGCTGCCGCGTGGCTATGCGACGCCCGTCGGCGAGCGCGGCGTCAAGCTGTCGGGCGGTGAACGCCAGCGGGTTGCGCTCGCGCGCGCCTTTCTGGCCAACGCGCCGATCCTCATATTGGACGAGGCGACCTCCAGCCTCGATTCAGAGAGCGAGGCGCTGATCCAGCAGGCGATGGACCGGTTGATGAAGGGCCGCACCGCGATCGTCATCGCGCACCGGCTTTCGACGGTGCGCACGCTCGACCGGATATTGGTGTTCGATCAGGGCCGCATCGTCGAGGACGGGGATCACGAAACACTGCTCGAGAATGCGGGCGGTCAGTATCGGCGTCTGTTCGACCGGCAGTCGGGCAACATCGTCGACGAGGATCCGATGTTCCTCGATGCCTGAGCCGACGAGCAGAATGGCGCTACCGATCGCCGACCTTTGGTCGACGATCGGTAGCATGTCGCGGTTTTGCGGGTAGGCCGATATTGGATCGCCAATGGAATGGCAGCGGCACCTGGTCCCGGCTATGCGAGCGAGGGGGGTGCGGGAACGGGACGTAAAGGCCGGGCGAGCCGGACCGCTCCGACCAGCCCTGCCAGCGCGAACGGAATGCCGATCCCCAGCGCACCCCAGGCCACGGCAGAGAGGTTGGCGATGCTCAACCCTTCGCCAAAGCCGGCGGCGTTCGCGCCTATCCCTGCCATCGCCGCGCCAATGGCACCACCCGCGTTGCGGGCGGTACCGATCGCAGCTGCCCCCCGCGCCCGCGTTGCCTCGTCGAACGAACCGATCACCTGCTGTGCCAGAAAGGCATAGGACAGGCCGAATCCACCGCCCAGCAAGGCAGCCGAAGCGCCGGTCGCGAGCAGGCTTTCCCGTTCCATCGACAAGGGCACCCCGATATTGCCGGCGAGGATCGCAAGAACCCCCAGCACGATCAGCCGGGGCTGCCAGCTCACCGGGGCGCCCGAGACGGAAAGCGATGCCAGTGTCCACGCCAGGGCCTCGATCGCCGTGACATATCCGGCTTCCAGCGCGCTGAGCTTTGCACTGAATTGCAGGATGGCCGGAGCGTAAAGCGCAAAGGCGGTTCCGGCGGCGGTTGTGGCGAAATAGGTAAGATAGGCAACGCCAAGCGGAAAATCCCCATTGCGCCGCGGCAACAGCGCGTTGGTGCTAGTGCGGTCGGCGGCAAGCGCCGCGAAGAGCAAAAGGCCCCCGCCCGCAAGCAAGAACATCGGGAGCAAGATGCCCCCGGTCACGCCCGCGGTCGCCACAGCGGAATGCCGGGTGCGATCAGCAGCATGGGGAGCACCGGCAGGCGGCTGTCCGTCACCTGATCCACCGGTGGGGGGACGAGGAACCAGCTTGCCGCGGCGAACAGCACAGCCTGCGCCGCGAACAGCCAGAATACGCCGCGCCAGAAGCCGGCGTCGGCAAAAATTCCGCCGATCAGGGGACCGGCCAGTGTGGCGATTCCCCAGGTTCCGGTGCATAGCGCGAAGACGCGGGGGAGATGGCAGCCGGGGAAAAGCTGCGCCATGGCGACATAGATAAGGCCGCCGATCCAGCCCGCGGCGGCACCCTGTACGACGCGGCCGGCGAGGAACATGGCTATCCCAGGCGCTGCGGCGCTCATCGCGCAGCCAAAGGCGAAGACGATGCCGGCGAGGATCATTGATGCACGCAGGCCGATCCGTTCGGCCAGCCAGCCCGCCGATGCTCCGGCGACGACCAGCCCGGTCATGAAGCCCGATCCGGCCCAGCCGAACCAGGCGTAACCGTCTAGCGCTGCGCCGGCACTCGGCATAATCGTCGCGGTGACGAGCGAATCGGCCGCCACGACCCAGCAGCCGAGCAGGATTAGTGCCAGCGCGGGGCCCCGGCCGCCCGAAACAAGATCGCGCCAGACGGCGAGGCGGCCGTCGGCCGGGGCGGTGGTCTGGATAGTCATGCGTCCTCCATTACGTCAGGTTCGCATGGTCTTTGCAATCTCAACCATGGTTGAGATCAAGCGATAACGAGCCGGCATGCGGATGCTGTGCCCGGATGTCTCGCTCGACATTGCGTTGTCGTGCCGATTCCGATTTCAGCCGGGCAAGATATCGCAGAATTTCCTTCCTGTGGCTGGGTGAGAGGTTATCCCATCGCGCCTTGGCCAAGGGGTCGCCATCGAGGCGCGTCATGCTGTCGACCGCTTCGGCAGGATCCTCCCGCGCTCGCCCAATGTAGCGGGTCAAAAGCTTCCATTGGGGCGGCCGCCGGCGCAACGGGTCCCGTCGTCCGACCCTAACGCCGCCTGGTGCCGTAATCGATCCTGATCCTGACCCAACTGCCTACCTGTAGCTGTCCGCCGACGCGCGGAGGCCGCACCCTGAACTGCCACGCCGCAGCGAGCACAGCGCGATTGATCTGCGATCCGTTCGGGTACTCGTCGAGCCCGACGCAATCCTCGACACGATATTCCGGCGCTGTGCGACAAGCGATCAGCCCCCAGCCGGGTCCGCTGGCGGTGGACAGATAGCCGCGCAGTTCGTCATCTCTTGGCTCGCGATACCAGGCGGCCGCATAGAGCGGCTCCCCATTGGGCGCCGTGCCCACCCGCTCCGTGTCACGCGAAGAAGAGGAGCCGCCCGTGTTGGGTGGCCCATAGACCGCCCCGCCCGGCGGGCGCGTGCCGATCCGGGGAATCGCGGGCGCAGGTGGCTGTTCGCTTGGCGCGGGTACGATCGGCGCGGCCTTTGGTATGGCGGCCGGCGGGGGCGGCTGTTGGGCGGGTTCCGAAGGCTGAGGTACCGGCTGTGGAGATTCGGGTTGCGCTTCGGACCGGTCGGGCTCCCGGCGGCTCGGTTCGGGGGCTTCCTCCGACATCCCGGGAGCCTTGATGCTCACGACGCTGACACGCTCCTCCTTGATATCGGGCTCCTTTTCTACGCCAAAGGAGAGCAGCATGAGCAGCAGGAGCGCCGGGATCAGAATGGCCAAGCTTATGGCAAGCGTGCGGCGGCCCACCCCGATGCTGAGCTGTTCGATGTTGGAAGTGGCTGGAACAGGGCTCAGGTGCAGGCAATCTTTGGTGGCGGCGTCCGCTGGTCAAGCTGCCCCGGGGCGAGATAGGCCAGATAGTTGGGCGTCGGACTTTTAACAAGTGCGAGTGCTGCCCGATGACCGAAACGGCGGCTGGAAACGACCTTTTCGTGTCGATCGGCCGCAGCCGGGCAAACGCATCACCGTCATAAGGGCTGCGGGGCGAAAAATTTCCCGTCCAAAGCGAGCTGCCAATGTCGCCGCATAGGGGACAGCCGGACTTTGATACGATCTTCTAGGTTTGCAGACGATCGGGGAGCAAATGTTGCGGACGGACGCCGCGGCTCGCCAGCTCCTCGGGCCAGGGCAGGCCGAACATCAGTGCCTCCACCGCCATCGCCATCGCGGGCGCCGTCTGCAGGCCATAGCCGCCCTGACCGGCCAGCCAGAAGAAATCCGGACAGTCGGTCGCAAAGCCTGCCGTTGGCACCTTGTCCGCCGTAAACGTCCGCAGCCCCGCCCAGCGCGCGCTGATGCGGTCGACCTTCAGCGTGGTCGCCTCCTCGACCCGCCAGGCGGCGAGCGCCATTTCATACTCCTCGGGCTGGACATCGCAGGGCACAGACGGTGTCGTGTCCATGGGTGAGGCGAGCAGGCGCCCGGCATCGGGCAGCATGTAGAAGCCATCGTCCTGGACGGTCTTGGTAAAGGGCCAGGCCGACACGTCGAGCTCCGGCGGCGGGGCAAAGCCGATGATCGTACGGCGAAGCGGCTGGAGCCCGAGAGGCCTGACGCCCGCTAGAATCGCGATTTCGTCTGCCCACGCACCGCCCGCGTTGACGATCGTCTTTGCAAAGAAACGCTCGCCCCCCGCATCGCAGTCCCAGCCACCCTCCGCGCGGCTGATCGCGATCACGGCAGCATCGAAGACAATCGTTCCTCCGGCATGACGGAATGCGCGGGCGTTCGCCTGAAGCAGGGCATCGGCATCGAGCTTGCGCCCGCCCGTATCGATCAGGCCGGCAACGATCCCGTCCGTGCCGGTTTTGAGCACAGGAACAAGGTCGAGCATGTCGCGCTCGCTGGCGCGGAAGACGGTGCCGGTAAACCGGTCCATTTCCGTGTGAAGCGCTTCGAGTTGCGGGACCGTCGCCTCGTCGGCGATAAACAGCGCCGGCTTGCTGGCCCAGAGCGCGGTATCGCCATATTCTGCGGGCGGGGCGGCGAAGAAGTCGCTGCTGGCGGCCGTCATGCCGCGCACAGCGTCTTCGCCGATCCCGAAATGATAGAAGGTCGCGCTCCGGCCGGACGAATGATAGCCGAGCGCTGATTCCCGTTCCAGAACCACCGTCTCGGCGTGACGGGCGATACGCGCCGCGGCCGACATGCCCGCGATACCGCCGCCGATCACGATCACATCAACCTGCCTGCGCATTATAAACGACTTTCTCCGGCTTTGTGCCTATCCAGCCGGTCGGGCTGGGGTGCGCAAGCGATTTTACTTTCACTTCAATAGACGCAAGCTGCTCGATTGAGCGAACCGCGCATTGGCCCAATATTCGGTTATGCCTTTGACAACGTCGCGTTGAGCAGATCAGATAGTTCGATCGGACGGCCAGTAAAGATTGCCCAATTCGCATGGATCTCAAGCATCTCGAAGATTTCGTAAGCCTGTGCGAGACGCGCAGTTTTTCGCGGTCTGCCGATATTCGCAACGTGACGCAGTCGGCCTTCAGTCGCAGGATTCAGGCGCTGGAGCTTTGGCTGGGCACGCCGCTGGTCGACCGCAGCACCTTTCCCACCTCGCTGACAGCAGAAGGGCGGCTGTTTCGGGAAACCGCCGACGAGGTGCTCAACATGCTGGGCGAGGCGCGGACCGATATCCAGGCGCGGCAGCGCCAGTCGCGCAAGACGATCAGTTTCGCCGCCCTCCACACTTTGGCGCTCAGCGTTTTTCCCGACTGGCTCAAGAGTGTCGAACGGCTTACCGGGCCGCTCAAGACCGATGTCCTTGCCGACAATGCCCATAATTGCTTCCAGTCGCTTGTGGAGGGGAAGAGCGATTTTCTGCTGACCTTCCATCATGAAGCCGTGCCGGTGTCGTTGGATCCGGAACGCTTTCCCTATGTAGTACTCGGAACCGACCGGCTTTTGGCAACGACGCGCATCGAGGGCGGCCAGCCGCTGTTCCAGCTTGATACCAGCGCGCCGTTGCTGGCTTATGGTCAGGATTCCTTCCTCGGCCGGCTCAGCT
This sequence comes from Sphingopyxis sp. GW821-FHT10B01, assembly GCF_059415685.1. Classification (NCBI taxonomy): domain Bacteria; kingdom Pseudomonadati; phylum Pseudomonadota; class Alphaproteobacteria; order Sphingomonadales; family Sphingopyxidaceae; genus Sphingopyxis; species Sphingopyxis sp. GW821-FHT10B01. Next base: position 594,699 of record NZ_JBWKNS010000003.1, on the reverse strand, counting down.
CCTATGCCGCGCGCGTATCCGGGATCGATCAGCCGCCGAGTCACGTGAACGACAATGCCGTCGCGGAGATATTGAAGGCGATGGTGCTCGCGGGCCACGGGATCGCCTGGCTGCCCGAAAGCCTGATCCGGCGCGACCTCGAGAGCGCCCAGTTGCACGATTTGGGTGCCGGCGTGCCGATGGAAATCCGCATGTACCGGTCTGCCGAGCGGACGCGCAAATCGGTGGTCAGGGTCTGGGATGCCGCCAATGCCCTGCCGACGATGGGCGGCGCATAAGGGTTACTTCTTGGCTGCGGCGACCCTGATCAGGCCAACGCCGTCCTTGATCTCGATTGTTGTCCCTAGCGGCTTGGAAAGCCGGCTCAGGCGATCGAGGATTTTCGCGCCATGGTCGCGGCTCGCCATGCGAGGAACGCCGCGATCGGCGCCCTTGATGTCGACACCCAGATCGATCGGATAGAGGCGGATCTCGGTCAGTTCGCCTTTTGCGTATCGCGACACGGCAATCACCGATTCGTAGAAATCGGGGTTTGAAAAGGTGCGGGTGTTGCGCGCCTGAAGCAGTTCGGGAACCGTCGCGCTGTCGGGGTCGACGCCGAACTGGTCGTACATGTCGGCAGGTACGGCATCGAGCGAGTTGTTCATCATCGCGAAGTTGCCAAGCGAATAGAAAATGGGTTTGCCCTTGTAGATCTCGATCCCGCGCAACTGATGCGGGCCATGGCCCATATAGGCGTCGGCGCCCGCATCGATGACGGCATGCGCCAGCTCGATCGCGAAATCGGCCGGTTCCTGAAATGCGTTTCCGGGCTCGTGATTGTGGACGGAATAGATCACGAAATTGCCGTTCTGCCGCGCTTGCCGGATCGCCCGCATATTGTCCGCGAGGTCACCCGCATGGATGCGATAGCGAAAGTCCAGATGCTTGCCACCCGTGTCGCCGGGCGCGAAGCGGTTTCCAAACAGCGTCGCCGCCTCGTCCGTCCGGCTATCGGTGGCCAGCGGCGATTTTGCGGCGAGGTCGCCGATGGCAGCGAATTGTTCGGGCGTTACCAGCGTCGTGCGCACGGTCCGGATCGTGTTGGCACCGGGGCGGCCAGCAATCTCGCCGACGGGATCGCTGGCGCGCGACATCGGCGTGAATGTCGAGGTTGCGGACACGATGGCGACGCGTCCCTTGGCAACGTCGAGATAGCGCGGGGCGCGGGCGCCGCTCATCGTCGTGCCCGTGCCCGACCAGACGATATTGGCGTCTGTGAGACGCTGCCCCGTCTCGATCATGCCCTCCACGCCCCAGTCGGTGGAATGATTGTTGGCGTGACTGACCATGTCGAAACCGAGTTTCGCTATGTCATCGGGCACGCGGGGGTCGGCGAGCATCCAGGTGCCACCCGATTCCGCCTGCGCCACAGCCTTTGTGGTAGCCAGATCCAGAACGGTGGTTTCGAAATTGCCGAAAGTCACGTCCGCTTCGCGCAGCAAGCGGACCATATCGGGGCTTCGCGCTTCCAGTGTCGCAAGCATCGGCCGCAGATAGATGAGGTCTCCGGCGGCCGCTAGGGTGAATTCGTCCGCGATCGGGGTGGTCGGCACCGGCGTGGTGACCAGAGGTTGTTGTGCTGTGGCGGCGGCCAGCGGCATCGCGGCGGCGGCAACCGCCAGAACGATGCGTCGGAGAGTCATTTTGCACCTGCGGCGGTGAGAAGAATGGCAAGGCCGATCTCCATGCCGCGGACGCTTGCTCCGCGCTCGACGTCGATCCATTCGTCCAGTGAGTGCGCCCGGCCTCCCGATCCGCCCGACCCGATGGTGATCGCAGGGATACCAAGGCTCATGGGCAAATTGGAATCGGTCGACGAATAGGCGAGGCTCGGCTTGAGGCCTCTGGCCTCGATCGCACCGGATGCGATGCGGACGATGTCGGCGGTGGCGGGGGTGCTGCCGGCCGGGCGGTCGCCGATCAGTTTGATCTCGGCTTCCACTTTCCCTTCGCGCGCATTGCGCGCCGCATTTTCACCCTCGACGCTGGCGTGCACGATGGCGAGAAATGCCTTCTCCACCTTGGCGAGCTCGCCGGGGTCCTCGGATCGCATGTCGAACTCCATATAGACCTCATTGGGGATGGAGTTCACCGATGTGCCGCCGCTGACCACGCTCGCCGAATAGGTTGTCTTCGGCGTGGCGGGCACTTTCAGCTTGTAAAGATCGACCACCGTCTGGCTCATTGCAGTCATGGGATTGACGAGGCCGAAGGCCATGAAGCTGTGTCCGCCCGGCCCCTTGAAGGTGATGCGATAGCGTTTCGACCCGACGCCGCCGTTGACGATACGCTCGGATTCGAGGCCGTCCATCGAGATGAATGTCCCGATCCGCTGACGATATTTGCCCTGTGTGAACATGTAGCGGACGCCGCGCAGGTCGCCCGGGCCTTCTTCACCGACATTGCCGACGAACAATATGTCCTGCTTGGTCTGGATCTTATTGGCTTTGAGCGCGCGAGCGTAAGCCAAGAGCACCGACAGGCTGCGGCTATTGTCTCCGATGCCGGGCGCGAGCAGGCGCGTGCCTTCGCGGCGGACCTTCACAGTGGTTCCGGCGGCAAAGACCGTGTCGAGATGCGCGACAAGCATGACGAGCATGCCATCCGGTGCGCCGGTGCCGCGATACAGGCCCATCACATTGCCTTCGGCGTCGATCTCGACATCTTCCAGCCCCGCCTGTTTTAGCATTTCCAGATAGGCTGCGCCCCGCTTCGTTTCGGCGAAGGGAGGGGCGGGGATTTCGGTCAGCGTGACGATGTCCTCGACAATCCGGTCATGCTCGCGGTCGAGCTGCGATACGGCGGCAGTATAGGATGGGCTGGTGAGGACTTGTTTCAGTGGCCGATCGTCGGTCGGCGCGGCGGCCAGAGCGAGCATGGAAAGCAGTGGGACAGCGAACATCGGCAAGCCTCTTTATCTACAGGTGACGCACGTCGAGCATACACGCTCGTCTGTAGACGCGAAGTTGCGTCGCACGCGAACGGAGAAAGAATGGAGATTGCCGATAATTATCGAGCGTCCAACCTGCGCCAGCTCGGGCGCTGCCGCGAACTGCTTCCGCTCTGGCGTCGGGCCGGCGCGTGCGATCCGCCATCGGGCAGGGGGGCGAAATTGTCGTCGTCGAGAAAGGGGCGCAAGCGCTCCTGAAGATGCGCCATCGCGGCCATCATATGCTTCTGGACCATGCGCGGTGTGATCGACAGGGTCTCGGCAACCTCCGGGGTCAGCATGCTTTCATGGCGCCGAAGCCGGAAAACCTCCCGGCGACGCGGGGGGAGTTCCGCCAGTGCCGCAGCATAAGCCGCCTGAAGATCCGACAGAAGCCGGCCGTCTTCTTGCCGCGGCTCCGCTTGCAAAAGATCTTCAGAGACAGAGCTTATCTCAACAGAATTTGACAGCAGGGATTTCTTTCTTCCGCGGTCATGAATCAGGTTACTGGCAATCCTGAGTAAATACCCAATCGGAGATGCAACCATTGTGTCTGAATTGTACGAGTGATACCTGATAAAGGTATCCTGTATTATATCATCGACATCACTCTTATTGCTCAGTCTTGGTACGATATATTTTCGGAGGCTATCACGATATCCGTCAACAAGGTGATGTTCCAATTGCATGACGGAATGGTGACTATGGCTGGACGTACTGTCCAATGCCAATGCCGAAAGGGTCATTCCAAATTTGCATAACCCGATGTCGCGCGGCGGTCCGGGGGCGCAAGGCGGCTGGGCCGGGCTTCAGCAGTCTGGTGAAGTCGCTAGTTCGGGATGCGGGAAAAGGCGACCTTGCGCGCGCGCTCCACGCCGACAGTGAGGCCGGTAATCTGTCCGCTGCTGTCGCGCGTGAACCGTATGATCGCATCGTCAGCCTGAAAAGCGTCGCGGTAGATCGGTTTCAGGGTCTGCACGAAATCCGGACGATCCTGAATGCGCCAGATCAGGCCATCGGTCCCGGCGCCTATGACATAGACCGCACCGACTTCGTCGCTTGCATAGCGGCCCGGAAATTCGACCAGCTTGACCGACGCCGGGATGACGGGCGGGGTGCGCAAATAGACTGTAATGTTCCCGTCCCGGCCGACAAGTTCGATCCGGTCCTTCGAAACCACGCGGCTTTCGGCCGACTGATATTCTTCCAACTCCAGCGGCGCGCCAGTGGCCTGACTGACGAACAGGCCGTCCAGCACCTTCTTCACCGGCTTGGGCGGCGTGAACATCGGCAAAAATTTCGCGGCGACCTGGCGCCCCAGCGTCGTCGGCGCGTTGCTGGCATTACAGAGCATCGCGATCGAGAGCTTCTGCGTGGGATAGCGACCAAGCCAGGCGCGATAGCCGGCGGTCGATCCGGAATGCGCGATCTCCGGCACGCCTTGAAAGCTATAGTTGAAGAGGCCGCGGCCATAGGTCAGCGTCCGCCCGTCGCGAAGCGTGCTGCGCTCGGACAGTTTTTGGGTAACCAGCGCACCGACCGCACCGCTGTCGAGCGCGCGGTTCCAGATCAGAAGATCGCCGACCGTGGTCAGCAGCCCGCCATTGCCATAGGTGTTTTCGAACGGCATTTCCTGCTGATAGTCTTTGCCGGTCCATTCATACGCTTGCGCGCGATTGGGCACGATCCTGCGGAAATCGTCGCGCCACTGGCTATGCTTCATTCCGAGCGGCCGGAAAAAGACCTCCTGACTGAAATCGGCCAGCGACTGCCCGCTCACCCGGCGCACAATCTCGGTCAGCAGATTATAGCCGGTGTTCGAATAGCTCGATTCGGCACCCGGTTCGAAATTGAGCGCCTTCTGCCGGGCCACGACGCCGAGAAAGTCATTCTGCGTAAAGACCCGCGTGGTGCGCGGCCATCCTGCGAGCCCCACGACTGCGCCCCAGTCGCGCAGACCGCTCGTGTGGTTCATCAACTGATCGACGGTGATGACCTGCCCGTAGTCGGGCAGTTCGGGAATGATGGCGCGGACGTCGGTGTCCAGTTTCAGCTTACCGGTCTCCACCAGCTTGAGCACAGCTGCTGCGGTGAATTGCTTGGAAACCGACCCGGCTTCGAAGACGGTGTCGGGTGTGATCCGGATGTCGTGCTCGAGGTCGGCCATGCCATAGCCAAGCGCCAATACGGGCTGGCCCGGACGATCGACCGCGATTGCACAGCCGGGCGACTTTGCCGAATTCCACTGGGCAAAGATCGGGTCGATATCCGGTGCAGCCGGTCCGGTCTGCGCTTGCGCCAGCCCGGGAGAAGACAGGATGATAGCCGCGGCCAGACTATATCGGCGGCGTGACCTGGCGGGGAAGGGGGCAACAGGTTTCGACTTCATATCATTGCTCCCATATCACCCGCACAGGGTCAGAATTTCAGCTTGGCCGTGGTCGAGAAATAGCGGCCGATCTGATCATAGTGGATCTGCCCCGTCGTCGTAAGCGGCGGGCCGCGGTCGAATACATTGTTGACGCTCACGGCCAGCGTCAGCTTGTCGATCCTCACCCGTGCGCCGATGTCGAGATAGGCTCGCGCAGAGATATCGTTGTTCTCGATATCCAGAAGATGGTTCCACTTGCCGCCGCCGACATAGCGGACCCGCGCATCGGCGCTCAGCGGACCCTGATCGTACGTCATGCTGAATGTGCCGCGCCACTTCGGCGTGCCGAACGGAACCGCCTCGCCAACATCGCCGACATATTCGATCTTGCTGATGCCGTCGTCGGTGGTCAGGCTGTCGACATAGGTCGCAAGCGCGCGAAAACGCAGCGTGCCGGGGACCGATGCCGCGACGTTGTTGAGCGGGAGCGAGTAGGACGCTTCGAAATCGATGCCGTTCGTCTTGTATTCAGCCAGATTGACGAAGGTTGCGAACACGGTGGTGATCAGCCCGTTCTGACGAACGATCTGATCGCATAATGCCGTATTGCCGTTGGCGCAGCGGGTCACGATGTCCTGTCCGCTCAGCGTGGCGATCGCGCCCTTGATCCTGATATCGAAATAATCGATCGACAGATTCAGGCCGGGGATGAACGGCGGTGCATAGGTGCCGCCGATCGTTGTCGTGGTACCGATTTCCGGGTCCAGCATCGGATTGCCGCCGCCGAAGGTGACGATCTGATAGGTGGTCTTGGTGACCGGATCGGCGATATTCGACTGGGTGGTCGAGCGGGTGTTGTAGAGTTCGGACAGGCTGCCCGAACGAATGTCGCGCGATCGCGAGACGCGAAGCAGCAGATTGTCATAGATGCGGTTGGTCGCGCCGAGCTTCCACGACCAGACGCTGCCCGTGTTGCTATAGTGGCTGTAACGGGCGGCGCCGCTGAACTCGAGGTCGCTGAAATCCTGCTTCAGCAGCGGGATCGCGACTTCGGCGAAGCCTTCCTTGACGTTGAAGCCGCCGTTGATCTCGGAAAAGTTGAAGGTCGAGAAGGCCTGCGCCCGCGAAAGATCGTCGAGGCCGCTCGATTCGATCGACTCCCAACGCGCTTCGGCGCCCACCGCAATCGAAACGGGTCCGGCCCAGAGCGAGAAGGGGTCACCGCGCAGGCTTACGGCGGCCGTATCCAATTTTGTCGTGTTGCGCACATGCGCCGCGTTCGAGAAGGCAAAGGCGACCGCGGCCGGGTCGGCATTGCCCTCGCCGAACAGGTTGAGCGGGCGGCAGGCGGTAGAGGGGTTAGTGAGCGCCACGCGGCAGACCGGCTGGCCGGTAATCGGGCTGGTGACCACGTCGATCGCCTGATTGAAGGGCACGGTGACTTTCTGGTTCAGATAACCGCGATCGTCCGAAAGCTCGCCATGGCCGTAATAGGCGCTGTAACGCCATTTGCCGTCGGCAAAGGAGCCGTCGACACCGATTGCCGCATCGATCGTCTCGCGCACATAGCCGAAGGTGCGATAGCCATAATCCTCGAACACGCGGCCCATACGGAAACTCGTCTGGTTCGCTGCGATGAGCCGGTCGCGAACGGCGGTCGGCAGGAACGGATTGTCGCGCGATACCGTGATATTGTCGCGATTGCTCTCGGCATAGAAGCGGTATTCCGCCGACATGCGCGAATAGCTGCCATCGACCCAGAATTTGGCATCGCCGAGCTCATAGCTGGCGCGCGCATAGGCGGTGATGCGCTCATAGGGCGCGGCGAGCGCCGTCTCGTCGCGAAGGCTGGTGCCTTCGCCGCCGACCATCACCTGCGTTCCCCGCGGGCTGCCATATTGGAAGGGGCGCAGGGTGCCGTCGCGGTTGAACGTCTGCCCGGCGAGGACGCCGGTGGTGATCAGGCCGTCAATGCTGGCATTGGAATAATTGACGTCGCGCGCGATGACGAAGGCATGCGCCGAGCCGGCGGGGTTGGTGTAAAGCGTCGTGCTGCCGAGGTTCTTGCGCGAATCCCGGTCGAGAACGCCCTCGTCATTCAGATATTGTCCGCCAATCATGAAATGGCCGGCGCCATCGGCGAACTTCACACCGAAGGTGCCGTCGAAACCATAGCGGAACGCGTCGCGGCGCGAAGAAATTCCGCTCTGGACGCCGAGTTCGAGACCCTCCAGAGAATCGTTGAGCAGGATGTTGACCACGCCGCCAACCGCGCCAGAGCCCCAGGCAGCGGAGGCGCCGCCGGTCACGACCTCGACGCGCTGGATCAGGCCCTGCGGGACGGTGTTGAGATCGCCCGCTCCGGTGAAACGCCGTCCGTTCAGCAAGGTCAGAGTCCGCGACGTGCCGAGGCCGCGAAGATCCGCCGGCGACGAACCCGAAGCGGTGCCGGAGAAGTTCGTGACCGGTGTCGTCGACGCGCGGAACTGGGGCAGGTCGTTGAGCACCTGCGCGATGCTGGGCCGATTGCCCTGAAGCAGGTCGCCGCCGCTGATGACCGTCGTCGGGGTGGGCGCGCGAAAGCCCGCCTTGTCGATGCGCGATCCCGTTACCACGATCGCATCGCCTTCGCCCGCGCTGTCGCGTGCTTCCACGGCTTCGGCCGCATCTTCCTGCCCGGCCGCGGCGGCTGCGGCGGGCATGAGGGTCACTGCCATGGCGCCCGCCGCCGCCGTGAGCATCAACCGGTACTGAAGATCCGAGCGCGTCATGTCTTTCCCCCTTATGGCCGCGTAAATATACGCTGCGTCCACAGGGAAGACGTCGGCTTCGCGCGTAGCCGAACGGTGAAATGGATTTTTTGCGATAGAAGGGATTCCTCGGCAGATCGGGTTCTGCCTGCTTCCTGCTTCCATATCGCCGCGATCTACCCGGTAGAAAATGGCGGCCGCGATCCTCGCGGCCGCCTAGCGGCCGACGAATCTGGGCTTTTTCTTGTTCTGGAAGGCTTCGAGCGCGATCCGGTGGTCATCGAGAAGCCGGGTCGCATTTTCATGGGCGGCCGCCCGGTCAATGATCGGCTTTTCAAGATCGAGCATCGCGTTCTGGATCTTCCGGTCGCGCCGGATTCCGGCGCTAGTGCCGGGCGCATCGCCATGCAGGGACAAAAGCCATGTCAGGCCGTCGGCTTCCTTGCGTTGAAAAGCCTCTCCAAACGCTTCTCCAATACCGGAAATGGCACAATTCCGCCGGACAGGACGGTATCGTGATACCGGCGAATGTCGAACGTCCGGCCGGCGGACGCTTCGGTTTGGCGCCTCAGGCGCCGGAATTCTTCGCCGCCCGCCCAGTAGCATGCGGAAAGTCCCGGGAAGTCCGACGCGTCGGCGAGCATCATGCGCCGCCGCATCTTCGGGCGCGTGATCGCGTCGCCGGCCGCATATTGTTCGGCCTGATCGAGCGTCCAGCGTTTGACGTGCATGCCGGTATCGCCGACCGTACCCATCGCCATGCGCCGGTCCATCAGCCGGTTGGCGTATCGCCCCATCAGATCATCATCATACACCCCGGATTCGACGGCGATGCTCCGTGCATACTCGCCCCAGCCCTCCGCAAATCCCGACGTGATGAAGCTGCGCCGATATGGCGAAAGCGATGCGTTGGCCTCGATCCGGTCGAGATGATAGTGATGGCCAGGGCTGAGTTCGTGATAGATCAGCGGTGCGGCCCAGAACCATGAGGCGTCGGCGAGGTCGCCGCCATTGAAGACATAGATTCCGCGCGGGTCGTGCTTCGTCGGCCGTTGATAATAGCCGTTGGTCAGCAGGGTTTCGAGTTCGGCCGCTTGTGGTGCGACATCGAAAGGCTTTGATGGCGGATTGGAAAAGAAGCGCGGCAGGCGGGGCTGCAGCTTGGCGAGTGCGCTGCGAAATCGCGTGGCGACGTCGTCGACATTGGCGGCCTTCCAGCGCGCACCGTTCAACAGCTCGGCGTGAAACGCTTCGGCCGATCCCGTAAATCCGATCTCGCGTCGAAGCCCCGCCAGATCGCGGTCCGCTTCGGCGACTGTCTGCAACGCGGCCTCATGAGTCTCGGCAGGGTCGATGTCGCGCGAAAGCCGTGCGCCGAGCAGGAAGCGATAATAATCGGGTCCGTCGTTGAAGCGCCACAGGCCCACATTGTCGTTGGCCTTTGGCAGATAGGAGAGGTTCAGAAAGTCCGAAAGCCGGTGCAGCGCGGGCACAATAGCCTCCACCATGATTTTTCCGGATCGCACGGCAAAGCGGTCAACGGCGGGCTGATCCAGATGGGACAGGCGCTTGCTGCCGGGAAGGAACTGTTGCGCCGGATCGGCAAGAACCGCGCTCAGATAGCCCGACACCGACAGAATTTCTTCGCGTGGGTACAGGATGTTACGCTCGATCTGTCCGCGAAGTTTCGTCGTGATCTGGTCGATGTAGGGCGCAGATGCTTCGAGCAGCTGCAGATAGCTGTCGAGGTCTGCCGGCGACGCCAGGCTCGCGGCGCCAAGGCGCCGGGTCAGTGCGGACAGGACCGAGCTGTAAGGCCCAAGCGGAAAATCCAGCCAATAATGGCGATGCCAGCCGAGGCTCTGCTCCAGATCCCAGAGCAGGACTGCGCGAGTCTCGCGCCCGTCCTCGGTCAGCCGCGCGGTGTCGAGGCGGCCGAGCTCGGCGATCCAGCGATGCGTTCGCTCGGCGGAGGCATGCGAATAATCGAAAGACAAATCGTGCAGCGCACCATTGTCGCCATAGGGTTCCCAATAGGATCCGATCGGCCGGGGATGACGCCGCGTATCGTCTATGATCGCGTCGAGCGCCCTGTCCGCAGAGCTGGCGGCGGCGGTCGCCGTTCCGCCGCGCGCGGCCAATGTTGTTGCCGCGACGGCACCAAGAACAAACTCACGTCGACTCGCTCGGGGCATGATGGCTCGATCTTTCTTGGCACGAAACGGGACTTGCTGCCGCGCGAACGTCGCGACGTCGAGTTTGATTGATCCGCAGGGGACGGGCCGGCAGAGAATGAGCCGCCAGCTTGTGGAGGCGAGACTATCGGGCGTCCCGCTTCATGCCAGACAGAATTTCGCTAGTGTGAACTGCATTTTTGCAGATCGTGCGCCTATCCCTGCCACCAGAGGCGGTCCTGTACGAAACGCGTCTTCAGGAAATCGCAAACGGCGCGCACCCGGGCGCTGCGATTTGTCTCTTCATGTGAAACCATCCAGAGCTCGGTTTCGAACGGGAGTTCGATCTCCAGCCGCACCAGATCGAAAACGGCCTTTCGATAGAAGGATGGGCCCAAGGCAATGCCAAAGCCTGTTTGCGTGGCTGCCACGGCAAAGTTGGCGGAGTTGGTTTTGAACGTCGGGCCGTCGCTGGCATCCACGATGCCTTGCCACCAGTTGAACAGCGGATCGGTGTGATGGATGGCCTGATAGATCAGATCATGGCCTGTGAGTTCGTCTATCGTGGCGGGCACGCCGCTCTGCCGCAGATATTCGCGCGACGCGAACAAGGAAAATCCCAGCATTCCCAAGCGGAAGGCGACAAGGCGCGGGTCTGTGGGCCTGACGATGGTGATCGAGATATCGGTTTCCTCGGTCAGGAGGTCGCCCGCGTGCGATCCTGTGACGACATCAAGTGCAATATCGGGAAATTGTTTGTGGAAATCGCCCAATATGGGCGTGACCCAATGCGTGCCGAGCCCCTCGGAGACGTAAAGACGCACGACCCCGGCCAGTTGTCCGTCCATTCCGGCAATATTGTTCGTGACGGCCGATACGACCGCTTCCATTTCGTTCGCCTTCGCGACCAGCGCTTTTCCCGCCGTCGTCAGGGTCATGCCGTGGGCGCGGCGAACGAACAGCTTCGCGTTGAGCTCGCGCTCGAACTCCTGCACGCGTCGCGCAACGGTTGTGGCGTGGGCGCCCATCTTCTCGGCTGCATGGTGAAAGCTGCCGCTCTGGGCGACGGCCAGGACAAATTGAAGATCATTCCAATCGCGTAAAAGGCGCGACTTCCTGGCTTTGGTCATGTCGCGTTCCTCCCTGCCACGGCTGCGTCGATGCGCCATGATCTGCACACATGCAACTGATGTGAGATTCCTCGAAACATGGTCCTTCGTAATGTTGATGGCCGAAATACCGGCAGACAGCACGTCGCGGACCGCCCCGTCGGTCACCATATACGGCTCGGTGCGGACCACCATATTGTCCGAGCCTTTCCAGTTGCCGGTCGACGCGAATACACCGGATTCCTCTGATGGAACCCGGTGCTGTTTCGCGATCCTGCGATTTGGAGCTTATTCGGCGCCCTTCGCAGCTTCTTCGATGATGCTGGCGACTGCTTGTGGTCCGGGACATAGAGCGAATGGGCTGACAGCGACTTCCTCGACGGTCGAACCGGTGCGGCCTGTCAGGGGGTCATGGCCATTTGTAGAGCCGGTCGATCATCCTCCGAAGTTGGAGGAGGAAATCGACCTCGGCATCGATCGCCTGAAAACTCCGCTTCAATCTTGCGATCCGGAGCAGGGAGGCCGAGTCCGCCGCTCGATCCCGGCCGTCAAGGTCGGCGCGATAGGCGAGCTCAAGCACGAACATTCTGACAAGCTCGGCCAGCGTCGGCAGCCCCATTTCGCGGAAGCCGGCCCGGGCCGCGCCCCAGTTGAGCACGCTGGCATCGCGCGGCACGCCGAGCCCGCGATCGCCTGTCATGAAGGAGATCACGACCGCCGTGTTCCAGATCAGCTTTTCGGAGTCCGTCAGCGCATCCCTGCCATGTTCGGAGATTGTCCGCGCGATTGCCTGAAGGACCGCATGTGCCGCGTCCGGATGATTTCGCGCGACCGCGATGCACGGCCCGCCATCGCGTGCCGAAGGCCTCGTCCACTGCCGGGCAAGAAGACCTAGCAACATAGCGGCAGCGTGGGCACGGGCATCCCGGGACGGATCGCCGGGGCATAGGCCGGGCGTCGCACCAGGGCATTGACCTTCGCAAGCCGCGCTTGCCCCGATGCTTCCTGTCGGTCGCAGATTTCCACACCATTGTACGAAGTCGTCCCGCCCAGAAATGCTTCGCGCGGGCCGTTCGCATCGATCGGCCGGACGGCGGGGAGAAGCTGCCAGGGCAGCGCATCCGTGACATCGCCGCCCAAAAGACCGGTGATGAGCGGTGCAAGGAAGAGGCGCGCGATTGTGAGGGCAGCGGTGGGGCTTCCCGGAAGTCCGAGCACATGAACTGGCCCGATTTTCCCATACCAGACGGGCTTGCCGGGCTTCATGGCGACGTCGGCAAAAGCGATTTCGAGACCGAGGATATCGAAGGCTGCGCGGGCATGATCCCGGTCGCCGCGCGATGCACCGCCAAGGACGACGATGACATCGGCCGACGCGGGGGTTGTCGCACGGGCGATCGCTTCCGCGTCGTCCGGAATTCGTGCTTTGGATATGACCTTCGCGCCCGAGGATATGCAGAGCAGCTCGGTTGCAACACTGAGACTGTCGGGGATACTGAATGGGGCATCGGCGGCGAAACCAGGCGGGACGATCTCGTCGCCGGTGGCAAGGAGCTGGACACGCGGGCGCCGCCAAATGCGGAGTTGGTCGTGATCCGCCGCTGCCGCCGTGACGGCAACGGCCGGCGTCACTTTCGTGCCCGCTGGAATGAGGAGCCGACCCGACATGAAGTCCGAGCCCTGGCGCCGGATGTGCGTCTTTCCGAGCGGCGGATGTTCGACCCGCACGCTCGGGCCTTCTTGGCGACAATATTCGATCATGACGACACGGTCGGCGCCGCGAGGCAAGGGCGCACCGGTCATCACGCGCATGGTCTCGCCCGGCCCGATCTCGCTCGCTTCGCCGCTGCCGGCATAGCTGACGCCGACCTGCCGGAGCGTGGAGACGCCGGCGGCGAGGTCGCGGACCGCATAACCATCCATTGCGGCGCAGTCCTGGCGCGGTGAATCGAGGTGCGCGTGCACCGGTGCCGCAAGATAGCATCCGCCGGCGTCGGCGAGCGAGACGGCCGTCTCGTCAAACGGTTTCGCATGGGCTGCGAGGATCGTCAGCGCGGTGTCGAAATCGATCGAGGCGGCGCATTCGGCGGCGGCGGTCATTTCACCATGCTTACCCATGCGCAGACCGGGCGATAGGCTCGAAACTGGCCGGCAGGACATCGGGTTGGGCAACGGCCGCCCCGATCAGGATAAGCGTCGGTGCGTCGGCCGCGAAGGACTTGGTGGCCAGTTCGAGCAGATCGAGCCGCGTCGCAAGCTGCCGTTCCTCGGGGGCGCTGACGTGGCATGCGATCAGCACTGGCGTCGCGCCCGGCATGCCCGCCCGCACGAGGCCGCGCATGATCTCTCCGGCAGCCTCGCGGCCCATATAGAAGGCAAGCGTAGAGCCACCGCATGCGAGCGAGGTCCAGTCGATGTCGAGCGCGGCCCCGCGCTGGCTGTGCGCGGTGACGAAACGCACGTCGCGGGCGACGCCCCGGAGTGAAAGCGAGATACCCGCTGAGGCCGCAGCTGCGCTTGCCGCTGTGATTCCGGCGCAAATGCGGACGGGGAAGCCCGCGGCGGTCAGTGCGGAAATTTCTTCCGAGGAACGGCCGAAAAGTGAAGGATCCCCACCCTTCAGGCGGACGACGCGTTTTCCCGCGGCGGCAGCTTCGACAAGCATGGCGTCGATCGTCCGCTGATCCTTCGAATGACGGCCAGACCTTTTGCCCACGTTGATGCTCTCGGCACGGGCCGGGACCAGCGCGAGCACGGCGTCGCTTACGAGCGCGTCGTAGAAGATGATGTCGGCGCTTTCGATCAGGCGCGCTGCCTTCATTGTCAGCAACTCGGGATCGCCGGGGCCGGCACCGACCAGCCAGACGGTGCCCGGAGCGAAGTCGTTATGCGGCATTGCTGTTCTCCTTGGTGAGGATGCGGGCGAGGGCCGGGCGGCACGACCCGCAATTCGTGCCCGCACCCAGCGCGGCTCCAATGGCTGCGATATCCGCGAAACTCTGCTCGCGGATCGCGCCGACGATCGTTTTCAGGCCGACATTGAAGCACACGCAGATGATTGGCCCGCGATCGATCTGCACGCCGGGTGCACGGCCCGCGAGCAGCGTGGGCGCGATTTCGGGGGCGGCAAGCTGTGCAATGAGCCAATCACGCGGAGGCAGTTCGCCGTTTTCGGAGATGAAGAGCGCGCCGGCGAGGCGGCCGTTCACAACGATAGCGATGCGCCGCGTCCCGCGCGCGGCGTCTTCGGCCTCTATACGCTCGCCTTTCGGGAGCAATGCTTCGATGGATTTGGGCGCGCCATTGCCCGCGAGTTCCCAAAGTACGCCCGACGGAACGGCGACGCGCGTCGCCCACAGGCAGCTCGGGGTTTCCGAAAGTTCGTGCGCGAGGAGCAGGAAGCCGCGCCATTTGGGGGTGACCGGGGTGATAGATGCCGGCGTGCGCTTGAAACCGGGCTGGCCTGACACAGGGTCGACCAGCGGGCGAGGGAGCCGCCCGGTGCGCCCGCCGCTCGACGTGCGGTCGGTCCAGTGGATCGGTACGAAGAGTTCGCCCGCGCGCTGGCCCGTGTGGAAGGCGACGCGGTAGAGGCTGGCGCCTTGCGGCGTCTCGACGCGCGCGAGCCCCCCATCGAGGAGGCCGAGCCGCGCGCCATCTTCGGGATGGACCTCGACCAGCGGTTCTTCGCGGTGGCGCGCGAGCGTTGGTGCGAGGCCGGTCCGCGTCATCGTATGCCATTGGTCGCGGTACCGCCCGGTGTTGAGCGTCAGCGGCCATTTGGCGAGCGGTTCGGGCAAAGGTTTTTGCGCCACCGGGACGAGCCGGGCGCGGCGGTCTTCGGTCGAAAAGCGACCGTCGGCAAAGGGGCGGTCGCCGCCCCAGCGAAAGGGGGCCATCGCGTCATAGGCGGCGTTGCCTCCCTGCGCAGCGCCCGGCAGCGCGAACCGCCGCGCGCCGTCATTGTCATATGTCGACAGGCGGCAATGCTCGCGCCAGATGTCGGCGGGCCGGTCATAGCTGAAGGCGGTCTTCCACCCCATCCGCCGCGCCACCTCCTTGATGATCCACCAGTCGGGCATCGCCTCCCCGGGCGGCGGAAACAGCGCGCGCTGGCGGCTGATCGTGCGGTCGCTGTTGGTGACGGTGCCGTCCTTTTCGCCCCACGCCGCAGCGGGCAGCCGGACGTGGGCGAAGGCGCCGGTATCGGTTCGCTCCATAACGTCGCTGACGACGAGGAAGGGGCAGCTAGCGAGGGCCTCGTGCACGCGATTGCCGTCGGGCATCGACACCGCCGGGTTGGTCGCCATCACCCAGAGCGCCTTGATCCGGCCTTCGCCGACGGCGCGGAAAAGGTCGACGGCTTTGAGACCCGGCTTTTCGGCCATCGCCGGTGCCGCCCAGAAACGCTGGACGCGGGCGCGGTTGTCGGGCGCGAAGTCCATATGCGCGGCCAGCGTCGAGGCGAGCCCGCCGACTTCGCGGCCCCCCATCGCATTGGGCTGACCGGTAATCGAGAAGGGTGCTGCGCCGGGTTTGCCGATCCGCCCTGTCGCGAGATGGAGGTTAAGGATCGCATTGACCTGGTCGGTTCCGGCGGTCGCCTGGTTGATGCCC
This sequence comes from Sphingopyxis sp. GW821-FHT10B01, assembly GCF_059415685.1. Classification (NCBI taxonomy): domain Bacteria; kingdom Pseudomonadati; phylum Pseudomonadota; class Alphaproteobacteria; order Sphingomonadales; family Sphingopyxidaceae; genus Sphingopyxis; species Sphingopyxis sp. GW821-FHT10B01. Next base: position 578,707 of record NZ_JBWKNS010000003.1, on the reverse strand, counting down.
TGACTGAACAGAGTCACGGTGCGTGGGGTTGCGGCGAACAGGTCATAGAAATGCCTGAGGTCGGCGGCGGGCACGTCGCATGTGCGTGCCACCGACCACAGGTCATTCCCCTCTCCAAGCTCGTCCCAGAAATCTTGCGGAACCGCGACGTGCGCGGCGAGATAATCTGCGTCGACGACGCCGGTCTCGCAGCAATGCTGGAGCAGTCCGTTCATCAGCGCGACGTCGCTGCCGGGGCGGATCGGAAGGTGCAGATCCGCCTCTTCGGCGGTTTCGGTGCGGCGTGGGTCGATGACGACGAGCTTCGCGCCGGCCTCGCAACGTGCGCGAATGCGTTGATAGACGATCGGGTGACACCAGGCGGTGTTGGACCCGACCAGCACGATCAGGTCGGCGGCGTCGAGATCTTCGTATGTCGCGGGAACGACGTCTTCGCCGAACGCACGCATGTGGCCTGCCACCGCGCTCGCCATGCAGAGGCGTGAATTGGTGTCGATGTTCGCGGTGCCGATGAAGCCCTTTATCAGCTTGTTGGCGACGTAGTAATCCTCGGTCAGCAGCTGGCCCGAGACATAGAAGGCAACGCTGTTCGGGCCGTGGCGCGCGATGGTGTCCTTGAAGCGTTTTGCGACGAGGTCGAGTGCCTTGTCCCAAGTGGCGCGCCTGTTGCCGATCATCGGGTGGAGCAGGCGGCCTTCGAGGCCGACCGTTTCTCCAAGATGCGTGCCTTTCGAGCAGAGCTTGCCGCGGTTCGCGGGATGGTCGGGATCGCCCGCAATCTCGACCGTCCGCTCGCCCGTCACCGTCGCGCGGATACCGCAGCCGACGCCGCAATATGCGCAGGTCGTGCGGACCGCCTCGACCATCAGGCCGCGACCTTGAGTGCGCCTGCGCGGCAAATGAGAACGCGGCCGGCGTCGATCCGGACCGGCACCGTCGGGGTACAGCCCTTGTCCTCGCCCAGCGCTTCACCCGTCGACAGGCTGATCCGCCAGTTGTGCAGCGGGCACGCGACTGCGCCGCCATGGACGATACCTTGGCTCAGCCGTCCATGCTTGTGCGGGCAGCGGTCGAGCAGCGCGAAAACCTTGCCCTCGGCGGTGCGGAACACCGCTATATCGTCGCCGCCCTCGACCTGAACGGTGCGGCTGCCGCGTACGGGGATCTGATCGACCCAGCCGATATCCAGCCATTCGGGCGCATTCATGTCAGTACCTCCTGCGGGATGAAGCGCGCCATCGGCGCGTGATGTTCGGCCTCGGCGCCCCCGGCGCGCTGTGCCCAAGGGTCGTCCTGGCTAAAGCTTTGCGAATAAAGGAAGCGCGCGCGCAGCGCCTCGCGGCCGGCTGGATCGTTGGCGATCCGTGCCTTCACATAATCGACCCCGACGCGCTCGATCCATGGCGCGGTGCGCTCGAGATAGCGCGCTTCCTCGCGGTAAAGCTGGATGAAGGCGGCGCAATAATCCATCGCCTCCTGCTCGGTCGCGACCTTGCAGAGAAGGTCGGTGACGCGCACATGGATGCCGCCATTGCCGCCGACGTGCAGCTCGTAGCCGCTGTCGACGCAGACGATGCCGAAATCCTTGATCGTCGCCTCCGCGCAGTTGCGCGGGCATCCCGACACCGCAATCTTGAACTTGTGCGGCATCCAGCTGCCCCAGCTCATCCGCTCGACCTTGACGCCGAGCCCGGTCGAATCCTGCGTCCCGAAGCGGCACCATTCGGATCCGACGCAGGTCTTCACGGTGCGCAGCGATTTGCCGTAAGCATGGCCCGAAACCATGCCGGCGGCATTGAGGTCCGCCCAGACTGCGGGCAAATCCTCCTTCCTGATCCCGAAGATGTCGAGCCGCTGGCCGCCGGTGACCTTGACCATCGGCGCATCATATTTCTCGACGACGTCGGCGATCGCACGGAGTTCGCGCGGATTGGTGAGACCGCCCCACATGCGCGGGACGACCGAGTAAGTGCCGTCCTTCTGGATATTGGCGTGCATGCGCTCGTTGACGAAGCGGCTTTGCTGGTCGTCGACATAGTCGCCGGGCAGCGCGCAGAGCAGATAGTAATTAAGCGCCGGGCGGCACGACGAACAGCCGTCGGGGGTCGTCCAGTGCAGCTTCTGCATTACTTCGGGGATCGAGCGCATGGCTTGCGCCAAGATCTCGCGGCGGACGTCGTCATGGCCGAAACTGGTGCATTTGCACATCGTCTTCGGCCCGGTCTGCACCTCGTCGCCGAGCGTCAGAGCGAGGAGGTTTTCGACGAGGCCGGTGCAGCTGCCGCAGCTTGCCGAGGCCTTGCAGGTGCCGCGCACCGCGTCGAGGCTGTGCGCGCCCTTGGCGATGCACGAAACGACCTGGCCCTTGGTGACGCCGTTGCAGCCGCAGATTTCCGCATCATCGGAGAGCGCTGCAACGGCCGCCTTAGGGTCCGCCGCGCCGCCTCCCGCGGCGAAGGCTTGGCCAAAGATCAGCAGGTCGCGAAGGTGAGAGACATCCTCTTGGCGTTTGAGGAGATCGAAATACCAGCCGCCGTCGGCGGTATCGCCATAAAGCACCGCGCCGACGACGCGGTCGTCCTTGACGATCACGCGCTTATACACCCCGCGGCTTGCATCGCGGAGTACGATGTCCTCGCAGCCGTCGCCGCCTGAAAAATCTCCCGCCGAAAACACATCGATCCCCGACACCTTGAGCTTGGTCGAGGTCACCGAGCCGCGATAACCCGTTGGCTGCCCAACAAGGCCATCGGCGAGGCTGCGACACATATCCCACAGCGGCGCGACGAGGCCATAGACCTGTCCGTCATGTTCGACGCATTCGCCGACGGCGAGCACGGCGGGATCGCTCGTCACCATATGGTCGTCGACCTGGATGCCGCGGCCGACCACGAGCCCGCTATTGCGCGCAAGGGTGACCGAAGGGCGGATGCCGACCGCCATCACGACGAGGCTGGCGGGGATGAGCGTTCCGTCCTTCAGTCGTACCCCTTCGACCTTGTCATCGCCGACGATCTCGGCAGTGTCGGCGCCCGTCAGGATGGTCTGGCCGCGGCCTTCGAGTGCCTGTTTGAGCAACCAGCCCGCCGCTTCGTCGAGCTGGCGTTCCATGAGCGTCGGCATCAGGTGGATCACCGTGACCTTCATCCCGCGCAGGCTCAGCCCATGCGCCGCTTCGAGCCCGAGCAGGCCCCCGCCGATGACGACCGCGTCGCCGCCGGCATCCGCGGCCGCCAGCATCGCGCTGACATCGTCCATGTCGCGGAAGGCGATCACGCCCGGAAGGTCCTTGCCCGGCACCGAGATGATGAATGGGTCGGAACCCGTCGCGATCAGCAGCCGGTCATAGCTTTCGGTGGCCCCGCTGCGCGTCGTCACGGTCTTCGCTGCGCGGTCGATCGCCGCGACGGGGTCGCCTGCGACCAATGCAATGCCGTTTGTTGCATACCATTCGGTGTTGTTGATCACGATGTCGTCGAAGCATTTCTCCCCAGCGAGAACGGGTGACAACATGATGCGATTGTAATTGACCCGCGGTTCGGCGCCGAAGATGGTCACACGGTAGCGGTTCGGATCGCGGGCGAGAAGTTCCTCGACCGCGCGGCAGCCGGCCATACCGTTGCCGATCACCACAAGATGTTCGCGGGTATCGGTCTCGGGCTTGAGGGGGCGATGTTCCATCAGAGCGTCCAGTCCAGTTGGAGCCAAAATTTGTCGGTGTCGGTGGCGAAGCTGTCGGCGTTGTAATGTGCGTAGCGGGCGGCCGCGGTGACCTTGCCCAGCTTTGCGCTGGCCAGCAGGTCGATCTCGTTTCCATAGGATCGTGAGGCGCCGTCGCTGCGATAGGCGTGGTAGACCGCCTGCAAGCTGACGGCCTGCAGCGGGCCGACCGTTTTCCAGCGCCATCCCGCGCTCGCATAGAGATCGCGCATGCCGTCGGGTGGGGTAATCAGGAACTTGTCGGCCCAGCCCTGGAATTTGAATCCGGTTGCAAGCGGGGTCTGGAAGCTCGTCAGTGCAAGACCGTTATCGGCGCCGAGAACTTCATAGCCACCACTGACCCGGGGGCCTCCGAGCTCGACGGCGATATCGGCGAGGTAATAGTCCGCCGAATAGTCGTTGGGATTGCGGTGCCAGTCCGATTGGCGCGCGTAGCTGAGCTGATAGGCGACCTGTGCCTTGCCGAGCGCCTTCGATCCGTCGAGCCGGATGCCGTAGCTCTGGCTCGACATGCGGAAGCCCTGCATCGCGGCCTCGTCCTGATCGACGAGATAGGCGAAGGCGGCGACTTTTCCGATCGGTGTATGGGCGCCGAGATTGCCGAAGACATTGTCACCCGACACGGCCTGTTGGCGTGCACCGGCGCCGTCGATGCCCCAGATCGTGCGGACGCTCCACGCATAGCTGATGTCGGCCTTCACGCCCTTGGTTGGGGTAATTTCCGCCCGTACCGCGTCAAAACTCTGGCCGTTCTGGCGAAAGGGAACCGAGCCGATGAAGCGTTCGTCGTCGAGGGCGATCCGCTGCCGCCCCGCTGTCAGCGTGAACGAAGGGCGGCTGTAGCGAAGTTGCGCGCGGGCGAGGGCGATCGTCTCGGGATCTGCGACCAGCGGATGGGGCGCTGGGGCGTGGAGGCCGTCGAAATATTCGTCGACGACCGCCAATGTGGTCTGCCCTTCGATCAGCGCCGACCAGGCGCCCGCCTTTGCCTCGACGCCGGCGCGGACACGCAGGGTCAGGGCATCGGCGTCGGCGGCAATCCCGTCCTGATCGACCGTCTCGTAACGAAGGCGGGCTTCGCCGAGCGGCTTCAGCATTATATCCCGGGCGTGGGCGGCCCCAGCCGGCGCTAGCGCCAGCACGAGTGCGAGGGTGCGGATCATGGGTTAGATCCGCACGCCTTCGGCGGCACCCCAAGTCCGGCGCCATTCGCCTTTGACGAACGAGAGGGCGACCAGCGCCAGCACGGCCAAGCCCGCAAAAATATGGAAGCCGGGGGCGAAGCTGCCGCTCCACTGTTTCGCGAAACCGAGCGAAGAGGCGAGGTAGAAGCCGCCGATTCCGCCCGCCATGCCGACGAGCCCGGTCATCACCCCGATCTCGGCCGAAAAGCGCTGGGGTACGAGCTGGAATACCGAACCGTTGCCGGTGCCCAGTGCCAGCATCGCGATGACAAAAAGACCGAGCGCAGCAGGCAGCGTATCGGCCTGCGGCACACCTGCGAGCGCCAGCGCGGAAACGACGAACACCGCCATGAGTGCGCGCACGCCGCCGATCCGGTCGGCGAGCGCGCCGCCCATCGGGCGCACCAGCGATCCGGCGAAGACGCAGGCTGCAGTGCAATACCCCGCCAGCACGGGGGTGAGGTGGAACTGATCGGTGAAATAGATCGGCAGCGATGCGGCGAGTCCGACGAAGCCGCCGAAAGTCACCGAGTAAAAGGCCATCAGCCACCAAGCGTCGCCGGTCTTCAGTGGTTCGAAATAGTGGGCGAGCTTCTTGGGTGCTGGCGCGTTCGGCGCGTCTTTCGCCATCAGGAGATAGACGAAGAAGACGATGGTCAGCGGGATGCAGGCGAGGCCAAGCACTGCGTTCCAGCCAAAGATCTTGGCGAGGCCGGGGGCAAAGAGCGCCGCTAGCACGGTGCCCGAATTGCCCATGCCGGCAAGCCCCATCGCCTTGCCCTGATGCTCGGGCGGGTACCAACGGCTTGCGAGCGGCAGGGCGATCGCGAAGCTCGCGCCAGCAAAGCCAAGGATTACGCCAAGCGCGAGCGTGCCGACAAAGCTGTGCACGCCGATGAGCCAGGCTGTGAACAGCCCGGCGATGACGATGCACTGGCTGATCGCGCCCGACCGCTTGGGCCCAATGCGGTCGACGAGGAGGCCGTTGACGACGCGCAGCAAGGCGCCGGCGAGCGTCGGCACCGCGACCATCAGTCCCTTCTGCGCCGGGCTCAGTCCCAGGTCTTCGGAGATCGCAGGCGCCAGCGGTCCGAGAATGACCCACACCATGAAAGCGAGGTCGAAATAGAGAAATGCGGCGACAAGCGTCGGCCAATGGCCGCTCGCCCAGAAGGTCGATTTGGGTGCCGCAGCACCGCCGTTTGCAGTCGTCATCGTCCGTCCCCTTTGTGACGGGCAATAAAAAAGCCGCCAGGACGGCGGCCATGCGGGCGCATCCTGACGGCTTCATTGCCTGTTGGGATTGCGGGGAATGGCTCCCCGTCCGCCTGCGGTTCGGCCCCCTCGTTGGAGCCGTCGCCGCTTTATTCTGCCCCGGCAGCCCTGCCGAGTGCGATTAGACTGCATGATTCGCAGGCTGGCGGCAACCCTTGATTTCGCAGGTGCAGCATAAAATCCGCTTCGATCATTTAGTCACAGAAGTTCAGAGAGATAGGACTCGATGTCATCGGGATCGAAGGCGTGGCCGTCGAAGAAGCGGTCGCTTCCGAGCGTCAGCCGACCTTGCGTCGAGCCCGCGCCGATCGCCGCATCGAGTCCGCCTTCGAGCTTTGAACTGGCACCGGGAAGGGGCGCGCCAGAGCCTGCGAGGGCCGCGCGATACACGTCGGGGCGAAAGACGTTTCCAGCCGTCGCCGCATCTGCGGCGTCGAAGTCGATGTCGTCCCACCGCACCATTTGCGAGTAGAGCCACGCGGCCTGACTGCGCCAGGGGAAGTTGGCCGCCTCGCGATACTGGAACATGAAGTCGGGATAATGGATCGGCTCGCCACCGGGAGTAAGCCGGATACGATCGGTGATCGCCCGCAAGATCGCGTCGCGCGGCGCGTCGAGATATCCGGCGCGCGCCAAAATGTCGGCGCTATCCCCGGCCGCCCCGGGCTCGACGAAATGCGCCGCCGCGGTGTGGAGCGCGCGAACCAGCGCCTCCACGGCGTCGCGCCGCTCATCCAGAACGGTCTCGCGCATCGTCAGGACCTTTTCGACACCGCGCCGCCAGATTTGGGCGGTCGCGAGCGCGATCTGTCCAACGCCGCGATCCACCGCGATCGAGTTCCACGGCTCGCCGACGCAGATGCCGTCGACCTCGCCCGCGGCGAGCGCGTCGGCGGCGAAGGGAGGACTCGTCACGGCGATCTCGACGTCGCGATCGGGACGAATGCCGACGCCCGCGAGCCAATAGCGCAACATATAATTATGACTTGAATAGCGGTGCACCACGCCGAAGCGGAGCGGTCTGCCGGCCGCAAGCCGCGCCGTCGCCACCCGCTTCAGCGCCGCGCCGATGGCGACCGGGTCGCCTAGGTCGCCGCCCAGTCCAACCTCTTTTGCCAGGCTGGCGGAGAAAGTCACTGCATTGCCGTTGAGGCCGAGCACGAACGGAACCGCAAGCGGGACCGCCGGGCGACCACGGCCGAGCGTCGTCGCGATCGCGAGCGGGGCGATCATGTGCGCGGCGTCGGTATGACCGTAGAGCAGCCGGTCGCGGACGGTCGCCCATGTCATGTCGCGCACGAGTTCGATCGCTATGCCTTCCTTAGCCGCGAAGCCGAGTTCATGTGCGAGGATCGGCAGCGCGGCGTCGACCAGCGGCAGGAAACCGATGCGGAAGCTATCGGCGCTCATTTTATGTCTCCCATCAGCGCTTCGCTGGTCACGATCGCTTCGGCGATTTCGGAAATGCGGCGGTTGGTTCGCATCGCCTGCCCTCGGAGCAACGCATAGGCGGCCGGCTCATCGATCTCCCGGCGCTTCATCAATATCGCCTTGGCCTTGTCGACGACGGCCCGTTCTGCGAGCGCATTCTTGGCGTCGTCGAGTTCGCGCTGGAGCCGCGAGAAAGCCTGGAATCGACGTATCGCCAGCTCGACGACCGGCTTGATGCGTTGTTTCGAAAGCCCGTCGACGACATAGGCCGATACCCCGGCGTCGATCGCCGCTCCGGTCGCCTCGGCATCGCTCTGGTCGACGAACATGGCGATAGGCCTCGAAAGCACGCGCGACATGGCGAAGAAATCTTCGAGCAGATCTCGGCTGGGATTTTCGAGGTTGATGAGGACGACTTCCGGCTTCGCTGCCTCCACCTGAGCGACGAGGGGGCCGGCGGGATCGATCAGAACCAGATCGTCGAGGCCTGCCTCGCGCAGGCCATCGGAAATGATCGCGGCGCGCGTCGTGCTCGTGTCGATGATCGCGATCCTCATGATCGCGCCCCTTACGCTGCAGCGCACAAATCTGCTAGCCGGTTTCTCTCTTGCGAATGTTTGATGCTGTCAAATGGCGGGTTGTTGAAACTTTCTGCCATAAGTGGACCGCCCGCTACCGGCCGGAATAGGGCGAAAGGTTTTGAGCCCGATTCCGGCGGCTTGGCTAGTGGATCACTTCCATCAGATTGCGTCCGTCTTCACGTTCGGACACATGAAAACGGGTACCCGTGAAGCGTTCGATCAGACTTGCCGCGGTGCGTGTATGTTCGCTGAGCTTGACTGTCGTGAACGCGCCGCCACGCGCAAACACCATCGGTAGCAGGAGCTGGTCCTGCAGATAGGGGCCGGCAAAGGCGCGCGATGCCAGATAGCCGGCCATGCGCTTGGCTGCAGTCTGCGCCAGCCGCTCAGCCGGTACGCCGAGCTTGCCGAAACCCGACATCACTTCGGTCACATGGTCAAACTCCGCCTCGATCAACAGCGCATTGCCAGGACCCTGTTCGGCCGGCAGCTGTCGCGTGACAAAGGCGTTGTCGGGCCATGCGGCGAGAATCTTGCGTGCGGTCTTGAGTTCGCGGTCGGCCACGTCGAACGGGATGCCCGCGATGATCGCGGTCGCCGACACACCGCGGGCTTCGCCGCGATCGATACACTCGACGGGGCGCAGCGGGGCGGGGACAATGTCGACCTCGATCCGGCCACCGCCGCGCGGGAAAAAGCCGTGGCGGACGAGCCGGGCCGATATGGTCGGACCCATGCGGTTGATGACGGGCAGCAGGGCGCGCGCGAGGAATTCGAACGGTGGCGCGGCCACCGCATGCGTGCCGCCCTCGATCACCAGGTGTGAGGGCGCGTCGGCCAGCATCAGCGGCACGAGGATCGTCTGGAGGACGAGCCCGGTGCTGCCCGCGGTGCCGACGGCGAAATGATAGTCGCCGGGCATGACCTTGCCTGGCCGGAAGCCGATGCGGCTCGACCCGACCGCGAGGCCCGTGCATTCGGCGCCGCCGATGACGCAGGCGGCTTCGATCGCGGTCACATGCTGGCGCATGAGCCCCGGCTTTTCGCGCCCGCCGCGGATATTTTCGATCGTGAAGGGTTCGCCGGTGAGCAGCGACAGCGCGCACGCATAGCGCAGCACCTGTCCGCCGCCTTCGCCTTCAGAGCCATCGATGATGATCATTCTTCTTCTACCAAATCCAGAAACAGGTCGTTCGCGTCTGCAGCGAACGCCTCGCTCGGCGGACGCGCCGGCACCTCGCCGGCACGCGCCAGTTCGTCGTCGATCAGCGCGTCGATTTCGGGCACGCGTGCGATCGGTCCCGCCTCGCGCGTATCCGCCTTCAACGCCGCCAACCGCTCGATCTCTTCGCAGGCCGACGACGACAGATTGGCTTGCGCCATCAATTGCTGCAATTGCATCGGCGGCCGGCACGACGGGTCAAGCCGAAGCACCCGGATCGCCAAAGCGGGGCGCAGCGCATAGAAATAGCGCTTCACCGCAACCTTGTTTTCGTCCGCCAGCCAGCGCGCAATTGCGGTCCGGCCAAGCTTCGCATAATGCAACGCAAAGCCGTTCGGATCGAAAAGGCGATCCTTGAGGTCTGCCATTCGCGCGATGACGGGGTCAGGGTCGCGATATTGAATCGGCGATCCCATCCATTCGGACAGCACCGAATTGTTGCGCAGCATCAACCCCAGCGCCTTGCGGATATCCCAGCCGTTGAGATCGATCTCATCGACGATCGGCCGCTCGATCACGTCGCGCACCGGGTGCAGCGCCAGATAGTCGCGCCGCGGCCGGACATAGAGGAAGCGCACATCATAATCACTGTCGGGCGAAGGGAAGCCCCAAGCCCGCGAACCCGACTCGATCGCGAGCAGCAGGCGCACGCCGTCCTCCGCTTCGACGGCGGTGAGGCGGGTTTCGATTTCGTGCCGGATGGCGGGTTCGATACTCGTCATGGTCCTTCTACTGCTTATAAGATCCGGTGGATCAGGGCATCCACCAGAAGTACCAAGGCTTTGCCTGGCGATCGTCGGACGGCCCTATGCCGAAATCGCCGTTCCCGACCTCGACGTCGGCAAAGGCAGCGCGCAAATCGCGAACCTGCCTGTTGCCGAAGATCAGAATTAACCGGTCATCATCCTCTTCCATCTTCATCTCGCCTGCATCAGGGCGAAAGGCGACCCGCATCGAGGCGAAGCGATCCGGCTTGGGGTGGCCGTGGTTGGGAACCGCGGAAATCGCTGCCGTCACCGGCTCGATCTTCAACGTCCGATGGCAGGCTTCGCCGCCAGCCATCCGGTCGATGAGATTTCGGATTGAGCGGCACCCCGCCGGATCACCGGTAAAATGCCATTCGCCCGCATGCTTGTTTTGCTTTGGATAGCGCCAGACGAAAATCTGGCCTTCCTGTCGCCATTCGGCGACCCAGTCGCGCATGATGTCCCCCTTCGATGGCGGCGTGAAGGGTCACCCCTTCACGCACACCACCTGCTTCAGCGTATGGACGATCTCGACAAGGTCGGCCTGCGCCGCCATCACCGCCTCGATCGGCTTGTACGCCTTGGGCGTTTCGTCGATCACGCCTTCGTCCTTGCGGCATTCGACGCCTGCGGTGTCGGCGATATGCTCGTCGAGGGTGACGAGCTTTTTCGCCGCCGTCCGGCTCATGACGCGGCCTGCGCCATGGCTGCAGCTATCGAACGACTCCGGGTTGCCGAGCCCGCGCACGATAAAGCTTTTTGCCCCCATCGAGCCCGGGATGATCCCCAGCGTGCCTTTCGCCGCGCGCACCGCACCCTTGCGGGTGACGAGGATATTCTCGCCGAAGTGGTTCTCGCGGGTCACATAATTGTGATGGCAGTTCACCGCTTCCATCTCGGCATCGAACGGTTTGGCGATCTGGCGCCGCAGCGCTGCGATCACATTCGCCATCATCATCCGCCGGTTCAGCGCGGCAAAGTCCTGCGCCCAACCGACCGCCTCGACATAATCGTCGAAATGGTCGGTCCCTTCGGGGAAGTAGGCCAGATCTTCATCGGGCAGGTTGACGAACCACTTGCGGATATCCTTCTTCGCCAATTCGATGAAGTAGGTGCCGATCGCGTTGCCTACGCCGCGCGATCCCGAATGGAGCATCACCCACACCCGCGCATCCTGGTCGAGGCAAAGCTCGATGAAATGGTTGCCCGTTCCGAGCGTTCCCAGATGCACGAGGTTGTTGGTGTTCTTCAGCCGCGGATGCTTCGCGACGAGATGCCCGAAGCGTTCGGCGAGCGTTGCCCACGCGTCGACGATCGCCGGGGGCGGGTCGCCCCACGAACCGGTGTCGCGCTTGCCGCGACCGACCGAGCGGCCGTGCGGCACCGCCTGCTCGATCGCACTGCGGATGCCTTCCAGCGTATCGGGCAGGTCGTGCGCCATCAGCGAGGTCCGCGCCGCCATCATGCCGCAGCCGATGTCGACGCCGACCGCAGCCGGGATCACCGCACCCTTGGTCGGGATCACCGATCCGACGGTCGCGCCAAGGCCGACATGCACATCGGGCATCGCCGCGACATGCTTGAACACGAACGGCATCCGCGCGGCCTTCGCAAGCTGCGCGCGGGCGCCATCCTCGACCGGGACGCCGCGCGTCCACATCTTGACCGGGCGTCCGCCCTCGACATTGAGCACTTCGTAAGTCGTCTGGGTCATCGCTGACCTCCTTCTTTTCATTCATAGGTGCCGGCGACAAGTTTTGGCGAGACATTCCGGATTTCTCCGGCGCGGATTCGAACCGCTAGCCTTTCGGCCTGACCATGTAGTCCCGCCGGCATTCGCCAGCCTGTTTGATAGAGGGGCACGGCGACGAGGATTGGAAAGACATTCGTGCTCTACCAGACTGAGCTACCGCTCGTTTCCGACCGGGCGGGATTCGAACCCGCGACACCGACATTATCAATGTAGTCCTTCCGGCATTCGCCGTGATCCTGTTGGCTATTCGTTCGAAGTGTCACGGCGACGAGGTTTGGCAAAGACATTGCCCCTAAGGGCGCCGCTCTTTCCGCTAAGCTACAGGCCCGCATCATGGTGGACCCGGCGGGATTCGAACCCGCGCCTGCATCGTGACAGGATGTAGTCCTTCCCCGCATTCGCCGTGACACTTCGTAGTCATACCTCCACTTCATTCACGATCTGGACCCAGTCGCGCGTTTCGCCAGAGGCAAAGCGCGCCATTGCGCCAAAGACCGCGTCGGTGAAACCACCGACATTCATGATGTCCTTCCGGTCACGCGCTTGCGTGGTGCCATAGGGCTGGATGTCGATGCAGATCAGCTTCGCGCCCGGGTTGCGGGCCTTCAGCTTCGTCCACTCGTTCATCGTCGCCGTGGCGCCACGCCGGGTCGGATCGACCCAGCTTTCATTGTCCGAAACGATCACAACGGTATCGACCTTCGCGCGCTCGGCGTTGAGGCGGGCCAGCGGAGCCGAGACATTTGTCCCGCCGCCGCCGATCGCTGCCAGCCGCGCGGCGTTGACCGCAAGGCGTGCCTTGGGATCGAGCGCCATGTCGACGACATCGACTTCGAACGGCATCACGCGCGCCGACCGGTTGGTGCGCAGCACCGCCGCCGCGACCAGCGCCGCGATGTCGATACAGCGGACCTTCGAGGTCGCGCCCTTGCGATATCCGGTCGCCGCCGAGCTCATCGAGCCCGACACGTCCGGACAGACAATGATGTTGCCCGCCAGCACCGGAACCGTTGCAAGCGACAGTTCGAGCGCCTTTTCGAGCGATGCCTGAACGCTGAGCGGAACCGCGTCGCCGACCTGATCGAGCGCGATCATCAGCTGATAGGGCGCGGGCTTGATCTTCGCGATCGCCCCCGCATCCGCCAGCCGTGCCGCGACCACTTCGGTCACTCCCGCCACGTCGAACGCACCATTGCGCGCCAGCGTGTTGAGGTTCATGCGCAGCGCCTGCCAGCCCATGCGAGCCGCAAGATCGCCCCACTGTTCCGCCGAGAGCGGAAAAGCGGTCAGCCATTCGAACGGCACCGGGGGCAGCGGCCCCGAAGGATCGCGCTTCCAGGCTTCGAACGCTGCGATCTCTGCCGGCAGCGCCGCGACTTCATAGGGCTTGCCGATCAGCCAGCCGTAGAAGGCGCGCCGCTCGGCCGAAGCCGGCGCCGGGTGGACCATGCGAACGATGTCGGCGAGGCTCGGGTCGTTGCCCGTCGCTGCCGTCATCAGCTGGCGCATCGAAGCCGTTTCCAGCCATTCGCGCACCAGCCGCTTCGGCCGCGAGCCGAGCGAACGACGCCCGATCTGGCCCGACCGCATGATCTGCACGAAATTGCGCAGCATGCGGCCGTTGTCGATCACGCGGCCGAATACCGGCACCGCGAGGTCGGGATCGGCGACGGTCAGATAAGCGGCGAGCAGCGCCGGCATATCCTTCATCGCACCCGACTGGCGCGCATAGATCGCCGCCTTGGCGACGAATTCTGGCGACACCGCTTGCGCCGCCGACAGGACATCGGCGAGCTGCGCGTCGGCGCCGGAATAGAAGCCCTGCGACAGCGTGCCGGTCGCGGCGAGCTGTGCAAGCTTCGCGTCGGCGCCATAGGCATAGGCGGCCCCGCCAGCTTCGTTCACCGCATCGGTGCGCGGCAGGAAGCGCGAGAGCGCCGTGGAAAACAGGTTCTTGTTGGCCATCGTCCAACTCCTTCGAAATCATTCCGGATCCTCGGGGGCGGCCAGCCCATTCCGGCCGCCCCTTCGTTCCACTGTGCCGGGAGACGTGAGCCCCGACGCAAATATCATTGCAGAAGGCGTGCCAAATGCGCATCGCTGGATGGGATTACATTCATCTATATGTTTTTGTTATATTAAAATTCTTCTGCTATTGGCTGCAGCATCGAGCCGATGAGACAAAGGCGATTATCTTGTATCGTAGTTTATCCTGTCATATAAATAGGACGATGAAGCCCATCACCGTCATCGGATTCCTCGGCTCGACTCTCGATGCCGCCAAATTCGGCCCGTCGCGCTGGAACAAGTGGCGGCCAACGGTCAGCATCTGCATGCAGGAAGATTTGCGTGTCGACCGCTTCATCCTGCTGCATGGCAGTTACCACCGCCGTCTCGCCGAATATGTCGCCGACGACATTCGCGACGTGGCGCCCGAAACCGAAGTGGTGCAAACGCTCCTCGATTTCGACGACGCTTGGGATTTCGAGGAAGTCTATGGAAAGCTGCTCGACTTCGCGCGCGCCTTTCCTTTCGATCCCGACAACCAGGATTATCTGGTCCACATCACCACCGGCACCCATGTCGCGCAGATCTGCCTCTTCCTGCTGACCGAAGCGCGTTATCTCCCGGGACGCCTGCTGCAGACGCAGCCGCAGCGCGGGGCGCCGCAGCCGATCGGGACGTGGGCGGCCATCGACCTCGATCTCTCGCGCTACGACAGCATCGCGACGCGCTTTGCCGAAGCGAGCGCCGAGAGCGCGAGCTTCCTCAAAAGCGGCATCGAGACGCGCAACGCTGCCTTCAACCGGATGATCGAGGAGATCGAGCAGGTCGCGGTGCGCAGCCGCGCGCCGATCCTGCTGATGGGGCCGACTGGGGCGGGCAAAAGCCAGCTGGCGCGCAAAATATACGAGCTGAAGAAGCTGCGTCACCAGATCGCAGGCCCCTTCGTCGAGGTCAATTGTGCGACGCTGAAGGGCGACAGCGCGATGTCGGCGCTGTTCGGGCATCGCAAGGGAGCCTTCACCGGCGCAGCGCAGGATCGCCCCGGCCTGCTCAAGTCGGCCGACAAGGGTTTGCTCTTTCTCGACGAGATCGGCGAACTGGGCCTCGACGAACAGGCGATGATCCTGCGCGCGATCGAGGAGGGGCGCTTCCTTCCCGTCGGTGCCGACAGCGAAGCGAAAAGCGAGTTCCAGCTGATCGCTGGAACGAACCGCGACCTCGTCCGCGAGGTTGCCGCGGGTCGCTTCCGCGAAGATTTGTTCGCGCGCCTCAACCTTTGGACCTTCAGCCTGCCGGGGCTCGCCGCGCGCCGCGAAGATATCGCTCCCAATCTCGATTATGAGCTAGAGCGTTTTGCCGAACGCGAGGGCGCGCGGGTCACCTTCAACAAGGAAGCGCGCGAGAAATATCTGGGCTTCGCCGAAAGTCCGGCGGCGCTGTGGAGCGGCAACTTCCGCGACCTTGCCGCCAGCGTCACCCGCATGGCGACGCTCAGTCCGACGGGACGTATCGATTCCGATGCAGTCGCATTCGAGACGGGCAGGCTATGCTCGCTGTGGTCGGGCGGCGACGCACGGGGCGATGCGCTCGACGATCTTCTGTCCGTGGATCAACTCACGCGGGTCGATCCCTTCGACCGGGTTCAGCTCGCTTATGTCATCGACGTCTGCCGTCAGAACAGTAGCCTTTCGGCCGCAGGGCGCGTGCTTTTCTCGGCCTCGCGAGCAGAGCGCCGATCGACCAACGATGCGGATCGATTGCGGAAATATCTTGCCCGTTTCGATCTCGACTGGGGCGCCGTCACCACGCGGTAGATGCCCTTTCCCGCCGCCAGCCGGAGGAGCGGGACAAACGGAAGCAGTCGCCCGCGCCGTCGATGTTGAACTTCTTGCCGATATGGCGTAATGGGCCGGCCGTCGATCCCGGCGTGTTTCTGAAACTGGAAAGGAGAAAATCATGCGAGCAGCATCCGTCCGCAACGCAGCATTTTTCGAATTCCAGGCTATTCAGGGACAAATTGCATGGGCAATTTCCTTTCGGGCGAGCCTGCTCGCCTGATCCGGTCGCGCGGTCCGGGTACCGCCGATCATTTCACAATCCATTTTCCGACCGTCTGCTTTCCGCCTTTCTTCAGCAAGGGGGAGGTGGGCCATGCGGTCTGACATGTTCAAAATCATCGTCGAGCGGCCGCGGGTGGGCGCAGGCCATGCCCCGCACGTTAAGCTGAAAAGGAGCCGCAATCCGGACCGCAAATTTATCGGCCTGAAGCGGCACGCAAAATGCGAGGCCCGCTATACCAAGATGCTGAACGAAAATCTGGCGCCGCTCGTCCGTTTCCTGCGGAGCCGGCGCGGGTGCCGGTGGGACGATGTGTTCAGTGAAATCTGTGCGCAGCTCGATACCGGCAGCACGGTGAAGATGCATGTCAGGGCGCATCTCGAGGACATTGTCGCGACCCGGATTTCCAGCGGCCGTCAGGGCGAATGGATGTTCGAGGGCGATGTGCTCGGCCAGCCTCGTCGCTGGTCCCGGTGCCGCGAGTTCTTTGTCGATCCGCGCGACGGAATGCTCAAGGATTGGTCAGAACTACCGGGAGAAATCGCCGCTGGCTGCCACGGGAAGGGGGGTGCCGCATGACCGGTGCATCGATCAGGATCATTGCGTCCGACGTCGGCCGGATGGACCCGCTCGCGCTCGATCAGCTGGCGCAGACGGCACGGCTGAAGGGCATTGCCCGGGTCGTCGGCTTGCCCGACCTTCATGCCGGGCGCGGGATCGCTGTCGGTGCGGCCTTCTGGTCGCCCGATATGATTTTCCCGCATCTGGTGGGAAGCGATATCGGCTGCGGAATGGCGCTGTGGGAAACCGGAGTGGCGGTCCGCAAGTTCAAGCTCGACGCGGCCGAACGGAAGCTTCGGGGGCTGGACGAGCCGTGGGACGGCGATGTGGACGCTGCGCTGTCCGGAGCAGGTCTGGTGCCCGAGCCGGGTGGCGCCGCGCTTGGCACGATCGGCGGCGGCAATCATTTTGCCGAGTTCCAGCGCATCGAACGGATCGTCGATACGGAACGGTTCGAAGCGCTCGGCTTTCGCGCCGACGCGCTCTGGCTCATGGTCCATAGCGGCTCGCGCGGGTTGGGCCAAGCTATCCTCGACGCATGGATGCGGCGCGATGGCGGCAACGCGGCCGAGGCAGTGAGCGAGGCGGGAGAGGCCTATCTGGCGGCGCATGATCGTGCGATGGCATGGGCAATCCTCAACCGCGAGGTCATTGCCCGGCGCTTCTGCGAAAAGCTCGGGGTGACTGCGGAGCGCCGGCTCGACATATGCCATAACAGCGTAACGGTGCATGAAGGCGGCTGGCTCCACCGGAAGGGTGCCGCGCCCGCCGACAAGGGGCTGGTAGTGATTCCGGGGTCGCGCGGCGATTTCAGCTATCTGGTGGAACCGGTTCTCGATCGGGGCGACGAGGCGCTGTATTCGCTCGCCCATGGCGCGGGTCGCAAGTGGAGCCGCAACGACGCCCATGCCCGGCTCTCGAAGCGATTTCGGCCGGCCGAGCTGGAACGGACGGCGCTTGGCGGGCGCGTGATCTGCGAGGATCGTCGGCTGATCTTCGAGGAAGCGCCCGAGGCCTACAAGGATATTGGCGGGGTCATTCGCGATCTGGAGGAGGCGGGGCTGATCCGCGTCGTCGCCAGCCTGCGCCCGCTACTCAGCTACAAGACGAGGCGCACATGACCGAAATCATCATGCATCTGTCCTCCGGTCAGGGGCCGGAGGAGTGTCGCTGGGTCGTCGGCCAGCTGGCGCATATCTTTTCAAAAGAAGCGGCAAGCGCGGGACTTGGCTGCGAGTTGCTCGAACCACCCGCGGGCCATCCTGCCTCGCTGCTGCTGCGTATTACGGGCGCGGATGCCGATCGGTTTGCCAGGCAGCGGGAGGGGACGATCCTGTGGGTGGGCACCAGCCCTTTCCGTCCCAATCACAAACGGCGCAACTGGTTCGTCGGCGCGGCGTTGGTCCCCCCGGTCGACGAGGTCGCCGAGCTGCGGGAGGATGATGTCGTTTATCAGGCGATGCGCGCGTCGGGACCCGGCGGGCAGCATGTCAACAAAACCGACAGCGCGGTCCGGGCGACCCATCTGCCAACCGGGCTCGTCACGACCGCGCAGGATCAGCGATCGCAGCATGCCAATCGCAAACTCGCTCGGATCAAGCTTGCCCTGATGCTGATCGAACGTCGGGAGGGCGGGGCGCGGAATGCGCGTAAGGAAGAATGGGACCGTAGCCGGCAACTGGAACGCGGAAATCCGGTCCGGACCTATGTGGGTTCGGCGTTCCGGGCCAGATGATCGAAGGGATGATGATGAAATGGCCGCTCGCTGCCAATTCCGGAAACGAGCGGCCAGCGCGGATGCCCGTTTCTCCCGGTCATGCGTCGACCCGCTTCACACATCGAAATCCGATGTGGCTTGTCGAACTGTCCACCGTTTCCGGATGCCGGGCGGCGGGGCGGTAGCGCTCGCAATAATTGGCGGCGCATAAATGGGATCCGCCCTTCAAAACCTTGCGGCCGATACGAATGTCGGGCTGCTCGGGATCATAGCTACGCCCCAGGGGCCCGCCACGCGGATTGTCGATCATGCAGCAGGATTTCTTGCCCTTTGCCGCAGCGGTGGAGGGTTCGGACCACCAGTCCTGCGTCCACTCCCAGACATTGCCGATCATATCGTACAGGTCGAACCCGTTGGCGGGAAAACTGCCGACCGGCGAGGTTCCCTCCCAGCCATCGAGGCACTGATTGGCGAAAGGGAAAAGACCCTGCCAATAGTTGGCGAGCATCGCACCGTCCGGCGCGAGCTCGTTGCCCCACGCATAGTTGGCACCGTCGAGGCCGCCGCGCGCGGCATATTCCCATTCCGCTTCGGTGGGGAGCGCCTTGCCGGCCCAATCGGCATAGGCTTCGGCATCGGCATAGGCGATGTGGACGACCGGATGATCTTCGAGCCCCTCTATCGCGCTTTGCGGGCCGGCGGGGTGGCGCCAGTCGGCGCCGAATTCGAAGCGCCACCAATTGCCGGGGTTGCCAAGATCAACGGGTCCAGCTGCTTTTTGAAAAACGAGCGATCCGGGGCGATCCATGCCGGGCAGCATTCCGGGGTAGTGTTTCGGATCGGGCGCAATCTCCGCGACAGTGACATAGCCGGTCGCTTCGACGAAGCGTGCGAACTCGCGATTGGTGACGGGGGTGGCGTCGATCCAGAAGGGATCGACCCGAACGGCACGGAGCGGCGCCTCCTCAGGGTAGAAATGCTTCGATCCCATGGTGAAGTCGCCGCCCGGAACGAAGCGCATGTCGCGCGGCACGTCGGCGGGAGCGATCGTCTCGGTCACCTGCTCTATCTCTTCCATTTGATTTGCATCCGCTGCCGTCTATCGTGATCGCCGGTAGCCTAACGGGCACGACAACGGGAGGGTTTTTGAAGCGGTCTGTCACGATCATCGACATCGCCAAGCGCGCGGGCGTATCGTTCAAGACCGTTTCGCGGGTGCTGAATGGAGCGCCAACGGTGGCGGAGGCGCTTCGGCACAAGGTCGAAGAGGCGATGCGCGAACTCGACTATAAACCCAACCGAGCGGCGCGCCTGTTGCGTGGAGGAAAGGCCCATTCGCTGGGTCTGATCATTGGATCGCGCGCCCGGTTCGTCAGCTCGCCCGAACCCGACCGGCGCCTGCCAAGCTACGCTTCGGACGTCATTCTGGGGCTGTTGCAGGCATGCCATCCGGCCGAATATCATCTGGTGATCGAAAGTGTCGCGCCGGACGATGTGGACGGACCGGCGGCGATGGAGCGGTTCCTCGACCTCGTCCGGCTCGACGGCGTCATCCTCGTTCCGTCCTTGTGCGATACCCCGTGGGTTCTCGACCTCCTCGAAAGCCGGGGCATGCCCTTCGCCCGGATCAACCCGGGGCTGGACCTCGATCGGGCGCTCTGTCTGGTCATCGACAACCGGAGCGCCGCGCGCGAGGTGGGCGAAGCGATCCTTGCTCATGGTCACCGCCGGATCGGGTTTATCGACGGGCCATCCGAACATGCCGCGCAGCGCGACCGCAAGACCGGCTTGCTCGACGCCGTGTCGAAGGTGCCCGACGTGCATGTCGAAGTGCGTCAGGGCAATTTCTTGTTTACGTCGGGACTGGAAAAGGGGCGGGAGCTCCTCGCGCTCGACGATCGTCCCACCGCCATTTTCGCTGCGAATGACGAAATGGCGGCGGGCGTTCTGGCCGCGGCGATCGACGCCGGCATCGATGTGCCTGGCCAGCTGTCGCTCGTGGGTTTCGGCGGGCTCGCGATCGCAGAACATACGTGGCCGCGCATCACCACCGTCAGCCAGCCGACGATCGAGATCGCCCGCATCGCCGGCCAGAAACTCATCGCGCAAGGCGGACAGGTGGGCGGGGACTGGCCTCAGCTGATCACCGTTCCCTATGAATTGACGATGCGGCAGTCGCTTGCTCCGGTGCCCGGCCTCTAGGCGGACCCGCCCCGAACATTCTTGCCCTGACCCAATATTGACGCCTGCCCTGCGCTTCGTTAAGTAATCGGGACAACGTTGTCTCGAATCGCAACCAGGGTTCGAATTCCAGTGCCGATGCGCGAGACGATCGTCGAAACATCCGGGGGAGGATCAGAATGAATTATCGTCGCAAAGCGCTTTGCCTGTGTACCGCTGCCATCGCGATGTCGGTGCCGGCCGTCGTTCAGGCACAGGACGAGGTGGCCGTTTCCGCTGACGACGCCGGGGGCGACGAAATCATCGTGACGGCGCAGAAGCGCGAACAGAATTTGCAGAAGGTGCCGGTTTCGATCTCGGTGCTCTCGGCGTCCGCGCTGTCGGACAACCGGGTCAACGGGCTGGAGCAATTGGCGCAGGTCTCGCCGTCGATCGGCTTCACCAACAGCGCCAACACACGCGGGCAGGGGCTTTCGATCCGCGGCATCGGCACGCTCAATTTCTCGGATGGTGTCGAGCCGTCGGTATCGACTGTGATCGACGGGGTCGTCATCGGCCGTTCGGCGGCGTCCTTTTTCGACTTCAACGATATCCAGCGTATCGAAGTGCTCCGCGGTCCGCAGGGAACGCTGTTCGGCAAGAATTCGTCGGCGGGTGCGCTGAACGTCGTCACCGAAAA
Source organism: Sphingopyxis sp. GW821-FHT10B01 (assembly GCF_059415685.1). Taxonomy (NCBI): domain Bacteria; kingdom Pseudomonadati; phylum Pseudomonadota; class Alphaproteobacteria; order Sphingomonadales; family Sphingopyxidaceae; genus Sphingopyxis; species Sphingopyxis sp. GW821-FHT10B01. Next base: position 557,592 of record NZ_JBWKNS010000003.1, on the reverse strand, counting down.
ACCGAGCCTGTATGATTCGAGCCTCGAAGCGTCGGCGAGCTATGGCACTTTCAACGATGTCCGGCTGAAAGGCACGGGGTCGCTCGTGCTCGACGAGGGGCGCGCGGCGCTTCGTCTGTCGGGGTTCCGGTCGACCGCCGACGGCATCATCACCAACACTTTCAACGGCAAGAAGCTCAACAATACCGACAGTTGGGGCGTACGCGGAAAATTCCTGTTCGAGCCGAGCGATGTCACCTCAATCTATGTGATCGGCGACTATGGCGAGAGCAACCGCGACTGCTGCGTCTCGACCGTGCGGTCGGTGCTGCCGACAACGACTTACTACAATGGCCAGACGCGCGCGGCGCTTCTGTCGGCGCAGCAACTCGGGCCGCTGAACCGCGAAGTGACGATCGACGGACTGTCGTTCAACCGGCAGAAGACCGGCGGCGCATCGGTCGAGGTCAACACCGAACTCGGCGGGCAGACGATTACATCGATCTCGGCCTACCGTGAATTCCGGGTATTCGACAATAATGACGCTGATGGCGTGTCGTTGCCCGTCGCCAGCGTCAACAACGCCCGTCAGAAGCAGCAGCAGTTCACGCAGGAATTGCGCCTGACCTCGCCGGCGGGCGAGCCGGTCGAATATGTCGTCGGCCTGTTCTATTTCTGGCAGGACGTCGTCAGCCGCACACAGGTCAAGGGCAATCTGGTCACCAACCTGCCTGCGGGCCAATATCTGGGCAACCAGGTCGACCGCGACATCACGACCAAGAATGTCGCCGCGTTCGGCCAGTTGACCCTGCACCCCACCGAGCAGCTGTCGCTGATCGGCGGTTTCCGCCTGACGTCGGACCAGTCCGTGGCGCATTTCAACCGGACGATCTTGCCGGGTGCCCTTGCGGCGATGCCGAGCCTTGGCGGACCGGCCTATGTCTCGCCGACGCTGAAGGCCACCGACACCGATTTCAGCTACAAGCTCGGCGCGCAATATCAATTCTCGCCCGACGTCATGGCCTATTTCACCTACACCCGCGGATATAAGGGGCCGGCGCTCAACCTGTTGAACAATCTGACCGCGCCGACGGTCAATTCGGGGCTCGCGGTGCTCAAGCCCGAAATCGCGCAAAACTGGGAAGCGGGTGTCCGCACGACCCTCTTCGACCGGATGCTGACGCTCAACGTCACCGGCTTCTACGAAACCTTCACCGATTTCCAGGCGCAGACCTACAGCGCGGTGCTCACCTCGTTCCAGCTGACCAATGCGGGCAAGCTGATCACGCAAGGCGCCGAGGTCGAAGCGATCCTGCGGCCCGTCGATGGCCTGACCCTGACCGGCAATCTGGCCTATACCGATACCGAGGTGCGCGGACTGGTCCTCAGCTGCTTTGCGGGGCAGACGGCGGCGCAGGGCTGCCTGACCGGCAACCGGCAGGATGTGACCGGCGAGGCGCTGACCAATGCGCCGAAATGGGCTTATTCGATCAACGCCAACTATGGCGCCGACATCGGCAACAACCTGCGTGGCAGTGCCAATCTGGCATATACATATCGCTCGCAGGTGTTCTTCAGCTACCGCGATCCGAAGACCGTCCAGCCGGGCTATGGCCTGCTCAATGGACGCGTTTCGCTCGAAACGCAGGATGGGCGCTATCGCGTTTCGGTGTTTGGCAAGAATCTGACGAACAAGCATTTCGCCAGCTTCATCGGCACCGGCCTGCTCGACACATCGGCGACGGGCGCGGGCTACACCCAGCTTCTGACCCCCGACGCCTTCCGCACCTTCGGGGTCGAAGGCGCGGTCCGCTTCTGAGTTGTTATCGCAGCGGGGACGCCAGTGAATTGGTGACCCCCGCGGCCATATGGAGCGCCTGATCCATGCAGATTTCCCGTCGCGGCTTCGTCGCCACGCTTCTCGCCACCACGACGCTCTACAGCGCCGCGGGAGCCCGGTCGGTGGGGCGCGGCGGGCCGCGGCCCAATATCATCACCATCGTCCTCGACGATGTGGGTTATTCGGATCTCGGTTGCTTCGGCGCCGAGATCCGCACGCCGGCGATGGATAGTCTCGCGACCGCCGGGCTGCGCTATGTGCATTTCGATACCAAGTCGGTTTGCGCCTCGACGCGCGCGTCGATGCTGACGGGGCGTAACAGCCACACGATCAACATGCCCGACGTGCCCGATGTCGCGGCCGTGCTGGGAAAAGACCCCGCTATGGCGCGCCTGTTCCGCCTGCCCGGCAACGCCCAGACCATGGCGCAGGTGCTGCAAAAACAGGGATATGCCACCTGGGCGGTCGGCAAATGGCATATGATCCCGATGGACGAACTGGGCCCGAACGCCGGCCGCGACAACTGGCCGCTCCAGCGCGGCTTCGACTATTTCTATGGTTTTCCGCGGGGCTGGACCGATCAATATCGCCCCGAACTGGTCGAGAATAATCTCTATCTCAAGCGCGAGTTTCCAGCGGATTATCATCTTTCGGCGGACCTGGCCGACAAGGCGATCGGCCTGATCGGCGATCATGTGGCGGCGAAGGGCGACAAGCCCTTTTTCATGAACCTCGGCTTTGGCACGGCGCATTCGCCGATCCAGGTCGCGCGCAAATATTCGGCGCCCTACGATGCCATTTATGAAAAGGGTTGGGACGCGATCCGCGAGGAACGCTTTACCCGCATGAAACGGATGGGCCTGATCCCCGCGAACACCCGGATGCCACCGCGCGAGGCGCGCGACCGGGCGTGGGATGATTTGTCCGACGACGAAAAGGCCGTCTTCGCCCGCTATATGGCGGTGTACGCGGGCTTCATCGAACATTGCGACGAACAGATCGGCCGATTGCTCGACGCGCTGCGGGAAAAGGCGCTGTTCGACAACACCATCGTCGTCCTGATCTCGGACAATGGTGCGGCTTCCGAGGCGGGGCAGGCGGGCTTTTTCGATGGCCTCTATCGCGCGAACAATATCCCGATTGCGGAGCAGCGCGCGCGGATCGACGAACTGGGGACGGCCAGGACGCAGGCCGAATATCCGCGGCCGTGGGCGATGGTCGGCGATACGCCGCTGCGGCGATACAAGCTCTGGCCTTATTCGGGCGGCACCCGCACGCCGATGATCTTTCACTGGCCGCGTCATGTGACCGACCCGGGCGCCATAAGGCGGCAATTTGTCGACGTCGTCGACATTGCGCCGACCCTGCTCGAGGCGGCTGACGCACGGTTCGATCCGGTCGTCGACGGGGTGACGCAAATCCCGGTCGCGGGGCGCTCTTTCCTTCCGTCGGTCCGAAGCCGCAAGGCGCCTGGCCGGCAGATCCAGTATTTCGAACTGCGCGGAAACCGCGCGATCACCAGCGGGCGCTGGCGCGCGGTCGCGATCCACGATTGCGATCAGCCCTATGCCGATGATCGCTGGGAGCTGTTCGATCTCGAAAGCGATTTTGCCGAAAGCACCGATCTCGCCGCCAGATATCCAGCGAAGGTCAAGGAATTGAAGGCGCTGTGGGACGATCAGTGGGCCCGATACGGCACCGGGGAACTGGCGCAGCCGTCGGCGCTGACGTGCCGCTATTCGGACATGTTCGACCGCCGTCCGGTGGATTAGCCGGTCGCTGACCGGCAAAGACAAATCAAGAAACAGGGGAGCGGGATGATGCGAGGCCTATATGCGACGACAGCGCTGGCGATGTTTTTGGGAGCTATGACGATGACGGCTTCGGCTCACGGCAGAGCCGCGGCTACGCGTGTCGAAGCGGCCGCCGACGACTGGGCGGCAAAAACCGAAGCGCAAATGACCGATGACGAGCGCTTCTCGATACTCCACGGCTTCATGCCGATTCCGCTCGGCCCCTACGCCAATCCCGAACTGCAGGCGAAATGGCCCAAGGATGTGATCCCGGGAGCCGGCTATGTCGCCGGCGTGCCGCGGCTCGGCATCCCGTCGCAACGTGCCACTGACGCCAGTCTGGGCGTGACCAACCCCTTCGGCGTTCGCAAGGGCGACACCGCGACGGCCTTGCCCGCCGGACTTGCGATCGGCGCGACCTTCAACCCCGAACTCGCCTTTGCGGGCGCGCATCTGGTCGCCAGCGAAGCGCGCGCGAAGGGGTTCAACGTCCTGCTCGGCGGCGGCATCAACCTTGTCCGCGATCCGCGAAACGGGCGTAACTTCGAATATCTATCGGAAGACCCGCTCCTGTCGGGGATCATGGGCGCCGAGGCGGTCCGCGGCGCGCAATCGGCGGGCGTCGTGTCGACGGTAAAGCATTTCTCGCTCAACTCGAACGAGACCAATCGTCACACGTGGAATGCCGAGATCGACGACGCCGCGCATCGCGAAAGCGATCTGCTCGCGTTTCAGATCGCGATCGAGCGCGGCCGGCCGGGGTCGGTCATGTGCGCCTATAATCTTGTCAACGGCGAGAAGGCGTGCGGCAACGATCATCTGATCAACACGGTGCTCAAACGTGACTGGCGCTACAAGGGCTGGGTGATGTCCGACTGGGGCGCGGTGTCGGGAGCCGATTTCGCGATCAAGGGGCTCGACCAGCAGGCGGGCGAGCAGCTCGACAAGCAGGTGTGGTTCGACGCGCCGCTGAAGGCGAAGCTCGCCGACGGCAGCCTGCCGCGCGAACGTCTGTCCGACATGGTCCGGCGCATCCTGCGCTCGATGAAGGCAAGCGGCCTCGTCGATGCGGCGCCCGCACCGGCCGTCGATATGGCCGCGCACGCACAGATCGCGCGGCAGGTCGCACAGCAAGGTATCGTACTGCTCAAGAATGACGGCAACGCCTTGCCGCTCGCCGCCCATGTCGCTTCGGTCGCGGTGATCGGCCGCAATGCGCATGTCGGCGTCCTTTCGGGTGGCGGTTCGTCGCAGGGGCTGCCGCCGCGCGGGTGGGCGGCATCGGTGCCCGTTGGCGGCGGCGAAGGATCGATCGGAGTCTGGCGGGTCGAGCGCTGGTTCGCGGGCGCGCCGCTGGCGGCGTTGAAGGAGGCGCTGCCCAAGGCGCATATCGGCTTCGATCCCGGACTCTATCCGCAGGACGCCGCGGCACTGGCGGCACGCTCCGACGTCGCGATCGTCTTCGTCAGCAAATATGAGGCCGAAGGTTTCGATTCTCCGGATCTGTCGCTTCCCGGCAATCAGGATGCGATCATCGAGGCCACGGTCGCGGCCAATCCCAACACCATCGTGGTCCTCGAAACCGGCAATCCGGTCGCCATGCCCTGGCTGGCCAAGGTGAAGGCCGTCGTTGCGGCCTGGTATCCGGGACAGGAGGGCGCCGCGGCGATCGCCGATGTGCTGACCGGCAAGGTCAATCCGTCGGGCCGGCTGCCCGTCAGCTTTCCGGCCACGACGGACACGCTGCCGCGTCCGGCGATCCCCAGCTATGGCTCGCCCGAACATACGCATGTCACCGTGCGCATGAACGAAGGTGCGGATGTCGGCTATCGCTGGAACGCGCGGCAGGGGATCAAGGCGCTGTTCCCCTTCGGTCACGGTCTTTCCTATACGCGCTTCGCCGCGCAGGGCCTCAAGACGGACGGCGCAAAGGCAAGCCTGACCGTGCGCAATACCGGCGATCGGGCAGGAGCGACGGTCGCGCAGCTTTATCTCGTTTCGCAGGGTGGCAAGGCGGTACAGCGACTGGTCGGTTTCCAGCGCGTCGAGCTGGCAGCGGGAGCCGAAAGGACGATCGAGATGACGATCGACCCGCGCCTGCTTGCCGACTGGAACGGCGCCGGCTGGACGATTGCGAAAGGCGACTATCGCTTCGCATCGGGAGAAAGCGCGGAGGCGCTTTCCACCCCGGTCACGGTCTCTCTGAAAGGACGTGTCTGGCAGGATTAGGGAAACCCGCTCGGGCAATGCCGACTGGCACGCTATGCTTCGCCGGCCTATGGCGCCGCTATGCCCGATGTTCCGATCCTCTACAGCTTTCGTCGCTGCCCCTACGCAATGCGCGCGCGGATGGCGTTGCTGGTGAGCGGGGCCGTCTATGCGCATCGCGAGGTGCTGCTGCGCGACAAACCCGCCGCCATGCTGGCCGCGTCGCCCAAGGGAACGGTGCCGGTGCTTGTGCTGGCAGACGGGACGGTGATCGACGAGAGCATCGATATCATGCACTGGGCGTTGGCGCAGAACGATCCCGAGGACTGGCGCGCGCGCGCCGACGCGGAGCTGGTCACCCTGTTCGACGGCGCATTCAAGCATCATCTCGACCGCTACAAATATGCCGGACGATACGACGCCGATCCGCTGGCGCACCGCGCGGCAGGGTTGGCGATTCTGGCAGAGCTCGACACGCGGCTCGCGGACGCGGATTATCTTGGCGGTGCAACGCCGGGGTTCAACGATATCGCGCTCTTTCCCTTCGTGCGGCAGTTCGCGGGGGTCGATGCAGCTTGGTTCGCGGCCTGCGCGCCACGCCGCGTGCGCGAATGGCTGGCCGTTCTGGTGGCGTCGGACCTGTATGAGCGGGCGATGGTCCGGATCGAGCCATGGGCCGGGGGGCCGGTCTGAGCGCCAGCCCGGAAACAGGCAAGCGAAGCGCCGCAATGTGAACCCGGGCTCCGTCGATATAATGTGAATATCTCTTATTGCGAATAGTTCGCAATTATGCCATCCTCGCTTCATGATCCACATAGCCATCGACTTGCCTCCGGAACGGACCAGCAGCGAAGCGCTGATGATCGAGGCGGCGCGCTGCTGGCGGCGCGCGCGCAATGCCGGCGTGGCGGCGATGCCGAAGCTCTATGCGCTCATGTATTCGAAAGGCTGGCCGATGCTGGCGCCGGCGTTCGACAGCCTGATGCGTCTGATCGAGGACAGTCTGAACCGGCCCTTTGAAATCGGGCGACTGGCGGAGGTCTCTGCCGACGAGCGTTTGCTCGCCGCAATGCTGCAGGAGGCGCGGAGCGTGACGACACCATTGGCGTCGGCTCTCTATTCCCTGCGGGTGGTTCTGGAACGGGGCCGGTAATGGATGGCGTCGCTGCAAGGCTGATGTTCGCAAACTGATTCCGGTATCGGCCGGAGCCGATCAGTCATGCCCCGATTCCGGCACCCGCCGTCGTTGCGCGGCACATTCGTCCGCGAGGAAATCGAGCAGCGCCCGCACCGACGGGAGCAGCCCGCGCCGGGATGGAAAGACCGCATGGACGATTTCGTTCGAAAGCCTCCAATCGGGTAGCAGGGTCACCAGCCGCCCGGCTTGCAAATCGTCCCAAACGACCAGGGTCGGGAGCCGCGCAGCGCCGGCCCCGGCAAGCGCCGCGTCGCGCAGGACAGCCATATCGTCGGTAATCAGTCGCGGCGCGTGACGCACCTCGGCAGTGCTGCCGCCGGCATGGGTCAGGCGCCAGCGATGCTCGCCGCCCGCGGGCCCGAAGTCGAGGCTGGGCAGGCTGGCGAGATCGGCGGGCAGGGTGATGGCCCGTTGGTTGAGCAATTCCGGGCTGGCAATGATGCGGATCGTCCGCTCGTCGAACCGGCGCATGACAAGCTCGCTCTCGGAGAGCGGGGGCGGACGGACGCGGATTGCAAGGTCGAACCCTTCGCCGATCACGTCGACGCGGCGGTTGGTGCTTTCGACATGCAATTCGACCTGCGGGTAGAGCGCCATGAAGCGCCCGAACAGCGCACCGAACTGGAAAGCAAGCAGCCCCGTGGGGCAGCTGAGGCGCACGACGCCGCATGGTTCGGCGCGTGACTGGTCGATGATGGTCTGGGCACCTTCGGCCTCGATCAGCATGGCGACGCAGCGGCGGTAATATTCCTGGCCGATCTCCGTAACCGAGAAACGCCGTGTCGAGCGCTGGATCAACCGCACCCCCAGTCGATCCTCGAGCAGGCCGACGCGGCGGCTGATCTTCGATTTCTGCAAACCGAGCGCGCGGGCTGCAGCGGCGAAGCCGCCATGATCGACCGCTTGGACAAAAAGATAGAGGTCGTTGAGGTCCTGCATTGTCCTATCAATAGGACTCTGAGTCCATTTTCGCAATCTTTCGGCTGCTTTGATGAAGGATTATTCTGCTTTTCAACAGACGCTTCCCTCTGGAGGCGCAGGAGATGCAAGATGAAGACGATCCTCGGTACCTACAGCAACCCCAACCAGCATTGGGTCGGCGACGGCTTTCCGGTCCGCTCGCTCTTTTCCTACAACAGCCTCGGCGGTCAGGTGAGCCCCTTCCTGCTGCTCGATTATGCGGGGCCGTATAATTTCGCGCCGACCACCGACCGGCGCGGCGTCGGCCAGCATCCGCACCGCGGGTTCGAGACGGTGACGATCGTCTATGACGGCGAGGTCGAGCACAAGGATTCGGCGGGCAATGGCGGCATCATCGGCCCCGGCGACGTCCAGTGGATGACCGCCGCAGGCGGGATATTGCACGAGGAATATCATTCGCCGGCGTTCGGCAAGACGGGCGGCCCGTTCCGCATGGTCCAGCTGTGGGTCAACCTGCCCGCGAAGGACAAGATGGCACCCGGCGGCTATCAGGGTATCACGGCGGCGGACATCCCGGCGGTCGAGCTGCCCGACGGTGCGGGACGCGGCCGGGTGATCGCGGGCGAGATGCTCGGTGTGAAGGGCCCGGCGCGGACGTTCACCCCGATCAACGTCTGGGACGTGCGGCTGAACCGCGATGCCGATCTGACGCTCGATCTGCCCGAAGGTCACACCGCTATGCTGGTTGTGCTTGCCGGACATGTCACCGTGGGCGGCGGCGAGGCAGCGGGTGAGGCCGAGATGGTGCTGCTGAGCCGTGAGGGCGGGTGGGTTCAGATCCACGCCGACGGCGAAGCAACGATTCTCGTTCTGACCGGCGAACCGATCGACGAACCGATCGTCGGCTATGGCCCCTTCGTGATGAACAGCGAGGCGGAGATCCGCCAGGCCATCGACGATTTCAACAACGGCAGGCTCGCGCCCGTCGCCGCCTGAAACAGACCCGGCTCGCTTCGCTCAACCCGCGGCGGGCCGGGTTCTTCACTCTCCCCTCGATTGATTGACGGCGGACCCGCGTGCCCCGCCGCGATGGCAGCTGTCTGCCCATCCCCCGGCGCGCCCGAATGCAGGAGAAGACCCATGACAAGCGAAACCATCCGTGATCCGAAGACCGACCATCTGCTGACCCCGCAGAATTCCGCTTTCATCATCATCGACTATCAACCGGTACAGGTGAATTCGATCGCCTCGATGGACCGGCAGTTACTGCTCAACAATATCGCCGGCTGCGCCCGTGCGGCTGTCGCCTTCGACCTGCCGATCGTCCATTCGACGGTGAATGTCGCAACCGGCCTCAACAAGCCGCCGGTGCCGCAGGTCCGCAAGATATTGGGCGATTATCCGACCTATGACCGCACGACGATCAACAGCTGGGAAGATGTCGAATTCCGCAAGGCGGTCGAGGCGACCGGGCGCAAGAAGCTGATCATGACCGCGCTATGGACCGAAGCATGCCTGACCTTTCCCGCGCTCGACGCGCTTGCCGAAGGCTATGAGGTCTATGTCCCGGTCGATGCCGTCGGCGGCACGTCGCTCGCCGCGCATGATGCCGCGCTGCGGCGCATCGAACAGGCGGGCGGCAAGATGATCTCGGTCCCGCAACTCTTCTGCGAATTGCAGCGCGACTGGAAACGCAGCGAAACCGTTCCGGCCTTCATGAACCTGTTTATCGAGACGGGCGGCACCGCCGGGATCCAGTTTTCGTACGACAAGGCCGACTGAGCCCGAGCCTCTCCGCCGGTGCGGCGCAGATCGCCCGGCGGACCCCCTTCAAGGAGAATGACCAATGTCCATCCCCGCCAATTTCAACGGAGCCCGTCCGGTCATCGATCCCGATGACGCGGTGATGCTGCTGATCGACCATCAGAGCGGCCTGTTCCAGACTGTCGGCGACATGCCGATGACCGAACTGCGCGCACGCGCCGGGGCGCTCGCCTCGATTGCGACGCTCGCAGATATTCCGGTGATCACGACCGCGTCGGTGCCGCAGGGACCGAACGGCCCGCTGATCCCCGAAATTCATGCCAATGCCCCGCACGCGCAATATGTCGCGCGCAAGGGCGAAATCAACGCGTGGGACAATCCCGACTTTGTCGCGGCGGTAAAGGCGACGGGGCGAGGCACCCTGATCATCGCGGGTACGATCACCAGCGTCTGCATGGCCTTTCCCTCGATCAGCGCGGTTCGCGACGGCTACAAGGTGTTTGCGGTCGTCGATGCATCGGGGACCTATTCGAAGATGGCCCAGGAAATCACGCTCGCCCGGGTCGTCCAGGCCGGGGTCGTGCCGATGGACACCGCTGCGGTCGCTTCCGAAATCCAGAAGACATGGCATCGCGACGATGCGGAAAAATGGGCCGGAGTTTATACGAAGATCTTTCCGCCCTACCAGTTGCTCATCGAAAGCTACGCCAAGGCGCAGCAGGTCGTAACCGAGCATGAGGCGCTGGATTCGCAGCGCGCCTAGCTGCCCGGGATGCAGCTCGACGGGCGGCCGCTTCGATGCTTCGAAGCGGCCGTTCCGCCAACGGTGAACGGACTTGCGGGAAACTGCCGTCCAGTGTCCGCTATCCGATGATTTCGAGCGACAGGGTGGCAAAAGCGATTGCACTTGTGCCCAGCCCCGCGAGCAAGGCCGCGCGCGGCGCGCGCGATAGTATCAGGACAAGCGGCAAGCCGGCGGCCGCCAGCATGCCGATAAATGCGACCGGTCCCTGATAGGCGCCGAAGTGGTGCACGGCTCGCCACACCGCGAGCGAGAGCAGGACCATGGCGAGGACCCGCAAGGCGTCGACCGTCGGCAGCGGCCTCAGGCCGGCGTCCCGGCGGATACGGTGGCTGGTCAGCGCGAGGCATGCGAGACCGGCGTAGGAGAGAAGCGCCGGTTCAAATTGCATCGGCCGCTCCCGTGAGCTGTGGTGCGCCGGAGGCCGATTTCCGGTTGCCGCGGCGCGCAGGGTTCGACGATGTCACTGTTGTGCGCCAGGCGGCAAAGCCGAGCAGGCCCCCCGTCGCAAGCATCGCGAGGTCGAAGGCTACAAAGAGCATGTCCCCGCGCGCGAGCGAGATGAGGAAGCCCCGGTCGGTGGTGAGGGCATTGACCAGCGGCAGAGCGAGGAATGCGGCCGCCGCAATCGCCAGCGTCTCGGTCCACGCGCGGCGGATCGGGCGGACGCACGCGATCGCCGCAAGTCCGAACCACGTCCAGAACATCACGCTGACCTCGGCCGCCGCGCGTTCGGGCATCGCCGTGGGAAGCAGGCGGTTGGCGAGCAGGAAAGCGGCCATGCCGGCAGGAAGGCAGGCGATGGCGCCCACGTTCAACCGCTCGGCTAGCCGGAGCCCGAAGAAGGGCAGGGCGTTCGGGCGCTTGCGCTTCACCGTCCACAGCATGAGCCCTGTCCCGACCATCGCCGTGCCGGCGAGGCCGAGCAGGAAATAGGTCCAGCGCAGGACAGGGCCGGCGAAGCTTCCCATATGCAGTCCGAGCATGACCCCGCTCGTCTCGGCCGCCGGGCCGGGAGGCGGCGAGGCGGATAGCCGCCGGCCGTCGACGCCCGAAAAGACGATCGATCCGCCGCGCGCGTTCAGCCTGTCCTTTGCGTTCTGGTACAGGGTGATCGTCGCGGTCGCGTCGTTCGGATTGCGGACCACCAGCGTGGCTGGCCGCCCGCCCCAGTCCTTCGATGCCGCCGCGATGAGCGGCGCAATCGGCGTCAGCGGCGCAAAGCGTCCCGAAGTCTCGGCCTCGAGGTCGTTGCCAAAGACGGCGGTTTCGAAGGTTGCCGGATCCCTGTAACTGGCCTGGATCGGCCATGGCATATACATGGCCACCAGGGTGATGAGGCCGGTGTAGGTGATCATCGCGTGGAACGGCAGCGCGATCACCGCGGACACATTATGCGCATCGAGCCAGCTGCGCTGACCCTTGCTCCAGCGCAGCGTGAAGAAATCGACGAAGATGCGCTTGTGCGTGATGACGCCCGAAATAATCGCCGCCAGCATCGCCATCGCACAGAGCCCGGCAAGCCAGCGTCCCCACGGATGCGGAATCTGGAGCTGGAAGTGGAAGCGGTAGAAATGCTCGCCCCCGCGCGTGTCGCGTGACGTCAATTCTTCGCCGGTCGCCGGGTCGAGCCGGAGTTCGGGCGGCCGCGGCGGCGGTTTTGCATTCGGATCGGGATTGGGGCGTTCGCGGACAAAGATACGCGTCGCGGTCGTACGCGTATCGGGCAGGGAGATGAACCATTGCTCGGCGGTCGGCGCGACCTTTTGCAGGTGCGCGACCGCGGTGTCCGCCGCAGTCGCGGGCGCGACCGGACGCAGGTCGATCTCGGGCTGCATCCACCGGGTGATTTCGGGCCGGAAATAGCTTGCCGTGCCGGTCAGGAACATGGCGAACAATATCCAGCCCGCCAGCAGGCCGAGCCAGCCGTGGATCCACGCCATCGACTGGCGAACACCGGGAAACTCGTTCGCGGGCTTTTTCATAGCGCGGGTCCCAACATCCACACCCAGCCCGTCGCACCCAATGCAACACCCCAGATTACAGCCATAACGCGCGCGAGGCGGGGTTCGTGAAAGGCCCACAGGATGAAGCCGGCATAGACCAGAAACGACAGGGTCATCGCCCAGATCGTCGCCTCCGCGCGATCGATCGGCGCGATCCGTGCGAAAAGCGACACGCTGCCCGCCGCCGCGGCATAACCGCCGATGATTGCCGTAAAGGCCCGCGCCGCCATGCGGCCGCTCGCGAAAAATGAACCCGCCATTTGCCCCTTCATCCTCGGCCGATCGACTGCGGCTTGCCCTAAACAGGTTATGCGACTAGCTGCAACTGCGAATCGCTATCAATAGCAAAAAGGGGCAAGTGATGACATCGAATCCGGGAGCCGGAACGCGGCCGAATCTCTCGCGGCTGGCGCTCGCTTCGGCGATGCTGGTGAGCGCGCAGCCGGCGTTCGGTGCCGAAGAAGCCGCTGACAGCAGCGGGGCCGGCGAGACGATCGTTGTGACCGGGCTTCGCGAAGCCAGCGTCTCCTCCGCGACCAAGACCGGCACGCCGTTGATCGAGACGTCGCAGACGATCACCGTGATCGACAGCGAAGAACTCGAGCGCCGGGGCGCGATCTCGCTCAATCAGGCGGTCGGTTATGTCGCCGGCGTCACGGCGAACCAGCGCGGCGGCACGGTGTCGCGGTACGACCAGATGTATTTGCGCGGCTTTGCCCCGGGGCTCTTCCTTGACGGCATGCGGCTCATCGCCGGCCCCTATTCGACCCCGCAGACCGATTTCAACCGGATCGACCAGATCGACATCATGAAGGGGCCCGCCTCGGTCCTCTATGGCAACGGCACGCCGGGCGGCCTGATCAACCTGTCGAGCAAGAAACCCGAGGCCGAGTCATTCGGCCGTTTCGAGGCCCAGATCGGCAATTATGACAATCTGCGCTTCGTCGGCGACATCAACCAGCCGCTCGATGCCGACGGCCGGTGGCGGGTGCGCCTCGTCGGCGGGTGGCAAAAGACGGACGGCTTCACCAAGCGCACCGAAAGCGAGCGCTACCACATCAGCCCGATGATCGCCTTTGCGCCCGACGACCGGACGAGCATCACGCTCATCGCATCCTATCAACATGCGCCGTCGGGCGGCGGCTATTCGGGTGTGCCCGTTTACGGCAGCGCGCTGCCGAACCCCAATGGTCCGATCGCCTATCATATCAACACCGGCGATCCGGCCTATGAGGTCTATGACCACAAGCAGAAGTCGGTGGCATTGCTGTTCCGGCGCGAGTTCAACGAACATCTGTCGTTCCGTTCGAATGTCCGGTTCCAGAACAACAAGCTGAGCTATCGCCAGATCTATGTCGGCGGCTTCGCGACCACGGGAACGGGGCTCGCCATCAACACCGATTACAGCACGATCATCCGCGGCGGCGGCGGCGCCGACGAGGATTTCGACACGCTGACGATGGACAACAGCCTGAACGCGAAATTCGAAACCGCGGGTATCGCGCACGACATATTGGTTGGCCTCGATTATCTGCGGATCACCGGCGAGAATTTCCAGCAGTTCAACACCGGCCAGACCGCCAATCCGCTGACGAGCATTCCGAACCTCAATCTTTATGCGCCGGTCTATGGTCGCGGGATTCCGAGTCTCGACCTCACATTGCTCTCGCCCGCTTACACCAACAGCTACACCACGCGCGACCAGACCGGCCTCTATATCCAGGATCAGGTGACGATCGGCCAGCTCCACCTGATCGCGAGCGGACGGTGGGACTGGTATGAGCAGCGCACCCTCAACAAGAAGAACAGGGCCCTGACCCCGCTTTCGCAGAGCGCTTTCACCATGCGTTTCGGCGCGCTTTACGCGTTAGAATTCGGCCTGTCGCCATACGTCAGCTATACCGAATCATTCGAACCGCAGGCGGGCGCCGACTATCTCGGCAATCCCTTCTCGCCGACCACGGGCAAGATGGTCGAGGCAGGCCTCAAATATCAGCCACGCGGCCTGAATGCGCTTTTCACGCTGTCAGTCTATGAACTCAAGCGGCAGAATGTCCCGGTCGGCGATCCGTTGGCGGGGACCCCGGGCCGGCCGACCAATTCACAGATACAGATCGGCGAAACGCGCGTGCGGGGGGTGGAACTCGAAGCGCGCGGCGAATTGCGCCCGGGGCTCGACCTCATCTTTGCCGGCACCTACACCGATCCGCTGATCACGCAGGGCGCGCCGGCCATACCCGCGGCGCCGCCGACGCCGACCCGGCTTGGTACCGCCGGCACGCCGTCGACCACCGGCACGGTGCCGCTCGGCGTTCCCGAATGGCAGGCGTCGGCGTTCCTCTCATATGACTTCGGCCGTGGCGGCGCTGCCGACACCCCGCTTGGGGGGCTGAGCCTCGGTGGCGGATTCCGCTATGTCGACGGCTCGCTCGGGTCGACGAGTTACAAGATCGTCAACAGCGTGACGACCTTTGAACTGTTCAAGACGAAGAGCTTCACGCTGTTCGACGCGATGGCCGCTTACGACCTTGGGCACGCAAGTCCGGCGCTCGATGGCCTCAGCATCGCGGTGAATGCGCAGAATCTGTTCAACAAGGAGCATATCGCCTCCTGCTTCTTTTCGAACAGCTGCTATTTCGGCGCCTCGCGAACCGTCGTCGGATCGCTGCGATATAAATGGTGAGGGCATAGGAAACGTCGCCGAATTGGTCAAAATTGGAAAAAATTGTCTAAACTGGACAATTATGTCCTAAATGGGTTGATTGCGCGCGAGGCTTGGTCGATGATCCCCACCATAAATGGGGAGCCAAATCATGATCTCGATTGCGCGAATCAAGCCTGCCATTCTGTCTGCCGCGATGTTGGCCTTGCTCGCCAACCCTGTCCTGGCGCAGACGGCACCCACCCCGACGCCCGCTGCGTCGCCCGCGACCCCGGACGCACTCGCAGGGCTCGACGCCTATTTCGAGAGCGCCCGGCAGGCGTGGCAGATGCCGGGCCTCTCGGTCGTGATCGTCAAAGACGACAAGATCGTCTATTCCAAGGGCTTCGGCGTTCGCGAGCAAGGCAAGCCGGGCAAGGTCGACGCCGACACGGTTTTTGCGATCGGATCGGCGACCAAGGCCTTCACGGCAGCGGCGCTCGGCATGCTGGTCGATGAAAAGAAGATCGGCTGGGACGGCGCGGTGCACGACTATATGCCGTCGTTCGAACTTCACGATCCCTATGTCACCCGCCACGCCACGGTGCGCGACCTGCTGTCGCACCGCACCGGCGTCGTCACCAATGGCGCGCTCTGGTACGGATCGGGGTTCGACCGCAAGGAAATCATCCGGCGGCTGCGCTTCCAGACCGAATCGCTCGGTTTCCGTAACCAGTTCCAGTATCAGAACGAGATGTTCATTGTCGCGGGCGAGGTGGTCTCCGCCGTTGCGGGCACCAGCTACGACCGGTTCATTGCCAGCCGCATCTTCGAACCGCTCGGCATGCGCCGGACCAGTACCAGCATCACCGACCTCAAGGGACTGGCCAATGTCGCGACCCCGCACGCGCTGGTCGACGGCCGGATGATACCGATCGACTACCGCATGATCGACAATGTCGGCGGCGCCGGCGTGATCAATTCCAGCGCGCGCGACATGGCGCAGTGGGTGCGCCTGCAACTGGGCGGCGGCACGTTCGAGGGCAAGCAGCTGATCGCCCCCGCGACGCTTGCCGAGATGCATAGCGGCCAGATCGTCCCGCGCGGCAGCGCCAGCGCAACCGTCAAGTTCAGCGAATATGGCCTCGGCTGGGGCGTGCAGGAATATCGCGGCCAAAAGATCGTCCAGCATTCGGGCGCGATCGACGGGATGCAGAGCATGGTCGCGATGATACCCGAAAGGAAGCTCGGCGTCGTCGTGCTGACCAACGGCCTGCGCACCTCGCTGACCGACGCCGTCAGGCTGCGGGTGCTGGACGCGTTTCTCGGCGGCCCGGTGACCGATCACAGCGCCGTGCTGAAGCAGGCAAGCGATAACGCCGCCCGGATCGCGCGCGAAAAGGCGGCGGCCAACGCGCCTCCGGAGATGGTGGCACCTCCCAGGCTAGCCCTCGACCGCTATGCCGGCACCTATTCGAGCGATCTGCTCGGCGAAGTCATCATCACGCTGGCCGGCGGCAAGCTGGTGCTCGCGCGTCCGGACGTCTCGGCGGTGCTCGATCATGACCGCGCCGACAGGTTCCGCACGCGGTGGAAGAACCCGGGCCAGGCAAGCATCATGGGCGAGATGCCGGTGGGTTTCAGTTTCGGCCCGGATGGAGAGATCACCACGCTGACGCTGGGCGGCGACCTGTTCAAACGCCGATAGGCACGCACGGCCGGCTCGGGCGGGCGCGACCAATCCATGGCGTCGTCTCCGTAAACTCTGGACCCCGCGGGACTGGCGCGCATCAGCCGGTCCCGCCCTACCCGTGATCAAAGGGGGCTTCGCAAGCAGCGACAGCTGTTCGTTGCTTTCTCCGCCGCCGGGCGTTCTCGGAAATCTATTCGCCGCGCTGCAAGGTCATCGCCATTTCCTCGACGTCGAGGTCGCGTTCCAGTTCGTGAAGAACCTCGTCTTCGATCAGACCCGCGCGGTGGATCCGGATCAGCTCCGTACGCCCGGCGGCGATGGCTTTGAGCAGCACGTCGAAATGCGGGCGCAGATTGTCCATTTCCGCGCTCGCATCTTCTTCGTAACGCTCCATGAACCGCATCCGCTTGCGGTGCTCTTCCAGCATCTGGGGATGGATCAGCGTCCCGTCGGCGTCATAGGCAAGCTCCTCGATGACCGCGAACCGCGCGCGCGCCATCGCCGCTTCGGCGGCGGGCATCGCCATTTTCGCGGGCGGATCGGTGTCGACGGGCTTGATGCTGCGGATAAGCGCGCCGAGGCTCGACCCTTGCGCGACAACCGTCACAAAGATGACCGCGAAGGCGCAGATCAGCATCAGGTCGCGGCCGGGCATATCGATCGGCAGGGTCAGCGGAACCGCGAGCGTCACGACGCCGCGCATCCCCGCCCAGCTCAGCACCGTCGCCTGTCGCCAGCCCAGCGGGCGCGCCCGTTTCAGGCCGGCTTTCCGGGCGATTTCGAGTATCGCCTCCGACGCGAAGATCCAGACGAAACGCGCGATGGTGACGGTCAGGACGACGGCGACGATCACAATGATCATCGACGTCGGGATTGCCTCGATTCCGCCAATACGCTCGATCGCGCCGCGCAGCGAAAAACCGATCAGGATGAAGACGAGCGCTTCGAGCACGAACACCATGATCGCCCACGCCGAATTGGCCCGCAAGCGGACAGCGGCAGGCAGGATAACATGCTGATACCAGCCCATGGCCAGGCCTGCGGTGACGGTCGCGATCACGCCCGAGACATGCGCGGCCTCGCCGGCAAGATAGGCGGCCCAGCACAGCAATATGGTGATGAGCATGACCAGCATCGGGTCGCGAAACCGTTTGGCGAGGAAGATCCAGCCCGCGGCAACCACCGCGCCGACGATCACCCCGCCGATCGCGACGGTTGCAAAGCTCTGCAAGGCCTCGCCTGTGTGGAAGACGCCGCTGAGCGTCGCGGCGACCGCGAAACGGAAGAGGATCAGCCCGGTCGCATCGTTCAGCAGGCTTTCGCCCTCCAGCAACGCTTCGAGCCGGCGCGGCAGATGCACGCCCTTCAGCACCGCGCGCGCCGACACCGCATCGGGCGGTGAGACGATCGCGCCCAGCGCGAAGCAGGCCGCCCATGGCAATTCGGGAATGATCCAGTGCACGACCACGCCGACGACCAGCGTGGTGAAGACGACGGCGCCGACCGCGAGCGACAGGATGCCGGGCAGGTGGCGCCGGAAGCGTCCGAGTGCGGTGTAATAGGCCCCGTCCATCAGCAGCGGCGGAAGAAACAGGACAAGTGCGAGTTCGGGATCGAGCGAGATCTCGGGCAGCCCCGGGACAAAGGCCAGCGCGCCGCCGCCGACGAGAAGCGCGGTCGCAGGGGGCCACCGCAGTTTCAGCGCGAGCCAATGCAATCCGATGACGAGGACCAGCAGTCCCAGAACAAGCTCGAAGGTTTCGACGGCATGCACCGGTTCAGTTCCGATGCCTGGCGAAGCCGGATGATGTCATGATTTGGTCCCCTGTTTTCGCGTTCGATCCCACGGTCCATGTGTGCCGCCGTTTGCAGCGGCGATCAATGCTGGAGATGGTTCGGGCCCGAAAGCCTGTCAGCACTTCGAAGCTATCGTCGATTATTCCGGCCTGGCAAGTAAGTGTTCCCCGGCGAAAGCCGGGGTCCAGAAGGCACAGCGTCACGCCGCGTGGGCCCCGGCTTTCGCCGGGGAACAGGATATGACTTGGCGCAAGGGAATATGCCTCAACATCCTCATATGCCGGCTCTTGGCAACGGCTTCGGGGGAAGGCGAAAAGAAGACCTTTATCCCCCGCCCGCCACGCTCGGCAGCCGCGACGGGGGATGAGGTTTGGTGTGCACAATAAGAACATTAAGGGAACAAAATGCTTCCGTCAACCCCTTTGGCCCGGATTTCCGTGACAGCGCATCAGGTTGACGTAAACGTCAATCGGCGCCAATGCAAAGCAAGCTAAGGAAAGGGACTGTGATGGCGGAGCAACCGAAATTCGATCTGTCGGGGCGCGTCGCGCTGGTGACGGGGGCCTCTTCCGGATTGGGCGCGGGCTTTGCCAGGGCTCTGGCGGCGGCAGGAGCCAAGGTCGTTCTCGCGGCGCGCCGCGCCGACAAGCTGGCCGAACAGGTTGCCGCGATCGAGGCTGCGGGCGGGCAAGCGATTGCCGTCAGCATGGACGTCACCGACGAAGCGTCGACGATCGCCGCCTATGACGCCGCCGAGGCTGCGTTCGGCACCGTCGACACGATCGTCGCCAACGCGGGCGTCGCGACTGAGAAAATGGCGATGAGCCTGTCGGTCGACGAGGTCGACTTCCTGTTCGCCGCCAATGTTCGCGGCGTCTTCCTGACCGCGACCGAGGGCGCCCGCCGTCTCGACAAGGCGGGGAGCCGCGAGAAGCAGCACGGCCGCATCGTCCTGATCGGATCGATCACCGCCGAGAAAGTCTTTCCCGCCACCTCGGTCTATGGCGCGACCAAGGCGGCGGTGCGCCATCTGGGCAAGGCGCTGGCGCGCGAATGGGCGCGGCGCGGGATCAGCGTCAATGTGATCCAGCCCGGCTATTTCGAATCCGAAATGACTGCCGAACTGTTCGAGAGCGACGTCGGCGCGCAGATGGTGAAGAGCTTCCCGCGCCAGCGCATGCGCCCGCCGAGCGACCTGCACGCACCGTTGTTGATGCTCTGCTCCGACGCCGCGCTCGGCATCACCGGCAGCGTGATCACGGTGGACGACGGGCAGACGCTGTGAGCGACCTGCTCGTCGAGGCGCGCGGCGCCGTCGAGATCGCGACCCTCAACCGGCCCGAACGGCTCAATGCGCTCAACGAAACGCTGGTCGACGAACTGAACGCCTATTTCGGCGGGCTTGCCGAGCGACCCGAGGTGCGCGTCGTCGTTCTGCGCGGCGCGGGCCGCGGCTTTTGCGCCGGGCTCGATATTCAGGAAGACCGGACGAGCGACGAGACGCCGGTCCTGCGCACGCTGCGCACCCAGACGCGCATCGGCAACATCTATCGCAAGATGCGCGCCTGTCCGCAGCCGATCATCGCGCTGGGCCATGGTGCCGCGGCGGGTGGCGGACTGTCGCTGCTGCTCGCATCCGACGTGCGCTATGCCACGCCCTCGTTCCGCGCCAACGCCGCCTATATCCGTATCGGGCTGGGCGGCTGCGACATGGCGTCGAGCTATTTCCTGCCGCGCCTTGTCGGTGCCAGCCTTGCGTCCGAAATGATCCTGACCGGCCGCTTCATCGACGCCGAGCGCGCGTTGCGCGCCGGCCTCGTCAGCGAGATCGTCGACGAAGACGCGCTGCTCGATCGCGGGCTGGCCCTTGCCGACGAGATGCTGGCGACGAGTCCCTATGGACTTCGTCTGTCGAAGCAGGCGCTCAATCTCAACATCGACGCCCCGAGTCTCGAGGCCGCGATGGCGATCGAGGACCGGCAGCAGGTCATCCTTTCGGCGACCGAGGATCATCGCGAAGCGCTTGCCGCCTTCCTCGAAAAGCGCGCGCCGGAGTATCGCGAACGATAAGATTACCGGCGGCTGACAGCACCCATTGACTCGCCATTATATTGACATAGTAAGTGTCACATCCCGAGGGGGTGGGAGTGATGGCAGTGCGCAGGAGGACCACTAAGCCGGGTCGCATAGGCGGGTCCCGGCGCGCTGCCATCATCATCTTCGGCGCCCTGATCGCGGCAACCCCCGTTCAGGCGCAACGCGCCGAAAGCGCCGCACCGCGCCATCCCAATATCGTCATTCTGCTCGCCGACGATTGGGGTTTTTCCGACGTCGGGGCGTTCGGCGCCGAATTTTCGACGCCGAATATCGACGCGCTCGCGCATGCGGGGATGCGCTTCTCGAACTTCCATGTCGCCGGGTCGTGCTCGCCGACGCGCGCGATGCTGCTGACGGGGGTGATGAATCACCGCAATGGGCTCGGCAATATGCCCGAGACGATCCCCGACGAACATCGCGGCAAGCCGGGGTACGACACGGTGCTGAACCACCGCGTCGTGACGATCGCCCAATTGTTGAAGGCCGCAGGCTATCGCACCTACATGACCGGCAAATGGCACCTCGGCAGCGACCCGACGCGGCTGCCGCACGCGCGCGGCTACGACCGCGCGTTCAGCCTCGCCGATGCGGGCGCCGACAATTTTGAACAGCGCCCGATCGAGGGGATGTACGACAAGGCGAACTGGACCGAGAACGGCAAGCCCGCGACGCTCCCCAAGGATTATTACTCGTCGCGCTTCGTCGTGCAGCGCATGATCGACTATATCGAAACGGATCGCAAAAGCGGCAAGCCCTTCCTCGCGTCGGTCAATTTCCTCGCCAACCATATCCCGATACAGGCGCCCGACAGCGACATCGCGCGCTATTCGGCGATGTACAAGGAGGGGTGGACGGCGTTGCGCCAGGCGCGGGCCAAACGCGCGGCGGCGCTCGGCGTCATGCCCGCGGGCATACCCCTCGTGACAATGCCGACGACGCCCGACTGGAACAAGCTGGGCGCCGACGAGCGTGCCGCCGCGGTGCGCGTGATGCAGGCCTATGGCGGCATGGCGACCGCAATGGACCGTGAGGTCGGCCGCCTCGTCGCGCATCTGAAGGCCACGGGCGATTACGACAACACGATCTTCGTCTTTCTCTCCGACAATGGCGCCGAGCCGACCGACCCGTTCCACAGTCTGCGCAATCGCCTGTTTCTGGGAACGCAATATGATCTGTCGACCGCGAATATCGGCCGGCGCGGCAGCTTTGCCGCGATCGGGCCAGGCTGGGCCAGCGCGGCCTCTTCGCCTCTGTCGGGGTATAAGTTCAGCGCCGCCGAAGGGGGGCTGCGCGTTCCGCTGATCATCGCCTGGCCGGGGAATGCAAGCATTCGCGCGGGCGGCATCAACAACGGCCTCGCGCATGTCACCGACATATTGCCGACATTGACCGAGCTTGCCGGCGTGTCCGGCCATGGCGGAAGCTGGCAGGGCAAGGCGGTCGAGTCCGTCACCGGACGCAGCCTCGTGCCCGCGCTGAAAGGACAACCGGGCAGCGTCCATGGCGATGCGCCGCTGGGCTATGAACTGTCGGGCAACGCGGCGCTGTTTCGCGGCGATTACAAGCTGGTGCGCAACCTCGCGCCGACCGGCGACGGCCAATGGCGGCTCTATGATCTGAAGGCCGACCCCGGCGAGACGCGCGATCTCGCAGCCGCCCAGCCCGAGCGCTTCGCCGCGATGACCGCCGACTACCGCGCCTATGCCAAGGCGAACGGCGTGCTCGACATGCCCGCGGGTTACACCGCCGACGAGCAGATCAACCGTTATGCCTTCGAACGGCAAGGCAAACCGCGGTTGATCCGCCTCGGCCTGTGGGTCGGGGGGATTGTCCTGCTGCTGGCGGGGCTGGTCTGGGGCCTGCGCCGGCGGCGGCGCGCCGCTTAGCGTATCAGTCTTCTTCGGTGATCGTCGCCATCACCGCTTCGACCATCTGCTCCATCACCATCCCGGCCTCCTCGGCCGACAGGCTCTGGTCGTGGCGCAGCGTGCGCCAGGTGTGGAACGAAAGCGCCGCGCAGAGCGCCTCGACCCGGATCCGCTTGCCGCGGACGTCCCCGGGAAGCAGGCGGAGGATCAGTTCGCGCTCCAGCATCACGACGCGGCTGTACTGGCCCATCAGAAACGGCGACTGATAGCGTTTGATGTTGGCGGCGAGGCGAAAGGGTAATGTCGTCTCGAACAGCCCGATGCGCCGCCGGACGAGCTCGCGGACATTGGCGCGCCAGGGCTGATCGGGATAGGGCGCCATGACGATCGGGGCGAGGCGTTCGGTGATCGTCGCCGCGAGCTCCGCGTACAGCGAGTCCATGTCGTCGAAATGGCGAAATACGGTGCGCAGGCCCAGACCGGCTTCTTCGGCGACGCGCGCCGCGCTGGGGGACAGATCGCCGGCGACGATCAATTCCATCATCGCTTCGACGATACGCTTGTGGCTCGATCGCCCGCGTTCGCGGCGGCCGTCGACCCGATCGGGTCCAGCCTTTGGCGCGTCCTTCTTCCTCACCCCTGTCGTCATGGCTGCCCTGCTGGCCCGGCTTTGCGCCAAGGTCAAACAATCTTGCATCGATCCGTATATAATGACACATATAGTGCCAATAGTTTCGAGAGACGCCGACAGGGCGGGATGAGGGGCGGGGATGAGGAAAAGCTGGGTTGCTCTGGGCGTGCTGGCATTGGCGGGCGCCGGCGGATATTGGGCGTTCGAGGCGAATAAATTCAGACTTCCGGGCATCGTTCAGGACTGGAAGGATCCGGTGCAGCCGAACCATACGGTTGCCTGGCAGCAGGGACCGGCACAGGTGCCCGCCGCTCTGCCGGCGGGCAAGCGCCCACCCAATATCATCCTGATCGTCGCCGACGATCTGGGCTATAACGACATCAGCCTCAACGGCGGCGGGGTCGCGGGCGGGATCGTCAAGACCCCGAACATCGACGCGCTCGCGCGCGAAGGGGTGAATTTCACGACCGCCTATGCCGCCAATGCGACCTGCTCGCCATCGCGCGCGGCGATGATGACGGGGCGCTATCCGACACGCTTCGGTTTCGAATATACCGCGGTCCCGGTCGCGTTCGCCGAGAGCGTCTCGCACGGCGAGGGGGTAGGACCGCACAAGGCGATCTTCCACAAGGATCTGATCACGCCCGGCATCCCCGATTATCCCGACATGGGCGTACCCGCAAAGGAAGTGACTATTGCCGAGGCGGTGAAGGCCGCGGGCTATCACACGCTCCACATCGGCAAATGGCATCTGGGCGAGGCACCGGCGCTGCAACCGCAGGCGCAGGGCTTCGACGAAAGCCTCGCCGTACTCGGCGGGGCCGCGATGTTTCTGCCCGAGGATGATCCCGATGCGGTGAATGCGAAGCTGCCATGGGACCGGATCGACCATTTCATCTGGGCCAATTTACGCCATGCCGTGACGTTCAACGGCAGCAAGCGTTTCCATCCCAGGGGCCATATGACCGACTATTTCGCCGATCAGGCGATGCAGGCGATCGAAGCGAACCGCAACCGGCCCTTCTTCATGTATCTGGCCTTCAACGCGCCGCACACGCCGCTTCAGGCGACGAAAGAAGATTATGCGAAGCTGCCGCAGATCAAGGATCACAAGACGCACGTTTACGGCGCGATGATCGCGCAGCTCGACCGGCGCATCGGCGATGTGATGACAAAGCTCAAGGAACTGGGGATCGACGACAACACGCTCGTCATCTTCACCAGCGACAATGGCGGCGCATGGTACAACGGGATGCCCGATTTGAACGCGCCCTTCCGTGGCTGGAAAGCGACCTTCTTCGAGGGCGGAATCCGCACGCCCTTCTTCATGCGCTGGCCGGGACATCTCGCGCCGGGATCGACCCGCACCGACGTGACGGGGCATATCGACCTCTTTTCAACCATCGCCGCCGCGGCGGGCGCGAAGCTGCCCACCGACCGGATCGTCGACAGCGAGGATATCCTCGCCGGTCCCGCAAAGCGCGCGGCGCTCTATTGGCGTTCGGGCGATTATCGCGCCGTGCGCGCCGGCGACTGGAAGTTGCAGGTGACGAAGCGGCCTGAAAGGATCCGCCTCTACAATCTCGCGGTCGATCCGACCGAAGAACATGATCTGTCGGCGCGCGAGCCGGAGCGCGTTGCCCAATTGCGCGCGATGATCGACGCGCAGAACAAGGGCATGGCCAAGCCGATCTGGCCGGGACTGGTCGAGGCGCCCGTCCGGATCGATGTGCCGCTGAATGCGCCGTGGAAAGATGGGCAGGATTATGTCTACTGGACGAACTGAGGCGTTAGCGTTCGACCTTCGTGGCCAGGATCACCGATGTCGTCGTGCGCTCGACCCCGTCGAGCAGCCCGATCTCGTCGATCAGTTCGTTGAGCTGCGCGCCATCTTCGGCCTCCAGCATCGCGATGATGTCATATTCGCCGCTGATCGCGTGGATTGCCTGAACCAACGCGAAGGATGCCAGCGCCTGCTCGACCTCGCGGTGAAAACGGGGCAGGGTCTTGATCATCATATGCGCGCGTACGCGGCTGGCGGCGAAGGCGTTGCCGAGGCGCACGGTATAGCCGGCGACGACCTTTTCTTCCTCCAGCCGGGCGAGGCGCGAATAGATCGCCCCGCGCGAAATGCCGAGTTCCTTGGCGAGTTGCGCGATCGTCTGCCGCGCATCGTCGCGCAGCAGGGTGAGCAGGCGTTCGTCGACCTCGTCGAGATTGACGCCGCCGGTCGGCATCAATCGGCCAGCTTTTCGTCGGCGAAAATTGCTGTCTGTGGAGACCCTCCGGCGCTCATCCGGCCACGATACATGCCCAGGTCGTTGATGGCAAAGGCAGGGCGCCCGTCGGGGCCCATCGCGATCAGCCCGCCGTCGCCGCCGATTGCGCCGACCGCCATGATCGTTGCTCGCGCGGCATCCTTCAGGCTTTCGCCTTTCCACGCGACACGATCGCACAGCTGCCGTGCGGCGCTTTCGCGGATGAAATATTCGCCCGACCCCGTCGCCGACACGGCGCACTGGCCGTTCTTCGCATAGGTGCCCGCGCCGATGACGGGGGAGTCGCCGATGCGGCCCCAGCGCTTGCCCGTCATGCCGCCGGTCGAGGTGGCGGCGGCGAGGTTGCCGTCGGCGTCGATCGCGACCGCGCCGACCGTACCGAACAGATGCGTCGGGTCGATCACCGCAGTCTGCTTCTCGCGCCAGCGCAGCAATTGCTGCCAGCGTTCTTCGGTACGGAACCAGCTCGGGTCGACCTGTTCGAGCCCGCGCTCGACCGAGAAGCGGTCGGCGCCCGCGCCGGCCAACATTACGTGCGGGCTCTTGTCCATCACCGCGCGCGCGAGGTCGATCGGGTGGCGCGTGCGCGTCACGCCGGCAACCGCACCGGCCTTTTGCGTCTTGCCGTCCATGATCGCGGCATCGAGTTCATTCTTGCCCTCGGCGGTAAACACCGCTCCGCGCCCGGCATTGAACAGGGGATTATCCTCGAGCACGCGCACCGCTGCCGCGACCGCATCGAGCGCTGCGCCGCCCTTGTCGAGCACCGCGCTGCCCGCGCGCAGCGCCTCGTCGAGACCGGCGCGATAGGCTTTTTCCTTCTCGGGTGGCAGCGATCCGCGCTCGATTACCCCGGCGCCGCCATGGATCGCCAGCGACCAGCACGGCACTTCGACGATCTCGCCCGCGCGCGCGGCATAGTTGCGCACGAACACCGGGGCGTCGACTTGCCCCGAGGGCAAATGGAGCACCGATCCCGGGCCCACCCCGGTGACCTTGACGCGCGGCGCGTCGAGCGGTCCGCGACTTGCCAGATTTCGCAGGCCAGCTCCATCGACCACCCAGGCATAGCCGTCGGGTTCGGTGGCATAGATTCGCGCGGTGCCGTCGGGTTCGACCGCCAGCGCGGCGCTTTCGTCGACGCCAAGCCCCAGCATTGCGGGCTGATCTGCACCATCGACGCCGGACCCGAGCAATGCGGGCTGATCGGCGGTGCGTCCCGCCTGCGCCTTGGCGACGAAAGCGAACAGGCGGCCAAGCCGCTCGCGTTCCTTGAAATGCGTGTCGGTGACGATGCCCTTGAGCAGCGCGAAATGCAGGAAATCGCCCTCGATCGTGTTCGCGGGGCCGAAGGGATCGGCGAGTGCCTCGGGGCTTTTGAGGCTGCCGTCATCCATCGCGCCATACAGCTTTTCGCCCTGGATTGCGAGGCCGGCGCTGGTTCCTGCGAGCGGCTTTCCCGCCGCGACATGCGCGTTGAGGATGTCGCCAACCGGCGTTCCGCGCCAGTAACGCACGTAGCGCGCCTGATCGCCGCCCGCGATGAAAATGCCGTCGGCCTTGCGCAGCCGCTCGAGGATCTTCCTGTTCGTCGATTGCGACCGCCCGTGGAAGACGAAGATTTCGGTCGACTGGATGCCGCCGATGTCGTGGAAGAATTCCTCGCCGATTTCCTTGCCATAGGAGGCGCTGATCACGACGATATGGCCGTTGCCGGCTTTGCCGAAGAACCATTTCATCGCATCGACATTGCGGTCGCCGCCGCCCATCAACAGCAGTCCGCCCGATACCGGGCCCGGCGTCGGCGTGTTCAATTTACCGAAAACATAATGTTCGGTGGGCTTTTCTTTCGCCTCTTTGGCGACCGCGGGCGTGAGCGAGAGGCCCGTCGCCGCGAGCAACAGCCAAAATCCCCGCATGATCGAACGCAGCATCCGTCTTCCTTCTGGCGACCCCTGAAAGGCCTGACGATACATAATGACGGCACTAAAAGACAATATGATTTCCCATTTCACCATAGTGATTGAAATTATCGACGTTTTCTGGTGGATTGGGTGAAATATCCGGTGGGCGGCGCAGGGGCTCGATTCGTACCGGGATAGGACAAGGGGCTGATAGATGACAAATTTCGGGAAGCGGGCGTTTCGGGTTTTCCTCGGAATCGGCGTGTGTGTGCCAGCGCTGGCTGCGCCGGCCTTTGCACAGGACGCCGCCGAAGGCGACGCGCAGGAAATCATCGTCACCGGATCGCGCATCCCGACGATCAAGGATCAGGGCCCGTCGCCGGTCACCACGATCGATTCGGACACGATCCGCGCCAACGGCTATACCAACGTTCCCGAACTGCTCGCGGCGATGACGCAGAACAGCGGCGCAACCCAAAGTCCGCAGTCGGGCAGCAGTTCCGACTTCACCCCCGGCGCGCAGCAGGTCGACCTCCGCGGCCTCGGCCCCAACCACACGCTGGTGCTGGTCAACGGCCGCCGCATCGCCGATTTTCCGCTGCCCTATATCGGTCGCAGCAACTTCACCGACATATCGAACATTCCCGTCAGCTTGATCGACAAGGTCGAGATCCTCAGCGGCGCGGCCTCGGCTATCTATGGATCGGACGCGATCGCGGGCGTCGTGAACTTCAAGATGAAGGAAAAGCTCGACGGCATCACGCTCGACTATCGTCACGGCCGGACCCAGCATGGCGGCGGCATGTCGCACCGCGTGACCGCAACGGGGGGGTGGTCGACCGATCGTTTCAGCATCGTGGGCGGCATCGAATATCTCGATCAACGCCCGCTCTGGGCCTATCAGCGCAAGATCCAGGACAGCACCGAAGACAGCCCGGTGCCATCGACCGCGTCCGCGCGGCGCACCTTCTATCGCGCCGATTATAACGACGATTATATCACCCCCGACGCCGGGACGTGCGAGCGTCTGTCGAACCTGAATTTCGGGTCGGTCGGGCTGTTCAACCGGCCGCGCTATGGCGACTTTTGCGGCAGCAAGGAATCGATCGCCTACGGAACGATCATTTCGGGCCGCAAGGGCTTCAACAGCTTTGCCACCGCAACCTACGAACTGTCGGACAGCGCCAAGCTGTTCGTCGACGCCCAGCTGGGGATCAGCAAGGTCCGGCTGATGTACGACACGACGAGCTGGGCGTTCGAACAGTCGTCGAGCAGCGCCGACAATTATTTCTTCAACAAATTCACCGACCAGATCGAGGATTGGGGCCGCCAGTTCACGCCGGAGGAAACCGGCGGGTTCGAGATGCAGCGGACCAAGCAGACGACCTACAGCATCACCCCGGGCGTCCGCGGCAATTTCGGCAATGCCTGGAATTACGAGGCGTCGTTCAACTATAGCCGCTACCAGTCGATCGTCCGCTGGCCGCAGATCGTCAACAGCAAGGCGAAAGCCTTTTTCCTCGGCGCGCAGGATGGGACCGGCGATCGCGGTTATCCAGCGTTCAATGCCGACCCGGCGAAGCTCTACCGACAGCTGACCCGCGCCGAATATGATAGCATCTCGGCCGATACCGTCTATCGGCCCTACAGCTGGACGAGCAATGCGCAGGCGACGCTGACCAACGGCGAATTGTTCCAGTTGCCAGCCGGTCCAGTCGGGATCGCGGTGGTGGCCGAATATGGCAAGCAGGGCTATAATCTGCGTCCCGACCCGCTCGCGCTCACCGATTATTATTACAGCTGGAAGGACAGCGACGGCGCGGGCAAGCGCAGCCATGGCGCGATCGGCGGCGAGGTGCGCGTGCCGGTGCTCGATTTCGTCACCCTGACCGGCGCCGGCCGTTATGACCGCTTCGGCTATGCTGGACGGAACGCCGGCAAATTCACCTATAATGGCGGCATCGAAGTTCGGCCGATGGACAGCCTGCTGTTCCGCGCCGCCTATGGCACGGCATTCCGCGCGCCCGATCTCCACTATCTGTTCACCGGTCCCGGCAATGTCGAAAGCAACGTGACCGATTATTACACCTGCCGGCAGGATGACTCGAGCGCAGGAATCAGCGATTGCGAAGATTATGAAGTCGACATCGTCGCGCAGCGCAGCGGCAATCGCGATCTGAAGGCGGAAACCGGAAAGACGCTGACTGCGGGCCTCGTCTTCGCCCCGTCGAACCGGATCAGCCTGTCCGTCGATTATTTCCGCGTGTCGCTCGACAATCAGGTCAACGACCTGCGTGGCAGCGACCTCGTCCGTGACGAGGCCGATTGCCGGCCCGACGGCGCCGGCAAAACGGTGCTCGACCCAAGCTCGGCGACTTGCCTCGCGGCGCTCGATCGCGTCAACCGTTTCACCAGCGGTGCGCTGATCGGACAGATTGAATCGATCAGCATCAACCCGATCAACGTCGCGCGCGAAAAGACGAGCGGCATCGACGTCGCGTTCCGCGGCACGCTCCCGACCAGCTTCGGCGACTTCACCCTGTCGCTTGCGCACAGCCATGTGTTCAAGCACACCATCACCCAGTACGCGGGCGATCCGGTCGAGAACAAGCTGGCGGCGGACAGCGGCTTTTATTTGCCGCGCGACAAATCGAACGGCAGCATCACCTGGGCCTCGGGCGGCGCGCAGTTCACCTTCTCGGGCACGCGCCTCGGCAAGCTGCCGAATTATGACGAAGATGCGTTCATCAAGGCGAGCTATCTGTTCAACGCGACGCTGCAATATGATTTCACCGATCATATGCGCGGGTCGCTGACGGTGCGGAACGTGTTCGACAAGATGCCGGTCAAGGACCCGACCTGGTCGAGCTATCCCTATTATAACACCAGCTGGTTCGACAGCGTCGGCCGCAGCGTCTTCCTGCAGCTGACCTACAAGCTCGGCGGTTCGGCGCTCTGATACAAGGCGCAGGGCTCTGACGGCGTCAGAACCCCGCGACCCGCTCGAAGGTGAAGGCCCGCTTGGTAAGCAGCAGGCTTTGTGGCAGGTCGGGGCGTTCGCGACCCGTTTCACTGGAGCCCGCATGCGAAGCCTGCTGCTTTCGATCGCCCTGCTGACCTCGTTCGCGCCCGCACTCGCGCAGGACGCCGTCATCGATACCCATGTCCATCTATGGAATGGCGAGGCGTCGATTGCCGAATATCAGGCGCAGCTGAAGGCCGCGAACCAGTCGGTCGCCGCGTTCGGCGCCATGTGGTTTGGCGGCCCCAATCAAGCGCTCGCGGGCAATCCCGGCGATATCCGCATGCGCAACGATGCGCTGATCGCGCTCGCCGCGAAACACCCCGGCATGATCGCGATCGCAACCGTCCACCCCTATGACGGCGAGGCTGCGCTCGCCGAAGTCGATCGCGTCGCCGCGCGCGGGGTCAAGCTGCTCAAGATCCACCCGCATACGCAGAAATTCGATCCCGCCGACCCGCGCATCCTGACGCTCGTCAAGCGCGCGGGCGACGCCGGGCTGATCGTCGTGATGGACAATGCCAATATATTGCCCGGCGACAGCGAGAAGCTGTTCAACCTCGCGCTCGCCGCGCCGAAAACGAAGTTCGTCTTCGCGCATATGGGCGGGCTGAACTTCCGCTTCTGGAACATATTGGCGCTCGCGCGCACCGCCGAAAATCTCTTCGCCGAGAATATCTATTTCGACATTTCGGCAAGCGTCATCCTCGCCGCGGACTCGCCGATCGAGGATGAATATGTCTGGACGATCCGCAATGTCGGTATCGACCATGTGCTGCTCGCGTCGGACTTCCCGCAAATCTCGCTGCCCAGGACACTCGCGGCGTTCGAAAAGCTCGACCTGACCGAGGAGGAGCGTGCGAAGATCCGCTCGGGCAACGCGCGGAAATTGCTCGGGCTCTAGACGATCGCGAGCGCGAACAGCAGCGAGATCAGGAAGCTCGTCACCGAAGCGAGAAGGACGGGAATGGTCGCGCGCCAGCCCATGCCCAGCAGCAAATCCAGCCGCGTGCGCATCGCCGTCGCCGTCACCGCAAGCAGCAACAGCGCCTTCGAAGCGGTGAGCGCGCCGCCGCGTACGGCTTCGGGGACGGGCGCAAGGCTGTTGAGCGTCACCATCGCAAAGAAGGCCGTGATGAACCAGGGGAGAGCGAGGCGCCGCCAAAGGCGCGTGTCGGCGCCGTCCACGGGCTTGAGCAGCAGCCCGACGAGTGCCACGACGGGGGCGAGCAACGCAACACGCGCCAGCTTGACGATCGTCGCGCTGGCGCCTGCGCTATCCGAAAAAGCATAGCCGCCGCCGATCGCCTGCGCGACGTCGTGGATCGACGCGCCGATCAGAAACCCCGCCTGCGCGTCGGTCAGCCCGAAGCGGGCGGCGAGCAGCGGATAAATCGTCATCGCGAGCGCGCTGGCCAGCGAGATGCCGACAAGGGTCATCGCGAATTGCGCCTGCGACACGCGTTCGCGCCCGATTACGCTATACAGCGCGAGCGCCGCACTGGCGCCGCAGATCGCCGTCGCGCCCCCGGCGAGCAATCCGGCATAGGGCGTCTGCCCCGACAGCCGGGCGCCAAGAAAACCCGCACCGATCGTCAGCGTCATGATGACGATCAACGCGGCGAAGGGGACGGGGCCAAGCACCGCAATCTGCAGGAAGGTGACCTGCAGCCCCAGCACCACGATGCCGATGCGCAGGAAGGTGCGCGATGCGAAGTCCAGCCCGCGGTGCGTCGCTTCGTTGACCGAGATGAAATTGAGCGCGAGCCCGACGAGCAGCCCGAGCAGGATGATCGGAAAGCCATAATGGTCCGACAGCCAGGCCGCGGCAGCCGACGCCGACGCACAGGCGGCAAGGCCCGGAAACAGGCCATGTTTCTCGACCTTCGGCGGCGTGTTTTCGGCGAGATGCAATTCGCCGAACAGGTCGCCGCCGCTGGGCAGGCTGTTCCAGTGCGCGTGGCGCAGCGATGTCCCGCCGGTTCTGTCTAGCGTTGTCATAAATTCATGTCCTATCGCCAAGCAGGGGAGGCGCGCAAGGCCTCTCTTGCCGAAACACGGTTGACGCGCCAAAGCAGACAACGATGGTCAGCGGGGCCAGAACCGGGAGACGCCGAACCGTGACATGGATTTGCCAACAGGGTGCGGAGCGCAAGCGCGCATGACCCGGGCGACGATCAAGGATGTCTCGCGCGTCGCGGGCGTGTCGATCAAGACCGTGTCGCGCGTGCTCAACAAGGAACGCTATGTCAGCGACGAGATGCGGCAAAAGGTCGAGGAAGCGGTCGCGCGCCTCAACTATCACCCGAGCCAGGCGGCGCGGACGCTCGCCGGCAAGCGCTCGTTCCAGATCGGGCTGATCCACGACAACCCCAGCCCCTATTATATCTTCAACATGCAGGCGGGGGTCGGACAGCGCTGCCGCGAGGCCGACTTCCGCATGATCGTCCAGCCGTGCGACATCAATTCGCCCGGCCTCGTCGACGACATCGGCGCGCTGATCGATCAGGCGCAGCTCGACGGCATCATCATGACCCCGCCGGTGACCGACGTCGGCACCGCGCTCGCTGAACTGTTCCACCGCAAGATCCCCGTCGTGCGCGTCCAGCCGGGTACCGATTTGACTGCGACGTCAGCGGTTTACATCGACAATGTGCAGGCGGCCGACGACATGACGGCCTATCTCATCTCGCTCGGCCATCGCCGCATCGGCTTCGTCACCGGGCATGGCAATTATTTCGCGAGCGGCCAGCGGCTGACCGGATACCGGCAGGCGCTCCAGCGCGCGGGAATCGGTTTCGACGCGGCGCTGGTCTTTCCGGGGCAGTTCGATTTCCAGTCGGGCACCGCTGCCGCCGAAGCCTTGCTGGGGCTCGACCAGCCACCGACCGCGATCTTCGCGAGCAGCGACGATATGGCCGCGGGCGTGCTCGCGGCGGCGCACCGGCTGGGCGTTGCGGTGCCCGACCAGCTATCGGTGGCGGGCTTCGACGACACCGATCTGGCGCAGGTCGTCTGGCCGTCGCTGACCACGATCCACCAGCCGATCCGCGACCTCGGCTACGCCGCCGCCGACCTGCTGCTCGAATTCGGCGAACGGATCGAGCGCCGGCAATTGCCGCACAAACTGGTCATCCGCGGTTCGACCGCAGCGCCGAAGGGCTGAAAGCGACCAAGAGTTGCTGTTCCCTGGCGAAGGCCGGGGTCCAGGGCCAACCAGCAGACGTCTGCTTTCTAACGCTCTGGGCCCCGGCCTTCGCCGGGGAACAGGAGCGGTAGCGAACCTCCGCTTCCCACCGCATTCCCGCCGCAATGAAAAAACGTCTGTCCTTTCCGATATGACAACGTTATCTTATCTGCACGACAAATGGATTCGGGGAGAGACGATCTTGGCGCAAATTGCCGATAGACGCCGCTGGCTCGTGGTGGGGCTCGTCTTCATCGCGATCGTTCTCAACTATGTCGACCGCCAGATTCTCGCGCTTCTGAAACCGACGCTCCAGCTCGAATTCGACTGGTCCGACCGCGACTACAGCCACATGGCCTCGGCCTTCCAGTTCGCCGCCGCGCTCGCTTTCCTCGGCACGGGGTGGTTCATCGACAAGGTCGGGCTGCGCTGGGGCTTTGCGATCGGCGTTGGCGTGTGGAGCCTCGCGGGCATGGCGCACGCCTTCGCCTCGACCGTCTCGGGCTTCGTCGCCTCGCGCGCGGTACTCGGCGCGGCGGAATCGATCGGCACCCCCGCTGCGGTGAAGACCGCCGCCACTTACTTCAACGCGAAAGAGCGAAGCTTCGTCCTCGGCCTCGGCGGCATTGCGCCCAATGTCGGCGCGATCCTCACGCCCTTGCTCATCCCGTTGATGGCGATGATGTGGGGGTGGCAGGCGACCTTCCTGATCGCGGGCGGGCTGGGTCTCGTCTGGGTCGTCGTCTGGCTCGCCGTCCGTATTCCCGAACAACCGAACGCCGCGCGCGACGCTGCGGCGCCGAAGATTGCGTGGAGCAGCCTCCTTCGCGACCGCCGCCAATGGGCCGTCATCCTCGGCAAGGCGCTCACCGATCAGGTGTGGTGGTTCCTGCTCTTCTTCATGCCCGACCTGTTCCACCGCGTCTTCGGGTTGACGCAGGGCACGCTCGGGCTCCCGGTCGCCTTCGTCTATTTCATGGCGGCGCTCGGCGGCATCACCGGCGGTTTCCTGCCGTCCTATCTGATGGGCCGCCGCGGCTGGACCGTGAACGCCGCGCGCAAGACGACGATGCTCATTTACGCGCTGCTCATCCTGCCGGTGCCTTTGCTCGTCGGGGTCGACAGCGCGTGGGTCGCCGCGATGATCCTCGGCCTCGCGCTGTTCGCGCACCAGGGTTTCTCGACCAATATCTTCGGCCTCACCACCGACGTCTTCCCCGCGCGCATCGTCGGCTCGGCGATCGGCATCGGCGCCTTTGCCGGCAATCTCTCGGGCATGGCGATGATCGAGTTCGCGGGCTGGTCGCTCGACACGGGCAGGGGCTATCTCCCGATGTTCCTCGTCTGCGCGGGCACCTATCTCGTCGCGCTCGCCGCGATCCACCTCATCCTGCCGCGCATCGTCGCGGTC
Organism: Sphingopyxis sp. GW821-FHT10B01; assembly: GCF_059415685.1. Lineage (NCBI taxonomy): Bacteria > Pseudomonadati > Pseudomonadota > Alphaproteobacteria > Sphingomonadales > Sphingopyxidaceae > Sphingopyxis > Sphingopyxis sp. GW821-FHT10B01. The sequence goes on along the minus strand of NZ_JBWKNS010000003.1, from coordinate 522,551 downwards.
GACGAGGAGGATGATGGCGAAGTGCAGGTGCTGGCGCATTGACGGGAAAGACGGGTCATATTTGTGCTCCCCGGCGAAAGCCGGGGTCCATCTCCCGCCGCCGAATGGACCCCGGCTTTCGCCGGGGAACACGAAGGGCGAAATCTAACGAACCGCATACGAAACCAGCTTCCCTCGTTCCGATTTATGGAGTATATGACAGCGATGTCAGATTTTCTTCCCGCTCCCGCCCATGTGACCCTCGCCGGTCATGAGGTTTCGCCCATCGCCTGGGGCATGTGGCGCTTCGCCGGTGCCGACCTCGCCACCGCGCGCGCGCGCATCGATGCCGCGTTCGAAGCAGGGGTGACCCTCTTCGACACCGCCGACATCTACGGCTGCGACACGCCGGGCGGCTTCGGTTCGGCCGAGGCGCTGCTCGGCGACGTCTTCGCCGAAGCGCCGGGGCTGCGCGACAAGATGGTGCTCGCGACCAAGGGCGGCATCATCCTCGGCGTGCCGTATGACAGCAGCGCCGCCTACCTCACCTCGGCGATCGACATCTCGCTCCAGCGACTGCGCACCGACCATGTCGAGCTGTGGCAGATCCACCGCCCCGACCTGCTCACCCACCCGCAGGAAATCGCGCGCACGCTCGAGGCGGCGCACCGCGCGGGCAAGATCGGCGCGATCGGCGTGTCGAACTTCACCCCGGCGCAGACCGCCGCGCTGGCTAAATTCCTGCCCGTTCCGGTGGTCAGCCACCAGAGCGAATTTTCGCCGCTCCATCTCGCCCCGCTCTTCGACGGCATCTTCGACCAGTCGATGGCCGAGGGCATGAGTTTCCTCGCCTGGTCGCCGCTCGGCGGCGGCCGGCTTGGCGACCCGGCCGACGAGCGCACGCGCGCAGTCGCCGGACTGCTCGATACGAAGGCGGCGGAATATGGCGTCTCGCGCGCCGCCGCGACCTACAGCTGGGTGATGGCGCATCCCGCGCGCCCGATCCCGATCGTCGGCACGCAGAATGTCGAGCGCATCCGTGAAATTCCGCAGGCCTTCGCCCCGCGCTGGACGCGCGCCGAATGGTATGCGGTGCTGCAGGTATCGATGGGGGAGAATCTGCCATGACCGACCGCAGTTGCGAAGTCAGCTGGTTTTCGGCGCTCTGCGACGACGACTATGAATTCCTCGGCGTTCCCGACCCGATGCTCAAATCGAGCTGGGAACATTGCCGCGACATCGTGGTGCAAGCCGACACCTTGGGGTTCGACAATATCCTGCTCCCCTCGGGCTATGCGCTCGGCATCGACACCACCGCCTTCGCCGCGGCGATCGCGACGATGGTCAAGAATATCCGCCTCTTGATGGCGGTGCGGATCGGCGAAAGCTGGCCGCCGCAACTCGCGCGCCAGATCGCGACGATCGACCAGATCCTCGGCGGCCGCCTGACGGTCAACATCATCTCCTCCGACATGCCCGGCGAGACGATGGACTCCGAACCGCGCTACCGCCGCACGGTCGAGGCGATGCATATCCTGAAGACCTTGCTCAATGGCGAGGCGCTCGACCATGACGGCGAGTTCTGGAAGCTGCAGGTCGCGCCCGCGCGCGTCGGCACCGTGTCGGGCAAGGCGCCGCCGCTCTACTTCGGCGGGCTCTCGCCCGCAGCGCGCGACGCCGCCGCGAAAGGTTGCGACGTCTTCCTGATGTGGCCCGACCGCGAAGAGGTGGTGAAGGAGATCATCGCCGACATGACCGCGCGCGCCGCCGTTTACGGCCGGACGCTCAAATTCGGCTACCGCGCGCACATGATCGTGCGCGACACCGAAAGCGAAGCGCGCACCGCCGCCGACCGCCTGCTCTCGAAACTCGACGCCGCGAAGGGCGCCGAAATCAAGGCGAAGTCGCTCGACTCGCAATCGTTCGGCGTCAACGCGCAGGTCGCCTTGCGCGAAGCCGCCTCCGACGACGGCTATGTCGAGGATAATCTGTGGACCGGCGTCGGCCGCGCGCGCTCGGGTTGTGGCGCCGCGATTGTCGGCGACCCCGACCAGGTGCTCGCGAAGCTGAACCGCTATCAGGACATGGGCATCGAGGCGTTCATCCTCTCGGGCTACCCGCACGCCGCCGAAGCCGACCTCTTCGCGCGCCATGTGCTGCCGAAGATGAAGCACGGGCCGCTGGAAATCTGACCCTCTTACTTCGTCACCCCGGACTTGATCCGGGGTCCACGAGGGCGAGCGTCGTCTTCGAAGTCATGGATCCCGGATCAAGTCCGGGATGACGATGGTGCATGGTAGATACCCCGCCCCCACGTTTGAGACGTAGGAGAGAAGGGGACGGGGCGAGCGCGCTTAAGCAGAGTGCATCTTGCCCGTCGATGAACCGAAGCTGTTATCCCGCCCAAACTGCGGCATAAAGTTCCGCCATCTCCTCCGCATCGGGCACACGCGGATTGTTCGCGGGCGAGCCCGATGCCGCCGCCTGCGTGCACATCGTCGGGACCAGCGCCTCCCAGCGCGCCGCGTCGATCCCCCATGCCGCCGGCCCCGGCACCTCGAGCTCGCGATTGAGCGCCGCCAGCTCGTCGAGCAACCGCGCGACCGCTGACTGGTCACCCTCCGCCTCGTCGGCAACGCCCATCGCCCGCGCGCAATCAGCATAGCGGTGCAGTGCCGCCGGCGCCGACCACGCCGTCACTACGGGCAACAGCATCGCGTTCGACAGCCCGTGCGGGACATGGAAATGCGCGCCGATCGGCCGGCTCATCCCGTGGACCAGCGCGACCGAGCTGTTCGAGAAAGCGATCCCCGCCTGCGTCGCGCCCAGCATCATCGCCTCGCGCGCCGCCGCATCCATCGGATCGCTGCACACGCGCCGTAAATTCGGCGCGATCGCGCGCATCGCGAGCAAGGCCATGCCGTCGCTGAACGGGTTCGCGCGCTTCGACACATAGGCCTCGATCGCGTGCGTCAAGGAATCGATCCCCGTATCGGCGGTCAGCCGCACCGGCTTCGTAAAGGTCAGCGCATAATCGACGAGCGCCGCGACCGGCAGGTAAGCGAGCCCGGGGCACAGCATCTTCTCGTCGGTCGTCTCGTCGGTGATGATCGTGAAGCGCGTCGCCTCCGACCCCGTGCCCGCGGTCGTCGGGATCGCGATCACCGGCAACCCCGGCGCGTCCTGCACATGCGGCGCCTTGTAATCCGCCATCGCCCCGCCGAATTGGCCGAGCAGCGCAATCGCCTTCGCGCTGTCGAGCGGGCTGCCGCCGCCGAAGCCGACGACGCAGTCGTGATCGCCTTCGAGCAGATACGCCACCCCCGCATCGACCGATGCCACCGTCGGGTCGGGCACCGTCTCCGCGAACACCCGCGCCGCGATCCCCGCCGCCGTCAGGCCATCGACTAATTCCGCAACACGCCCGCTACTCACCAGCCAGCCATCGGTCACGATCAGCGGCCGCGCCAGTCCCAGCGTTGCCAGCACCTCGGCCAATTGTTTCGACGCGCCGCCGCCGATGCGCAGGATGCGGGGCAGGGCGATACTCGCGATACTCAACTCACCATCTCCTCGCGGATCGAACGCCGCGCCAGCCAGAATAATCCCGATGCGACCGCGCCGAACAGGATGAAGATCATCAGCGACCAGCGCACGCCCTCCGCCGACCCTAGCCCCATCGGCCCGCTCAGAAAATCGCTAACCGCACCGACCCCGAGCGGGCCAAGCCCGAGCCCGATCAAATTGATAATGAACAGCAGGACCGCCGTCGCGGTCGCGCGCGTCTGCGGCTGCACCAGCCCCTGTACCGCAGCATAGCCGGGGCCGTACCAGAGCGTGTTGAGGATCGGCGGAAAGGCGAAAAGGACCAATGCTGTCGCCGCCGAATCGGCGAGCAGCCCGGCGATGTAAAAGGGGATACCCAGCAGCGTCGAAATCGCCGGGATCGACACATAGGCGCGCAGGTCCCGCGCGCCATATTTGTCGGCCAGCCAGCCGCCCATCCATGTCCCCACCGCGCCGGTCAGCCCCAGCACGATGCCCAATGCCACCCCGAGGAAGCCGGTCACGCCGAGCCCGAACTCGCCCGCGATCTGCGTCAGCTCGGCGCCATGGTTGCGAAAGAAGAAGGGCGCGAGGAAGGACGCGGCGCCATAGCCGATGAACGCCTTGATCGCGGCGGCAAAGGCGATCAGCCAGAAGCTGCGCTTGCCGCGGATCTCCGCCATCGCGGTCCTGAAGTCGGGGCGTGACGCCCTGAGTGCGGCGAGGTCGGCATGGAGCTGCCGCCGCGGTTCGCGCAGCGTCGTCCACGCGACGAGCGCCATCAGCAGCCCGGGCAATCCCGCGAACAGGAAGGCGGTGCGCCATCCATAGGCATCGGCGATCAGTCCGCCGAGCGCGAGCCCGAGGAGCCCGCCGAGCGGCGTCCCGAGCGCGTAGAAGGCAAGGGCCGACGCGCGTTTTTCGCGCGGCGTATAATCGGTGATCAGCGAATGCGCAGGCGGCGTGCACCCCGCTTCGCCGATCCCGACGCCGATGCGGCACGCGACGAGCTGGACGAAATTCTGCGCAAAGCCGCACGCAATGGTGAACAGGCTCCACAGCCCCGCCGCAACCGCGATGATCCGCGGCCGGTGCCCGGTCTCGGCATAACGCGCGATCGGGATTCCGAGCACCGTATAGAAGAGCGCAAAGGCCAGTCCGGTCATCGCGCCGAGCTGCCAGTCGGCAAGGTGCAGCTCATTCTTGATCGGCTCGGCGAGGATCGCGACGATCTGCCGGTCGAGGAAGTTGAGGATATAGATGATCAGCAGCACCGTCAGCGCATAGCGGCGGTACGCCAGCGACACCGGAGACAACGGCGGCGGGATGACCGGCGGGGCGGGGACATCGTTGGTCATCTCATCCTCTCACGGTCTTTCTTTTTCTTCGCTGTCCTCCTGTGATCCCCGGCGAAAGCCGGGGCCCACGAAGGCGAGCGCGGTCTTCCGATTCTGGGCCCCGGCTTTCGCCGGGGATCACAATACGACGCCCACAAGCCCAATTGACTCCCCCTCCCGACACGATATGACAGCGTTGTCTGAAAGGGAAGCCATTGCCCGAATTGCTCGTTCTTCAATCGGTCTGGGGCCTCGACAAATGCCCCGGTTTCGACATCGAAAACCGCCTCGACGAAGCACTCGGCCAGGTCGTCGCCGCGGGCTTCGACGGCGTCGGCGTCAACCTCGCACGCACCGCGCGCACCGATGGCGTCGCGCGCGTGATGAACCCGCTCGGTCTCGCGTGGGAGGGGCAGGTGCTCGTCCACGACGCCGACCAGCTCAAGCACTGGATCGGCGAAGCGCACCGCCTCGGCGCGCACCATCTTAACGTCCAGATCGCCGGCCCGACCGCCGACTTCCGCGCCGCGCTGCGCCTGATCGACAGCCTTGTCGACGCGGCGAAGGACGCGCCGCTCCCCGTCTGGTTCGAAACCCACCGTGGCCGCCTCACCAACGATTTGCTCTTCACGCTGCAATTGCTCGAGGAACGTCCCGGTTTTCCGCTCACCGCCGACCTGTCGCATTATCCGGTCGCGGGCGAGATGGAACTGCCGCTGCGCGACGACCAGCTCGCGGCGATCGAAACGATCCTGCAGGGAAGCCATAATTTCCACGGCCGCGTCTCGACGGCGCATCAGGTGCAGGTCGCGCTCGATGCGCCGCAGCATCGGGACTGGCTCGACCGGCATATCGCCTGGTGGCGCCGCGGCTTCGAACTCTGGCTCGAACAGGCGCGCGCGGACGATGCGCTCACCTTCATGTGCGAACTCGGGCCTCCCCCGTACGCGATCACCGCGCCCGACGGCAGCGAACTGACCAATCGGTGGGACGAGGCACGGCGCATGCGCGATATCGTGCGCGGGCTGTGGAGCGAGGTGAGCGGGGCCTGACACTCTGCGCGTCACACCGCCACCGCATTCCGCCAGCGCGCAAATGCCGCATCGGCCTCGTCGCGCCCGACCTTCGGCAAAAACTCGGCATCGTATCGCGCCAGCCGCTTGAGGTCGCTCTCGCCGAACAGCCCTGCACCCATGCCCGCCGCCAGCGCCGCGCCATAGGCGCTCGCCTCGCGCACCGCATGCCGCCGCACCGGCCGCTGTAATGCGTCGGCCTGCAACTGCATCAGCGTATCGCTCGCCGACAGCCCGCCCGCGATGGGCAGCGCCTCGGGCACCGGCAGCGCGTCGGCAATAACATCGGCGATTTCGCGAAAACGAAACGCGATCCCTTGCAGCGCTGCATGCGCAACCTGTCCCGGTCCGTCGGCAAAGCTCAGTCCCGCGATCAGCCCGCGCGCGTCGAACTTGCCGTGCGGTGCGCCCATCCCCGCGAGCGAAGGCCGCACCACGACGTGGCCTGCATCGGCCACCGAAGCCGCCGCGGCCTCCATTGCCGCGGGCGATGCGAACAGCCCCAGCCCGCCGCACAGCCATTCGATCAGCGACCCGGTGGTGATCACCATTCCTTCCACACAAAAGCGCGGCTTCCCGCCCGCAAAGGCCAGCGCCTCGGCGGGCATGCTGTTGTGGATCGTCTCGGGCACATCGCCGGTCCCCGCCATCAGCACGCCCGACGTGCCATAGGTCGCTTTCCAGTCGCCGCGCGCCAGCGCGCCATGCGCGACCATTGCGGCCCCTTGATCGGCGATCAGCGCGGTGATCGGGACGCGTGCTCCGAGCACCGCGGGATCGCTCTCGGCAATCGCGCCCCAGCTTTCGACTTGCGCCGGAAACAGGCTCGCGGGCAGCCGCTGATGCGCGAGCAAGGCCGCATCCCAGCCCGCACCCGCCGGATAATCATAATAGCCTGTCAGCCACGCCGCCGAGGCGTCGGTGACATGCGCGCCGCTCAGCTTGTAGGTCAGCCAGCTATCGAGCGTCCCCCATTGCAGGTCGCGGGGATCGCGCGCCGATAGAGCGATCGCAGAGGGCAGTTTCGCCGACGGCACCTGCGGCCATCCGGTGAACCCCGCCGCACGCAGCGCCTTATACTCTTCCATCCCGCGCAGATCGCTCCACACGAGCATCGGCGCGACCGGTTCGCCGGTGGCACGGTCCCACAGCACGATACTCGCGCGCTGCGTCGTCACCCCGATCGCAGCGACATCGGCGATGCTACGTCCCGCCGCCGCCAACGCGCCGTCGATCACCGCGCGGCAAATTTCCCACACTGCGGCGGCATCCTGCTCGACAAGACCGGCGGCAGGAAGTGGCTCGCGATCGGCCGTTTGTCGACGCCCAGCACCGCGCCCGCCGGATCGACCAGCATGGCGCGGGCGCCCGTCGTGCCCGCATCGAGCGCGAGAAGGAGGCCTCCCTCCATGCCCATCGGTTACGTGATCCCCGGCGAAAGCCGGGGCCCAGAGCGTTCGGGTGCAAACATAGCATGGACCCCGGCTTTCGCCGGGGCACACATTGTTGCCGGTTCAGCCCGAAACCTAAGCATCGGGTATCAGATTGCCCGGGTTCATGATCCCCGCCGGATCGAGACAGGCCTTCAATTGCCGAAGCAACGCCACGCCGCTCTCGCCCAGATCGTGATGCAGATAGGGTTTGCGCAGCCGCCCCGCGCCATGATGGTGCGCGACCCCGCCGCCATGTTTCGCGGTCGCTTCCATGATCGCGCGCCAGCCGGCGAAATAGGCGGGTTCCATCTTCGCGCTGTCCTCGAAGGTCGCGGCGAAGCTGAAATAAAGGTTGATCCCCGATCGATAGACATGGCTGCTGTGCGCCGATGCGTTGATCACGCCGGGGATTTCGTTGAGCGCCGCAATGCTGGCGTCATAGATCGCGCCGATCTCGCTCCAGCGCCCCGAAATCTCGACCGTGTCGGCGACATAGCCGCGCTCGAACATGTCGCGCCAGCTCGGTACATGGTTGCGCTTTTCGATCCACTGCTTCGCCGCCATCGGATCGCCAGCCTCAAGACCCGCCGCGCCGCAAATCTCGTGCATCGCCGCCAACTCGGCATCGACGCGGCTTTTCGGCCCCTCATGCACCATCAACAGCATCGCCTTGCCGTCACGCTCATAATCGCGGAACAGCCGCCGCACCTCGCGCCCGTCGTACTGGCGCATCACCGGCGGGCGCCAGTCGGCGCGGACGATCTGCCGCTGCGCCTCGAAACCCGTACGCATATCCTCGGCATAAAAGATGCTGTAATCGCGGTGCGGCGCCTTGGCACGTAGCGAGAAGGTCACGCCGGTGATCACGCCCATCGTCCCTTCGGCGCCCATCAGCAGATGGCGCAGGTCGGGCCCCGCCGCCGCGCGCACCGCCTTGCCCAGCGTCACCAACTCGCCGTTCGGCAGCACCGCCTCGATCGAATGGATGATGTCCTCGATATTGCCATAAGCCGTCGAGAATTGCCCCGACGCGCGCGTCGCGACCCAGCCGCCGACGCTGCTGATCGCGATCGACTGCGGCCAATGCCCGATCGTCAGTCCATGCGCGGCGACCGCCTCCTCGGCCTCCATGCCGTTCAAACCGGCGTCGAAGCTCGCGAGCAGATCGTCGCTGTCGATATAGCGCACGCGGTTCATGCCGCTCATGTCGAGCAAGATCGCATCGGGCGTCGGTTCGATTCCGCCGCACACCCCGCTGCCAAGGCCATAGGGGATCAGCGGCACGCGCTTTTCGGCGGCAAAGCGCACGACCTTCTGCACATCCTCGACCGACTGCGGCCGCACCACGCAGCCCGGTGCGGGCACCGCTTCGCTGCGCCAGTCGCGCAGATGCTTGACCGCCCATTGGTCGTAGCGGCGGGCATTCAGCGCCTCGGCGTCGCTCGCGACGCGGTCGGCGCCGATCATGCTGGCAAGGGCTTCGGTTATCGAACGCATTTCACTCTCCCAAAAGCCTGCGGCTCTCATCGTTGATCTGTCGGCAATGCGCGATTTGCGCGGCCTTTGTGGCGTCATCCCAGCCGAGCAGCGCGGCCATTGCCTCGGTCGCGGGGGCGAGTGCGGCCAGGCCAGCGCCGTCATCGAACCAGGCGCGCGCGCTTCGCCGCACCCAATAGTCCTCGAGGCTGGCGGCACCCTCATGCGTCACCGCGCGTATGGCCTCGGCAGCCACATCGCCGCCCGCGATCCATATCTCGTTCGCCTCGTCGCCATAGAGCCCCGCCAGTCGCTCGGCGGCGCGCGGGTCGAGGCCGTCCAGTTGCGGCGTCCGCGATCCGCCGGGCAGCGGTGCATCGGCGGTGGAACAGGGCAGGGCGGCCCGACCCAGCCGCTCGACGACCAGGTCGACGACACGCTCGGCCATCGCGCGATAGGCGCTGAGCTTGCCCCCTGCGATCGAGATCATCCCGCCCGGCGAAGTCCATATCTCGTCCTTGCGCGAGACTTCATTGGCCTTCTTGCCCGGCTGCGCGATCAGCGGCCGCATCCCCGACCACAGCGAAACGATCTCGGCGTCGCGGATCGGATCGATGCTGAGCGCCGCCTCGGTCGCGCGCAGCAGATAGTCGATGTCGTCGCGCGTCGGCGCGGGCCAGTAGTCGGCGCCGTCGTGGAACACGTCGGTCGTGCCGATATAAGTGAACGCCCCGCGCGGTACCGCAAAGATGCTGCGCTTGTCGGGCGCACGAATGATGATCGTCGCGTTGATCGGCAGCCGCTCACGCGGCAACACCAGATGGATACCGCGGCTCAGCGCCATGCGCGTGTCGCTCTCGCCCGCCTCCAGCCCACGCACCCGATCGACCCATGCGCCCGCGGCATTCACCACCAGCTTCGCCTTGATCCGCGCGCCCAGCCCGTCGTCCAGCGTCGAGGTCGCGACGAGACCATTGCCCGTCAGCTCCGAAGCGGCCGCATGGTTCACGACCACCGCGCCCGCGCCTTGTGCGCTGCGGATGTTGGCGAGCACCAGCCGCGCATCGTCGGTCAGAAATTCGGGATAAAGCACCGCACCATTGAGCTTGTCGGTGCGCATCAACGGCTCGCGCTGCTGCAGTTCCGCCAGCCCGATCACCTCATGCTTCTCGGCCTCGGGCACGCCGCCCAATTTCTCGAAGGTCCACAGCCCTGTCCGCAGCTTCGCCGTCATTGCCATGTTCGTCGTCGGGATCAGGAAGGGCGACAACCGCGTCAGATGCGGCGCGATGCGGCGCAAAATCTGCCGCTCCGACGCCGCTTCCTTGACCAGCGCGATATCGCCCTGCGCCAGATACCGCAGCCCGCCATGGATCATCTTCGACGACCGGCTGCTCGTCCCGCTCGCATAGTCGCGTGCCTCGATCAGCGCGACCGACAGCCCGCGCATCGCCGCATCGCGCGCGATCCCCGCACCGGTGATCCCGCCGCCGATCACCGCGAGGTCGAATGGGCGCGACTCCAGCTCGGCAAAGACCTGCGCACGGCGCCGCGCATCGAGAGAGGTGCTGCTCATATGCTCACGCTACGCACATGACCGGGGCATTGGTATTGCAAAACAGGAATGATATGGTGCGCGCCATGAACCTCCGCCGCCTCCGCCATTTCGATGCGCTCTATCGCCTCGCCAGCTACGCGCGCGCCGCCGACGAACTCGGCCTCACGCAATCGGCGCTGACCCGCTCGATCCAGAAGCTCGAGGAGGAATTGGGAGCGACACTCTTCGACCGCACCACCCATTATGTCCGTCCGACCAGCGATGCCGACCGCCTGATCCGTTCGGCGCGCGACGTCATTGCGGCGTCGGCGAACCTCGAACAGGAAGCGCGCGGCCTCGGCCAGCCGAGCGGCGGCGCCGTCGCGGTCGGCAGCGGCCCGTACCCGCTGCAACCCCTGCTCACCGGCGCGATCGCGCGCTTCGCCGAAGCGCACCCGGGCGTCCGCGTCACCGTCACCGGCGGGCCATCCGAACAATTGCTCGAAACGCTCGTCGACCGCCGCCTCGACCTTGTCGTCTGCAACCGCGCGAAGTTCGCGTCCTCGGGCCACGCCGACGAAGTGCTCTGCATCCCGCTGCCGCCCGAGCCGCTGATGCTCGTCTGCGCCGCCGCCCATCCGCTCGCGAGGGGAGAGGGCGACAGCGCCGACTTCCCTTGGGCGCTCCCGCGTCCCGCGCCGGGCAGCAACCTCCCGCGCCCCCTCCGCGCGCGTTACGCCGCGGGGCAATTTCCGGACTATGAGCTCGACTCCACCGCGGCCTGTCTCGACATGGTGCGGAGCGGCCGCGCGATCACCGTCGTCCCGCGCGCGCTTGCGCTGCGTAGCGGCCTCCATATGATCGCGCTTCCGCCCTCGGAAGTCACCCGCGACGCGATCCACCTCCTCCGCAACCGCAGCCGCAGTGCGCTCGTCGCCGCCTTCGTGGCGGTGCTGAAGGATGTGGCTCAGGCCGAAACCATCGCGTCGAACAGCGCCGCCTCCGCCGACCCCGCGCGGTAAAATACCGGCGGCTGTCCGAACGGCGCCGCAACCGTTACATCGCTCCCGCCCGCATAGGTCCGACCTGACCAGACATGCACCCACTCGGCACCCGTCGGCAGGTAGGTCGTCCACTCGCTCTTCCCCGCCGCAATCACTGGTGCGACGAGCAGATCGGGCCCGAACAGATAGCTCGTCTGGATCGCATAGGTCTCCGGATCGTCCTCGAAATGCAGGAACAGCGGCCGCTGCACCGGCAGCCCCATTTCCGACGCCTCCTGCGACAGCCGGCGGATATAGGGTGCCAGATGCGCGTAAATCCGCGTCATCTTCGCAAAATGCGCGAGCAGATCGGGATCGTCGTCATATTGCACATTCTGCCGCGGCCGGTTGCCCTCATGCGTACGGATCATCGACGTAAACGCCGACATCTCCGCCCAGCGCATCGCCAGTTCGGCATCGCGGGTCGTGTCGAACAGGCTGGTGTAACCGCCGCAATCGCTATGATGATGCGCGTTGCCGAGCATCCCCGCCGACAGCGCGGCGCAGATCACCGTCCCGATCCCGTCGTGGCGGCTGAAATCGACCGCCTGGTCGCCCGCCCACAGCATCGGGCAATGGCCTTGGACGCCCGTAGCGCCCGAGCGCATGAACACCATCGTCTCGCCGGTCTGCCCGCGCCCTGCGACGCCCTTGGCATTCACTTCGCCCCACAGCGCCGGCCAGCGATTGTGCGCGGTCATCCCGCTCTCGCCATTCGCGAGGCGGACATCGACGGGCAGATATTCGCCGAAATCGGCCATCCAGCCCGACAGCCCGAAATCGATCATCTTCTCGCCGATGATCGTATCGGCGAACCATGCGGCGGCGTCGGGATTGGTGAAATCGACATGCCCGCAATCGAACTCGCCAAAGTCGATCACATAGGGCTCGTCTTTCTCGGGATGCATCACCATGAAGCCCCGCGCGGCGGCCTCGGCATAGAGCGGCCCGTCGACCGCCAGATAAGGATTCACATAGCCAAGAAAGCGAATGCCGCGCTCTTTCAACCCGGCGATCCGCGCCGGCAGGTCGGGATAGCGCTCGGCATTCCACTGCCAGTCCCAGAAGAGGCGATTGCCGAAGCTGGTGATCCGCAGGCCAACCCAATCCTCGCACCACAGCCCCGACACCGCGACCCCGGCGTCCTCATAGACCTTGAGGCGCGCAAAGCTGTTGTCGCTATCCTTCAAGCCGATGACCGCGCCCTTCAGCAGCCATTCGGGCAATGGCGGCTGGCGCCCGAAACGCTCGGACAGCGCCGACACCAGCGCGGTAAAGCGCGGCCGCGCCCACAGCTCGATCTGTGCCGGAATCTCCCAGACCTCGACCTCATGATAATCCGCCGCGCGGAAATCGAACGCCGCATAGGCAAAGCTGTCGACATGCAGCGCATAGCGCCGCGAACTGACATAGGTCGGCTGCGGATAATTGGTGTGCGCATAGCTGCCGCCGCCGCCCTTGCGGTGTGCCTCGACCTGCCGGAACAAGGGCGACGCCGGATCGCGCCCGACCCCGGGCTCGCTCGACCACAAAGGGAAATGCCGCCCGCGCAAGTCGAAATAGGAGAATTGCTCGCCGCCGCCCCACACATGCTCGCCTGCACCCGCAGGCACGCGCAGCCACAGCCGGTTGAGCGCCGGGTCGAGCGCCGTCAGCGCGATCACCGCATCATCGCCATCGCCCGACACGGTGGCTTCGAGCAGCCAAGGCGAACCCGCTGCCGCGGCAAAGCGGACCACATCGCCCACGATCTCGACATGCCCCAGCGCGATCCGCTCGCTCACCTCTTGCGCCACATCGAAATGGCCGAGCTTCGAATGGATATGCGGCACGCCGCGCCCGACGAAGAAACAGGGTGCGCCCGCGCTGTGCGTCAGGATCGTCTGCCCGCCGAGGCGAAGCGCAAAGCCGGTATCGAGCGCCTCAAGCGCCATAGGGGAGGATCCTTTTCTTTCCCGTCGCCCCCGCGGAGGCGGGGGCCGCTGGAGGGCATATGCAGCGGCGAAGATTTAGGCCGACAACGGCCCCCGCCTTCGCGGGGGCGACGATCATGCTATCGCCACTTACCCGAAAAATCTGCCCCACCGCCTGGCATTATGGGCGGCGGGGCAGGGGACTGTTAGAAGTTCATCCGCGCGGTGACGCCGAAATAACGCTCGGCATCGCGCGGGGTGATCTGGCGCATGAACGATGTGCCGTTCGGGATGCGCTGGATCACGAACTGCTTGTCGGTCAGATTCTTGACGATGAACGACAGGCTGTATTTGTCGTCGTCGGTGCTCACCTTGATCCCGGCATCCCAGATCGCATAGGCGCCCTGGAACGCGTTGGGGTTCTGGTTGATGTCGAACTGGGTGCGGCTCTGATAGACGAGCGAGCTGTTCAGATCGACGTTGAACCCGTCGATGTTGAGCGGCAGGCGCCAGTCCATCGTCACCGTGCCCTTATACTTCGGCGCAAAGGGCAAAGGTTTGCCGTTGATCGCATCGGCGCAGGTCACCGCGGCGCCCGACGGGCAGATGAACTTGTTGATATGCGCGTCGGTGTAGTTGAACCCGCCCGACAGCGAGAAATCGTCGGTCACCGCGGCGTTGAAATCGACCTCGATCCCGCGCGTCGACACCGTGCCCGCATTGGTCAGGCGCGTGACGACCTGCCCCGCGACGAGGTCGAGGAAGTTCGCCTGATAATTGTCGTACTTGGCATAGAAGCCCGCGATGTTGAGCGTCAGGCGGCGGTCGAACAGCCGCGTCTTGAGGCCGACTTCATAGGCGTCCGATTTTTCGGGATCGATGCGGCCGGTGTCGCGCGCCAGCATGTTGAAAAAGACGTTGAGCGCCGGCCCCTTATAGCCGCGCGTGTAGGTCGTGTAGGCGACGACATCGTCGGTCAGGTCGTACTGCAGGCCGGCATTGCCCGACCAGCCGGTGTCCTTGATCGACCCCGCCGAGGCGAAGGCCGGGTTGACCCCGGAGAAGGCCGCGAGCGAGGTCGAGCGGCGGGCAAAGTCATAGCTGACCTTGTCGTTGGTATGCCGCAGGCCGACGATGCCGCGGAACGCGTCGGTGAAATTCAGCGTCGCCTGACCGAAGGCCGAATAGCTGGTCAGCTTCGTCGTGAAATCGGCATTGCCTTCATTGGTCAGATAGGTCGACGATCCGGCGGCGCACGGCGTCAGCCCGCCGACGGTGGGCAGCGTCGACGCGGTGCAGCTCGTCACCGTGCGGTTGAAGAAATCGACTTCCTTCGTGTGGTAATAATAAAGCCCCGTAACATATTCGAAAAATTGCGGATTGGACGATGCGATGCGCAGTTCCTGCGTGAACTGGTCGAACTTCAAATCGCCGCGATCGTGCGAGCGGACGTCGCCCGACGCGGTGCCGGTGTTGACGTAACGCGGCGCGTCCGACCGGAAATCGCCGTCGCGCTGCTGGAAATTATACCAGTGGCGGTATGCGGTGATCGAGGTCAGCGTGACGCCGCCAAGGTCGAGGTCGATCTGCCCCGACACGCCGCTGTTCTTGTCCTTGGTATAAGGGTCGAGGTCGTTGTCGATGTCCTTGTTCTTGCCGTCGAGCGTCAGCGGCGCGAGGCTGGGGATGAACACCGCATTGTTGAACGCCGACGGGAAAACGGTGCCGATGCTGTCGGCAAAGCCATTGTCGCTATTCTTCGAATAGTCGGCGATCAGCGTGATCTTCAGATTGTCGGTCGGCTCGGCAATCACCTTGCCGCGCACGCCCCAATGTTTGTAGCCGTTGACCTTGTGGTTGTTGAACACATTGCGGGCGTTGCCGTCATATTGCGACCAGAAGCCGGTGAGCGAAGCGCGAATGCCGTCGCCCAGCGGCCCGCCGATGCTGCCGCGGATGCGATATTCATTGCCTTGATACCAGGCCGCGTCGACATAGCCGCCCAGCTCGTTGCCGGGCTCGCGCGACACGATGTTGATCACGCCGGCGCTGGCATTCTTGCCGAACAGGCTGCCCTGCGGCCCGCGCAGCACTTCGATGCGCTCGACGTCGAGGAAGTCCGACGTCTGCTGGCCGGTGCGCGCATAGACGACACCGTCGATGACGGTCGACACCGACGGCTCGACGCCCGACGAGAAGGAAATGGTGCCGACACCGCGGATCGACAGCGCCGAATCCTTGTTGGTGTTGCCCTTGCGAAAGGTCAGCGTGGGCACACGCTGAAACAATTGTTCGGCCGAATTGACGTTCGAGCGTTCGAGCTGCGTGCCCGACACGACCGAGATCGCGACCGGCACGTCCTGCAGATTCTGCTCGCGCTTTTGCGCGGTGACGATGATGTCGGTGCTGGCAAAGGCTTCTTTGGTTTCGGCCTCCTGCGCGTGCGCCGGAACGGCGAGCATCGCCATTCCCAGGGCCGTGGTGACCGCCAGATACGCTTTGGCTTTCGACGAAACCATGTTCAAATCCTCCCTTGATGCGCTGCAAACCGGTATGTCAATTAATTCAATTGACAATTAAGAACCGACCCATGCGCGCATTCATATTTGTGGTCCAATAGAGAAATGTCGCGGTGCCATGTTCAAATGCTATGGCGTGCGGGACAGCGCGAGGGGCAGGCTTTGGCTCTGGCTCGCGTGTCGACTTTGTCATCAGCACCACACTCCCTTGCCGTGGCGGATCGTGCGTCCGCTTCGACATCAGGCCGCGAACATGTCGCTCACGGCCACGAATCGGCTGACCGGCGCCATTGCCCATCAACCGACCGAGGGATGCGCGTCAAAATCATTGCAGTCTAATCGAGAAATGTCGGTCGGTTATGTCCAAATGCTATGACTTGGAGAGCGAGGGGAAGCGCCGGCGGTAGGCAAGGGAGAGTGATGGAATATAATGATCGGAAGCGGCCCCGTCTACGATCGTCACCCCGGACTTGCTCCGGGGTCCATAACGACCGCCGCGCCAATCGATCCCGGATCAAGTCCGGGATGACGAAGGCCTGAATTGGACCAATTGCGGACATTTTTCTCCCCTCCCTGCAAGGGAGGGGCCGGGGGTGGGTCGCCGCGCCGCGGCGCTGCTCCCTATCGAGAGGGTGTAAGCTCGCTTCGCTCGCTACCCACCCCTAACCCCTCCCTTGCAGGGAGGGGAATGACAGGAAACGACCGAAAGGCGACCTCTTTGCCCGTTCGCATCGAGCGAAGTCGAGATGCCCATCGGCACGGCACAAGGACGAAGGGTGTCTCGACTTCGCTCGACACGAACGGACGCGGGACGTTTCCGAAAGCGTCCAGCCGCTACCTATCGACTATCGTCACCCCGGGCTTGACCCGGGGCCTGCCTTGTCTTTCCTTCATCGGCGAAGGAAGACGGGTCCCGGATCAAGTCCGGGATGACGAAGCGGGGGTAATTTGCCGTCCGCTTTCCACCCCAACACGGCCATTCGCAGGCCCGCCTATTTCGACGCCACCACCCGCTTCACATGCGCCAGACACGCCTCGGTCTCGCGCTGCACATCGGCATTCAGCCAGGCGACAATCTCCGGCGTCGGCCCGATATCGGGTTCCAGCAATGCAAAATCCAGAGTGACGGGCGGGGTGATCGGGCGGATCGCGACGCCGAGCCGGTGGAATCGCGGCGCGCTGAACGGCTCGGCGATCGTCACGCCCAGCCCGGCTTCGACAAAGGCATATAATATCTGCGAATGCTGCGTCTCCAGCCGCCGCGATACGCTGATACCCGACTCTTCGAGCGCGGTGTCGATCCCGGTCCACAGCGCGTCGGCTTCGTGCATCGGGCCGACGAACTCCTCGCCCGCCAGATCGGCGATCGCCAGTCGCTCGCGCGCGGCGAGCGGATGGTTGGCGGGCAGGATGCAGACATATTCGGCGCGCGCGAGCGGGGTCGCACGGATGCCTTCGCGTCCCTGCATGTCGACCCCGATGCCCAGGTCGGCCTGACCCAGAAAGACGCGCTCCTCGATCGCGCGCTGGCCGAGCGACTCCACGATGATCTTGATGTCGGGATAGAGGATGCGAAAGCGTGCGATCACCGCGGGCAATATCGCCATCGCGATCGCCGCCAGCGCCGCGATCCGCACCGTCCCCACCGGATGCGCGCGAATGCGCCGCGCCGCCTGATCGAGCAGGTCGAGCCCGGCATAGCTTCGCCGCACCGCTTCATACAGCGCCTGCGCCTGCGCGGTCGGATGCACCCGCGCGCCGCGCCGGTCGAACAGGCGAAAGCCCACCGCGCGCTCCATGTCGGCGATCAGCCGGCTCACCGACGGCTGGCTGATATTCAGCATCGTCGCGGCGGCCGTAATGCCCCCGCTCATCATCACGGCGCGAAACGCCTCGACCTGTCTCATTCGCATCGGTCATAGTATAGACGTATGATCGTGCGATGCAATTCGATTGGATGCGATGGATGATGTTGCGCTACGTGGCACCTTAGACAACATCGGGAGAGTGAGATGGATTTTGCGGCCCAGCGCGAACAGTTCGCGACCGAAGGCTATGCGGTGTTCGAACGCATCCTCGAAGGCCCGCTGCTCGACCTGCTGCGCGAAGAATGCGGCCGCGTCATCGACCGCGAAGACGCGCGCCTCGACAGTCTCGGCGTCGAAGTCGACGGCATCAGCCACAAGGGCAAGCGTTACTTCGCGGGCGAATGCCAGCGCCAGCAGCCCGACCTCCGCACGATGTTGTTCAGCGAGACGATGGCGGACATCTGCCGCGCGACACTCGGCGACGATGCGTACTTCTTCTACGACCAATATGTCGTGAAGGGCGCCAGCGAGGGGATGCCGTTCAGCTGGCATCAGGATTCGGGCTATGTCGTCGGCAACGGCGGCCCCGCCGATCACAAGCCGTATCTGACCTGCTGGTGCACGCTCGACGACACGACGGTCGCCAACGGCACGGTGCGCATCCTGCCTTTCTCGCAGGCGCCCGAAACGCGCGACGGGATCGTTCCGCACGTCCGCCAGCCAGGCAGCAACGACCTTGTCGGCTACACGGGCGACAGCGAAGGCGTGACGCTCGAAGTTCCGGCGGGCAGCGTCGTCGCTTTCTCCAGCCTCGCGCTCCACGCGACCGGATCGAATTCGACCCCGAATATGCGCCGCGTCTATCTCGCGCAATATTCGCCCGAGCCGATCCTCAACCCCGGCACCAACCATCTGCGCCGCAACGCGATCGCCTTCCTGCGCGGTGGCCGCCAGGTGACGTTCAACTGAGGGAGGCCCCGATGATCGAGCGCCGCGTTTCGAACAGCCGTCCGCATATCGTCGCGCTTGGCGGCAACGCCACCCCGGGCGGGTCGGCCGAGCGGTTGCTCCGCCACGCGCTGGCGCGCTGCGAAGCGCAGGGAGCGGATACCGCGCTCTTCGCGGGCGAGGCGATCGACCTTCCTATGTATGCGCCGCACCGCAGCGAGCGATGCGAAAAGGCGCAGGCGTTGATGGCCGCCTTGCGCACGGCCGACGGCATCATCGTCGCCTCGCCCGCCTATCACGGGACGGTGTCGGGGGTGGTCAAGAACGCGCTCGACTATGCGCAGGATCTGGTTTCGGATGCGCAGCCCTATTTCGACGGCCGCGCGGTGGGGCTGATCGCGGTGGCGGGCGGATGGCAGGCGGCGGGCAGCACGCTCGCGACGCTGCGCTCGATCACCCATGCGCTGCGCGGCTGGCCGACGCCGATGGCGGTCACCGCCAATTCGGGTCAGGCGCTGTTCGATCCGGACGGGCTTGTCGCCGATCGGGGCATCGAACTGCAACTGGACATCATGGTGCAGCAGGTCGTGCTGTTCGCGCGGATGAAGGCCGAATATGCAGCGGCCACGGCGCGCGGGCAGGCCGAAGCGCTGTCGTCGCTGGCGGGCTGACCCCGCCGTCCGGGTGAGACTCTCCGATCGGCGCCCTTGGCGATAACCGCCCATGGCCTCCATATTTAGTCTTGGCCCGGGGCCGCCAATCGCGGTACCGCTGGTTCGAGGAAGCGGAGAAAGGGGTCCAGTGCGGCTATCACGACGGGAGTTTTCATTGGCGCTGGCGACCAGTCTGGTTGCGGCACCGGCGGCCCGCGCGGCGGGCAAAAGCGGCGCGAGCGATGCGGCGTTCACCGCCTTTCTCGATGCGGCCTTCGAGGCCGAACTCGCGCTCGATCCCGAGCAGCTCACCCAGCTTGGCCGCAAGGAACAACAGGACCGGTTCACCGATCCGAGCGATGCGGCCGCTGCGGCGCGCCTCGCGTGGCGCCGGGGCAATGTCGCGGCGATGAAGCGGCAATTCGATGTCGCGACGCTCGGCGACGATGCAAGGGTGTCGTATGACATGTGGGTGCTCGAACTCGAGCGGGCCGAGGCGTCGACGAAGTGGCGCGGCCACAATTATATCTTCGACCGCAACGGCCCGCACACCGGGCTGCCGAACTTCCTGATCAACCAGCATCGCGTCGATGCACCGGCCGATATGAAGGCCTATGTGGCCCGCGTTACCGCGCTCGGCCCGACGCTCGATGCCTATCTCGATCGTGCCAGGGCTGCGGCGGCAAAGGGCATCCGTATGCCCGGTTTCGCCTATGATCAGTCGATCGAACTCGTCGGGCGGCTCACCACGGGGGCGCCGTTCGACGACGGCGCGAACAATGCATTGTTCGCCGACGCCAAGGCGAAGGCCGCGGGTCTCGTCACATCGGGGAAAATCGACGCCACCGCCGCCGATCGCCTTACCGCGCAGGTCGCCGCGGCGATGACCGGATCGATGAAGCCCGCTTATGAACGGCTGCGTGCATGGCTCACCGCCGACCGCGTCAAAGCGTCTGTCGAACCGCGCGGCGCGGGGGCGCTGCCCGATGGTGCGGCCTATTATAATGCGATGCTGCGGCTGCAGACGACGACCGGCATGACCGCCGGTGAAATCCATGACCTCGGCCTGTCCGAAGTCGCGCGCATCCGCGCCGAGATGGAGGCGCTCAAGGCGAAGATCGGCTTTAAGGGCAAACTCGAGGATTTCTTTGTCTTCCTGCGCAGCGACGACCGTTTCTATGTCGCCAACGACGATGCCGGCCGCGCAATCTATCTCAAGAAAGCCGAGGACTATCTTGCCGGCATGCGCGCGCGGTTGCCCGAACAATTCGGGCGGCTGCCCAAGGCCGATCTGATCGTGAAGCGCGTCGAAGCCTTTCGCGAGGAGCCGGGCGGCGCCGCGCATTATTCGCCCGCGGCGCTCGACGGGTCGCGGCCGGGCATCTTCTATGTCCATCTTGCCGACACGCGCGCGACGCCGACCTACGAGATCGAAGGCACCGTCTATCACGAAGGCCTGCCCGGCCATCATATGCAGATCGCGCTCGCGCAGGAAATGACCGGTACGCCCGAGTTCCGGAAGAATTATTTCTATGGCGCCTATGGCGAGGGCTGGGCGCTCTATGTCGAGCGGCTCGCGAAGGAGATGGGTTTCTACACCGATCCCTATAGCGATTTCGGACGGCTGGGGCGCGAGATCTGGCGCGCGATTCGCCTCGTGGTCGACACCGGCATTCATGCCAAGGGGTGGAGCGAGGCGGAGGCGCTGGCCTATTACACCGCCAATTCGCCGCAGCCTACGGCCAAAATCCGTTCCGAAATCCGCCGCTATTTCGTCACCCCGGGGCAGGCGACCTCGTACAAGGTCGGCATGCAGCGCATCCTTGCGCTGCGCGAAAAGGCGCGGACGGGACTGGGCGCTCGATACGACCAGCGCCTGTTTCACGAGATCGTCCTTGGTCGAGGTTCGGTGCCGCTGCCGGTGCTGGAAGCGCAGGTCGACCGCTGGATCGCCGCACCCGCCTGACCGCGCGGCGGCACGCGGCCGCGCAATCCTGTGAAAGCGCAGCAGGGGCCGCGAAGGTCGACCAAAGGTCAACCGTCGCTCCAAGCTACTAAAAAACGCCATAAACTGGCGATGATGGTGCGGTCGAGAAGACTCGAACTTCCACGGCCTTTCGGCCACAACGACCTCAACGTTGCGCGTCTACCAGTTCCGCCACGACCGCACATCATGATGGTCCGGACGGGTCCGGCACCAGGTAGGAGCGGGCGCCTAGCAAAGCTTTCCGGGCGATGCAAGCGAGCTTCGCTGCATTTATTTTTGCGGGTGCGAACAAGCGGCTCCTACAGCCGCCGCCGATGTCATCGAACCGACTCAAAAGAGTCACTCAACTGTCATGGCTCTGGCGTCAGACCGTCATCGAATCACCCTAGTGGCGACGTCACCGGGGGCGAGGCAGCTATCTCTTCTCATCCGCGGCGTGTTTTTCATCAGGGGCGCTCCAGGCGCACACCGGGACGGAGATTTTCATGGCGGCTTTCGCACGCATTCGTTTGGTCATGCTCAGCGGCGTGGCCTGTTCCATCCTTGCAGCGTGCGGTGCCGACGGCGTCGCGTCGCCGGGCGAAGGCGTGATCGTCATCCCGACGCCGACCCCCACGCCGACGCCGACCCCCACGCCGACCCCGACCCCGGCGACCGTGACCCCCGCCGCGAACTGCCCGACCATCGCCGGCCCCGACCAGCTCGCGAACCTCGGCACCATTTCGGGTCCCGGCGGCGAGTGGCGCAACTGCGGCTTCCCGACCCGCTTCACCGCGACAACGGCGATCCCGAAGGTTGCGGGCGTCATCTACTCGCTCCCCGGCCGTGTCGATGTCGGCAGCGATCAGGGCGCGGCGAGCACGAACAATGTCGTCACGCTGACGGTCGACCCCGGCGTCACCATCTTCGGTGCGACCGGCGTTTCTTTCCTTGCCGTCAACCGCGGCAACCGCATCGACGCGGTCGGCACGCCGACCCAGCCGATCATCTTCACCGGCCGCGGCAACGTCGTCGGTTCGGCGGGCGACCAGACGTCGCAGCTGTGGGGTGGTGTCGTGCTGCTCGGCCGTGCGCCGGTCACCGATTGCGACGCTCCGGCCGCGACGCCGGGCTCCGCGGCGTGTGAGCGCGACACCGAGGGCACCTCGGGCGCGAAATATGGCGGCGCGCAGCCGGCCGACAATTCGGGCCGCATGTCCTATGTCCAGATCCGCTATTCGGGCTTCATTCTCAGCGCCGACAAGGAACTGCAGGGTCTGACGCCGTCGGGCACGGGTTCGGGCACGCAGCTCGACCATATCCAGATCCACAACAGCTCGGACGACGGCATCGAAGTGTTCGGCGGCCGCGTGAACATGAAGCATCTGGTGATCACCGGTGCCGAAGACGACGGCCTCGACACCGACGTCGGTTATCAGGGCAACATCCAGTATGTCATCGGCGTACAGCGCGCAGACGGCCTGGTCGGCGACTCGATGATGGAAATCGACTCGAACGGCAACGAAGATGCGAGCCCGCGCCAGCGCGTTGCGATCTCGAACTTCACCTATATCCACCGCGCCAATGCGGCGGGCAACGGCGTGTCGATCCTCGTTCGTGGCGGCGCCGACTACACCTTTGCCAATGGCCTGATCGTCGCTCCGGGTTTCCGCTGCCTGGGCTTCAACAGCGCAACGACGACGCAGGCGGCCAACCCCGCCCTCGACGAAGCCGGCCCGCCGGTCTTCCGTTCGGTGTCGATGCAGTGCAACGCCTCGCCGTTCCGTGGCACGAGCGGTGTCACCGACGCACAGGTGCAGGCAATCTTTGAAGGTGGCACGAACAACCGTTCGAACTATGTGCCGTCGTTGACCAGCCTGTTCATCAACGGTGCGACCGAAACCGGCTTTACCCCCTTCGACGCGAAGACGCTGAACGCCTTCTTCGACACCACCGCCTATGTCGGCGCCGTCCGTGACGCCAACGACAGCTGGTACCAGGGTTGGACCTGCAACTCGTCGACCGCCAACTTCGGCACGACGAGCAAGAGCTGCAGCGCCATCCCGACAACCTGATCGCTCGCGATCCAATTGGGGAGCGGGCTCGCCTGACGGCTGGCCCGCTCCCTTCCTGCATATAATTGGGGACTTTCCATCATGACCAAGCGGCCGATCTTTGCCAGCCTGCTCCTCCTCAGCTCCGCGCTCGTCGCGCCCGCCGCGCTTGCGCAGGATGCAGCCAGCGAACCTGCGGCCGATGCAGCCGCGGCCGCTGAACCTGCCCCGCAGGAGGATGAAGACGGCGATGTGTCGATCCCCGGCGGCGCCACTCAGGAAATCGTCGTCACCGGCCGCTTTACCCCCAACGTCGTCCGCGCGACCCCCGAAGTCGTCTCGGTCCTGTCATCGGCGGACATCGCGCGCACGGGTGAGGGCGACATTTCGGGTTCGCTCCAGCGCGTGACCGGCCTGTCGGTCGTCGGTGGCGGCTTCGTCTATGTCCGCGGCCTTGGCGATCGCTATTCGCTCGCACTGCTCAACGGTCTGCCGCTGCCGAGCCCGGAACCGTTGAAGCGTGTCGTGCCGCTCGACATCTTTCCGTCGAACGTCATCGATTCGACCCTCGTCCAGAAGAGCTATTCGGCAAATTTCCCCGGTGAATTCGGCGGCGGCGTGATCAATCTCACGACCAAGGCGATCCCGCGCGAACCTTTCCTGACCTTCAGCGGCGGGATCGGCTGGGACAGCGAGACGACGAACCAGCTTGGCTATACCTATTATGGCAGCGACACCGACTGGACGGGGTTCGACGACGGCACCCGCGACGTCCCGCCGCTGCTCAAGGCCGCATTCGCCAGCGGCAAGCCGATCCTCGAGGGTGCCGACTTCACGAAGGACGACCTCAAGGCGATCCAGATGGAACTGGTCAACGCCGAAACGACGCTGCTGCAACAGAATAACCACATCCCGGTCAACTGGTCGGCGGGCGTGACCGGCGGCACGACGATCCAGTTCGCGGGCGGCGAACTTGGCATTATTGCTACCGCGGGCATCAGCAACAAATGGCGTACCCGCGACACGCTGCAGCAGACCTCGGTCGAGAAGGACCTGTCGGGCGATCCGCAGTCGAGCTATAACCGCGTCGTCACCGACAACCGTGTCGTCGTGAACGGTCTGCTCGGTTTCGGGCTCGAAATCGGCGAGCACAAGCTGCGCTGGACCAACCTCTATATTCGCGACACGTTGAAGCAGGCGCGCCTTGCAGTCGGTACCGACGCAAACCAGGTCGGCCGCGACATCATGAAGCAGGACACCGCCTGGTACGAACGCCAGCTGATCAACACGCAGTTCGTTGGCGAATTCCACTTCGACCAGTTGAAGGTCGACCTGCGCGGCGCCTATGCCAATTCGCAGCGCGAGGCGCCCTATGAGCGCGGTTTCACCTATGTTCGCACCAATCTTCCGGTTGCGCAGGATCCGACGGGCAACAAGTTCGTCAACGACCTTGGCGGCAACCGCGGCGATGCGACGATCGCCTTTTCGGACCTCAATGAGGATCTGTGGGCGGGCGGCGTCGACCTGTCGTACGAGCTGGCGCCGCGCATCACCGCGACCGTCGGCTATGCCTATACCGATACCCATCGCACGTCGGTGCGCCGCGCGTTCCAGTTTCGCGCGTCGGGCCTGCCGGTTGCTGTGACCCAGCTTCGCCCGGACTATCTGCTCTCCGACGCGACGATCCAGCTCTATGATATCGGGTTGATCGAAACGTCGGCGCAAGACGGCACCGCGGCGTTCGAAGCTGACCTGACGACGCACGCTGGCTATGCGCAGGTTCAGGCCGAGCTGGTCTCCGGCGTGAACATCAACGCTGGCGTCCGGTACGAGGACGGCAAGCAGACCGTCGTTCCCGTCGACCTGTTCGGAACGGGTGGCAGCTCGATCATCGCAACCAATCTGAACAATGATTACTGGCTGCCCGCCGTCACCCTGACATGGGAAGTCGCGCCCGACATGCAGGTGCGCCTGAACGGGTCGAAGACGATCGCGCGCCCGCAGTTCCGCGAACTCGTCGCGCAGGTCTATCAGGATCCCGAATCGAACCGCCTGTTCCGCGGCAACCCGTCGCTGACCGACAGCGAACTGTGGAACGCCGAACTGCGTTACGAATGGTATTTCGCCAAGGATCAGCGCTTCACCGCGGCGGGGTTCTACAAGTCGATCGACCGGCCGATCGAGGCTTATACCTCGATCTCGGATTCGTCGGTCAACACCAGCTATGCCAACGCGCCGAAGGCGACGCTCTATGGCGTCGAACTGGAAGCGCAGAAATATTTCCCGCTCGATACGTTGTCGGACTCGCCGTTCTGGGCGAGCCGTCGCCTCGTGCTGATCGGCAATTACACCTTCACCAAATCGGAGATCAAGGTTGGCGCGGGCGACACCACCGTCATCAACGGCGTGGTGCAGGACGCGAGCAACTATTTCTTCGACGGATCGAAGATGACCGGCCAGTCGGATCATCTCGTCAACGTCCAGATCGGGCTGGAGGATCAGGACAAGCTGTCGCAGCAGACCCTGCTCTTCACCTACGCTAGCCCGCGTGTCACCAGCCGCGGCCCGTCGGGGCAGCCCGATTTGCTCGAGAAGCCGGGTATCCAGCTCGATTTCGTCGCGCGTCAGGGCGTCACGCTGCTGAACAAGGAAATCGAGCTGAAGTTCGAGGCGCGCAACCTGACCGGACGCAAATATCAGGAAGTCCAGACCTCGGGCGACAACAAGATCTATTTCAACCGCTACAAGCTGGGCCGTACTTTCTCGCTGAGCGCGTCGTTGAAGTTTTAAGGTCGAAACCCTCCCCGTGGCAAAGCCATGGGGAGGGGGCCGCCCGTCGTGCGGGTGGTGGAGAGGCGGCAATCGCGGCGCCAAAGCCCTTTCGTCAGCCCTGGCGGGACTGACACTTGCCCTTGGCTCGGGCACAGGGAGGATATGGTCCAGCCGTCTCGCCGGACTCGCTCCATTGTCAAAAAACTGTAATCTTCCGGTCAACTGATTGTCACCGTTCGCCCGTAGGCGATTCGCGAGACAGGGTTTTCAGTCTGGGGGACAGGGACGATTTCATGGTGACGCTGATGTCCGGATCGGCCGTTCGGCTGCCGCGCGGTTTGCCCGCGTGGTTGCGGAGCGGCAAGCGCTCGCCGCGCGAAATCTGGCCGCAGCTGCTTGTCGGACTGCTCGGTGCCTTGCTCGTGTGGCAATGCGTCCGTCTGCTCTGGACGCTGCTCACCCCGTTGTCGCCGCTGGGCGCGTGGCAACCGCAAGCCGCGGTGATCGCCTCGCCCGCCGAGCGGCGCGCGCTCTTTTCCAGCTTCGATCCCTTTTTCCGCAGTGCGTCGCAGGGGCCCGCTTCGGCGACCGTGACCGCGCTTGGCCTCACCCTCTTCGGCATCAACCTTAACGAGGCGACGGGCGGGGGCTCGGCAATTATCGCGGGCGAGGACGGGATTCAGACGAGCTATGCTGTCGGCGACGAGATCGCACCGGGCGTGAAGCTGGTCGGCGTCGCCTTCGACCATGTGCTGCTCGACCGCGGCGGTGCGCGCGAAAGCCTGTTCCTCGACCAGAGCGGCGATGCGGCGGCCGTAAACCCCGCGACCCCGCTACCGGCGCCGACGCCCGAGATCGGGACGGTGTCGACAGGCAATGCGAGCGGCGAAATGACGCCCGCCGCGATCAAGGCCGGGGTCGGCTTTGCGCCGCGTACCGAGAATGGCCGCGTCACCGGGATCGTCGTTCAGCCGCAGGGCGACGGCGCGGCCTTCCGCGCCGCGGGCTTGCGTCCGGGCGATGTTATTCGCTCGGTCGGTGGCCGTCCGATCGGCTCGGCGAGCGATGCCGCTTCGCTCGCCAATCAACTTACGCCGGGTGCGCGCATCTCGCTCGAAGTCGAGCGCGGCGCCAGCGTCGTTCCCGTCGCCATTTTCCTCTCGAAACAATAGAGACCCATGCGCCTCAAACTTTCCCTGATGCTCGCTGCCGCGCTGGTTTCCGCCACGCCGGGGCCCGCGTTCGCCCAATATACACTCAACGTCCGCGACGCCGACATCCGCGCCTTCATCCAGGATGCGGCGCGGATCACCGGGCGGACTTTCGTCATCGACGGCCGCGTCAACGGCAAGGTGTCGGTCGTCACCGACCGGCCGCTGTCGCGCAGCGAATATTTCGAGATTTTCCTCTCGACGCTCCGCTCGAACGGTCTCGTCGCGGTGCCGGGGCCGAACGGCGCCTATCGCGTCCAGCCGATCGACGGCGCCGCAGCGCAGCCCGGCCGGATCGGTAGCGGCGGGGCGGCGCAGAACCAGTTCGTCACCGAAATCATCCGCCTGCGCCACATCGGCGCCGTGGCCGCCGTTGAAACGCTGCGCCCGCTCGTCAGCGCGCAGGGTTCGCTCACCGCGAACCGCAACGCCAACAGCCTGGTCGTCGCCGATTTTGCCGACAATATCCGCCGCATCCGGGCGCTGGCGTCGAGCATCGACCGTGACAGCTCGACCAGCCAGATCGTCACGCTGAAGAATGCCGGTGCGCGCGAAATCGCTGCCGCGTTGCAGGCGCTGGTGCCGTCGGCGGGTGAGGGCGCGCAGTCGCCGGTCGCGATCGTTCCGATCGACAGCAGCAATGCGATTGCGCTGCGCGGCGATCAGGCGATGGTCGCGCGCTTCGTGTCGATGGCGAACGATCTGGACGCCAAGGCCGCGGGCGGCACCGAACTCCGCGTTTATTGGCTCGAGCATGCCAACGCCGAAACGCTGCTGCCGACGCTGCAGCAGCTCATCGGCGGCGGCAGCGACCCCGCGCAGAAAGCCGGCCTGCCGCCGGCATCGGCAACATCTTCCTCTTCCTCGGGCGGCAATGCGACGCCGGCCCCCGCGCCGGCCTCCACTGCCGGGGCCTCGACCGGCGGCGGAGGCAGCGGCAGCATCTCGACCCGCGGCCCCGCGATCATCACGCGCTACGAAGGCGCGAATGCGATCATCGTCGCCGCCAACAGCGAAGTGCAGCGCATGCTCGGCGAGCTGATCCGGCAGCTCGACAGCCGCCGCCAACAGGTGCTGGTCGAGGCGATCGTCGTCGAGATCGGCGACGATGCGGCGAAACGGCTCGGCGTCCAGTTCCTGCTCGGCGGGAAGAATATTCCGTTCGTCGCGACCAGCTACAGCAATGCGTCGCCCAACATCCTGACGCTCGGCGGCGCCTATGCGGCAAACCGGCTGTCGCAGCAGACGACCACGGTCAACGGCAACACAACGGTGACCCAGACCAACAGCTCGCTCGGCAACAGTTTGCAGGAAGCGGCGGCGGCCTCGCTCCTGACGGCAACGGGGGGCTTTGCGGGCTTTGCGGGCGACATCGGCAAGAACACGATCTTCGGCGCGATCATCAACGCGGTGAAATCGGACACGACCTCGAACCTGCTCGCGACCCCGCACATCGTTACGCTCGACAATCAGGCTGCGAAATTCCTTGTCGGTCAGGACGTGCCGATCACGACCGGCGAAAAACTCGGGACCAATTTCGAAAACGCCTTCCGCACCGTCCAGCGCGAAGAGGTCGGGATCAAGCTGGAAGTGACGCCGCAGGTCAATGGCGCCGGCGAAGTGAAGATGTTCCTGCGCCAGGAGGTGTCGAGCGTCGCTGGCCCCGTCTCGTCGCGCAACAGCGATCTCATCCTCAACAAACGCTCGTTCGAAACCGTGCTGACCGTCGACGACGGCGAAATCCTTGCGATCGGCGGCCTGCTCAACGACGACGAGCGCAAGACGATCGAGCGCATCCCGCTGCTCAGCGACATTCCCGTGCTCGGCGAACTGTTCAAATCGCGCAGCCGCACACGGTCGAAGACGAACCTGATGGTCTTCATCCGCCCGACGATCCTGCGCAACCGCGAGGACAACGCAGCGCTGACCTCCCGTCGTTACGGTTATATCCGCGACTTCCAGCTTCGCCGGAACCCCGATGAAGAACCCGCGATCGATGCGCTGGTGCGCGACTATCTCGGTGCCGTGCCGCCGGTTCCGACCGCGGAGTCTGCTGCCGACATCACCGTTGGTCCGGTCAATCTGCCCGAATTGCGCGGCCCCGACGGCAGCGTCACGACCACCGACGTCCCGCCCTCGATTTCGCAGGCGCCCGCGCCTCCGACCGGAGAATATCCGTGACCGACATCGAACCGGCGGCGCCTCCCCCGGCGCCGGTTGATATTCCATATGGTTTTGCTCGCGCGCATGGCGTCGTTATCGCCCCGGGCGAGAATGGCGTGTGGCTGGCGACGTTGCGCGAAGGTGCCGATCCTGCGGTGCTGATCGAGGTAAAGCGCTATCTTGCGCAGCCGCTGCGCGTCGCGACGGCAGACACCGCCGAGTTCGACCGGCTGCTTTCGGACCATTATGCGGTCGACAGCTCGGCCGCCGCGATGGCGGGCTCGCTCGACGGCAACGACATCGACTTCAGCCTGCCGAGCGCCGAGGATTTGCTCGACAGCGCCGACGACGCCCCGGCGATCCGCCTGATCAACGCGATCATCGCCGAAGCGGTGCGGCAGGGTGTCAGCGACATCCATATCGAACCTTATGAAAGCGGGCTCGTCGTGCGGATGCGCACCGACGGCGTATTGCGCGAGCATCTGCGCATGCCGCCGCATGTGGCACCCGTGGTGGTCAGCCGTATCAAGGTGATGGCGCGGCTCGACATCGCCGAGCGCCGCGTGCCGCAGGACGGCCGCATCGGGCTGACGCTCGCGGGCAAGGCGGTCGACGTCCGCGTCTCGACGCTTCCCAGCCGCGCGGGCGAACGCGTCGTGATGCGTATCCTCGACAAGGATGCGGCGGGGATCGACTTCGATATCCTCGGCCTGACCGGCGCCGCCGACCAGATTCTGCGCGAGGCACTCGCCGAACCCAATGGCATCATCCTCGTCACCGGCCCGACTGGCTCGGGCAAGACGACGACGCTCTATGCGGCGCTCAAGCAACTCAACGACGGCCAGCGCAATATCCTGACCGTCGAGGATCCGGTCGAATATGCCGTCGATGGCGTCGGCCAGACGCAGGTGAACAGCAAGGTCGGGCTCGACTTCGCCGCCGGCCTCCGCGCCATCCTGCGGCAGGATCCCGATGTCGTGATGGTCGGCGAAATCCGCGACCGCGAGACCGCCGACATCGCGGTGCAGGCGTCGCTGACGGGGCACCTCGTGCTCTCGACCGTGCACACCAACGATGCGGTCGGTGCGATAACTCGCCTTAAAGATTTGAAAGTAGAGCCTTTTCTTCTCGCTTCCACTCTGCGCGCAGTCATCGCGCAACGCCTTGTGCGCAAACTTTGCGACAATTGCCGCGAGCCCGTCCAGGCCGACAACAGCGTCGCGGCGATCCTCGGGCTCGATATCGGCACCGTCATCTGGCGCCCGAAGGGCTGCGAGCATTGCAGCGGCACCGGCTACAAGGGCCGCATCGGCGTGTTCGAGGCGATCAAGGTCGACGAGACGGTCCGCCGCTACATTTATAACGGCGGCGACGAGGCAATGATCACGCGCCACGCCTTCCTGAAATCGCCGACGCTCGCTTCGGCGGCGCGGACGATGGTCGCGAAGGGGCTGACCACCGCCGAAGAGGCGATCCGCATCGCGCGGCGCGAGGAAATCGATGCCTGATTATCGCTATGTGGCGATCGATCCGCAGGGCCGCGAGCGCAAGGGGCGGCTGACCGCGGCGAACGACGATGCCGCGCGCGCCGACCTGATGCGGCGGAAATTCCATATCGTCGCGGTCGAGACGGCGGGGACCAGGCCCGCCAGCCGCTCGCTGCTCGCGTTCCGCCGCAACAAGCTGTCAGCCAAGGAACTTGCGCTCTTCACCCGCCAACTCGCGACGCTCGCCGAAGTCGCGCCGCTCGAAGAAGCGCTGCGCACGCTGTCGCGCCAGAGCGAGGCCGAAAGCGCGCGGAGTGTCATCGGCGATGTTCACGCGGGCCTGCTCGAAGGCCGCCGCCTCGCCGACGCGATGGCGCGCCAGCCCGCGAGCTTCCCGCCGCTCTATCGCGCGATGGTCGCCGCAGGCGAAACGACGGGCAGCCTGACGACCATCCTCGCGCGTCTCGCCGACCTGCTCGAACGGCAGGCCGAAGTGCGCGGCAAGCTGATCGCCGCGCTCGCCTATCCGATCGTCCTCGCGGTCGTCGCGATCGGTGTCGTCGCCGCGCTGATGATCTTCGTCGTCCCGCGCGTCGTCGAACAATTCAACGATGTCGGCCAGCAATTGCCCTTCCTCACCCGCGCGGTGATCGCGATCTCCAGCTTTGCTGCCAACTGGTGGTGGCTGGTCGCGTTGCTGATCGCCGCCGCGAGCTTCGGCTGGGTGACTGCGATGCGCCGCCCCGCGTTCAAGGCGCGCGTTGATGGCCGTCTGCTGCGCCTGCCGCTCTTTGGCCGTCTGCTCCGCGATCTCTATGCCGCGCGGTTCGCGCGCACGCTGTCGACGATGGTGTCAAG
This sequence comes from Sphingopyxis sp. GW821-FHT10B01, assembly GCF_059415685.1. Taxonomy (NCBI): domain Bacteria; kingdom Pseudomonadati; phylum Pseudomonadota; class Alphaproteobacteria; order Sphingomonadales; family Sphingopyxidaceae; genus Sphingopyxis; species Sphingopyxis sp. GW821-FHT10B01. The sequence continues at coordinate 490,775 of NZ_JBWKNS010000003.1, read as the reverse complement.
CCGCTTGCCGCTCGTCGATGGCCTCCGTCTGACGCTGCCGACGATCCGCAACGCGGCGCTGGCGGGCGCGACCGCGACGATCGTCGATCAGGTGCGAGCCGGGGGCAGCCTGTCGGCGGCGCTGCGCGATTCGGGCGTCTTTCCGCCCTTGCTTGTCTACATGACCGCCAGCGGTGAAAGCGCAGGACGGCTCGAGCAGATGCTCGAACGCGCCGCCGATTATCTCGAGCGCGAGTTCGACCGGTTTACAGCCGCGTCGATGGCGCTTCTCGAACCTGTCATAATTGTCGTTATGGGGTCGTGCGTTGCCCTTATCATCCTCGCCATTCTGCTTCCGATCCTTCAGTTGCAGAACCTTGCAGGTCTATAATAGATGTCCCTGATGCAGCTTTTCATTCGCCTGATGCTCGACTCCGGTCGCCCGCCGGTTACCCGGCACCGCAAAAAGGACGAGCGCGGCTTCACGCTGACCGAACTGATGGTCGTGATCTTCATCATCGGGCTGCTCGCGACGGTGGTGATGATCAACGTCCTGCCCAGTCAGGACCGGGCCATGGTCACCAAGGCGAAAGCCGATATCGCGACGTTAGAGACCGCGCTCGAGCAATACCGGCTCGACAATCTGACCTATCCGGCGTCGACCGATGGGCTGAACGCGCTCAGCACGCCGCCGCCCGCGCTCGCGCAGCCCGAACGTTATCGCCGCGGCGGCTATATCAAGAAGCTGCCTGCCGATCCGTGGGGCCGCCCCTATAATTATCAGGCGCCCGGGCCGAACGGGAAGGCGTTCGACGTCTGGTCACTCGGCGCCGACGGCGCCCCCGGCGGGACCGACGACAATGCGGATATTCGCAGCGACTGAGGCGCGGCCGCGTCGCGGAGCCGACGGTTTTACGCTCGTCGAACTGATGGTCGTGCTGGCGATCATGGCGCTCGCCGCGACCGCCGTCGTGCTCACCATTCCGGGCGAAGAACGCACCGTGCGCAGCGAGGCCGACCGCCTCGCCGCACGTCTCGCCGCCGCGCGCGATGTCGCGGTGATCGAGGGGCGCAGCGTTGCGGTCAGCTTTGCGCCGTCGGGCTATGGCTTCGAACGGCGGATTTCGGGTGAATGGCAACCGCTGCCCGGCCGGGCGTTCGAGCAACGTAACTGGCCCGGCGATGTGCACTTCTCGGCGGGAAATGGCCAGGGCGCGGCGCGCGTCCTGTTCGATCGCGTCGGCACCAGCCCGACCCCGCAAGTCGTTGTCCTCACAGGCGGCGATGCGCGCGAGATCGTGCGCGTCTCGGCCACCGGGGAGGTCAGCCGTGGGCAATGATCGCGTCAACACGCGCGAAAGCGGCTTCACATTGCTCGAGATGCTCGTCGCGTTGAGCGTCATCAGCATCGCCGCGCTCGCGCTCGTCCGGCTCGATGCCTACGCAGTGCGCACGGCGGGCGACCTCGATGAAAGCACGATGGCGGGTGTCGTCGCGCAGAATCGCGCGGTCGAACTGTGGACCGACCCGGCGCCGCCGACGATCGGCAACAGCGCCATCGGCGTGACCAACGCCGGTCGCAACTGGCGCGTCGAACAACGCGTCGCGAAGACCGCCGACGATGCGCTGCTGCGTATCGACCTGCTTGTCCGCCCCGAAAGCGGCCGGGGGCAGGCGGCGCTGACGATCATCCGGCCGTCGCGATGAAGAACCAGAATGGTTTCACCCTCGTCGAAATGCTCGTTGCGCTTTCGATCTTTGCCGTGATTGCGGCGATGGGCGTCGGCTTGCTGCGCAGCAGCATCGATACGCAGGATGCGGTGCAGGGGCGGCTGAAGGCGATGGGTGGCATCAACCGCCTGCGCGCGGTGATGGCGAACGATCTGGCGCAGGCCGTGCAACGCCCGACGCGCGGACCAGCGGGGGAGGCGGTTCCGGCCTTTTTCGGATCGGCGAACGGCTTCGCTTTTGTCCACGGCGGTGCGGGCTCGCTCGACGGCAGCCCGCGCCCGAATGTCGAGCGTGTTGCCTATGCTCTCGTCGGCAGCGAATGGCGGCGCGCGACCCAGCCCATGCTCGACGGCACCGCGCTGAGCGAAGGCGACCGGCTGGTCGGCGATGTTGCGACCGCCCGGGTGCGCTATCGCGACGAGCGAGGCAATTGGGGGGAGAGCTGGAGTTCGGAGCCCGGCGATCGCCTGCCGCGCGCCGTCGAGGTCCGGATGATGCGCACGGGGCGCGAGGCTTTGACGATGCTGTTCCTCACCGCGCCGACGCTGCCGCCGCCACCCGCGACAGAGGTTCCGCAGCCATGACGCGCGACACGACAGACGAGCGCGGGGCGGCTTTGCTCACCGTATTGCTGCTCGTGGCGGTAATGGCGGTGATCGCGGCGACCGCGCTCGACCGGCTGACGCTCGCGACGCGCATCGCGGGAAGCGCCGCGACGGTCGATCAGGGCCGCGCCTACACCTTTGCCGCCGAGCAGATTGCGCAGCGCCGCGTTGCCGATCTGGTCGGGCGCGACCCGGCCAGGCTGACGCTCGCCGGCGACTGGCTGGGGCGCGATTTCGTTCTGCCGCTGCCCGGCGGCGAGGGGCGGGCGAAGCTCGCCGACGCGAACAATTGTTTCAACCTCAACAGCCTTGTTGCCGAAACCGTGCCCGGGCGGTTCACGCAGCGGTCGGGTTCGATGCGCCAGTTCGGCGAGCTGATGACCTTGCTGGGGATCGATGCGGCGCAGGCGCAGGCGATCGCCGGTGCGGCCGCCGACTGGATCGACAGCGACAGCAACGAGGGCCCGCTCGGCGCCGAGGACAATGCCTATCGGTCGATGCAGGGTGCCTATCTGCCCGCGAACCGCAAGATGGCCGATGTCAGCGAGCTGCGCGCGGTGCGCGGCGTGACGCCGAAGATCTATGCGCGGCTCAAACCCTGGATTTGCGTGCTGCCGGTGGCAGAGCCGGTGCGGCTGAACGTCAATACGCTGGCGCCCGAACAGGCGCCGTTGGTGGCGATGCTGGTACCCGGCGAAATCGGCGTCGCCAAGGCGCGGGCGGTGCTGGCGGCGCGCCCCGCTGGCGGCTATGGCAGCAGCGTACGATTCTGGGAGGCGGGACCGTTCGAAGGACGGAAACCGCCTGCCGATGTCGCCGAACAGGCGGGTGTAACCAGCCGCTGGCTGGCGCTGACGACGAATGTGACGATGGGGGACGGTTTCTTGACCGCAGTTTCGCTGATCGATGCCAATGGCGGGGCGCCTTCGGCCGGCATCGCGCCGCCGACGATTGTCCGCCGCGACTGGGGCGAGACGGACTGATATGTCGCGCACACTGGTTCTCTGGCTGCCCTCGGTGGCGGCGCTTGGCGAAGAGCCCGGTCCCGACGCGGCATGGCTGCGCGTCGATGACGGCGTGATTGTCGATTCGGGACAGGACGACGGCTGGGTCGATGCGTGGGAAAAACCCCGCGACGACGGCCCCGACGACCGCTTGGTCGCACTGGCGCCTGCCGCCGACGTGCCGCTGCGCTGGCTTCATTATCCCGACGCGGCCCCCGCGCAGGCCGCCGCTGCGGCGCGGATCGACACGCTCAAGGGCAGTCTGGGCGAGGCGGCTTTGCTTCACGTCGTTGCGGGGCAACCCGCGGAGGCAGGGCAGACGGTTCCGGTCGCGGTGACAACGCATGCCGCGATGACCGCGTGGACCGACTGGCTGAAGGCACGCGGCCTGACGCCCGCGGCAATTATCCCCGCCGCCGCCGCTGTGCCGCCGCCCGAACCCGATACGCTATGGACAGCCGAGGTTGGCGGCGAGCAGATCGTGCGCACCGCCGACCGCGCCTATGTGTCCGACCCCGAACTCGACCCGCTGATCGCGGGCGGCCACAATATCGCGCCGCTCGATGCCGAGCGAATGCGCGAGGCGCTGCTGCTGACGCTCGCCGCCCCGCCGCTCGACCTGCTCAGCGCGGGATGGAAGCCCAAACGCAGCTGGTCGGTCGATACGGCGATGCTGCGGCTGGCGAAGCGTCTGGCGATCGCACTCGTCGTGGTCAGCCTGCTCGTTCCGCTCGTCTATGCGGTGCGGCTGACATCCGACACGGGCCGCGCCGACGATGCGGTCGTCGCGATGGCGAAGAAGGCCGGGGTGGCGGCGAACGATGCCACGACAGCCGAAGCCGAAGTCGATCGCCGCCTTGCCGCGGCGGGCGGCGGTCCGCTCGCTTTCTCGGTTCCCGCGTCGGCGCTCTATGACGCGATGGGCGATGCGCCCGGCGTGTCGCTCAAGACGCTGTCGCATCGCACCGACGGGACGCTGACGACGACGCTCGCCGCGCCGCGCGTCGAAGACATCAACAAGGTGCTGCTCGCGCTGCAGGCACACGGCTATCGCATCACAGCGCAGCCGATGGCGGGCAGTGACGGCCAGCAAATGGCCAATATCACGATCCGGGCGGTACCATGACCGAGAGACTGCAAAACTGGTGGATCGCCCTGTCGCAGCGCGAACGCTGGCTCGTCGGTGTTGCCGGTGTGCTTGCGCTGGGCGTTGTCCTTTGGGGGCTCGGCCGTCCGGCCGTCGCTGCGTTCATCGATCTGGAAAGCCGGCATCGCGCCGCAATCGAGCGCGAAGGCCGGGTGGCTGCAAAGGTGCAATTGCTGGCCCAGCGCCCCGCCAAATCGGTCGTCGCGACAATCGATGCGGTCGCGATCGACCAGTATCTCGCCCAATCGGCGGGCGAAATCGGCCTGACGCTCGACCGCAATGAAGCGCGCGGCGCGGGACAGGCGACGATTGCGATCGCCACTGCACGCGCGCCGGTGCTCACCGACTGGCTCGCTTCGCTAGAGGGGCAGGGCTTCGTCGTCGACCAGCTGACGATCACCCCGGCGGCCGACGGCACCGTCGGGCTGACCGCCGAACTGCGGAAGGGCGGACAATGAGCGCGCGGCGGCGCTGGGGCATCGCGGCGCTGCTGCTCGCGCTGGTCCTGATCATCGCAACCTTCCCGATGCGACTTGCACTTGCATGGTCGGGCGCCACCGATGCGGGCATCACTGCGCGCGAAACGCGCGGCTCGGTCTGGTCGGGCGAACTGGTCGAAGCGCGGCTCGGCGCCTTGCCGCTCGGCACGGTGCGCGCCAGCCTGTCGCCGCTGGCGCTGCTGGGTGGCGGCGTCGAGCTGGCCTTTTCGCGCGCCGACGAACGGCTTGGCGCGCTGGGAGGCCGCCTACATGGCAGCAACCCGCGCGGTGTCTCCGATGTCAGCGGCACGACCTCGATGTCGGGCGGGCTCGGCCTGATCCCTGTCGATACCATCCGTTTCGAAGGCGCGACGGTGCGCTTCGACAGTGCAGGAAAATGCACCGCGGCCAGCGGGCGGGTCCAGCTTGCGGTGACCGCGCCGATTGCGGGCCTCGACTTGTCGCGCGGCCTTTCGGGTCCGCTGACTTGCGCAAAGGGACGTGCGCAGGCAGCGCTCGCCAGCCAGTCGGGCATGGAGCGGCTGACGTTGTCGTTCGACGGCAGCGGCGCGTATCGCGCCCGGTTCGCGATCAATGTCGACCGCGACCCGGCGATGGCGGCGACGCTTGCGACACTAGGCTTCAAGGCCGGTTCGGGCGGGTTTGTGCTGGCAACCACGGGCCGCTTCTGACGTGACGATCCTCGATGCCTTGCCCTTTGGCATGGGCGTCGCCTTTGCCGCGCTGACCGGGCTGGTCCTCGGCAGTTTTATCGCGACGCTGGTGCTGCGCTGGCCGGCGGGGCGTTCGGTGCGCGGACGCTCGCAATGCGATGGCTGCCAGCGGCCGCTGGGCGCGCTCGACCTCATTCCCTTGCTGTCGGCACTCTGGTCGCGCGGTCGCTGTCGGCGCTGCGGCGCGCGCATCGATCCGTTCCATAGCCGGGTCGAACTGGGCTCGGCATCGATCGGTATGATCACGCTTGCGTTGCTGCCCGGAACGGCGGGATGGCTATGGGCATTGTTCGGCTGGCTGCTGTTGCCATTGGCGTTGCTCGACGCGCGCCATTTCTGGCTGCCCGACCGGCTCAACCTGCTGCTCGGGGCGGCCGGCTTGCTGGTCGCCGGGCCCTTGCTGGACACATCGCTGGTCGACCGCTGGGTCGGCGCCGTTGTCTGCGGTCTGACACTCGCCGCGATTGCCGAATTCTATCGCCGGGTGCGATTGAAGGACGCGATGGGCGGCGGCGACCCGAAACTTGTCGCCGCCATCGGCGCATGGCTTGGCTGGCAGGCGCTGCCGCTGATGCTGCTGCTCGCGAGTCTGGGGGGCATCGTCTGGGCGCTTGCCGCGCAACGAAAAGGGGACCAGCCGCTCGGCGAGCGACGGGTCCCCTTCGGTCTGTTTGCCAGCGCCGCCGCTTTCGCGACGGTCCCGCTCTGGCCGCTTCTTAGCGCCCGATGACGACCGTCACCGCGCGGCGGTTCTTGGCATAGGCTTCCTCGGTCGAACCGAGTTCGGCCGGGCGTTCCTTGCCATAGCTGATGACGCTGATCCGCGACGGATCGACGCCGAGCGACGCGAGATAGTTTTTCGCGGCGTTGGCGCGGCGCTCGCCCAGCGCGATGTTATAGTCGCGCGTGCCGCGTTCGTCGGCATGGCCTTCGAGCGTGACGCGGACGGCGGGGTTGCGTTGCAGCCACTGCGATTGGGTCTGCAACGTCGCCTGATCCTGCGCGTCGACATTATATTGGTCATAGTCGAAGAAAACGCGGTCGCCCATGGCGCCAACGCTGGCGAGAAAGTCTTCCTGCGACCCGGGGACCACGCCGGTTCCGGTGCCGGTGCCCGTATCGGTGCCGGTGCCTTCGGGGGCGGGGGGAAGCGTGTCAGGGGCCTTTTTCGCGCAGGCGCCAACAGCAAGCATGGTGATCGCCGCGATCATCGCGGTGCTTTTGCGTATCGTCATGTCTCTGTCCTCTTGTTGTTGAAAATCATTCGTGCGGCCAAATTGGCCCGTTCAGGACGCGATAGTTGAACCCGACCGCGTCCCTTTGGTTCCGGTTTTCCTCAGGGAAGTACCGGGCCCCAGCTGGGGTCCGACCCGTCTTGGGGGGTCGGCAGACGGCGCATGTTCACGCCGGTCAGGTCGACTTGCCACAGGCTCGACTTGCCTTCGCGGCCCGGGGTGGTGCGAAAGAACTGGATGACGCGGCCGTTCGGCGACCAGGTCGGCGCCTCGTCCTGCCAGCTGTTCGTCAGCATCCGCGCGCCCCCGCCCGACGGCGTCATCACCCCGATGCGAAACTCGCCGCCGCCCATGCGGGTGAAAGCGATCAGATCGCCGCGCGGCGACCATTCGGGGGTCGCGGCGCGGCCGCCGCCGAAGCTGATCCGCTGCTGGTTCGATCCGTCGATGTTCATCGTATAGATTTGCTGACCGCCCGACCGGTCGCTTTCGAAAACGATCTTCTTGCCGTCGGGTGAAAAGCTGCCGCCGACGTCGATGCCCGGGGTGCTGGTCAGCCGCACCGGGGTGCCGCCATTGGCCGAGATGCGATAGATGTCGGTGTTGCCGTTCACGGCCATCGAATAGAGGATTTGCGTTCCGTCGGGCGACCAGCGCGGCGCAAAGGTCGCGTTGCTGCTTTCGGTCACCAGCTTCTGCGATCCGTTCGCGACGTCATAGATGAAGACGCGGACGCGGTTGTTCAAATAGCTGACGTATACGATCTTTTTATAATCGGGCGAGAATCGCGGGCTGAGCGCGAGCGCCTGGCCGTTGGTGATGAAGCGATGGTTGCCGCCGTCGCTGTCCATGATCGCAAGCCGCTTGATGCGGTTTCCCTTGGGGCCGCTTTCGGCGATATAGGCAACACGGCTGTCGAAGAAGGGCGCTTCGCCCGACAGGCGCGAATAGATGGCATCGGCGCATTTGTGCGCGGCGCGGCGCCAGTCGCCGGGCTGGATCTCGAAACCCTGACGCACCAGCTCGCTGCCGAGCTGCGTGTCATACAGATAACAGCCGACGACGAGGCCGCCGGTGCCGCTGGCACGGACGAAACCGTGCACGACATTTTCGGCATCGCGCCCCTGCCAGTCGGCAAAGCTCGGCGCGGTGACCTCGGCCATCGTGATCGCGCGAAGGCCAGCGGGACCGACGGGGTCGTAGAGCCCGCTGCGTTCGAGATCGGCGGCGATGACTTCGGCGATCTGGCGGCCGAGCGTGTCGGTGCGGAGCCCGGCGACGGTCTGTGCCGACGGTGTGGCGAAGGACGGGATCGCGATCACGGTTCGATCCTGCGAGAGCGTGCCCTCGATCGTCTCGCGCGGTTCGGTCTGCGTGACCGCGGGGGGCGTCGGGTTCGTTTGCGCGGCGACCGGTGCCGCGGTGAGCAGCAGGGCGAGCGAAAGGCTGATCGGACGGAGGAGCATTTCTCTTACCTCTTGATGAAATCGAGCGTGTAATTCTGCCAGAAGCTGTAATTTTCCTCGGGCAGATCGAAGGGGGCGGCGAGTTCCACCGCACGTTTGGCGCATTCCTGGTGCCGCTGGACCTGGAATTTGTTGCTGTCGTTTTCACCCGTCGTATCGACGCTAGTGAAACCGGCGAGCGCGCCCGACTGGGTCAGGCGGAATTTCACGACGGTCTTCAACTGGTCGACGTCGACACCCGAAATGCGGCAACCGTTCCAGCGTGGACCCACCTTTGCCTTGATGCTGACGTCGATCGAGCGCCGGACTTCGGCGGCGGTTGCGGCAGCCGGGGCGCCTTTGCTCGCGGGCGCCTTGGGCTGCGACCTCGAAAGCCCCTCGGCAATGCCGTCGAGGCGCCCGGTCGGACGGGTAGGGCGATCCTTTGCGGGCGGGGCTTTCGGCGCAGCTTTCGGCTGCGCCTTTTGTGCGGCGGGCGGCTGCTTTGGCACAACCTGTTTCGGGCGTGCGACCTGCTTGGGCGTCGGAGCGGGCGTCGGCCGCACGACGGGTTCGGGGAGCGGCGGCGCGGGCACCGGTTCGGGCGCGGCGATGTCGACGGCGTCTTCTTCACCCAGCCGCGCGGCCGGAGGCGTCTCGCTGATCACCGGCGCGGTCGATTGCACCGCGGTTTCGGCGATCAGATCGACTTCCATCGGGGGATTGTCGAAGCGGCGGTCGCCCGCGGTCCACTGCACCGAAAGCAGGCCGATGATCAGGACATGCGCCGCCACCGCGATGGCAAAGCCGCGTCCTTCCTTCCCCCTCACTGCCCGTGTTTCGCCCATCGTCTTAACCTAGGGCCGCGTTTCTGAACCGTCGGTGACCGCGGCCGGTGCGCTGTCGGCGGCGCCTTCCGAACCGGTGGTCACCAGCGAAATGCGGGTCAGGCCGGCGCGGTTGAGCTCACCCATGACGCGCATCACGCGGCCATAGTCGAGCCCCTTGTCGGCGCGCAGCATGATCTGGCGCGATTTTTCGCCGTCCTTATTTTCGCGCGCGATCGCGTCGAGACGCGCGGGAAGCTCGGCCTCGGGGACCACATCTTCGCCGATATAGAGCGTGTCGTCGGCGTTGATCGACAGCTGGACGGGCTCGCGTTCTTCCGTCTCGACCGGTTTCGCGCGGCTTTCGGGCAGGTCGATCGGCACCGCGGACGCGAGCAAAGGCGCGGTGATCATGAAGATGATCAGCAGCACGAGCATCACGTCGACGAGCGGGGTGACGTTGATTTCGGCGATCGGCGCGCGGCGACTGCCGCGCCCGCGGCGTCCGCCGATGCCGCCGGAAGGGCCGCTCATCGCCATCAGGCTTCGACCTCGAGTTCGCGGCTGAAGGTTGCGTGCAACCCGTCGGCGAAGCGGCCGAGCCGCGATTCAAGCCGGTTCAACCGCTGCGAAAAGGCGTTGTAGGCGATGACCGCGGGAATCGCGGCGAACAGGCCGATCGCCGTCGCGAACAGCGCTTCGGCGATGCCCGGCGCGACGACGGCGAGGCTACTGTTATTCTCCGCCGCGATTGCGGTGAAACTGCGCATGATGCCCCATACGGTGCCGAACAAGCCGACGAAGGGGGCGACCGAGCCGATGGTCGCCAGCGTGCCGATCTTTTCGGCGAGACGGTCGACTTCGCCGGCAACCGCGCTGTTCATCGCAATGCCGAGGCGTTCGCGCGTCCCGTCGCGGTCGACATTCTTGGTCTTGGTCGACCGGCGCCATTCGCTGATCCCCGCGCCCAGCACCTTCGCGCTCGGCAGTTCTTCGCTGCCATTTTTGTCGAAGAATTTGTCGATATTGTCGGCGCGCCAGAAATCGCGTTCGAAGCGTTCCGACGCGCTCATCAGCTTGGCTACGCTGCGCCCGTGGGTGAAAATCACCGCCCAGACATAGATGGACGCGAGCAGGAGGCCGATCATCACCGCCTTCACGATGATATCGGCCTGGATGAACAGCGCGACCGGGGACAGCGTTGCCGCGTCGGCGGCCAGCTTGATATTGTCTAGCAAGGGAAAGTCTCTCCATTCATGATGGCGGTAAATCGGTCGGCCCAGCCCGCGGGCTGGCGGCGTGGCCGGCCCTCGGGCGACAGGAATGCGGCGGTAACACGCCCGTCGGTTAACGTGCCATGACCGCGAAGGATGCGCTGCGCGATAATCACGCTCGCGCCGCGCACCGCCTCGACCGTGCTGACGACGAGCAGATCGTCGTCGAGCTTCGCCGGGCTACGGTATTTTATGGTCAGGTCGGTGACGGCCCACGCGCCTTCGCCGCCCTCCATCGCCGCGCGCTGGTCGATGCCCGCGATCCGCAGCATGTCCGACCGCGCGCGCTCCATATAGCGCAGGTAATTGGCGTGATAGACGATGCCCGAAAGGTCGGTGTCCTCGAAATAGACGCGCGCCCGATAATGATGCTCAGCCCCGACGAAAGCGCCGGGGATGAAGGGAGGCGGGGTATTTACCATGGTCTTGATCGATAGCCGCCCTTCGACTCGTCGCAAACCCCTAACCAACGGTTCGTCGCAGGGACGGGCCGATTGGTGGCAGAAACATGCGGATGTTGGCGAAAGTGCCGCGTAGCCTGTGTCAGGACTCGGAGTCGAACAGGCTGTCCTGGACACCCGTTGGCGGCAATAAACCCAAATGTTTCCAAGAGCTTGCGTTTAGCATCCGGCCGCGCGCGGTGCGTGCGATCAGGCCGATCTGGAGCAGATAAGGTTCGATAACATCCTCGATCGTGTCGCGCGGCTCTGAAAGTCCCGCTGCAAGGGTTTCGACGCCGACCGGACCACCGCGATAAATGTCAGCGATCATAAGGAGATAGCGCCGATCCATCGCGTCGAGCCCAAGCGCGTCAACTTCGAGCCGGTTGAGCGCGGCATCGGCCGATTTCGCATCGACGATCGCATGCCCCGCAACGGTCGCGAAATCGCGCACGCGGCGCAGCAGCCGCCCCGCGATGCGCGGCGTCCCGCGCGAGCGCTTGGCGATCTCCAGCGCGCCGTCGGACGCGATCGGCAGCGCGAGCAGCCGCGCGGCGCGGGTGATGACCTGTTCGAGTTCGCCATGGGTGTAGAAATGGAGCCGCACCGGGATGCCGAAGCGGTCGCGCAGCGGCGTCGTGAGCAGGCCCTGCCGCGTCGTCGCGCCGACGAGGGTGAATTTGGGCAGGTCGATCCGCACCGAGCGCGCCGACGGCCCTTCGCCGATCATGATGTCGAGCGCGCGGTCCTCCATCGCCGGATAGAGGATTTCCTCGACCGCGGGCGACAGCCGGTGGATCTCGTCGATGAATAGCACGTCGCCGTCCTCGAGATTGGTGAGCAGCGCGGCGAGGTCGCCTGCCTTGGCGATCACGGGACCCGAGGTCGAGCGGAAGCCGACGCCAAGCTCGCGCGCGACGATCTGCGCCAGCGTCGTCTTGCCGAGCCCCGGCGGGCCATAGAAGAGCACATGGTCGAGCGCATCGGAGCGAGACTTCGCGGCCTCGATGAAAATCCGCAGATTTTCGCGCGCCGCCGCCTGTCCGACGAATTCGGCGAGCGTCTTCGGGCGCAGCGCAGCGTCGGCATCCTCGGGGGTGCGGATGGGGGTGGTGAGGGCGGCGGGTTCAGTCATAATGCTCTATTGCATCGCCGCTGATCGAAACCCAAGGCTCTTGCCGTCCCTCATAGACCGAATAGCCGGGAACGAAGCCGTGGCCGGGTTCGAAATTGCCGAGCGGCACGGCAAAAGCGTCATGATAGGGGCGCGCCCTGTACCAGACGCCCGAACCGCAGGTGCCGCAGAAGAAGAAGTCGGCGGTGTTGCCGCTGTCGCCGGTATATTGCCACATCTTCGCGTTCGCTTCGCCTTCGATCCGGACCTGTTCGGTGGGGAAACGCACCTGCGCGGCAAAGGCGCTGCCGCTCCGCGCCTTGCACTCGCGGCAATGGCAGACCGACACGCGGATCGGTTCGCCGGTGCAGGCGATGCGGATCTGGCCGCAGCGGCAGGCGGCGTTGCGGATGCGGTCGGTCACTTCGCGGCCTTTTTGAGCGCGACACGCACCAGCGCATCAAGGCTCGCATCCGCGCCCAATTCCTCGCTTGCTGCCGCAACCGCGCCGCTCGCTTCGCCGGGCTTGAAGCCGAGGCCGGTGAGGGCGGTGATGGCGTCGGCGAGCGGGCCGGGGGTGGCCGAGAGAATAGGCCCGCTTCCCGCTATGCCGCCGAGTGCCCCGGCCTTGTCCCTCAACTCATGCGTGATGCGCTGCGCCAGTTTCGGTCCGACGCCATTGGCGCGCGCGATCATCGCGCTGTCGCCGCTGGCGAGGGCGCGTTGCAGGTCGCCGATCTCGAGCGCCGAGAGGATCGCGAGCGCGACCTTGGCGCCGACGCCCTGGACGCTGTTGAGCAGGCGGTACCAGTCGCGTTCCTCGGCCTTTGCAAAGCCGAGCAGGCGCAGGAAATCCTCGCCGACGAGCATTTCGGTGTGGATGGTGACGTCGCCGCCGACCGGCCCCAAGGCGTCGAGCGTGCGCGCCGACGCCTCGACCAGATAACCGACGCCGCCGACGTCGATTATCGCATGGCCTGCGCCGCTGCTGTCCAACCGTCCGGTGAGTTTCGCGATCATGATCCGTGCCTAACGCGGTGGGAATGAAAAGGGAACAAATTTCCCTTTGTCGCCCGGCAATGCCTCGTCACCCTGAACTTGTTTCAGGGTCCATGGCCTGCCCTCGAATAAGGCGTCGCGTTCAAGGAGAGGCCGGGCCATGGATGCTGAAATAAGTTCAGCATGACGAAGAGGGGGGTGCTCGCAAGCTCTTCGCGCCTTCGCGCCTTTGCGCGAAATTCCTAGAAACGCGGCCGATGGTTCGCGTGGCAGATCGCGACCGCCAGCGCATCGGCGGCGTCGGTGCCGGTCACCTTCGCACCGGGCAGCAGCACGCGCAGCATCGCCTGCACCTGTTCCTTCGCCGCGCCGCCGGTCCCGACGATCGCTTTCTTGACGAGCCGCGGCGCATATTCGCCGACCGTCAGCCCGGCGCGCGCGCAGCCGAGCAGCACGACGCCGCGCGCATGCGCGAGTTTGAGTGTCGATTGCGGATTGTCGTTGACGAAGATTTCCTCGACCGCCGCGCACTGCGGCGCGTGATCGGCGATCACCGCCGCAAGTACCGTGTCGAGATGCGCGAGCCGGTCGGGCAGGGGCGCCTTCGCGTCGGTCTTCACCTGCCCGTTGGCGACATGGCTGATCCGGCTGCCCTCGACCCGGATGATGCCCCAGCCGGTGCAGCTGAGCGAAGGGTCGAGGCCGAGGATGATCATCAAATTCCGTTCGTGTCGAGCGAAGTCGAGGCACCTCGAAGGCAGGCACGACCGATGGGCATCTCGACTTCGCTCGATGCGAACGGGTTTTGGTTTTTAACCAAGCTTTTCCATCACCGCGTCGGGGATTTCGTAATTGCCCCACACGGTCTGGACGTCGTCGTCGTCGTCGAGCGTGTCGATCAGCTTGAACAAGGTCTGCGCGGTCGCTTCGTCGGCGACTTCGCTCTTCAGCGTCGGGCGCCAGGCGAGCTTGACGCCTTCGGCCTCGCCCAGCTTGGCTTCGAGCGCTTTTGCGACTTCGTGCAGGCTGTCGACGCTGGTCCAGATGTCATGGCCGTCCTCGGACGATTCGACGTCGTTGGCGCCGGCGTCGAGCGCGGCCTCGAAGATCGTGTCGGCGTCGCCCGCCTTCGCGGCATAGCTGATCATGCCCAGCCGGTCGAAACCGTGGCTGACGCTGCCGCTCGTGCCGAGGTTGCCGCCGTTCTTCGCAAAGGCAGTGCGGACGTTGGTTGCGGTGCGGTTGCGGTTGTCGGTCAGCGCCTCGACGATCAGCGAGACGCCGCCGGGACCATAGCCCTCGTAGCGGATTTCTTCGTAATTATCGCCTTCGCCGCCCGCGGCCTTGTCGATCGAGCGCTGGATATTGTCCTTGGGCACCGACTGCGCCTTGGCAGCGTTGATCGCTGCGCGCAGGCGGGCATTGGCGTCGGGATCGGGCAGGCCCATTTTCGCCGCGACGGTGATTTCGCGCGACAGCTTGGAAAACAGCGAGCTGCGCTTTTTATCCTGCGCACCCTTGCGGTGCATGATGTTCTTGAATTTACTATGGCCGGCCACGGCTGGCTCCTTTGACGAATAGCGGACAAGATTTATCGCGGCTCCTAGCTCGGCGTGCGGATGGTGGCAACCATGGCGCAGATGCGGCATGGTCTCCAAAATCGGGAGGCGAGCGATGGGCGATTATATCATGTTGATGCACGGCGATACGGTGGAACAGGAAAGTGACTCCGCGTGGCAGGCCTATATCGGCCAGCTGCAAGCCAGCGGGGCGTTCGGCGGCGGGAGCGTGATCGGAGAAGGGTTATGCGTCCGCAAAAACGGCGATCCGGCGCCGCCGTCCGATCGTCTGACCGGCTATATCCGCGTTCAGGCCGCATCGGTGGACGCAGCGCGCCGTCTGGTGCCCGGGAACCCGACCTTTGAATGCGGCGGTACGGTCGAAATTCGCACGCTGCCTGCCGATTAGCGTCGGGCGCGACCGCAAAGGTCAGATAACGACGGCGGTGCCCGACGCGCTGACCATCAGCATCGAACCATTCTGGCCGAGCACTTCATAGTCGAGGTCGACGCCGACCACGGCGTTGCCGCCAAGGCGCGTCGCTTCGGCTTCCATTTCGGTGATCGCTTCCTTGCGCGCGCGGGCGAGGACGTCCTCATATTTGCCCGAGCGGCCACCGACGATGTCGGTGATGCTGGCGAACAGGTCGCGGAACAGGTTGGCGCCGACGATCACTTCGCCGGTGACGATGCCCAGATATTCGCGGACCGGACGGCCCTCGACAGTATTGGTGGTGGTGCTGAACATCGTCACACTCTCCTTGCTGCTTTTAGTCGATTCCCAACGCCGATTTATAGACGTCCAGAATCGCTTCCATTTCCTTGCGATCGTGGACCGGCAATTTACGCAGGCGGACGATCTGGCGCATGATTTTCGGATCGTAGCCCTGCGACTTCGACTCGTTATAAGTGTCGCGGATATCGTCGGCGATGCCCTTTTTCTCTTCTTCCAGACGCTCGATACGCTCGATGAAAAGGCGCAGTTGTTCGTCGGATACGGTGGCTTCGCTCATTTTGGGCTCCGGTAATAGGGATGATGTGGCGCGAGAATCGCGCTTGGCGCGTCCCTAATCGCCTCAAGGATTTTTGGCCATGCTTTCTTCCATCCGGGCGAGCTGTTCGGGCGTCGCGGCGGTATGATGGAGCGCTTTCCATTCGGCGGTGGGCATGCCGTGGACGATCGCGCGTCCGGCCTCCCTGTCCATGCCGCCCGCCTCGGCGATCCAGTCGCCCAGGCAGTTTCGGCAGAAGCCAGCCAGCCCCATCAGGTCGATGTTCGCGGCGTCGCTGCGGTGTTGGAGCAGCCGGACCAGGCGGCGAAAGGCCGCGGCCGCGGCCGCATCGTCGAGCGCATCCAGCGCGTCGTTCGGGGCGGGCTGGTCGTCGCTGCAGGACATGGCGGATTTCCTTCTGATGATGGCATGAATAGCTATACGCGGCTTGCCTTGGCCGGGGCAACGCGCCTACGCAAGCAGCCCCAGCTTTTTCATCCGTCCGGAGCATTTGTGGTCCAGAATTTCACTCCCCGCCAGCGCAAGGTGCGCATCCTGGCGACCCTTGGCCCCGCAAGCGCCACCCCCGAGATGATCGCCGAACTGCACCGCGCCGGCGCCGACGCCTTTCGCGTCAACATGAGCCATGGCGACCATGCCGGTCACGCCAAGGTGATCGCCGCGATCCGTGCGCTCGAAAAGGAAACCGGCCGCCCGACGACGATCCTCGTCGACCTGCAGGGCCCCAAGCTGCGCGTCGGCACCTTCAAGGATGGACCGGCCGAACTGGTGAAGGGCAAGCCCTTCATCCTCGACACCGATAAAACACCGGGCGACGCGACGCGCGTCCATCTGCCGCACCCCGAGTTGTTCGCGGCGCTGGAAGCCGGCACGCGGTTGCTGGTCGATGACGGCAAGCTGGTGCTGCGCGTGCAGCGTGTCGCGCCCGGCAAGATCGAGACCGTGGTCGAGGTCGGCGGCAAGATTTCGGACCGCAAGGGTGTGAATGTCCCCGACGTCGTCGTCCCGCTCGCGGCGCTGACCGAAAAGGACCGCAAGGACCTGACTTTCGCGCTGGAGCAGCATGTCGACTGGATCGCGCTGTCGTTCGTGCAGCGGCCCGAGGATGTCGCCGAGGCGCGCACGCTGATCGGCGGCAAGGCGGCTTTGCTGGTCAAGTTCGAAAAGCCGTCGGGGGTGCAGCGGATCGAGGAAATCCTCGAACTCGCCGACGCCGCGATGGTCGCGCGCGGCGACCTGGGTGTCGAACTGCCGCCCGAAGCGGTGCCGCCGCTGCAGAAGCGGATTGTCGCGACCGCGCGCCGCATGGGCAAGCCGGTGGTCGTGGCGACGCAGATGCTCGAATCGATGATCACCTCGCCCTCGCCGACGCGCGCCGAAGTGTCCGATGTCGCGACCGCGATCTACGACGGTGCCGATGCGATCATGCTGTCGGCCGAAACCGCGGCGGGCGCCTTTCCGGTCGAGGCCGTGACGATGATGGACAGCATCGCGCGTTCGGTCGAAAGCGACCCCGATTATTTCCGCCGGCTGCATTTCACCGAGACGCAGCCCGACGCAACGACCGCCGACGCGCTCGCCGAAGCGGCGGGCAGTATCATCTCGACGATTGCCGCCGATGCGATCATCTGTTTTACCTTTTCGGGATCGACAGCGCGGCGCGTTGCGCGCGAGCGTCCCAACGCGCCGCTGCTCGTGCTGACGCCCAAAAAAGAGGCGGCGCGGCGGATGGGGCTGCTGTGGGGGGCTCACGCAGTGCCGACCAAGGATATCGGAAGCTTCGAAGAGATGATTGCCAAGGGCAAGCGCATGGCGCTGCGCCATGGCATCTGCAAGGCGGGTGCAAAGCTCGTGATGATGGCGGGTGTTCCGTTCGGCACCCCCGGGTCGACCAACGTGCTGCACGTGGCGACGCTGACCGGCGATGAACTGCGCGGTTACAGCTAGGATTCGGTCCTAATCGATTCAAATCGGCACAACAGTTACCGGGTGATTCAGAAAATTTTCGGGTTGATTCAGAACGGGACGTGCAAAAATGGTAAATGCACTTTGCACCATTGACGCCGCGCGGCATAGTTGGTGGATGTAGCGCGTCGGACCCGCGTTGGGGGGATCCGCACCGCAAGTCCGGAGGTCTTTTCCGCGTGTCCGCACCGTTCCGTTTTCCGCGTTTTTTCGTCACCAGCCCAGCGCCTTGCCCCTATCTTGCGGGCAAGACCGAGCGAAAGGTATTCACCGAGCTTGGCGGCAATACCGCGAACGAGCTCAACGACGCGCTCGGACGCATCGGCTTCCGGCGCAGCCAGTCGGTCGCCTATCGGCCGAGCTGCGCCGACTGCTCGGCATGCGTATCGGTGCGCGTCTGCGCAGCCGAATTTGCACCGAGCAGTTCGCAGAAGCGCAATATGCGCCGCAATGGCGATCTCGTCGCCACCGCCTGCAAGCCCTGGGCGACCGAGGAACAATATGTGCTGCTGCGCTCCTATCTGGGCTCGCGCCATCCCAACGGCGGCATGGCCGACATGGACGAACAGGATTTCGCCGACATGGTCGAACAGACCCCGGTCGACAGCTATATGATCGAATATCGCGAGCCTGCGGCGGATGGCGGCAAGGGGCGCCTCGTCGGTTGTTGCCTGACCGACCGGCAAGGTGACGGCCTGTCGATGATCTACAGTTTCTTCGACGCGGCGCATCCGGTGCGTGAGGGCCTTGGCACCTATATCATCGCCGACCATATCCAGCGTGCTGCGCGGGCATCATTGGCCTATGTCTATCTCGGTTACTGGATCGAGGGGTCGGCGCGCATGGCGTACAAGGCGCGTTTCCGTCCGCTCGAACGGCTCGGGCCCGATGGCTGGTCGCGGTTCGAACCCGACGCGTCCGACCGCATCGCCGCGATGTTCGAACTCGCCTGAATCTTGCCGGCGCATCGCTGTTGCGAACGTCTCGCAACGGCCGAATTCTCGCCGCCACTGGTTGACCTTTCCTCGCTTTCAAGGGCATAGCTCTGCGTCCAGGACATAAGTCCGGGTCGCATCCGTTATGAATTCGCCGGGGGGCTGGCGAGAGGGGGAAAGGATGCCCGTGCGCGCGTTCGTCAGCATCATGGCCAGTGATCGGGATAGCGGGTTTCGCCGCCGGTCGGCACGCGCATGAGCGAGCCGGTCAAGGTCGCGATCATCGGTTCGGGGCCCGCGGGGCTCAGCGCCGCATCGCGCGCCGCGCAGCTCGGGCTCAGCCATATCCTGCTCGAAAAGACCGACCATCTGTCGGATACCATCTTTAAATATCAAAAGGGCAAGCGCGTGCTCGCGACCCCCGAGCGGCTCGACCTGCGCTCCGACTGCCGCTTCGCCGAGGGTGCGCGCGAATATATCCTCGGCAACTGGGACGAGGATGCGGCGAACAACAAGGTGAATGTGGCCTATCACGCCGAGGTTGCCGAAGTGACCGGCGCGAAGGGCGCGTTTGCGATCAAGACCGCGAAGGGCGACATCTACACGGCGGAAAATATTGTGCTGGCGATCGGCACGCAGGGCAATCCGAACCGGATGCGCTGCGAGGGCGCCGACCTGCCGCACATCATCTATCAGGTCGACGATCCCGAGGATTTCAAGGACAAGCATATCACCGTCGTCGGATCGGGCGACGCGGGGATCGAAAATGCGCTCGGCGTCGCCGAAGAGGCGCTCGAGAACACCGTCACCATCCTCAACCGCTCGAAGGATTTCGCGCGCGCCAAGGCGAAGAATGTCGCCGACATGACCGAGGCGGGCGAGAATGGCTTCATGTCGATCCGCACCGAGACCCAGCCGAAGCTGGTCGAACCCGGCTGGCTGACGCTGGAAACCCCGACCGGCGAGGAAAAGATCGAATGCGACGTCATCGTCGCGCGCCTGGGATCGGTCGCGCCGCGCGGCTTTGTCGAATCGATGGGGATCGAGTTTACCGGTCCCGACCGCGAAGCCTTTCCGAAGCTGTCGCCGACCTTCGAGACGACGGTGCCCGGCCTCTATGTCATCGGCGCGCTCGCGGGTTATCCGCTGATCAAGCATTGCATGAACCAGGGCTATGACGTCGTCGAGTTCCTGAATGGCAACAAGGCGCTGACCCCCGCCGACGAAAAGGATCTGGCGGCGATCTTCGAAAAGCTGCCGCAGCAGAAATCGGTCAGCGAGTGGCTCGACTTCCTGCGGACCCGCATTCGCATCTTCGCCGATGTCTCGCCGCTGCAGATGCGCGAGTTCATGCTCGATTCGAAGGTCGCCTTTTATTCCAAAGGCGACATCGTGTTCGAAAAGGGCGATCCGGGGTCGTCGCTGTTCGCGATCGCCGACGGCCATGCGGTGGTCGAGGTCGGCCCCGACATCAATGTGCCGATCGAACAGGGATCGATTTTTGGCGAAGTCGGCCTGATTTCGGGCCGCAAGCGCGGCGCGACGATCCGAGCGGGCGAGGATGGCATTTTCGTCGAAGTGTCGCGCACTGCGGCGCTCAAGCTGATGGCGGCGGTGCCGGGCGCGAAGCGCGTGATCAACCGCATCTCGCTCGAACGCCAACTCCTCCAGATTTTCAAAGGCGGACTGACGGTCGAGGATCTCGAGCCGATCGTCGAGGATCCGGCAATCGAACGCGTTCCCGCGGGCAAGGTCGTGCTTGCCGAGGGAGACGAGGGCGACGATGTTTATGTCATCCGGTCGGGATCGATGGTCGTCGAGAAGGATATCGGCGGCAAACCGATCTTCCTCCGCTACCTGCCCGCGGGCAGCTTCTTCGGCGAAATGGCGGTGCTCAGCGGCGCGCCGCGCAATGCCACCGTCAAGGCTGCGGTCGCGAGCGAAGTGATCCGGCTGAAGGGCGATGCGTTCAAGGCGATGCTCGCCAAGCGGCCGCAGGTGCGCGAAGCGACCGAGGCCGCGGTCGCCGAACGCGCAGCGATGAACAGCTTCATCGAATCGCGCAAGGCGAGCTATTCGAGCGCGGTCGATCTCTATTCGGACACCGCCAGCTTCATCATGAAGGAAGGGCTGGGCGAGGCGACCGACGCGCTGCTGATCGACGAGAATCTGTGCGTCGGCTGCGACAATTGCGAGAAAGCGTGCGCCGACAGCCATGAGGGCCTGTCGCGGCTCGACCGCGAGGCGGGCAAGACCTTTGCGCATCTGCATGTGCCGACAAGCTGCCGCCACTGCGAGCATCCGCACTGCATGGCCGACTGCCCGCCGAACGTCATCCACCGCGGCCCCGACGGCGAAGTGTTCATGGAGCCGGGCTGCATCGGGTGCGGCAATTGCATGCGCAACTGCCCCTATGGTGTGATCCGCATGGAAGCCGCGCCGCCCGAGAAGCCGAGCCTGCTGCGCTGGCTGCTCACCGGCTTTGGTCCCGGTCCCGGCGAGCCTTCGCCCAAATGGACCAAGAAGCAATTGGGCGACGAGAAACCCAAGAAGATCGCGGTCAAATGCGACATGTGCAAAGGCATTTCGGGCGGTCCCGCCTGCGTGCGGGCGTGCCCGACGGGCGCCGCGATCCGCGTTTCGCCCGAAGAGTTCCTGTCGATCGCCCGGCTCGAAGAGGACGCCGGCTGATGGCAAGCCTGTTTCAGCGCCGCCGGTCGAAGGCGACCCAGACCGAACGTGTCCGCGAGCGCAAGCATGAGGGCTTCCTGCGCTACGCCGGTTTTCGCTGGGCGAAGATTTCGGGCGGGCTCTGCCTGTTGATCATCGTGTCCTATGCGCTGGTCGACGTCACGCCGCGGCATAATGGCGGCAGCTGGTACGGCTATACGCTCGGCACGATCGGCGCGGGGCTGATCCTTTGGCTCACGGCGCTCGGCTATCGCAAGCGCAAGATGACGAACGACGCCTGGTCGTTGAAGGCGTGGACCTCGGCGCACGTCTATCTCGGGCTCAGCCTGATCGTTATCGGTACCTGGCATACGGGATTCCAGCTCGGGTGGAACGTCCACACGCTGGCGTGGGCGTTGATGATGCTGGTGATCCTGTCGGGGCTCTATGGCGTGATCGTCTATGCGACGCTGCCTGCGGCGCTGTCGAACAACCGCGATGAAATGACGCAGATGCAGATGCTCGAGGCGATCCGTGCCTTCGATCGCCAACTGCACAGCGCGGCGCAGCCGCTGACGCCCGCGGACACGGCGCCGGTGCTCGCGGCGCTCGACGAAGATCCGTTTGCGGGGGGTATCGGTGCGCGACTGTCGGGGCGCTACCCGAATTGCGCGACCGCCGCCGCGCTGCGCACACTGTCGGCCTCGAACGGCAGCGACCCGCAAGCGCGCGAGAAGGTCGCCGGGCTGCTGAAGCAGAAAGAGGCGGCGCTGACCCGCCTGCGCCGGCATCTGCGCATCCGGGCGTTGCTCGAAATCTGGCTCTATGTGCATGTGCCGCTGACCTTTGCGCTGATCGCGGCGCTGTCGGCGCACATCATCAGCGTCTTCTTCTACTGGTAAGGCGGGGAGGGGGACCATGAGCTTCATTCTGCGCCGCATCTCGACGACGAAGACGGGCAAGCAGATCATTCGCGATCAGGCGTTGCCGGGCGACATCATCACGCTCGGCCGCGAAGGCAGCAATGTCATCCACGTCGCCGATCTGGCGGTGAACCCGCATCATGCGACGATCAGCAGCACCGACGGGCGTCACGTCCGCGTTGCGGCAAATGAAGGGCTGGGCTTCGACCTCAACGGCCGCAGCGAAACGCTTGCCGACATCGACAGCGGCGCGGGCGGCGAACTGCGTTTCGGCGGCCACCGGCTGACGATCGCGCGCGAGGACGAGAATATCATTCTGCTCGTCGAGCGCATCGACGAGCTGTCGCAATCGTCGAAGGACGTCGACGAGGCCAAGGCGTTTTCGCTGCAAAGCGTGATGCCGGGCAAGCGCATGGGCGCATGGGTGTTCGGCGTGCTGATGCTGCTCGCCTTCCTGATCGGGCCGATCTGGGCGTGGTACAGCTACAAGAATGTCGACGAGCGCCCCGATGGCTATCACGCCGATAGCGCCTGGCTGTCGGGCCCGCTGTCGAGCGCGCACGCCAGTTTGAAGAATGATTGCCAGTCGTGCCACGTCGAGCCCTTCGTCGCGGTGACCGACAAGGCGTGCGTCGGTTGCCACACCGGCGAGCACAAGACGATGAGCATGGCGCACGCCAACGCCCCGGCCGCGATGCTGCTCGCGGCGCGCCATCCGCCGGGGGTGGGCGAACGGGTCCTCGATGGTTTTGCCAAGACCTTCAACAAGCCGCAGGGACGCTGCGTCGAGTGCCATACCGAGCATGAAGGGTCGGGGCCGATGCCCGCGACGCCGCAGAAATTCTGCGCCGATTGCCATAACGGCATGTCGGGGCGGCTCAAGACCGCGGGGCACCCGACGACGCTCGCCGATGCCGCCGATTTCGGCACCAGCCATCCCGAGTTCCGCCCGCTCGTGCGCCTGACGCCGGGGGCAAAGCCGGTGCGCGCCGCGGCGGGCAAGGGGACGGTCGATTACAACGGCCTGAAATTCCCGCACGATATGCATTTGCAGGCTACCGGCGGGGTTGCGCGCATGGCGGCAAGTTTCCGCGGGCGCTATGATTTTGGGAAAAAGCTCGAGTGCCAGAATTGCCACCGCGTCGAAGCGGACGGCGTGCGCGTCAAGCCGGTCGAGATGGAGCGCGATTGCGCAATGTGCCACAGCCTCGCCTTCGAAACCGTCGGCGGGGTGACACGGACCCTGCGCCACGGCGAGCCCGATCAGGTCGTCGCCGACCTCACCGCCTATTACCGCTCGACCCCGCCGAGCCGCCCGCTCCAACTTGGCGGCATGGAACGGCGGCGGCCGGGCGCCTATGCCGAGGGGCAGGTCTACAACATCTATTTCCGCGAAGTCGCCACACGGCCGAACCGGGCCGAGGACGCGGTCCGCGCGGTCTTTTCAAAGGGCGGCGCCTGTTATGACTGCCACACGGTTTTCGCGCCGCAAGCGGGCAACGGCTGGCGTGTGATGCCGGTGGGCCAGACCGCGCGCTATCTGCAAAAGGGCTGGTTCGACCATGACGCGCACCGCGAGACCGATTGCGCCGATTGCCACACCGCGGCGCCGGCGTCGAAACAGTCGGCGGACCTGCTCGTGCCGGGCCTTCGCCAATGCCGCGACTGCCATGTCGGCGAGACCGGGGCGCGGGTGGTGAAGGTCGAAACCGCGACCGAATCGCCGTGCGCGATGTGCCACGAATATCATTCGGACGGCGGCAAGCCGTGGATGCCGCCGCGCCAAAGGAAGAAAAATGTGGCCGCAATCACAAATAAACCTCTACGCAGTACATCTGGTGTGAGCATGATCACAGGAACCGGGGGGCGGGGCCTTTACGACGTGACGTGGCGCACACCTTCCTTGCACGCGGCAAGGCAGGGCGGGTAGGTTTTGGACGGCCGGGGCGAACCGGCCGGAGCAGGGGACGGATATGCTGATCGCACAGATCACAGATATCCATATCGGGTTCGATCCGGACAATCCGGCCGAATATAATCGCAAGCGCCTCGACGAGGTGCTCGACCTGTTGATCGAAGGGCCGAACCGCCCCGATCTGCTGCTCGCCACCGGCGACATCTCCGATCGCGGCGACGAAGACAGTTATCGTCGCCTCGCAACCGCCTTCTCGCGCTGCCCCTTTCCGGTGTGGCCGAGTGTCGGCAACCATGATCTGCGCGACAATTTCCATGCCCGGTTTCCGGGCTTCGACGACGGCAACGGTTTCGTCCAATATACGATCGAACTTCCCGAACTGCGGCTGGTGACGATCGATACGCTGGAAGAAGGGCGCCATGGCGGCGCATTTTGTGCACAGCGCGCGGCGTGGCTCGATGCCGAACTGGCAAAGGATAGCGCCAAGCCGACCTATATCGTCATGCATCACCCGCCAATCGAAAGCGGGATCGAGTGGATGAACACCGACCCCGACGAACCTTGGGTTGCGACCTTTACCGACATTGTGCGCCGTCACCCGCAGGTTCGCGGGCTGATCTGTGGTCATCTTCACCGCTCGGTCACCGTGGCGTGGGAAGGGCGCACCGTGGCGATCTGTTCGTCGACCGCACCGCAGGTCGCGCTCGACCTCCGCCCCATCGACGAGAACAAGCCCGACGACCGGCCGATGATTGTCGCCGAAGACCCCGCCTATGCGCTCCACCGCTGGAACGGCCGCGAGCTCGTCAGCTTTTACGACCATGCCGGTGCGCACACGATGCTCGCCAAATATGACGAACGGCTGCAGCCGCTGGTGCGCGAATTGAAAGCCGAACGGCCGGGCTGAGACAGGGTTGCGGTGACGCATTCTCGTCAACCGCCATTTCCTTCTCGTCACCCTGAACTTGTTTCAGGGTCCACGGTCTGCCGGTTCCCTCTATGCAGTGCTGGAGGCGACATTCGGGCCATGGATGCTGAAACAAGTTCAGCATGACGAATTTGAGAAGCGCGCGGTTTCTCTAGGCGGTTCTTCAATAACCCAGCGTCAGGTCCACCCGTGGCTCGACCGCCTCGCCCTTTTTCCAGCGGCCGAGATTTTCGAGGAAGCGCTGCGCCGAGCGGACGAACATCTTGTCCTGCGCGCGGCCCGACAGGTGCATGGTGATATGCGCATTGTCGAGGCTCCACAGCGGATCGTCCGCGGGCAGCGGTTCGGGCGTCGTAACGTCGAGGAAGGCCGACGCGATCTGCCGGCCGTTCAGCGCCGCGACGAGCGCATCCTGATCGACGACGCTGCCGCGCGCGATGTTGATGAGGGTCGCTGTCGGCTTCATCGCGGCGAGTTCGCTCGCACCGATCATAGCGTCGGTTTCGGGGGTGGCGGGGACCGCGAGGATCACCCAGTCGAACTCGCCCAGCCGGTCGCGCCATTGGTCCGGGGTCAGCTTATTGGGGCCGGACGAGCGGCGCACGACGGTGACATCGACCGCAAAGGCCTTCAGCCGCTCCTCGATCAGCTTGCCGATCGCGCCATAGCCCAGGAGCAGTGCTTTCGATCCGAACAGTTCGACCTTGCCCGGCGAATCCATCAGCCATTCGCGGCGTTCCTGCGCGCGGACGACCTCGCGATACCCCTTGGCGACGGTGAGCATGCCCATCACGACATATTCGGCGATCGTGATCGCATTGATCCCGGCGCCGTTGGTGACCAGCGTGCCGCGCTCGTGGAGCAGGGTCAGCGGCATCCCGTCGACTCCCGCGTAAATCGAGTTGAGCCATTTGAGCCCGGTCGCGGCGGTGATGATCGCGGCCATGTCCTTCTTGTCGTACATGTCGAACCAGCCGATTTCGGCGTGCGGCGCCAGCTCGAGCGCCTCGTCCTTCGACTGGAAGAAGCGCGGTTCGACCCAGTCGGGCAGGCGGTTCTCGACGAGCGGGCGGATCAGGCCCGACAGGACGGTGACGGTCTTGGTCATAGTTTTCCTACTGCTGAAATGCGTGCCAGCCCGCCCATGCGAGCGGAACAAGACCGATCAGGTCGACGATGGCGATGGTGCCCAGTGAAGCCGGGCGGCCGTATGCGACGTAAAGGACAAGGAAACTCAGCATGCTGATGGCGGCGACCAGCGTTGCCACTTTGCGTCCGCCGGGATCGAACGCGGCCCAGACGCAGGCGACGAGCACCGCGAAGAAGAGCGCGGCGCGGTGGTGCATCAACAGGAAGACCGGGCTGTCCGGCGCAACGCCATAGAGCCGCGTGATCAGCGCCGGCCGGAACAGCGCCAGCGCCGGGATCAGATGGACAAGACCGACAAGGAGCCAGCAGATCAGTTGCGACATGCAACGAAGCTAGCAGCCCGCGGAGCCGGTACAAGCCTCTAATTGGCGTCGAGCCGCCAGTCCCAGCCGAGGGGGTCGCCATCCATCACTTCGACCCCGGCGGCGATGAGCCCGTCGCGCAGCGCGTCGGAGGCGGAAAAGTCCTTCGCCGCGCGCGCTTCCTTGCGGCGCGCGAGCGTGGCTTCGATGTCCTCTTCACCGATCGTTGCGGCTTTCGGACGCACGCGCAGATCGATGCGGTCGATTGTCAGGAGGTCGAGACCGAGCACCGTGTCCATCGCGGCAATCGTTCCGCGCTTCTGGCCCGCGTCGATCTTTTTCATCGCCGCCGCTTCTTCGAGCAGCGTCAGCGCAACCGCGGTGTTGAGGTCGTCCGATACGGCGGCGTCGAATTTCGCCAGCAGATCGACGAGACGGCGATCGGTCACCTCGGCCGCCTCCGCGTTGCGGACCGGCGCTGCGGCCATCACGAGCCGCTTCAACCGCGTCAGCGCAGCGCCAAGGCCTTCCCACGAAAACTCCAGCTCGCTGCGATAATGCGCCTGCAGGCACATCAGGCGATAGGCGAGGGGGTGGTAGCCCTTGTCGATCAGCAGTTGGACGCGCAGGAATTCGCCGCTCGATTTCGACATTTTGCCGCTGCGTTCGACGAGGAAATTATTGTGCATCCACATCCGCGCGCCGCTGTCGGTCGAGCAGCTGTGCGCCTGATTTTGAGCGATTTCGTTCGGGTGGTGGATCTCGCGATGGTCGATGCCGCCGGTGTGGATGTCGAACGGAAAGCCGAGCAGCGCCTCCGACATCACCGAGCATTCGAGGTGCCAGCCGGGCGCGCCGCGGCCCCAAGGCGAATCCCATTCCATCTGGCGCGTCTCGCCCGCGGGCGTCTTGCGCCAGATCGCGAAGTCGGCGGGATGGCGCTTGCCGTCGACGGGGTCGATCCGGCTTTCGCCCTCGTCGGTGCCATGGCGTGCCAAGCGCCCATAGTCGGCGACGCTCGTCGTGTCGAAATAGAGGCCGCCGTCGAGTTCGTAGCAATGCTTGTCGGCGATCGCCTTGGCGAATTCGATCATCGCCGGAACATAGTCGGTCGCGATCGACCAGTGCGCGGGCTGGCGGATACCCAGCGCCTTCACATCGGCCCAATAGGCTTCGGTATAGTGGCGCGCGATGTCCCAGATCGACTGGGCGCGTTCGGCGGCGGCCTTTTCCAGCTTGTCCTCGCCCGCATCGGCGTCGTCGGTCAGGTGGCCGACGTCGGTGATGTTGATGACGTGGGTGAGCTTGTAGCCCTTGTACGACAGCGTCCGGCCAAGTGTGTCGGCGAAGACATAGGCGCGCATGTTGCCGATGTGCGGATAGTTATAGACCGTCGGACCACAGCTATAGACGCGCGCCTCGCCGGGGTGGACGGGCTCGAAGATTTCGAGGCTGCGCGTCAGGCTGTTGAACAGCTTGAGCGGGGTGGCAGGGGCGTCGGTCATGCCTCCGCCCATGCCCCGCGCCGAGGCGCCCCGTCAACCGAAAGGCGAGAGCGGCCGCCTAGGGTTGCCCGGCTGGCGAAGTCCACAAATCGTCGTTTCCGGCACCCGTCACCGGATCGTCGAGCAAAGGCTCGCCGGTCAGCGGGTCGATGTCGCGCATCGTGATCAGCGGGACCGGCAGGCTCTGGCCCTCGGCGCCGTCCTCGCCTTCGCCTTCGGTTTCTTCCTCGATCACATCCTGAACCGGGAAGTTGCTTTCAAAACCGAGAGCGTTGCAGGCAGCCGGGTTGGCGATGAAGCAGCCGTTGAGGGTCGAGCGCGGATCGAAACTACCCGGTGCGCCATTGGACTGCGGTGCGATCGTCAGCAACGGGATCACATCGAGCCCCGTGACCTGGCCGTTCGCGCCGATCTGGACACCGTTCAGGACAATGCGCGACGGCCCCTGCGTTTGTACGCTGAGCCCGCCGGCGCCGAACGTCAGCCCGCGGCGCTGGCCGAAGTCGGTCCCGGCTCCGCTGTTCTGGACATAGAAGCCGCCGGCGACATTGGCACGGATCCCGCGCGCGAAGAGCGCGCCTTCGTCGAGGACGACCCCGTCATTTTCACGCAGGCGGGTGTTGATCGCGTCGGTCGTGGTCGCGGCGCCGACGGCGGCGATCGCGGCCTGCGTTGCAACGATGACATCGGCGGACACCATGTTGAGCTGCCCTGCCGGGGCCGTGCCGTTGACCAGCCGGACGGTGCCCTGACCGAGGATTACCTCGAGCGCATCGTCGGCGACGAGGTTGAGCGTGTTGGCGTCGGTCAGGCCGGTCAGCTGGACGTTACCGATCACGCGCATCTTGCCCGGCGTGCGGATGGTCAGCGCGCCGTTGGCGCCCAGATTGGATCCCGCGGTCCCGCCAGCCAGGGTGAAGCTGTCGACGATGACGTCGGGCGGTGCGGCCGATCCGACCGAGGTGCCGCCCACGGCCTGCACCTCGGGCGCGAAGATCGCGATTTGGGTGCCATAGAGGCGCGTCAGCTCAGCGGCGTCGAGATGATAGCCGCTGCGCGTTCCGGTGCCGCCGATGAACGTCTGATTATCATTGTTGTTGTTGGTCACCGACAATTGCTGGGTCGTTCCCGCGGTGCCGACGCGCGCCGCCGAACCGATGGTGATATCGGCCGATGCAAGCGAGATTCCCTGACCGGTGACGACACCGCTAATGCCCAGCGACGACAGCGCCGACGCACCGAGGTTGCCCGCGACGGTGACTGTGTCGAGGTTCATGAATCCGCCGGTGTTTTCCAGCGCTGCGCTGTTCGCGGTCAGGTTGACGATGCTCAACGATTCGCCGCTGGTGCGGATATCGGCGAGGCCGGCGACATTGCCGCTGACGACCGACAGATCCCCGCTTCCGCGAATGACCGCGTCGCCGACGTCGGTCGTCAGGCTGGCAAAGCTCATGTCGCCGCCGCCGTCGATGCGGATCGCGTTGGCGCTGGCGGTGATCGGCCCGCTCGAGGTGAGGGCGCCGAGCCGGATATTGCCGTTCGCGCTGTCGAGGCTGGTCGTGCCCGCGGCAAAGAGCTGGTCGGCGGCGACGCCGGTCGCGCCGGTGAGCGCGACATTGACCCCGCCAATGGTGGTCAGTCCAATCGCCGTGCCGGCGGTCAGCGTCACATCGCCGAGCGCCTGGACACCGCCACCGGTGATGCCGGCGCCGGAATCGACGACGATATTGCCCGCCGCGGTCAGCGTATCGATCGCGCCTCCGCCCGGTGCCGACAGCGCCGCGAGGCTGACATCCGCGGCATTGATCGTCGCATTGCGTCCCGCCGCGACCGGTCCGGTCAGATTGGCGAGGCCCGCCGCATCGACGACCACGTCGCTGAAGGAATTGAGGCTCGCGAGCGTCGTTGCGCCTCCTTGGGTGCGGATGCTGCTGTCGCCGCCCGTGGTGCCAAGCCCCAGCGTGGTCGCGCCGTTGAGAGCGATGCTGGTCGCGGCGTTGAGCAGGATGTCGTCGCCCGCCGACAGCGTGGTTGCATTGATCGCCCCTGCCGTCGACGCCATGACGATATCGGCGCCATTGGTGCCGGCGGTGCCTTCGCCCACGCCGATCGTGAAGGTCGGACTGCCCGACGTTGCCGTAAAGTCGAGGATATGCGTGTCGGCCCCCGCGCCGGTGGTGCGGACGTTGAGCGCGGTGATATTGCCCGGCGCGCGGACGGTGATGTCGTCGCCCGCGGTGATGTCGGTGAGGCCTGCGGTTGTGCCGGCAAGCACCAGCATGTCTTCACCCGCTGTGCCGCCGGTGATCGACGCCGCAAGCCCGGCGTTGACGCCGAACATGCGCCCCGCCGAACTATCGGTCAGGGCCGCATTGCCCGCGGCGATGACGAAGAGATTGCCCTCTGCCACATTGCCATTGCCATCGACATAGCCGCCATTGGCCTGCGCCGAAGCGGCGATATTGGCGTTCGAATTCAGGAAGATGTTGCCGCCCGCGACATAGGTGCCGGTCAGATCCGCGGCCGAGAAGATCGAGATGGTGCCGTCGACGTCGGCCTCGTTCACCGAAACCGGACCGCCGGTACCAAAGGCGAAGAAGGATGCGTCGCCGGTGACCGTGCCGGTGAGCGCGATGCTGTTGGCGAACAGGTTGATGTCCCCGCCCGCAGCGATCGATCCGCCGCTTATGCCTTCGGCGCCCGCGGCCGTGCCGCCCGCCGTCAGGCCGACCGTCAGGCCGGCGTCGATAGTGTTGAAGGCGATCGACTGGCCTTGCACCTGAACGAAGCCGCCCGCGGTCGAATCGCCAAGGTCGACCGCTCCGGTCGCGGCCAGGGCGATATTGCCGCCCGCCGAAAGCGGCCCCGATGCGGTGATCGTCCCGCCCGTCGCATTCAGATTGTCGAAGGCCGAGACATTGGCCGCGGCGATCGCTGCGTTCGGCGCCAGCAATGTGATGTTGGACAGGTCCGCGCCCGTATTCTGGATCTGCAGGAACGGGGTCGGAGATGAAGAGCCGGTTGCGTAGATCACGCTGCGGCCATCGGGGCCCGCGCCGGTCGTTTGCGCATTGGCGATCGTGATGCCGCCCACGGCCTCTATTGCGATGTCGTCGCCGGCGGTGACCCCGGACAGATTTGCAGTGGTGCCGGCGAGGACGAAGACATCTTCGCCCGCGGTGGCGCCTGTCAGCGCCGCCGCGCCGCCGCTCCTGATGCCGATCATCGTCGCGGCGCTGCTGTCCGAGAGCGTCGCGTCGCCGTCCGCATCGACGAAGACATAGCCTTCGGCTGCGAGGCCGGTAACCGGATTGATATAGCCGCCGACGGCGTCGGCCTCTGCCGTGATATTGCCGTTGGCGTTCAGATTGACGTTGCCGCCAGAGCGATAGGTGCCGGTCAGATTGCCGGCGGCAAAGATCGAGACGTCGCCGACGGCAGTGGCGAGGCCGATCGCTGCATCGCGCTGCGTCGCTGTTACGAACAGCGAATCGCCGGCGTCGACCGTTCCGCTGAGACTGACACCACCGCCGTTGAGGCTGACCGTGCTTCCCGCAGTGATGTTCACGCCTGTAATGCCGTCGGTTGCGCCCAAACCATTGGCGCGCAGCGAGACGAAGGTTCCGGCGTCGATCGTGTTGAAGACGATCGACTGTCCGTCGACGAAGACGAAGCCGCCCGCGTTCGAATTGCCAAGGTCGACCGCGCCCGGCGACGTGATGGAAATGTCGCCGCCGGTGATGATCGAATTGAGCCCGGTACGGAAGCTGCCGGCGGTCGCGGTGAAGCTGCCGGTTGCCTCGGCATGTTCGACGCTGGCTGCGCCGCTGCTGCTGATGACGATATCGGCACCGTCGAGGCGGTCGACGCCGATCGTGGCGGTCGGACCGTTGGCAGTGAGCGAAAGCGTGCCCCCGGCGCCGAGAAGGCTGCCCGGCGCGCCGCTGATGCTGGTTCCCGCGGTGATGCCGAGGTTGCCCGTAGCCCGGACCGTAGATGCTGTACCCCCGCGGCCGTCATGGCGGATGTCGACCTGATCGCCGGCCTGGATGGTCAGCGCGCCACCCGCCGCGACGGCTCCGCCCGACTGGGCATAGATGCCGACCGAACCGTCGGTGGTCAGGTCCATGTCGCCCGTCGTCGTGATCGATCCGCCCCCGACCGGCGCAAAGAAGATGCCCGAGGCCGCGGTGTCGACGTTGTTGTTCGTCAGCGCCGCGAGGCCCGTGGCAAGGACGTTCAGTGCAGTCATTGCGATCGACCCGTCGCCGCGGAAGACGACGCGGCCCGCCGTGTCGCCATTTGCAGCGATGCCGGTCAGACCGAGCTGGATCTGACCCGCCGAAGTCGGGCCATTGTTGGCCTCGAACAGGACCTTGCCGCCCGTCGTCGTCGATGTCGCACCGATCGCGCCAACGCCGCCCGAACCATCGGCGCCCAGGCCGCCATCGCCCGAAACCCCGTTCACCGCGACGGCTAGCGAATTGCCGTTCAACGCTATGGTGCCGCCATTGGCGATCAGGTTGATCGAGCCGCCGATGCCCGCCCCGCCGTCGCCGCCGTCGCCGCCGACGCCGCCAAAATAGCTCGCGCCGCTGCCGCCGTTGCCGCCGCGCCCCTGGCTGTCGAGAAACGCGATGCCCCCCGAATTGGTGGCATTGATGACAAGGGTGGCCGCGTTGCTCGCGACGGTTTCGATCGTGCCGCCGGTGCCGCTGCCACCGGTCCCGCCTGTGTATGCGGTCGGCGGGAAGGAGCCGAAGGCGATGCGGCCGCGGCCGCCGTCGCCGCCGACACCGTCGGTGAGGAAATTGCCGTCGACGATGGCCACGCGGCCGCCCGCGCCATCGGCCTGCGCGCGCGCGATTCCTCCGAAACCATTGCCGCCATTACCGCCATTGCCATCATTGGCGTCAGCGCCCGTGCCACCCTGCGCGCTCGCGTCGAGGATAACGCTGAGATTCCCGACGTCGAAGCCGGTCACGATGGCCTGCGCCGTGCCGCCAAAGCCGTCGCCGCCATTGCCGCCGACATTGTGGCTGCCGCCGTTGCCGCCAAAGCCCTGCGCCACGCTGTTGATCAGGTTGCTGGCCGCGACCGGCGCGGAAAGGCCGATTGTCGCCGTGCCGCCACGGCCTGCGCCGCCCGTGCCGCCGACGCCGATGCCGGTGGCGGTGCCGCTGCTGCTCGAGAAGAAACTGTTGCCGCCGGTGCCGCCGATACCCGATGCGTTGGCGACCATGTCGGTCGTGGTCGTTGTTCCGCCGCGGACGTTGACGGCCGCGTTGCCACCAATCCCTTCGCCGCCATTGCCCGGTGTTCCGGGTATGCCGCCGAAGCTCGAGACGTTGAAGAAGTTGCCGCCCGCGCCGCCGCTGCCGATCGCGCTGGCCTGAATGGCATTGGCGTTTACGACCGCCGATCCGTCGATATTGATTGTCGCGGTGCCACCGCGTCCGCCGCCACCGATGCCGCCAGGGAT
The DNA here is from genome assembly GCF_059415685.1 of Sphingopyxis sp. GW821-FHT10B01. Classification (NCBI taxonomy): domain Bacteria; kingdom Pseudomonadati; phylum Pseudomonadota; class Alphaproteobacteria; order Sphingomonadales; family Sphingopyxidaceae; genus Sphingopyxis; species Sphingopyxis sp. GW821-FHT10B01. Next base: position 457,416 of record NZ_JBWKNS010000003.1, on the reverse strand, counting down.
GATGTTCAACGGGTCGTTGTCGTTACCGGACGAACCCGTGCTCCCCTCGCCGTTGGCGGTCGCGGAGATATCGGCTGCGGTGATCGTACCACCCAGCAGGTTGATTGTCGCGATACCGCCACGGCCGTTGCCGCCATTGCTTCCGGATGCGAGGCCGTTGGCGTCGACAGTGAGGTCCGTTGTGGTCAAGCTGCCGCCGGTGACGTTGACCGCGGCGTTGCCGGTTGCGCCGCCCGTACCTCCCGACCGCACCGTCAGACTACCCGTAGCGCCGCCCGATTGACCGGCGCCGATGGAAAGCGTCGCGCTGGCGTCGCCGATGAAGGTGCCGTTGCCTTCGACGAAAAACTGCCCGGCGGAAGATAGCGGCGGCGGCGTGCCCGGCAATTGCTGGGTTGGCTGGGCGGCAAAGGCGCCGCTGGCGCGCGCGATCGTGTCGCTGCGGAACAGCGTGTCGCTTGCGGTGATGTTCGCGGGCGTCGCATTGACGGGCGCCGCGGCCAGCTCGCCGCCGACGATATTATAACCCGCCGACAGGCGCACGGCGCCATCGGGATCGACCTGCGCCGACAGCGCATCGTCATAGCCGATCGCGCCCGACACCAGCATCGTCACGGCGTCATTTTTGGGAATGGCGACCATATAGATGCGGCTCTGATTGCCGTTGCTGTCGAGATGTGCCGGGCCGGTGGTCGTGCCGGTGTGTGTGATCGCATTGCCGCCTTCCACGCCGCGGGTGACGGTGATGTCGAAAAGACCGCTGTTGATCCGGATGTCGGCGACTTCGGCCGCGACATAGGCTGCCGAACCGTCGACCCGGACGGCACCGGCCTGCACGACGCGCGGCGCGACCAGCGCGACATAGCTGCTGCCCGGACTGCCAACCTTGTTCGCGTTGATCGCGCCGTTGACGGTAATCGCCGAGGTGCTGCCCGCCGTCCCGTTAAAGCGGATCTCTCCCCCGGAGCCGAACAGCCCGCCGGTGGTGATGATGTCATTGCTCGTCAGAACGAGGCTGCCGACGTTGATGACGCCCGTCGCACCGATCAGGATGCCGCCGGCGTTATAGAACCAGATATTGCCGCCGCGCTGGCCCGACGTCGCGGTATTGGTACTGTTGACCGTGCCATTGAGCGCGATCTGGCGGCTCAGCGATCCGCCGCTGCCGTCGACGAAGCGGTTGAGGACGGTGTAGTCGCCGAAGCCGCTGAAATTGAGCGTGTTGCCCGCAGGTAGAAAATCGATCGCACCGCCGGTCGGCAACCCATCGGTCGGGGTCCAGTCGATGATGGTCTGCGCACCCGTCGTATCGACGTTCGTCGCGCCCGGGCCCGGGGGAGAAATTGTCGGAATGCTCAGTCCCGGGCCGGTGACGGCCTGCCCCGTGCCGGCCACCTGCGCCAGTGCCGGGCCGCCATAGGCGAGCGCAGCCATTCCGGCGGTGATCGCGCAACTCGCGAGCAGGCGCCGCTTGCCGTTGTGGATCGGCGAGAGGGGGACATTGGCACGCATGTCGGTTGTCCTTGATGCAAAGGTCATGGTCAGCGCGCCCTCACGCCGAATTGGGTGGTCAGCGACACCAGCAGCCGCGGATCGGGTTTTTCGGTCAGGAAACCGCCCCGGTTGAGCGGCACCGCCAGCGTCATGTCGAGCCGCGCGAGGTCGCCATAGGCGACGCGCAGGCCGCCCCCCGCCGAATAGAGCTTCTGCGGGTTGAAGCCATTGAATGCGTTGTCCTTGTTCCACACCCAGGCCGCATCGAAAAAGGCGAAGGGCTGAAAGGCGAAGCTTTTGATGTTGGCGGGAACGAACGAGCCGTAACGCGCTTCCAATGCCACGGCGATACCGCTGTCGCCGATCACCGTGCCCGGGTCGAAGCCGCGTCCGACGGTGAAATTGCCGCCTGAAAATTCTTCATATGCCAGCAATGGATCGCTCGCCCACTGCGCGCGCGGCGCTGCCGATAGCGTGAACAGCTTGTGCGGCCGCCATTCGGCAAGCGCATTGGCGCGAACGAGGAATGCGTCGGGTTTGCCCTCGATACGGGTCAGCGGCACCGCACCCGGCAGGAAGCAGGCCGCGCCGCGGGGACCACAATCGTCGCTGGCGCCAAGGAAATCGACGCCCTTTCGCGCCTCGAACGAGGTGGCGAGCGACCAGCGCGGTTCGCTGGGGCTATAGCCACCGCGCCCGGCGATCGACGCGGGGTCGACCCAGCTCGCGTCGGCGTGCACGTTAAAGACGCGCAACCGGTCCTTGTTGATCGGGATGCCGGTCAGGCTGATATCCTGATCGATGAAATCCAGCCCGCCGCCGATGGTGACGCGCTGCGCTTGTGTCAGCACGAGCGGATAGGCCGTGAACAGGCTGACGATCTGGGTATCCGACTTGATCGGAAGGCCGGTGATATCCGGACGCGTCCAGGCATAGGTGTAGCTGGCGCCGAAGCGTAGCCCTTCGCCGCCGACGCGGAATTCATGCGCGAGCTGAACGACCTTTTGCTCGTCGAAATCGGGGGTCGAATAGAAGCTGACCGTTGTGAGGTCGCCCATGCCGGTCAGGCCGGCAAGGCGCGCGCGGGCAATGCCGCCCCAGCGGCCAACGTCGCGCGAACCGAAATTCTGGGCGTTGAAATCGAACATCGCCGGGGTGCGGGCGACGGTTACTTCGCCGACGACTTCGCCGGGCGCGCCGCCGGGGCGCAACGTCAGGCGTGCGTCCATTCCCGGAATGTCGCGCGCGAGCAGCAAATAGCGTTCGGCCTCGACAATGTTGAACACCGGCTGGTCGTCGAGCCGCGACAGATAGCGTTGCAACAATGGTTCGTTGGCGCCGGCATCGCCGCGCACCTCGATCCGCGCCATCCGTGCCGCGAGGATGTCGAGCCGCACGACGCCGTCGCCGATCGTCTGCGGCGGTACGCGGACCGCCGCCAGATAGCCTTTCGCCCGCAGCATCGTCGCGGCGCGGTCGCGAATGTCGCAGACCACCGAGATCGGCAGTTCCTGGCCGACGCGGTCGGTCCAGCTCGGCGCGAGCATCGCGCTGTCGATGCCCTCGACGCTCGAAAACTCGACCCCGCGCAGGGTGAAGCGGACGTTGGCGAATTCAGGATTGGCGAGCGGGCAGGGCGCATGTTCGATCCCGTCGTCGACGGCGACGACCCGCTCATTCGGTTGCACAGTGGGCTGCAGCGTCGGTGGCTGGATTTCTTCACGCGTCGGGACGATCGGCGTTGCCTGCGCCAGTGCGGCCGCGGGCAAGGCGGCGGCCATCACGCCCGCCCAACAAGCCAGCGCCCTGCGGATCGCGGCGCGTTCCGGCCGTGCGATCGCCATATTCCCAAAAACCCCCGAAACGCTCATCACCACCCCTTGCGTACAGGCGCCGCCGCGATGATCGCGGTGGGCCAATTTCACTGGCTCTGCCGATACCGGCAGGCAAATTCGACCCAAGGAAAGGTTCCGCCGCGTCGTCGGCGAATTTTCTCTGATGAATATCAGATGGATCGGGCGGGTTCAATGCCGCCAGGTCCCTCAACCTTACCCTGCTTCGGCTTCCGACATCGTATCGACCAACCGGTTGAGCTGCGGCGAGCAACCCTTGGCCATCAGCATCTCGATCGATCCTTCGACCGTGTCGGGCGCATTTTCCAGCGCTGTGAAGCGCACCGTCACCGGCGCGGCAAGGCCGCCGCCCGACAGGCGGTAATCGACGCCATATTGCACGGGCAGCGTGTCGGTCGGCCATTTGCGGAAATTTGCGCCGTCGACCAGTGCGACGGTCGCCTTCTTGCCGGCACCCTGGATTTCCAGCGCGGTGTCGCCTTCCATATTCGGCCGCCACAGCATCAGCGTGGCCGGATCGACGACGCAAAAGGTGCCGGCTTCGCGATAGTCGAGCAGCCACAAATTGGGCGCCCGGGCTTCGGCCGGGGTCGGGTCGTTCGGGCCGCCGCGCGAAAATCCGCCGCGCGACCGCATCGTCGGCCCTTTGGCGAGCATGCGGGATACGTTGCCGCTGAGCGACTGGCTCGCCTGCACGGTACCGCTGGCGCCAAAGGTGCCGGGGCCGGACAGGGTGCGCGTCTTGCCTGCCTGCATCAGCACGACCTTGTCGCCCGCGACGAGGGTGATCTTGTCGGCGGACTTCAGCTTTGCACCCGTTGGATATTTGCTGGCGGACGGTCCGGTCGAGCGGACGATCATCGATTGCGCGGCGGCGGTGCCGGCGACGGCAACCGCCATGATAGCGGCGGCGGCGGTCAGGCCGAGGCGTCGCATCCGGAAGTCAGGAAAGGACATAGCTTTCTCCCATTTTCGTCTCGTTGAGACGTTCTATCAGAAACATTATGGCTGCATCCTGACCGAATTCATTCGTCAGTGCTGTGGTGCAGGTCACATAGGCATTTTTATCGCCCGCTCCGTGCGCCGCGACAAGCATCGCGATGCGCTCGCGTTGTTCGGGATCGAGGTCGGAGCGCGGGGTGAAAACATCAACCGGCTGCGCGCGTCCGCGCAGCGTCACCCGGCCCATCGGCACCAGGTCGTCGCGGCCCGATCGCGCCGCGGCCTCGGCCGAGATCAGGACGCCGGTCTTCAGGCTCTTGTTCGCCGCTTCCAGCCGCGAGGCGGTGTTCATGCTGTCGCCGAGCGCGGTATATTGGATGCGGCCTTCGCCGCCGAAATTGCCGACGATCGCGTCGCCGACGTGCAGGCCGACGCGCGTCATGCCGAGCGGCGGGACGCCTTCGGCCAGGTCGATGCGGAACTTCTCGCCCGCTTCATACATCGCGAGCGCCGCCGCCGCCGCCTGCGGCCCGTCGTCGGGGCGGCTCAGTGGCGCGCCCCAGAAGGCGACGACGGCGTCGCCGACGAATTTATCGATCGTTCCGCCATGGTCGAGCACGATGTCGGAAAGCCGGTCGAGATAGGCGTTGAGCAGGCGTGCAACGGTTTCCGGCGTCGTCGCATGGCTCAGCTTGGTGAAGCCTTCGAGGTCGGTGAATATGCAAAAGATATTGCGCCGTTCGCCATGCAGCGAAAGCTGGTCGGGGTCGCGCATGATCTGCGCCGCGACGTCGGCGGGCAGATATTTGCCCAGCGCCGATTGCGCAAAGGCGCGCTGGCGCGATCCTATAGTGCGCGCCGCCGTGCCGACGGCGGCATAACCGAACAGCCAGCCGATCGCCCAGCCGAAGGTGGGAAGCGTCGTCGTGTCGATGCCGCGGCCTTGCAGCCAGAAGGGAAAGGCGATGAAGAAGGCCATTTGCGCGAGGAACGCCAGCGCCACCCATCGTGCGCGCAGATCGATCAGGCTGGTGAGTCCGCCCGCGAGCACAATCAGGATCGCGAGCAGCCACAAGGCCGCGCCGGGGATCGGCTTCGACCAGGCGTTGTCGAGCTGTTGCGCCAGCATATGCGCGTGGACTTCCAGCCCGATCATCGTTTCATGCTGACCGGTGATCGCATCGGGAAAGCTGCTCAGGGGCGTGTCGAATTGGTCGTTGTCGATGATATCGCCGCCGATCAGGACATAACGTCCCTTGACCAGCTCCGAAAAACCCGCGCGCATGTCGGCGTCCATCGGCAGCGCAAACGCATCGATCGGGATGTTGGCAAAGACCGGCTCTTCCTGCCCTTTGGCGGCGCGTGCGGGAACGAGAAAACGGATATTGCCGCGATAACCCGCATGGGCTGGATCGACCGGGGCCAACGCGTTGGCCATCAGCGGCGGAAGCCCCTTCGGCCGATCGGGCCAGTTGCGGATCACGCCGTCGTCGTCGGTGCGGAACAACACGCTCGTCGGCCTTGTCTTGCCGGTCCGGACGTCGGCGATGTAGGATGCGAGATATTTCTGCTGCTCGTAAAAGATCGTGTTCGGGTTGCTCGCCTGTTCGGCATAGGCGAGCCAAGTCGGTGTCTTCATCGCGCGCAGCTGCGCCTTCAGCACATCATCGTCGGGGCGGGGGGAGTCGAAGGCGATATCGATCCCGATCGCCTTTGCGCCCATCTGGTCGAGGTTGCCGAGCGCATTGGCGAGCAGCGTGCGGTCGAGCGGCGAGCGGATGCCGGTGTTGAACAGGGTTTCGTCATTATAGGTGACGAGGACGATGCGTTTATCCTGTTCGACATGCGGCGCCATCAGCGTCGCGCGCGCATCGTAGAGCGCGCGTTCGGCGGCATCGACGAGCGGCATCTGCCAGCTGAATCGCGCGATCAGCATCGCAACGAGCAGAAAGACGATCGTCGCCGCCATCCGCGACGGGCCGAGCTGCATGACCAGCCGGCGCACCCGCTTGCGCAGCGGGACGGCGGCTCGCTGGCCGTCCGGCGCGGTCGTGTCCGCCGCGGGAATTATGGCTTCGGGTGCGGTCATCGATCTAGCGGGCGGCGCGGCCGGCGGCCTCCCCGGCGGGCGCGACGGCGGTGGCCGCATTGTTGCCGTGGAGCAGCGCCTGACCGCCATCGCCGATGATTGCGAAACCGGCCCAATAATAAGGATGCGACGTTTGCTTGTCGTCCATCAGCCGCGTCTGCGTTCCCCACAGGGCATCGGCGACGCTGGCGCCCGGGGCGGCGGTAAACAGTCCGCCGATCAGGCGTTTTGTCGCGTCGAAATCGTCGGGGGCGGGCCAGTGACTGGCGATCACCGAACGTCCGCCGGCACCGATGAAGCTGCGCACCAGCCCGTCGAGCGCATTGCCGCCGCCCGACAGACCCGCTTCGCGCGTTGCCGCGACCGATGCCGCCCCCGCGGTGTCGCACGCCGACAGGATGACGAGATCGGCATCGATCTTGAGGTCGAAAATTTCCTGAAAGGTCAGCAGGCCGTCCGAATCGCCGCCGCCGAACGAGGTGACGAGCGCCGGGCGCGCGGGGCAGGCGGCGCGCGGCGCGGTTACCAGGCCATGGGTGGCGAAATGGATGATGCGATAGTCGCCGAGGTCGGCGCGATTTTTCACCGCTGTGTCGGTGAAGGCGCCGCCGGTCAGCAAGGTTCCGGCCTCGCTGCCCATCGCGTTGCGCGCGGTCACCAGTTCATCGGCCGAAATCGGGCGCCCCCATTGCGACACGTCCCACAGGCAATCGCCATCGACGCTGCCGCCCACCGCGCCGCGGGTGCCGAGCGAGGGCAGCCGGCCGTTGACGGGCAGATTCTCGCCCAGCCCGAAATATTGATGGGTGGCTTTCGAGGGCGCGGCCTGCCGCGCGTTGCGGAAGCCGAGTGTCGAGACCGCCGTGCTCGGCCGCGACGTCCGGCCGAGCCATGCGATCTGGCGCATGTCGAAGGGATCGGCATCGGGATCGAGCAGCCGCTGTTCATAAGCCGCGAGGCCGGTGTCGGATGTGACAAGAAGGTTGATCGGCAGCCGCAACATGGCGCCGTCGGGCTCGAAGATCAGATGGGCGATCGTGGGCAGACGCGCCGCGACCGGGCCGAACAACTGGCCATAAAGCTTGTACGCCGTCGCGGCGTCGAACGGGTAAGTGACGCGGCGGCCGTTCTCGACGATCGAGATCGTCGAGCGGATCGCATCGACCTCGGTATCGAGGGCCGATGCGCTGATCTCCGAACGCCAGAGCTGTGCGCCACCCTGTTCGATCAGCATCGCATAGACGGAGTCGCCGACGACCAGCATCTTCAGATAGGCTTCGTCGGGGCGCAGCACTTTCTGCAATTCGGCAAGGTCGAGTTTGCCCGATGCGACGACGCGATATTGCGGGAAGGCCGACAGCGCGACGACCGTTTCCGACTGCTGGAAAGCGAGATTGTCGAGCTGGGTCTTGATGTCGGCGCGCAGCGCGCTGGTTTCGGGCGAAACCGGCAGCTGGGCAAGGCGTGCATCCTCGATCCGCGCGCGTTCGATGTCGCGGTTCAGCGTCGTGGCCTGACGGAACAGGCGCGCGCCATCGCCGCTGCCGCCCGACAATTCGCGTGCGAGCACCGCCTGCGTATCGGCGACGCCGGGGCGGACCTGAAGCTGGCTGGCGACGAAGAAATCGCCGATTGCCGCGGGGTCGGTCGCGGCGCGGCTTGCGAGAAGGCGGTAATAGGGGCCCATCATATTGGCCATGCCGGTGGTCGAACGCTGCGAACTTGCGAGCGCGGTCACGACTTCGCGATAGATGCCCATGGCCTTGTCGTCCTGCCCGTGACGGGTCAGGAAGGCGGCGTAGCGCGCCCGCGCCGATGCGAGTGCGTTGGTTTCGGGATATTCGATCGCCAGCGCATTTACCGATTCGACGAAGCGTGCGTCGGCGGCGCCAGTGTCGCCCAGCGCCTCTTCGGCGAGCGCGAGTTCGCCGAGCATCTGCGAGCGCAGGCGGATGATCGAAGTGACGCGGCCTTCGCGGACTGCAAGCGCGTCATTGAGTCCCTTGAGCTGCGCCGCCTTTGCCGCTTTGGCGTTGCCGCGCAGCCGTTCGATGGTGCCGAGCAGATGGGTCGCCTGCGCATCGATGATCTGTGCGCGTTCGAGCGGGGTCAGCCGCTCGCGATCGCTGGTCTGGCGTACGGCGCGGGCATTGTCGCCGGTGTTGATCCCGGCAACGATCTCTGGCGTCAGCGTGACCGCGCCGTCCGTCACCGTCACCCCGCTGGTCAGCGGCGGGATCAACATCTGCAACAGGCTTGCCGCACCGTCATAGTCGCGCTGGTTCAGCGCATTGATCGCGCGGAAATTGCGGCGCAGGCGAAGCTGGACGGGATCGCGCGTCGGGGTCGCGTCGACTTCGGCGAACAGCCGCGCGGCCTCGGCAAATTCGCCCAGATTGGACCGTTGCAGCGCGCGGTTCAGCGTGAATTCGGTGGGGTCGATATCCGCCGCCGCCTGCTCATCGAGCGCGCGGCGCGACAGCGCCTCGAAAAATTCGGCGGCCTCGGCATAGTCGCCGCTGTGGTTGCGCCGGTATCCTTCGGCCAGCGCCTTGTCGAGATCGATCGTCCCGGCGAGCGTGCGGGCAAAACCGTCGTTGCCGCCGACCGAGGTCGTCGCGACCTTGATCACGCCCGGGACGACCCTGTGCTGGCGTACCGATTCGAGTGCGAGGTTCAGTGCGTCGCCATAGGCCGCGAAACCCTCGACGCTATAGGCGACATTGCCGGAGGTCTCGATCCGCGTCTGCCAGGCGATGTCGCTGCCCTTCACCGTGCAGGCGCCATCGGCGGTGCAGGCGATCGTGCCGGCGCGGCCCTTCTCGATCCGGGCGAGCGCCTCGGCCGAACCGGCGCGGAGTTCGCGAACATAGCCCACCGGCTGGCTCGCATCGCGGCAGATGATCGTCCACGCGCGATCGAACATGCCCTTGATCACGCTGTCGCGGACCGTTGCCTGCACCTCGCACAGCGATCCGCCTTGATCGCCGATCGAAAAACTGTCGCGGAGCGTGGGGTCGGTGCCCTGTGCCTGCGCAGCCCCCGGCGCTGCCAGGGCAAGCGCGGCCAGAGCCGACAGAAAATGCGGACGTCGAGCCGTCATTACCAATTCCCCCAATCACAGACGTAGCGACGCCATGCCGACGCAAAGCCGGCAAGGCGGTAACTTTATTGCTGCGGTGCGACCCATTCCCTTGATCCGGACCCTAAACCCTTCGTAACAGAAAGGGAAGTGATCTGCCGCACAGGTCGCTTGCGCCGCCGGGGTGGGCGACCTATCTGCAGGGGGACATTCCATTCAGCGAGGACAAAATGAGCGGATTCGACGATCGTGAACGCGCCTTCGAGGCAGAATTTGCACGCGACCAAGAGGTGCAATTCCGGATCACCGCACGGCGTAACCGGCTGGTCGGCGAATGGGCCGCCGAACGCATGGGCCTGACCCCCGAGGAAACAGACGCCTATGCCAAGGCCGTCGTCCAGGCCGATTTCGAGGAAGCGGGCGACGAGGACGTCATCCGCAAGCTCGCGGGCGACCTGACCGCGGCGCAGGTCGAGATCAGCGACGCCGAAATTCGCGCGGCGCTGAACGACAAGGCGGTCGAGGCGCGGCGCCAGTTCATGGACAAGCAGGGCTGAAACCATGGGTATGCGCGAAGATGATTTGCGGGCGATGATCGTCGCGGCGTTTCCCGACGCCGAGGTCGCGATCACCGACCTTGCCGGCGATAACGACCATTATGCGGCGCATGTCGTCAGCGCCGCCTTCGACGGCATGACCCGCGTTGCCCAGCACAAGGCGGTCTATGCGGCGCTCGGCGGACGCATGGGCGGCGAACTTCATGCCTTGCAATTGACGACTGCCGTTCCTTCATAGGGGCATGGACTATTTTGCGGCGCGACAGCGCGCTTGCCCGGAGACATAAAATGACCGATCCCACCACCCACGACCGCATCGCCAAGCTGGTTGCCGACAATCCCGTGCTGCTGTTCATGAAGGGGACGCCGCTGTTCCCGCAGTGCGGCTTTTCCTCGCGCGCGATCGCGATGCTCGACCGCCTCGGCGTCGAATATGATACCGTTGACGTGCTGCAGGACATGGAAGTGCGCCAGGGCATCAAGGAATTTTCCGACTGGCCGACGATCCCCCAGCTTTATGTGAAGGGCGAATTTGTCGGCGGCTCGGACATCATGATGGAAATGTGGGAAGCGGGCGAGCTTCACACGCTGATGACCGGAATTCCGGCGCGCGCCGAATAACGCGCGTCCCATCGGATAACAAAAAGCCCGCCGGCGCTTTGGCGCCTGCGGGCTTTTTGCGTCGCGGGGTTCAGCGGTATTCGACCGCAATGTGGGGCGACAGGCCGGTGAGGAACGATCGGGCCTCGAACAACTCTCCCGGCGCGCGTACGCCGGGTTTTTGGCGGCCATCGAGCAGGGCGCGGCAGGCTTTGACGATGAGCGGCGCCGAGATGGCATAGATATCGACGCCGGTCGCCGTTGCGTGTCGTGTCCGCCCCTGCGTCGTGACGCACACCTCGATAGCGAATTTCTGGGCCGACCTTCCACTTTCATCGCTTGGCTGCGGCGGCGGTGTGTCGCTGTCGTGGATATCGGCGAGCGGCTTGAGGTTCATGAAGCTGGTGATCGAGGCAGCATGGATATGCCGCGATATCAGGATGATTTCGCTGAGCGCGACGCAGGTGACGGGCTGTTCGCCGAGCGGGGCGGGGAATGTCCATTGTCCGCCGGGCACGGGATCGGGGATCGGGGCAAGTGCGCCGTCCCGTACAATCACGCGCGGATAGATGTTCTTCTCGCCGGTCAGCCGTGTGCCGGCCGTCGGCTGCCAACTGTCGAGGCCGACCGCGATCTCGATCGAATCGACGTGGGTACCATCGGGTGCGAGCGCCGAAACAAGCAGGTCGGCAAGGCCGCCGTAAAAGGCCATCGCGGGTATGATCGTGATCCCGGCGTTTTTTGCCTTTTCGTCGAGCGCCTCGAACAGCTTCAAGGTCGTCGTCTGTTCGGCGGCGACGTCGAGATAGGGGATGCCGGCGCGCAGTGCGGCTTCGGCGGCGGGCAAGGCGGTATCGAAAAAGGGGCCCGCGCAGTTGATGACCGCATTCGCCCCCGCCAGCGTGCGGTCGAGTTCGTCGGGCCGCGAAAAGTCGAGGATACGGCAATCCTCTTCGCTGCCGTCGATCGCCGTGAACCGGCCCGAGCGGGTCGCGGGGATCGCGGTGATGCCTTCGCGGCGCAAGGTGTCGATGACGAACCGGCCCGTATGACCGCTGGCGCCCAGCACAACTACAGTATGAATCGTCATTTTCACCTCCGCTACCGATCGGTATCGTTTTATCGAGTGACACCGATCGGTATCGTTGTCAATATGGTCAGATGAGCGACGCGACACCTGCATCCGACGAGCCCGCCACCCGTTCGCAGCGTGCGCGCATGCAGGCGCTGAATGTCGCGTCGGCGCTGTTCTACAAAAAGGGCGTGCGAGCGGTCGGAATGGAGGAGATCGTCGAGACGTCGGGGATCGCGAAGACCACCATCTATCGCCACTTCCCGACCAAGGATGCGCTGATCGAAGCGTTTCTGGAGAAGGAGGACACCGAATTCTGGCAGCAGTGGGACGCCGCGATCGGGACCGCAAAGACGCCGATCGCCAAGCTCGATGCGCTGAGCGACTGGATCGGCAGCCGCGTTCAGCGCGACGCCTATCGAGGCTGCCCGCAACTGAATGTTGCGGCGGAATTCGCCGACGCGGGTCACCCCGCCCGCGCGATCGCGCGGCGACACAAGGCCGAGATGGTCCGGCGGCTGGAGGAGACCTGTGCCGAAGCGGGAGTGGGCCCGGCCGACCGTGTGGCCATGCAGATCGCGCTTCTGCTCGACGGGGCCTTCATGAACGACGGGCGTCTCTCTGCGTTCGACGCGCCGAGCCTGATCAAGGCGGCCATTCATCGCCTCGTGGCGACCAACTGAACTTTCGAGGGGAAAAGCTTCCGGGGGGCGGGGCCTTTCGGCCGCTCCGCCCCCCGTCTGCATCGGGGGCAAGTGGGGTTTTCCCGGGTGGGGGCAGGGGACATCAGGGACCAGACTGATGCCCCCCACCGCTCCATTTGAGCGGAACACTCGGGAACATCTGATACCATACAATTGCCGTGCCAGTTTGCGGCCCGCGCGGATTCCGGCGCGAGGCACTGGTTATCAATTCCTTACCAAGAACAGAGTGTGTCAAATATTCCGACAGATCCGCCCTGACATCGTCCCGGCGAAGGCCGGGATCTCGACCTTGGGTATGATGCACCGGCGAGTTCCCGGCCTGCGCCGGGATGACGGATGGATCGCCGTTCAGCTTCGTTCAGGAAGCGTTCAGCCCATTGACTACATCTGTAGTCGTGTCGCAAATGGCGATGCCAATGGGAGGGGTTCGCATGGCAGAACGAGCAAGCGAGTCGGAGATGCAGGTGCTGTCGGCGCTGTGGGACGATGCCCCGCAAACCGCCGCCGACCTGACCTCGCGCATCGGCAAGATCAACGGCTGGACGCAGGCGACGGTGAAGACCTTGCTCGCCCGACTGGTCCAGAAGGGCGCGGTCACGGCGGAGGCCGACGGCCGGCGCTATCTCTATAGCCCGGCAATCGAGCGTGCCGAGGCTGTCGGCGAGGAATCGCAGCGTTTCGTCGACCGCCTGTTCGGCGGCCGCGTCAGCCCGCTGATCGCGCATCTCGCCGACCGCGAGGCGCTGACCGACACCGACATCGCCGAGATCGAGGCCTTGCTGAAGAGGCTCAAGTCATGAGCGCCGCGATGCTCCTTCAGGCGTGGACCGATACGCTGGTCACCACCGCCGTCCTCGTCCTGCTGGTCCTGATCGTGCGCAAGCCCTTTGCGCGGCATTTCGGTCCGCGGCTGACCTATGCGCTGTGGGCGGTGCCTGCACTGCGGCTCATGCTGCCGCCCTTGCCCTTCGCCGATCCGGTCGTTGTTATGCCCGAACCCGCGGCGGAAATGGCAGTGATGGTGCCCGCCGGCTTGCCCGTTGCCGCGCCCGCGCCGGTCGCCGAACCGCTCTGGTCGTTCGCAGAGCTGATTCCGTCCTTCTTTGCGCTGTGGGCGGCGGGCGTGATTGTGGTGCTTGCGACCGCCATGGTGTCGCATCGCCGCTTTCGCCGCGACGTGCTCGGCGAGGCGGTCGAACTGGAACCGATCGGCACGATCCGGCTGGTGATGTCAGACGCGGTCGATGGTCCGGTCGCCTTTGGCCTGTGGCAGCGCTATGTCGCCGTGCCGCACGATTTCTTCGCCCGCTATGTCGCCGAAGAGCGCGCGCTGGCGATCGATCACGAGCTGGCGCACCATCGGCATGGCGATTTGTGGGCGAACAGCGCAGCGCTGCTGATGCTCGCCGCCCAATGGTTCAATCCCTTTGCCTGGCGCGCGATTCGCGCGTTCCGCTTCGATCAGGAAGCCGCGTGCGACGCCCGTGTGCTGACGATGACCGGCCACGAAGAGCGCAGCGAACGGACCGCACGTTATGCGACCGCGATCGTCAAGGCGGCGGTTGGCCCGCGGTTGTCGCTCGCCGCGCCGATGGCGGTCCACGACAATTTGCAGGAGAGGCTGACGATGTTGATGCAGCAGGATATCTCAAAAAAGCGGAGCCTTGTCGGCCGGCTGCTCGTCGGCGGCGCGACGCTGGCGGTGCTCGCGACGACCGCGACGCTGGTTCCGGCGGGAATCGTAATGGCGAAGGCGCAGGCCGCGGATATCGCCGAGCCGCCCGCGCCTCCCGAAGCGCCGTTGCCGCCGGAGGCGCCGCTGCCGCCCGACGCGCCGGGGGTGATGGTGTTCACCGAACATAGCGACGATGCGTCGACCGATGACGGCAAGAAGAAGCGCGAAGTGCATCGCATCGTGATCCGCCGCGACGGCGAAGGTGACGACAAGGCGCCTGCGGCGATGTTCGCTCCCGTCGACGGCAAGGACAAGATGCGCCGCATCGAAATCCGCTCCCCGGGCGGCTTGTCGCGCGACGATGTCATCGCGACGCTCAAGGAACAGGGCGTCAACGGCAAGCGCGCCGAAGCGATCGCCGACCGGCTGGAATCCAAGCGCAAGGAACGCATCCGTACCGTCATGGCGCCGATACCCCCGATGCCTCCGATGCCGCCCATTCCCCCGATGCCGCGCGGCGCGTGGTCGGTGGACAAAAGGGCGATAACGATTGGCAAATGTGGCGACGGAAAGCAGGCCGCACCGATCGTCAATCGCGACGAACGCACCGGCAACAAGCAGAGCAGCGTCCAAATGTTCGTGTGCAACGACACGGCCGACGGCAAGGCGGCGCGCCTGTCGGCGCTGAGGAAGGCGCGCGAAGCCTTTGTCGAAGGCGAACGCGCGCGCGGCCTGTCCGACGACATGCGCGCCAAGGTCGCTGCCGATCTGGAAAGGGCGATCGCGGATATCGAGAAATCGGGCAACTAGGCCCGAATAGCTTCGACGCCGGCTTTCGCTCCCCGGTGGAGCCGGCGGCAGGGGCGGGGAAGGGGGCGGCCCATGCCGCCTCCTTTTTCGTGCCTTGCCCTTTTCCTTCGCGCCCTGCGATGCCACATGGTGGGCATGAGCGAAGACAAGCCTTGGCCCGACACCATCCGCGCCGGCGAGTGCGAGCAGCATGAGCCGCTGGTGCGCCGCGTGCTCGCGCCCAACCCGTCGCCCTATACTTTCACCGGCACCCAGACGTGGATCGTCGGTGCAGGAAGCGACGTCGCTGTGATCGATCCCGGCCCGACCGGATCGGGGCTGAGCATCGGCGACCCTGCCGACATCAACGGCGTCGGCCATGTCGACGCGATCCTGCGCGCGACCGCGGGGCAGCGCATCGCCGCGATCCTCTGCACCCACACCCATCGCGATCATTCGCCCGCCGCCGCACCGCTGAAAGAAGCGACCGGCGCGCCGATCATCGGCTGCGCGCCGCTTGCATTGTCCGACGACGGCCCGCGCGCCGATTCAGCCTTCGATCCCGATTATGCCCCCGACCGCGTGCTCGCCGACGGCGAACGACTTTCGGGCGACGGCTGGACTCTGGAAGCCGTGGCGACCCCCGGCCACACTTCGAACCATCTCTGCTTCGGCCTTGTCGAGAGCGGAGCGCTGTTTACCGGCGATCATGTCATGGCGTGGTCGACCAGCGTCGTCAGTCCGCCCGATGGTGACATGGCCGCCTATATGGCCAGCCTCTCGAAGCTCTATGAGCGCGAAGATCGTGTCTATTATCCCGCCCACGGTCCTGCGGTGAGCAAGCCGCGGCAGTTGGTGCGCGGCATGCTGGGTCACCGCAAGCAGCGCGAGCGGCAGATTTTGCGCGAACTCGAAAAGGGGACGGCTGTGATCTCCGTCATGGTGTCGCATATGTACAAGGGACTAGACCCCAGGCTGACCGGCGCCGCCGGCCGCTCGGTGCTCGCGCATCTGCTCGACCTTCGGGCGCGCGGCGTTGTGCGCAACGATGACGACGAATGGGAACTCGCCTGAATGATCCTGGCCATGATGCTTGCCGCCGCACTGCCGGCTGCTGCAGACACTCCCGCGGCCCCCAACCCGCTCATCCTCGACCTCGTTGCGAAAGAGGGCGGCCAATATTGCCTGCCCGGCGAAAAAATCTGCTTCGAACTGTCCGGCGGGTCAGACTCCACCGGCGTGCCGACCGATCTGACCATCTCTTTCCCGGGCTCGGGCGATGCGGAAAAGACGTCGCTGACGCTGCCGGCATTGTCGGGCGAACCGCAAAGGCTGAGCCTGTGGCCCCATCTGATCCCCGTGCTCGTGGAGGAAGGGGAGCAGCGCGAAGGCGCGGAGTTTCTTGTCGGTGTTATCGGCGAAGAACGCGCGATGTATTCGGGCGGCGGCGGCTCGGGTGGGCGACTGCATCTGCTGCGTTTCGACATGGGGCTGCACGGTGTGGGTCTGGGCGACTCGGTCCTCGATGTCGCCTGGGACAGCTCGTTGATGATCCGCGCCTGTTTTTCGGAGCAGGATGTGAAGGATCGGCTGGAGGCCTGTCACGACGAATATAGTTTCAAGGCGAGCCTCATTGCATCCCCCGACGATAAGGGCGAGTTTCCGTCGCTGACCTATCGCAGCGTCGCGACAGCCTTTCCGCGGACATCGCGCCGGAGCGATGATAATAGCGGCAAAAAGCTGAAGCGCAGCGATCTGACCGATTGGCGCGATCCCACGTGCAGCTACACTCAGCTATTTCGTTTTAGCGATGCGACGGCGCGGTATGAAATGGACCGTGCAGCGCCCGATTGTTCGGACTACACAACGCCATGACCTCCTCCTCTCCCGCTCGCCTTGCGCCCCGCCTCATCCTGCTCGCCGCTGCGGCGCTGATGCTCGTCGCCGTCTGGTGGGCCGTCGCTGCGTGGCAGGATTGGCAGAAGGGGTATGATCCCGAAACCGTCGTCGCGGCGAGCCTGCAGGGCTTGCAGGAACAGAATGTGCTGGTGCCCTTCACCGCGCGTTATGTTGCGGTGGTGACCTCGACGCAAAGCCGACTGGGGCTGAGCGCGAAGAAGACGCTGATCATGCCGGGCACGGTCCGCTACGAACTCGACCTTGGCAAGCTCAAGCAGCCCGATCTCGACTGGGACGCGGCGACCAATGCGCTGACGGTGACGTTGCCCCCGCTGCGGCTCGCGGGTCCGGAGATCGATATCGATGCGATCAGCGAATATCGCGACGGCGAGATATTGCTGACGCTGACCGATGCCGAGCGCACGCTCGACGCCGCGAACCGCAAGCGCGCGCAGGAGGAACTGATCGCGCAGGCAAAGGGCGCGACGCCGATGCGCCTCGCGCAAGGCGCGGCGCGCACCGCGGTCGAGCAAAGCTTTGCGATGCCGCTGAAGGCCGCGGGGATCGATGCGAAGGTGACCGCGCGCTTCGCCGACGCACCCGCGGGCTGATTGCCCTGCCAGCGGTCGCGGTGTAGGGGGTTCGCCAAGGCAAAAGCCAGATAAGGAAAAGCGATGACTGCTCCCATCCGCGAGAATCTCTCGGGCCTCGACCTGCGCGCTGAAATCGAGCGCCTGCGCAAGGAACGCAACGCCGTCATCCTCGTGCATTATTACCAGAAGCCCGAGATTCAGGATCTCGCCGATTTCGTCGGCGATTCGCTCGAACTGTCGCGCAAGGCTGCGGACACCGATGCCGATGTCATCGCCTTCTGCGGCGTCAAGTTCATGGCCGAGACCGCAAAAATCCTCAGCCCCGAAAAGATCGTCATCCTGCCCGACATGGACGCGGGATGCAGTCTCGAGGACAGTTGCCCTCCCGAACAGTTCAAGCGCTTCCGCGAGAAGCATCCCGACCATATCGCGCTGACCTATATCAACTGCTCGGCGGCGGTGAAGGCGCTCAGCGATATCATCGTCACCTCGTCGAGCGCCGAGACGATCATCAGCCAGATTCCCGAAAGCCAGCCGATCATTTTCGGTCCCGACCGCCACCTCGGCGGCTATCTCAACCGCAAGTTCGGGCGCGAGATGCTGCTGTGGCCGGGCGTGTGCATCGTCCACGAGGCGTTCAGCGAGACCGAGCTGATCAAGCTCAAGGCGCAGCATCCGGGCGCACCCGTCGCCGCGCACCCCGAATGCCCGCCGCATATCGTCGACCATGCCGATTATGTCGGATCGACCAGCGGCATCCTGCAGTTCGCGAAGAGCTTTCCGGGCGATACGCTGATCGTCGCGACCGAGCCGCACATCATCCACCAGATGGAACTCGCGCTGCCCGAAAAGATTTTCATCGGTGCGCCCGGTGCCGACGGCAACTGCAACTGCAACATCTGCCCCTATATGGCGCTCAACACGATGGAGAAGCTCTACATCGCGCTGCGCGATCTCAAGCCGCAGATCGAGATGGAAGAAGGGCTCCGCCTCGCTGCGCGCAAGAGCCTCGACCGGATGCTGGAGATGGCCTCGGGGACGGTGGGTCAGGGCGATCTCGGCAAGCGCTAGGCGGCGCGCTGCACCATGCGATGGCCCCGTTTTCGGGTTCGATGTTGCATTCGCGGAAAATGATATAAGTTCCGATCCCTAAGGCGCGAGTCTCGCCACCCGTGCGAGCGCCGAACGGCGAAGCCTTGCGTCTGGGTAGGAGCATGGTCGCATGGCAGAAGATTGGCTGGCGGATGTCAGGAAATATGTCGCGGACGCCGATGAAGTGGTGGTTTCCAAGATCGTTTCATATCTCGGCATCGCCCTCAGAAACCGCGATTCCTCACTCGTTTCCTTTAGCGACAAAAAAGAAACCGACCGCGTTCGCGAAAACTTCCTGAAAAAGAAGCTTGGACTGACCCACGACGATGCGGCGCTCGATGCGGCGATCGCCGACGTGGGCGTCCGGATGAAGGAAGACCGGACCAAGAACCGCGTCACCGTCTATTATCTCCTCGCGCAGCATTATGGCCTGCTTACCCTCTTTGGCGGTGCAGCCGGCGCCGCAGGAGCCGTTGGTGCCGCCGCCGGCCTGGCCGCCGTTGGCGGTTTGGGCGGTGATTCCGACAGCGACGATTCTGACAAGGACGGTGGCGCAGCGTCGGCGGCCCCGCTGGCCGCGGCAGGATTGGCCGGTGCAGCGGCAGCGGCAGCGCCCGCTGCTGCCGCGCCGCCGCTCGCTGCGGCCCCCGCCGCACCGGCTCCGTCGGCGGCAAGTCCGCAGACGGCCTATTCGGGCGGCGAGAGCGAAAAAGAAGGCGGCGGTATGGGCTGGCTACCCTGGCTGCTGCTCCTTCTGGTTCTGGCCGCGCTGTTGTTTTTCGGCCTACGCTATTGTTCGAAACAGGATGCTGCGGTCGCCCCGGCTACCGATGACACAGCGATCAGCGAGACCGTTGCGCCCGCGGCTCCCGTGGCCGCCATTCCCGAGGGGGCCGGGGTTGTCGCAGCGGACCGTGAAGGCAAACCGATGCTGACGGTCTATTTCGACACCGGCAAGTCGGTCGTGTCGAACGATTTGTCGACCGCGGCATCGTCGGTGAAGGCTTATCTCGACAGCAATCCGGCTGCGACCCTGGCGGTTTCGGGCTATAACGACCCGACGGGCAACGCCGCGGCCAATGCCGAATTGTCGAAGAACCGCGCGCAGAGTGTCAAGGCGGCGCTCGAGAAGCTCGGCTTCGCAGCCGACAAGGTCGTGCTCGAAAAGCCCGCCGACGCGACGACGACCGGCACGGACAATTCGGCCGCGCGCCGGGTCGAGGTCACCGTGAAGGGCTGATTGCCCTCCCACCATGGTGAATAGAAAGCGGGGCCTGCGGGTCCCGCTTTTTTTTTGTGCCAAGTCGCGACTCGTGGAAAAAAAAACGACGTCGATCGGACAGCCCTGCTTGCGAGTCGGTTCGAATTTTGAATCCGAAAATGCTGCAACGCTGTTACAAAAATGCTGCAAGGAATCCGCTTGTTGCTAATGCCGGACTTATCCACAAGCGCAGTCGGCTCCGGGGTGCTTTTCGCGCCTTTTTTGTTGGCGACCCGAAAGCTTCATGTCAGCTTCAAATCA
Organism: Sphingopyxis sp. GW821-FHT10B01; assembly: GCF_059415685.1. Lineage (NCBI taxonomy): Bacteria > Pseudomonadati > Pseudomonadota > Alphaproteobacteria > Sphingomonadales > Sphingopyxidaceae > Sphingopyxis > Sphingopyxis sp. GW821-FHT10B01. Next base: position 437,453 of record NZ_JBWKNS010000003.1, on the reverse strand, counting down.
TCGGAAGACAGAGACGACAGACCACCGGGACATCAAGGGTAGTTGCAAGACTAGCCAGAAGAGAACGGACGGATTGACGAGGAAATCTACCGATAGCCTGATCACGGAACGCAGCGATTCCCACGAGTTGATGCGGACCCGACCGGGTACAGGAAATGCAGTCCATCGCTTGGGCAGCGACTGTTTCGGCAGACGCAAGAAGAGATGATGAAGGGCTTTCCAGGTGCGGCCGGCCCCCGAAAGGGGGCCGACCAAACCGTCGCCGGATCGTTCCGGCGTGCGCCGCAACGCATCGTTTTGCGGGCTGCTAATCGCAAGAGAAGCGGACCGGGATGAAGTGAGGCGGAGTGCGTGGGGCAAAGCCGGATAGTGGGGGTTGGCAGCGATGTCGGCCCCCATTTCGCGTGCGCGGCAGAGCCGGCATTCGCATCGCGTCCACGCGCCGCCGTCGATCTGCTGGCGCGTCCCCATTTATTTCGGCGCATGTGACGTTCGTCACACCCCGGTCAACTCCGGCTGCTTAATCCGACATTGCGACCCGGAGACGTTCCCGATCAGGAACCGATCCCACTTTCCCGGCCGCGCCCTTCGGGGCGGGCCGGGAACCTTTCGCTTCCTTTCCGCATTACTTCGGCATCGTCCAACGATGTCCGGGCGTGACCGGACGTTTCTATGTTCGCCGGGTATCGGCGTCTGCCCGGCCGATTCAGGAAGGGAATATCATGGGTCTGATCATCACATTGATCGTCGGGGGCATCATCGGCTGGCTGGCGAGTATCGTCATGCGCACCGATGCCCAGCAGGGCATCATATTGAATGTCGTTGTCGGCATCGTCGGCGCGTTTCTGGGCAATTTCCTCGGCAGTTTCTTTGGCATGGGTGCCAGCCTCGATACCTTCAGCCCGATCGGGCTCCTCTGGGCCTTCATCGGCGCCGTTGTGCTCTTGGGCATTATCAACCTGATACGACGTGGCAGCGTCCGCTGAACAGAATGGCGGCGAGGATGTAGCCTCGCCGCCATTCTGCTAGGCGATAACAGATATTTGGGTTACCAACGGGATGCCTGCAATGTCAGGCGGCAACAACGATCGTAGGGGGTCATCTTATGACTTGGATTATTGCTATCATTATGGGCGGCATTATCGGCTGGCTCGCCAGCATCGTGATGCGCACCGACGCACAGCAGGGCATCTTCCTGAATATCATCGTCGGCTGTATCGGATCGATCCTCGGTCGTTTCCTGCTGCAAGGCGTGCTCGGCGGCGGACATTTGCGCGGCAACGCGTTCGACCCGATGACCTTGCTCACCGCCTTTATCGGCGCGGTGATCCTGCTCGGTATCGTCAATCTGGTACGGCGCGGCCGAGTTCGCTGATCGCTGATTGATCAATGGCCGCCGGTCCTTGAGGACCGGCCGGGCAAAAGGGTGGCCGCCCGCGGGGCGTGCCGCCCTTTTTCGTGTCCGCAACCACTGGAAATCGCGCAACGAAGCGATTATGGGCCTCGATCCGGCGCGCAGGGGGATGGCAAAGTTTCGCCTCTTGCCAGTGGTGATTTAATTAGGTAATACACCTCGCACGGGATTAGATCCTGTCGTGCGGGGTCAAGGGGACAGGTGCCATCGTGCCTGCCGCACCATAAGCCGCGCAAGCCAGGGAGGGATTCTGCGTGAACTACGAGCGGAAAGTGGATTCGATGGACAGCCTGGCGAGCGCGCCCGACAGCTTTTACGAAGAGGCGGACAGCCGCCGCAAGCGGACACGGCTAATCGTCGCTTTGGTGCTGATTGCCCTCGCGCTGGCCGCGACATGGTATGCTTTCAGTGCCGCAAAGAGCGGAGCCGCCGGCGCTGACGGCGCGGCCAGCGGCCCCGGTGCGGCAAGCATCCCCAACATCACTGTTGTCATTCCTGGCCGCCAGTCGGTCCAGGCAACGATCTCGACCAACGGGACGATCGCGGCGCGCCGTGAAATGCCGGTCGGTGTCGCCGGCGAAGGCGGCCAGGTCGTGCGCGTGCTCGTCGAACCCGGCCAATGGGTCGGCGCCGGGCAGCCGCTCGCGATCATCGATCGCGCGGTCCAGGCGCAGCAGGCCGCAAGCCTCGCGGCCTCGATCCGCGTCGCGCAGGCCGATGCCGATCTTGCGCAGGCCGAGCTGACGCGTGCGGACGCACTGGTGTCGCGCGGCTTCATTTCGAAGGCGGATATGGATCGCAAGCGCGCGACCCGCGACGCCGCCAATGCGCGCGTCCGCGTCGCGCAGGCTCAATATGCCGAGGCGCAGGCGCGCAACGGCCGGCTCAATATCGTCGCGCCCGCCGCGGGCCTCGTGCTGACGCGGCAGGTCGAAACCGGCCAGATCGTCGGCGCCGGCAGCGGCGTGCTGTTCCGCATGGCGCGGGGCGGCGAGATGGAATTGATGGCGCAGATGGCCGAGGCCGATTTGCAGCGCGTCCGCGTCGGTACCCGCGCAACGATCAGCCCGGTCGGCAGCAACCTGCAGATCGCGGGTCAGGTGTGGCAGGTGTCGCCGGTCATCAATCCCGACACAAGGCAGGGTATGGTCCGTATTGCGGTTCCTTATAGCGCGGCGCTCCGTCCCGGCGGCTTTGCCGATGCGCGGCTGGTGTCGGGCACCGAGGAAGCGCCGATGCTGCCCGAAAGCGCGGTCCAGAGCGGCCCCGAAGGCAATTTTGTCCTGATCGTCGATGGCAAGAACCAGATCCAGCGCCGCGCCGTGAAAATCGGCACGGTCACCGACGACGGGGTGTCGATCGCATCGGGTCTTGCCGGCAACGAACGTGTCGTCGTGCTTGCGGGCGCCTTCCTCAACGTCGGCGACAAGGTGAAGCCGGTCGTTCAGAAATCGTCGCAGTAACCCGGACACGACGCGCAGTCTTTTGGTGCACAAGGGCGTTTGAATCATGAGCTTTCGCAACATCTCCGCCTGGTGCATCCGCAATCCGGTTCCGCCTGTCGTCATGTTCGTCCTGCTGTTGCTGGCCGGTATTGTCAGTTTCAACCGGATGGATGTGAACGACAATCCGGACGTCGAATTCCCGGCCGTGCAGGTCATTGTGGCCCAGCCGGGCGCCGCGCCGTCCGAACTGGAAACGCAAGTTACCCAGCGGGTCGAAGCGGCGGTTCGCGGCGTCAGCGGCGTCGACGAACTGTCGTCCTTCGTCGGTGAAGGCAACAGCCGGACGATGGTGCAGTTTGCGATCGGCACGCCGATTGACCGCGCCTACAACGACGTGAATCAGGCGGTTCAGCAGATTCGTAGCGACCTGCCCGATGGCATTCTCGAACCGCAGGTCGTGCGCGTCGACATCGCGGGCGGTCCGATTACCTATTTCGCGGTCGAAGCGTCGGACATGACGCTCGAACAGCTGTCGTGGTTCGTCGACAACGGTGTTGCGAAGGAATTGCTCTCGATCCCCGGTATGGCCAAGGTCAGCCGCTCGGGCGGCGTCGACCGCGAGATTCGCGTGATTCTCGATCCCGCACGCATGCAAAGCTATGGCCTGACGGCGAGCCAGGTGAACCAGCAGCTGCGCCAGACCAATGTCAACGCCTCGGGCGGCCGCACCGAAATCGCCGGTTCCGAACAGGCGGTGCGCGTGCTCGGCAACGCTGCCAATGCGTTTGCACTCGGCGAAACGCGCCTGTCGACCGGTAACGGTCGTACCATTCGCCTGTCCGATGTTGCCAAAGTGACCGACGGCTATGCCGAACAGCGCAACCTTGCAAAGATCAAGGGGCGGCAGGTGCTCAGCTTCTCGATCGAAAAGGCAAAGGGCGCATCGGACGTCACGATCCATGACGAGACGATGAAGAAGCTGGCGGAGATCAAGAAGAACAACCCGAAGGTCGACTTCAAGATTCTCTTCACCCGCACCGAATATACCAAGGAGCAGTATCGCAGTTCGATGACCGCGATGATCGAGGGCGCCGTGCTCGCCGTCGTCGTGGTGTTCCTGTTCCTGCGCGACTGGCGCGCGACGCTGATCAGCGCGCTGGCGATCCCGTTGTCGGCGATCCCGACCTTCTGGTTCATGGACATGATGGGCTTTTCGCTGAACGGCCTGTCGCTGCTCGCGCTCAGCCTGGTCGCGGGTGTGCTGGTCGACGATGCGATCGTGGAGATCGAGAATATCGTCAGACATATGCGCATGGGCAAGACCGCCTATCAGGCGTCGATCGATGCCGCCGACGAAATCGGTCTGGCGGTCGTCGCGACAACGATGTCGATCGTTGCGGTCTTCCTGCCGGTCGCGCTGATGCCCGGTGTGTCGGGTCAGTTCTTCATCCAGTTCGGTATGACCGTCGTGTTCGCGGTGCTCGTCAGCCTTGCGGTCGCGCGCATGATTACGCCGATGATCGCCGCCTATTTCCTGTCGGCGCAGGGCGAGCAGGACCATGCGTCGGGGCCGTGGGTCGACCGTTATGAACAGTTGCTCGCATGGACGCTCGACAGCACGAAACAGCAAGCGAAGAAGGCGCGGTACGAAAATGTACCGACCCGGCTGATCTATCTCGCCGTTCCGCTCGTGCTCGCCGGCGTCTCCGTCCTGTTTTCGATTTATTCTTACTTCCAGCCCGTTCCAGTGGGACAGGATGCGCCGAATGCAGCGCTGCATTTCCTGCTGCTGACGCCGCTGTCGGCCATCGGCGTTTTCCTCGCGACCAGCCTCGTTGCGATCCTTCTCGCCGCGCTCGCTTATGCTTCGGGGATGCGCCAATGGGCTTACACCCACTGGGCGAAATTCATGGTCCTACGCGCCTGGGCGCGGGTGTTCGACCATCGCGTCTGGATCGTCGGCATCGGCCTCGCAGCCTTCCTTTCGAGCATCTGGCTGTTCACCCATTTGCCGCAGCAGTTCCAGCCGACGACCAACAGCGACTATAGCCAGGTTCGCTATGAACTGCCGCCGGGGTCGACGCTCGCGCAGAGCGAAGAGATCGTGCGGCAGATCGGTGCGATCCTCGACAATAGTCCGGTGGTCGAAACCGCATTTTACGACGTCAATGTCGGCGGCGGCAACGCCTTCATCACGCTCAAGAAAAAGCGCGAGATGACCAGCGTCGAATGGGAACGTAGCCTGCAACCCAAGCTAGCCGCAATCCCCGACGCCCGCGTGTCGTTCCAGAGCCAGTCGGGCGGTTTTTCGGGCCGCGACATCACGATGGTGATCGGCGGCGACGATCCGGTCGCACTCGACAAACATGCGCGCCTGATCGTCTCGCAGATGTTGAAGCTCAAGGAATTGCGGTCGCCGCGGGTCGAAGGCGACATTCCGCGTCCTGAAATCATCGTCAATCCGCGGATGGACTTGGCGGCCGAACTCGGTGTGACGACGTCATCTCTCAGCCAGACGATCCGCATCGCGACACTGGGCGATATCGACCAGAATGCAGCGAAATTCTCGCTGTCCGATCGCCAGATCCCGATCCGGGTCCTATTGTCCGAGGGGTCGCGCCGTAGCCTTGCCACGATCGAAAACCTGCCGGTCCCGACGTCGCGCGGAACCACGGTACCGCTGAAGTCGGTGGCAGAGATCGGCTTTGGTGCGGGGCCGACCGAACTTCGCCGTTACAACCAGACGCGGCGTATCGTGATCGGCGCCGATCTGGCACCCGGCTTGGTGACCAGCGAAGCGCAGCAGAAGATCGATGCGCTGCCGGCGGTCAAGGCCATGCCGCAGGGCATCCGCAAGGTCATTCAGGGCGATGCCAAGTGGCAGGCCGAATTGATCATGAACTTCATCATTGCGGTGGTCTCGGGTCTGCTGCTCGTCTTCTCGACGCTGGTGCTGCTCTATCGCCGTTTCCTGTCGCCGCTCGTCAACATGTCGTCGCTGCTGCTGGCGCCGCTTGGCGGCCTGCTCGGCCTGTGGGTGACCGGCATGGAAATTTCGATGCCCGTCTATATCGGCCTGCTCATGCTGCTCGGTATCGTCGCCAAAAACTCGATCCTGCTTGTCGATTTCGCGATCGAGGAGATGGATCATGGGGTCAGCAAGATGGATGCGCTGCTCGATGCGGGGCGCAAGCGTGCACAGCCGATCGTCATGACCACGGTCGCGATGGTCGCGGGCATGGTGCCGACCGCCTTGTCGCTGTCGGGCGACGGGGCATGGCGCGCGCCGATGGGCGTGGTCGTGATCGGCGGCCTGATCCTGTCGACAATGCTGACGCTGCTGATCGTCCCGGCTGGCTTCAGCTTGGCCGACAGCATCGAAAAGCGTCTTGGCCGCTTCTTCTCGAGCAATCTGCTCACGTACAAGAAGGGTGACGACACCAAACCGCACGGAGAGCCTGCGCCGCAGCCCGCCGAGTGATCGGGCGCCGCGCCGGTTGCAACTTTTGCGGCGCTTCGCCATTTGGTGATCATGACGGATAAAGTTTCCACCCCGGTCGAAACCGGACGCGCCCACCCGCCCGGGGTGGGCGTTGCCGTTCCCACTGGCGGGCTGAACGTTCGCGTCGTCGCGACCGGCATGCTCATCGTCATGGCGATGGTCTTCCTCGGCGCCCGATATTTCCAAGATGTTCACCCCGCGGTCGGTTTCGTCCGCGCCTTTGCCGAGGCGGCGATGGTCGGCGGGCTTGCCGACTGGTTCGCGGTCACCGCGCTGTTCCGCCACCCGATGGGCATCCCGATCCCGCACACCGCGATCGTCCCGCGCAACAAGAACCGCATCGGTGACACGCTCGCACGCTTTCTGCTCACCAACTTTCTGTTGCCGCGGTTGATTGCGCGCAAGATGCAGACGGTCGACGTCGCGGGTGCGGTCGGCAAATTCCTGTCCGAACCCGGCGAGGGCGGCGGCCGGCTGCGGCTGGGCGCATCACGCATCATCGCCGACGGGCTCGGTGCGCTCGACCAGCAACGGCTGGGCGGCATGGTCAAATCGGCGATCGCCGACCGGCTGCGCGAACTCGACGTCGCGCCGCTGCTGGGGCAGGCGCTGCAGGCTGCGCTCGCCGAGGGGCGGCATCAGCCCTTGCTCGACGCCATGGTCAAATGGGGGTCGAAGACACTCGAACTCAACGAACATCTGATTCATCAGATGGTCCACGACAATTCGAATGCGATCGTGCGCTTCACCGGACTCGACGAAAGCATTTCGAACCGCATCGTCGCCGGGCTGAGCAAGCTGCTCAGCGAAATGGCCGTCGACGAGACGCACCCGCTGCGTATCCGCGTCGAGGAAGGCCTCGCCAAGATGGCGCTCGATCTGCAGCACGACCCCGAAGTGAAGGCCAAGGTCGCGAAGGTCCGCGACGAACTGCTCGAAAACAAAGCGGTCAAGCGCTGGCTCGACGGTTTGTGGGAGCAGGGGCGTACCGCGCTGCTCAAGGCCGCGCGCAACCCCGACACGATGCTGGCGGGGCGGATCGGCGAACTCGTCACCCAGTTCGGTGCGATGCTGGGCGAGGATGCCGGCATCAAGCGCACGCTCAACCGCTATGCGCGCCGCGCGGTGGTCGGTGTGGTCGACAGCTATGGCGAGACCGCGCTCAAGCTGGTGTCGGACACGATCCGCGGCTGGGATGCCAAGACGATCACCGATCGGCTGGAAAGCGCGGTCGGCGACGATCTCCAATATATCCGCATCAACGGGACGCTGGTCGGCGGCCTCGTCGGCGTGCTGATCCACACGGTGGACGTGCTGATCTGATCCACGGGGTCAGGTTAGAGCGGCAAGTCCCTCGCGAAACGTCGGATAGCGCGGTGTCCAGCCGAGCAAGCGCTTTGCGCGGCCATTCGCGACACGGCGGTTCTCGGCGTAGAAGGCGCGTGCGGCGGGCGACAGGCCCGCTTCCTCGATCGATTGCAGCGCGGGCAGCGGCGCACTGAGCATCGCAGAGCCCCATTCGACCAGCCGGTTCTGATGGCACGGCTCGTCGTCCGCCAGATTATAGACACCCGCCGGTCCCCTGAACGAGGCGATGACTCCGCTCGCGATATCGTCGACATGGATACGGCTGAAGACCTGTGCGGGCAGATCGATGCGATGCGCGCGGCCTTCCCCTATGCGATCGAGGATCGAGCGGCCGGGACCGTAGATGCCCGGAAGGCGGAAGACGCTGACATCGCTGCGTAACGCTTGCCAGGCTGCATCGGCGGCGTTGCGGTCTGCGCGGCGGCCCTTAATCGGCGCGCTTTCGTCGACCCACGCACCGCCCGCGTCGCCATAGACCCCGGTCGAGGACAGATAACCGACCCAGCTAGCGGGGGCGAGCGCAACAGCATCGCCATAGCGCGCGAGTACCGGGTCGTCGCCGTCGGCGGGTGGGACCGAAGACAGGATATGCGTTGCCGAGCGTAGCGCCGCGAGAATGGCGGGCGCGTCATCGAACGCGATATTGTTGCCGCGCCCGTCGCGCGTCGTCCCCGCGACCTCCCAGCCGCGCGCGCGCAGCCGGTCGGCGAGGTGGCTCGCGGCATAACCCATTCCGAAAATCAGCATCTGTCCCATCGCGCCCTTATTGCGCGCCCACGACGCCGCGCCTAGATCGCTTATCATGACCGATGCCTCTTCCACCCCCGCCATCCCCGTCACCATCCATCGCGCCGATTATCGCCCGCCCGAATGGCAGATCCCCGACATCGCACTCGATTTTGTGCTGGGCATCGACGCGACGCAGGTCGGCGCGGCCTTGTCGGTGGTCCGCCATGCCGATGCGCCGGTGCCGCTGCTGCTGCGCGGCGACGGCCTGACCCCGGCGGCGGTGCGCGTCGACGGCGAGGTGTGGAACGACTGGCGGATGGACGGCAGCGACCTGATCGTCGATCTCGGCGAGCGGACGACGGCGACGGTCGAGGTCGATACCGTCATCGACCCCGCTTCGAATACCCAGTTGTCGGGGCTCTATGCGTCGGGCGGCCTGCTCTGCACCCAGTGCGAGGCCGAAGGCTTCCGCCGCATCACCTTCCACCCCGACCGCCCCGATGTGCTCAGCCGCTACAAGGTGCGGATGCGGGGCGATAAGGCGGCCTTCCCGATCCTGCTGTCGAACGGAAATTGTGTCGAACAGGGCGAAGAGGGGAGCGACCATTGGGCGTTGTGGGAAGACCCGTGGCCGAAGCCGAGCTATCTGTTCGCGCTCGTCGCTGGCGATCTTGTCGTCAACCGCGACAGTTTCACGACGATGTCGGGGCGCGAGGTCGAACTGGGTATCTGGGTGCGCGGCGGCGACGAGGATCGCACCGGCCATGCGATGCAGGCGCTGAAGGACAGCATGGCGTGGGACGAGCGCGTCTATGGCCGCGAATATGACCTCGACCTGTTCAACATCGTCGCGGTGAGCGATTTCAACATGGGGGCGATGGAGAATAAGGGGCTCAACGTCTTCAACACGCGTTACATCCTCGCCGACCCCGACACCGCGACCGACGTCGATTATGACGGTGTCGAGGGTGTGGTTGCGCATGAATATTTCCACAACTGGTCGGGCAACCGCGTTACCTGCCGCGACTGGTTCCAGCTCAGCCTGAAGGAAGGCTTCACCGTCTTTCGCGACCAGAGTTTTTCGGCCGATATGGGATCGCCGCCGGTCAAGCGGATCGAGGATGTCCGTCTGCTCCGCGCCGCGCAATTCCCCGAGGATGCGGGACCGCTGGCGCACCCGATCCGCCCCGACAGCTTTCAGGAAATCTCGAACTTCTACACCGCGACCATCTATAACAAGGGCGCCGAGATCATCCGGATGATGGCGACGATGGTCGGGGCCGACCGGTTTCGCAAAGGCACCGATCTCTATTTCGACCGCCACGACGGCGAGGCGGCGACGTGCGAAGATTTCGTCAAGGCGATCGAGGAGGGCGCGGGCATCGACCTCGGCCAATTCCGCCGATGGTACGAGCAGGCGGGAACGCCGCGGCTCAAACTGTCGCTGACCGAAGAGGGCGGCATATGGTCGCTCGATATCGTGCAGACGGTTCCGCCGACACCGGGGCAGCCCGAGAAACTGCCGATGATGATGCCGCTGCGCCTCGCCGCCTTTGCCATGGACGGCAGCGGCGATGCGCTGCCCGACACGCTGGTTATCGTGACCGGCGCGACCCAGCGTATCGCGCTCGGAAAATTTGCTGCGCGGCCGGCGCTGTCGGTCAATCGCGGCTTTTCGGCGCCGATCATCGTTGATTTCGAGCGCGGAGCGGGCGAACTGGCCTGGCTCGCCGCGCACGACGACGATCCGTTCGCGCGCTATGAAGCGCTCCAGCAGCTGATGCTCGACACGCTCGTCGTCGCGGTGTCGGGCGAGCGCGGCGACTATCAGGCGGTGATCGATGCCATCGGGCAGACGCTGACCGGTGCGGCCGCAGATCCCGCTTTCGTCGCCGAAGCGGTGCTGCTGCCCAGCGAAGCCTTCATCGGTGACCAGATGGTGACGGTCGATCCCGATGCGATCCGCCGTGAACGGCTCGCGCTGCAGGCCGCGATCGGCACCGCGCTCGAAAGCGAATGGCGGACGATCCTTGCAGGATACGCGCCGCCGGCGACCGACCTGTCGCGCAAGGCAAAAGGTGGCCGCCGTCTGCGCGGTGTCGCGCTGGCCTATCTCGCCGCAACGGGGATCGATGATGTCCCGGCGCAGGCCTTCCGGATTTTCTCCGACGCCGACGGGATGACCGAACGGCAGGCTGCGCTCGCGACGCTCGCGCATGGCGACAGCGACGAGCGCGTCGCAGCGCTCGACATCTTCTATCAGCGCTATCGTGACAATCCGCTCGTGCTCGACAAATGGTTTCAGGTGCAGGCCTGGTCGTTGCGTGCCGACACCGTCGATGCGGTGAAGGATCTCGCGCAGCACCCCGACTTCACGCTGACCAACCCCAACCGCGTGCGCTCGCTTTATGGCGCGCTGACGGGCAATCAGGCGGCGTTTCATCAGGCCGACGGCGCAGGGTACCGGCTGATCGCCGATCTCGTCATTGCGCTCGATCCCAAGAATCCGCAGACGTCGGCGAAAATGATCCCGCCGCTCGGCCGCTGGAAACGCTTCGACGAAGGACGGCAGGCGCTGATGAAGGCCGAACTGCAACGTATTCTCGCGCAGCCCGGTCTGTCACGCGACGTGACTGAGCAGGCATCGAAGAGCCTGCTGGGTTGATGCTCGATCATATCTTTTTGACCGTGGGCGATCTGGACCGCTCGATCCTATTCTACGAGGCGGTTTTGCCCACGCTGGGCATCAGCATTCGCCACGATTATGCTGGAAAAGACGGTCCGCCCGGTCACCCCGATCTCAAGGGTTTTGGTGCGAACGGACGCGTCTTTTTCTGGCTCCGGCAAGGGGCGCCGTCACCCGATGCAGTGCACGTCGGCTTCGTCGCCCATTCGGAAGCAGAGGTGCGATCGGCTTTTGATGCGGCTCTGACTGCCGGCGCGACTGTAAAGATCATTCCCGGCGCGCAGGAATATTATGATCCTCGATATTATGCCGCGCAGGTGATTGACCCGGACGGCTACAGCCTGGAGTTCGTTTACAAGCCTTGGCAGCATTAGGCCGCCGACTGTCTCGTCAACCGATCAGGAAGACGAAAAGAGCTTGGTTCCGACGACGCCGATGACGATCAGCGTCATGAAGCCGATCTGGACCCCGTTTACCTTTTCGCCGAACCAGAAAATGCCGCCGATGATAACGCCAACCGCGCCGAGGCCGGTCCAGATCGCATAGGCGGTGCCCGCCGAGATGCCGCGCATCGCGAACGCGAGCAGCGCCATATTCACAAAACTCAAGGAGACGGGAATGATCGAGGCCTGCCAGGTGCCGATCGTCGCGGCCCATTTGAGGCTGAGCGCCCAGCAGATTTCGGTAAAAACGGCGATCGCGAGGATGACCCACGCCATAGCATGATCCTTTCAAGTCAGCGGGCTCGAAAGGAAGGGCACAGCCGGAAACCCGGAAGAGGCTGTGCAGAAAGAGGTGATGTGATGCGGCGCCCTCTAGGGCCCGCAACGGAAAATGGCAATGGGAAGGGTCCCGGAAGCGGGACCTAACCGCCGAGCCAGCCGGTGACTTCGCCCGCAACCTTGTTCGCCGCGCGCGTCAGGGCTTCGCCGACGGGCTTCGCCTCGACCTTGCCGCCGATCGCCTCGCGCGCTTCGAAGCGGCGCTGTGTCACCGTCTTGCCGCCCGCCGACACCAGCATCGCCTGATAGACGACGACCACCTCGTTGGTGCTCGCATCGACGCCGAATTCCATGAGCTGACCGGCGAGCTGCTCGCCCGGCGCCGTCAGATATTGCCCTTCGTCGAGCACGACCCGCGATGTACGCGCCGACACGGTTTCGGAAACAAGCCGCTGGAACAGGCGCGAGGGCGCCTCGACCCATTGGGCGTCCTTCACATAGGTGACGCTCGACCCGTCCTGCTGGACCGGGATACGTGTCGTGCGCAGCTTCTGCGGCGCGGTCGGAATCAGGATCGTCAGCGTTGCGGCTTCGGCCGAGGTGCGCGCGCCGCCGGCACTTGGCGCCGCGTCGGCGTCGAGCGTCAGCAGGAAGGGTGGGGTCTTGCCACCGAGGCCGATGCACGCCGACAGCGAGACGGCGGCGATAGCGGCGAGCAGCGGGGCACGAAGGCGGCGGAAGGAACTGGGCATGGGGGGTCTGGTCCTCACTTTTTATAGTCGGGCAGCTTGCTGCCCCCGATGACGGCGCCCGCACCCTGCTGGTCGAGCTTGTCAGTCAGGCTGGACAGCGAGGCGGAGGTGCGGCGCAGGTCGCGGATCAGCGCATTGGCTTCGGGGATCGTCGTCTCGCTGAAAGTCTTGAGGCCGGGACGCGCGTCGGAGATGGCGCTCTCCAGCGTTGCCATCGATGCATTGGCCGATTTCAGCGTATCGCGCAGATTTGCCATCGCCGGATCGACATTGCGGTCGATCGTGCCCTGCGCCGATGCGGCAAGATTGCCGATCTGCTCGGCGGCGTTGCCGGTCTGCTGGATGGCAATACGCGTGTCGGCGAGGGCTTTTTCGATTGCCGGGCCGTTGCGCGCGAGGATGGCCGTGCTCGCCTCGACATTCTTGAGGATCCCGCGGAGGCTTGCCTGATTCTCGTCGTCGGCGAGTTCGGCGAGGCGCTCGGTCAGTGTCGACAGGCGCTGGAGCAATTGCGGCGCGGTGTTGAGCAGTTCGCCGAGGCCGCCGACTCGGGTCGGGATGACCGGCTTGCCGGCGGGGCCCTTGTCGGAGATCGGCGGTGCGCCTTTGACCGCGCCATCGAGCGAGATCTGCGACACGCCGGTGAAGCCGACGCCTTCGAGTGCGGCGGTCGTGCCCTGCAGCACGGGCACGCCTTCATTCACTTCGATCCGTACCCGGACGAATTGCGGATCTTCGGGCCACAGCGCGATTTCCCGGACCTGACCTGCCGGCACGCCGGAGAATTGCACCGCCGCACCTTTGTTCAGTCCGTCAACCGACTGTTTGAAAAATATGTCATATTCGCGTTTGTTGCCGCCGCTGTCGTTCGCCAGCCAGACGACGAAAAAAGCGAGCGCGGCCGTAAAGAAGAGAACGAAAGCGCCGACGAGGACGTTGTTTGAGCGTGTTTCCATCAGCTGTTCCTATCGCCGCTGTGCGGTCTGGTTCCCGCTGGCCGCAGCGCGGCCGCGCGGCCCGTTGAAATAATCCTGTATCCACGGATGCTCGGTGGCAAGCAGTTCCGGGATCGTGCCGACTGCGATCACCTTCTTCTCCGCAAGCACCGCGACACGGTCGCAGGTGGCATAGAGCGTGTCGAGGTCGTGGGTGATCAGAAAGACCGTCAGGCCCATTGTGTCGGCGAGCCCGCGAAGCAATTCGTCGAATTTCGCGGCGCCGATCGGGTCGAGGCCCGCGGTCGGCTCGTCGAGGAAGAGCAGGGCGGGATCGAGTGCGAGCGCGCGCGCGAGCCCGGCGCGCTTGACCATGCCGCCCGACAGCTCGGCGGGATATTTGGGCCCGGCGTCGGGAGGCAGGCCGACCATCGCGACCTTGTAGGCGGCGATCTCGTCGAGCAGCTTCTGGTCGAGTCGCGGGTAATATTCGCGCAGCGGTACCTGGATATTTTCAGCGACGCTCAGCGTCGAAAAGAGCGCACCGCCCTGGAACATGACGCCCCAGCGCCGGCGCAGGTCGCGCGATTCTTCCTCGTTCGCGATGGTGTCGAGCGTCTTGCCATAGACCTCGATCTCGCCCGCAGTCGGCGTCTGCAGCCCGATGATCGAGCGCATCAGGACCGATTTTCCGGTGCCCGACCCGCCGACGACGCCAAGGATCTCGCCCGACCGGACGTCGAGATTCAGGTCGTCGTGAATGACGGCGTCGCCAAACTGGTTGCGAAGACCGCGAATGCAGATGGCCTTGTCGAATTTTTCGGGACGCACTGCGTCGGCGGCTGCCAGCTCTTCCTTGATTTCCTGTTCGATCTCTTCGGCCATCAATTCCACCCCAGCGAAGAGAAGAAGACGGCGAACATCGCGTCGAGCACGATGACGAGGAAGATAGCGGCGACCACGGCAGACGTCGTGCGCTGCCCGACCTCCTCGGCATTCTGGCGAACCTGCATGCCTTCGTAACAGCCGGTAACGCCGATCAGGATCCCGAACACCGGCGCCTTGATCAACATGATCCAGAAATCGGTCATCGGGATGATTTCGCGCAGGCGCTGGATATAGGTGAGCGGCGGGATGTCGAGCCCGACCCAGCAGAACAGGCCGCCGCCGGCGATGGCGCACAGGCTGGCATAGAAGCCGAGCAGCGGCATGGTGATCGTCGAAGCGGCGACGCGTGGCAGCACGATGGCTTCCATCGGCGACACACCGATCGTACGCATTGCGTCGATCTCTTCGGTCAGCTTCATCGTACCGATCTGCGCCGCAAACGCCGAGCCCGACCGGCCTGCGACCATGATCGCGGTCATCAGCAAGCCCAGTTCGCGGATCGAGGCGCGGCCGACAAGATTGATCGTGAACACTTCGAGCCCGAATTGTTCAAGCTGCACCGAGCCCTGCTGCGCGATGACGATACCGATCAGAAAACTCATCAGGCCGATGATCGGCAGGGCGTCGACACCGACAGTCTGGAAACGTGTGACGACGGCATTCCAGCGAAGGCGGCGGCGTGCGCGAATCTGGATGCCGAGCGCCACGATCATCGCGCCAAAGAACCCCACGATACCAAGCAGTTCGTGCCAGATCGCGGTGCTGGCGGTCCCGACCTGTTCGAGCATGCGGACCCACGCGGGGCGGCGGTCGCGGTGGACGCGATATTCGCTCTTGTCGCTGGCCAATGCTTCGAGGAGGCGCTGCGCCTCTTCGCTTGCACCGACCACCTTGGAACCATGCTGATTGACCGTGCGCGTGACGATCCACGCGCCCACGGTGTCGATCCGGTCGAGCGCCGACAAGTCGAGGGTGGCGATCGGGCCGAGCGCTTCGAGCCGTGCGGGCAAGTCGCCCAGACGCGCAAGCGTCAGACGTCCCGTGAAGCGAACTTCGGCGCCATCGGTGCCGTCGCTATGTTCGAAATCCGCCCGGGCCACCATCGTGCGCGACCTTGTCTTATTTGCCCCATGACGGCAAGCGAATCCGTGACTTAGCCTGTCAGGTCTTGGCCGTCATGCAGGGTCACTCTATGGGTGAGGGATGGAAGAGCCACTCGTCACGCCGACACCCGCCTACACGCACCGCGTCGCGATGTACGACATGGACCGGACGATAACGCGTTCAGGGACTTACAGCGGATTCCTCATGCATGTTGCCCGGCGGCGCCAGCAATGGCGGTTGTTGCTGCTGCCGCTCGTCGGGCTGGCTGGCGCGGCCTATTCGCTCCGCCTCATCGACCGGTCGCGCCTCAAGGCGATCAATCTGCGGTTGCTGGTCGGCAAGCGGTTTCGCCGTACCGAAATCGCGCCGCTTGCCGAAAGCTATGCTGACAAGGTTGTCGCGCGCGGGCTGCATCCTGCCGCGCTCGAACAGATCGCCGCCGACCGCGAGGCTGGATACCGGCTGCTCCTCGCGACCGCGTCGTTCCATCTTTACGTTGAAGCCATCGCGCGGCGGCTGGGGATCGACGATGTGCTCGCGACCCAACTCGACGAAGCCGACGGCGCCGATCACATTCACGCGCGACTGTCGGGCGACAATTGCTATGGTGACGCAAAATTCGCGCGGATCGACGGCTGGATGTCGGCCAATGCGATTACCCGCGATAGCGTACATATCCGCGCCTATTCGGACCATGTGTCCGACCATCCCATGTTGCATTTCGCCGACGAAGCGGTCGCCACGACCCCGTCGCGCAAACTCAAGCGTCTCGCGCCGCGGATGGGCTGGCAGGTCGTCGACTGGCGCGCGCGGAAATAACCCCCTCCCGCAAGCGGGAGGGGTGAAAGAGGTCACACCGCGTCGAGGGCTTGCGCGAAATCGGCGATCAGATCGTCGGGATCCTCGATACCGATCGACACACGCACCAGATTGTCGGTGATGCCCAATGCCTTCTTGCGCTCATCGGGAACCGACAGATGCGTCATCGCTGCGGGATGGCTCGCGAGGGTCTCGGTGCCGCCAAGGCTGACCGCCAGCTTCGCGATCTTCAGCGCATCGAGGAAACGGAAGCTTTCGGCTTCGCCGCCCTTGATGAACAGCGAGAAGGTCGATCCGGCGCCGGTGCAATGGCGGTCGAAAATATCCTTCTGGCGCACGTCGCTGATGAAGCCGAGATAGCCGAGCCCGTCGACCTTCGGATGATCGCGGAGGAACGTGCAGACCTTCAGTGCATTTTCGCCGGCGCGGTTCATGCGCAGTTCGAGCGTCTCGAGGCTGCGCAGCAGCATCCACGCAGTATTGGGGTCGCAGATCGTGCCGATGGTGTTGCGCATCGGGCGGATGATGTTGAGCAAGCGCTGGTCGCCCGACACGCCGCCCGCGACGAGGTCCGAATGACCGCCGGCATATTTGGTGAGGCTGTAGACCACGAGTTCGGCGCCCTGGCGGATCGGCTTTTGCCACAGCGGGCCGAGGAAAGTGTTGTCGATCGCGATCGGCGGCTGCTGTTCGCCGGGGAAGGCGGCATCGCGCGCGCCGCGGACGGCCTCGACATCGACGAGCGCGTTGGTCGGGTTTGCCGGGCTTTCGAGATAGACGAGCGCGACCTTGCCGCCCTTCTCATTGGCGAGCGTCTTGGCGCGTTCGAGAATCGCATCGATCTCTTCGCGCGTCGCCCCGGCGGGGAAGTCGAGGAAGCTAACGCCGAAGCGTGACAGGATACGTGCGATCAACGTTTCGGTCGCAGCATAAAGCGGGCCCGAATGGACGATCACGTCATTCTGGCCGACGAGCGCGAGGAGCAGGGTCGCGATCGCCGACATGCCGCTCGAAAAGACGAGGCTGTCGTCGGCGCCGTCCCAGACGGCAAGGCGATCCTCGAGGATTTCCTGGTTCGGGCCGTTGAAGCGCGAGTAGACGAGGCCGTCGGCGGGGCCTTCGCGCTTGCCGGTGATATGTTCGAAGAAACGCTTGCCCGCGGCGGCGCTTTCGAAAGCGAAGGTCGAGGTGAGGAAGATCGGCGGCTTCAGCGAGCCTTCGGAGAGCACCGGGTCATAGCCGAGTCCCATCATCAGAGTGGCGGGACTGAGGTCGCGATCGCCGATTTTCTTCGTATTCGTCTTGGGTTTGCCGCGCATGGCCATGGGGGATGCTCCTTGAGGTGTTGGAGCCCTGTATAGCACGCCTGTTTCGTTTGAAACTATATGCGCGGCGAGCGGCTCCTTAGTCCTCGACGATCAAGCTGCGCTCTTTCGTTTCGGGAAGCAGCAGCGTCGCGACCCCGGCCATCGCGATCACCAATGCGACATAGAAATAGAAGACGCGCTCGATGCCGGCGTCCTTCAGCGCCAGCGCGACCATTTCGAGCGTGCCTGCGAAGATCGCGTTGCCGATCGCATAGGGGAGCGCGACACCGAGCCCGCGAATGTGGGCGGGAAACAGCTCGGCCTTCACCAGCGCATTGTTCGCGCTGTAGCCGCTCTGCAGCGTCAGCGGGATCATGATGAGCAATGTCGCGATATAGGGCGAGGTGACGGTCTCGAGCGTCATGAAGGTCGGCACCGCGACAATCGCGCCGCCGATCCCGAACAGCAGCAGCATCGGCTTGCGCCCGAACTTGTCGGCGAGCGCGCCGAACACCGGCTGCATCGCGGTGAACCACAGCAAGGCCGCGGCGATGATATAGGTGGCGGTCGCCTTGTCGAAGCCGACGGTGTTGTAGAGGAATTTCTGCATATAGCTGGTGTAGGTATAGGCCGCGAGCCCGCCGCCCGCCGACAGCATGCCGACGAGAATGCTCTCGCGCCGATGCTCTTTCCACAGCAGCTTCGCGGTCGATACCGGGCGGTCGACTGTCTGGTTCTCGAACGAGGGCGTTTCGGCGAGATTGCGGCGGAGCATATAGACGCCGAGCGCGAGCAGCGCTCCGATGACGAAGGGAATGCGCCATCCCCATGCGGTCAGCTCGGCCTCGGTCAGAAAGAATTGCAGGATAACCGCGACGAAGATCGCGCAAAGCTGCCCGCCGCAGAGCGTCATATATTGGAAGCTGGCCCAGAACCCGCGATTCTCACGCGGCGCCATTTCGGAGAGGTAGGTGGCGCTCGCGCCATATTCGCCGCCGAGCGACAGGCCTTGCAACATGCGCGCGATCAGCAATGTCGCGGGGCCGAGCAGTCCGGCCGTTGCATAGGTCGGCGCAACGGCGATCAGGATCGACCCGCTGAACATCAGCCCCACCGACAATGTGAGGCCGGCCTTGCGCCCGCGGGTGTCGGCAAAGCGTCCCATCACCCACGCGCCGATCGGCCGCATGATGAAGCCGACGGCAAAGATCGCCGCGGTGCTTAGAAGCTGCGCGGTCGGATCGGCCTTGGGGAAGAAGACGGGGGCGAAATAGATGGCGAAGGCGGCGTAGGCGAACCAGTCATACCATTCGACGAGATTGCCCATCGATCCGCCGATGATCGAAACGAGCCGTTTGCGCGGTATGTCGAGCGCCTTCATTCCGTCCCCCTTTTGCGCGCTATCGTAGGCCGATCACCGACAATTGGCGGCCATAGGAGTTCTCCCCTTTGTGGCACGCGCGGCGATAGCTGTAATAGTCGTCGGGCTGGGCATAGGTGTCCTGCCCGCCGATGGCAATTCGGGTGACACCCGCCGCAGCGAGCCGCGCCGCGACGTAAGCGGCGATGTCGAACATGGCATGGCCCGCGCGTCCGGCAGCAAAGAAACGCTCGTTTGCGGGATCGTCAGTGGTGAAGCGCCGGACGAAATTTTCGTCGACCTCATAGGACGCGCGCGCGATACATGGGCCGATCGCGACCGCGATATGCGCGCGGCGCGCGCCGAGACTTTCCATCGCGTCGAGAGCCGTATCGGTGACACCGGAAATCGCGCCTTTCCATCCGGCATGGGCGGCACCGATGACGCCTGCTTCGCGGTCGGCGAACAACACCGGCACGCAGTCGGCGGTCAGGATGCCGAGCAATATGCCCGGCGTGCGGGTCGCAAGCGCATCGGCCTCGGGTCGCGCCGCAGGATCGGTGTCGCGATCGACGATGACGCAGCGATTGCCATGGACCTGATAGAGCCCGGTGAGCGCCGCATCGGGCAGGATGGCGTCCGCGACGCGCCGCCGGTTTTCGGCAATCAGCGCTGGGTCATCGTTCGAGCCGAGACCGCAGTTCAGCGATGCAAGCTCGCTCGTCGAGACGCCGCCGCGGCGGCCGAAAAAACCGTGCGGGATGCCGTCGAGCGGCGGTGCGGTGACAAATGGTGCCGTCACAGGTCGAGCCGGAAGATGCGGTCCTCGTCGATATGGTTGCCGACGCGGAAGGCATTGCGGCCGACGTCCACAAAGCCGTAGCGACGATAAAAGGCCTGCGCGCGCGGGTTTTCGGTAAAGACCGAGAGGTAAAGGATCGACGCGCGTTCGCGTGCCCAGGCGATGCCCCAGTCGGTCAATGCCGCGGCGATGCCGGTGCCCTTCGCCGCTTCGCCGACATAGAGCTGGTGGAGCTCGGTCGCGTCTTCGACCGGCTGGCCTTCGGGCAGGTCGAAATCGATCGGACCCATCTTGATAAACCCGGTGATCGCGCCTGCTTCATCATGGGCGAGGGCGATGGCCCACGCCGGGTCGGCGATTTGCGCGCGCAGCCGCTCGGGCGGGTTCCAGCCGGCCAGAAAACTCGCAAGGTCGGCGGGGTCATAGATATGCCCGAAGGTGTGGGTGAAGGATGTGCTCGCGAACAGGGTCAATTCTCCGACATCTTTGTCGCGTGCGAGGGTGATGGTCGTCATGCTGCTGCCTCTGCCCCGAAACCTTCGGGTCGCGGCCAGCCGGGGGCACAGGCAGCCATGACCTTGAACAATTCGCCCATCGCTTGCGGCTCGACGAGCCGGTTGCGCTGGCCCGCGAGTTCGTCGGCGTGGGCGGGGGCCGCAGTCGCCAGCGCATTCAGCCGGGCGTCGATGCCGAGTGCTCGAAGCCAGGCGCCTTGGCCGACCGGTCCCGCGACAGGGATTCCTGCGCGCCCGGCCGCATCGGCGAGCGCGGAGAAGTCGACATGGGTGGTGAGGTCGACCTCGCCGGCATCGGCGAAGGGGTCCGCGAATTGGTGCGCCTTCACCGCCTGCAGCGTGTCGCCGGCGGCGGGGCCGCGATAGCCATAATCGATCACCAGCATCGCGCCGCCCTGCCGCGCGAGGCGGAAGGCGCAGCGCTGCATGATCGCAGCGGATACGGGCGCGGTTTCGACGATGCTTCCTTCGGCGCTGCCCTGCAGCGACGCGGGGACGTTGTCGTCGGCGGGGACGTCGCCAGGTATCGCCGTCAGTTTCTCGCCCGTGCGTTCGACCATACGCTCACGCCAGCCGGCGGCGGTGCGGATATATTGGTGGACGGGCAGGGCATCGAAAAACTCGTTCGCGACGATGATCGCGGCACCGTCGTCCGGCAGGCCGTCGATATCGTCATGATGGATCGCCGCGGGCAGGCGCGCCGACTGCGCTGCGCGCAGCATCGGGCTCGTCTCGACCAGATGCACGCCCCGCGGCGTGCAGCCGAACCGCGCCATCGTACGCAGGGCATCGGCGGCGAGCGTGCCGCGGCCGGGGCCCAGCTCGATATAGCGAAACGCGGGGCGGCCCGCGCGTTGCCACAGGTCGGCGATCCAGATGCCGACCATCTCGCCGAACATCTGGCTGATTTCGGGCGCGGTCGTAAAATCGCCTGCTGCGCCGAGCGGGTCGCGCGTTGCGTAATAATGGCTGTTCGCCGCCGCCATATAGTCGGCGATCGTCGTCGGCCGCGCCGCCGCGATTTCGCTTATCAGCGTTTCCGGGCTCGGCGGTCCGTCACGCAACGCTATCGGTTCCGGCGACCGGTTCGATCCGCTGACGGCGGCCCTTGGCGGTCGCGACCAGCCAGAAACCGATCAGCAGCATCGGCACGGTCAACGTCTGGCCCATCGTCAGCCCCCATGACAGGGTGCCGAGCTGGACATCGGGTTCGCGCACAAATTCCACCGCAAAGCGGCTGAGGCCATAGATGATTGCCGCCAAGCCGAACAGGAAGCCAGGCTTATAACGGGCATCGGTGCGCCAGAAGAAGAAGGCGAGGATCGCCATCATCAACAGGCCTTCGAGGCCGGCCTCATACAGCTGACTCGGGTGGCGCGGGTCCATCGTGCCGCTGCCCGGAAAGATGATTGCCCAGGGCACCGTCGTTGCGCGGCCCCACAGTTCGCCGTTCACGAAATTGGCAAGGCGGCCAAAGAAGAGGCCGAAGGGGACCACGCAGGCGACATAGTCGCAGAAACGCAGAAAACTGAGCTTCTCCTTGCGCGTCACATACCAGATCGCGATCAGCACGCCGATGACGCCGCCGTGCAGCGACATGCCGCCGTCCCACAGTCTGAAGATCTCGAGCGGCTTCTGGATATAGTTGCCGAGGTTGTAGAAGAGCACATAGCCGAGCCGTCCGCCGAGGATGATCCCGAGCATGGCATAGAAGATCATGTCGTCGGCGTGGCGCCGCGCCATCGGGGCGCCGGGCTGCGCAATCAGCTTGAGCAGATACCAGTAACCGACGAAGATCCCGGCGAGATAGGCGAGCGCGTACCAGCGGATCGGCAGGCCGAAAACGCTGAACGCAATCTCGGAATTCTCGCCCATCAAATCTTGAAAGTTAAGATATTGCGTTGCTTCGGCTAAGGTTGCAAAAAGAAACATATAGTCGCGCTGTCCTTCCCCAGGAGAGGCCTCCCCATAAGGGGTAAGGCGAGCGAGACCAAGAGGAGAGATGAAAGATGCCATCAGCGCTCGATTTGCGCCTGGAAGCCGCCTATAATCTGATCACCGGCCCCGGCGGCCCGATCCAGCTCGGGTCCGTCGAACGCTTCGGCCACCAGCTTCCCTTCATCACCAACGCGCCGACCAACCTTGCCGACTATGTTGCGTTTTTTGCTGCGGTGCATGGCGACGCGACTTTCCTGGTCGAAGGCGACGAGAGGCTGTCGTTCAAGCAGGTCCACGCCGCGGCGCGGCAGGTCGCGGCGGGGCTGGTCGAGGGTTATGGCATCCAGCGCGGCGATCGCGTCGGGCTGGCGATGCGCAACGCCAACGCGTGGTGCGTTTCCTATATCGGCATCCTGATGGCGGGCGGCTGCGCCACGCTGCTCAACGGCTGGTGGCAGGGCGGCGAGCTGGCGGCGGGCATCCTCGACAGCGAAGCGAAACTCGTGATCGCCGACGTGCAGCGCGCCGCGCGGCTCGAAGGCGTCGAGCATGGTGCGAAAGTGGTCACGCTCGACGTCACCCGGCCGATCGATGAGGCGGTCGCGCCGATCACCGGCGCGGGCGGCAGCGCCGAAACGGTGCTGCCGATGCTGACCGGACAGGATCTGGCGACCATCCTCTTCACGTCGGGCTCGACCGGCCAGTCGAAGGGTGCCTATTCGCGCCACGAAGCGGTGTGTCAGGCGATCTTCAACTATGTCACCCAGACCGCGAGCATCGTCCATTTGCTGACCGAAGATGGGCAGATGTCGGACATCCAGCCCGCGACCCTGATCTGCACGCCTTTGTTCCACGTCACCGCCGAAATCCCTGTGTTCCTGCAAAGCTTCGCGCTGGGCCGCAAACTCGTGCTGATGCCCAAATGGAACGCCGATGAGGCGATGCGGCTGATCCAGGACGAGCAATGCAATTATTTCGTCGGCGTGCCGCTGATGAGCTACGAGATTCTCGTCAGCCCCAACCGCAAGAATTATGATCTGTCGACGTGCAAGAGCTACGCTGGTGGCGGCGCGCCGCGCCCGCCCGAGCATGTGCGACGCCTCGCGACCGAAATGGGCGAGAGCAAGCCCTTGCTCGGCTATGGCCTGACCGAAACCAACGCGGTCGGCTGTGGTATCGTCAACGAAAATTATGTCGCCAAGCCGATGTCGACCGGCCCGGCATCGAAGCCGCTCGTCGATCTCGCGATCCTCGACGAAGAGGGCAATGAATTGCCGCAGGGCGGCGTTGGCGAAGTGTGCATCCGCTCGGTTGCCAATTTCGAGGGCTATTGGAACAATGAGGCCGCGACCAAAGCGGCCTTCTTCGACAATGGCTATTTCCGGTCGGGCGACCTCGGCTATCTCGACGAGGACGGCTATCTGTTCATTGTCGACCGCAAGAAGGACATCATCATCCGTGGCGGCGAGAATATCAGCTGCCAGGAAGTCGAAGCCGCGATCTACGAGCATCCCGAGGCGAATGAATGTGCGGTGTTCGGCTTGCCCGACGAGCGGCTGGGCGAAGTCGTCGGCGCGGTGATCTGGATGAAACCCGGCAGCACCGTCGCCGCGGAAGACATGTGCTCCTTCCTCAGCGCGCGCCTCGCACCCTATAAGGTACCGAGCAAGATCTGGATGTCGAACGACGCGCTGCCCAAGCTCGGCAGCGAAAAGATCGACAAGGTCAGTTTGCGCAACCAGTATCGCGGGGAATATGCGGCGGAGGTCGTTGCGTAGCCGGGCACAGTGAAGGAGCGAGGCGGGATCATGGCCGAGGCTGAAACTCCCGCCGCTCCTTCCAGGCCCGTCCCGCCGGTGCGCGTCTATCGCCACCGGTTGCCCGTCCGTATCTGGCACTGGGTCAATGCCGTGACCCTGCTCGTCCTGCTGATGAGCGGGCTGATGATCTTCAACGCGCACCCGCGCCTCTATTGGGGCCAATATGGCGCGAACCCCGACCATGCCTGGCTGGCGATAGGCTCGACACCGAAGACGGGCTTCTTGCGCATCGGGGAAATGCGGATCGAGACGACCGGGGTGCTCGGCCGCTGGACCGACGCCAAGGGCGAACCGCAGACCTGGGCTTTCCCCGGCTGGGCGACGATCCCCACGACCTATAGCCTCGCCGACGGGCGCCGCTGGCATCTTCTGTTCGCATGGGTGCTCGCGATCAGCTTGACGCTTTATATGTTGTGGACGCTGCTCGGCGGCCATCTGAAGAAGGATCTGCATGTTCGCCGCGCCGAATGGTCGCCGCGCCATATCTGGCAGGATGTGAAGGACCATGCCCGGCTGCGCTTTCCAAGGGGCGAGGCGGCGGCGCGCTATCATATCCTCCAGAAACTCAGCTACATCGGTGTCATCTTTATGTTGCTGCCGCTGATGATCGCGACGGGTCTCACCATGTCGCCGGGAATGAATGCATCTGCTCCCTGGCTGCTCGACCTGTTCGGCGGGCGCCAGTCGGCGCGCTCGATCCATTTTCTCACCGTATGGGCGCTGGTCGCCTTCTTCTTCGTCCACATCGCGATGGTTCTGCTTGCGGGACCATTGAACGAAGTCCGTTCAATGCTGACCGGCTGGTTCCGCCTGCCGCCCGAGCGGGAGGACGATATATGAGCGCGGTCATCCTGCCGCGCCGGCAAATGATTACGCGCGCCGGCGGCTTGATCGCCGCGGCTGGAGCGTTGCCTCTCTTGTCGGGCTGCGACGCAATCAACGAGGCGCCGGCGGTGCGCAAGATCCTGTCGATGGGCGAGGAGATGAACCGGGCGAGTCAGCGCGCGCTGATGGACCGCGACGCGCTCGCACGCGAATTCACCCGCGCCGATCTGTCGCCGACCTTCCGTTCGAACGGCACGAAGCTGCCGCCGGGCGATGCGTATGCCGCACATGCGGCGAGCGGCTTTGCCGACTGGCGGATCAAGGTGACGGGACTGGTCGCACGGCCCCTGTCGCTGTCGATGGCCGATATCCGCGCGATGCCGCAACGCACCCAGATCACGCGCCACGACTGCGTTGAGGGGTGGAGCGCGATTGGTCAGTGGACCGGGCCGCGGCTCGGTGGCATCCTGGCCGCGGCGGGACTTCGCGACGGCGCGCGCTATATCGTTTTCCGCTGTGCCGACCGGATCGGCGACGCGCTCTATTACGAAAGCTGCGATCTGGTCGACGCGTTGCACCCGCAGACAATCATGGCGTGGGCACTCAACGAGACGGTGCTGCCGATCGCCAACGGGGCGCCGCTCCGCCTGCGGATCGAGCGCCAGCTTGGCTATAAGCACGCGAAATATGTGCAGGGGATTGAAGCGGTTTCCAGCCTCGATGCGATCGGCGCGGGTAAGGGCGGCTATTGGGAAGACCGCATCGATTATGAATGGTATGCCGGTATCTGACCGCAACCATTTGGGGCGATGGGGGTTTTCGACTTTACTCACATGTCGATACTAAGTCCGTTTCTTTCTCGCGTGGTGCGTCAGGGGCGACTGACCGTCATCGCACCCGATGGCGCCGAGGAGCATTTCGGTGCGACCGCACCGGGGTTTCCCGAACTCACTCTGCGCTTCGCGACGCGCGCCGGCATGCGCCGCATCATTCTCGACCCGCGGCTTGGCGCTGCCGAATCCTTCATGGACGGCGATATGCGGATCGAGGGCGGCGACATCATGGACCTCATCGGCCTGATCCGCATGAACACGCCATGGGATCGCGGCGCGACGCTCAAGGACAAGACGTGGTTCGGCCGATGCGCCGACTGGGTTAAGACGCGGATCGGGTCGATCAACCGCCAGCGACAGTCGCGCGCCAACGTCAAGCATCACTATGACATCGGCAACGACCTCTATCGCCTCTTCCTCGACGAGGATATGCAATATAGCTGCGCCTACTGGTTGCGGCCGGACATGACGCTGGACGAAGCGCAGGCGGCGAAGAAGGCCCATATCGCAGCGAAACTCGCGCTCGCGCCGGGGCAGCGGATACTCGACATCGGCTGCGGCTGGGGCGGCATGGCGATCACGCTGGCGAAGCTTGCTGAGGTCAACGTGCTGGGGATCACGCTGTCGGAGGAGCAACTCGCGCTCGCGCGGCAGCGCGCCGAAGCGGCGGGGGTCGCCGACCGCGTGACCTTCGAACTCATCGATTATCGTGATCTTGCCGCGCGCGATGCCGGGCGCTTCGATCGCATCGTCTCGGTCGGCATGTTCGAACATGTCGGCGCGCGCAATTTCGAGACCTTCTTTCGTGCTTGCGCCAATCTGATGACCGCCGACGGGGTGATGCTGCTCCACACGATCGGCCGTTTCGGACGGCCGGGTGCGACCGATGCCTTCACGCGCAAATATATTTTTCCGGGCGGCTATATCCCCGCGCTCAGCGAGACGCTGGCAGCGAGCGAAAAGAGCCGGCTGATCGTCACCGATGTCGAGACGCTCCGTCTCCATTACGCGCTGACTTTGCGCCAATGGTATGCGCGCACGCTGGCGCATGAGGCGGAGATCGTCGCGATGATGGGGATCCGCTTCTTTCGTATGTGGTGCTTCTATCTCGCCGGCGCGACGTCGGCGTTCGAAAGCGGCGGGATGGGCAATTACCAGATCCAGTTCGCGCGCAGCCGCCATGCGCTGCCGCTCACGCGCGACTATCTGAGCGAGGCGGAAGGGCGTTACGCCGGGTAACGTTCGTTCATGATATCCCAGCTCAGCACGACGAGCTTTTCCAGAATCTCGAGGTCCACGTCGCTGAGCTTGTTGACGTAGAGGCAGGATTTGCCGTTTCTATATTTGCCGAGCTTCGCGAGCAATGCGTCCGCCTCGGGCTGCCGGCCGAGGTAATCGCCCATCAAATAAAGCGTCATCGCGGCCTTGCGCGGGCTGAAACCGGCGCGGCACATCGTCCCCGACCGGCCGCTCTCGTACAGATAATCATAGCTGCCATAGCCGATGATCGACGGACCCCACATTTTCGGATCAAGGCCGGTCACGCGGCGATGCATCGCGTTGATCGCTTCGGCTTCCTCGCGGCGCCGCGCTTCGGGGATGGCGGCGATAAAATCGCCGACGCTCACTTCGGTGGCTTTGGTCTTGATTTCCGCTTTGCCCATGACCTGTCTCCCTGACGCCAGGATAGCGCTCCGGAATGGCGGTGCCAATCAGCCGTGCCGCGCGGCGATTTCGCGGGCGAGCACACCGATCCGGTGACGAAAGGTGCCGGGCGCAAGTATCTCCACCTCGGCGCCGAGTGCGAGCATATCGCGCGCGCCATGGTCGCTGTCTTCGACCATCATCGTCATTTCGCGCCAGCCATCGGCGGCGGGCGCGCCGGCGTCCGCGACCGCCTCGGCGCCGCGCGGCGACTGTGCAGCGAGCCGCTTGCAGCCATCGGGGGAGGCGCGGATGGTCGCCTTCGCGGCGAACAACTCGGCCTCGAACCGGGCCTGTTCGGCCTGCCACCACGACGCGAGCCGGAAATCGGCGGGGCGATCGAAAACCGTGTCGCCGACCATTAGCCGGTCGATATTCGCGATCCGGAATATGCGGATCTTTCCGCCGCCCCTTGCCGCGAGATACCAGATGCCTGCTTTCAGGACGAGGCCGAGCGGATCGACCGTCCAGTCGCGCAGGCCTTGCCAGCTTTCATAGCGCATTTTGAGAGGATGCTGATCGAGCACCGCGCGGGCAATTGCGGGGAGGTGCGGCAGCGCCTCGCCGCCGCGATACCAGTCGACCGCATCGAGATGGAAGCGCGTCGTCATCCGGTCGGCTAGCGCGCCGCCGTCGGCGGGTAGCGCAGCGATCAGCTTGTTCTGGGCGGCGCTCGTTGCGGCGCCGAGGCCGAGCTCGCCCGCAGGGCCGGGCAGGCCGATCATCGCCACCGCTTCGGCCTCGCCCGCCGACAGGCCGGTGAGCTGGGTCCGATAGCCACCCAGCAACTGAAAGCCGCCGCCGGGACCGCGATCGCCATAGACCGGAATGCCCGCGGCCGAGAGCGCGTCGATGTCGCGGTAGATGGTGCGCTCGGACACCTCGAACTCCGCCGCCAAGTCGGAGGCCGTCAGCCGCCGCCGCAATTGCAGCAGAATGAGGATCGAGAGGAGGCGGCTGGCGCGCATTATTTCGTCATAGCAGAAAATAACTGACAGAAAATGTCAGGATAGGCGGCGTAAAAGTGGTCGGGTCACGAAGGGAGCGACCCATGACCCAGATCGACCGCCGCACCATCATCACCCTTAGCGCAGGAGCCTTTATGTCCAGCCTGATCCCCGCCGCTGTTTCCGCCATCAATCCCGCCCCCGTCGGCAAGCCCGGCGACTTCGATTTCCTCACCGGCGAATGGCGCATTCACAACAAATTCCGCGAGAGCGAAAAGTGGATCGAATTCCCTGCCGAGGCCACCGTCGTCGGTATCCTCGGCGGGATCGCGAGCGTCGAGGAATTGCGCATCCCAGCGCGCGGCTTTTCGGGAATGGGCCTCCGCCTGCTCGACGTCGAAAAGAAGATCTGGTCGGACCATTGGGTCAACGCCAAATCGGGCGTCGTCACGGTGCCCGGCCAACTTGGTGTGTTCGAAGATGGCGCCGGGACTTTCCTCTCCGAAGGCGAGGGAGACAAGGGGCCGGAACTCTATCGCGGCGTATGGGACCGGATCACGCCAACAAGCTGCCGCTGGTTCCAGGGCACCTCGCGCGACGGCGGCAAGACGTGGGACGACAGCTGGTTCATGGATTGGACGCGGGTGGGCTGAAGCACAACATCATACCGGGCTCCCGGCCGCAAAAGGCCGCTGTCCTACAAAATCCCGGGATGTTATGCCCGATACATGACCCGCCGATGCGCACTTCGCTGTTCCAAATGCCTCGTCCGGCTTCGGCGGACCGGCGGCGGCTTAAAGCGACAAAGGAGACAGTTTCGCCGCGTGCATCGGTATATTTTGTCGCCTTAGGAGGCCGTCTAGCCGGTGCATTGCCGTATCGGGCGTGACGTTGGCCGGCTTTCCGCCGGCTTGCCTATCCGGTTGCGCCCCGGCTGGTGGCCTGCTAGCCGCGCCCGCGTCTTTCTCTCGCCAAAGGTGCCATCATGTCCGAGTCCTTCAAGCGCGTCGTCCTCGCCTATTCGGGGGGGCTCGACACCAGCGTCATCGTGAAATGGCTGCAGGTCACCTATGGCTGCGAAGTCGTGACCTTCACCGCCGATCTGGGGCAGGGCGAAGAGATCGAACCCGCGCGCGCCAAGGCCGAACTGATGGGTATCAAGCCCGAACATATCTTTATCGACGATGTGCGCGAGGAGTTCGTCCGCGACTTCGTCTTCCCGATGATGCGCGCCAATGCGCGCTACGAGGGCGACTATCTGCTCGGAACCTCGATCGCACGCCCGCTGATTTCGAAGCGTCTCATCGAGATCGCCAAGGAGGTCGGCGCCGACGCCGTCGCGCACGGCGCGACGGGCAAGGGCAATGATCAGGTGCGTTTCGAACTCAGCGCCTATGCGCTGAACCCCGACATCAAGGTGATCGCGCCCTGGCGCGAATGGGATCTGGCGAGCCGCACGGCGCTGATCGAATTTGCCGAAAAGCACCAGATTCCGGTGCCGAAGGACAAGCGCGGCGAAAGCCCCTTCTCGACCGACGCGAACCTTCTTCACACCTCGTCGGAGGGCAAGGTTCTCGAGAATCCGTGGGATGAAACCCCCGACTATGTCTATTCGCGCACGGTGAATCCCGAGGATGCACCCGATACGCCCGAATATATCACGATCGATTTCGAACGCGGCGACGGCGTGGCCCTCAACGGCGAAGCGATGTCGCCTGCGACCTTGCTCACGGCGCTCAACGAACTGGGCCGCAAACATGGTATCGGCCGGCTCGACCTGGTTGAAAACCGCTATGTCGGCATGAAGTCGCGCGGCATGTACGAAACGCCGGGCGGCGAAATCTATGCGCGCGCGCACCGCGGCATCGAAAGCATCACGCTCGACCGCGGCGCAGCGCATCTGAAAGACGAACTGATGCCCAAATATGCCGAGCTCATCTACAATGGCTTCTGGTTCGCGCCCGAACGCGAGATGCTGCAAGCGGCGATCGACCACAGTCAGGAAAAGGTCAGCGGCACGGTGCGGCTCAAGCTCTATAAGGGCAATGCGAGCGTCGTCGGCCGCAAGTCGCCGAACAGCCTTTACAGCGAACGTCATGTGACCTTCGAGGACGACGCTGGCGCCTATGATCAGAAGGATGCGGCGGGCTTCATCAAGCTCAACGCGCTGCGCCTCAAGCTTCTCGCCAAGCGCGACCGCTGAACCCGCGGGCCCATATCGGCCCCGGCATCTTCCCGAACATAATCGTCCCGGCCCGATAGAGGGCCGGGATCGCTTCGCCGTGAATAAGCGACCGTGCCCAGTCGAGGCGAGGCATTCGCGCGCCGCGCTGCGCGAGCGAGTCATGGCCCGGCAATGAGGCAAGGGTATCAATGCAGCGTTAAATCAGTGACAATATGGAAGAAAATGGCCGGGGGTGGGCATATGGCGAGTGATACGCAATGCATAACGAGCACGCCCTGGACCAGAATGAATATGAATGGCAGCCGTGTCGGGTGACCATTCCGCGCTTCGGCCTGCTGGTCAATCGGCATGGGATAAGCACCCGGCTGATCTGGCCCGGGCAGTATCTTGTCCGCAGGTCGCGGACGTTCAGCCGGTGGATATACCGGCGTCCCGCCTGACATATCTGATCAGCGGCAAGAGCTGGCGGTGCCGGCGGAGACGGTGTCGGCCCACCCAATGAAAGCCAGACGAAATGAAGGGTTAGCAAGGCATCCCACCTGCGCTAAGGCGCGATTCATGACTGCGACCCGTTTTTTTTCCGACAACGCTGCGACCGTCCATCCTGTGGTGATGGAGGCGCTGGCGGCCGCCAACCAAGTCGATACGGCCTATGACGGCGATGCGCTCAGCCAGTCGCTTGATGCGGCCTTTTCCGAACTTTTCGAGACCGATTGCGAAGTCGTCTGGATCCCGACCGGGACCGCAGCGAACAGTATCATCCTCGCGCATTTCGTGCGGCCGTGGCAGGGCATCCTCTGTTACGAGGAAGCGCATATCGAAGTCGATGAATGCGGGGCGCCGACCTTTTATTCGGGTGGTGCAAAAATGATGCCGCTGCCCGGACGCGGCGCGAAGATCGATACCGACGCCCTGAAGGATCGCATCGCCGGAATCCGCCGGGATGTGCATCAGGTTCAGCCCGCAGCGGTCAGCATTACCAATGCGACCGAATATGGGCTTGCTTGGCGCGCGGAAGAAATCGGCGCGATCAGCGAGATCGCCAAGGGCGCGGATATGAAGCTCCACATGGACGGTGCGCGTTTTGCCAACGCCGTCGCCTTCCTCGGCTGCGCGCCTGCCGACGTGACATGGCGCGTCGGGGTCGATGCGCTGTCGTTCGGTTTCACCAAGAATGGCGCGATGATGGCCGAGGCGATCGTCTTTTTCGGCGGTAGCGGTGGTGCCGGGGTGCGCGAGCTCAAGAAACGTGGCGGCCATTTGCTCAGCAAGGGGCGGTTCGTCGCAGCGCAGATCCGCGCAATGCTCGCGAACGACCTGTGGCTTGCTAATGCGCGCGCCGCCAATGCCGGCGCGGCGAAGCTTGCCGCAGCGTGCGGTGGCCGGTTGATGCATCCGGTCGAGGCGAACGAGCTGTTCGTGCGGTTGACTGCCGAGGAAGCCGCAAAATTGCGCGGTGCCGGCTTTGATTTCTACGACTGGGGTGAGGGCGCGGCGCGGCTTGTCGTCAGCTGGGATCAGGATGCTGAAGCGGTCGCACCGCTGGCGGCCGCGATCGGCGCGCTATGAGCAGCGAGCAGCCGCTCACGCTGCTCAGCCCTCGCGTTCTTTTGCCCTTTGCGCTGGTGACTTTGATCTGGGGGTCGACCTGGATCGTCATCAAGGGACAGCTTGGCATCGTCCCGCCGAGCTGGTCGGTGACCTATCGCTTCGTGGTCGCGGCGATCGCGATGTTCGCTTTCGCCGCGATCCGGCGGGAGCGGCTGTTGCTTGAACCGCACGCGATGGCCTTTGCGATGGCATTGGGCGTCGCGCAGTTCACCTTCAACTTCAACTTCGTTTACCGCGCCGAGCAGCATATCACTTCGGGCCTCGTAGCGGTGCTTTTTGCGCTGCTGATTGTTCCCAACACGCTGCTCGGGCGCGCCTTTCTGAAGACTCCGCTCGAAGGGCGCTTCCTCGCCGGAGCCGGGATTGCGATCGTCGGCGTCGGGTTGATGATCCTCCATGAATATCGCGCGGCTTCGATTGGGGCCGGCGAAGTGCTGCTGGGTACCATGTTGACGCTGGCGGGGGTGATGAGCGCATCGACCGCCAATGTGATGCAGGGCACCCGCATCGCGCGGGCGCAGTCGATGGTCGTGATGATCGCCTGGGCGATGCTGTTCGGCGCGCTCGCCGACGGCAGCTATGCGTGGATCACCACCGGTCCGCCGGTCATCGAGCCCACCGCCGCCTATGTCGGTGGGGTCCTCTATCTTGGTGTCATCGCGAGCGCAGTAACCTTCCCGCTCTATTTCAACGTCATCCGTGCGGTCGGGCCGGGGCAGGCGGCATGGTCGAGCGTGCTGATCCCGATTATCGCGATGGGGTTCTCGACTGCGTTCGAACATTACCGCTGGGCCATGCTGTCGATCGCGGGCGGCGTTGTCGCGCTGGTCGGGCTGGTGATCGCGGTGGCAAAACGGCCCGAGCGGCCCTCGGTCAGCGGCAATATGGTGTCCGTTGCGGTGGAGCGCGAAAGCTGATTGCCATTGGTGTATTATTTCAATAGTACGGCTTCATGAACACTCTCTTCGGCACTCTCCTTTCGCTCGCAATCCTCCCGGCGGCGCCGGCCTTTGCGCAGACCGCCTGCCAGCCCGGCACTTACACCGCCCCCGATGGCGACTTCGTGGTGCTGGTAAAGACGCCGGCGGTCCCGGCGCCCGCGCTGCGCTATCTGTTCCGCGACGGCCGGCGCGGCGCGACATCGGACGCGGCGGTGCCGCTGACATGCGGCGCCGACGATGTGGCCGTGAAGGGAAAGGCGTGGAAGCGGATCGCCTTTCGCGAGACCCCGGCAACCTTCGATAGCGTGGGCACGAAAATGACTGGCGTGCTGATCGAACCGCCGGGCGCGCCCGATGCGAAGCGCCCGCTCGTGGTCATGGTGCACGGGTCCGAACGCACTTCGCCGATCGGCGGCGTCTATGGCTATGCGATGGCGGCGCAGGGGATTTCGGTCTTCGTTTATGACAAGCGCGGCACTGGCGGGTCGGACGGCGAATATACGCAGAATTTTGAGCTGCTCGCCGAGGACGCGGGACATGCGCTCGAGCAGGCACGCGGGATGACGGCCGGGCGGCACGGGCGCAGCGGCTTTTTCGGCGGCAGCCAGGGCGGCTGGGTGGCGCCGCTCGCCGCCACGCGGACAAAGGCCGATTTTGTCGCCATTGGTTTCGGCCTTGTCGCTTCGCCGATCGAGGAAGACCGCGAGCAGATGGTGTCGGAGGTTCGCGCGGCGGGGCTGGGGGATGATGCGGTCGCGCTGGTCAACCGCTTGTCGCAGGCGACGGCGGGGTTGCTGCTGTCCGATTTTCGTACCGGCTATGATGCGCTCGACGCGGTGCGGCGCGAGATGGCGGACAAGCCATGGGCTGCGAAGATCGAGGGCGAATATAGCGGCGCGATCGCGCGGATGCCGAGCGACGATTTGCGGCGGATCGGCCGGGCGCGCGTCGACAATCTCGAACTGATCTGGGACTATGACGCGGTGGCGGCGCTGAAAAAGCTCGATGCGCCGCTGCTATGGGTCCTTGCGGGTGAGGATCGCGAGGCGCCGATCGAAACGACGCGCGGGGCGCTGCTCGACCTCGCCAAGGCGGGCAAGCCGGTCGATGTCTACCTCTTTCCCGACACCGACCACGGCATGTTCGAATTTACGACGGCCGCCGACGGGTCGCGCAATGTCACGCGCATCACCGACGGCTATCTGAAATTGCTGGGCGACTGGATCAAAGACAATGCGCGCGG
The DNA here is from genome assembly GCF_059415685.1 of Sphingopyxis sp. GW821-FHT10B01. Classification (NCBI taxonomy): domain Bacteria; kingdom Pseudomonadati; phylum Pseudomonadota; class Alphaproteobacteria; order Sphingomonadales; family Sphingopyxidaceae; genus Sphingopyxis; species Sphingopyxis sp. GW821-FHT10B01. Next base: position 403,058 of record NZ_JBWKNS010000003.1, on the reverse strand, counting down.
GGCTTATGGCCGCGCCGAGCATCTGACGAAGGGTGTCAGCCCGCGCTGATCCGTTCGATGTCCGCGCCGACCGCCTGGAGCTTCTCTTCGAGCCGCTCGTAACCGCGGTCGAGGTGATAGACGCGATTGACTTCGGTCGTGCCCTCGGCGGCGAGGCCCGCGATGATCAAACTCATCGAGGCACGCAAATCGGTTGCCATCACTGGCGCCCCGACCAGCTTTTCGACCCCGCGCACCACGGCGCTGCGGCCGCGCACATCGATGTCGCAGCCCATGCGCGCCAATTCGGGCACGTGCATATAGCGGTTCTCGAAGATGGTTTCGGTGAACAGCGACGCGCCCTTGCCGAGCGTCGCCATCGCCATGAACTGCGCCTGCATGTCGGTCGCGAAGCCCGGATAAGGCGCGGTCGACAAAGTGACGGGTTCGGCGCGGCCTGACATGGCGACGCGGATACCTGCCTTGGTCTCCTCGACCGTCGCGCCGGCCTGGCGGAGCGCGGCGAGTGTCGCTTCCATCTCGTCGGCCTTGGCGCCGACGAGTTCGACGTCGCCCTCGGTGATCACGGCGGCACAGGCATAGCTGCCAGCCTCGATGCGGTCGGCCATCACGCGATAGGTCGCACCGTGCAGCCGGTCGACACCTTCGATGGTCAGCGTTTCGGTGCCGATGCCGTCGATATGTGCGCCCATCGCGACGAGGCAGTTGCACAGGTCGACAATCTCGGGTTCGCGCGCCGCATTTTCGAGGACGCAGGTGCCCTTGGCGAGCGCCGCGGCCATCAATGCATTTTCGGTCGCGCCGACCGACACGACGGGGAAGGTGAACTTGCCGCCCGCAAGGCGTCCGCCCGGCGCGACGGCCTTCACATAGCCCGATGTGAGTTCGATCTCGGCGCCGAAGGCTTCGAGGGCTTTCAGGTGGAGGTCGATCGGGCGGTTGCCGATCGCGCAGCCACCAGGCAGTGATACCGTCGCCTCGCCCGCACGCGCGAGCAGCGGGCCGAGCACGAGGATCGACGCGCGCATCTTGCGTACGATGTCATAGGGCGCAACGGTCGAGGTCAGTGTCGTCGTGCGCGCGGTCATGACGCGGCCGAAATCCTCGGGCCGCGAACCCTCGATCGTCGTCGAGCAGCCGAGCTGGTTGAGCAGGTGGCCGAACCCATCGACATCGGCGAGCCGCGGCAGGTTGCGCAGCGTCAGCGGCTCGTCGGTGAGCAGTGCACACGGCAACAGGGTGAGCGCCGCATTCTTGGCACCGGAGATGGGGATACGGCCCTTGAGTCGCTGGCCGCCGCGAATGACGATCTGATCCATCGGCTGTCCTTAGCGCATGTGTTGCGGTGCGCAAGCGGGTGGCCGGTTGGATAACGTCAAGTTGCCGTCGATAACGGGCGGCTTTCGCCGTGGCTTTCCCGACCGAAATATGAAACTATTCATGCCGATATCGAGGTCAAGGCAAGAGCAGCGTAAAACGAAGCGACTTTTCACAGGGAGAAGGTCATGCGGAATAATGTCGTCACACTCGTCACCACGGCCACGTTGATCGCCAGCCAGCTTGCCGTCCCGGCGATGCCGCAAGCGACGACGCTGCCCTATCCGCCGCCAGGCGGCCCCCAGATCCAGCCACCGCGTCCGGTGCCACCTTACCCGGGCGGACCGCAAATCCAGCCGCCACGTCCCGGCAATGGTTATGGCTATGAGGGAACGATCCGCTGCGAGTCGCGAAACAACAACATGCAGCGCTGTAATGTGCGCACCGATAACCGGGTCGATCTGCAGCGGGTGATCGGCGGGCGCTGTTCGAAGGGGCGCGACTGGGGCTTTACCGCGAGCCAGATCTGGGTGTCGGGCGGTTGTCGTGCCGAATTTGCTTATGGCTATGCCAATGATGGTGGCGGCTATCCGACACCGATGCCGCAGCCGGTCGAGGATTATGCGGGCATAATGAACTGCGAATCCTGGAATTACAGCTATCAGCAGTGTAATGTGCGGACGAATGATCGCGTCGAACTCACGCGCAAGATTGCGGGTAAGTGCAACGCCGGGCGTCAATGGGGCTACACCGGCGACTATATCTGGGTCGACAAGGGCTGCCGTGCCGAATTCGGCTATGGCTACCGCAATTCGCGGCCCGAAAAGGACAAGGACAAGGGACCGAGCACCGGGCTGATCATCGGCGGTGCTGTCGTCGCCGCCGGGCTGATCGCGCTGCTCGCGAGCGGGAAGAAAAAGAAGCCGGCGGAGACCACTGCGCCGGCAACCGGCAGCGGCGGCGAAACCACCTATCCCGCAGGTCCGCCGGCGGCGCTGAGCGCCAACCTGTCTGCGCTGCCGAGCGCAGCTCGGCCATCGGTGCAGAATTGCATGACCGACGCGGCGCGCCAGATCGGGGTCACCGGCGGGACGCGGCTGTCTTATGACAAGCTGATCTCGCTCGAACAGGGCAATGGCGGTTGGCGGATCCGCGCCGCGATGACGGCGACCTACCCGGATGGCGCAAAGCCGATCGAGATGTTTTGCCGCGCAACGCCGAGCGATATCATCCAGCTCGATTTCACATAAAAGTGGCGTAATGTCTGATGTATATGCCGTCACCCCGGCGAAGGCCGGGGTGACGGCATTTGAGGTAAAATAGGGTCGGACGACATGGTGGAAAACGGCGGGCCGGCGGCGGCGCTCTGGTCGCGGGCCTATCTGCTGCTGTCGATGACGGCGCTTTTCTGGGCCGGAAATTCGATCGTCGGACGCGCCGCGCGCGATCTGGTGCCGCCCGCCGCGCTGTCTTTCTGGCGCTGGACATTCGCGCTTACGCTGCTTCTGCCGCTCGCCTGGCCGCATCTGAAGCGCGATTGGCCGGTGCTGCGGGCACATTGGCCGGTCATGCTCCTGCTGGGCGGGCTCGGGATCGGGGCGTTCAACACGCTGCTGTATACCGGCCTGCAAACCACCACCGCACTCAATTCGATGCTGATCCAGTCGGCGCAGCCAGCGCTGATTCTGATGGTCGGCGCCTTGGTGATGCGCGACCGGACCAGCGTCCGGCAGATTGCCGGCGTCGTGGTGTCGCTGGCGGGGGTGCTGATCATCCTCTCGCGCGGCGACGCGGGGCTGTTGCTGGCGTTGCAGCTGAATGGCGGCGATGCGATCATCGCCTTTGCGGTGCTGCTTTGGGCGCTCTATTCGGTGCTGCTGCGCAAGCGGCCGGCGGTGCATCCGCTCAGCTTTCTCGCGGCGTCGATTATCGTCGGCCTGATGGTGATCATCCCCGTCTATGCGATGGAAATCCGGTCGGGGAGGTTGATCGTTCCGACGATGGGCAGCGCGCTGGCCATCGCCTATGTATCGATCTTTCCGTCCTTTCTCGCCTATCTCTTCTTCAATCGCGGGGTCGAGCTGATCGGGTCGGCGTCGACCGCGCAATATATGAATGTAATGCCGCTGATGGGAGCGGGGCTGGCGATGCTGTTCCTCGGCGAAATGCTCCACCTGTTCCATGTCGCCGGGCTGGTGTTGGTCGTCGCGGGCATCGTGGTGGCGGGCCGCAGCGCGCAGGCGCCCGCCAAAACCTGAGCTTATCGGCCGAGCGCTTCTTCCACTTGCGCGAGGCGGTCCTTGCCGAAGAAAATTTCGCCTTCGACGAAGAAGGTCGGGATACCGAAGACGCCGCGTGCCACCGCGTCTTCGGTGTTGGCGACAAGCTTCGCTTTGATTTCGGGCTCCTGCGTACGCGCGAGCAGCGCGGGGCCATCGAAGCCGTTCGCCGAGAGGAAGGTCGCGATGATCTCGGGATCGTCCATCTTCAACCCGTCTTCCCACATCGCGCGGTTCACCGCGTCGACATAATCGTCGAGCGTGCCTTCATCCCCGGCGACGATCGCGCCGCGCATGATCGTCAGCGTATTGACCGGAAAGTGCGGATTGATGCGGAATTTGGTAAGGCCGTGCCTTTCGATGAACCGTCGCATCTCGAGATTTTCATAGGCTAGTTTAGCGGGTGCGTCGGCGTATTGGATCATCGGCGCCTTGTTGCCGGTGGCCTTGAAGATGCCACCGAGCAGGCAGGGGGTGATGATCAGGTCGGCACCCGTGCGTTCGAGCAGTTCGGGCAGCGCCTTCATGCAAAGATAGGCGTTGGGGCTGCCGAAATCGAAAATCAGCTCCAACGTCTTTTGGACGGTTTTGCTCACCATTTTTCTCCCCATGGGCGGAGGTCGAGTTCGTGGGTCCACGCACTTTTCGGCTGCTTGTGGAGCATCACATAATTGGCGGCGATGGCTCCGGGATTGAGGATCAGCTCCTGCGCCTTCGCATTGTCGAAGTCGGGGTGGCGGCCCTTGATGAAGTCGGTATCGATCGCGCCGTCGATGATCGTGTGCGCGACATGGATACCCTGCGGCCCCAGTTCGCGCGCCATCGACTGCGCGAGCATGCGCAGCGCGCCCTTGGCGCCCGAGAAGGCCGAAAAACCTGACCCGCCGCGCAGGCTTGCGGTGGCACCGGTGAAGATGATCGTACCGCGGCCGCGGGGTGTCATGCGCTTTGCCGCCTCGCGCCCCGTCAGAAAGCCGCCGAGGCACGCCATTTCCCAGACCTTGGTATAAACCCGCACCGTCGTCTCGCTGATCGGGAAGTTCACATTGGCGCCGATGTTGAATACCGCGACCTCGACCGGGCCGACCTCGGCCTCGACCCGATCGAACAGCGCGATCATTGCGTCTTCTTCGCGGGCATCGCCGGGGAAGGCGCGCGCCTGATGCCCCTCGTCGCGGATCGACTGGGCGAGCGCCTCGAGCTGGTCGGCGTTACGTTCGCGGCGGTTGACGCAGGCGGTGAGGCCTTCGGCGGCGAAGGCGCGGGCGATGGCGCCGCCGGTGGCGTCCCCTGCTCCGATGATGACGGCGGCGGGATTGGGCATGCGACTCTCCTCTTGCGTGCGATAGTAACTATGATAATCATAGTGACAAGAGGTTTTTCGTCTCAGGGAATAATAGGTCAGGAGCTGAGGTTTGCCCAAGCGTGTGGATCTGTCGGACACTTTGTGCCCCGTCGGCCGATCGGCCGAACTCCTCGGCGACCGCGCGGTGCTGTTGATTCTGCGCGAGCTGTTCTTCGGCCGCCGCCGGTTCGAGCTCATCGCCGCGAACACGGGACTGGGGCCGCAACTGGTATCGGCGCGGCTCAAGCTGCTGGTGTCGGAAGGGATTGCCGAACGCCGTACCTATAGCGAACGGCCGGTGCGCCACGATTATTGGCTGACCGACAAGGGCAAGGGCCTGTTCGATGTCCTCTATGCGATGCGCAACTGGGCCGAACGCTGGGCCTATGCGCCAGGCGAGACGGGGGACGGGCCGGCGATCCGTTATGTGCACCGGGCGTGCGGTGCCGATGTCGGGACGGCGACTATTTGCCCCGGTTGCGGCGCCGAACTCGGTTATGGCGATTTGAAGGGCGACCCGTCCTCGGCGCTCAAGGCCGAACAGGTCGCGCGAGCGGGTTAGCTCAGGCTTTTTCCAGCGTGCATTGCAGCGGGTGCTGGCTCTGCCGTGCGGCGTCCATCACCTGGTTCACCTTGGTCTCGGCGACTTCATAGCTGAACACGCCGCACACGCCGACACCCTGCTGGTGGACGTGCAGCATTACCTGAGTCGCCTGTTCGATATCCATGTTGAAGAAACGCTGCAGCACCATCACGACGAATTCCATCGGCGTGTAATCGTCGTTGAGCAGCAGCACCTTGTACATCGACGGCTTTTTCGCCTTCGCGCGGGTGCGCGTCGCAATGCCGACGCCGGGGGACCCGGGCGAACTCTCGTCCTTGTCCGCCATGGCGCGGGGCGGGTCTATGGTCGAAACAGAAAACATCATGGGCAGGAATATCGCAAGCCGCGGGCGAAGCGCAAGAGGCGCGCGCGCGGTTTTTAACCTCTTGTTCGCCAGCCAGCTATCGCTGCCGGAACGTGGTTCCCGAAAACAAGAACCGCCCGCTTCCGGGGAAGCGAGCGGCCTTGGGGGTGTCGGCGCAGGCGGGGAGGGAGGGGGAGGGGGCCCGCGCCAACGGAAGTTGAAAGCGCCTTAAGCGGCTTTCAGCTTCGAGGTGATGACCGAAACGCGGTTCGAGATCGGCGCGAAGCTTTCGTTCGTCAGCTTGACGACGAGTTCGCTGGTCTTCGAGGTCTGCGCAACAGCGGCGTCGAAAGCCTTCTTGCTGTTTTCGGCATAGAGCTTGAAGAAGTCGGCCGGGGTCTTGACGGCGGTGTAGCCCTTCAGCGCGGCGGTCGTGTCTTCAAAGCTCTTGCGAGCATAGGTCACGCCTTCCTGGCCGAGCGTTTCGATGCCCTTGGCAGCGATCTTGCCGGCCTCGACGAGCGCTTCGACGTTCGCCTTGTTGAATTCGACAGCTTCTTCAGCCAGCTTGCTGGTCTTGCTCAGCGCTTCCTTGGCCTTCTCGTTGAAGTCGGCGGTCAGGGCTTCGGTGCGGGTCTTCGCTTCGTCGGCGAACTTCTTGACGGTGTCGTTCATGGTCTTGAATCCTTTGGTAGCGGCTGCGACCGGCTTCGGCGCGGCCTTGAGGGGCTTGGATGCAATTTTCACAGCCGCCTTCTGGGGGGCGGCCTTCTTGGCGACTGCCTTGGGGGCAGCGGCCTTTTTCGCGGCCGGCTTGGCTTTTGCCTTCACCGTCTTGATCGTTGCGGGGGCCGGATCGGCCTTCACTGCGGCCGGAACAGCAGCGGCGGCCGGTGCGGCGGGAGTCGCCACCGGCTTGACGGCGGTTTCCAGCGTCGCGGCTTCGAAAGCCTTTTCGGCACTATCAATCTTGGTAGCCATTGGTGGTACTCCTCTATGTTGCAGTGCACAATATAGGAGTGGCTGAGCGATTTCAAGGATATTTTTGTGCAGTGCACAAAAAAGATGATCGCAGCCTCGTTGGCCTTATATTCGCCCGATATTACCGTTGTTTGACATAGCGGCCGGGGGCATCCTCGATAGCCTTCTTAGCACCTTTTCCGGGGATACGCGAACCTTTGACAGCGGTTTTTGCGCTATCCTGTGCCTCGATCCAGCCGATCCAGTGCGGCCACCAGCTGCCCTTGGTCTCCTGGGCGCCCGCAACGAAATCGTCGAGCGTCGCCGCCTTGCTGTCGCCGGTCCAATATTGATATTTGCCCGCGGCGGGCGGATTGACGACCCCCGCGATATGCCCCGATCCGGCAAGCAGGAAGGTCCTGGGACCCGACAGATGGTCCATCAGCCGCCAGACGCTGGCGAGTGGCGCGATATGATCCTCGCGCCCCGCCTGGATAAAGGCCGGGGTCTGGATCTTCTTGAGATCGATCGGCGTGCCCATGACCGACAGGCTGTTCGGGATGACCAGACGATTGTCGCGGTAGAGGTCGACCAGATATTGGCGGTGCCACTTTGCAGGCAGGTTGGTCGTGTCGCCGTTCCAGTAAAGCAGGTCGAAGGGCGGATAGTCGTTGCCGAGCAGATAATTGCTGACGACATAATTCCAGATCAGGTCGCGCCCGCGCAAGCTGTTGAAGGTCGCGGCCATATAGCGCCCGTCGAGGAAGCCCGGAGCCGATAATTGCTGCAGCAACGCGAGATAGCCGTCGTCGACGAACATCTTGAGATCGCCGGCCTGTTCGAAATCGACCTGGGCGGTGAAGAAGGTTACCGACTTGACCTTGTCGGCTTCGCCCCGTGCCGAGAGCATCGCAAGCGTTGCAGCGAGCGTTGTGCCCGCGACGCAATAGCCGATCGTGTGGACCGCAGGCACGTCGAGGGCGTCGCGCACGGTGTCGATCGCATCGACCTGCGCCGCGATATAATCGTCCCAGACGATCTCGCTCATCGAGGCGTCGGCGGATTTCCACGACACCATGAACACGCTGAGGCCCTGTTCGACCGCCCAGGCGACAAAACTTTTCGCGGGGTTGAGGTCGAGGATATAGAATCGGTTGATCCACGGCGGGAAGATGAGGAGCGGGACGCCCAGCACCTCCTTGGTCGTCGGTGTGTACTGAATCAGCTGATAGAGGTCGGTCTCGTGAATGACCTTGCCCGGGGTGGTCGCGATATTGACCCCGACCTCGAAAGCATCGGGGTCGACATGGCTCAATTGCCCGCGCGACAGGTCGGTAAGCATGTGCTTCAGACCCTTGAGCAGGCTTTCGCCGCGCGTTTCGACCGCGCGCTTGATGACTTCGGGATTGGTGAGCGCCAGATTGGTCGGCGCCATCGCGTCGGCCATCGCTTTGGCCGCGAATTCCATCTTGGCCCGCGCGGCGGCGTCGGGTCCCTCGATCTGGCGCGTCGTCGCCAGCATTTGTTCGGCGAGCAGGCCATAGGTCTGACGGATCATCGCGAAGACCGGATTGGCGGTCCAGTCGGGATCGGTGAAGCGACGGTCCTTCGCGGGCTCGGCCGGCGTGTCGGGGGCGATCGGCTGGCCGATGCTGGCAAGCGAGGTCCAAAAAGCGACGCCCTGTTCCCACATTTTCGACGATTGTTCGGTCCACAGCTTCGTCGCCGGATTGTCGAGCCATTTGGTGGGATCGAACAGGGCGGCAGCGCTCGCATTGCCGTCGTTTGCCTGACCCAGTGCATATTCGAGCATCATCTGCTGCGCGCGGCCGATGACGCTGGCCCAATGCTGCATGTCGTCGGGGGACGGCAGGAAGGGGTTGGGAGCTTCGGTCGTGTCGTTGTTGCTGCCCGTATCGCTCATATCTGTTCCTGCTGGTCAGTGCGGATAGAATGCCTATAACAAGCCGCGATGCGGCTGGCGAGGTTGTCGCTCGCGTCAATTCAAACGCATACGCAAAGGAGTTGTTCTAGTTTCCCATGTCTGAAGATGAATTCTATCGCATCAAGCGCCTGCCGCCCTATGTCATCGCCGAAGTCAATGCGATGCGTGCGGCCGCCCGCGCCGCGGGAGAAGACATCATCGATCTGGGGATGGGCAATCCCGATTTGCCGCCGCCGGCGCATGTGATCGAGAAACTGTGCGAGGTGGCGATGAAGCCCGACGCGCACGGCTATTCGCAGTCGAAGGGTATTCCCGGGCTGCGCAAGGCGCAGGCCAATTATTACGCCCGCCGCTTTAATGTCGAACTCGACCCTGAAACCGAAGTCGTCGTGACGATGGGGTCAAAGGAAGGGCTGGCCAGCCTCGCGACCGCGATCACCGGACCCGGCGACGTCGTCCTTGCACCGAACCCCAGCTATCCGATCCACACCTTCGGCTTCATCATCGCCGGCGCGACGATCCGCAGCGTTCCAACGACCCCCGACGAAGCCTATTGGCGTGCGCTCGACCGCGCGATGGCCTTCACCGTGCCGCGTCCGTCGATCCTCGTCGTCAACTATCCGTCGAACCCGACCGCCGAATCGGTCGATCTGGCTTTCTACGAGCGCCTCGTTGCATGGGCGAAGGAGAATAAGGTCTGGGTCCTGTCGGATCTGGCCTATTCGGAGCTTTATTACGACGGCAACCCGACGCCTTCGATCCTTCAGGTCCCGGGCGCGAAGGATGTTGCGGTCGAGTTTACCTCGATGTCGAAGACCTATTCGATGGCGGGATGGCGCATGGGCTTTGCGGTCGGCAACAAGCGGCTGATCGCGGCGATGACGCGCGTGAAGTCGTACCTCGATTACGGCGCCTTCACGCCGATTCAGGCCGCAGCATGTGCGGCGTTGAACGGCCCGCAGGATATCGTCCAGAAGAACCGCGACCTGTACCAGAAGCGCCGCGACGTGATGGTCGAAAGCTTCGGCCGCGCGGGTTGGGATATTCCGAGCCCCAAGGCGTCGATGTTCGCATGGGCACCACTGCCGCCCGCGCTCAAGGAAATGGGCAGCCTCGAATTTTCGAAGCAACTGCTGACTCACGCGAAAGTCGCGGTCGCGCCGGGTGTCGGTTATGGCGAGGATGGTGAGGGCTATGTCCGCATCGCGATGGTCGAAAATGAACAGCGCATCCGGCAGGCGGCGCGTAACATTCGCAAGTTCCTCCAGATGCACGGCGTGAATACGCCGTCGGTTGCGGCGGGCGGCGGGGGATAGTGGCCTCCGCCACGAGCGCGATCGCGCAGACGATCCAGTTGTCGGTCACACCGGTATTCTTGCTGGTGGCGACCGGCAGCCTGCTTAACGTCATTGCGGGGCGACTCGCGCGCGTGATCGATCGCTCGCGGACGTTGATGGAGCGCTGGTCGGAAACCGAAGGGGCGGAGCATGAGCGCATCGTCGCCGAGTTGCGCACCGCCGACCGGCGCATGGCGATCATCAACAATTCGATTCTTGCGGCGGTGGCCTGCGGTATCGTGGTCTGCCTGCTCGTGGCATTGCTCTTCGCGCAGGAGGTTGCCGGTTTCAACCTCGGGAGGGCAGCGGCGTGGGCGTTTACGGTCGCGATGCTGCTGCTCCTGACCTCGCTGATTCTGTTCCTTGTGGAGGTACGGCTCGCGATCCGCACCATCCATGTGCCGATGGAATTGCTCGAGTTCGAGGAAATGGGATGGAAGCGCCGGCGCGACCGGGGTTGATAGACGCAGGGCGACTGCTGGTCGAAGCGCGCTCGCAATGTTTCCAGCTTGCGGTCAGGCCGAGCCGACACAGGGGAGGGATGCCATGCGCAACTATCGACTTTGGACACCATTGATCGGGGCGGCGATGCTGTTCGCCCTGCCGGCTGCTGCGGCAGCACCCGACAAGGCGGTCGCGGCCGCCGTCGCCGACAAACAGCGGCTCGCCGACAACCGCAAGCAGGACGAGGGACGCCATCCCGCCGATGTGCTGGCCTTTGCTCAGGTGAAGCGCGGCTCGACGGTCGCCGATTTGCTTGCGGGCAATGGTTATTACAGCGAGATGCTCGCGGACCTAGTTGGCTCCAAAGGCACGGTGATCCCGATGAATTCGCCGGGGTTTCACAAGGAAGAAACCTGGGCGACGCTGCTCAAGGCGCATCCGAACATGGCGCCGATGGTGCGGCCGGTGAACCAGATGGCGCTCGCTCCCAAGAGCGTCGACATGATCTTTACCCACCTCGTCTATCACGACCTCTATTGGGAAAGCGAAAAGTTCAAATTCCCGCGCGTCGATGTCGATGCGATGGTTGCCGACTGGTATCGCGCGCTGCGTCCGGGCGGTACGGTGATCGTCGTCGACCATGTCGGGCCAGCGGGCGACACGCGCGCGCTTGTCGAAAAACTGCATCGCATCGATCCGGCGAAGGTACGCGCCGATATGGAGCGTGCAGGCTTTGTCTTCGACGGCGACAGCGAGGCGCTGCGCATCGCGGCGGACGACCACAGCAAGAATGTGTTCGATCCCGCGATCCGCGGCAAGACTGACCGCTTTATGATGCGATTCAAGAAGCCGGCGTAGCGCGATTCAGGGGATCGCACCCGCTCGATAGGTCGGCGTCACCCGCTTCCGGCTTGCCTGCTCATAGGAATAGCCGGCAGCCAGCACCACGGCGTCACTCCACTTCGGTCCGATGAAGGACAGGCCGATCGGCAAGCCCTCGACCGCGCCCATCGGCACGGTCAGGTGCGGATAGCCGGCGACGGCGGGAAGCTGGCTGGTGCCGGGGCTGCTATAGCTGTCGCCTTTGGCAAGGTCGCTGACCCACGCGGGACCGTTGGTGACCCCGACGAGCAGATCGACGTTATGGGTCTTGAGCAACCGGTCGATGCCTTCGGGGCCCGCGAGCCGTGCCGCCTTTTCGCGCGCGGCGAGATAGGCGGCGCTATCGAGCCCGCCCTTGCTTTCGGCGAGTTCGAACAGCGACTGGTCGAACCATTTCAGCTCTTCGGCGTTCGCCTGGTTGAATGCGATAACATCGGCGAGCGTTTTCGGCGTGGCAGCCGTGGGAAGCGTCTGTAGATAGGTGCCGAGGTCGGCCTTGAATTCGGTCATGAGTATTTCGAATTCGGCGGCGCCGAGCCCTTCGGTGCCTTTCTGGCTGTCGGCGATCTCGACCAATGTCGCGCCGAGACCGGCCATTTGTTTCAATGCCGCGTCGAACAGCGCGGCGACATCGGCACGATCGCCGATCCGGTCGCGCAGCACGCCGATGCGTTTTCCTTTGAGCGCGCCCGGCGACAGCGCTGCGGTATAGTCTGTCTTGCGGGCATCGGCCTCCACCGTGGCCGGATCGGCGGGGTCGCTTCCGGCGATCACCGTCATCACCGCCGCGGCATCGCGCACGGTCAGCGTGATGGGACCCGCGGTGTCCTGACTATGGCTGATCGGCACGATATGCGTGCGGCTGACGAGGCCGACGGTCGGTTTGAAACCGACGACGCCATTGACGCCCGCGGGGCAGGTGATCGACCCGTCGGTTTCGGTGCCGATGGTCAGCGGTGCAAGTGACGCCGCCGCTGCCGCGGCGCTGCCCGATGAAGAGCCGCAGGTATTGCGGTCCAGCGCATGGGGGTTTTTGGTGAGCCCGCCAACCGCGCTCCAGCCGCTCGTCGAATGGTCCGAGCGGATGTTCGCCCATTCGCTGAGGTTGGTCTTGCCGAGGATGATCGCGCCCGCGTCGCGCAGCCGTGCGACCAGCGGCGCGTCGCGGTTGGTGACGCTGCCTTTGAGCGCCAGCGAGCCAGCGGTCGTCGGAACGGGGCCTTTCGCTTCGATATTGTCCTTGATGAGGATCGGGATGCCGTGGAGCGGGCCGCGCAATTTGCCCGTCTTACGCTCTTCGTGGAGACGCTTGGCATCCGCCTGCACATCGGGGAAGGTTGCGATGACGGAGTCGAGCTTCGGACCGTAATCGTCGACCTTAAGGATGCGGTCAAGATAAAGCGTGATCAGCAATTCTTCATACATCGACCCGCTGGTCATTTCGGCCTGCAGCGTCGCGGCATCCTTGTCCTCGACCGGCGGGAGAGGCGGGGGCATCGCGGCGGCGGGGGCGATGGCGAGCAGGGCGATGGCGACGAGCAGCGAGATTTTTTGCATGCGCCACAGGCTGGCAGCCGTAGCGGCAATTGCAAGCGGGCATTTGTGGAGTCGCGCAACGGCGTTGACACCACTCCCTCGGGTCTGCTCCGATGGCGGCGGGAGATAATAATGACCGACAAAGTTGCCTCGTCGCAGGGCATCGTCACACCGGCCACCGGCGTTTCATCGCAGACGCGGACGATGCTGTGGATCCTGCTGATCGTCTATATCTTCAATTTCCTCGACCGGCAGATCGTCAACATCCTTGCCGAACCGATCAAGGCTGACCTCGGGCTTTCGGACACGCAGCTGGGTCTGCTTGCCGGTCCGGCTTTTGCGGTCTTCTACGCGCTGCTCGGCATTCCCATCGCGCGCTATGCCGACAAGGAGGGAACGAACCGCGTCCGTCTGATCTCGCTCGCGCTCGCGATCTGGTCGGCGATGACCGCAGTCTGCGGCCTCGCGCAGAATTTCGTCCAGCTGCTGTTCGCGCGCATCGGGGTCGGGGTCGGTGAGGCAGGGTGCACCCCCGCGGCGCACTCGCTGATTTCGGACAGCGTGCCGCCCGAAAAACGCTCGTCTGCGATCGCCTTTTACGGCCTCGGCGTGCCGATCGGATCGCTGCTCGGGCTGATTATCGGCGGCGTCGTCAACGATCTGTACGGTTGGCGGGTCGCGCTGATGATGGTGGGCGCACCGGGTTTGCTGCTCGCGCTCGTCGTTCTGTTCGTGATGCGCGAACCACGGCACAGCCGGACCGCCGAGGCTGCAGCGACCGCGGCCGCGGCCGTCCCGCTTTCGACCGGCGAGGCGATGCGCGAGATTTTCGCCTCGCGTGCGTTCATTTACATCCTGATCGCATCGTCGGTCGTTGCCTTCCTCGGCTATGGCAAGGCGCTGTGGACGATCAGCTTCTTCATCCGCAGTCACGGGCTGTCGACGACCGAAGCGGGACTTTCGATGGCCGTCGTGCTCGGGCTGGCAGGCGTGCTCGGCACCTGGCTCGGCGGCAAGATGGCGGACAAGTTCGGCGCGCGCGACAAGCGGCACATTCTGACCTTTCCGGCCGTTGGCATGGCCATTGCCGCGCCGATCCTGTTCCTCGGCTATTTTATGGAAGACTGGCGCATTGCCGTCGCCCTGCTCATCATCCCCACGGTCCTGAACTCGGCCTATTACGGGCCGGCCTATGGCTGTGTGCAGGGGCTGGTGCGCCCGCAGGCGCGCGCGGTCGCCGCCTCGGTCATGCTGTTCGGGCAAAATCTGATCGGGCTGGGTTTTGGCCCATTCCTGTTCGGAGTGTTGTCGGATGCGCTGCAGCCGCTCGCCGGACAGGAAAGCGTGCGCTGGGTGCTCTATGGCGCCGCCTGGCTCGGTCTCATCCCCGCCTTCTTTTTCTGGCGTGCGAGTTTGCGGCTCAACGCCGAACTCAAGTCGGGTTAGGAAGGCGTGCCGGCCTTGGTGCGCTGCGCCTTTGCGGCATCGACCCACCAGACCAGATCGTCGGCGAAGCGCGGAAAGGCTTTGGCGAGCCGCCCGCCATCTTCGCCCGCCGGCTGACCATCGGCGTCGAACGCGCCGCCGATGCGCGCGAGCGATAGCGCGGTCGAGGTGACCACCATCCCCATCACGGCGAGCGTGCCGCGCCATGCGGTCGCCGATTTGATCCCCGCAAAGGGCCCGGCCGAATAGGATGCGATCGCCGCCGGCCGCCAGCCATATTGTTCGAGGAAATGGTCGGTCAGATTCTTGAGCCCCGGCTGAAGACCGCCATTATATTCGCCGGTGACAAAGACGAAGCCATCGGCGGCGGCGATACGCGTCGCCAGCTCAGCCATCGCCGGCGGCGCCTCGCCCGGCGGATAGTCGCTGAAACGCCGATCGAGCATCGGCAGGTCGACCGCCTTGGCATCGATCAATTCGGCGCGGTCTCCGCGTGCGCCGAGCGCTTCGACAATCCAGCGGGCAAGTTTGATGCCCTGCCGGTCGCGGCGGTAGCTACCGTAAAAGACGAGGATGTGGCGCGACATAGGGGGTTCCTTAGGGGCGGATGGTGATCGGGATGCCGTCGGGCACGATATCCCACAGCTGTTTTATCTCGGCGTTCGACAAGGCAATACAACCGTCGGTCCAGTCGCGCGCGATCGGCGGTCCGGGCCAGGCGTTGGGTTGGCCATGGACGAAAATGTCGCCGCCGGGCGATCGCCCCTTCGCCTTGGCAAAAGCGCGGTCGGCCGCGTTGGGGTATGATATGCGCAGGGACAGATGATAGGCGCTGGCCGGGTTGCGGCCGTTGATCCGGTACGTCCCCTCGGGCGTGCGCTCATCGCCTTCGAATTGCTTGTGCCCCGTCGGGGCATCGCCGAAGCGGATATTCCTGTAGCGGACGATTTCGCGGTTGCCCGCATAGGCGATCAGCACCCGCTCGCTCTTGTCGACGAGCAGCCGGTCGGCCTTCGTTCCTTTGGGCAAGGCGGGGGTCTGCGAATTCGCCGAACCGCAGGCCGCGAGGAGGAGCAACATCGGGGCGAGCAGGCTGCGCATCGCGCCACCCTAACCCCTCACCGGCGGACAGCAAGTATTGCCAGCGGCGAGGCACCGCCTAAGATGGTCGCGGGGGGATTCATCATCATGACCATATACCGCACGCCGGACGCGCGTTTCGAAGCGCTGCCCGACTGGCCTTATGCGCCGAACTATCTGGAAATCGCGGGCGGGCTGCGTGTCCACTATGTCGACGAGGGCGCAGCCGATGCGCAGCCGGTGCTGATGCTGCACGGCGAGCCGACCTGGTCCTATCTGTACCGCCATATGATCGGTCCTGTAGCGGCGGCGGGTTTTCGCGTTGTCGCGCCCGACCTCATCGGTTTCGGGCGGTCGGACAAGCCGCTCGATCGCGGCGCGTACAGCTATGCGGCGCAGGTGGCGTGGATGCGGCAATGGATCGAGGCGCTCGATCTTCGGGGTATCATCCTCGCCTGCCAGGACTGGGGCTCGCTGATCGGCCTTCGCCTCGTCGCCGAAATGCCCGAGCGTTTCGCGGGGGTCGCGCTGTCGAACGGGGGGCTGCCCGAAGGCCAGCCGGCACCGCGCGCCTTTGCCATCTGGCGCGGTTTCTCGCGCTACAGTCCGGTTTTCCCGATCGGCAAGATCGTCAAGGCGGGGACCAAGCGCGAGTTGAGCGCCGCCGAAATTGCAGCCTATGACGCGCCGTTTCCTACGCGCGCATCGAAGGTCGCGGCGCGCGTCTTTCCGTCCTTCGTACCGCTTGGCGAGAATGTCGCGGTACCCGACCAGAAGCGCGCATGGGCGGCGCTGGAGGCGTTCGACAAGCCCTTCCTCTGCTGCTTTTCCGACGGCGACCCGATCACGCGCGGCGGCGATGCACTGTTCACCAGCCGGGTACCGGGAACGCAGGGCGCCGCGCACCGCACATTGAAAGGCGGGCATTTCATTCAGGAGGACGATCCGGCGGGCTTTGTGGCGGCAATCCGCGATGTGGGTAGTTTCAATCCCTGACCACCGTTTGCGGCATAGGAAAGACCCGGCTTTGTTTAACTACTCCGTAGGCAAAACTGGTGTCGATCGACGCCACGCCGGGAATCATATGCAAGGTTTCGCGAACAAAGCGTTCATATCCTTCGAGGTCGGTGGCGACGACGCGCAGAAGATAATCCATATCGCCAGTCATCAGGAAGCAGTCGAGAATCTCCTCGATTGTCGCGACACGTTCCTCGAATTGCCTCACATTGAGTTTGCCATGACCGTCGAGCTTGATGCCGACGAAAATTGTGAGGGGGAAGCCATAAGCTTTCTGATCGACCAGAGCGGCATAACCCTTGATGACCCCGCGTTCCTCGAGCAATCGGACGCGTCGCAAACAGGGTGATGGCGACAGATTAACCCGCGACGCCAAATCCTGGTTCGTCAGGCGCCCATCCTGCAAAAGGGCACGGACAATCTGGTGATCTTTTTGGTCAAGAGGCATAATCGTGGCATAATATGCCAAAATATGTCGTTTTCATAGTTGTAATGAGCAGCACTTGCCAGAGCGTTCCTGATATTCCGGGCTCCATCGGAAAGATCGGGAGAGCAGGATATGACGGGCGTTTCGAAGACGGGTTTTGCGACGCAGGCGATCCATGCCGGCTATGATCCAAAGGCGCATGACGGGGCGCTCTGTCCGCCCCTGCACCTCAGTTCGACGTTCGTTTTCGACACGGCAGAGGCTGGCGCCGAAATCTTTGCGGGCGAGCGCCCGGGATATTTCTACAGCAGGGTGTCCAATCCCACACTCGATCTGCTGGAAAAGCGCATGGCCTTGCTGGAGGGCGGCGAAGCGGCCGTCGCCACCGCATCGGGGATGGGGGCGATCGCCGGGGTGCTATGGTCATTCCTGAAGCCCGGCGACGAAGTGATCGTCGACAAGACCCTCTATGGCTGCACCTTTGCGTTCATGCGGCACGGTCTGGCGCGTTTTGGCGTCACCATCACCCATGTAGATCTGACCGAGGCCGACAATCTGTCCCGCCATATCTCGCCTGCTACAAAGATCGTCTATTTCGAGACCCCGGCCAATCCCAATATGCGGCTGATCGATATTGCCGCGGTATCGGCCATCGCGCGCGATCATGGCGCGCGGACCGTGGTCGACAATACCTATGCGACCCCGGTGCTGACCCAGCCGATCATCCTGGGCGCCGATATAGTCGTCCATTCGGCGACCAAATATCTGGGCGGACATGGCGATCTGGTCGGCGGGATCGCGGTCGGCAATGCGGGCGATATGGCCGAGGTGCGGCTGGTCGGGATCAAGGATATGACCGGCGCGATCATGGCGCCATTCAATGCGATGCTAGTGATGCGCGGGCTGAAAACGTTGAAGCTGCGAATGGCCGAGCATTGCCGGTCGGCGATGGTGATCGCGGACATGCTCGAAGCGCATCCGGCGGTCGCCGCGGTGCATTACCCGGGGCTGACGAGCTTTGGTCAGCGCGACCTGGCCATGCGGCAGATGGGTGGATTTGGCGGAATGATCGCGTTCGAACTGCACGATGGTTATGCGGCGGGGGTCGCGATGATGAACCGCCTGAAGCTGATCCATCGCGCGGTGTCGCTGGGCGATGCCGAAAGCCTGATCCAGCATCCCGCGAGCATGACGCACTCGACCTACTCGCGCGAAGAACGCGCCGAATACGGGATTTCGGACGGGCTGATCCGCCTGTCGGTCGGGTTGGAGGAGGTCGAAGATATTATCGCCGACCTGGCCCAGGCATTGGAATGCGCGGGAGTCGAAACTCCCGGCGCATCGTCAATCGCTGAACGGATCGCGGATCAGGATGGTGTCCTCGCGCTCGGGGCTGGTTGACACGAGCGCGATCGGGGTTTCGATCAGTTCCTGGACGCGCTGGATATATTTGATCGCCTGTGCGGGCAGATCGGCATAGCTGCGCGCGCCGGCGGTCGTTTCCTGCCAGCCGTCCATTTCCTCGTAAATCGGCTCGACCTCGGCCTGATCCGCCGAGTGCGCGGGGAAATAGTCGAGGATCTTGCCGCGCAGCCGATAGCCGGTGCAGATGCGGATCGTGTCGAAGCCGTCGAGGACGTCGAGCTTGGTGAGCGCGATGCCGGTGACGCCCGAGACGGCGCAGCTCTGGCGCACGAGCACGGCGTCGAACCAGCCGCAGCGGCGCTTGCGCCCGGTGACGGTGCCAAACTCGTGGCCGCGCTCGCCGAGCTTCTGGCCGATGTCATCTTCGAGTTCGGTGGGGAAGGGGCCGCTGCCGACGCGCGTCGTATAGGCTTTGGCGATACCGAGCACGAAACCGACCGCACCGGGGCCGAGGCCCGAGCCCGAAGCGGCGGTGCCGCTGACGGTGTTCGAGCTGGTGACGAAGGGGTAGGTGCCGTGATCGACGTCGAGCAGCACGCCCTGCGCGCCTTCGAACAGGATGCGCGCGCCGGCCTTGCGGACCTTTTTCAGGCGCTTCCACACCGGCTGTGCATATTCGAGCACATAGTCGGCGATTTCGGTGAGGTCGGCGATCAGGCGCTCGCGGTCGATCGGCGGTTCGCCAAAGCCGGCGCGCAGCGCGTCGTGATGCGCGGTCAGACGGTCGAGCTGCGGTTCGAGCTTGTCGAGGTGCGCGAGGTCGCAGACGCGGATCGCACGGCGGCCGACCTTGTCTTCATAGGCAGGGCCGATGCCGCGCCCGGTGGTGCCGATCTTGCCCGCGCCAGCGGCGGTCTCGCGCAGCGCGTCGAGGTCGCGGTGGAAGGGCAGGATCAGCGCGCAATTGTCGGCGATCGCAAAATTCTCGGGGTTGATGGCAACGCCTTGGCCGCGCAGCTTGGTGATCTCGTCGCGCAGCGCCCACGGGTCGAGGACGACGCCGTTGCCGATGATCGACAGCGTCCCGGTGACGATGCCCGAGGGAAGCAGCGACAGCTTGTAGACCTGTTCGCCAACGACGAGCGTATGGCCGGCATTGTGACCGCCCTGGAAACGGACGACGGCGTCGGCGCGGCTGGCGAGCCAGTCGACGATCTTGCCCTTGCCCTCGTCGCCCCATTGCGACCCGATGACGGTAACATTTGCCATGACAATGTCCTGCTGTGCGGGGCCATTCTGACCCGGCGCGGCCTTAGCGGATTTGGCCGAAGAGGCAAGCGGTGTGGCGCGGTTGCGTCGCTCTTTTCGACAAGGTAGCGAGACGGAAAGAAGGATGCCCGCGATGATCGACCCCGATGCGCCCCATCATGCCCATATCTATTTCAACGACGGTGAACGTGCAGCCGCCACCGAATTGCGCGACGGCTTTGGCCGCGATCCCGCCATATTGTTCGTCGGCGATATGACCGACGGCGCCGCCGGGCCGCATCCGATCGCGCAATATGAGGTGCATTTTCTTGGTGCGGCGGTTCCGGCGGTGGTCGCGACGATCGAGGCGACCGGGCTGCGCGCGCTGGTGCATCCGCTGACCGATGACGACTTGGCCGATCATACCACGCTGGCGCACTGGATTGGCGAGCCGGTTGAACTTGACGTAACCGTGCTCGACCCGCCGGGGATCAATCAGGGCATTCCGCGCTTCGGAATATCCGACTTCTAGGCTTCGACTGGCCCATCCGGGCCAAGGCGCCAGCCGCATCCAAGCGCCTTGGCATCATCACCTTCGGACAGCGCCGCTACCGTCTGCCAATCGTCGGCGCGGAGGCTGGCCGCGAGCGCGGGATCGTGGCCGAGGGGAAGGAAGATGCGGCGGTCGGCGTCATCTTCGGCGCCGAGACCCGCATCGATCAGCGGATCGGGATAGAGCGAAAAGCCGACCGCCGATTCTTCCTGTTCGCCGACTGGAATCGAATAGCCGCCGCCGCGGCCCACGGCATCGCCCTGGCCGGGGACGAAGATCTGAAAGCCGAACCAGCTTTGATAGGCGAAGCCGTGGCGCTCTGTGGGGTCGAGCGTCAGCGTGACGCGGCCACGCACCGGCGCCGCGATCGCTTCGAGCGCGTCGATGCGGGCGGTGAGGACTCCAGTGGTGTCGAAGGCGCGCAGGTCGGTGATCGCCTGGTCGAACGGACCGGTTGCGCGGAGCAGCGGCAAATAGGCTTCTGCCCCGAGGCGGGTCAGCGCGCCGGCATCCTTGGCGTCGAGCTCGTCGCGCAATTGCTGGATATCGACGTCGACGGGCAGCGGGCCGCCCGCGAGCAGATCGACGACGTCGGGCAGGGTGAAATCGATCGTGACGGGGCCGATGCCTGCGGCCTCGAGCGCGTCGATCGCGACGGTCACGATCTCGCGCGCCGCGGCGACGCTGTCGCTGCCGATCAGTTCGGCACCGACCTGGAGCATTTCGCGCGCGGGGCGGAGCTGGCTGGCGCGCAGTTTGACGACTTGCCCGGCATAGCAGAGGCGCAGCGGGCGCGGCGCGCCGACGAGCAGCGAGGTTGCGATGCGGCCGACCTGTCGTGTGATGTCGGGACGCAGCGCCAGCGTGCGCTGCGACACCGGATCGGTGAAGCGGAGGAGGTCGCGGGTCGAGCGCTCATCCTCGCCGCCGAGCGTCTCGCGAAACTCGGCGAGCGGCGGCGAGACGCGGCCATAGCCGTGCGCGCGCATCGCATCGACGAGTGCGCGGGTGACGCGTGACGCGGCCTCCGCCTGTTGGGGGAGACGGTCGCGCAAACCTTCGGGCAGCAGGGCAGGGGCCTTGGTCATGGGTGCGGCCTTAGAACGGCAGAGAGCGGAGTCAATAACTCCCCTCCCACTTGTGGGAGGGGACGGGGGAGGGCTTGTTGCGGTCAGTCCAGTGCTGACATGCCCTCCCCTAACCCCTCCCGCAAGCGGGAGGGGGGCTTAAGGTCAGAACTTCAGGCCCTTCACCGTCTTCACGCCGGGAAGCTGGCAGAGCTGCCACAGCAAAGGCTCGGGCATCGGCGAATCGAGCGACAGCAACAGGACAGCTTCGCCGCCCGCATCGCGGCGGCCGAGGTGGAAGGTGCCGATGTTGAGCCCGGCTTCGCCGAGCGCGGTGCCGATGCGGCCGATGAAGCCCGGTGCGTCCTCGTTGACGATATAGAGCATGTGGCCGTCGAGATCGGCCTCGACCTTGATGCCGAACATCTCGACGAGGCGGGGGTCGCCGTTGCTGAACAAAGTGCCCGCGACCGAGCGGTCGCCGTCGCTGGTCGCCACGGTGACGCGGACGAGCGTGTGATAGTCGCCGTCGCGGTCGTGGCGGACTTCGCGGACATCGAGCCCGCGCTCGCGCGCGAGATGCGGGGCGTTGACCATGTTCACGCTGTCCGAATAACGGCGCATCAGGCCGGTGAGCACCGCAGCGGTGATTGGCTTGAGGTTCAGTTCGGCGGCGGCGCCTTCGACTTCGACCGAGATCGTGGTGAGGTTATCGTGCGCAAGCTGGCCGACGAGGCTGCCGAGCTTTTCGGCGAGGCTCATATAGGGGCGCAGCTTCGGGGCTTCCTCGGCCGACAGGCTCGGCACGTTGAGCGCGTTGGTGATGCCACCGGTGAGAAGGTAATCCGACAGCTGCTCGGCCACCTGGATCGCGACATTGACCTGCGCTTCGTCGGTCGACGCGCCAAGGTGCGGGGTACAGATGAAGTTCGGCGCGCCGAACAGCGGATGGTCCGCCGCCGGCGGCTCCTGCACAAACACGTCGAGCGCTGCGCCCGCGACTTGCCCGCTTTCGAGGGCGTCTTTCAGCGCCACTTCGTCGATCAGCCCGCCGCGCGCGCAGTTGATGATCCGCACGCCCCTCTTCGCTTTCGCGATATTCTCGGCCGACAGGATGTTGCGCGTCTGGTCGGTCAGCGGCGTGTGCAGCGTGATGAAATCGGCCTTGGCGAGCAGGGTGTCGAGATCGGCCTTTTCGACGCCGAGTTCGATCGCCCGCTCGGGGGTCAGGAAGGGGTCGAAGGCGACGACCTTCATGCGCAGGCCCAGCGCGCGCTCGGCAACGATGCTGCCGATATTGCCGCAGCCGATCAGGCCGAGCGTCTTCGAGGTCAGCTCGACCCCCATGAAATCATTCTTCGGCCATTTGCCCGCCTGCGTTCCGGCGTTGGCTTCGGGAATCTGGCGCGCGAGCGCGAACATCATCGCGATCGCATGTTCGGCGGTGGTGATGCTGTTGCCGAACGGGGTGTTCATCACGATGACGCCCTTCTTCGACGCCTCGGGAATGTCGACATTGTCGACGCCGATCCCGGCGCGGCCGACGACCTTCAGGTTCGTCGCGGCGGCGAGGACGTCGGCGGTGACCTTGGTGGCCGAACGGATCGCGAGGCCGTCATATTGGCCGATCATCGCGATCAGCTCGTCCTTGGTCTTGCCGGTGATGACATCGACGTCGATGCCCCGTTCCTTGAAGATCGCGGCGGCTTTGGGGTCCATTTTGTCGGAAATGAGAACTTTGGGTGCGGTCATTTTATGTCTCCGTATCCCGGCGAAAGCCGGGACCTCTGGCGGAATGGGGGAATGGGCCCCGGCTTGCGCCGGGGAACAGAATCAGGCGCCGAGCGAGGCGTAAGCCCAGTCGAGCCACGGGCCGAGCGCTTCGACATCGGCGGCGTCGACGGTCGCGCCGCACCAGATCCGCAGGCCCGGAGGCGCGTCGCGATAGCCTGCGATATCATAGGCCGCGCCTTCGGCATCGAGCAGCCCGGCGAACTTCTTGATGAAGCCCTCGTCGGCGCCCGCCACCGACAGGCAGACCGAAGTCTTCGACCGGCTGGCGGGATCGGCGGCGAGGTGGCTGAGCCACTCGCGGTCGGCAACGATCTTGTCGAGCGCGGCGGCATTCGCATCGCTGCGTGCTTTCAGGCCGTCGAGGCCGCCGAGCGACTTCGCCCATTCGAGCGCAAAGATCGCGTCTTCGACCGCGAGCATCGACGGGGTGTTGATCGTCTCGCCCTTGAACACGCCCTCGGCGAGCGCGCCCTTCGAAACGAGGCGAAACACCTTCGGCAGCGGCCATGCAGGGGTATGGGTTTCCAGCCGTTCGACCGCGCGGGGGCCAAGGATCAGCACGCCATGGCCGCCTTCGCCGCCGAGCACTTTCTGCCAGCTGAAGGTCGCGACGTCGATCTTGTCCCACGGCAGGTCGTAGGCGAACACCGCGCTGGTCGCGTCGGCGAACGACAGACCTTCGCGATCGTCGGCGATCCAGTCGCCGTTCGGAACGCGGACGCCGCTCGTGGTGCCGTTCCAGGTGAAGAGCACGTCGTTCGACCAGTCGACCTGCGTCAGGTCGGGAAGCTGGCCGTAATCGGCGCGGATCACGGTCGGATCGAGCTTGAGCTGCTTGGCGGCATCGGTGACCCAACCCTCACCGAAGCTCTCCCAAGCGAGCGTCGTGACCGGGCGGGCACCGAGCATCGTCCACATCGCCATTTCAAAGGCGCCGGTGTCGGAGCCCGGAACGATACCGATGCGGTGCGTGTCGGGGAGCTGCAGCATTTCGCGCATCAGGTCGATGCAATATTGGAGACGCGTCTTGCCGATCTTGGCGCGGTGCGAGCGGCCCAGCGATTCGGTTGCGATTTTGGAGGCATCCCATCCGGGCGGCTTTGCGCAGGGGCCGGAGGAGAAATAGGGGCGCGCAGGGCGCAATGCGGGTGTCGGCACTTCAGTCATTATAGTCTCTCCTTGCAGAGAGCTCGCGCGGCGTTGGGACCGCGTGGCCCGGCGCCGCGTTTAGGGCGGGCCACGCAACTGTCAAACAAATTGCACGGGCCGCGCGAAATTTTCGACGAGCCGAGCAAAAGGTATACAGCTTGTTAACCATTTCGTCGGTATTTTGACGGGCATGCCGATCCCGACCTTCTTGAAACCCCGGATCCTGATCGCCGCCACCGCGGCGCTGGCACTGTCGGCTTGTTTCGGCGCTCCCGAAGTCATGAAGAAAGGGGGCGGCAAGCAGACCACCGCAAGCAAGCCCAACCGCCCGCAAGCCGTCGGGACCCCGTCCTTCACCAGCGCCGAAGCGCAGCAATGCGCCTTCGACCTCAAACAGGCCGGGGTGCGCTTCACTCCGCTCGCCAATCAGGATCACGGCGGCGGCTGCACCTCGATCGATTCGGTCAAGCTGCTCGACATCGGCACGCCGGTAACGAACCTCGGCGCGATGACCTGCCCGCTGGCAAAAAATTTCGCGGCTTGGGCGCAATATGCCGTGAAACCGGCCGCGCGGAAATTTTTCGGGACCGAGGTCGTGAAGATCGAGACCTTTGGCACTTACAGCTGCCGTAATATCTATGGCGGCCGCTCGGGACGGATGTCGCAGCACGCGTTTTCAAACGCGATCGACGTGTCGGGCTTCGTGCTCGCCGATGGGCGCCGCATCATGCTCGACGGCGGCTGGAAGGGTGACAAGCCGTCGCAGGACTTCCTCCGCGCGCTGCACAAATCGGGCTGCCGCCGCTTCGGAACCGTGCTCGGCCCCGACTATAACGCGGCCCATTATAATCATTTCCACTTCGACATGAGCGGCAACGGCTACTGCCGCTAAGCTTGGCAAAGCCGCGCGAAACGGCTAGCCGTCCGCCAATGGCAGAAGATAAACAACCCCATCGCTCGCGTTTCCACAAAGCCAAGGATGACGCGAAGTTCGCCAAACAGGCGACCACCACCCCGCAGACCGCAAGCGCCGCCTACAAGCTGGCGTTTCAGGACAATGATTTCCTGCTGCGCGAAGATTTGCGCCCTGTTCGCTTCCAGCTCGAGCTGCTCAAGCCCGAACTGCTGCTCGACGAGGCAAAGATCGAATCGATGCTCGTCATCTATGGCTCGGCGCGCATTCCCGAGCCTGCGCAGGCCGATGCGCTCGAAGCTGCGGCAACCGACGACGTCCAGCGCAACATCGCGCGCCGACTGAAAGAAAAATCGAAATATTACGAGGAGGCGCGTGCGCTCGCGCGGCTCGCGAGCCAGGTCCCGCCCGACGAAAATGGCTGCCGTCACTTCGTTGTCTGTTCGGGCGGCGGTCCATCGATCATGGAGGCCGCGAATCGCGGTGCCGACGACGTGGGCAAGGAATCGGTCGGGCTCAACATCGTGCTGCCGCACGAACAGGCGCCGAACCGCTTCGTCACCCCGTCGCTCAGCTTCCAGTTCCACTATTTCGCGCTGCGCAAGATGCACTTTCTGCTCCGTGCCCGCGCGGTCTGTGTTTTCCCCGGTGGCTTCGGTACGTTCGACGAGATGTTCGAACTGCTGACATTGATCCAGACCGGCAAGATCAAGCCGATCCCGATCGTGCTGTTCGGCAAAGAATTCTGGCATCGCGTCGTCAATTTCGAGGCACTGGTCGAGGAGGGCGTGGTGAGCGCGCGCGATCTGGGCCTGTTCAAATTCGTCGAGACGGCGGACGAGGCTTGGAAGATCGTCCAGGATTTCTACGCGAATAGCGAACATCACTGACAGCCGTCGCCCCCGCGAAGGCGGGGGCCGCGGTCGTCCCTAAGCAGCGATTGATGGCGTAAAGCCTCCAGCGGCCTCCGCTTTCGCGAGGGCGGCGCTTATTTCTGCTCGTCCAGATACAGGATCAGCGCCTTGCGGTCGGCGGCATCGATCACGCCGGCAAAGGCCATGCGTGTCCCCGGCACCGCTTTCATCGGTGCTTCGAGATAGGTGTCGAGCGCGGCATCGTCCCAGACGCCGCCCTTGGCCTTCATTGCGCCCGAGTAGGAAAACCCGGGGTGCGAGGCGACCGGGCGTCCCACGATCCCATGCAGATTGGGGCCGATGCCGTTCGATCCACCCTTGTCGATCGTGTGACATGCGACGCAACGCCGGAAGACCTGCTCGCCCATCGCCGCGGTGGGCGTGGCGGTTGGGGCTTCGGCAACGGTCTCGCCCGTCGCCGGTACGTCGGCGGGTGTCTCGCTCTTGCCGCAGCCGGCAAGCGCCAGAGCGCCCGCCAGCACGGCTGGCGCGAGCCGCATTATTTCTTGGCTTCGGCCGGAGCGGGGGCGGCGGCGGAATCAGCGGCCGGAGCCGCAGCGCCCTCGGCGGCCGGCGCAGCGGCTGCGCCCTCTGCTGGAGCGGTGCCTTCCGCAGCAGCGGGAGCGGCTTCGGCGGCAGGCAGCGGCAGGTTCGAACCCTGCGCATTCAGATAGACGATCAGATTGGCCCGGTCTTCGGGGCTCGACAGGCCCGCGAAGGACATTTTTGTGCCCGGGGCGAACTTGCGCGGGCTGGTCAGCCACGCGTTCATCTTTTCGAAGTCCCAGCTGCCGCCCATGCCGGCGAGCGCCGCGGAGAAGGCAAAGCCATGCTTACCGTGGCCGATTTCTTCGCCCAGCGTGCCAAAGAGATTCGGACCGATGCCGTTGGCGCCGCCCGTGTTGATCGTATGGCAAGCGGCGCATTTTGCGAACACCGCTTCGCCCTTCGCCGGATCGGCGGCGGCGAGCAGGTTGGCGAGCGGCACGGCCGATTCGGCACCACCGCCGCCGGCTTCGGCGTCTTCGATAACGAAACCTGGCTTTTCCGGGGCGTGGCTGGCGAACAACATGCTCGACCCGATCGTCAGGCCCAGCGCGCAAATGCCGGCGAACAGCACCCATCCGGCAATAGTGTTGTTGCGATTGTCCATGCTCTAGCAGCCCCGTTTACGGACGCCCGCTTGCCGGGCGCATATTTGATTTGGACGCTCCCTTACTGGCGCGGCGACGGCGGCGCAAGGGGATGAAATCGCCCAAGGGAACCACACGGGTGCCGGTTGCGTGAAGGGCACCAGCTCGCTATGCGCCGCGGCTCCACCCTGGGAAGGCAAATATGGGCAGTTATTCGGCTTCGGCACAGCATCTGGTCGACGAAATGCGCGCAGCGGCGCTCGCCGAGCCGGCACGCGGGCTGGCGTTCCAAGGCGCTCCCGGTGCGAACAGCGATCTCGCCGCGCGTGAATATGATGCGAATTCGCTGCCGATGCCCTGCTATGCGTTCGAGGATGCGATCGACGCGGTGCGGGAAGGCCGCGTCGACCGCGCGATCATCCCGATTGAAAACAGCCTGCACGGCCGTGTCGCCGACATTCATTTCCTGCTCCCCGAATCCGGTCTGTCGATCGTCGGCGAGCATTTCCTGCCGATCCGCTATGGCTTGATGAGCCGCGACCTGGGCCCGGTGACGCGCGCGATGAGTCACGAACAGGCGCTCGGCCAATGTCGCCATTGGCTGCGTGCCAACAATATCGCGCCGGTCGCGCATAGCGACACCGCGGGTGCCGCGGCATGGGTTGCCGACAGCGACGAGGTCGGCCTTGCCGCGCTCGCACCGCCGCACGCCGCCGAACTATACGGTCTGACGCTCCACGGCACGGGGATGGAAGACGCGGACCACAATATGACGCGCTTCGTCGTGCTCGCGCGTGCGCCGCTGCCCGATTTTTCGGCGATTAGCGGCCCGGTGATGACCACCTTCATGTTTGAGGTGAAGAATGTTCCCGCGGCGCTCTACAAGGCGCTCGGCGGTTTTGCGACCAACGGTGTCAATATGACCAAGCTGGAAAGCTATCAGACCGGCGGCAGTTTTGCTGCGACACAATTCTATGCCGACATTGTAGGCGCGCCGGGCGAAGAGCGGATCGACCGCGCGCTGGAAGAACTGGATTTCCAGACCAAATCGTTGCGGCTGCTCGGTACCTACGCGCAGGCGCGGGTCCGCCCGTAAGCTTTTTCGCTAGCCGCCGCGGCGGCGAAGCATCCGCGCCGTCGCCGACGTCTGGACGATGAACAGCGTCACGAGGATGCTCGAGACGACGAGAGCGATCAGGTCGAAGGCCGAGAAATTGGTGCCGCGAATATCGCCGCCGCCGACGATCGGCATGGCAATTGTCATCGCCATCAGCATCAGTCGAAGTTCGGTCGGCCCGCCCGCCATATAGGACAGGCGAAACTCGCCGGCAACCTTGGCGGCGATGAAGGTATGGATCGACAGCAGGAAATAGCCGATCACCGCCATCAGTGCGACGTCGAACCGCATATAGGGACTCATCCCGATCGCGCTGACCATCAGCAGCGTTCCCAGCGCGTCGACGCTGTGGTCGACGAAATAGCCATAGTTGGGGCGTTCGATACCGCGCCACCGCGCGAGGCTGCCGTCGAGCGAATCGCCGAACCAGTTGACAATATAGCCAACGAGGGAAAGGCCGAGCCATTCGCTGTCGAACCAGCTGAGAACATAGCCCGCAGCGACCAGGACCGCGCCGGCAAAGCCGAGGGCGGTGAGCTGATCTGGGGTGACCCATCCGGGAAGACGTGCGCACAACCAGTTGAGCAGGCGGCGTTCGCCTCGGGCAAGAATATTCTGCTGGATACGGACCGGCGCCTTCGCGACGGGTTCGAACTTGCTCATGTGGACCCTTTGTTGCCGGCTGTCACAAAGGTGCCAGTCAGATGTCATCGCGACGTCATAGAGGCAAAGTTCCGCGCGCGAAAGGGCAGGAGGTTCGGCGCGGCGCGTCAGGGTGCCGGTCAGTCTCGCCAAGACCCGATTTTGCCGGCCGCGAGCCATGATGGACGAAAGCGAGCGCTCGATCGGACGTTGTTACCGGTGCGGGACGGCCCGATCATTGGTACTCCGGTATATCGTTGATATGCAGGCAAAGCGCCCGATGGCGCGGGGGGGGGCGAATTTTCGATCAGGCATATTTCGCGGCACGGTTTTGGTGGCCTGTTTCATCGCCATGGCCGTGACGGCCGGATGCAATTCTGGATGTTTGGTGCGCTTGTCTTCGCGCCGTTGATCATCGGGCAGTTCGCGGCGCAGATCGCGCTGACCTTTCCGTCGCTCCATGAGATGAGGGAGGCGGCGCCCGGAGAAGCGCCGTTAAATGCAAAGATTTTTGAGGCCCAGATGCGGGGTCTCGTGACCGCGGCTTATGTGAATATCGGCATATATCTTCTGGGAGCCCTGCTTTTGCTCGCGGCGGCGGCGCGCCGCCTGCACGATCGCGGGCGGAGCGGCTGGTGGGCGCTGATCCTGCCGCTCGGGTTGTTCACGACGGGGGTGGGACAGGCCGAACGTGTGGCGGAGGCGGCCAAACGCATGCCTGCGATGCTGGCAGAGATGGAACGGCAATCCGCCCCCGATCCTGCCGCGATGTTCGATTGGGCGGTCAAGGCCAATGTGTCGACGGGCGGGCCCGACTGGCTGGCTGTCGCTGGTGCCCTGTTGCTGCTCGGGCTTTTGATCGAGCTGGCCCGCGGGGGCACGGCAGGGCCCAATCGTTTCGGGCCGGTTCCCGAATAGCGGGCGCTCGCGGATGCTTCAGTCCTGCCAGGGACCGATTTCGCCGACTTCGCCGATCGTACGGTAACGGACCGCGTCGTCGACCCATGCGACCTCCCACATCGGCGCGGGACGTGCCCATTCGCCGATAACGAACAGCGGCAGCTTGTTCGCGGCGACAAAGGCGAGGTCGTCGGGGGTTGGGCCCGGAACGATCGTTTCAGATCGCTGGTGCAGCCGGACGACCGCGAGCGTGGTGGGTGGCGGCGCGGGCAGCGACTGGCGGACGGGAAAGCCGATGCTCGCCGCGATCACCGGGAAACCCTTGTCGTCCCGTGCGACCAGCAACACCTTGTCGGCGGTGGGATAAGGTCCGCCGACCGGTCGGCCCACGACCTTGCGCCCCGCGATTGCGGCGAATTCGCGCAAATCGGCGTCGGCGAGGGGGGAGGGGCGTCCCGGCGACGTCGCCGCCGCAACTGCCGGGGGCACCGCGACGGGATCGGCGACGAGCGCCGCGACGAACAGCAGGGCCGCGATCAATGCGCTTCGCCCCAGCTCTTGCCGATGCCGACCTCAACCTCCAGCGGGACCGAAAGCTTGAGCACCGGCTCGGCGGCGCCCGACATCACCGCACGGATCACTGCACTTGCGGCTTCGGCCCTGTCTGCGGGGGCTTCGAACACGAGTTCGTCGTGGACCTGCAGCAGCATCTTCACGTCGGACAGGCCTGCGTCCTCCAGGGCTTTCGGCATCCGCGCCATCGCACGCTTGATCAGATCGGCGCTGGTGCCCTGGATCGGGGCGTTGATCGCGGCGCGCTCGCTGCCCGCGCGTTCGTTCTGGTTCGCCGCCTTGATGCGCGGGAACCAGGTTTTGCGGCCGAACAGCGTCTCGGTATAGCCCTTCGCCCGAACGCTTTCGAGGGTGTCGGTGATATAGTCCGAAATCCCAGGAAAGCGCTCGAAATAACGCGCGATCAACGCCTGCGCCTCGTCGGGCG
The DNA here is from genome assembly GCF_059415685.1 of Sphingopyxis sp. GW821-FHT10B01. NCBI lineage: Bacteria > Pseudomonadati > Pseudomonadota > Alphaproteobacteria > Sphingomonadales > Sphingopyxidaceae > Sphingopyxis > Sphingopyxis sp. GW821-FHT10B01. Next base: position 372,340 of record NZ_JBWKNS010000003.1, on the reverse strand, counting down.
AGACTTCGAGCCGGCCCGCGAGGCCCCAGCGCGAAATACCGTAGAGGATCGAGAAATTGACCGTCTTCGCCTTGCCGCGCGTGTCGCGATTGACCTCGCCGAACAATTCGATCGCGGTTGCGCTGTGAATATCGTCGCCGCGCGCAAAGGCTTCTTTGAGTTCGGGGACATCGGCCATGTGCGCGGCAAGCCGCAGTTCGATCTGGCTATAGTCGGCAGCGATCAGCACATGCCCCGGCGCGGCAATAAAGGCGTCGCGGATCTGGCGGCCGGTTTCGGTGCGTATTGGAATGTTCTGCAGGTTGGGATCGGTCGACGAAAGGCGTCCGGTCTGCGCGCCGACGAGGCTGTAACTCGTATGTACACGGCCGGTCGTCGCGTTGATCTGCTGCTGCAGCGCGTCGGTATAGGTCGACTTCAGCTTGGCGAGCTGGCGCCACTCCAATATCTTGCGCGCGATCGGCACGCCATCGCGCTCTAACCGCTCGAGTTCGCTGAGGTCGGTCGACCAGTCGCCGGACTTGCCTTTGCGGCCGCCCTTCAGGCCCAGTTTGTCAAACAGGATTTCGCCGAGCTGCTTGGGACTGCCGATGGCGAAGGGCTGGCCGGCGAGGCCGTGAATCTCGCCTTCGATGCGGAGCATTTCGGTCGCGAACTCGCCCGATAGCCGGGCGAGATATTCGCGGTCGACCATGATACCCGCGCGCTCCATCCCCTCGACGATCGAGGCGAGCGGACGGTCGACCATTTCATAGACGCGCGTCCCACCCTCGATGGGGAGGCGGAGCTTGAGCAGCTTCCAAAGCCGCAGCGCGACATCGGCATCCTCGGCGGCATATTCGGTCGCGCGGTCGAGCTGGACTTCGGCAAAGCTGATCTGCGACTTGCCCGAACCGCACATGTCCTTGAAGGTCAGGCAGGTGTGATCGAGGTGGAGCTTTGCCAGCTCGTCGAGGCCGTGCTGGTGCTTGCCCGCGTCGAGCGCGAAACTCATCACCAGCGTGTCGTCATAGGGCGCGACGGTGACGCCGTGCTGCGCGAGCACCCCGATGTCATATTTGAGGTTATGCCCGACCTTCAGCACCGCATCGTCGGCGAACAAGGCACGGAGGCGCTCGATCGCGACGTCCAGCGCGATCTGCTCGGGCTTTTCGGCAAACATGTCGGTGCCGCCATGGCCGAGCGGAATGTAGCAGGCCTTGCCCGGCGCGGTCGCCATGCTGACGCCGACGAGGCGCCCGGTGACGCTGTCGAGGCTCGCGGTCTCGGTGTCGATCGCGACGACGTGCGCGGCGCGCGCTTCGGCGATCCAGCGGTCGAGCGCTTCGAGGGTGGTGACGCATTCATAGACGGTGCGGTCGATGGGCTGCATCGGCGGCAGCGCCGGGGTCGAAGGCCCGACGGGCGCCGCCACCGGCGCGGCATTCGCGCGCGGGAAGGTCGGGGGGCCGCCCGGTGTCGCGCCGAGGTCGAGCTTCGCCGAGAGCGAACGGAAGCCATGTTCGTCGAGGAAGAGTTTGAGCGGTTCGGGCGGGATTGCGCCGAGTTTGAGATCGTCGAGCGCGTCGATGAGCGGCACGTCGCGTTTCAGTTCGACAAGGATACGCGACAGCCGCGCCATGTCGGCATGTTCGATCAGATTGTCGCGCAGCTTCGACACCTTCATCGTCTCGGCGCCGGCAAGCACTTTTTCGAGGTCGCCATATTCCTGGATCAGCTTCGTCGCGGTCTTGGGCCCGACCCCGCGCACGCCGGGCACGTTATCGACGCTGTCGCCCATCAACGCGAGCACGTCGCCGACGAGGTCCGGCGCAACGCCGAACTTTTCGTCGACTGCTTCCAGCCCGAGGCGGACATTCTTCATCGTGTCGAGCATGTCGACTTGCGGCGCATCACCCTCTGGCTCGCGGATCAGCTGCATCAGGTCCTTGTCGGACGAGACGATCGTGACATCCCAGCCCGCCGCGACCGCGGCCTCGGTATAGCTTGCGATCAGGTCGTCGGCCTCGAAGCCCTCCATCTCGATGCACGGCAGCGAAAAGGCGCGCGTCGCATCGCGGATCAGCGGGAATTGCGGGCGCAGGTCTTCGGGCGGCTCGGGGCGGTTGGCCTTATACTGGTCGTAGATTTCGTTGCGGAACGACTGGCTACTATGATCGAGGATGACCGCGAGGTGCGTCGGCCCGTCGGCGTCGTGGAGATCTTTCGCGAGTTTCCACAGCATCGTCGTATAGCCATAAACCGCGCCGACGGGGACACCCTTCGGGTTCGTCAGCGGCGGCAGGCGGTGATAGGCGCGGAAGATGTAGCTGGAGCCATCGACCAGATAGAGATGATTCTTCTCGGACATGGCGGGGATGTAGCAGGGGTATCCGGTACGGCCTAGGGCGCGGCTGCGTCTTTCTTCTCCCTATTCGCGGAACAAGAGCCTGGACCGAAAGATGGGGAGCATGTCGGCGTAGACCCGGCCGTCAGGGTTCCGGTGCGGTCGTCCCGGCGACTGGGACCGCCATAGCAGGGAGTACGCCATAATTATCGAGGGAGCAGGAAAAGATCCGGAGGCGCGAGCGTGGCCGGGAGAGACTACGCCCGCGCACGGGGGATCAGAACCGGTAGGCGACAAATACGCCGCCCTGCCATTGGTCGGGCGAACCGCGGAGACGGACCAGCGGAGCATCCTTCGCGTCGTTCAGCAGCCGGGTATATCCCCCGGTCGCGGCGATCATCCAATGGTCGGTCAGGCGATAATGCAGGCCGATATTCGCGCCGGCATCCTTCATCCCTTTTCCGGCAGAGAAGGCGGGAAGTCCGCTGCGTGTCGCCTGCGCGGGCGTGACCCCGAAATAGCTGCGCATATATTTGTTGTCGGCCCAGCTTGTCGTGCCGCTTAGCGACAGCGACAGGTCGTCCGACAGGTCCAGGTCGACCCCCCCGGTCGCGATACCGACGACGCCGTCGTGACCGCCGGCCACATCCTTGGCCACCGAAAGCTCCACCCATGCCCGCCCGATATCGAGCCGCGCCGCGCCGCCGACTTCGATCGATGTATCGACCTTGCCGAGCCCGACGAGCGCGCGGTTCCGCTTTTCGGTCCGGTCGCGGCGATAACGCGCGACCGGACCAAAGCTGATCTTCATGTCTTCGGCCGGTTTGATGCGGATGATATTCACGCCCATCTCCGGACCGCGAAGATAGACGATGTCTTTGTATCCGACGGAAATATACGGGAAAGGCAGGACTTCATAATCCTTCGATCCTTCATAGTCGGGAGCATAGATCGCGCCGGCGCCGACCACGATATTCCAGTCATCGCCTTCGGCAGGCGGTTCCTGCGCATGGACGTCTGTGGGCAGAAAGAGAAACGCTGCGGCAAGCGCTGCGCCGAAGGCGGCAATCGCCAGCGACTGTTTCAACGTGGGCGCGGCGGCTGGTTGGCTGTTGTTCATGGAATCTCCGGGGGAAGGGCGATGGCCTGCCGGGTCTAGACCGCCGCCGGCCGCGGCCGATAACCCGTCCGTATCGATTTGTTTCAATATGTGTCGGCTAAAGACTTGGGCCCCTGCGGCGGCTATCGTCCGGCGATGTCGACTAACCGGCAATTCCATATCCTCGTGGTCGACGACGACCGTCACATTCGCACGATGCTGGCGCGCTATCTCAGCGACCATGGTCTGCGGGTCACGATGGCCGACGGTGGCCAGCAGATGATGGAGTTGTTCGCCGGCCATCAGTTCGATGTCGTCGTGCTCGATGTCATGATGCCCGGCGACGACGGCTTTACCCTGTGCCAGCGACTGCGCGCGCGCAGTCATGTTCCAATCATCCTGCTGACCGCCCGCGATACCGAAACCGACCGGGTGATCGGCCTCGAGCTTGGCGCCGACGATTATGTCGCCAAGCCATTCAATCCGCGCGAACTCCTCGCGCGGATACGCGCCATGCTGCGCCGGGCGACGATGGCCTCCACTCCGGCCGTCGCCGCCAAGCAGGCGCGATTGCGTTTTGCCGGCTGGACGCTCGACCTGACAAAACGTGCGCTTACTTCGCCGCGCGGGGCCCGCGTCGATCTGACGACTGGCGAATTCGACCTGCTAACCGCACTGGCGCAGCATCCACAACATGTCCTCAGCCGCGACCAGTTGCTCGACCTTGTCCATGGCCGCAGTAACCTCAACATCGATCGCAGCATCGACGTCCAGATCAGTCGGCTTCGCCGCAAGATCGAGGAAAATCCGCAGGAGCCGCTGCTCATCCGTACCGTCCGGAACGGCGGCTATTTCTTCGCGGCCGATGTCGAGAGCGGGGCGCCGTCGCATGGGTAGGTTCCGGCCGAGCATGTCTAGGCTGAAGCTCGCGCCACGGATCGGTTTTGCGATCGTGCTGACGGTCGCCGCGGCTTATCTTCTCAACCAGAGCCTTCAGTATCTGATCCCGCCGCCGCCGTTCGTGATGGTCGAACGTGCGTGGCTGATCGATTCGGTGGTGGCCGGCGCCCGCCTTGCCGAGACCAGCGCTGGCGCGCCCCGCGAAAAGGCGCTCGGGGCGATGGCGTCGTCGCGATATCTGGATTTTGTCCTGACCCGCGCCGCGCCTCCGATCGTCCAGGAATCCGGTTCGCAGTTTGCTCAAGGCCTGCGGCAGTCGATAGCCAGGGATATCGGGGTTCCCGTGGAGCGGGTTGCCGTCATGACAGGGGTCTACGACGAACAGAATATGGAACGATCTGCCCGCAATGCGATCGTCGTCATCCCCGAGCTTCCTGCGGTGCTCCGGTCGGAAACCTTGGCGAGCAGCGAAAGTAGCGTGCTAGGCGAACTCGTCATTTCGGTGAAGCTGGACAACGGCAGTTGGCTGACCGTGACGCAACGTAATCTCACCACATCCTGGCGCCACTACACGCGTATCGCGTTCGGCGTCATCGGGAATCTGCTGATCGTGATCCTGTTCTCGGTCTGGATCGCGCGCAGCATCGTCGTCCCGTTGACCCGTCTCTCGGTCGCGATCGAATCGCTCGGGCGCAACCGCGAGCCGGCGCTGCTCGCCGAAATGCGGCTGCCCGAATATGCCGCCATCGCCGAAAGCTTCAACACGATGCAGCTCCGGCTGAAACGGTTCATCGACGAACGGATGGGGATGCTCGCCGCGATTTCGCACGACCTGCGCACCCCGCTTACCCGGCTTCGCCTGATGGCCGAATATGTCGAAAACCCCGAGCAGCGCGAACAGCTGCTGCTGAACGTCAACGAAATGGAAACGATGGTCGGCGACGCGCTAGCGTTCATGAGCGCCGAAGCGCGGAGCGAAAAGGTCGAGATCGTCGATCTCGCGGTGCTGCTGATCAGCCTGACCGATGAATATTCCGATTTCGGTGAGCGCGTTTCCTACAGAGGTCCCGAACATGCCGATCTTCCCTGCCGTCCGGTCGCATTAAAACGCGCCTTTTCGAACCTGATCGCCAATGGATGTAAATATGGCGGCGCGGTCGAGATCCGGCTGGTGGTCATGGCCGATGCGTTCGCGGTGGATATTCATGACGAGGGCGACGGGATCCCGCCCGAGTATGAAGAAAAGGCGTTTCAGCCTTTCGAACGGCTCGAAACGTCGCGCAGCCGCGAAACCGGCGGGTCGGGTCTGGGGCTCGCGATCAGCCGCGACATTGTGAGCAGTCACGCGGGCGAAATCAGCTTTCAGCGGCCAGCCGTGGGCTTTATCGTGCGTGTCCTGCTGCCGCGCCCGGCTTCCCGGCCATCAGCGACCTAATTACCGTATTCGATGGCGAGTTTTGCCGCTGCGGCGACGGCCGCGGTCCGGGCCTCGTCGGTTGTGCCGTCTGCGACGCGGGCCAGCGCAACACCCATGCGGCGATACGGGCGCGTCACGGGCTTGCCAAAGATACGGATGTCGACCGAGGTCGCGGTATCTGGCGCGGCGAGCGCGTCGGCGAGGCCGGTGATCGCGAAATCCTGTGCATCGCGGTCGGCGAGCAGGACGGCGCTCGCGCTGGCGTCGGCGACGTCGATGGCGGGGATCGGCAGGCCCAGAATCGCGCGCGCATGGAGGTCGAATTCGGACAGCGACTGCGAAATCAGCGTCACCATACCCGTGTCGTGCGGGCGCGGGCTCAGTTCCGAGAAGATGACCTGATCGCCCTTCACGAAATATTCGACGCCGAAGATACCGTGGCCGCCGAGCGCATCGACGACCTTCGTCGCCATCGCCTGCGCCGCGGCGAGCGCGGCATCCGACATGGCGGCGGGTTGCCAGCTTTCGCGATAGTCGCCGCGTTCCTGCCGGTGACCGATCGGCGGGCAGAAGCTGACGCCGTCCTTGTGGCGGACTGTGAGCAAGGTGATCTCGTAGTCGAAGTCAATGAAGGCCTCGGCGATGACGCGCAGCCGGTCGCCGCGCATCCCGGCGGCGGCATAGTCCCATGCGGCGTCGATGCCGTCGGCGTCCCGGACCGTGCTCTGGCCCTTGCCCGACGACGACATGACCGGCTTTACGACCAGCGGAAAGCCGATCCGCTCCGCCGCCGCCGCGAGCTCCTCGCGGGTTGTCGCATATTCGAAGGTCGAGGTTTTGAGCCCCAGTTCGCTCGCCGCCAGATCGCGGATCGCGTCGCGGTTCATCGTGAGCTGCGCGGCGCGCGCCGAGGGGACGACGTGGAAACCCTCGGCCTCGACTTCGGCGAGGATTTCGGTGCGGATCGCCTCGACCTCGGGCACGATATGGTCGGGCCGATGCTTTTCGATAGCGCCGCGCAGCGCGTCGCCGTCGAGCATCGAGAAGACCTCGAAGCCGTCGGCGACCTGCATCGCGGGCGCGCCTGCATAGCTGTCGCAGGCGATGACGCGGCAGCCGAGGCGTTTCGCCGAAATGACGAATTCACGCCCGAGTTCGCCCGAACCGAGCAGCAGGATGGTAGCGGTGGGGGTCATGTCAAACTTTCCATCGACGTTGGGCGCAAGATTCGGGACGCAGCGCTGTGCAACCTCCGCCATATAAATGTCCGCATCAAAGTGCGACAGCGAATGACATCGAAGGATCGATCCCGTGACTTACTATTCCAAAACCATCTGGTCGCCGGTTGGCGAATTGACGCTGGTCGCCGACGACCGGGGGCTAGCCGCGATCTTGTGGGAGGATGACAAGCCCGACCGGGTCCGGCTGGGCGCATTGCACGAGCAGGCGGACCATCCCGTACTGGTCGAAACCGAACGCCAGCTGGGCGAATATTTCGCGGGCGAACGTCGTACCTTCGATGTTCCGCTGTCTTTTGCCGGTACCGATTTCCAGAAGCGCGTCTGGGCCGCCCTGCTCGCCATCCCGTTCGGCGAGACGCGCAGCTATGGCGAGATCGCGCAGCAACTCGGTACGCCCAGCGCATCGCGGGCGGTGGGCGCCGCCAATGGGCGCAATCCCATTTCGATCATCGCGCCATGTCACCGCGTCGTCGGATCGACCGGCAAATTGACGGGCTTCGCCGGCGGGCTGGAGGCCAAGGCCTTCCTGCTCGATCTCGAACGGGTGGATTAAAGATCGAGGGTGCGGATTTCGGGGATCATCTTCCACCACAGCAATGCGCCGAGCAGCGACAGACCGGCCGCGGTCGCAAAGGCATAGCCATAGCCGCCGAGATAATCGACGATCAGCCCGGTGACGATCGGGCCGACGATGCCCGAAATATTGCCGAGGGCGTTCTGCACCCCCATCCAGCTGCCTGCCGCGCGCGGACCTGCGAAAATCTGGCCGACGGCAAAGATGTTCGTCGCGATCAGCCCGGCGCCAAATCCCGCCACCGCCAGCCAGACGGCCAGCATTGTATAGCCTTCGGCAACCGCGATGCCGGCGGTCGCGGTGCCGATGGCGATTTGTCCCGCGATCATCAGCCAGCGGCGAACCTCGCCTTCGTCGGCGCCGCGCGCGACCATCCGGTCGGACAGCCAGCCGCCCGCGAGCGCGACGATGCCCTGCGTCGTAAAGCTCAGCGTTGTCAGCACCGTCATTTCGCCGATCGAATAACCGCGCGTGTTGACGAGGTAGAGCGGCAGCCAGGCGAGCAGGAAATAAAAACCGTAGTTCGACAGGAAATGGACGATGCTCATCTTCCACAGCGTCGGAACTCGGAGCAGGCGGCGGATGGAAACCCGTTCGCTGGCGCGATCCGCCCGCGCGCGTGCGCGCATCGGCGAAGACGCGATCTGCCAGGGGATGAGCCAGAGCAGCGTCACCGCGCCGAAAATCCAGAAGACCGGTCGCCATCCCCATTCGCCGAGGATCGCGCCGCCCGCGAGCACACCGATCGCCGGCCCGAATGCAATGGCTGCCGCCACTGCGGCATTGGCGATCCCGCGCCGTTCGGCGGGCACTTCCGCCGCGAAAATTTTGGTGCTGCCGGGAAAGGCGATGCTCTCGCCCAGCCCGAGGAACAGCCGCAATATGATCAGCGATACCAGTCCGCCGACGAAACCGGTGAGCGCGGTGCTGATCGCCCAGATTGCGACGCCAAGCGCAAAGACGCGATACACACAGAAGCGGTCGCAGAGCCAGCCGACGAGCAAACAGGCGGGGGCATAAACCCAGAAGAAGGCCGAGACCGCAAGACCGAAGCCCGTTGCCGACAGCTTCAGCTCTTCCTTCATCAGCGGCGCCGCGACACCGATCGCGCCGCGATCGACATAGTTCAGCAGGACCGACAGCGCGATCAGCACCACGATCCATTTTACGCGTGCCTTGCCTATACTCTCGTCGAACGCTTGCGTTGCCATTGATGACGTCCCCCTGCCCGGGCGCGGGCGTATCACAGGCGGATGGGAGGGCTTAGCGAAAATTACCCGACATGGCGCCGAGCACGTTTGTTCAACGCGTTCGCCGACGGGCCCGTTAATCTTCCCTGCGACATCTTGGGAGAAAGCATATGTCCGCCACCACACAAATCGAACGCGTCCTTCCCGTTGCGGCCTTGTTCGACCGCTATCATGTCGGCTGGGAAACCAGGGATCCCGACCTGATCGCCTCGCTTCACTCGGAGGACACGGTATTCGCGCTCCATGACGGCACCGAGCCGGTGAAGGGGCGCGAGCGGCTGCGCGAACATTGTCGGCAGCTATTCGCAGCCTTCGATTTCACGCAGGAAATGGGGCGGCGACTCTACGGGGCCGACCATTGGGTGTTCGAATGGACGATGCTGCTTGCGCTCACCGAACCGGGCGGCGCGCCTTTTGTCGCGCGCGTCGGGATGCTCGACGTCGTCACGCTGAACGATGTGGGCGAGGTCGTGCGCAAGGATGTCTATCCGAACGGGCGCGAGATGCACGGCGCCTTCGTGCGTGCCGGGATCGACCGTTAGCGCCGTTGCTTGCGCCCGATGCTCGACCGGCAGATAGTTACCGCGATGTCCGACCCGCTCTCCCCTTTCCGGAACTCGCTGCTGCCGGTCGACGCGCCGCTTGCGCCGCACGCCAACCCGGTGACCGGGATATTGATTGGGCGCGGCGGTCCGTTGCGGTTGATGCTGGATGGTGCAGCGGTCGAGGGCGACATGCTGCTGATCCGTCCCGGTGTCGTGCATGCCATCGCCTTGCCTGCGCGCGGTGCCGACATCCTCTATCTCGACGGTCTCGCCTTTCCGTTTGACGTTCCGCTGGCGCGCGCGCTCGACGGCAAGCTGGCCGAACTGGCGGGGGCGGTTCTGGACGGCGCGGGCGATGCCGACGATGAGTTGCGCGCGCGGTTGACCGCCGCTGCCGCTGCGCCATTGCCGCGCGTTGCCGATGCCGTGCGCGCGATCTATGCCGACCCGATGCGGCGGATGTCGCAAGGCGAGCTTGCGCGGCGGCTCGGGATGGAACGCACGCGCGCGTTGCGTTATTTCAGGGCGGCGACCGGGCAGAGCTTCCGCGAATTCAAGCGCTGGTCAGCGATGCAGTTTGCCGCCGAGCAGATGAAGCAGGGCGCTCTCGTTCGTACTGCGGCGATGGACGCCGGCTTCGCAGACGCCGCGCATCTGTCGCGCGTCTTTCGTGAAACCTTTGGTCTGACGCCCAGCGCGGCGATCTGCGCGCTCCCCTCATAAGAGGTCAGGCGGGCCAGCGGTCGGTGTCGTGGTCGGGATGCTGGTGGTTGCTCGCCTTGATCGCGCCGACAAGGCTGCTCATTGTCTCTTCGGTGGTGCCTTCGCCCTTGATCGGCAGGTCTTCGAACAGCGATAGCTGGCCTTCGAGCCCGAACTGGACTTGCGGCGGGAACGCCGAGGGATCGTCGAACGATCCGGTCGTCAGGTTGATATGCTTGCTCTCGGCATAGTCATAAGTGAGCGGCGTCCCGCACTCACGGCAGAATCCGCGCGCCGCCTTGTCCGAACTGTTGAACATGGCGGGCGCGCCGCGCGTCCAGGTGATCGCGTCGCGCGGGACGCCGATCAGCGCGATGAAGAAATTGCCCGCCGCCTTCTGGCACATGCGGCAATGGCAGATGTGCGACGTGTCGAGCACCGCCGTCACATGCCAGCGCACCGCGCCGCACTGGCAGCCGCCAGAGGCTTCGGTTTCGATACGATCCATCGGCGTCGATTATTATCACCCGGCCGGCGGCGCGGCAACATGCGACCGGCGCGGGCGGCGGGAAAGCGATGCGCGGGCGCGGCAGGCCGTCCGCGCATCGCCCGGTTCATACGCCGTGTCGTTCAATAACCTCGGCCAGCGCCACATGGCCGATGAACGCGCCGCTGCCGGTCGCCACCTCGCCGCTTTCCAGCTTCGTCGCGAAGATGACCGCTGGATCGGCCTCCAGCCGGTCGCGCAGCGCCGAAAGCTTTGGCCAGCGCGCCTTGTCGGCGACCCCGTGAAAATCGAGCCAGCGCGCAACGCCGATGAAAAGCCCATCGGCCAGCGTCGGCTTGTTTCCGGCAAGATAGGGGCCGTCTGCCATCATCGCTTCCAGCCTGTTGTGCTGTTCTATCACGCCCTTTGCTCCCCAATCGCGCAGCGCTGCTTGCAGCACCGGATTGGGCGGGGCCATTTCGAGCGCAGCCCACAGCGGGCCGAAGCCGCCGGTGAAGCTTGTGTTGATGAACGCCATCCGCTGGATCATCCGGTCGTTTTCCGGGGACAGCGGGTCGAAACTGATGCGCCGTTCGCTGTCGCGCGCGGCGAACCAGTGTGCGATCGCCATCGTTTCGGTCAGCGCCGCTCCCTGATCGGTGATCAGGGCCGGTGTCTCGTGCCGGGCGTTGATGCGGGCATAGCTGGGGTCGCGCATTTCGCCGAACATGTCGACGCGGCTCAGGCGATAGGGTTTGCCCAGCCATTCGAGGGCGGCGACAAGTCCCATGGAACTTCCCGACGGGAAGCCATAAATTAGGATCGGTTCCAAGATGTTGCTCCATTGTTTAGAGGGGGAGCTGCGCAGCGGAAACCGATATAGTGCGCATCGTTCGCGCGTACATAACGCACCTTTTTGTAACCATGGGTGACCGATGAAAGACCTTGTTTCCCGATGCCCGATCGAAGAGATCATGCAGGTACTGAGTGGCCGCTGGCCAACGCTGCTGATCTATTATTTGAGTGATGGGACGAGGCGTTTCAGCGATCTGCGCCGTGACAATCCGACGATTTCGCACAAGATGCTGACGCTCGAACTACGCAAGCTCGAGGATGCCGGAATCGTCCAGCGCACCGAATTCGAAGGCTATCCCCGGCGGGTCGAATATGACCTGACACCCGATGGCGAGCGGCTTGTTCCGCTGATCGACGCGCTTGGCAATTGGTGGGACGCTTTGGCGGGAAATGTCGTCACCGCGGCCGATGGCTGAGGCCGCCTTCCGGCGCCATCACTTTGTCTTCTGCGGGTAAAAGGTCTCGCCGCGTTTCAGCATCGCCACAAAGTCGGCAATCTTCTTCTTTCGCCCGGCCTCGGTTCTGATCGCGCCGAGACGGAAGGTCAGCGCGAACCGGTTTTGCGCGGTCAGTTTTTCCAGCATGGCCCGGGCTTCGGGCTCGGCATCGATTGCCGCCTGCAGGTCCTCGGGAATGTTCGAGCCCTTGACGCGATAGGCGCGGTCCCAGCGGCCGTCCGCCTTGGCGGCTTCCACGGGTTTCAGGCCGTGCTCCGTCATCTTGCCCTCGGCGGTCAGCCGCGCGACATTGTCGATGTTGATCTGGCTCCAGACACTCTTCGGCCCGCGCCGTGTATAGCGTTGGAGGAAACTCTTTTCGTCGAAGGATTTGCGGATGGCGTCGATCCATCCCCAGCACAGCGCCGCCTGGATCGCCTGTTCGGGGGTAATTGACGGAAGGCCCGATTTGACCTTGTGGATCTTGATCCAGACTTCGCGTTCGGCGGCGTGATGCCCCGCAAGCCATTGATAGAAACCGTCCATGTCCGCAAATTCATGGACCTTGTCCGGATCTACCTCGATTGCCGCCACGAACCTGTTCCCGCTCAATTGCTCCATGCTTTGGAATATATTGAAAAACAGAAATAAAAATCATTTTCTCCGAATTGACCGGTATCGATGCTGTCGGGAAAATATGCTTTTGAAATCATTCGATAATCGGTCGGATCGTGAAATTCCGGGCTTCGAATATCCTTGCCGACATTCGCGCCTCGCGCTCGCATCAAGTGAATCACCAGCGTGGGATCGCCCATCCACATGCGCCCGATTTTGGTCGTTGCGAGACGCTTGAGGGCGGCCTGAAAGCGGCCAGCAATAGGGGCTGGGCAGCGCGCGCTGCCGGGGTAACGCGGATTGCCGTTCGGCGGCAATCCGCGAAAAGCGAGGGAGGGGTAAAGCGCGGATGACCACTTTCATGACAGACGGCTTCATCGCGCTTTGTGAGCAGAGGATCCGGAACGGCTCGCCCAAATAGCGCGTCCGGTGTTGGGGGGGCGGCTCAGAAGCGCGGGTCTGACGAGGATGCAGCGCGCGCCAATAATGAGTCGCTTCCCATGTTTCCGTTGGCACGCGGTCACGCTAAAGCGGGCCGCCCGCCGTCAGGCCGCGACGGGGTGTCGCTTCCCACCGTCGCACGGCGACAGGCATTATGGCGCCGCCAGACAGGATTTCTATCGTGGCAAATCCGGACGGCAATATGGCGCCGGGAGAGAGGGTTTCGGCGCCTGCGCTCAGCCGGATATATCGGGCATTCACGGCTTTCAGCGGGAAGCGGGCAAGAAAATTCTCCGGGTCGGCAGGATGCTCCGCGCGCCAGTTGACGAGCGATCGCGTTTTTCCAAAGGCCGGGTCATCCGAACAGTCGATGCAGAAATGGATCGGAGATCCGTGTCCCGGCACCATGCCGGTCTGTGTCGGGCGCAACCGGATCGCGTCGATCGGTCGGGAGATACCCAGATCGATCTGGACCCAGGCGAAATCTTCGTGCTGTGCGCCATCTTCGGGCGAAAGCCGGTAATAGCGCGCGCGCGAAGCGGTGATCGGCGGTTCGGCCGCCTGCAGAGAGCCTCTCTCTGCGCGAGCTAATCCCGCTGGCAGCAGCGGTGCGGCGACCAGGCCGAGCCCACCGATTGCCGATCGCGCGATAAATTGTCGCCGGTTCGTCTGCATTCCTCGATCCCCTGAAACCCCGATCGCGCCATGTTCAAAGATAATAGGGCGTATTGGTAACCTGTTCGCAGCCGTCCTTGGTGACCAGGACATGGTCTTCGAGGCCGCTCATGCCGACGCCCGGATGCTTGATGAAGGCTTCGACCGCGATCAGCATGCCGGGCTCATAGGGCTCGTCGATCTTTTCATATTCCTTGAACATGATTTCGTTCGCCGAAGTGCCTTGCTTTTCCTTGACGTCCTCCAGCGCGCCGGGGTCTCCAACGGGAATGATGTGCGGTCCATAGAAGGTGCCCATCTGGTGGCCGAAAATCCCCAAATTCAGGTCGATCCCTTCCCCGGCGTATCGCTGGGCCGTTTTCTCGCCGATTATTCCGAGCTGCCTTGGGGTGACGCCGGGGCGGATCGCCTTGATGATCGCCTTGCACACCTCGGTGGCGCCCTCCAATATATGCCGCTGCTCTTTGGTGGGCCGCCCCCCGCAAACGGCGGTACGGCCGGGATCGAGCCAATAGCCCTGGAAGATCGGCCCCTGAATCCATCCGCGTACCATATCGCCCTTTTTCGGCGCGCTCATGTCGTACCCGTACAACATGTCGCCGAGGAGGAAGCGTTCGGCATGTGCGCCGTGATGCATGTCGATGCGCGAGAAGCCGCCGCCGCGCCGCATCATTTCCATGGCCGTGCGCGCCGCGGCTTCGGCCGAGGTCTCGCCGGCGATCAACGCATCCATCCCGGCCGCGAGCGCATGGGTGGTGATGTCGCCGGCGGTCCGAAACGCCTCCTGCTCGCGCTTCGACTTCACGCGCTGGGGTTCGAGCAGGAACCATTCGTCGGTGACCCATTCGATCTGCGGGGTCAGGCTGCGCAGCCGCCGGTCGTAGAGCCCGGGAAGCACGTCGTCGCCGACCACCGCGATGCGTCCTTCGATGCCATGCTTGCGGAAATATTCGGGAAGCCCCGTTATCAGGCTCGGCTCGTGGATGATCAACTCGCCGCAAACGACCTTGGCATATTCGGTTTCCTGCGGCGGCTGCGCGCTGTGCAGTTCGGGCGCGCGGCCGTCGCGGAACAGCACCGCCGAAAAGGTCCAGGCGCCCATCTGGACGTCGTCCGCCCAGTCCTGACCCGTGCCGTTATTGGCGAAGTTCGTGAGCCACAGGCCATTGCCGAGCCGGTCGTAGGACCCGGCGCCGCGCGACCAGACGAGAAGATGGTCATAGCCCTTGGCGCGCATGGCGTCCCACACGCGCTTCCAGCGCGCTTCATATTCCTCGCGCGGGAAATAATTGCTGCCGGTCACGCTTCGTCTCCTCGCAAACTGGCCGGTCAGCCCTTGATCCGCACGCTGAGGCCGATGGTGCGCGGCGCCGCGTAGGTGACATTCTCATACGCCCCCACGATCGTGCTCACCGCGCCCGACCCGACCGCGAGGATGCCGCGTTTGTTGAATGCGTTGCGGACGAACAGGCTGACATCGACCTTACCGCTCTCGCCGCCGATGTCGAAGTTCGCGATGTCATAGGCCGGCCGGAATCGCCCCGAACTGACGACGCCGTCGATGGCAAAGGGCGTCTTGCCGACATGCTGCCAGCTTCCGCGCGCATAAAGCTCCCACGCATCGCTCACCGGATAGCGCAGTTCCGACGACAGCGCGAATTTCCAGCGCGGCGTCTCGGGCGTGCGATCACCCTCGGCATAGCCGGCCGCCGCGCCGAATAGGTCGGGGACATCGGTAAAGCGGGCGTCGGCATAGCTCAGTTGTCCGCTGAGCGTCACATGGCGCGCCGGACGCAGGCTGACCTCCAGCTCGGCGCCGTCGATGCGCGCGTCGCCGGCGTTGGCGAAGAAAGTCGATCCGCACGGGTCGGGGATGGCGAGCTGGACGCCCTTTTGTTCGATGCGATAGGCGGCGCCGTTGACGGTCAGCACCCGGTCCGATGTTTCGACCTTTGCCCCGACTTCATAATTCCACACCGAATCGGGGCTGAAGATTGCGCCGACCGATTCGGCGAGCGAGCAGCCGAGGGCAGGGGGAACCGCCGCATTGGCCCCGCCCGCGCGGAAGCCGCGCGAGACGGTCGCATAAAGGGTGGTGTTGCTATTGGGGCGGAAATTGACCGTAAAGCGCGGGCTGGCGCTCGTCTTTTTCGCGGTAACCCGCGGCGTATCGGCGCCGCACAGGATGCCGGGAACGACTTCGGTGCAGCTGGCCTCGAGCGTATTCTTGAGCTTGTAGACACGCAGCCCCGCGATCAGCTCGACGGTTTCGCTGACGTCGAAATTGACTTCGGCAAATCCGGCGAGCTGCTGGTCCGACGTCTTCTGGATATAGTCGTAGGAGATCGGACCGACCGGTCCCGGCGTGGGGCCAAAGGTCGCATCGAGCAGGTCGGTAAATGCCTGGCCGACGAAAATCTGCCCCAATTGCTGATCGGTATGGCTGAAATAGACACCCGCGATCCAGTTGAACGGGCCGTCGTTCGACGAGGTTAGCCGCAATTCCTGGACATAGGTGTCGGCCTTTGCCGGGGTCAGGCTGGCGAAGGGCGCGAACGCGCCGAGAATATTATAGCCGAGCGCGGTGTAGTCGAGCGTCGCATCGGATTCCTTGTGGAGATAGGAGCTCGACGAGACGAGTTCGACACTGCCGAAGCTCTTTTCGAGCGTCAGGTTCGCGACCAGCAGGTCGGTGCGCGACGGCTCGGGCCCGATCGCGCTCGCCCGGCCGAACCCCGGCAGATTGCTCTGCGTCGCGATCGGATTGTCGGCATCGATGCGCTGGAAAAACAGGCTCGGCGTGATCGTGAAGTCATCGCCCGCCTCGAGCCGGAGCGCGCCGCGCAGGCTGAAGATCGTCGCGTCATTGGCGTTTTTTTCGGCGATATCATCGTCCGATTGCGGCGACGTCAGTCCGGCGAGCGTGGCGTCGTAGCGCTCGATATCGCCTGCGATCTTCTCATAGGTGCCGGTCAAGCGCAGTGCGGCGTTGGGCGAGATCGGCAGGTTGATGGCGGCTTTCGCGCCATAGCCTTCGCCGCCGCCCTTGACGCTGTTGACGAAGGCTTCGCCATGCGCGTCGAACCCCGAGCTGTCGGGCTGGTTGGTGATATAGCGGATGGTGCCGCCGGTCGAGCTCGACCCGAACAATGTGCCCTGCGGCCCGCGCAGCACCTCGACGCGCTGCATGTCGAACAGATCGATGTTGGGCGTGCCGCTATAGGCGTCGGTCCGGAAATCGAACGGTGTGTCGTTGATATAGACCGCGACCGACGGCGCGAGCCCGAGGTCGGTCGTGAGCCCGCGCAGCCCGACGTTGGACTCGCCCGGACCGACCGGCGTGAAGGTCAGGCTGGGCGTGTTGCGGACGAGGCTTTCGGTATCGCGGATCGCCAAGCGTTGCAGCGCTTCGCTGCCAAAGGCGGTCACCGCCTGCGGCACGTCCTGCAGCCGGCTTTCGCGCCGCTGCGCGGTGACGACGATATCGCCGCCCGATCCGTCGGCGGCGGCGGGTTCGCCCTGCGCATAGGCCGGCGGGGCAAAGGCGCAGCCCGTCAGCAAGGAAATCATCATGGTCCGCTTCAACATATCAATCCCTCTCGAATTTTTTGTTCTGGTGTCGATCCGCCGCTTTTACGGCGCCGTGAGTATTTCGGTGCGGCCGAGCCCGTTCTGCTTGACCGTGTCGGCGTAAATGAAGCCGGGTTCGCGGTGGTAGCTGAGCAGCGCGATGATCCGCTGCGTGCCCCCGGCCACCTCGGTCACGCGGTGCAATGCCCGCCGTCCGCGGAAGAGGAGCAGGGTGCCGGCCCCGACCTTCTGGAGGCGGGTTCGGGGCGACGCGCCGTCGAGAATGGCGTGGATGTCCTCGGGCGGCACATCGTCGACGCCGGGCGCATATTCGAACGCGCCGCCGGTTTCGGCCTCCTGGAGCAACAATGAGACGACGAAGTCATTGTCGTCGAAATGCCAACCCTGCTGATCGCCGACGCCCATATAGGTGAGGTTGATGTTGATGAGCGGGTCGGCGATCGTGTGGAGGCTGTCGATGCCCAGCGCGTCGCGGACAAGCGACATCAGCTCCTCCGATTCATAGAAACGGCGCAGCGCGCCAGCGGAATCGAGAAGGTCGGAGCCCAATATCCACATCGAATAGGGCGAGGTGCGGCTGCGGAGCTTCTCGTCGGCGATCGCCGCGATCGGCCCCTGCGGGTTGAAGCCGAGCCGCTGGTCGCGGCGATAGGCGAGCGGGAATTTCGCGGCGGCCTCGGCCACCATTTCGGCCAGCGCGTCGGGCGCGATGAAATCGGGAAAGGCGGCCGCGCCATCCTGCCCGAGCTGGCTGGCAGCCCTTTCGACGATCGCGGTACGGCGATCGGGATCGGACAGGGGGTATAGATTGGCGTTTACGATCGACATGAAGGCTCCTGACAAAGACGGTCGGAAGAAATCCGCTCCATGAGATAATCGCATGCACAATGGCTCACGCCAGCAGAGTATTTCGGGGTTATCATCTCGAAATGAGATGGATCGGAAAGCTTCAATCCGCTGAACGGGGGCGCAGACTGATCGTCCCGGCGACGGCGACCACCACGCACAGCAGGCAAAAGGCGCTGACGGCGCCCAGCGACAGATTCTGGAGCAACAGGCCGCCGATCGCCGGCCCGAGCGCAAGGCCGCCGCCGGTCACCGCCGGCGTCAGCGCGATCAGCCGTCCGCCGCGGTCTACCGATGCCAGCAGGCCGAACTGAAAGGCGTATTGAAACGGCCAGGCAAAGGCGAAGATGCTCACCGAAAGTATGAAGGGCGTCGTGCCGGGCAGGAAGGCGAGGCCGCCAACCCCGGCGACGAGGAGGGCGAGCCCCGACAGCAGGCCGGCGGTCCGCGGCAGGCGACCTGCCACCACGCTTGCGACGAGTGACCCCGTGAGGCCGCCGAACGCCGAAACCGAAAGCGCGAAGGCGACGGTTCCGGGCGAAAGCCCCTTGCCGATGCCGACGCGTTCGAGAAACGGCCACAGCGAGGCCATGCCGATGAAATAGAGGAGGATGCACGCCAGCGCGCCGATCACGAGCGGGTTGGCGGACAGGTGGCCCTGACGCGGCCCCGCAGGCGCGGGCTGCGCCCGGCCGATGACGGCGGCAAGCCAGAAGCCGGGAAGGGTGATCGCGGACAGGATCAGGAAAATCCAGGGCCATCCGAGGCTCGCCGCGATCCAGCCAAAGCTCCCCATGCCGACCATGCCGACGATCGACTGGCCCGCGAAATAGATGCTGATGCTGCGTTCGGGGCGCGCCGACCGGCCCATCGCCGCATAGCAGATTCCGCCGACCACGCCTTCCCCCAGTCCGGAGAGAAAGCGGGTCGCCGCGACATAGCCATAATGGCCATCGAGCATGGTCAGCAAATTGCCGGCGATCATCACCGCAAGCGCGGCGCGAATGACCGCCGCCCAGCCAAAACGCGCCGTAATCAGCGGGCATAGCAGGCTGCCGATGAGGATTCCGCCCATGTTCAGCGCGGCAATCGTGCCCGCTCCCGCGACGCCATAGCCAAAACGGTCCGCGAATACGCCGACCATGACAGGCAGGACCGCCGGCAGCGTTGCCGCCGCGACGCCCAGATAGATCGCGGCCCATGTCGAGGCGGGCGGCGTCGAAACAAAGGACGTCGGCGAAACGGCGGGCGCTATATGTGCCGTCATGCCGGCCCGGGCTCGCGCTTGTGGAACTGTCCCGCCTTCATAATCGCGCGCAGGCGCCGGCCGTCTTCGGCGAGTAGCGCAATGTCCTCGAGCGGGTCGCCATCGACGACGAGCAAGTCCGCGGTGGCGCCCGGAACGATGCGGCCGAGGTCGGGCCGCCCCAATATGTCGGCGCCGGTGAGCGTTGCCGATCGCAAGATCGCGGCGGCGGGCTGGATCTCGCGGCGATAGAGGAACTCGCGCGCCTGCATGTCGAACACATCGCCGGGCAAATCGGTACCGAATCCCAGGGGGAGGCCCGCGCGCCACGCGGTCTCGAACCCCTGCATCGCGAGGTGGGCAATCTCCTTCGCCTTCGCCGCCGCCGCCGCTGGCAAGCCGAGCGCCTCGCCGCGCTCGGTCAGCGCCATCACGACCGACAGCGTCGGCACGGCAAAGCCGCCCGCATCGCGCAGCGTGTCGGCGGCTTCCGCTGAAATCAGCGTCGCATGCTCGACCGTCCGCACGCCCAGTTGCGCGGCGCGCATCACCGCCTCGGCCGTGTGGGCATGCGCCGCGACATAGCGGCGCCACCGCGCCGCCTCCTCGACCGCAGCCTGCACTTCGTCGTCGGTGAACTGCTGCATCCAGATGGGGTCGGTGGGCGAAAGCACACCGCCCGACAGCATGATCTTGATACAGTGCGCGCCCATGCGCAATTCCTCGCGCGCGGCGCGGCGCACGTCGTCGGCGCCGTCGACGACATGCGCGATCATGTTCATCCGGCTGCACCCGCACGGCTCGATATCCTCGTGGCTGGGGCGCATGTCGCCATGACCTCCGGTCATCGAAAGCGTGCGGCCGGCATAGAAGAAGCGCGGTCCCGGGATCAGGCCATCTTCGATCGCCTGCGCGAGGCCATGGTCGCCGCCGCCGACATCGCGCAGGCTGGTGAATCCGCAATCGAGCGCGTGCCGCAACATCCGCGCGGCATGGGCGGAGGAATAGGTGGAGGGGTGATCGAGAAGCTGCGCCGCGTTGGCGCTCGAAAGCCTGGCATGGATATGAACGTCGATCAGGCCGGGGATCAGGGCGCCGCCGCGCACGTCGACGATATCGGCATTGGCCACGCGCGCCGGACCGGTATCGACTGCCGCGATCCGGCCGTTTTCGACCACCACATGGCAATCCTCGCGATAACCGTCCGCCGTCTCGTTCAACACACGGGCATTTTCAAATATGATGATCGTCAACTGGTCTGTCCCCATCGGCCTTGCCTGAAGGTGGACAGCCTAGGCGCGGCAGGGCTGTCCCGTAACAAGAGAAATGTGGACACTCGATGCCTTTTCGATATGAAAGGGCGATGCGAAGCCTGCGCCAGTCCCTGCCACCGCTCAACGCGCTCGCGGTATTCGAAGCGGCGGCGCGGCATCGCAGCTTCACGCGCGCAGCCGCCGAGCTCAATATCGCGCAATCGGCGGTCAGCCGCCACGTCTCGAACCTCGAAGCGGATCTGGGCGTCACGCTCTTCATGCGAAGCGGCAACCGGCTCGCGCTCACCGGCGCGGGAGAAACGCTCGCCGATGCGATCCTGTCCGGGCTCGGCCGCATTCGCGACAGCGTCGAGGCCATTCGTCGCCGGCGCGGCGAAGCCGACAGCTTCACCATTGCCTGCACCTATGCGATGGCGCACGACTGGCTGATGCCGCGGTTCGGGATGTTGCGCGCGGTGCTACCCAAGGCGCAGCTCCGCCTGATCACCTCCGACACCTATCAGAGCTTCGATGCGGACGAGGTGGATTTGTCGATCCGCTATGGCGAACCGTCCGACTGGCCCGGCCTCAGGCACCGCAAACTTCTCGAGGAAGAAGTCTTCCCCGTTTGCGCGCCGGCCATGCTGGCGCAGTTTCCGGGGCTTGCCGAAGATAGCCCGCAGGCGTGGCAACAGGCGCCGTTGCTGCATTTTGCGCCCGATGCGCAGGGGCGCGTCGACTGGCTCGACTGGTTCGGCGATCTCGGCATCCAGCCATCGCGGGACGGCCCGATGTTCAGCGCGTATACGCCGATGCTGCAGGAAGCGCTCGCGGGACGCGGCGTCGTGCTCGGCTGGCGGGGTATCGTCGATCCCTATCTCGAAACTGGCCAACTCGTGCGCCTCGCGAACCGGTCGATGACCTCGGGGCACGCCTTCTACGTCGTCCACCGCGCCGACGCCTGCGAGGCGGTGATCGAGGCGGTGATCGAGGTGCTGGCGAATCCCCAACCGCCGGCTGGCCCGGCTATTTCCTGACGCTTCCCGCAAGGAAACGCTCGACTTCGAGCGCGAATTTATCGGGCTCCTCGACCTGGGGCGAATGACCGCTCCGTTCGAAATAGACCAGCCGGGCCCCCGGGATGGTCTGGCTGATCTTGTACGCGACCGTCGGCGAGACATTCGCATCGAAGCGCCCGTTGATCACGAGTGTCGGAACGTCGAGTTTGGCGAGCGCGGGATAAAGATCGAGCTTCATCGCATCGAGCATGACCTCGGTACAGACCGTCTGCGAGAAGGTGCCGGCATCGCCGCCGCCCGCTACCAGATTGCGCTGGTCGTAATAGGACATCCGGTCATAGGCGTCGATCGCGATGCACCCCATCTGTCCTGCCGGCGTCGTGTCGGGGGGAATGGCGGCGACAATCTCCGGATACAGCTTGTCGAAGAGAAATTCATGTTCGGCGGGCTTCGGCGCGCCCGATCCGACCAGCACGAGATGAGCGACATGCTGGGGATAGCGGACGGCGTAAGCCATCGACAGAATGCCGCCCCAGCTGTGCCCGAGCAGATCGATCCGCTCGACCTTCAGCTGTCGCCGGAGCGCTTCCAGATCGCGGACCATCCCGTCGACGGTCAAATCTTCGGGCCCTTGCGCCGCCGGCGATTTGCCGGTGCCGCGCTGGTCGTAGAAGATGATCTGACGGCGGGCGGACATGTCTTTCCAGACCGGCGCATTGACGAGATAGCTGTGATCGAAGCCGGGGCCGCCGTTGACGGCGACAAGCGGGACCTCGCCCGGCGCACCGATCGTAACATGATAGAGCGTCTCGCCGCGCGGAGCCGGCGATGCCGGTTCGTGTGCAGACGCAAGGCCTGGCGCGGCGATGCCAAGGCAAAGCGCGAAGACGAGACGACGAGGCTTGCGGAAGATCATGGCTCTCTCTCCAGAAAATCGGTCGATCCAGCGATTAGGAAGGAAGCTTGGATCTGGCGACCGCAAAGATCAGATGCATGCATGACAGCAGGCTATGCAATCGACTGTGGATGTGGACGCCAGGTCTGGCTACCCGCTGCGCTGACACGCGTGCGATTTTGCAGATCGGTTTCGCCATCTCGGGCATGAAATGCCGTTGCATCAATATTGAAAGGCCGCCCGAATTTTGCGCTGAAGAAGACGCAGACTCGACAACTCGTCACGCGTGCTACCGGTCGTCAGACGCGAAAAGAGGAAACGTGGCTTCGTCTCGACTGGATCAATGGAGAAATGACGAATTTTCCATATGGACGTTTATGATGGCAGCATGGTCGGCATAGAAGGCAGGGGCAACGTTATGACGGTGGGACATGGTTGGGGTGCATAGGGGAGTGCGAGAGGTTTTTTGCTGCGCGCGGCCGACTTCGACCGGTATGCCATCAAGCGATCCGCATGAAGCGCTTTCCGGCAGCGCGACTGTTGCCGGACATGAAATACGAGTGCTTTCCGGAAGGAATATGGCGGGATGATCATCCGTAAAAGCGGAGTTCCGCTCTGGTGCGCGGTGCTGCTCGTCATTCTCGCCGCTGTGCCGATACTGATCGTAACAGTGCCCGGAGCATCGGATTACCCCAATCATCTCGCGCGCCACCATATCTTGGCGTCGATCGGGCAGGGAACGGCAATCGACGGTTATTTTGTCGTCGATTGGCGATGGGTCGGCAATCTCGGCGTCGATCTTCCGGTCCTGGCGCTTTCGCCCTGGCTTGGCGTGGAGTGCGCGACGCGCGTTGTGAGCGCCCTGATCGCGCCGCTAACCGTCGCTGGCATTCTCTTGCTGTCTCGCTCCGTCCACGGTCGTGTGACGGGCAGCGCCATGCTCGCGCTGCCGTTCGCTTTCGCGCAGCCCTTTCTGTTCGGCTTCCTCAATTACTGTCTGTCGGTGGCACTGGCGCTGCTCGTCGCGGCGGCCTGGTACACCAACCGTCGAACGAGCCTTTATACCTCGCTTGGCTTTGGCCTCGGCGCGATCGTAGTATGGACGGCCCATATCATGGGGTGGGCGATCCTGCTTATCCTTGTCGCCGGAGCAGAGTTGGCAGTGGTGCGAAACTGGCGCGATCTCGTGTATCGCGCCCTGCGCGCCGTGCCGCTGCTTCTGCCGCTGGTGCCGCTTCTGGTCTGGCGCGCCGATGGCGACGGCCGCTTGTTCTGGTATGCGCCTCACCTCCTGCAGGCGAAGGCGATGAATTTCGTCACGGTGCTCAAAGGCCTGTCGATGCCATTCGACCTCGCCATGACTGCGAGCATCTGCCTCGGTGCGGTTCTTACGTTCTGGTGGGCGAGCGGGCGCCGGCTGGAGCCTCGTCTCGCCACGGGCGGCGGATTGCTGCTGTTCGCGACGCTCTTGCTGCCGACGACGGTTTTGGGAAGCTGGGGCGCAGACCTGCGCCTGACCCCGGTGGCGATGATGGTCATGATCATGGCGATCCGCCCCGCCGAAAGGCCTGAACGCGAGCGGCTGCTGATCATGCTGGGTGCGAGCCTGTTCGTGCTGCGCACAGGGTGGACATCGGTACATTGGTGGCAGGCCGATCGCGTGTTGCAAAAAAGGCTGCTTCTACTGGACGAGGTGCCACGAGGGAGCCGGCTTGGATTCCTGTCGGCGGAAGCGGGGTGCGAAAACTGGATATTGACCCCGGATCGCAAGCTCGGCGCCTATGCGATCACGCGACGCGACGCTTTCAGCAATACGCTGTTCCAGATCCCCGGATCCGACTTGATGACGATCCGGCAACCGTCGGACCGCGCCCGCTGGTTCGACGGCTCGCAGGATATTCCGGTCCGCTGCCCCGAGGGCGTACCGGACATGCATGTGCTCGGCGAGCGAATGAGAAGCATGGCACAGGCGGATTTCAGCGCATTGTGGATCGCGGGGCTCGATGAGAAGCGCGTTCCCCGCTTGCCGGGCTACGCAATCGCCTACAGCCGCGGGATCGATACCCTGCTGATCAAACAGGCGCCTGGATCGCGCTGAACCCCGGACCGGAGAAGGGGAGGTCGGCCCGGAAAGAATGATCGAAGCGATGCCTAGACTGCTTATCTCGATTCCGAGCGCTCAACCGACAATCAGATGTGCGACCGCCGGTCCGTAGAGAGCCGCCACGAAGATACAGGCGGTCACGGCGCCGATGAGGAGGCTCCGCCCGTCCTTTATCGCGAAGGCCACCGGGTCGCCCTCAACCTCGCCGCGCCGCGCCATCATCCAGATGCGGTTCAGCCAGTAGATCAGCGGCAGGCAGAGCAGCCACAGCATTTCGGGCAGCGCATAATGTTCGGCCGTCGCCGGGTCGTGCGCAAACAGGGCGAGCACGAGGATCGCGACCATTCCGGCCGAGATCCCAGACATCATCACCACATCAAGATCGCCCCCAACATAGCCGCGCCCGCTGAGCAGGCGTTGCGGTTCGATCGCGTCTCGCATCTCTACATAGCGTTTCAGATAGGCGAGGCTCAGGAACAGGAAAACCGAGAAGAGCAGCAGCCAGAAGCTTAAGGCTACGCCGATCGCGATCGCGCCAATCCAGATGCGGATCGTGTACAGCGAGGCGAGGACAATGGCGTCACCGACCATCACCGCTTTCAGCCGGAACGAATAGGCGGTCGTGATGGCCATATAGGCCAGGAGCCAGAAGGTAAGTTCCGGGCCACCCAACAACCACCCCCCGACAAGGCCGATAGCCGCAAGGAGCAAGGACAGGCCGAGCGCGGCGGGAATCGGGAGATCTCCGTGTGCAAGCGGCCGCTTCCATTTGGTACGATGCGCGCGATCGGAGTCGATATCGAGCAGGTCGTTCAGTAAATAGATCGACGAGGCGATCAACGACATGAGCAACGCAGCCGCCACTGCCGTGAGCAGCACAGCGGGTTTCGTGAATTCGCCCGACGTCAGTGCGGGAACGATCACCAGTGCGTTCTTGGCCCATTGGTGCGGCCGCATGGCCTTGATAATTGCCCGGGCCGGACTGGGGCGTGGGGCGCCGAGGCGTTCGACCGCCGATCGCGGCGGGACATGGCCGACAGACCAGCCATGCCGCGCTTCGCGCCACAGGCAGGTGTCGGCGCGGCTGTCGCCGACATAGTCGAACGGCGTATCGGGACCAATGCGTGCGCGGATGGCAGCCAGTTTGGCAGGCCCCTTGAGATTGGAGCGGCCGCGCGTTGCAATGACCGGATCCGAAAGCGCCAGATAGTCGGCGATGCGGCGGATATGCCGCCAGTGACTTGCGCTCGCGAGGATCACGGGGCGGCCCTCGGCCTTGGCCTGTTCGATGAGATTGAGCACTTCCGGCCGGTAAGGCAGCTGCGCGGCGTCGATGCGGTCGCGCCGCGCCGCCATCGTTTTGGCGACCGCGCGGCCCGCGAGCAGCCATGTCAGCACCGCGATCATGGCCGCTATGCCGGATCGCGCGATCCGCACGAAACTTTCGAGGGAAATATCCGCGCGCGTCAGTGTCCCGTCGACATCGACGAACAGCGGTACAGCCTCGTTGGCGCCGATGGGTTGTTCATGCAGCATCGGGTACGGCCCTTCGCGCCGCGAGCCGCTCGACCCAGACCGCTACCGGAATGGCTGCCATGATGATCAGCAGCGGAATCGCCGGATCGCGGTAGCGGACGATGATATAGGCGGCGGCGTGGATCAGCCAGAAGCCTGCGATCATGGCAGCAAAAATCCATTTGCCGTCGCTTGCGATCTGGCGGGAACGAAAGGCGAGCAGCCCGATCAGCAGGATCAGTCCATATTGTACAACCTCGACGAGACGGATCGAAGCAAGTGCCTTCGAGGCCGCGAAGTCGCTCGCGTCAGGAAGATTGGGTTGCCAGAAATAGACGAGTTTGAGCGCGGCCAGTTCTGTCGCCCTGCCGGGATTCGCGTCGATCCAGTCGAGCGCTTCGGCTTGCAGGCGATCGGCATTGCCGACCTCGCCAAGGCGCGTGCGCGTGGCGTTCCAATCCTTCGCCAGCGGCGTGTCGGCTATGCTCACGAACCGGCCCGTCGCGGCGGGGTTGTTGCCAAGATACAGGTTGAACGCGGCATTGGTAGTGAGGACCGGGCGGCCGACCATCTGGTTGGTTGCATAGAGCCATGGCGCCAGCATCAGCGCGGCACCGGCGGTGAAGCTCAGACCTGCAGCAAAAGCGGGTATAAATGTCCTTCGCGTGCGTGCGAGTATCAACAATGCGATCGCGACGCCGAAGCAGAGCAGCAGCGCCGAGCCGCCCGTGACCAGCGCCGCGCCCCACAGCAGGCCGGCAACCAGCGCTGTGCCCACCGGGCGCTCGTCGCGAGCGATCCCGACCGCACATAGGGCAATACCGAGCAGCAAGGGCGTCGAGAGATTTTCCTTTGCCAGCATCGTCGCATTCCAGAGGCCGGGAAACCAAAGCGCATAAATGGCCGCGGCGATCAGGCCCGCGCTGCGATTTCCGGACAGTGCGACGGTGAGCCTGTAGATTAGCCAGATGCTGATCGCACCCAGAAGCAGATTGACGGCTATCGCCACGCCAACCGAACTGCCCAGCGCCTTGAAAAAGAGAGCTAGCAGCAACGGGTAGCCGGCGCTGTAGAAAGCCTTCTGCCCGTATATATCCATGAGTTCGCCGCGTTCGGCGAGGCCTTGGGCCATCGTGAAATATGCCAGCGAATCGCTTTCGAGCGGGTGCTTCAGTATCCACGCGCCCGCCAGTCTCAGCGCTATAGCGACAAGGATGATCGCGGCGAGCAGGGCGGAACAGGCTCGCGGTGAAAGCCACGGCGTCGGGGGATGAAAGCTTGCGGCCTGTGGATTCATGGGGTTTACGCCGAACGTGCGACCAGCACGCAGCCGGTTGCGATCAGCAGGGTTCCCGCAACGCGGGCGACGCTTACGCTTTCGTTCAGCCATAAGGCGCCCGCGAGCATCGTCAGGATGAATCCGATCCCGACGAAGGGATAGGCCAGCGACAGCGGGGCACGGCCGAGGACGAAAAGCCAGAGCAGCGCTCCGATGCCGTAGAGACCGAGGCCCAGGATGATCATCGGGGATTGTGCGAGGCCGCCTATCTCTCCGCCGATTCCCGTCGGCCGGCCGTCAGCGGCGGCCGTGGTCCCGATCTTGAGTGCAAGCTGCGCAAGCGCGGAGAGGCTTACGCTCGCGAGGATCAGAAGGAGCAGGCGTAACGTCATGGACAATCTTTCGGTCTATCAGCGGTTTGCCACTAGTGGCGGCGATTCAAGATAAGGTTAATATTGGGCGGAATGTCGAGCCAATTCCTACGGAGCAGGCCGACCTGGCTTTTCGGGCTATCGATCAACAGACGATACACGGTCTGTGGGGATTCGACCGTGAAGATTCGGGGACGAGAAACACATTATAGCTTCCAGCCGTCTCCGGAGCGCATTTGGTCCGAAAATGTCCAAAAAAGAGGGGCGGAACGTCAATGACGATCCGCCCCTCAAGCTTTGCAATCAATCCGGGCCGAACAGAGCCGGCTCGTCCATCATGCCTTACAGATCATCAGGAAATCACAGGATTGTGCACGATCTGAAGATAGCGGAACCAGGTTGTTCCCGCGCCGTTCGGACCGAGCAGATTTTGCTGTGTGATCTTCTGGCTGCGCCAGCTTGCCGCGGTGGTTGCCGATTGGTCGAGGTCGGTTCCCGATTGGCCGAGCTGGGTTTTCAGGATCGAGGGCCCGGCGATTAGCTGATCCATCGCCTGTCCATCACGGGTGCCAACGCTCCCGCCTTCCTTGAACACATCCCATGACGCGTTGGTGCCGTTGACCGCCGCGAGATTCGCATAGCCCTGCGGAAGGCTGGCGACATTGCCCCCGGCCGCGGTCAGGCTGGCGCGGCTCCAGATCCGCAGCAGATAAGGCGAGCCCGTGCCGCAGTCGGTGTTGGCCGCGACATTGATACGGCCAACGATGCGTTGGCGATGCTTGGCGATCAGCCAGTCGAGTACCGCACCCGCCGTGGCCGACCGTGCCTGAACAGCGGCGTTGAAACCGATCCGTTCTGCGATCCCGAGCGCCGTCAGCCAATATCCGATGTAGAAGTCGTGCTGGGCGATATCGTCATCGTGGAGGCCGCACACACCGAAACGGTGGGTGGCGGCATATATTGCCCGGGCATCGTCGATGCTGCCTCCGACCATCACATTGGTCGGTGGATTGTCGAACCCCGGGTTCGAGGTTTTGTGCGCCGCGCTGAACGCCTCGAAATCCTGAACGACAAAGGCCAGTATTTCGTCGCGCGAATAGAGGCGATCGGAATTGCGCGAGGCGGTTTTCCAGATCAGCGCCGCATGCAGGAACTGCCACGCCGCGCCGCGCTCGGCGAACAGGTTCGGCTCGCCGAACGGACCCGAGAGGATCCAATTCTCATAGAGCCGCGCTTGGTCGCTGAGCTTGTGCCCGAGGAAGGCGAATTCGGGCGATTTCCACAGCAGCGACCCCCAATGCGGGAACTGGTGGGCGTGCGGCAGATCGATCTCGTTGGTCCCGAAATAGGGCTTGTCCGCCGCGACGCCGCCATAGGGCACCTTCGTCGACCAGGGATCATAGCTGTCCGCCATATCATATTGGCGGCCGCCCTGGACGTAATAGGACCTGTTGGCGGGCCGCGAACCCGATCCATAGCCGTAATAATGGCCGCGCATCCCGATGTCGCGGGCGGCGTTGGCCCCCTTGAACAGCGGGACGTTGCGTCCACCCTCGAAACAATGGAACGGATCGCTGGCATAGGCGGTCAGATAATCGATCGCGATCTGCGCGCGCGCCGTGCCGTCATGCGGACGCAGCGAGGCGACGTCGTACATATAGGCAGCAACCGGTTCGGCGATTGCGCACCGGTCGTCGCGTACGCCGCCCGGACCGGTGATCGGGGACCGGCCGCACTGGTTGAACGGCGTATACCGAAGCCATGTCGACGCGACCGCCGCGAGCGAGGACGCCGTGTAGAGCGAGCCTTTATAGGGATCGTTCGTCACCCCCGCCTGCGGAACCAGCGTCGCATGGTTGGTCGGCTGATATGGCATGACCCGCGTGTTCCCGAAGCCGTTGAACCCGTCCGATCCGAACAGACGGACATCGAAGCCGTTGCTCGAAAAATGGGTATGTGAGCCGTAGGGAACCGAGGCGTCGTACCGCGGCAGGTTGGCGTTGATCGCCAGCTGATCATAAGCGGCCGGTGTGCCGGAGCGCCAGATCACTCCGGACCGGACGGTGCCATGCGGATACCATTTGTTTGTCGCGTTGGTGATCGCGGCGCCGTTGCCGTCATAGCTGCCGGAGAAAATCCGCGGAATGTCGGTTCCGTTGAGCGGCCCGCCATCGGGACGTTGCACCGTCGACAGCACATTGCCCGCCTGATCCTCGATGCGCCATTTGTGCGGCACCATATAGCTGTCCTTGCCGGTCGGATCGCCGAACGGATTGTCGGGCATGACCGCCGTCGTCCAGTCGTAACCGAACTGGAACTGGACATAGCTGCCCGAACGGGTCGCCTCGCAATAATAGGCGATGCCGCCGATCGTCGGTACCGGTCCTTCGGGAAGGCACTCCATCCACGGCGTCTGATTGGCGCGCAGGAAGCTGTCCTCGAACTGGCAGTTCTGGCGCGCCGGGCGCGTCATCACCAGCGCCTGCGGATGATCGACCCGGCTGCCGCTGCTCCAGTTTTCGAGCACCGCGCGATAGGCTTGCCCCGTCGCCACGGCGACAGGTCCGACGATGACATCGACCGTGAAGGCCGTGCCACCGGCCGGGGTCGCCGAGATTGTCTTTGCGGCCTGGGGTGCGGAGACACCCGTCGCATCGACATAGAGCGCCTCGAGCCGCGCGGCCGAGATCGTTCCCGAGGTCACTGGCTGGAAGGCATAGGATTGCCCGGCCGTCTTGATCTTCACCGCGATGTTGGCGATTTTCTGCGCAACCGAATTGCTCGTATTGCCGAGCGACGCGTTATGCTCGAGTTCGGCATCGGGCGCGATCCGCGGTTTGAACGCCACCGCTTGACTCGGACCGAAAGCGGCGCCGTTGCGCAGGAAGGTGATCGTGCCGCCGGCGCCCGTTGGATTGTCGTCGTAACGCACGCCAAGCTTTTCCTGCGCCGTGGTCGAAAGCCCGCCAATGCTGTCGATCTGGATGCTCTGCGCATCGCGCTGCATCGTCAGGCGCAGGCGTCCCGTATCCCAATGGCTGTTCAGCGAAAATTCGCCCGTGGAATAGCCGAAGAGCGAGACGAGCGGACTCTGGTTCGCGGGGAGAATGCCCGTGAATTCCAGTTCGATCGCGACGGGTGTTTGGGTTTTTGCCGGATCCGAGCTGGTCGGCAGGCTAATCCCGAGCGCACCCGCAGTCAGGTAGGTTCCCGCGGGCAGCCGCAGATAGGTGCCGTCGAAAGTTGCACCCGAGCCGACCATGGACAGCGAATTGGACGTGATTCCCTCATTGGTCTGGGTCGGCGCGAAATTCGGTCCGGTGTTCGGGAAACCGTACGTGGACGTCCGGTCGACGAGCACGTCCGACGCGACACGTTCCTGCACCGCCAGTCCCGAGGGGATCGTCACGGCATAGGTCGCCGCGCTGCCCGAAACCGGGATGTCGAGCGGGAAACGTGTTCCGGGCTTGCCATAAACGGTGAAGGTGCCGCCGCCGCCACCGGGAGGGTTGGTGCCCTGCGTGCCGAGCGTCAACTTGATCTCGCGAACCTTCTGTGCGCCGCTGTTCGCCGTATTGCCGAGCGAGGCGTTGCATTCGAGCATCGCGTCGGGGGTAATCCGTGGCTTGAAAGCGAGCGTCTGGCTTGTTCCCAAGGCGACGCCATTCCGCAGGAAGGTGATCGTCCCGCCCGCGCCCGACGGATTGTCGACATAGCGTAGGCCAACGCGTTCCTCGGCGGTCATCGAAAGGCCGCCGATGCTGTCGATCTGCGCTCTGGTGCCGTTGCGTTCGAAATTGGCGCGCAGGCGGCCGGTGTCCCAATGCGCGTAGAGCGAAATCTCGCCATCGTTATAATCATAGAGCGAGACGAGGGGGCTGTTGGTGGCCGGCAGGATACCGACATATTCGAGGGTGATCTCTTCCGGGGTCTGCGTCTTGGCAGGGTCGGTGTTCGTCGGCAGCGTAATACCGGCGTTCCCTGCGGTCAGATAGGTTCCGGCCGGCAATTGCAGATAGGTGCCGTTGAAGGTCGCGCCCGAGCCCGAGATGGAGAAGCCCTGCGTCGTGACGCCGCCGTTCGCCTGCACTGGCGCGTAAGGGCCCGCTGCATTGGGGAAGCCGAAGGTCGAACTTTTGCCATTGCCGCCACCGGGAGGGTTGGTGGTCGTCTGCGCGCCGAGCGAGAGCTTGATCTCGCGAACCTTCTGGGCGCGGCTGTTCGAGGTGTTCGCGAGCGACGCGTTGCACTCGAGCGTTGAACCGGGCGTGATGCGCGGTTTGAACGCGATCGTCTGGCTGGGCCCGAATGCGGCGCCATTACGCAGAAAGGTCACGATGCCTCCGGCACCGGAGGGGTTGTCGACATATCGCAATCCGACGCGCTCTTCGGCGGTCGTTGAGAGACCCGCGATGCTGTCGATCATCGCCGTGGTGCCGTTGCGCTCGAAATTGGCGCGTAGCCGACCAGTATCCCAATGTGAATAAAGGTCGATACGGCCGTCGCCATAGTCGAACAGCGAGACGAGCGGGCTTTCGTCCGCCGGCAGGATGCCGGTATATTCGAGAGTGAATTCTTCGGGGGTCTGGGTTTTTGCCGGATCGGTATTCGTCGGCAGCGAGATGCCCGCCATTCCGGCGGTCAGGTAGGTGCCGGCCGGTAGTCGCAAATACGTCCCGTCAAAGGTTGCACCCGAACCCGAGATAGCAAAATTATGCGCAGTTACGCCGCCATCGGTTTGGGAGGGCGCGTAAGGGCCGGTTGCGTTCGAGAAGGTAAAAGTTGAAATTTTCATAGCGATCCTTTTCGAATCAGCGGGTTAAAAAAGGGAGGGGGCTGATTCGATTTGGAACGTAAAGAGAACGAATATTGTAGGAAAGATAGGAAAAATCCTATTTCGTACCCGCGGTAAAATTCTCCTGCTGGGGAAGAAGGTATCGGACGCAGCCCAAACGAATCATTCGCTGTTCAGCGAGAAATCCAACGCTTTGGGGATGCCGGCCAGACAATGTCGGCTTTTGCAATTTTCGACCCGAAGCCGACCAACCACAACCGGCCAGGATCGCCGGTGCAATGGCATTGGCCAACCATCCCTTCTGCTAAGGGATTGCAAATATAGGAAACGATTTCATTCCGGGTCGTTTTGATGTTGTCTCGTCCCGAAATGTCGCCCATCCCGGCATGATGAGATCACGCCGTCCGGAGGAATGGAAGCTCTGCGGCTGCAACAGCGTCATTGAGGGGGCGAATGCGAAAGACCGGAATGCGCTGGATGCTCGCCGCCGGACTGACCACCGGGCTGGGTGCATGCACACCGATGACCACGCAGACCGCACTGCAGCCCCGTGCCGCAGTACCAGAACAATGGTCAGGCGACACGCAGTCTCAGTCGCTCGATTCCGAAAGATATTGGACGCGCCTGAATGATCCGTTGATCGATCGCCACGTCGAACGGGCGCTGGCAAACAATCGCGACATTTCGCAAGCCACCGCGCGTTTGATGCAGGCGCGGGCCGGCGTCCGTGCCGCTCGCGCCGGCTTTTTCCCGCGGATCGATGCCTCTGGCGGCGTCCGGCGCGATGTCGGCGATCTTGCGGACGACCGGCTGCAGTTCTCGATGGGCGCCGATGCGCAGTGGGAAATCGACCTTTTCGGTCGCATCAGCAGCGATGTCGCGGCTTCGCGGGCGGATCTGGCAGCGGCCGGTTATGGCCTTGCGGACCTGCAGCGGCTCATCGTTGGCCAGGTTGCGCAAACGACGGTATCGGCGCGGGCGCTTGCTGTTCAGCTCGCCATCGCGCGCGACACGCTGACGATACAGGACGACAATCTGCAGATCGCCCGCTGGCGATTGCAGGCCGGACTGGTTTCCAGCCTCGACGTCGAGCAAGCGGCGGCGCAGCGGGCGCAGACGGCGGCAAGCATTCCGGCGCTTGAACGCGATCTTGCGCAGGCGGCCAACGCCATTTCGACGCTGATTGGCGAGGCGCCCGGCCCCGTTCGCTTGGCGTTGAACGCGGACGTCGCGCCGATTCCCCTGCCGCCCGAGACCGTCGGTGTCGAAACGCCCGCGGCGGTCATGCGCAGCCGACCCGATGTGCGCCAGGCAGAGGCAGCATTACTCGCCGATACCGCACGCATCGGGGTCGCGAAAGCGCAACTGCTGCCGCTCGTGCGTCTGACCGGCAATATCGGAACCTCCTCTTTCGGACTCGACAATCTGTTCGACATCGTCACTGGCGGGCTCTTCGCGGGAGTGAGTCAGCTCATCTTCGACGGCGGACGCGCGCGGGCGCAGGTTGCCGGCGCAGAGGCCTCGGCGCAGGCGTCACTTGCCGCATGGGAGCAGGCGATCCTCGGTGCGCTCGAGGATGTGGAGAGCGCAAGCGTCGCTTTGATAGCCGCGCGTGAGCGCGTCCGGCTCTTCGGGACGGCGCTCGATGCCGCGAACAACGCCGCGCTGCTCGCTCGCAGCCAATATCAAGCAGGCCTGATCGATTTCCAGACCCTGCTGACCACCGAGAGTCAACTGCTGGGCGCACGCAACGCCCGCGCGGCCAGCGAAGCCGAGCGCGCCAATGCATTTATCACACTCAACCAAGCTCTTGGTGGCGGATGGGGCGCAGCGAATTTCGATCCGGACAGCTCCGGTCCGGACGGGGGGATGACAGAATGACCGATGCCGTCACCGAGGCGCATGAACTCGATCAACTGCTTGGCGCGGCGCCCCGCGCGCGCTGGCGGCGCTGGATGAAATATTGGCTGCCCGCGCTACTCGTGATCGTGACAATCTTCGCGGTCGCCACTTGCACGCGCGGGGGTGACCAGCCCGACTATATTACCGAAACGGTCGCTCAGCGGTCGCTCGATCTCAGCGTCACGGCGACGGGAAATTTACGCCCGACAAATCAGGTCGAGGTGGGCTCCGAAGTCTCCGGAAAAATCGATCATATCTATGTCGATGTGAACGACCGCGTGACGCGCGGACAGATATTGGCGCAGATCAACACCGATGTGATCGAAGACCAGATCGCGCAGTCGCAGGCCAATCTCAACGCGGCGCGGGCGCAGGTAGTGCAGGCGCAGGCGACGCTCGATGTCGATCAGGCCCAACTGGCGCGATTGCAGAACGTCTTCCGGATTTCGGGCGGCAAGGTGCCGTCGCAGGTCGAACTCGAGCAGGCGCAAGCGGCGGTCAAGCGCGACAAGGCGGGCGTCGCCGCGGCAAACGCCAACGTCCGCGCGGTCGAGGCACAGCTTTCCACCTCGGTGACCAATCGCGACCGGGCGGTGATCCGCTCGCCCGTTTCGGGCGTCGTGCTCGCGCGTCAAGTCGAGCCCGGACAGACGGTGGCGGCTAGCTTCAACACGCCGACGCTGTTCATCCTTGCAGAAGACCTCTCGGCGATGCAGCTTCGCGTCAAAATAGACGAAGCCGACGTCGGGCAGGTCGATGAAGGGCAGGCGGCGACCTTTACCGTCGATGCCTATCCCGGCCGGCGCTTTCTGGCGCGGGTCGAACGGGTCGATCAGGCGTCGAGCAACACGGCCTCGCAGGCGAGCCAGCAGGCGGCCGCGACGGCGACCGGCGGCAATGCAGTCGTCAGCTATGAGGCCCGGCTCGCGGTCGCGAACGGCGATGGGCTGCTGCGGCCCGGCATGACTGCCACCGCCACCATCGCCACCGGCAGCACCGGCAAGCAGCTTCTCGTGCCAAACAGCGCGCTGCGCTTCCAGCCCGACGCGAAGGAGAAGGACGAGGCGAGCGTGCTCAACCCCGAAATCGGGCTCGAAAAGAATGAGCAGCGCGCAACGATCGGCGCCGGAAGCCGCCAGCGGGTCTGGGTGTTGCAGGTGGACGGCAAGCTGAAGCCGATCGACGTCGTGACGGGCCAGAGCGACGGGCGGTTGACGGCGGTCACGTCGAAGCAACTACGGCCCGGAATGAAAGTCGTTACCGGCAAAGGGGCTGCGAGCCCGTGAGTTCCGCAACGCCCCCCGACGCACCGCTGATCGAACTGCAAGGCATCACCAAGACCTTCGGTAAGGGCGAGGCCGCCTTTCAGGCGCTCAAGGGCGTTGATATGCAGATCGATCGGGGCGATTTCGTCGCGGTCATGGGGCCTTCGGGGTCGGGCAAGTCGACGACGATGAACATCCTAGGCTGCCTCGACGTGCCGACCAGCGGTATCTTCCGGTTTCGCGGCGTCGAGGTGCAGGCGCTCGACCGCGATCAGCGCAGCCTGCTCAGGCGGCGCTATCTCGGCTTTGTCTTTCAGGGTTTCAATCTTCTTGCGCGGACGAGTGCAGTCGAGAATGTCGAGCTGCCGTTGCTCTATCGCGGCGAGAAGAAGAATATTCGCCACGCGGCGGCGATGCGCGCACTCGATCAGGTCGGGCTGGCACCTTGGGCCCACCATACGCCCGCCGAACTTTCGGGCGGCCAGCAGCAGCGTGTCGCCATTGCGCGCGCGCTCGTCACCGAACCCGATGTATTACTTGCCGACGAGCCCACCGGCAATCTCGATACCGAGCGCTCGCTCGAGATCATGCAACTACTCACTCGCCTCAACCGGGAGGGGATCACGATCCTGATGGTGACGCATGAGGAGGAAATGGCGGCCTTTGCCCGCACCATCGTCCATTTTCGCGATGGTCTCGTCGAGAGCATCGAACGCGGGGCGCGTGCCGATACGGGAGTGCCTGACTGATGTTTGGCGCGACCCTGCTCCTTGCGTTTCGCGAGATCCGGAGACACCTGCTGCGATCCTTTCTCACGACACTCGGGATTATCATCGGTGTTGCGGCGGTCATCACCATGGTCACGCTCGGCAATGGGGTCACCGCCTCGATCCAGCAGCAGATATCCTCGCTCGGCTCCAACGTCCTCATCGTTTTCCCCGTCCAGGGCGATCGCGGGACGCCGCGGTCGTTCAAACAGGAGGACATCGATGCCGTGCGCAAGCAGATTGCGGGCGTCGAGGAAGTGTCGGGCAGCGTTTCAGCCAGCGCCACCTCCTTCCATAATGGCCAAAGCTGGCGGACCAGCGTGCAGGGCGTGGAAAATGCCTTTCTTCGTGCCCAGTCAATCGAAGTCGCCGAGGGGCGCACGTTTACCGATGAAGAAGTGAGCGCCGGCAAGAATGTCTGCCTGATCGGACCGAAGGTGAGACAGGCGATCTTTGTCGCGGGCTCCAGCCCGCTCGGCGGGAATATCCGGCTCGATAATGTTTCGTGCACCGTGGTGGGCGTATTGAAGGAGCGCGGGGAGAGCGGTGGCCCCAACCAGGACAGCGACAATGTCGTGATGATGCCGCTCAAGACGGTACAACGGCGCTTCAGCGGTAGCGACGATCTTCAACATTTCGTGATCAAATACAGCAGCGCCTATTCCAGCGCGACAATCCAGACCTCGCTCGTCGGGCTGCTGCGCGAGCGACGGCTTTTGCAGGGTGCTGCCGACAACGACTTCAACATCGTGGATACCGCGCAGGTGAATCAGGCCTTGGGCGCGGCAACCGGGGCACTGACGGCGATGGTCGCGGTGATCGCCGGGATCAGCCTGCTGGTCGGCGGGATTGGCATCATGAACATCATGCTCGTTTCGGTAACTGAACGCACGCGCGAAATCGGTATCCGCCTCGCGATCGGCGCGCTCGCGCGCGAGGTCCAGCTCCAGTTCCTGACCGAAGCGGTCGTGCTCTGCTGTTTTGGCGGAATGGTCGGAATCGCGCTGGCCTTCCTGCTTTCCTGGGGTCTTGCAGGGGTCATCGACGTGCCCTTCGTATTCGACCCGCTGGTCAATATTCTCAGCTTCCTCTTTTCGGCGCTGATGGGGATTACATTCGGCTTCTATCCCGCGCGAAGGGCGTCCAAACTCGACCCGATCGATGCGCTTCGCCATGAATAGCACTGGGTATCGCTGGCGGTCTATTTCTGCGGCTCGTGGTCCGAAACCCGCTCGTCTGCAATCGGCCGTATCCAGGAGATCGAGATCGAAGCGCGGCAACATGAAATATTCGCAGCACTCCATTTCAAATTCTGAGCTGAACTGAAAATCTTGCGCCGGTTGCCATCGGGGCTGCGGTCAGGGTGCCGCTATGCGAAATGGCTATCTGACGTGTGAGCGAGAGGCCGATTCCACCTCCTTCTGCCTTTGTCGTGTAAAGTGGGAGGAAGATGTCGTCGGCTCCGGCGGGAAGTCAGGGGCCATTGTCCTCGACGGTAAAACGCAAGATGTCGTCGCTGACGTCCCGGCCGAGGACAACGATCGTTTGCGACTGCCCGGATACAGCTGCGGCCGCATTTTTGAGCCGATTCAACAGGGCCTGTTCAATCGGCTGGCGGTCGATACTCCAGGGTCATCTTTTCACAACGACTGACAGCGTGGTCGACCGGAAAATCCACGCTCATCGTTGGCGTACTCATAAGTCCCGAGTTTGTGAAAATAACTGGCTGGATGTCCAGTAAATATATGCTACGCTGATGCTGTGACCTGTAAGAGGTCGCGTGGGTGCGGAATGACGCAGGGGAGGACGGATGCCATTGGAAACCGCGGATCGGGGCCCGATACCTTTGCCCGTCCGATCGATCTTTGTCATTAACCCGTGGTGGGCCGGGACGGTCGCGGGCATGGCATCCTATATCGACGCCGCCGCGATCACGGCCTTCAGCGCCAGTCTCGTCATCTTTGAAAAACAACTGGGCCTCTCGGCTGGTCAGGTTGGCATTACAGCGAGCACCCTGACGCTTGCGATGGCGGTCGGCGCCGCCGTCGGCGGTCGTCTCGGCGACCGTTTCGGTCGTCGGCCGGTGTTCGTGATCACAATGTTTTTCATCATCGGCGGAGCGCTGGCGCTGATGGCGGCGCAGGACTTTACCGCGATTTTCCTTGGGGTCGCCGTCATGGGCTTCGCGATCGGCGCCGATCTTCCGGTGTCGCTCGCGACGATTTCCGAGGCTGCGGATGACGACAATCGCGGCCGATTGCTCGGCTTTTCGAACCTGCTCTGGCTTGTCGGCATTGCCGCAAACGGCATTTGCGTGGCGCTTGTCGGCGACCTCGGCCGCAACGCGATCACTTATATCTTCGGCCATGTCGTTCTGGTTTCCGTGATCGTGCTACTCGCCCGATTGACGATCCCCGAATCGCAGCTCTGGCTCGATGCCCGCGCGGCGCGAAAAGCGGGCAATGACGTGCGAAAGGGGGATACGGTGAAGGTATCGACCCTGTTTCGTGCGCCCTATCTCGTCCCTTTCCTTGGCCTGTCGATCTTCTATGTCGGCACGAGTATCCTCGGAAACACCAACGGGCAGTATTTCAGCTATATGATGGTGAAGGAGGCGGGGTTTACCGTTTCGTCGGCGGCGAAATTCTCCTTCCTCGCGCTCCCGCTCGTGCTCATCGGCTTCCTCT
This sequence comes from Sphingopyxis sp. GW821-FHT10B01, assembly GCF_059415685.1. NCBI lineage: Bacteria > Pseudomonadati > Pseudomonadota > Alphaproteobacteria > Sphingomonadales > Sphingopyxidaceae > Sphingopyxis > Sphingopyxis sp. GW821-FHT10B01. Next base: position 333,241 of record NZ_JBWKNS010000003.1, on the reverse strand, counting down.
GGTTCATGCAGATCGCCGACAAGCCTGTGCGCTTCCGCTATTTCCAGTTCGGTGCGGTGTGTTTCGTGCTGATGCCGCTCGTCATCGCCGTCTTCGGCTTTTCGGCGAAAACGCTCGTCTTCGCCTTCATCCTGAACGCGATCGGTGCCTCCTTCGCCTTCGAGGGGATGTACCGTGTCTGGTCGCAGCAATCCTTCCCGACGCTTGTACGCACGACCGCGCAGGGAACGATCATCGCCATCGCCCGCCTGTTCGCTGCGGCTGCGGCGTCGGTGACGCCGCTGCTCCTTCAGGAGATCGGTATCCGGGCGCTTTACGGTATCCTCACGGTGACGACCTTCATCGGCGTCGCCACCGCGTGGATCGTCTTTCGCTCGCGCGACCAGCATAGCGAGTTCGAGATCGAAGAGGCGTCGCTTCATCCATGATGCCGCTATCGCATCCGAAGAGTGGTCGGACGAGCTGGCGGCACAAGCTGGTCGTCGGCGTGGCGCGCCTGATGCGCATCCGGCACCGGTCGGCCCGCAAGGCCGTCACGCTGGTGGAAGCAACTACAGCTTCGGTCGGTGCGCCGCTTCCGGCGCCCGCACCGCCGGCGGCCAGCCTGGACGGCGTCACCGCCTCGCTCGACCATTTCGGCGAATGGCCGGTCTGGCGTCTCGAGCCCGAGGGCGGCGCCGCACGCGCGCAGACGCTCATCTATTTTCACGGCGGCGCCTATATCGCCCAGATGGCGGGTTTCCAGTGGAGCTGGATCGCCGCACTGGTGCGGGCGCTTGGCTGCCGCGCGCTCGTTCCCCTCTACCCGCTCGCGCCGCGCGGGACCGCGGCGATCATTGTTCCCGAGGCGGCTGACCTTGTTGCACAGGCACTGGCCGCGGGCGCGCCGGTTTCGGTCCTTGGCGACTCTGCCGGCGGCGGGCTCGCGCTCGCGGTGACGCAGGAACTCGTCCGCCGTGGTGGCGCGCAGCCCGCGCATCTGCTCCTCATCGCGCCCTGGCTCGATGTCACGCTGTCCGATCCGCGGTCGCTGTCGATCGACGATCCGCTGATGACGGTGGACGGGCTTCGATGGTGCGGCCGGCACTGGGCCGGAGATCTCGATCCGGTGGACGCGCGGGTCAGCCCGCTGTTTGGCGCGTTGAACGGGCTCCCGCCCGTCACCGTCTTCGCGGGCACGCGCGATATCCTTTATCCCGACACCGCCCGCCTCGAGAAGCGGAGCCGTGACGAAGGGCTGTCGATGACTTTCATCATCAGCCCGGGGCTCGTGCACGCTTGGCCCGTCCTCACTTTCCTTCCCGAGGCGCGCGATGCGCTTCCCCGCATCGCCCGGATATTCGAAGGATTTCCATGAGCGGACCGTTCGACATCGACGCCCCGGCGCCGCGCATCGGAAAGATGCTCGCCGCACCCGCCGCGATCGAGACGGCACCGCGGCTGCGAGTCGAATTTGCGCTGGACGCGGGGCACGGCCCGGTCGCCCACGCGACGTTGCTGCTTTCGGCGCTGGGGGTGGTCGAGGCGTGGCTGAACGGTGCGCCGGTCAACGACGATCTTCTTGCGCCGGGCTGGACCTCCTACGAATGGCGCGTGCGCTACACGGTCAGCGACGTGACCGGGCTCGTGTCGGACGGCGCGAACGCGCTCGCGCTTCAGCTTGGCGACGGCTGGTACGCGACCCCGCTCTTCATTCCGCCGCATGTGACCTATGGCGAGCGGCCGGCCGGCTTTGCCGAGCTTCATATTCGCTTTGCCGACGGGCACCGGCAGGTCGTGGCGACGAACGGGGACTGGCTTGTGGGTGCAAGTCCGATCACCCGGTCGAACCTCTATAACGGTCAGTCGGTCGATGCGCGGCTCACGGCCGCCGACTGGCTGCAGCCGGGTTTTGCGGCGGAGGGGTGGCTTCCCGCCGAAGTCGTCGATTTTGATACCGGCAAGTTCGATCGTCAGTTCGGGCCCTCGATACGGCGTATCGAGACGCGCGCGCCGACGCGGCTGTGGACATCGCCTGCCGGGAAGCTCCTCGTCGACTTCGGTCAGAATCTGGTCGGCTGGCTCCGCGTCAAGGTTCAGGGCGCGGCGGGCGACACGCTGACGATCCGCCATGCCGAGGTTCTGGAGAATGACGAACTTGGCGTGAGGCCGCTCCGCTCGGCAAAGGCGACCGATATCTATACCCTCAGCGGCGGCGAGGATCTTTTCGAGCCGACGCTGGTCTTCCACGGCTTTCGCTATGCCGAAATCGACGGCTGGCTGGGCGGGATCGACGCGTTGGCGCGCGCCGGCGGGGTGGAAGCCGTTGTCATCGGATCGGACATGAAGCGCACCGGCTGGTTCCGCTGCTCGAACGACGATCTCAACCAGCTTCACGACAATGTCGTCTGGAGCACCAGGGGCAATTTCGTCGGCGTGCCGACCGACTGCCCGCAGCGCGACGAACGGCTGGGCTGGACCGGCGATATTGCCATTTTCGCGCCGACCGCGGCGTTTCTTTTCGACGTCGAGGATTTCCTTCGCGAATGGCTCCGCGACGTCCAGATCGAACAGGCGCACCGCGATGGCCTCGTGCCGTGGGTCGTTCCCGATATTCTCAAATATTTCGACGCGACGCCCCTGTTCAAGCTGGTCGAGACAGCCGCGATCTGGTCCGATGCCATTGTCTGGGTGCCGCGTGCCATCCGGGATGCGTACGGCGACACGCGCGTTCTCGCCGAGACGTTCGACGCGCAGGTCGCGCATGTGAACCGCGCCTGGTCACAGCTTTCGGAGCGCGGTGTGTGGGAAGGCCGTTTCCAGTTCGGGGACTGGCTCGATCCCGAGGCGCCGCCGCAAAATCCTCTGGCGGCAAAGGCCGATGCGGGGGTCGTCGCCACAATCAGCCTCTATCGTTCGCTGCGGTTCGTTGCCGAGGCGGCGGCTATTCTCGGCCGCGACGATGGGGCCGGGTTCGCCGGGAAGGCGGCGACCCTGCGCCGCGCCTTCCATGATGCCTATGTCGTGAACGGGCGCATCGAGAGCGACTGCACGACCGTCTATGCGATGGCGATCGTGTTCGGCATCCTCGATGAAGCCGACATCGCGATCGCCGGAGACCGGCTCGCCGAACTGGCGCGCGCATCGGGCCACCGGATCAGCACCGGATTTGCCGGCACGCCCTATATTTGCGACGCGCTCGCTCGGACGGGGCATCTCGATGATGCCTATTCGATGCTGCTCGAGACCGGATGTCCGTCGTGGCTCTATCCGGTGAAGATGGGGGCGACGACGATCTGGGAACGCTGGGACTCGATGCTCGCGGACGGTTCGATCAACCCCGGCCAAATGACGAGCTTCAACCATTATGCGCTCGGTGCCGTCGCGGACTGGATGCACCGCACGATCGGCGGTATCGCGCCGCTGTCGGCCGCCGACGGACGCTATCGCGCCGCGCCGCAGCCGGGCGGGGGCGTGAGCTGGGCCGAAACGGTATGGGAGACGCGGCAGGGGCGGCTTCGCGTGCGCTGGGACCTCGATGCTGGCGGGCTGCGGGTCGAGGTCAGCGTGCCCGAAGGCGCGTCGATCGAACTGGTCCTGCCGGGGCGGGATGCCGAAGCACTCGGGGCCGGTTCGTATGAGCGCGTCGTACCGGTGGCCGCGGTGCAAATATCCTTATGACGGCCCCGGCGTGCGCCCGCCGCCGCGCCCGATATTGAGCTGTCCGAAAAGCTCCATCAGATAGGCGACGCTGGCCTCGGTTTCGGCCTCTTCGCCCTGCACCAGTTCGGTGATCGCAAGGCCGCGAAATGCCGCGACGAACACGCGCATGATGATCGCGAGATTGGGCGGGGGCTCGATCCCCAGTTCGGCATAATAGCCCTTGAGACCGCTCAGCACCCGGTGCTCGATGTCGCTTTCGGCCGTGCGCAGCTTCGTGCTGAGATCGGGGTCGGCGCGCGCCGCGAGCAAGATCTCGTCCACCGCGATCCCCGGCTCGCGCAGCATGCCCGAAAGAACATGGCGCGGCAGTTCGTTCAGATAGGCTTCGGTCCCGATCCGCTTGCGCGTCTCTTCGATCAGCCGCGTTTCCTCGAGATGGACCGCGTCGCGCACCGCCACCATCAGATCGGCCTTGCTGGCGAAATGATAGGAAATGATGCCGCGGCTGACGCCGGCTTCCTTCGCCACGATCGCAATCGTGACCGCACTATATCCCATCCGGTACAGGCAGCCGATCGTGGCTTCGAGGATACGCCGCCGCGTGTCGGCCGTCCGGTCTTCCTGTTTGCGGCGGACGGGTTTGACGCGCTCGGGGGCGGGGGGTGATGAGGACATACGCTCGCTTGGAACCTGATTATAAGAGGGCCGATGACTGTGGTCGGCACGTAAGCACAGCGCTCGCCGGGATGCCAATATTTAGATTTGCGATGCGGGAATGATTACGCCGCCGGGCTCGCCGCCCGCCGCCGATCGTTCAGCGCCGCGATATTCCGGGCATGGGTTTCGCGGTCGATGCGGTATTTCAGGATCGCGAAAACCGCCATCAGCGAAAACAGCGCGGCGCCGGGGCCATAGACAAGCCCGAGCAGGTTCAGGCTGCGTTCGGGCACGTCGCCCGCGCCGAGGGGCGCGCCGGCCTGTTTCGGCAAAGCGATGAAGCCGAGCAGGAGCCCGGCAACCAGCGTCCCGCCCGCCGACGCCGCCTTGTTGGCAAAGGCATTGCCGGCCGCAAAAAGCCCTTCGCGCCGGGTGCCGAACAGCAGTTCATGCTGATCCGCCACATCGGGGCCCATCGCGTTCATCGCGATCCCGGCGGAGCCCATGAACATCCCCATCATCAGCGAAAATATCGTCAACAGGGTCGCGAGGCTGTTCCCGTCGAACGGAAGGAGCCCGGCGAGGCGCAACAGGACCGGGGCCGACTGGCATGTCAGCAGCGCCGAAATCCCCAGGATCAGAACGCTTCGCTTCTCCATTCGCGCGAGCAGCAGCCCGCCAAAGGGCGCGCCGAGGAACAGGCCGAAGAACAGCGTCATGGTGACGGCCTGTACCTGTTCGCCGTTCAGCCCCCAGAACAGCGTATTGGCATGGATTCCCAGCACGCTGTTGACCCCGAAACCGACGAAGAACAGGATGTTCGTCGTCAGCACAGAGCGAAACGCCGGATTGCGCAGACATTCGGCGAGCTCCTTGAAGAAGGCGGAGGCCGAATGGGGCCGGGTTTCGGGCGCATGTTCGCGCTCGCGGGTCGCCAGCGCCGTCCGGCAGGCGACCAGGCCGCCACCGATGATGATCAGCGACAGCGCGAGCGCGAACGGGGTGTACTGGCCGCGTGCCATCAGGCCTTCGGGTCCGGCGAAGAACAGGCCGAAACCGAGCAGGAGGCCAGCGATGCCGCCCGACATGAAGAAGAACCAGCGCAGCGTCATCAGCGTCGAGCGCGCGCGATAATCGTCGGTGAGCTCGGCGCCGAGCGCCGTCGCGGGCAGCAGGAACAGCGACACCGACACGCGCAACACCACCGACAGGAAGGCAACCCAGACGAAGAGTCCGGCGCCGCCAAGCGCGGGCGGCAGTGAAAAGAGCAAAGTAAGACCCAAGGCGATCGGCACAAGCGCGGCGAGCATGAAGGGAAGCCGCCGGCCCAGCCTCGACCGGCAATGATCGGACGCCGAGCCGATGAGGGGATCGGCGATTGCGTCGACGACCAGCCCCGCGGCGATCGCCGCACCCGCGAGCGCGGGCGACATCCCGACCACGCTGGTCAGGTAGAAGAGCAGGAATATGTTGAGCGGATGCAAGGCGGTTCCGTCGACGAGGCCGCCCGCCGCGAAGCCGAGCTTGTGCCGAAGCGGCAATCGGTGTGTGCGGGCCGCCGCCGCAACATGGCTGGTCACAGGGCGCATCGAATGTCTCGGCACGATGTTTTCAATTCGACAAAATCCGCATGGGTCACGCCATCCTGATCGCGGCGCGACTGCAGGGCAAAGCCGGGCGGCGCCACCAGGTCGAACGGAATCGATCCGGCGCGGATCACGGCGTCGAACCCGCTCGCGTTGCGGCGCAGTTCGACCGAAATCTCCCCGCTGCCCGCCGGCACGACGCCCTCGGCGAAATCGAGATCGAACAGATCGGGCATGATCCGCGCCCGGGTAAAGCCGGGCTTGGCGGGTGCCACACCCAGCAGGTGGCGCGAAAGGAAGTGCGTCGGAGAGGCCGAAAAGCCATGACAGAGGCTGGCCCATGGCGTGATCGCTTCCCAGAGCGTGGTCGATCCGGCTTCGATCATCGGCGCGTATCGTCGCCTGATATTGTCGAGAGCGGTCGCACCGCGGCCATGCCGGGCCAGCGCCTCGTTGACGAAATGGCTGTAGAAGGTGTTCGCGACAACGGCCCCATGTTCCTCGTCGAGCGGGGTTCCGACGGGAACCACCGGCGGGGCGGGGGTCACTGTTTCGCGTGCGGGATCGGTTGCCCAGTCGAATGCGCGTGCGATCCGGTCGGGCGCGGCGTCGCCCCACAGCGCGAGCGCGGCGATGCCATGCTGCGACGTCCGTCCGATTTGCCTGCCATCGGCCGGATCGACCATATCGACCCACACGCCGCGCCGTTCGTCCCAATGGTTGGCGTCCAGTCGGGTCGCAATACAACGCGCGCGCTTGGCATAGATGCGCGCTGCCCGCTGGTCCTCCAGCGCGCGCGCGATCGTCGCTGCGGCGTCATAGGCGCCGGCGAGCTGTGCGTTGAGCGGCAAGGCCTGATGGTCGCGGCCGAGCCCCGCCCAGTCCATGAAGTGCCAATAGGGCATGTCGACGACCAGCCCATTCGGCCCGGCAATCCGCTCGAACCAGCCGAGCGCCTTGCGGATCGAGGGCCAGATATAGCCAACCGTCGCAAGGTCGCCGGTGAGCTGCCAATGGTCGGCCGCGCACAAGATCCATTGCAGCGTCCAGTCGGGGATCAGGCGTGCGTTGTGGCCATGATCGCCCGGTGCGAACATCTGGGTCAGGCCGTCGGGGCGTTGGCTTTCCGAGGCCTGCACCAGATATTTGGCGGTCAGCGCAGCGGCCGAGCCGCCGAAGGCCGCATGCGCGGCGAGGTTCTCGACCGTCACATCGCCCAGCCACTGGCGCTGCTCGCGGCTCGGGCAATCCTCCCACGCGTCGTGCATGCACTGTTTGAGCGTATAGGCGCCCGCTGCCCATAGCCGGGTCAGGACAGGGTCCGAGCAGGAGAAGCGGCCGCGTTCCTCGACGGGATAATGGGTTTCGATCGCGCCGAGCCGGCGAATGGCGACGCCCGCCGGGGCATTGCGCACCACGACGTGCATATAGCGGATGGCGCACCATTCGAAGCGCCGGAAATCCTGTCGTCCCGGACGCGCGACATAGCGGCAAAGATGAGCGTCGGTGCCGATATAAGGTCGTCGCTCGATCCGCGCGTCGTTGGCGACCTCCCCCGACCATTCGCCGGGCAGGCGTTCGGCGCACGCGATCTCGATCACCTCGCCGCCGTTAGCCTCGATCTCGAAACAGGGATGCCCCGAGAAGATGCGGCCGAAATCGATCGTGAAGGCGGTATCAATGCCGTCCGTTGTGCGGATCGTGGTGGCAGCGTCTCCGTCGCGGAGCACATCCTCGAGGCGATGCGCCGCGCCTGATGATGCCGTGACGAGCTGCTCGTCGTAAAGCCGCAGATGCAGCGGCAGGTCGGGCCGCGAGTGCTGACCCTTGACCCAGCGAATGCTTTGTCCCCGCACCTGAATTTCGCGAAGTGCGGGAATGCCGCGGGGCAGCAGGATGGGAAAGGGGCGGACGGTCATGCCCTGATACAGCGACTCCGGGCCTCCGCCGCCCGCAAGCAGAGGACGCGCGAGGTCCCAGCTCGCGTCGTCAAAATCGGGCGCCGTCCAGTCGGCCGGCAGGCGATTGGCGTCGAGCGCTTCGATGAAGCCCAGGCTGTGATTGGCTTGCTCGACATTCTGGGCCCAGGCGAAAGATTGCGTGCAGCGCCACGTCCGGCGGGTGTCGACGACCGGGCCTTCGACCCAGAGTCCGCCGTCGCCGAAGACGGGCCGCCATAACCCGCGGACCCCTTCGTAAAAGGCCGTATCGACGCCATAGGTGTGGATCAGCACCGCCACGACATTCCGGCCCGGCTGCAGCGCGGGCGCGATGTCGTACGTGTCGTAACGCTGGGCGAGGGGACTGCATCGGACCGGGCCGCGTCCTTGTTCTTCGCCGTTTACATAGAGGATGTAGCGCCCGTCGACGGTGATGCTGGTCGGGGCCGTGAGCGGTGCTGCCTCCAGTTCCACCTCGGTGCGGAACAGGAACCACCGGTTCTTGCCATCGTCTCTTTCGGGCAGGTCCCGTGAGGCTAGCAGCCAGTTCTCGGCGATCGGCTGCTGCGGCGTCCAGATGAACGGGGCACGAAAAAGCGTCATGCTGCGGGCGCCGCGAAAGGGCCGATCGGGCTGAATGTCAAGAAAGCCGCCTTATTCTCGAATGAGTTTCAATCTGCGGCGTGTGTCGCCGAGGGGGAGGCGCGGCCACGACCCTGTGGTCGCGGCCGCGCGCGTCGATCAATGGCGGAACCGCAACGTCACGCCATAGGTTCGGGGCTCGTTGACGAACACGGCGAGGCTTCCGCTGCCGCCCGGGGTGCCGATGCCCCCCAGAAAGGTGTTTTCCTTGGTCAGGTTGCGCCCCCAAAGCTGGATTCCGATGCCGTTCCGCAGAGCAAGCTCTACGCTGGCGCCCAGAAAGTCGGTGTTCCCATTCCGGAACGCCTCGGTCAGCGGCAGATCGGTGTAATAGCTTGTCGCGTGGCGCAAATTGACGTTGCCGAGCAAGCGAACCTCGTCGCTGAGCGGCTGGTCGAGGCTGACGCCGCCGACGAGCGTCCAGCGCGGCGCGTTGGGCGGCGGCCGGCCGGTGAGGTCCTGGCTGGGAACGACGCTGCCGGCGGGCGGCGGAGCGCCCGGGAAGCTCAGATATTCTGCGTCGAGATAGTTCACACTGGCGCTGAACGAGAGCGGCTTGACCGGGCGATAGAGGATTTCCGCCTCGACACCGCGCGAGCGGACCTTGGCGGCGTTCAGGGTGAGGAACGACGATGTCTGGCTGTTGAAGGCCTGAACCTGCTGGTCGTTCACGGTCTGGGTGTAGACCGCGATATTGGTACTCAGCCGATCGCCGAACAGTCGGAACTTCGCGCCCGCCTCGAACGCGTCGGTCGTCTCGGGGGCGACCGACGGCTCGGCCGGATTTGTCAGAAGAAGATTGATCGCACCGGATTTATAGCCGCGCGCATAACGAAGATAGAAATTGGCCGCGGCGCTCGGCTGCCAGGCGATCGTCGCCGACCCCATCAGCGCGTCGTCGTTCCGTTCTGCGTCGCCCGGGAAGGAAAAGGAGCCGGGCGCGACCGTGACATGCCCCGTCTTCTTTTCGCTGAGGTAACGCAGCCCGCCGGTGAGGCGGAGCGTGTCGGTCAGATTATAGGTCGCCTGACCGAAGAGCGCGCCGCTCTTCGCCGTTCCGGTGCCCAGCGAGTCATAGAAGGTGATCGTCCGCGCGATCGGCTTGATCAATATCTGTAGCAGGTTGAGATCGACCGTTTTCTGGTCGAAATAATAGCCGCCGATGACGAATTCGACCGGGCTGCCCGCGGCATTCTGAAGCCGGACCTCCGCCGACGTCTCGCGGACATTGCTCGTCGGACTGGACCGGACGCTCATCATCGCGGAATCGACGCCGTCGATGTCGAGGGCGGAACTGCCCCGGAAGCGCCGGTGCGCACCGATCGCCGTCAGCGTGAGGTTGCCGAAATCCTGGTCGATCTGAAACGAAACGCCCTTATCCCTGGCTTTCTCGCCCGAAGGCGTGTCCTGCATCGTGCGTCGGTCGAACGGCCGGTAAAAGGTGCCGCTGCTTGCAGGATTGCTCGGCGACACGCCGGGGGTGCCAGGTGTCGGGGGGGTGTAGCCGATGAACCCGCCGCGTACGTTGAACGAAAAGGGTGTCGTGACGGCGGCGTCGGAAACGAACAGCGGCACATAGGAACAGCAGCTGTCGTCCATCTGCGAATAATCGCCGATCAGCCGGACGCGGGTTGCGTCGGTCGGGGTCCAGTAGAGCTGGGCGCGGATGCTCTGGCGGTCGCGTCCATTGCTTCGGCCGCTCCGCAGATTCGGGGCATCGAGGTAGCCGTGGTTGTAACTTTCGGCGACCGCGATGCTCAGCGCGAGCTTGTCGGCGACCAGCGGGACATTGACCGAAAGGCGCGCCTGGATCGTGTCGAAATTGCCGTAGGTGCCCTCGGCATAGACGCCGAACGCATTTGTGTCGGGAAGCGTGGTCGAGATATTGATCGCGCCGGCCGAGTTGTTGCGACCGAACAGGGTGCTCTGTGGTCCGCGGAGCACCTCGACGCGCTCGATGTCGAGCAAGTCCTGCAACGCGGCACCGGGCCGCCCGCGGAACACGCCGTCGATATAGACGCCGACCGATTGCTCGGAACCGCGAACCGCCGTCCCGATCCCGCGCACGGTGAAGATGGCGTTGCTGGGGTTCGAGGTCTGCGACACGCTCAGGCTGGGCGATACCTCCTGGAGGTTCGCGAGATTGCTGATGTGCGCGGCCTGGAGTCGGTCGCCGCTCAAGACCTCTACCGACGCCGGCACTTTCAGCAGCGTCTCCGTCCGGCGCTGGGCGGTGACGATGATCTCTTCCAGACTAGTATCGGTCACCGGCGCCGCGCTGGAGGGGGGCGCTTCATCCGCACTGGCCGCCTGCGCGGCGCCGGGCGCCGCCAGCAATGCCGCACCAATGGCGAGCGTCGAACTCATAATCGAAAATTTCTGCATTGGAAAAACGCCTCTCCCTCTCATGGGCGCTCCGTTGCGCGCCCCCACGACCTTTTTTCAGCCGTTGCGATCCAATATCATAAATTAACTGGTCGTCCAGCCAGTTTTTTAAATTCAATCGAGACTGCGCGACTTCGCGTTTCCGGCATCCTTCGGGGAGAGGGGTTGGATTCGGGACGGGGCAGGCGGAGTACAGACATGCACAAGGATAGCGAAATCGGGACCGCCGTCGTCGGTGACGACCTGGCGGAGTTGGCTTAGCCACACGAAGCGGCGCGAGGTTGCGGAGCCGCTGTCGACACGCTCGCCGCACACGATCAACCGCTCCTGATCGACGATGCGGAGATCGTGAAGGCGTGTTCCGGGTTCCGCAATGGTCTCCAGAATCTGTCGTTCGACCCAAACAAATGCTTCGGTTGGAGCATCGGTCGCCGGGAGCGAGACCGCCTGCACCGTGACAGTAGCATTTTCGTCCGTTTTCGACCCTCTATCGATATTCCACCAAAATAGTCCGGACAAAATGAGGATGGCCGAGGTGACGAGCGCGAGGCGTGGTAATGCGGTTTCGATCTGCATTTGCTGTTTGTCTCTATGCAAAAGTTGAACGACTTGGCGCTTCGGATGGCGTCGTTCAGAAGCCGAATGCACGGCTTGATCACGGCGATGGGCGCCTTGCCGCGACAAGCGAGACCATGTCCTGCATCGGAAATTGCATGTCGAGGACATGCAGCCCGACATCGCCGATCAGCAGCTGGGTAACCCAGTCGAGGAGATTTTTGGAAAGCTTGACGATCCCGCGGCGCGGATCGGTCGGATCCATCTCCTCCCTGATCGAAAAGAAACGCATTTGGGTATTCGTCCCCGCGGTGCACGCGCCGCTGTAGGCGCCGCTCAAGCGTGTAAAGGACTTGGTCTGCGCGTCGTCCCGGACGAAGCCCGACGAGTCGGCGGCGGGCATCAGCAGCGTTCCTTGCAACAGCTTGCGCCCGCTCCGGCGTGCTTCGGGGGAAAGCGCGAGGTCGTCGAGGGTGGCCGGGTTGACGCAGACCCGTTCCTGGCCCGCCGGGGTCGGGACGCGCGTATCGGTTGTGGGGTCAGAACCCTCGGCATAGCTGCCAAAGGCGATGAAACAGCTGATTTCCCCCGGCTGGGTGCAAACCGGTACATTGGCGAAGGTGCCGCCGACCTTCTGGCCGATCGGCACATTAACCGGGATGCCGGCGAGAATTCCAAGCAGCAGCTTTTGACGAAGTTCGGGTGAGCTTTCGAACCTGCCCTGAATCATCCTGATCAGCATCTCGCCGCCCTGCGAGTGCCCGATCAGCACGATTTTGCGCCCATGGTTGTGGTTCGCCAGATAATAGTCGAAGGCGGCGAGGACGTCGGAAGCCGCTACCTCAATGTACATTTGCCGGACGAATTCTGGCAAGGCATAGGCGCCAATCGTCGCCTGCCGGTATTGCGGCGCGAACACCCGGCACTCGCTTGCGAATGAGGCCGCTTGGGCCGCGGTCGCCGCCTCGATCGCGCTCCTGTTCATATAATAGGGATCGGGGTTGCCCGGGATGAGGTTCAGTCCGGCCGTCGGATAGACATAGAAGCAGTCGACCGTGCTCGAGGTGGCTGGCGGCCGCGGCGGAACGGGCACCGACGACCCGTTGGCGAGCAGTTCGATCGCCTGGAGGTCGCGCGAACAGACATCGTCGCGTCCGGGCAGGCATATCCAGCGGTTGGCATCGGCATATTTCGCGTAATTATTGGCGCTTGATAACGGAAGCACCTGGGCATTTGCCGGGCTGTGCCCCGCCGCCATCGTGAAAGCCGCTGCGATCGCGGCTATGCGCCGCGACAGGGAAGCCACCTTGGTTCGCCTCAACATAGAACATCCTTTCCCGCTCGATGCCGATCAAATTCGAGGTTTGATTTCCTTTCCCGGGGGCTTTCCACCAGTGGCCTGCGAGCGGAGCGATAATGCATGAAAGCGTGCGCTGATCAATTACTAACTGATTGGCCAGTAAGTTTATTTTGGCTTCAGTCGGGTTCGGGAAGCGCGCCGAGCTGCGCCCGATAATTTTCGATCAGGGCAGGGTTGGCATCATCATGGTGCTTGTCGATAAATGCCGCCAACGCGTCCCTGTATTCCGCAATGAAGGCGCGGTTGTCGGGGCTGGCGGCGAATTGCGCGGCGGCTTTTTCGACGGGCTTGCGATCCTCGCCGATCCGATATTTTTTCCCATAGGGCGAGAGGTCGCGCATGATGACGAAATTGCGCGGAAAGTCCGGAATATAGCGAACCACGAACCGCTCGCCCTGCGGCGGGATGAGGATGGCGTTGGTGATCGGATAGATGCTGGCGGACATGGTGTCGAACCCCGCGATCACATCGCGGCCGTCCGCAGTTTTCATCACCGCATCATAGGCCCAAATGCTCTGGTCGTTCAGGGTTGAACTGGTTTCTTCGGACTGGGTAATGACGGCGGTTCCATCGATCCCGAAAGCCTCAAGAAACAGCGCGTTGAAGATGTGCGCGGTGAAGATGTTGATCTGGCCATAAAGGAAAAAGGGCAGGATCAGAATGTACCAGCGGGCGCGGCCGCTCCACCTCGCCAACAGGTGGGCCAGCACCACACCCACGGCAATGATGAGGGGCCATGACCAGAAGGGATGGTGGGTGAGGAAGTAGAGGATTGCCGACAGGGTGCCCATCAAAGACCTGACTGATAGAGGGGGCGCTGCCGCGCATTATCGGCTGGGGCCGGCCTTCTCATACGTGCCGGGCGCGGGCTGGCCGGACATCCTGTACGCGCCACGCGTTCAGACCCCGCAAAGCCGCAACATGCATCGAACGGCCGATCTCGACCACGCTCCTGCGCCAGGCGGCGTCGGCCGGATTATAGGCCGCGCGCAATCGCGCTCGCAGTGTCGAGCGCATGCGGGCATCGTTCGGCCCGATCCCGAGGCGCAACCATCGATCGATCATCACCGCTTCGAACGCTTCGAAATTCGAGACGGTTCCGATCTCGATCGGAGCCCCCGCAATTTCGATGTGCGGCGCCAGCCGGCGCAGGCCGGGCAGGAGCAGGCCTGACCAATCGGGCGTTTCGCCCGATTCAAAGGCCTCGTCGTCCGATTGCAGATCCTGATCGGCCCACCAGCGCGCCATCCGCGCGCGCGGCTCTGACCCGGGGGCGTCGAGGGCGACGACCAGCGGCCGGCCATAATCGCCGAAACCGGTGTGCCATTCGAGATAGGCCATGCGCCGGCAGCGGCCGAGCTCGGTTTCGACGATATGCTCGAATATCCGGTGCGACGGCGACGGGCCGATCCCGCCAAAGCCGAGACCATCGGCATGGCTGTGCTGGCCGCCGGTAAAGGCGGTGAGCGCGCGTGCGGCGCCCCATTCGGCGCTGAGCGCGCCGAACAATTCGCTTGCCCGGCCCGGTAGCCCCGCATCCCAGTGATCGGGACATACGACGCCATGTATCCGGGCATAGTCGGGATTGGGCCGAAGCGGCGCCCCGAAATCGCCGAAATTGCGCGAGAGATCGACATTGTCGGCATCGACCCGGTGCCCGTGCGACAGCCCCCAGGGGTTGAGCGCGTGGACGATCACGACATTGCAGTCCGCGCCGAGATCGCGGGGGTCGAGCGCGGCGGCGAAGGCGCGCTGCGCGGCGGACCCCGCATGGCCTTCCGCACCATGCACGCCGGAGATCGACAAGAGGGTGCGGGGTGCATCGTCCGGCCCGATCATCGCCCAGTCGACCGTCAGTTCCTCGCCCTGCGCGCCGGTCCCGGGCACCGTCGCCGAGGCGAGCCGCCCGCCCAGCGCCGATATCGCCGCGCGAAAGGCGTTCCGTGCCTCCGCATAGCTTTCGGCAAACATCAGCGATCCGCCGGAGCGCGCGCCGCCGCGAAGAGCGGCACGGTGAACAGGAAGCTCATCAGATAGAGCCCCGCCGCCAGAAAGCCGATCATATGCGCGCCGTGGTCGGCCAGTGTTGCGCCGATTGCGGGTCCGACCGCCGATCCCAGTGCGAGAAACGCCGCCCCCATGCTGCTCCACCGGCCGCTGCGATCGAGCTTGGCGATCGCGCCGAGGATGAAGGGCAGGCCAAAGAACCACGCGGTTTTGACGATCACCGCGCCGGCCACATAGGCCGTCATGTCTGGCACTGCGAGCAGCAGCGCCGAGACAATCAGGCCGGCAAAGGCGAGGACGTTGGGGCCGCGCTGGCCGAACCGCTGCCCCGCGGTCATCGACAGCAGGGCGCCTGCGATCGCGCCCAGCACGGAAATCCCCAGCAACAGGCCGACCTGGCTGCGGTCGAGACCGACCGCCAGCCCCATGCGTTCCTGAAACGACCATAATGTGGTGTGACCGGCATAGAGGCAGAGCAGCGCGAGGGCGCCGCACGCCGCGGGAAGATTGATCGTTCGTCCGCGCGCCGCCGCGATGCCGGTCGCTTCGGCCGGTGGCGCAGCCGGCGCCGGCGGGATCAACCGGGCGCATAGCAATCCGATGAGCGCGGTCAGCGCGAGCACCGCAACGATACCCGCGAGGCCGAAGGTCTGCGCGATCCATCCCGACAGGCTCAGGAGGACGGCGGCATAGGCGAGGTTGACGAAGGTGGCGATCGCCCAGACGCGTTGCGGATCGGTGCGTCCGGCATAGGCGGCGAACACCGCCGACGCGGTAAATCCCATCGCGAGGCCAAAAGCCGCGCGGATCGCCAGCAGCGGCACGAAACCGCCCGCTTTCGCGGTCAACAGGCTGGTGGCGATCATGATCGCGAGGCCGGTGGCCGCCAGCACCGGGCGCCGCGCCCGGTGCAGGATGAGGTAGAAGAACAGCAACCCGAGAGCATAGGCGCCATTTTCCGCGGCGAGCGCGAGGCTCGCCTGCGACGCGGTGAGGCGAAGCTCGTCGATATAGAGACCGAGCAAGACCGGGCTCAACGTGGCGCTGGTCATCGCACCGGTGCCGATGACGATCAGCGCGGCCAGCGTGGCGCGCGATTCGGGTGGCGTATCAGCCCGCATAGGTGATCGCCTGGGGCGCGGTGAAGGCCGACAGGCCCGTCAACCCGCCCTCGACTCCGAAGCCCGACTGTTTGCGCGGTTCGAACGGCGTGCCCAGCGCCATCCCCGGCCGGGCGGTGGGCGTTGCGATCACATCGACCGACCCGACCCGAAGCCCCGCGGCGATCCGCTCGGCGGCGTCGCGATCCGCGCCCCACACTGTCGCGCCCAGCCCGTACGGACCGTCGTCGGCCAGCGCGATCGCTTCGTTCAGGTCGTCATATTCCTGCACCGTCAGCAGCGGGCCGAATATCTCTTGCTGGACCAGTTCGCCGTCCTGCGCCGCATCGAGTATCAGTTCGGGTTCGGCGTAGAAGCCATGAGCCGGCAAGTCGTCCCGCGCGGTCGACAACGGCACAACCCGGGCGGTCTGGTGTGCAATCTCGCGAAAGCGCTGGACGGTTTCATATTGCGTGCGGCTGGCGAGTGGCCCCAGCCGTGTCGCCGGATCGCGCGGGTCGCCGACCGGCCAGACCGCCGCCGCGCGGAGTCCTTCGACCGCGGCTTCCAGCCCGCCTTTGGGCACCAGCAGCCGGGTGCGCGCCGCGCACCATTGGCCGGTGTTCCAGAAGGCGGCATGAAACACGCCGGGCCAGATCGCGGGCTCGCCGATCATGTCGGGCAGCACCAGTTGCGGTGATTTGCCGCCGCATTCCATCATCACCGGCTTGAGCGATCGGGACGCCGACGCCTGGATGATGGCCCGGCCGGTCCGGGTCGATCCGGTAAAGGCGATCATGTCGATGCCGGGATGCGCCGCAAGCGCCGCGCCGGCGGTATGTCCGGCGCCGAGCACGACGTTCAGTACGCCGTTCGGAAAACCCGCTTCGCTGGCCAGTTGCGCGAGCAGCACCGCCGATCGCGGCGACAGTTCGGACGGTTTGAGGACCAGTGTGTTGCCGGCCGCGAGGATCGGCACGATCCGGATCAGCACATTGGCGGTGGGGAAGTTCCACGGCGTGATTGCGCCGATGACGCCCCGCGGTCGCCGCGCCGCGCCATCGGTGCGATCCTCGAGGCCCGGGATCATGCTGGCGTAATAGCCGATCAGAAGCGGACCCTGCGCGATCAACGCCTTGGCATCGGTGATCGGACGGCCGACTTCGAGCGTTTCGAGCCAGGCCAGCTGATCGATCTCTTCGGCAATCCGCGCTGCCCAAGCCAACAGCAAGGCGGAGCGGCCGGCGGCGCCGATCCGTGCCCACTCGCCGGAGAGCGCCGATCGCGCCGCGATCACCGCGGCATCGATCGCCGGTGCGCCGCCTTCGTCGAACTGGCCAAAGCTGTCGCCGGTCGCCGGATTGACGCTCTGGATCGAGCTCGCGCCGGATATCCGGGTTTCGCCGTCGATCCAGCCATGCGCCAGCGCTTCGGAAAGCGGCTGGTCCCAAGCCGGAAGGTCCAGTGTGGCGGCGGCGGAACTCATAGGGGCATTCCAATCAAATCTGCGGCCTTGTCCCCGATCATCATCGCGGCGGCCTGGGTGTTTCCGCTGATGTGGCGCGGCATGATGGAGGCATCGGCGACGAACAGCCCGTCGACGCCGCGAACCTTGAGCTGCGGATCGACCACCGACGCGGCGTCCGAGCCCATCCGGCAGGTGCCGACGGGGTGATAGATCGGGCCGGCAAGGCCGCGGATCTGCCGCTCGACCTCGGCATCGCCGGCATCGAGATCGGGCCAGCCGATCCGCTCCACGACAAACGCGCGGAACGCCGGCGCGTCGACGATCCGTTCGCACAGCGCGACGCCGCGCCGCAGCGTCGCCATATCCTCGGGCGCATCGAGCAGCTTCGGAAAGATCAGCGGCGCGGCGGCGGGATCGTTGTTCGCCAGGTCGATCCGTCCCCGGCTTTGCGGATGGTTGACGCTGGCGACGACGCTGACCATCGGAAACGGCGCGAGCTTGCGGTCGCCGCCGCTGCCGACATGGCCGAACGGGGTCAGATGAAGCTGGATGTCGGGCGATGCCAGCCCGGGCATCGTCCGCGCAAAGCCCACGGCCTGCGCGGTGGGGTTCGCGGCGGGTCCCTTGCCCGCGAGCCATTGCAGCATCGCGCGCGCCATCCCCGCCAGATTGACCTGCTGGTTGAGCGTCGGAACCGAGACTTTCAGGCCCATCCAGATGCCGGCATGCTCCATCAGGTTGCTGCCGACCTCGGGGGAGTCGGCGACAACCGCAATGCCGAGTTCGCGCAGCCGTGCGGCGGGGCCGATGCCCGACAGCATCAGCAATTGCGGCGTGTGGATCGCGCCGCCCGACAGGATGACACCCCTATGCGCGGTGACCGTGTGGACGGTGCCGTCCTGCTCATATTCGACCCCGGTCGCCCGGCCGTCTTCGAACATCACCCGCCGTGCCCGCGCGCCTTCCAGCATGGTCGCCGCGCCGCTCGCGATGGCCGGTTTCAGGAAGGCGGTAAAACTGTCGTGCCGGCGGCCACCCCGCGCCGAACTTTGCACATAGCCGATCCCGTCCTGGCGTTCGCCATTGATATCGGGATTGAAAGGCAGGCCTGCCTCGCCCGCCGCCGCGATGAAACGGGGCGTCAGATCATGGACATAGGGCAGCGGCGAAATGTGGAGCGGTCCGGTGGCGCCGCGAACCTGCGATTCGCCTTCGGCGCTCGTTTCGATCCGCCTGAAATAGGGCAGGACATCGCGATAGCCCCAACCCGCCGCGCCGAGATCGCGCCACGCATCGAAATCCTCGGGCGCACCACGGACATAGATCATCCCGTTGATCCGCGTGCTGCCGCCGGGCCCGAGGCCTCTGGGCCAGTCCTCGGTCCGGTCGAGCCGGGTGGGGTCGGGTTGGGAAACAAGCTTCCAGTCGTAAAAGGGGTGGCCGTTGGTGTGGATGGTCGCGGCGGGGATCGCTTCGATCCTGAGCCGGCCCGCGCGTCCGGCTTCGAGCACCGCAACGCGGGTTCCGGGGGTGCCCGCCAGCCGCCCGGCCACCGCGCATCCGCTCGCGCCGGCACCGACGACCACGAAGTCGAAAATCTCGTTGTTGCCGGTCATGCCGGTTCGTTCCGCGCGCCGAGCTTGAGATCGACCATCTTGAGAAAGAAGCTCGCGCCGATGGGCAGCAATCGATCCTCGAAATCATAGTCGGGGCTGTGCAGCATGGGCGTATCCTCCGAGAGGCCGGTGCCGAGCAGGACATAGGCACCCGGAAGGCGTTCGAGCATATAGGCGAAATCTTCCGAGCCGGTGACGGGCGGCATGTCGCGGATCACCGCGCCGGTGCCGAGAATGTCGTCCAGTGCCGACGCCGCGATAGCCGCTTCGCCGGCATGGTTGACGGTCGGCGGAAACAGGAGGTCGAAGGTCACCTCGCAGGATACATCATACACAAGGCCGACACCCGCGCAGCGCCGGCGAAGTTCGGCTTCCAGCGCCTGCATCGTCGGGGCGTCGAACGCGCGCGCGGTTCCGGTCAGGCTCACGCTTTCGGGGACGACATTGAACGCGCCGCCGCCGTTGATCGAGGCCACGGTCATCACCGCCATGCCGCTCGCCTGCGTTCGGCGTCCGGGCACCGCTTCGATCAGCGGCACGAGATTGGCGGCGGCCGATACCGGGCTGGCCGTGAGATGCGGGGTCGCCGCATGGCCGCCGCGCCCCCTAATCTCGACCTCGAAACGCGCGGCGCCCGCGCAGGCGGGGCCGGCGTGCACCGCCGCAGTGCCGAGCGACAGGGGCGGCGCATTGTGGAGCGCGAACACCGCGTCGCAGGGAAAGCGATCGAACAGGCCGTCGGCGATCATCGCCGGTGCGCCGCCAAGCCCTTCCTCTGCCGGCTGGAAGATCAGATGGACGGTTCCTGCGAAATCGCGCCGCCCGGCCAGCACCCGGGCGGCACCGAGCAGCATGGCCGTATGGCCGTCATGCCCGCAGGCATGCATCAGGCCGGGGCGGGACGAACGATGCGTTACTTGCCCCTGTTCCTCGATCGGCAGCGCATCCATGTCGGCGCGCAGCCCGATGTTCGGTCCTGCCCCTCTATCGCCCAGGATCACCCCGACCACGCCCGTGCCGCCGATGCCGATATGGGTTTCGATGCCCCACGAACGCAGCCGGTCGGCGACGAAGGTCGACGTCTGCACTTCCTCGAAGCCCAGTTCGGGATGCTGGTGAAAGTGCCGCCGCCAAGCCGTCATATCAGCGACGAGCGGGGCGATATCTCGATCCAGGTTCATGGTGGCTCCAACGGTCGAACGCCTCCCGGACAAAGGGGCGAGCTAGGCGACCTTAGGCCGACATGCCGGCGCGGCGCTTATGGCTGCGACGGGATGGATTATGACGGCCGCACTATTTGTGTGGCAGCTTCGCGCGCCAGCGACGGGCTGATCCCGAAATAGGCTTTGTAGGCGAGCGAGAAATTGCTCAGGTGGCCATAGCCACAGCGTTCGGCGATCTCGCTGATCGACATGTCTTCCTCGCCCAGCCAGGTGCGGGCGCTTTCCATGCGTTCCCTTTGCAGCGCCTGTCCGATCGTCTCGCCATAAAAGGCGCGGAAAATGGTGTTCAGACGGGTCCGGTTCGTGCCGACCG
This sequence comes from Sphingopyxis sp. GW821-FHT10B01, assembly GCF_059415685.1. Taxonomy (NCBI): domain Bacteria; kingdom Pseudomonadati; phylum Pseudomonadota; class Alphaproteobacteria; order Sphingomonadales; family Sphingopyxidaceae; genus Sphingopyxis; species Sphingopyxis sp. GW821-FHT10B01. The sequence goes on along the minus strand of NZ_JBWKNS010000003.1, from coordinate 312,747 downwards.
CGCTGGCCAGTTCGGCGATGCCGAGCGGCTGGTCGAGACGTTCCGCCATGATCGCACGGACTTGCTGCACGCGGCGCACCTCGCGTTCGGTGAGGCCATGGTCGTCGGAGCGCTTGAACTGGCTGATGAAGAAATCGAGCAGTAGGCAGGTCATCTCGTCAATCCGGGCCCGCTTGTATCGTTCCTGCATCCATGGCGAGCGGCGTGCATCGAGAATGTCCGAAGCACAGAGCGCCGCGGCGCGCGGCAGCGCATAGCGCCGGAACAGGAGGCGTTGATCGAGGAAGTCGCTGGCCGCCTGAACCTCGTATCCGCTGTCCTCGAATCCGGCGATCCGGCCGTTGCCGAGGCGTGGCAGAAACAGCGTCACCGAGCGCTCTTCGGTGTCCTCATGGATGATCTGCCGCTTGACGACGCCCGACGGCTGATGGGCAATGACCAGGCACTCCCCGGCAATCTCGGACGTCGGGGCATCGTTGAACTGATATTCTCCGGCCCCGGTCAGTTGCACCTTGAACGTCAGCCGGTCGTCGCCGATCACATGTTCGTCGATCTCGCCGCGGGACCGGCCATCGATCACCACGCCGCTGATGTCGTCTTCGCGCAGGAACGGCTCGAAGCGCCCATTTACATAATGCGGGATTTTCCCGTGCTGTTCTGCGAGCGCCATCAATCTTGTCCCATAAGCAGCGTGCCTGCGTCCGGTTTCGCATGAAAACCGGTCCATGCCAAATTGTGTCGAATATCGTATCGAACGAGGGCGGGCGGTTGATTTTCTGCGCGCGGCATAAGCTGGCCGCGCCTGTGCATAATAGCATTTGATGAAAAGGCGTCGATGAGTGTCGCATTGAATGACGCGCGCCAACCCAATGTGGCGTGCAGGGCGCGGGGCGCTCGATTGGGACGGAGGATTGGCATGCGATATTATCTCGGCGGAACGGCTTGGACGGCCTGCGCACTTGTGGCGATCGGCGGTTTCATTCCGTCGGCATCGGCTCAGGAGCAAACGCAGCCTCAACTGCAGGAAGACGAGGCGACGTCCGGCGACATCGTCGTGACCGCGCGCAAGCGTAGCGAACGCCTGCAGGACGCGCCGATTTCCATTTCGGCCTTCTCCGAAGACGATCTGCGCGAAGGCAATGCACGCGACTTCAAGGACGTCCTCCGCAAGGTGCCGGGTGTGTCCTTCTCGGGCGCCGAGCTGGGGCAGAGCCGCTACAGTATTCGCGGCGTCAGCACGACCTCGCCCAGCCCGACCGTCGGCATCTATCTCGACGATATATCGCTGCTCAGCGCGTCCAATGCCTTCAGCGGCGCAGCCGATCCCGTCTTCTTCGATTTCAGCCGGGTCGAAATATTGAAGGGGCCGCAAGGCACGCTTTACGGCGGCAGCGCGATGGGCGGCGCGATCAAATATGTCAGCCACGCGCCCGAGCTGGGGACCACCACCCTCGACACTGCGGCGGGCGTCGCGACCACGCGGCACGGCGGCATATCCTGGAATGGCGAGGCGGTGCTGAATGTCCCGCTGTCCGACAAGCTCGCGCTGCGCACCGGCGTGCTCTATCGCAGCAACGCCGGCTATGTCGACAACATCGCCAATGGCACCGTCGTCGATGTGCGGACCAGTACGACCGCGCCGCCGGCCGAACTGACGCCGCTCGCGCATCCTTCGCTGAGTACACTGGCCGACGACAATCAGAATTCGGACCATGTCTTCGCGGTCAAGGCCGCGCTGCTGTGGCAGCCCGACGACACGCTCGATATCACCCCGTCGCTGTTCCGGCAGGCCTATCGGCAGAAAAACACCGGCGCCTTCTTCACCAATCTTCCCGGCCTGCAGAGCTCTTTCCGGCTCAAGCAGCCGACCGATGACGATCTCGGTGTCTATTCGCTGAACATCGCAAAACGGCTCGGCGATGTCGATATCACCTCGCTGACCGCCTATGTTGATCGGTCGGTTGCATTTGATCGCGACTATTCCTTCTATATTGCGACGCTGGTTCCGACGCTGTTCGGGGTCAATTCACCCAATGCGTCCAACAGCAGCACAAAGACGTTCAGCCAGGAACTGCGCGCGGCGTCGGCGGACCCGGCGGCGCGGCTTCGCTGGACCGCGGGTCTCTATTATTCGCGCCAGCGCGACGAACTCGACCAGACCGTCAATTCGATTGGCGTCGGCGCGTTGCTCGGGACCGGCACCGACACCGTCTATCATGGCAATAGTGTCAGCCGGCTGACGCAATATGCCGCCTTCGCGGCGCTGACCTACGAGATATTGCCGCGCCTCGAGGCGACCGCCGCGCTGCGCTATTTCAACATCAAGCAGACGATCGAGACGCAAGGCGACGGCGTGCTCAACGGTGGCAATACCCAGGGGAGCGCCCGCACCCGTCAGGACGGGGTCAATCCGAAGTTCGAGCTCGCCTTTCGCGCGACGCGTGACAATCTGATCTATGCGAGCGCGGCCAAGGGCTTCCGCCCCGGCGGCGGCAATCCGTTCGCGGTGGCGCCGGACCAGTGCGAGGCCGACCTGGCCAATCTCGGCCTGTCCTCGGTGCCGGTAAGTTACAAGTCGGATTCGCTGTGGACCTATGAGGTTGGCAGCAAGAACCAGTTGTTCGACCGCCGGCTGACACTGAACGGCGCGGCCTTCTACACCGACTGGAAGAATATCCAGCAGAATGTCTTTCTGCCCGGCTGCGGATTCTCGTTCAGCGGCAACGTCGGCGGTGCCGAGATCAAGGGCGCGGAATTGAGCAGCCAGCTTGCGCTCGATGCCCTGACGCTCGGCGTCGCGGCGAGCTACACCGATGCCAAAATCTCCAAAAGCGCGGCGGGGGTGTCGGCGGATGTCGGACAGCCGGTGCTCGACACACCCAAATGGATCGTGAGTGCCAATATGGCCTATCGTATCCCGCTTGGCGGCGACGTCACTGCAACCGCGCGCGCCGATTATCAGTATCGCAGCTCGAGCCTCAGGATGTTCGAGGACAGCTTTATCGTCAACACCCCGACCGGCCCGGTCTCGGCGAACAACTTCACCCAGCACCAAAAGGCCTATGATGTCGTCAACTTGGGGTTGCTGGTCGATACCGGCGACTGGCAGGTTGACCTGTTCGTCAACAACCTGCTCGATAAGACGCCGCTGCTCGACCATAATGTCGTCAGCGGGATGGCGGCGGCGGTCACCTTGCGGCCAAGGACGATTGGCGTGGGCGTGCGCCGGCAATTCTAGTGCGCCGACGGGGGATATGGAAGAAAGCGGCGCTGCTCGCGCTGGCCGGGGGCGGCGCTGCGATTCTGTTGGGCGTGGCCGGCGTGGGCCCGGTCGCGACCCTCATCGCGACCTTCGGATCGCCGTCGCAGCCATTTGACGCCGCGCATGTTCCGCCCGAGCCCGATTATGCCCGGGCCGATGCGTGGCTGGCGTTTCCGGGGCGGGGCGGGTTGGAACGCTCGACGCCGTCGGGCGTGGTGGCGATCGACGAAACCGACGCCCCGGCCGACGTCTTCTTCATCCACCCCACGACCTATCAACAGAGCGATGTCTGGAATGTCGCCTATACCGAACGATCCGAATTCGACCCCGCCGTGCTGCTGGGGCAGGCCAGCGCGTTCAACGGCTGTTGTCGCATTTACGCCCCGCATTACCGTCAGGCTTCGCTCCGCGCGCTGGAACGCAGCCGCCCGGCCGTGGTGCTGGCCTATGACGACGTTGCGCGGGCCTTTCGCCATTATATCGCGCATGAAAATGGCGGTCGTCCGTTCGTGATCGCGGCGCACAGCCAGGGCGCGATGCACGCGGTCCGGCTGCTTCAGGCGGAGATTCTCGGCACACCGCTGCAGGAGCGGCTGGTCGCGGCCTATGTCGTCGGAGCCTATGCGCCGTTGGATTTCGGAACGATCGGTCTGCCGGTTTGCGACGGGCCCCGCGAAACCGGCTGCATCCTTTCGTGGAACACCAGCCAGACGGGCCGCACCGGCGCCTTCCGCCTGATCCGCGACCAGAGCTATTGGTGGCGCGGCAGCGAAAAGAACAGTGGGCAGCCGCCGGCGATCTGCGTCAATCCGTTGACCTGGCGCCGGCAGGGTACGGCTTCCGCCACCACCAATCCGGGCAGTCTGCCGTTTCCCGAACGACCGGCTCGCGACGAGGGCAGGAGCCTGCCGGCGCTGACGCCGCATCTTACCGGCGCGATGTGCGACGAAGGCCTGCTCAAGGTCGATATTCCCTGGTCCGCGCCGAGTGGTTTTCGTGACATTCTGAGCTTGCTCTATGGCAGCTATCATCTCGGCGATTACGGTATCTTCTATGCCGCGATCCGGCGCAATGCCGCAGAACGCGTCGACGCTTGGAGAGCGCTGCATCGGAAGCCGGCCGCCGCAGGCTCGACGTCGTAGAAAGCTTGGCGCTCCCGGACCGTCGAGGTTCAGAGCGTTGGGATAACACGCCGGCGAGGCCGGGGATCACTGTCGGCGCAGGCCTTCGAGCAGGGATTCTAGCGCGCTGTCGGTAGCGGTGTCGAGCGCGGGGCCGATGTGGCAATCGCCGCCGCGCTGTTCGGGTATGCGGCTGATTTCCGGGGCCATATGCGGCGACGCCCTGCCGCAAGAACATGCATCCCAGCCGATCTCGACCAAGTCCGCCGTGATCACGCCGCCCCAGAAGCTTTGCGGGACCAGGTCGAAAAAGCCCGACCGCCCGCGTTGTCGCCCGTCGCGTGGCCGAGGGGCCCCGGTGACGGGGTCGAAGACATAGGGCACGACCCAGGGCGGAATATGGAAGCGTCCCGCGCGGCACATCGAGAATGTCGAGGTCAATTCGGTCATGCCGAAGGCGTTCAGATAATTGGGTTCGCCGGTAAAACGGCGGACATCGTCCTCCAATGTGGGAACGGCGGGATGGTTTTTGAGCCCGCCAAAGGCGCGAACGAGACTGCCAGGATGCAAAAGCGCCTCCATCCCGCGCGCGAGGCCGGCGGTGGCGAGGTTGTGGATGCTGACCGGCCCGCCCGCGATCATGACGCGGCGCCCGTGCGCTTTGCGGTCCGCCATGATGTCGAGCAGCTCCCCGGTGCGCTGCGGCAGATAGGCCTTCAGCGCTTCGGCTTCGTCGAGCCTTGCCTTGACATAGTCGCTCGCAACGGGGCCAAAGGCGTGGCCTTGCGCCATCAGATTTTGCGTTCGCAGGACATAATAATGATAGTCGGCGCTAAGCGCGGTCGGCACCAGCGGCTGGAAATCCTCGTCATTCGCGGTCAACATCTCGCGAAACAGGCCCGACGATCGCAAGATGGCGGAGCGGCCGAACGCATGGCCCGGCCAGATCAGCGTGAAATCATGGTCGCCGTGACGGAATTTCGGCGGGTCGAACCATTGCGCGATCGCCATGCTGGCATGCGCCACCTGCGTCGCACGCTCATGCTTGCTGCGCGGGTAGAAGGAAAGGCGGCCGGTCGTCCCCGAGCTGTGGTACATCTCGAGCGGGCCTTCGTGGTCGAGCGCGTCGAGCCAGTCGTCCATCCGCGCAAAGCCGCGCCCGCGCACCATCGAAAGGTCGGACGCCGTGAGGCGCGACAGCCATTCGGTCATCGCGGCATAATCGCCCTCGATCAGCAAATGTTCGGGATAGGATTTGAAGAAGCCGTGCGGGTAGAGCAACGCTGCCGCCGCATCGAGCGAAGCGATGTCGGCGATGCTTTGCGCGCCGGCCAAGGCGCGAAGCGGCGCGAGCTGCGGCTCGAGCGCGGCAAAGCGCGCGCGTAGCGTTTCGAGCTGCAACGCCTCGGCCTCGGCGCGCGGCATGGCATGCGCGCGGCTTGCGTCGTTGCCGAACCAGGTGGCGGGATTGTCGGCGAAATGGGGTGGCATGGGGCGGGGACCTCAGCTGTTGGGTGTGCGCGAGGGGAATGGCGGAAAATTGCGTAGCTTCACACGGAAAGCGGGGGTGCGGACGGTGCTTTTCGTGTGAGCAATGTCACAATCGCGGCTCACAATCGCGGTCTTGAACGTCGTGAAGATCGTCCATGACGCGTATCGGCCAGAACGGCTGACGGCGGCGCTTAAAGCCACAAAAACCCTGCACAAGCGCACCGGAAATGTGTCCTTTGTGGCTTTAGGCAGAGCGTAAGCGGGGCGTTTATGATCGAGCTCGCAACGGGCGCAGTTGAAGTGCGGGTGGAGCGGCGCGTGAAATAAAGGAAAGGTCCAGGCCGACATGCGCAGAGGCTAGCGTCGCGCGATTTTGTAGGACAGCGATTTTTTGGACAGGGTGATCATTTAGGGGTTGTTGCACCTATCACCGTAATTCCAGTATAGATTATAATCAGTCCTTCACAAATCCAGAATATTCTGTGTTTTTCATAGATACACAAGACAACAGGATAAATTTTTCTTCTTTTCTGTTCGATACGTCCTGCTTCAAGAAGAGAAGATAGGTCTTATCATTATCCGCGATGCAGCCTTGTCCTCCAGGAGAATCATGATGCGTTTCCGACAAATCATCTTTATAGTCTGATCGAGGATCGGTGACATAGGACGGATCGAATACCCGGATTACATTTCTTTTGATTTTAGATCCTTTAAGCAGTCCGATAGGCGGGTATCCGGCAGGACGTGCTTCAATCTCGAATACATACTCATCCGCCCCCCTCGTCGTTCCTTCTCGTTCTCGCAGCAAAATTCGTTCCTTTTGTACCAATTTTGCTAGCACTACGAATTCTCCGCCCACTTGCCTTGCCGCTGAAAGACTGGACAGGGTGACCCCTCCCAGAAGCACAAACAACATCGTGAATCTTTTCATCTATTTTATCTTGTTCTTGTACATGCCGAGCCCTCTGAATATCGATCGCGCATACCAGTTCAATGCGTCATGTTCATAGAGAATGGGACCGGTATCAGGCGGCGCGGTCTGCACTGGCCCCGGCGGCGGCGTCGATCCGGGCGTCGGAATATAGACTGGTGCGTCGGCGTTCGGTCGATCTCCCCAGAATCTATCATAATACGCCTTGGGATTGGCATCAAACTTATTCATTGGGCCCCGCCAATTGGTGACGGATCCAACGCGTTCTTGCCAAGATGCAGAGTGCAGCAATTCATGGAAGATGCCTTCGGAGAACAGTTTTTTCTGCGATCCGAATCCATTGTGGAAAATATGGATGTCGGAGGTGCCCCCGACTCCATATTGTGCCATGAACGCTTGACTATTAACTAAGCTTCTTGGGCGCAAAGTGAAATATCCGCTATATATTGCACCATGCATTTCACCAGCTGAGCTTGATAATATCGAATAACCTGCCCTGCCGCTCGAAAAGTTTACTAGAGCATCAACTGCTAAAGAAGCTCGCGCGACGCCTGTGATAAATTCGGCTCGGTGCGTGTACATTCCTCGCAAATCGCCACGGGCTGAATTAAATATTGCCTCTTGACCGGCTGGAATGGCAACCGAATTATCCCCTGCCGCCCTAGCCAACAAGATATCAATCTGTGGAGCGGTCGGATTTGCAAGGCCGTAATGCGTCAACGTGAGGCGCGCAGCAGCACGATCATCCCCTATTTGGACCATCGATTCATCGAATCTTCTGGCGGGATCCCGTTGATATCCAAAGTCGTAATACGCCCTAATACCCCCAGACTGAAGCAAGCGCCCAATCTCCGCCTCCCGAGTTGAGACCATTGATCCCGAAACCCTATTTGTCGCAAGATAGTCCTTCAAATCCTGCGTAAGCTCGATCCGCCCGTTAACGACGGTAGTACCGGTGCCTTCCGTAAATCGGCCGAGCATTTCGTCCGCTCTTTGAGCGCCATATTGCTGCACGAGTTGGTTGCGTGTCGGAATCTTATACCCGATGCCGCTGATTGCATAAGCAAGCGCCTCCCCCTTGTGTACCGTATACGACCGGTTGGTATTTCCCGCTATGATATCGCCAATGGTCTGATTCACAATGTCGGGCAAAGTCGCGATGATATTGTCACCAAAGCTGCTGCCCTCAACCATTGAGCGCGCGGCGGCCGCGGAGATAGAGCCCGCCATTGATGCAACAATCCGTCCACCGACTGTCAGCGATTCGCTAACAATGAAATTTCCGACACTATCCTGAAGCACTGATGTACTTGTCATCCCCTTCGACACAGCGGAGCCAATCGCTGCCCCCGCACCCGCTGCAACTACGCCTGCCCAGTCGAATTTGTTCTGCAATCCAGTGGCAACACCTATCCCCTGCGTGATAGCGCTGCTCGCCATACCGCGCGCTCCGGCCGCAAGCCATCCGCCGCCGCCAAAGGCTTGCCCGATTCCGGCGGCGACAAAGGATCCGATGCCAGCCATCGCCACGCCCTTCCAGCTGAATTTTTCTTGGATTCCCGTTGCGACGCCGACCGCTTGGCTCACGATAGAGCCAATAGCTGCGGCACCAGCTCCGATAGCAATCGCTCCCATCGCTCCCACCGCGCCTGCAACGCCGCCTGCGACTCCTGCAGCCGTCCCAAGCACCGTTCCGATTCCAACACCAATCGAGGTTATGCCCGCACTGGCAGGCGCTACAGCAGCTAGCGCCGCGCCTGCCGTCACCACCGTCACCGCAACGGCTACGACCGCCAGCAATATCATCCCAAACACACCGCACTTATTCTTCGCCTTCTTCGGCGGCTGCGGTGCCGTCGGCGAAAGATCCCCGATCGCGTCGGCGGGGTTATACGGATTGAGCGTCGCGGCGTTGTTCTTCGAGCGCATCACGCCCGTTGGCAGGATCAGCGTCTGGCCCTCGATCAGCCCGCCGGCTCCCGACATGCCGTTCGCTTCGGCGAGCTTGTACCACAGCGACGCGTCGCCCCACAGCGACTGGGCGATGCCTTGCAGCGTGTCGCCCTGCTGGACCGTATAGGTCCCGCCCGCCGACCCTTGGTAATAGCTGTTGATTGGGTCGTAATTCTGCGCGAAGTCGGCGTAGCTCGCACCATAGAACTGACCGTTCCGATAGGTGCCGGGGCTGGTCGGCTGGACGATCCGCCGCTCGTTCAGCGACGCGTCGTAGGTGACGTCCGAGGTGCCATTGTTGCCGGTGTAGCCGAGCTGGCGCCCGCCGAACCGGTACCACACCTCGTGCGGCGCCCCGGTTTGTCCCGAGGGCTGGCTCTCGTCGCGGCGGATGATCTGGCCCAGCTCGTCGAGCGTGAACGACACATAATGCGCCTTGCCGCCCCCGACATAGGCGCCGGTCAACTGCCCGAAGCTGTTGAGGGTGAAGCTGCTGCTATGGGTCGTCGATTGCGACGTATTGGGCGTCTCGACGATCGAGACCTGTACCGCGCCGTCCCACCAGGCATAGCCGTTGACTGTCCGGCTGTAGGTCGTGCCGCCGCCCGTGACCGACGTGCTCGACGATGTCCAGCCGACGCTGCCGAGCAGATATTGGCCGCTGTTATAATCGGTGAAATAATAGGAGGTGCTCGACGAATAGATTTTGTTGTCGGTCTTTTTCGTCCAGCTGGAGTCGTAGGAAAGCTGGCCCTTGGCGTTATATGCGGCCGTCCGGCTGTAAAGCGCGGTATAGCCGTTCGTGTCATAGTCGGTCTGCGAGGTCATGCGACCCATCAGGTCGTAATAGAAGACCGAACGCAGCGTGCCGGTGCTGGGGGCGGCAGGGATCGAGGCCGGCGGTATATAGGCATAAGTGACGGGATCATATGAGCCAGAGGCTGCGGCGCCCTGCGACGCCTGGACCTGGCTGAGCCGACCCGCCGCGTCATAAATATAGGTTTCCCGGCTTTCCTGATAATAGGTGGTATAGCTATCATAATAAGCCTGGGTGGTGGCGACCGCGGTGCGTTGCCCGGCGACATCATACATGATGTCCTGTCCGCCGCCGGTGCCGTAGAGATAGGCGCCCATCCCGCGAACGATCGTGCCATTTTCCAGCGCGCCCTGATTCACGACGACGCGGTTCATGCTGTCGTAGCGGAACCAGTAATCGCGCGTGGTCGCGGTGGACGCGGCGCCATTGGCGTCGAGGCTGTAATAGTTGGCCAGCGTCCGGCGGATATTGCCGTTCGCGTCATAGCTGGTGGTGGTGCTCGACGCGGGAGACGAGGCCGTGCCCGCCTCTGCCCAGCTCTTCATGCGGCCCAGCGCGTCATAGGTGGCGCTCTGGTTTTTGATCTGGACCGAAGAGGTGGAGTAGCTTTCCGGATGGTAGATCGGATCGTAATAATAGGGCTCATAGGGGTCGAGATAATAGGGCGGGCCGCCACCGGGGTTGCTCGGATATTCCCACCATTCGGGGGAATAATAGCCATATTCGTCGACCAGCGTTTCGGTCAGCCGGTTGCCCGTCGCGTTATAGCTGTAGGTCGCGGTCTTGCGGCTCCAGCTCGTGTTGACCTGCCCGGCGTTCGGGGTGCCGATGACGGTCGAGGCCTGCAGGCCGCTGTTGAACCAGACAAAGCTGACCAGCATGCCGTTGGTGCTCGACGAGGTCATCCGGCCGGCGAGATCATAAGCATGGTCGGTCGTGCGCCCGGCCAGATCGCGCTTCCATGTCACGCGGCCGAAAAGGTCGGTCTTTTCCTGTGCATAGAGGCCGTTCGCCATGGTGGTGGTCTGCAGCCAGCCGCCGAAGGTTCCGATTCCGGGCGTCGCGATCGCGCCGTCCCAGCTATAGGCGGTGGTGGTCGTGTCGCCGCCGAAGCTGCGCTGCGAAACCACCCGGCCCTGAATGTCGTAGTCGGTGGTTTCGACATCGGGGGTGTAGCCGATGACCGGCGTGTCGTAGATCGGCTCGCCATAATAGTCCCAGCCTATAATGACGGTCTCGCCATAGATTGGCGTCTGGTTTTGGTTGTTCCAATGCTTGATCTGCTGACCCAACAGGTCATAGCTGTAATAGTCGACGAGCCCGCCGATATTGCTGACGGTGACGGCCCGGCCCATGCGGTCGTAAGTGCGCGCCGCGCTGCGGCCGATTTCGTCGATCAGCACCCGCGCGTCGCCGTGAATATCGTAGCGGGTCTGTTTCACGCCGCCGTCGGCGTGCGTTTCCGCTGTGACCAGCGCCTGGCTGTTTCCATAACCCGTACCGGTGAGCAGGGTGAGCCGCGTCAGGTTGCCGGTATCGGCGGTTTTCGTCGAACCCGAATAGCTGCCGTTCGCGTCGCGCGTGGCCACAAGGCGGCCCGACGCGTCATAATAATAATCCTCGGCCGGCCGAATCCATTGGCCGGTGCCGTTCTCGAGCACGATCTCGACCAGCGGGCTCTCGCTCCGGATCATCCGGCCCATCGCATTGTAGCCGTAGTTGATCGTCGCGCCGAGGGCGTTGGTCTCGCTCGCGACCTCGCCGAACGCGGTATAGGTGCGCGTCGTCGTCAGATTCTGCAGCGCGCCGCCCACGCTGAACTGGCGCCCTTCTTCGAACACGGTGGCGGCCAGATTGCGCTTGTCGTAAACGGTAAAGCTGGCGTTGACATCGGCCTGGCCGATCAGCCCTCGCGCCGCGTCGAAGCTCAGTCCGGCGAGGTTCGCGCCCGCGCTCGATATCGCGATCGTCTGGTTGCCGTTGCCGTCATAGCCAAAATATTTCCAGATGCCGTCGCCCGATGTGGTCGCGACGAGGCGCCCGCCGAGGTCATATTGATTCTGCTGCTGCAGCAGGCCGCCGACATAGGTGCCCGCAACCTCGCCGAACGCGTTGTAGGACAGCTCGGTGACCGGGCCGCGCGTCGTCCAGCCACCGCCGGTATAGTCGGCCTGCCACTTCGAGACCACGCGCCCGGCAACGTCATAGCCGGTCAGATTGCCGTTGTAGCTGGTATCGGCGGATCCGTCGGACTTGGTGCGGGTGTAATATTCGTAATTCTGGCGCCCGCCCTGATCGTACCAATAATAGCGGCTGTTGCCTTCGGCGTCGGTGATCCAGCGTAGCTTGCCCCCGTCATAGCCATAGGTGGTCACGCGCTCGGCGGCATCGCCCGACCCGCGCTGGCGGGTACGCGAAAGATCGTTCACGCCATTATAATAATAGTCGACGGTCGGGGTCACCGACGCGCCGCTATGGTCGGTATAGGCCTTGCGCGCCTCCAGCGTCAGGCGGCCCGACGTGTCGTAGACATAGTCGACAAAGTCGCCCGTCGCTTCGCTCTTTCGGGTGACCTGCCCCAAGGCGTTGTAGCTGTAGCCGATCGTCGAATTCGTATAGGCGTGCGCGCCGCTGCCGTTGTGGACAAGAACGTTGTGCCGCGTTTCGGTGAGCCGGTTGCCGGCGAGGTCGTAGGTGAAGCTGGTGTAGCGATCGCTCGACGAGGCCACGACGTCGGGCAGGACGCCGACTTGCGGCGCAGCGGAAACCTTGTTGCTGTAGCGATATTCCCACAGCACATTGCCTTCGGCATCATAGGTCCATGCCGTCAGGTAATTTTCGGCATCGACCTGGTGCGTCTTCTGGCCAAGAGCATTATAGTAATAATAGCTCGCGTTGCCGTTCGCGTCGGTCAGCTTCACGACATTGCCGTTCGCGTCATATTGATACGCGGTGTGCAGTGTCGTCGCCTGCAGGGCGTGGGCCCCCCCGCTCGTGATATAGCTATTCACACTGGCGACCGAGCTGGTCAGCATGCGATTGACATTGTCGTAGGTGAAGCTGGTCACCCGCGCATTGCCGCCGGGCGCACCGGGCGCTTCTTCCTCGGATCCGCCATCGGCGGGCACGCCGACGATGGTTTCGAAGACACGAACCTCGGTCACATTGCCGACATCGTCATAAGTATAGCGGGTATAGGTGCCCGTCGGGCTGATCTCGACCGTCTTGCGGTCGAGATCGTCATAATAGAATATCGTCCGCCCGCCCGCGGCATTGACCGTGCTGGTCACATTGCCCCGTGCATCGTAGCGAATATATTCGTGCGGCGTCATGCCGAGGAAGGTCTGGCCAATCGTCTCGATCAACCGGTCGTTCTTGTCATAGACGAAATTCGTGTCGCGCCGTTCGGCGAGGCCATAGGCTTCGATCCGGCGCAGGACGTTGCCGCGCGCGTCATATTCATAGATATTCTTGTAAAATCCGTCGGCCGCTACATTGCCGGCATTGTCATAGGCCTTGGTGTCGACCCATTCGTAGCGGAGCTGGCCCTTGCGATCGTAGGTATAGTTGGTGACGCCCCCCAGCTTGTTCGTGAATCGGACGCGGTTGCCGAGCAGGTCATACGCATAGGTCTCGACGAAGCCGCGAGCGTCGGTCGACTGCGTTACTTGGCCGGCCTTGTCATATAGGAAGCTGGTGGTCGCGCCCGCCCGCGTGACGCTGGCCAGCTCGCCGAAGCGGTTATAGGCGGAATCGGTGTTGACCCCCGACGCATCGGTCGTTCGCCACAGGCGGCCCAGATTGTCGTAATTATTATAGGTCCAGTTCAGGCGCGCGTCGCGTATCGCGGTCTTGTTGCCGAAGGCGTCATATTGGTACAGCGTCTGGTTGCCGAGCGCATCGGTGACCGAGGTTACGCGCCCCAATTTGTCATAGGTATAGCTGGTCGTCTTGCCGTTGGGGTCGACGAACGAGGTCAGATTGCCCAGGCCGTCATAAGTATAATTGGTTTCGCGCGATTCCGACTGTTCCCACGCTTCGCCTTTCCAGGTGAGCTGGCCCGAATGATTATAGCCGAAATATTCGGGGATGCTGTAATCCGAGGTTCCGAGAGCCGTCTGGACTTGGCCGACTTCGCCGTTGCCGCGGAACCAGACATTGGTCCGTATATTATCGGCATCATAGGTGTCGGTCAGTTGGCCCTTGGCGCTATATCCAAAGCTCTTCCTCTGGTAACGGCCCGCCGAATAATCCGGGGCCACGGTCGCTGCCACGGTTCCGATCGATGTTCCGTCCCCGAAACTTGTTGCCGTGTCATATCGTATCGTGCTCGATACTTGGCCCCGCGCATCGTAGTTATGTTCGGTGACATAGCCTTCGCCGTCGACCGAGAAGCGCAGTTCGCCCTTCTGCGTATACCAGCTGCGCGTGACCACAGCCGACCCGCCACTCCCCGCGACCGTTTTGATGACATTGCCCATCACATCGTAGGTGAAGCTGGTCACCAGGCCCGTCGCGCTGGTTGTCGAGGCGATCTGGCCGCGCGAATTATAGGCGATGGTGCTGGTCCGGTCGTTGGACCCGTTGGCGATGGAATTTACCAACGCCTTCACATTGTCGTAGTTGAAGTTCGCGGTCGAGATGGGCGCCGCGTGAACGGTCGTCTGGATCAGCTGCCCCGCCGCATTATAGCCAAAGCTGCTCGCGCCGCCTTGCGCATCGATCGAATAGCGGCGCATCCCGCGGCCGTCGTAGACGTGGCGGACACGCCGGTCGGCGGGGGAGCCTGGCGCGGCGGTCGACCGAAGCTGGCTGAAGGTCCCGCTTGCCCAATAGGCCGAATGGGTGCGCTGGGCGTAGGCGATTTCTTCGACCAGCTGCCCGGCCTGATCATATACCGCTTCGGTCAGATAGCCTTCGGCATCGAGCGAACCAATGGCGCGGCTGTCGCGATCGTAAAAATAGCGTGTGACCGCGTCGGAACCATGCGCCGAGGGAAGGACGACCGAGCTCGGGGCGGTCGTCATGAACGATCCCACCGACACCAGGTTGATATATTTGCGCGTTTCGATCAGCCGGTCGGCGTCGTCATAGGTGAAGGCGGTGACGCGGCCGTCGCCGGTAATCTCCTCGACCAGCCGGCCTTTGGTGTCATAAATATTCCACAGCCAGACGCCCGAGTCCGCGGACGTCCGCAGGTTGTCGATCGTCAGCGTGTTGTCGGGATTGGCCAGCGCCGCCAGCTGCGCTGCGGCGGGCGCATAATGATATCGGATGGTGGCCGCGACGCGGCCGAACTTGTCGTAGCGATATTCGACGAGTTCGCCGTTGTGGCTTACTTCGGCGGTTTTCCGCCCCGCCTTGTCATAGAGATAATAGCTGTTGTAGCCCAAGGCGTCGGTCGCCATGCGAAGCCGACCATTTTTATCATATTTGAACGCCGACGTCGCACTCGGGGACCAGTCGCTGCCCTGCGTCGTGCTGACCAGTTCGCCGGCCTTGTTGTAGGTCGACGACGTCACCTGGCCGTTGCCGAGCGTGATGACGGTTTGCGACGCTGCATCGTTGAAGACGATGCTGGTCGTGCCGCCCGCGAGATCGGTCGAGCCGACCATGCGGCCCATCCCGTCGTAGAAGAAGGTTTCTGCGACCTCGTTCAGCTCGTTGCGGGACAGCAGGCGGCCCGCCTGATCATAGGTAAAATAGGTGTCATTGTAGCCGTCGCTGGCATCGCCGTAGCCCCAGCTCGACTGCGCGCGGCCATAGTCGATGGCTCGCGTCACGTTCCCGCGCGCATCATATATCGTTTGGCTTATCTGGCTATAGGTGTTGTCGAAACTTGTCCGCCAGGCATTGAGCGACGTTTCGGAGATCGATGTGCCGGGTGCCAGGCCCGATACATCGTAAGACGCTTGCGGATATTCGACCGACCAATACATCTGGCCGTAGCCGTCGTAATAATATTCGGTGACCCGGCCTTCAGGCGAGACGGTATAACGCAGGTGATTGCGGCTGTCATAGGCGTAGCGCGTGGTCAGTGCGCCGGTAGGGTCCGCCCCGCCGTGCCCGTCGAGATCCTGCGTCGTAAAGCGCGTCTTGGTTAGGACCTCGTTATTCGATCCGTAGGTCCAGCGGGTAACGGCATAGCCGCTGACCATGCTTTCATAGCTGTCGAGCATATTGCCATTGGCGTCGTAGCGGTACCAGATATTCGCAAAAGCAGCGCCGCCGATCCCGTCATAGCGTCCCGTGCGGAGCAGGTTGCCGTTGCCGTCGTAAACGAAATCGGTGACCCGCGTCTGGCTGCTGCCGTTCGCGGCGCGTTCGTCGAGGCGGATCAACTCGCCGCTCGCATTGGTGGTTATTGCAGCCAGCCAACCCTGTGCGTCGGATATCACGGTATAATTGCTGGATTGATAGTCGATCGTCGTCGTGCGGACGTCGCCCGCTGCCACCGTCTGCGTCAGGGTGATGACGCGCCCGGCGCCGTCGTAGGCGATGGCGAGGCTCGATCCGTCGGTCTGGGTGATGCCCGAGACGCGGCGGCTGGACCCGTCGTAGCTGTAGTTGGTGACATAGGTCTTGCCGTCGGCGATGCTGTTGTCGGCCGGGCTGAGATCGACCGTCACCTGCGTCAACCGGTTCAGCCCGTCATAGGCATAGCGCGTGCGCGTCAGCGTCTTTGCCGTGCTGGTCGCAAGGTCGGTGTAGCCGGTAACGATCTGGCTGAGATTCTCGCCCGACCACTGATATTCCTGATATTCGCCGTTGCTGGTGGTCGCGCGCGACAGCCGCCACCCGGTGGTGTGCATGTGATAGGTATAGGCGATGCTGTTCCCGTCGGTGTCGGTCAGGTTGATCAGCGTGCCGCCAATGTCATAGACCTCGGCCGCCCGCGTGTTGCCGTCGGTCCAGGTCCAGTGGCCGGTGTTGACGATCTTGTCGTGCGCGCCTGCACCATCGGTGGCGCGATAATAGCCGAGCCCCGTGTCATAGGTATAGGTGATGACCGACCCGTCCTCGCCCACCCGGTCGACCGTCGCACCTGCGGTGTTGGCAGTCCCCGTCCAGTTCTGCAGCCGCCGCTGCGACCCGAAGCGCCAATGATCGCCATTATCGTCGCTGACCTGCGCCAGGCTGTTGTAGGTTCGCGATACCGCGCTGTCGGGACCGCGCCCGATCAGGAAGTCGTCCTGCTGCGATATCAGCAGGTTTCCCGTCGCCGCATTGACCGAAACGCTCTCGCCGCTTCGCCCCTGGACCGCCGATCCCAACAGGCCCGCGCCGCCCAGAATATTGCCCGAACCACGCTGGAAACCCGCTCCAGCTCCAGTGAATATCGATACCATCGAACCCTCCGCCCAGGCCGTGCCTCCGGGGCGTTTCGCGGCATCGCCTTCAACCGGCCGACACGATGCGAAGCTCCCGTCATGTCCCAATCCGACCATTTGCGAAAATGTTTAGGCTTCGATGGGATTTTTTTGGACTTGGGCCGATACGGCAGCGGCAATCGCCCGGAATCTCCACGTTAATGTGGGCTGTCATGGCATTCATCGCCTATCCGGGCCGGCCGCAGCCGGCGACCTGCGGATAGGCCCGGCGGCCAATTGCCGTCAATTTCGTTGACAATCTGTTCGACGTGCGTTTCGCCACGACACGAAATTTCGCCAACGCGAACATAAATTATGCCGAGCCTCGGCTTTCTTCATCGCGAACCGCCCGCGCACTGTCGGCGCTGGACGCGACCATGAAGGGCCGCAAATGGGATAATTGGAGAAATTTGACCTGATCGGAGAATTTCTTTGGACTTGAACCCGGAATTGGGCATGGTGCCACGGTCTGGTTTGGGGGAGGTGTCAAGGTGATGCGCAGTCGTTCGGTTCGGTTCGCTATTGCAGCGTTCGCGATGGTGCTGGGCACCGTTGTCGGAGCCCCGATTGTGGCTCGGCCGACGACGAGCCAACCAGTCGCGGCTGCGCCAAATGCTTCTGGCTATGAAGCGCAGGATGTGATGATTCCGGTGCGCGATGGCATCAGTCTGCACGCGCAGGTCTGGCGTCCCAAAGGCCATGTCGGCAAACTCCCCATTCTCATGACGCGGTCGCCTTATGGCTTCACCAAGGCGCGGATCGAAGGCGGCCTTGGCAAGGGTGGCAGCTATGGCGAATTGGCCGAAGACAAGTTCATCTTTGTCTTTCAGGACATCCGCGGCCGGTTTGGTTCGGGAGGCGAGTTCGTCAACCTGCGCCCGCTCAAGACAAAGGCGGACGGCATCGACGAAGCCACCGACACCTATGACAGCATCGATTGGCTGGTAAAAAATCTGCCCGACAATAATGGCAAGGTCGGCGTGTTCGGTGTGTCTTATGGAGGCTGGACTGCCGCGATCGCGACCGTCAATCCGCACCCTGCGTTGAAGGCGGTGACCTCGCAGGCGTCGCCCGAGGACATGTTTATCGGCGACGACTTCCTCCACAACGGTGCCTTCCGGCTCGATTATGCCTGGTCGTGGGTGTCGGCGCTCGAGACCGACGGCCGCACGATGAATGCTTTCGATTTCGGGACCGACGATGCCTATGACTGGTATCTGAAACAGCCGGACCTCGCGAACATGGATCAGCGGCTGCTCGGCCGCGTGATGCCGAGCTGGCAAAACTTCGTTTCGCATCCGAATTACGACCGTTTCTGGAGCGACAGCCGAACTTCGCATATGATGCCTGGCAAGGTCGCCGTCCCCAATCTGATCGTCGCCGGTTGGTGGGATCAGGAAGATTTTTATGGTCCCATGACGATTTACGCCAATCAGGAGAAGGGTGACGATCGCGGCCTGAACTATCTGGTTGTCGGGCCATGGAATCATGGCGGCTGGCGCGGCGAGGGCAGCAATTATGGTCCGTTCGAACTAGGCGGACCGACGGGGCAATGGTTTCGCAGCTCGGTCGAACTTCCCTGGTTTCGCTATTGGCTCAAAGGCGTAGGCAAGCTCGACCAGCCCGAGGCGCTTGTTTTCCAGTCGGGCAGCAACCAGTGGCAGCGCCATTCGCGTTGGCCTGCGGTCGGGGGCAAGCGACGCAACCTGTATTTGCATCCTGACGGCAAGCTCTCCTTCGACGCTCCACAGTCGGGCAAGGGCGCCAGCAGTTTCATTTCGGACCCGGCGAACCCGGTGCCCTACCGCGACCGCGCGATATTGAAGCCGTTCATGCGGCCGGGCTCCGACTGGTCGACGTGGATATCCGACGATCAGGCGCCCTTCGCGCAGCGCAAGGATGTCCTATTCTGGCAGACCGAGCCGCTGGCCGAGGATGTCACGGTCGCTGGCGACATCGCGGCGCGCTTGTTTGCCAGCACGACGGGCACCGATGCCGACTGGGTGGTGAAGCTGGTCGATATTTATCCGTCCGACGCGGCGACACCCGCGAATTTGCGCGGCCGCCAACGGATGATCGCGAACGAGGTGTTCCGCGGCCGCTTTCGCGCCAGCTATGAGAAACCGGCGGCTATCCAGCCGGGCAAGGTGCTGGAATATAAGATCGACCTTCATTCGGCATCGCATGTGTTTCAAAAAGGGCACCGTATCGGGGTGCAGGTCCAGAGCAGCTGGTTCCCGCTGATCAACCGCAACCCGCAGACCTTCGTCCCCAACATACTGAAAGCGAAACCGGCGGATTATCGGGCGCAGACGCACTCGGTCTTTTTCTCGCGCACTTTCCCTTCCTCAATCTCCATGTCCGTCGTGTCCGGCGCCGAATGAACCAGCCCGCCATGAAGTTACAACTCTGCGCGGTCCGCGTGGCCCCCGCTTCTGCTATCTTGTAACCGAAAGCCGTGTCGATAATTCGGGGGCTGGCGCGATATTCACTGGGCTGCCCCGAATGATCCGGCGGCACGAGCTCAAGCTCGTCGTTCCATTGGCCGACAGCACCATTTTTGAGATGGAAAGACGAGGCGGGTTTTCGCGTCGATTCAAGCTCACGCCACGATGTTTGGGATTTGGAGGAGGTTGAGGCTTGGATTGCCGAGCGTCGCCAAAGCAATCTGGACGGTCGCGCGAAGGTGACGCCAGCGCCCAAAATCCGCGCCCTTGCCGTGACTACCGCTTTTTAGATCGAATTGGGCAATTTGGTCGAGCAATCGAAGGGATCGCACCGATGGATATCGATTGTTATCGTCACTCCCACTCGATCGTGCCCGGCGGTTTCGATGTATAGTCGTACACCACGCGGTTGATGCCCTGCACCTCGTTGATGATGCGCGTCGCGCAGCGCGAGAGGAAGCTGGCGTCGAAGGGGTAGATGTCGGCGGTCATGCCGTCGGTCGAGGTGACCGCGCGCAGCGCGCAGACATGGTCGTAAGTGCGTCCGTCGCCCATCACGCCCACCGTCTTGACGGGGAGCAGCACCGCAAACGCCTGCCAGATCGCGTCATAAAGACCGGCGTTACGGATTTCGTCGAGATAGACGGCGTCGGCCTTGCGGAGGATGTCGCAGCGGTCCTTCGACACTTCGCCGGGGATGCGGATCGCAAGACCGGGGCCGGGGAAGGGGTGGCGGCCGACGAAAATTTCGGGGAGCCCCAGTTCCTTGCCGAGCAGGCGGACTTCGTCCTTGAACAATTCGCGCAAGGGTTCGACGAGTGCCATCTTCATGCGAGCGGGCAGGCCGCCGACATTGTGGTGGCTTTTGATCGTCACGCTCGGCCCGCCGGTGAACGACACACTCTCGATCACGTCGGGATAGAGCGTGCCCTGTGCAAGGAAGTCGGCGCCGCCGAGCTTCTGCGCTTCCTCGTCGAACACATTGATGAACTCGCCGCCGATGAACTTGCGCTTTTTCTCGGGGTCGGTGACCCCGGCGAGCCCGGCCATAAAGCGTTCCTCGGCATCGACGACGACGAGCGGGATATTATAATGGTCGCGGAAGAGGCGCTCGACCTGCTCGCGCTCGTTCATCCGAAGCAGGCCATGGTCGACGAAGACGCAGGTCAGCTGCTCGCCGATCGCTTCGTGGATCAGCACCGCGGCGACCGCGCTGTCGACGCCGCCCGAAAGGCCGCACAGCACGCGCTTGTCGCCGACCTGCGCGCGGATTTCGGCGATCTTGGTGGCGCGGAACTCGGCCATCGTCCATTCGCCGCTGCAGCCGCAGACGTGGCGGACGAAATTGGCGATCAGCTTCGCGCCGTCAGGGGTGTGGACGACCTCGGGATGGAATTGCGTGCCATAATAGCGGCGCTCGTCGTCGGCGATCAGTGCGAACGGGGCGCCGTCGCTGACCGCGACGATGCGAAAGCCCGGCGCGAACTCGGTGACCTTGTCGCCATGGCTCATCCACACCTGATGGCGCTCGCCGACTTCCCACAGGCCGTCGAACAGCACGCACGGTTCGGTGACGGTCAGGAAGGCGCGGCCGAATTCGCCGTCGCGCTCGCCGTCGGCGCCGCCAGGTTCGACCTGTCCGCCGAGCTGCTGGCTCATCACCTGCTGACCGTAACAGATGCCGAGCACCGGAAGGCCGCTGTCGAAGATCGATTGCGGCGCGCGCGGGCTGCCGTCGGCAGGGACCGAGGCGGGGGATCCCGACAGGATCACGCCCTTGGGCTGCATCCGCTCGAGCGCGGCTTCGGCCTGCGTGAAGGGGACGATCTCGCTATACACGCCGGCTTCGCGGACGCGGCGGGCGATGAGCTGGGTGACCTGGCTGCCGAAATCGACAATCAGGATGGATTCGGGCGGAGCGGAAGAGTTGGGAGTCGGCATGGGTGGCCGATAAGGGTGAAGGCGCATGCTGTCCAGCGGTCGATATGGCCTGTTCGTGGAACAGGCATGGCCTCGACACATTGTTGCGACAATTGCGACATAGATGAACCGCAGACGAAATCGTGCGTCAGGAGGGGTTAACCGCTGATGCGCCAATAAAAACGAAGACAAGAATAGAAGGCATCTCCCCCGATGAATAACTATCGCCTCTCCCTTTCCGCGCGCGCCCTATTGCTGACGGCAAGTGCTGCGCTTGCCTGGCCCGCAATGGCGGAAACCGATGCGCTGCCGGCGAGCGCTGCCGTGACGGCCGAGGTTGACCAGCCGGCCGATCCTGCCCCGACGGCGTCCGATGGCGGCGATGACGTTTATGACGATATCGACGGCGAAGAGATTGTCGTCACCGCACCGCGGCTTGCAGGGCAGCTTGAAACCGACATCAAGGCCGAGGTCGAACTCGATGAGGCGGCGATTGCGAGTTATGGCGTGTCGAACGTCTCCGAACTGCTCGACGCCCTCGCGCCGCAGACGCGCTCGGGGCGCGGGCGCGGCAGCGGGCGGCCGATCATCCTCGTCAACGGCCGCCGCATCGGCGGTTTCGGCGAAGTGCGCAACCTGCCCCCCGAGGCGATCGCAAAGGTCGAGGTCTTTCCCGAAGAGGTCGCGCTGCAATATGGCTATTCGGCCGACGAGCGCGTCGTCAACATGGTGCTCAAGCCCAATTTCCGTCAGATTGCGGTCGAGGGCGAGGGCGGTATCCCGACGCAGGGCGGACGGTTCCAGAGCGAGCTTCAGCCGAGCTTCCTGATGATCGGCGAAAACGGCCGGGTGAACGTCAACGCGGGTTGGGATCACAAGACGATGCTCCGCGAAAGCGAGCGGAACCTCGATTATGACGACCCGGCGCAGGCCGCCGAGGCACCCGCGCGCAGTCTGCTGGGCGCGTCGGACGAATATTCGATCGACGCGACGGTCCAGCGCAGCCTGAACAAGCTGACCGACGCATCGATCAATGTGCGCTTCGACCAGACCGACAGCCTCTCGTTGCTCGGGCCTGGGGTCGGCGGGGTCGACGACCCGCTGACGCGCGACAGCCGCAGCCGCAATCTGACCACCACCGCCAGCGTCAACGGCATGCTGGGCGACTGGCGCTGGTCCGTGTCGGGCAATTATGCCGACGCCGATCAGCTCACCTTCACCGACCGCATCAGTGGAAACCGCGACCGGTTCGACAGCAGTCAGCAGACGTTCGGCGGCAACGCCAACCTGTCGGGCACTGTCACCGAGGGATGGGCCGGACCGATCCGCCTGTCGATGACCGGCAGCTACTCGGGCCAGCGTTTCGACAGCCGCTCCGACAATGCGAACGGCATCACGACCACCGATCTCGCGCGCGACCTTCCGGGCGTTTTCGGTTCGCTGACAATCCCGCTCCTCGATCCCGAATATGAGGTCGGCAAGATCGGCCGTGTCTCGCTGACTTTGAGCGGTCAGGTTCAGAACCCCAGCGACTTTTCTGCGCTCAAGAGCTGGGGCGCGAACCTCAACTGGGGCCTGACCGACAATCTGTCGCTGATCGCGAGCTTCAACCAGGACGAAGCGGCGCCCGGTATCCAGCAACTCGGCGCCGCGCCGCTGGTGACACCTGCGGTGACCTATTATGACTTTTCGACCGGGCAGACGGTGCAGATCACGACGACGACGGGAGGCAATCCCTTCCTGCTCGCCGAGCAGCGCCGCGACCTGAAACTCGGGCTCAACTGGTCGCCGCCGATGCTTGAAGGGCTGAGCTTCTCGGTCAATTACAACCGCAACAAGAGCTATGACACCGCCAACAGCTTCCCGTTGCTGACGCCCGAGATCGAAGCCGCCTTTCCCGACCGTGTGACGCGCGATGCGAACGGCGTGCTGATCGCGCTCGATCAGCGGCCGGTCAATTTCGACCGCGCCGAGAATTCGCAGATCCGCTGGGGCCTGAACTTCGGCAAGAGTTTTGGTCAGCCGCAACAGCGCGGCCCGGGCCTGGGTGGCCCCGGCGGCGGGCGCCCCGATGGTGCGGGCGCTCGCGCGGGTGGCGGACCGGGTGCCGGTGGTGATCGCCCGCGCGGCAGCGGCGGCGGTGGCCCGCGTATGGGCGGCGGCGGGCGCGGTCTCGGTGGGCCCGGCGGCATGTTCGGCGGGCCGCAGGGCGGGCGCTGGTCGGTGTCGCTCTATCACACGATCAAACTGACCGACGAAGTGCTGATCCGCCCCGGCGTTCCCGAACTCGATCTTTTGAACGGGTCGGCGACGGGCAGTAGCGGCGGCAGCAACCGCCACTTGTTCGAGCTCGACAGCGGGGTGTTCTACAAGGGTATGGGCGTGCGGCTCAGCGCCAAATATGACAGCGGCAGCACGGTGACCGGCGGCACCGCGGGCGACCTGAAGTTCGGCGACCTCGCGACCTTCAATCTGCGCTTTTTCGTCGACCTGAACCAGAAGGCGAAGCTGACCGAGAAATTGCCGTTCCTGAAGGGGTCGCGCCTGCGCCTTGCGGTCGACAACATCTTCGACGCCCAACGCAAGATCACCGATGCGAATGGCCGCGTGCCGCTCAATTACCAGCCCAGCTATATCGACCCTCTGGGCCGCTATATCGAGCTGGAGTGGCGCAAGACCTTCTGAAACTGATCTCCTCCCCTATCAAAGGGGGAAGGGATTTAGGCCGGCAGCCGGGTCGTTCCAAGCGCGCTTTCGGGTGTCCGATTGGCAGGCACGAAGGTCAGGGCCTTCGCGAACTGCGCGGTGCAGCTTGCCCAGCTGTATCGCGCGCCCAGTGCCTCGGCGTCGGCGCGGTCGCATGCCAGCGCGGTGTCGATTGCTTTGCCAAGATCCTCGTCGAGCGCGCCGGCGCCGTCCGTCAGGATGTCGCCCGGCCCGGGCACCGGAAAGGCGGCGACGGGTGTGCCGCAGCTCAGCGCCTCGATGACGACCAGACCGAAGGTGTCGGTGCGGCTGGGAAAGACGAAGACGTCTGCCCCCGAATAGGCCGCGGCGAGCGTTTCGCCGCCGAGCTTGCCGAGAAACAGCGCGCCGGGATGCAGCGCCTTCAGTTCGGCGATTGCGGGGCCGTCGCCGACGATGACTTTGGTTCCCGGCCGATCGCAGTCGAGAAAGGCGCCGATATTCTTTTCGACGGCGACGCGGCCGACATAGAGCTGGATCGGACGGGTCAGGCCTTCATAGGCGGGCAGCGGTGCGCGGCCGGGGCGGAACAGGTCATGGTCGACGCCGCGTTCCCACATCATCGTCTGGCCAAGCCCCTGCGCGGCGAGCTCGCGCGCGAGGCTGCGTGTTGCGACCATGATGTGCTGCGCCGGGCGGTGGAACCAGCGAATGAAAGGCCAGACAAGGGCGGGCGATACCGGCAGCCGCGCCGCGACATATTCGGGAAAGCGCGTGTGATAGGCGGTGGTGAACGGAAAGCCGTTCTTCACGCACCAGCGCCGCGCCGCGAGCCCAAGCGGACCCTCGGTCGAAATATGGATCGCCTGCGGACCGAAAGCGCGGATATGCCGCCCGACCTTGCGCCAACCGGCGAAGGCGAGACGGATTTCGGGGTAGGAGGGGCAGGGCATCGACCGGAACAGGTCCGGCGAAACCACCCCGACCTCATGCCCCGCGGCGCGCAGTTCGGCGATCGTCGCCTGCAACGTGCGGACAACGCCATTGACCTGGGGTTCCCAGGCGTCGGTGACGATGAGGATTCTCATGCTGCCGGATCCTTATGCTGCACGCGCCGGAGCGGGGAGCTGGAGCGTCGTCGGCGCCGAACGTGCTGCGACCTCTTCGGCCCAGTGCAGGATTTCCATCGTCCCGTCATGATGTTCGACCAGCGCCGTGCAGCCTTCGACCCAGTCGCCGTCGTTATAATATTCGGTGCCCTCGATCTCGCGCATTTCGGCGCTGTGGATATGGCCGCACACGACCCCGTCGACCCCGCGCGAGCGCGCCGCATGCGCGACGACTTCCTCATAGCGCCCGATGAACTGGACCGCGTTCTTGACCTTGTGCTTGGCGACCATCGACAGCGACCAATAGGGCAGGCCGAAGGCGCTGCGGATGCGGTTCACGACCACATTGCACTTCATCAGCGCGGTGTAGGCGGCGTCGCCGACGAAGGCGAGCCAGCGGTGCGCGAGCATCACCGCGTCGAATTCGTCGCCATGGACGACGAGCAGTTTGCGGCCGTCGGCGGTCTCGTGGATCGCCTCGCGGCGGATCTCGACCCCGCCGAAATCGAAGCCGTCGAACGGCTTGCACATTTCGTCATGGTTGCCGGGGACATAGACGACGCGTGTGCCGCGTTTCGCACGCTTGAGCACGCGCCACACGACGTCATTATGTTCGGGCGGCCAGAAATGCCGCTTCTTGAGACGCCAGCCGTCGATGATGTCGCCGACGAGGTAGAGCGTCTCGCAATCGACATGGTCGAAGAAGTCGATCAGCATCGCGGCATTGCAGCCGCGCGTGCCGAGGTGGATGTCGCTGACCCACACCGTCCGATAACTCCGCCGCTCGCCGATCAGCCGTTCGGGAACATGCGGATCGGTCGTGAAGGGGTCGGGAAAACGCGCGGGGATGGGCAGGGTCGAAATCGATGCCATGTCACACTCCGAAAGCAGCCTTTAGCTGCTCTCGGCCTAGACAGGAGTTTTGTTACACCCTTCGACTCAAAGTCGCGACAATTCAGGGACGGTTCGGCGTCACTTCCATGACGTTGCCTATCTGACACATATATGGTTAGCCATGATCCAATCAGGTTCGCCGGATCACCAAATTCCTGATTTCGCTCATATCCTCGATCGCGAAGCGAACGCCCTCGCGGCCGAGCCCGCTATCCTTGACCCCGCCATAAGGCATATTGTCAACGCGGTAGGACGACACGTCGTTGACGACGATACCGCCGACGTCGAGATGATCCCATGCGTCGAGTATCTTGTGAATGTCGCGCGTGAAGATTCCGGCCTGAAGCCCGAATTTGCTATCGTTGACCTCGGCCAGCGCGGCTTCCCAGTTCGAGAATTTCGACAGGATGACGACCGGGCCGAAGGCCTCTTCGCGCACGACGTCGGTGTCGCCGGGCACATTCTCCAGCAGCGCGGCGTCGAGCATATTGCCCTCGCAGCCGCCGCCCGCGAGCAGCGTCGCGCCGGCAGCGACGGCGTCGTCGATCCAGCCCTTGAGGCGCTGTGCTTCCTTGACCGAAATCATCGGGCCGATGAAGGTGTCGCGCAGTTTCGGATCGCCCGATTTCAGCGTCCTGACCTTCGCCGTGAGCATGTCGCGGAACGTGTCGTAGATATCCTCGTGGATGATCACACGCTGGACATGGATGCAGCTTTGTCCCGACTGGTAATAGCCGCCGAAGATGATGCGTGCGAGTGCATGGTCGAGGTCGGCGTCCTTGTCGACGACGACCGCGGCATTGCCGCCGAGTTCGAGCACGACCTTCTTCTTGCCCGCCTTCGTTTTCAAATCCCAGCCGACGCCGGGCGAGCCGGTGAAGCTGAGCAATTTCAGCCGTTCGTCGGTGGTGAACAGGTCGGCGCCCGCGCGCGTCGCCGGCAATATACTGAACGCACCCTCGGGCAGGATATCGCATTCGGCGAGCACTTCGCCCATGATGATCGCGCCGAGCGGGGTCAGCGATGCGGGCTTCATCACGAACGGGCAGCCGATCGCGATCGCCGGTGCGATCTTGTGCGCGGCGAGGTTGAGCGGGAAGTTGAACGGCGAGATGAAACTGCACGGCCCGATCGGCACGCGCTTCCACATCCCCATATAGCCCTTGGCGCGCGCCGAAATGTCGAGCGGCTGGACCTCGCCATAGTTGCGGGTCGCTTCCTCGGCGGCGATGCGGAAGGTGTCGATCAGGCGCGTGACCTCACCCTCGGAATCGGCGATCGGCTTGCCGGCTTCGACGCATAGGGCAAAAGCGAGCTCGTCGAACCGCTCCTGAAATCGCGTCACGCAATGCGTCAGCACGTCGCGTTTCTCGAAACTCGCGAGCTTCGCCATCGGCTCGGCGGCGCGCACCGCGCCGGCGATCGCTTCGTCGATCACATCGGGTGTCGCCAAGGCGGTGCGGAAGGCGACCTCGCCGGTGAACTTGTCGATCACCTCGAGGTCGGTGTTCGGCTGCACCGCCTTGTTGTTGAGATAGAGCGGATAGACGTCTTTGAGTTTCATTCAGCTTCTCCCCCCTCCCGCTTGCGGGAGGGGTTGGGGGTGGGCCAGCAACGGTGCGGATAGCCCACCCCGCTGCGACTAGCGAGCGAGCTCGCAAGTCTCGCTGCCCCTCCCGCTTGCGGGAGGGGAGTCCATGTTACAGCTCCTTCGACAGCTTCTTGATGTCGATGTTGAGGATCTGGTCATTCTCCGAATAATCGACCGGGCAATCGATCAGATGCACCCCCGGCGTATCGCGCGTGTGGGCGAGAAGTTCCTTCAGATGCGCGGCGCTTGTCACGCGGTGTCCGTGTGCGCCATAGCTTTCGGCATATTTGACGAAATCGGGGTTGCCATAGGTCAGCCCCCAATCCTTGAAGCCCATGTTCGCCTGTTTCCAGCGGATCATGCCATAGCTGTTGTCATTCAGGATCAGCACCGTGATGTTGAGGCCGAGGCGGACCGCGGTCTCCATCTCCTGGCTGTTCATCATGAAGCCGCCGTCGCCGCAGATCGCCATCACCTTGCGATCCGGGTAGACCATCGCCGACATCATCGCCGACGGCAGCCCCGCGCCCATCGTCGCCAGCGCATTGTCGAGCAGCACCGTGTTCGGCTTGCATGCGGTATAGCCGCGCGCGAACCAGATCTTGTACACGCCATTGTCGAGGCAGATGATCCCGTCGTCGGGCATCGCGTCGCGCACCGACTGCACCAGATGCGGCGGGAAGATCGGGAAGCGCTCGTCCTTCGCCAGCGGCGCGGTATGGTCGACTTCGGCCTGGCGATAGGCGAGCAGATGGTCGAATTTCCATCCGCCGTTGGGGACGATGTCCTCCTTCATCTGCCACACCGCATTGGCGATATCGCCGATCACTTCGATGTCGGGAAAATAGACCGGATCGACCTCGGCGGTCTTGGTCGACACATGGATCACCGTTGGCCCACCCTGCTTCATAAAGAAGGGCGGCTTTTCGATCACATCATGACCAAGGTTCACGATGCAGTCCGACGCCTCGACGGCACGGTGCACGAAGTCGCCCGACGAGAGCGCGGCGCAGCCGAGGAATTTCGGATGCCGTTCGTCGATCACGCCCTTGCCGAGCTGGGTCGTGAGGAAGGGAATGCCGGTCTTTTCGATGAATTGCAGCAGCATGCGGCTGGTCATCGTGCGGTTGGCGCCGGCACCGATGACGAGCACGGGTGATTTCGCCTTTTCGAGCACGCGCACCGCCTCGCGAACCGACTTCACGTCGGCGGTCGGCCGGCGGACGTGGCTGCGCTTGATCGGGACGCTGTCGGTATGCTCGTCGGCGATATCCTCGGGCAATTCGATATGCACCGCGCCGGGCTTTTCCTCCTCGGCAAGGCGGATCGCTTCGCGGACGCGGCTCGGAATATTGTCCGATGACGCCATCTGGTGGGTAAATTTGGTGATCGGTCCCATCATCCGGACGACGTCGAGGATCTGGAAGCGGCCCTGCTTCGATTTCTTGATCGGCTTTTGCCCGGTGATCATCATCATCGGCATGCCGCCGAGCTGCGCATAGGCAGCCGCAGTGACGAAGTTTGTCGCGCCCGGTCCCAATGTCGCGAGGCAGACTCCGGTCTTGCCGGTGTGACGCCCGTAGGTGGCGGCCATGAAGCCCGCGCCCTGTTCGTGCCGCGTCAGGATCAGCTTGATCTTGGTCGAGCGCGACAGGCTGTCGAGGAAGTCGAGATTTTCCTCGCCCGGAACGCCGAAAATATATTCGACGCCTTCTTCTTCCAGACACTCGATGAACAGGTCGGATGCTTTTTTCATGCGTAGTCGCCCCCTCAGCCACGCACCCCATGGTGCGGCCCCAAGTCATGCCGGCGACCCCTCAGCATTAATGTCAGTGCAGCGGCCCTCGTCGTAAGGTCGCGAGTCCCTGCTGCCCCGGAAGGGTTTGTAACGAGGGGGCAAGGGGTTGTCACCCACCCCGTAGGGCCCCCCATTTCAGCTCAATCGATGTCGAACAAGCCCGCCAGCTGCTCGACCATCGTCCCGCCCAACTGCTCGGCGTCCATGATGGTGACGGCGCGGCTGTAATAGCGCGTCACATCGTGACCGATGCCGATCGCGCACAGCTCGACCGGCGAGCGGGACTCGATCCATTCGATCACCTGCCGCAGATGCTGGTCGAGATAGGCGCCGTGGTTGACCGACAGCGTGCTGTCGTCGACCGGCGCGCCGTCGGAAATCACCATCAGTATCTTGCGTTCTTCGGGGCGGCCGATGATGCGGCTGTGCGCCCATGTCAGCGCCTCGCCGTCGATATTCTCTTTCAGCAGCCCTTCGCGCATCATCAGTCCGAGCGACTTGCGCGCGCGGCGATAGGGTTCGTCGGCGGGCTTGTAGATGATGTGGCGCAAATCGTTGAGGCGGCCGGGGTGCGCCGGGCGCCCCGCGGCGAGCCAGTCCTCGCGGCTTTGCCCGCCCTTCCATGTCCGCGTCGTGAAGCCCAGAATCTCGGTCTTCACGCCGCAGCGTTCGAGCGTGCGCGCGAGGATGTCGGCGCTGATCGCGGCGATGCTGATCGGACGGCCGCGCATCGATCCGCTGTTGTCGATCAGCAGCGTGACGACGGTATCGCGGAAGTCGGTATCGCGCTCGATCTTGTAGCTCAGCGACTGGCCGGGCGAGACGATGACGCGCGCGAGCCGCGCCGCGTCGAGCTGGCCTTCTTCCTGATCGAAGTCCCACGCGCGGTTCTGCTGCGCCATCAAGCGGCGCTGGAGCCGGTTCGCCAGCTTGGTCACCGCGCCCTGCAGATGCGCCATCTGCTGGTCGAGATAGGCGCGCAGGCGGGTCAGTTCGTCGGCGTCGCACAGCTCGGTCGCGAGGATGATTTCGTCATGTTTTTCGGTGAAGCGCAGATAGTTGAAATCGGGAATGTCGCTCGGCAGGCGGTTGGGGCGCACCGGCAACATGCCCTCGTCGCCTTCGCCGCCCATTTCGGGCTCGCCGTCGGCTTCCATTTCCTGCGCGTCGGGGTCGCTGTCGCCGTCGTCGGCCTGATCGCCCGCCATTTCGGCGCGGGCATCGACCTGCGATTCACCGGCGCCGCCGTCTTCGCTGTCCTGCTCTTCCTGATTTTCCTCGGCCTCGGATTCATCTTCCTCGCCGCCGTCCTCGGCGCCCTCTTCCATCGGCTCGTCGCCATAGATGAGGTCGAGGTGGCGCAGCGCGAGCTTCGCGGTTTCGCCAAAGGCCGCCTGATCGTCGAGCAGCATCGAGAGCGCGGTCAAGTCGCCGCCCGCTTCCTTCGATATCCATTCGCGGACCAACGACAGGCCGGTCTCGGTGCCCTGCGGTGCCTGTTCGCCGGTCAGCGCTTCGCGCAGCATCAGTTCGAGCGCGCTCGATACCGGGACTTCGTCGCGGTTCTGCGCGCGGCTGATCGGGTCGCTGCGCATCCGCATCGCGAGGCTGGCCGACAGGTTGCTGCGCATCCCGTCCATATGGCGCGCGCCCAATGCCTCGATCCGGGCGCGCTCCATCGCGTCGAACGCGGCGGCGGCGAGCGGCTCGGCGGGGCGCGCCGCGGCGTGCAGCTTTTCGCTATGGTGCTTCATGCGCAGCGCATAGGCGTCGGCGAAGCCGCGGGCCTCGGCGACCTGATCGGCGGGCAGGGTGCGCGAAGGCGTGGGAACCTTGATCGCCTTGCCGATCTGCGCGGGCGCGTCGGCGGTAAAGCCGACCTCGACTTCGGCATCGCGGGTGACGGCGCGCGCGACGCTCGACAGCGCGGCCTTGAAATCGTCGAGGGGAGATTGGGCAGACATTTCGAGTCGGCTCTAACCAGCTTTTGCCGTCGAAGGAAGAGTCGGGTAGCCGTCTTTTCAATCGTCACCCCGGACTTGATCCGGGGTGACGAAAGAGGGAGTGGACAGGGTAGTAGCTAAGCTCGCTTGACCTTGCGCGGGCTCAGGAGCATCGGCTGGATATGAGCTCCCCCGCACTC
The DNA here is from genome assembly GCF_059415685.1 of Sphingopyxis sp. GW821-FHT10B01. Classification (NCBI taxonomy): domain Bacteria; kingdom Pseudomonadati; phylum Pseudomonadota; class Alphaproteobacteria; order Sphingomonadales; family Sphingopyxidaceae; genus Sphingopyxis; species Sphingopyxis sp. GW821-FHT10B01. The sequence continues at coordinate 281,215 of NZ_JBWKNS010000003.1, read as the reverse complement.
TCCCCCATGAAAAAGCCGTGGGTCGTCATCGTCTGCGCGGCGTTCATCGTTACGCTCGCGATGGGTGTGCGCCAGTCGTTCGGCCTGTTCCTGCCGCAGATGAGCGTCGATATCGGGATCAGCCGGTCCGACTTCGGCCTCGCGATGGCGCTCCAGAATCTGTTGTTCGGCCTCGTCCAGCCGTTCGTCGGCGCGCTTGCCGACAAGCATGGTGCGGGGCGCGTCGTGCTCGCCGGGGCGCTGCTCTACGCGCTCGGGCTGATCGGTGCGGCCTTTGCAACCGATGCGATCGGGCTGCATATCAGCTTCGGTTTGCTGATCGGCATGGCGCAGTCGGCAACGACCTTTGTCGTCGTTCTCGGCGCAGTCGGGCGCGTCGTCAGCCCCGAAAAGCGCAGCAGTGCGTTCGGGATCGTGACGGCGGGCGGATCGCTCGGGCAATTCCTCGTCGTCCCGCTGGCATCGATGCTGCTTGGCAACATCGGCTATCATGAGACGTTGTGGATCATGGCGGGTCTTGTCGCGCTGTGCGGGCTGCTCGCGATCGGCGTTTCCGGCCGCACCGACACACCGGGCACGCTCGCGGTCGAGGAGCAGACCGCGCGCGAAGCGCTGCGCGAGGCCGCGATTCATCGTGGCTACTGGCTGCTCAACGCGGGGTTTTTCGTCTGCGGTTTCCACATCGCCTTCATCGCGACGCATCTGCCCGCCTATCTCGACGACAAGGGTCTCGGGATCGAGATCGGGGCGCAGGTGCTGGCGCTTGTCGGGCTGTTCAACATCCTCGGCTCCTATGTGTTCGGCCGGGCGGGCGATTTCCTGCGCCAGAAATATGTGCTGTCGGCACTTTATACCGCGCGCTCGGCGGTGATCGCGCTGTTCCTCTTCCTCCCGCTCAGCCACGCCAGCGCGCTGGTGTTCGCGGGGGCAATGGGCTTCCTCTGGCTCGGCACCGTGCCGCTGACCAGCGGCATCGTCGGGCGTGTTTTCGGCATCCGCCATCTGTCGATGCTCTACGGCATCGTCTTCCTCAGCCATCAGCTGGGAAGCTTCTTCGGTGCCTATACGGCAGGGCTGATCTTCGACGCGACCGGCAGCTATAATATCGCGTGGGGTTTCTCGATCGCGCTCGGGCTGTTCGCCGGGCTCGTCCACCTGCCGATCGCCGACGCACCGGTCAAGCGGTTGCAGCCGGCGTGAGGCTGGCGCGGCAGGACTGGATTGCGCTCGCGCTGTTCGGCCTTGTCGCGGCCGGCGGCCTGTGGCTGTGGACCGGCGAGGGGCCGGTCGTCTGGCTCACCAACTTCGCCATCATGTGCGGCTTCTGAAAAGCTACTCGGCCGCTTCGATTTCGGGGGTTCGGTGGCAGATTGCGTCGTCGCCGCCCTTGGGCACGGCGGGATCGGGGAGCAGCCGGAACACATGGGCAAGCTGCGTCGCCGTGCGCTCGGGCCGCGTCCGCTTGCCCGCGACGACATCGACAAAATCGCGGCACGCGACCGCGCTGCGCAGGAAGTTGCTGTGCCCGGTGGTGCCGCGCGAAACGTCGGTGGTGTCGATCACGGTCAGTCCCGAAACCGCCGCGGTATAACAACGGACCGGCAATCCCTTGGCGTTGAGGTCAGCGGCTTCGAACGGGTCGAAGCAATAGGGCGAACCGAGCCGGGGATAGCCGTGCAGTGCGCGCGATGCGGCGAGCGCCTTGTCGGCGTGCGAGACATAGATGGTGATCCGCCGATCGCGCGCGACGCGCCGCGCCGCGAGCACTTCCTCTTCGATATCGCGCTCGAACGTCTCGCGGTCGATGTCGGGCGAGGCGAGTATGATGTTCGAGATATTGCTGCTGTCGGCGCTGCTCGATGTCCGGTCGACGTATGAAATCGCCGGGATGACGAGCCGCGCGCCGAGCGAATGCGACACGATGACGATCTCCTTGACCCACGGCCGTTCGGCGAGTGTCTTCAGGAAGTCGCGGAAATTGCGGACGTCGTGATACATGTTGGTTTCGTCGACTGCATAACTCAGCACCTCGCCCTGCGACGGCCAGCTATATTCGATGACCGGTCCGACGAAGCCCGTCATGCGGGCGATCTGCGCCGCGTCCTTCGATGTGCTCTCGAACGTTTCGCGATAGCCATGGACGTAAAGCAGGACGCGTCCCTGCCGTTTGTCGGTTTCGGACTGCAGCGCCTTCCACCAGTCACCCGATTCCTGAAACGCCAGCGGGGTCCGCAGTTTCTTCTTCTTGCCCACTTCGATTTCGCGGGGCGCGGCGAAATGGCCATAGCGCATCTTGTCGCCGCGATGGCGGAGCAGACTGATGTCGTCGGTGCGGCAGTCGGGCAGGCGGCTCGTCACGAAGAAATAGGGCAGCGCTTCGGCATCGACCGCCGCGCCCGATTGCGCCGTGCAGCGCGGGTCGGCGACATAGTCGGCGTGGCGGACTGGGCCATAATCGACCGCCGCGATGCTGCACCCTGACAGGGCCAATGCCGCGCACGCCACCGGCAGGCGGCGCATCGACTTCACTTGGCGACCACGCTTTCGGGCAGGTCTTCGCCGAACACGCGCTGATAATATTCGGCGACGATCATCCGTTCGGCCTCGTCGCATTTGTTGAGGAAGGTCAGGCGAAAGGCGAAACCGATATTGTTGAAGATCGCGGTGTTCTGCGCCCAGCTGATCACTGTGCGCGGGCTCATCACGGTCGAGATATCGCCGTTGATGAAGCCCTGCCGCGTCAAATCGGCGACCTTCACCATATTGGCGACGGTCGTCTCGTCGGTGTTCGGTACCTTGGCGAGGATGATCGCGCTCTCGGTCGCGGCGGGCAGATAGTTCAGCGTGACGACGATGTTCCAGCGGTCCATCTGGCCCTGGTTGATCTGTTGCGTGCCGTGATAAAGCCCGCTCGTGTCGCCGAGCCCGACGGTGTTCGCGGTCGAGAACAGGCGGAAATGCGGGTTCGGGCGGATCACGCGGTTCTGGTCGAGCAGGGTCAGCTTGCCCTCGGTCTCGAGCACGCGCTGGATCACGAACATCACGTCGGGACGGCCCGCGTCATATTCGTCGAAGACGAGCGCGGTCGGGGTCTGGAGCGCCCAGGGGAGCAGGCCTTCGCGAAATTCGGTGACCTGCTGACCGTCGCGCAGCACGATCGCGTCGCGGCCGACAAGGTCGATACGGCTGATATGCGCGTCGAGGTTGACGCGGATGCACGGCCATTTGAGGCGCGCCGCGACCTGTTCGATATGCGTCGACTTGCCGGTGCCGTGATAGCCCTGCACCATGACGCGGCGGTTGTATTTGAAACCCGCGAGGATCGCGAGCGTCGTATCGCCGTCGAAGACATAGGCGGGATCGAGGTCGGGAACGCGTTCATCGGCCTCGCTGAACGCCGGTACTTTCATGTCGATGTCGACCCCGAATATCTCGCGCGCGTCGATCTCGACATCGGGCGCCGCAAGGAGCGTCGAGCCATGGTGATCGGGAAGGCTGTTCGGAATATCGGTCATGTCACAAGGTCCAGCGAAACGATAAGGGGAGAGTCGCCGCGGACGGCGCTTCGGCTAGCGCGGTATAGGCCCCGGTTTCAGCTTGCAACGCCTTTTCAGAGCAAATCGAGCGCCTTCATCACCGCCGACTGGTCGTAATAGGGGCGTTCGCAGACGATCTTGTCGCTGCCCGGCGCGAACTCGAAGCTCGCGGCCATGCGAATGCGGAACGCCTTGCCGGTCGGCTCGATCGTCCTGAGGCCGAGCTTCAGCGGGCCAAGATGGGTGCCGGTCAGCCAGAATTCGACGAGCACCGTGTTCGTGCCCTCGTCGGCCGCGATCGCGATGACCTCGTTCGCCTGATCGGGAAAAGGCTCGCGCGATGCGGCGAAATAGGATCGTACCGCCGTCTCGCCGTCAAAGATGGTGCCGGGACCCATCAGCTCGTAGCGCGGGTGGTCGAAGGTCGCGATGACGCCGTCCCAGTCGTGCGTGATTTCGAGGGCCATGTGGCGGCGCACCACCTCGATCCGGGCTTCATTGAGGTCGGTCATCGCAGTCTCCCTATGCGAAAGCCTTTGTCTTGCGGAGCAACTGGTACGCCGCGACGACTTCGCCCAGCCGCGACTCGAAACTGCGGTCGCCGCCGTTGCGGTCGGGATGATAGCGCCGGACGAGCTCGCTGTAACGCCGCCTGAGCGCCGCGCGGTCGGCACCGGCGGCCAGGCCCAGCAATTGCATCGCGGCATGTTCCTCGCGCGACAGGCCGGGATTGGCCGCCTCGCGCCGGGCCTCGTCCATCCGCTGGCGAAAGCGCGCGCCGAGCGCGTCGATCGGGTCCCTGAAATCGGCCCAGCGCGGTGGCAGGTCGGCGCTGCCCGCGGCGCGGAAGGTACGGCTTTCGGTTTCCCAGCCCGCGGTCGGTGACTGCGCCTCCATGATCTGGTCGGCGTTCATGCCCTCGAAAAAATTATAGCCCGCGTTGAATTCGCGAACATGGTCGAGGCACAACCAGCGATATTGCGGGGGACCGTCGGGCGAGCGTGTCCACGACATCGGCGCGCGGAACTCGCCCGGCTCGCGGCATCCGGGCGCGGCGCAGGGCTCCTCGCGCGGGACACGGCCATGAAAACGGGAAGGGCGTGCAGAAGAAGGCACAACAGACTTTCAAGAGGTGCTGGAGGTCTTATAATTTGGCGACGAAGCGCCTATGGTCAACCCCATGAGCAGCAAAGGCCCCGCACAGCAAGAGATGGAAAGCCTGCTCGCCGCAGCCTTTCCCGACGCCATTTTCACCGTCAGCAACGACAGCGCCCAGCATCATGGCCACGCTGGCGACGACGGCAGCGGCGAGTCGCATTTCAGCCTGACCATCGAATGGGCGGGCTTTGCCGGCCAGAACCGTGTCGCGCGTCAGCGCGCGGTGAACAAGGCGCTCGGCGACCTGCCGGGGCAGCGCGTTCATGCGCTCGCGATCAAGGCGACCGCGCCGGGAGAATGAAGATGCCGGACAAGGTCAATCTCGCAGAAGCCTTTGCAACCTTCCACGATCACTGGAACCCGCGCGTCGCGGGCGATATCAACAATTTCCAGGTCAAGCTGGTCAAGTTTGCCGGCCAGTTCGACTGGCATCACCATGACCATGAGGATGAATTGTTCCTTGTTGTCGCGGGGCGGATGAAGATGGGGCTGCGGACCGGCGACGTGATCGTCGAACCCGGCGAGTTCATCATTGTCCCGCACGGCACCGAACATTGCCCCGAGGCGCTGGACGGCGAATGCCAGGTGCTTCTCCTCGAACCGAACTCGACATTGAACACGGGCAATGTCGAAACCGAAAAGACGAAGAAAACACTGGAAAGGCTCGATTGATGTTCGACATCATCACCCCCTCGACCCACGATCTTGGCGCCTTCGAAGTGCGGCGCACGCTGCCGAACAAGGCGCGGACGATGGTCGGCCCCTTTATCTTCGTCGATCAGTTCGGCCCCGCGCATTTCGACATCGGCCGCGGCATGGACGTGCGCCCGCATCCGCATATCAACCTCGCGACGGTGACCTATTTGTTCGAGGGCGCGATCGATCATCGCGACAGCATCGGCACCTTCGCGACGATCCGCCCCGGCGCGTGCAATCTGATGACCGCGGGCAGCGGTATCGCCCATTCGGAGCGCACCCCCGCTGCCGAGCGCGCCACGGGATCGGGCATTTCGGGAATGCAGACCTGGCTTGCCTTGCCCGACGGCAAGGAAGAGATCGACGCGGCGTTCGAGCATGTCGCGAAGGACGATCTGCCGCTGATCGAGGACAATGGCGTGTCGGCGCGCGTCATCATGGGCAGCCTGTGGGGCGCGACCTCGCCGATCACCCAGCACGCCGCGACCATCTATGCCGATATCTTGATGAATGCGGGCGCGACGATTCCGATCGATGCCGAAGCCGACGAGCGCGCGGTGCTCGTGGCGCTCGGCGATGCGAGCCTCGATGGCGAGCGCCTCGACCGTTACAGCCTCTACATATTGAAGCCGGGACAAGCGATGACGCTGCGCGCCGACACCGACGCGCGCGTGATGCTGCTCGGCGGCGAGGCGTTCAAGACCCCGCGTCACGTCTGGTGGAATTTCGTGAGTTCCTCGCGCGACCGCATCAATCAGGCAAAACACGACTGGAAAGAGCGTAAATTCCCGCTCGTCCCCGGCGACAGCGAGGAATTTATCCCGATCCCCGAAGTGCCGAAGACGGTCAGCTATCCCTAAAGGGGATTCCAGAACCCTGGGCGTAGCGAGGATATGGATGGCTGCTGACGACCGATTGCGGACATCTTCTCCCCTCCCGCAAGCGGGAGGGGTCGGGGGTGGGCAGCGACGTTGCGTTCGTGCCCACCCCGCTGCGGCTAGCCAGCAAGCTGGCAAGCCTCGCTGCCCCTCCCGCTTGCGGGAGGGGAGAGCAACGTCCGCTTTCCATCCCAAAACGGACGGTCCTTGCGAGACCATCCTTCGCGATGGCACCTGAGCGGTGCCTACTTGCCAGCCGCATCGATCCCCGCCAGATTGGTTTTGAAAAGAAACCAAAGGAGTGGTGTGGATGACCGTCGATTTCGAACAGCAGCGGGTGAAGCTTTCGACGGGGGTCGAACTCGACGTCGTCGACATCGGTCCGCGCGATGCGCCCGTGCTGATCTTTCTCCACGGCTTTCCCGAATCGCACCGCACCTGGCGCCACCAGCTGCCGCATTTTGCCACACGCTTTCGCTGCATTGCGCCCGACCAGCGCGGCTATCGCGGGTCATCGAAGCCGCAGGACGCCGAATCCTACACCCCCGACAAGCTGATCGCCGATATCTTCGCGCTCGCCGATGCGCTGGGGGTGGGCGAGTTCACCATCGTCGGTCACGACTGGGGCGGGGCGATTGCGTGGGGTGTCGCGCTTGGCGGCCAGCCGGGCGGATTGCATCCGGGATGGGCGGGCCGCGTGACGCGCGCGGTGATCGCCAATGCGCCGCACCCGGCGATCTTTCAGCGCCTGCTCGCGACCAACGCCGATCAGCGCGCGGCCAGCCAGTATATCCGTATTTTCCGCGACCCTGCGAGCGATGCGCTGATCGAGGCGCATGGCATTGCGGGCATCCTGGCTCACGCCTTCGCCGACCGGGTGCCGAGCGGCGGTATCCAGCCGCCCGACGAAATCGCCCGGCTGCTCAAGGATTGGGAGGATCGCGACAGCTGCCGCGCGATGATCAACTGGTATCGCGGTTCGCCGATGACCGTGCCGGCGATGGATGAGCCCTATGCCGAACCGCCCGCCGTCCCGTTCCCGAAGCTCGCTATCCCGACGCTGGTCGTATGGGCGCTTGACGATGTGGCGCTGCCGCCGTGCAATCTGGACGGCATCGAGGAACTCGTTCCCGATGTGACGATCGTTCAGGTCCCCGATTGCGGCCATTTCGTACCGTGGGAAGCGCCCGATGCGGTCAATCTGGCGATGGACGAATTCTTCGCCGGAGGCTGAATCAGCGTCTTTGGCGGGCGCTTTGAAAAAGGGGCGGGCGGCAATTGTGCCGCCCGCCGTCGGGGGGGTCTGTTCATGCGTGTACGGGCACGCGAATTAGTTTGGGTCGCGACCTTTTTCTTCCGGCCTTACTATCGGCCGAAGAATTGGGAAGCGCGAGTTAACCATAGAATTGGGTAATATAGCAGGCTTTCACATTTTCCCATTCTTGCCATATTCATGCGATGGAAGTGGGAGGACTCAGGGTTGCCTCGATCATTGACCGGATCGATGGCCCGTCGGATTGGACAATCGAGCGCGATGTCCATGCGCTGATCCTGTACGAAGCGGGAAGTTATCACTGGCTCGAAACATGGCTCGACGATCAACGGACGTCGCTCGGCGATCCGCTCCCCGGTGAAATGTGGCTCGTGCCTGCCGGCCGTCGGTATCGCGGCACGGCGAAGGGCGGTGCGGTTCGCTCTATCATTGTCGAAATCCCGGCGTCACGGCTGACCGTCGCACCCGACACGCGCGCGCTGGCCGCGCATCATGATCTGGCGCTCGCGGCGCTTGTCCGCGCGTTGCTTGCCGGCGATGCGGCCGCCGCCGAACCGCTGGTTACGATCCTCGCCAAGACATTGGAAGGAATGGCGGGGCGCCCGGAATCGCCCGCGATTGCGCGGCGCATGAACGATCTGATGGCCTTTATCCAGACGCAACTCGAAGTGCCGCTGACCGTCGAGGATATGGCGGCCGAAGTCGGGATGTCGATAAACAGCCTGATCGTTCATTTCGCCCGTGCGACCGGGCGCACCCCCGCGCAATATGTGCTGCGCCAGCGGCTGCGCCACGCCTGCTGGTTCCTGATGAACCGCCCGCTGTCGATCGCCGAAATCGCCTTTGCGACCGGTTTTTCAAGTCATGCGCATCTTTGTGCGATATTCCGTCGCAAGTTCGGCATGTCGCCCGGCGAGTGGCGCCGTCGTCATCAATCGGCCGTTCTTCCGGCAGACGCAAAGGAGTAAGGGATGTCGCACACTGCCATCATGCTGCTGGCCGGGCTTGCCTTGCTGATCCTGTTGCGCCTGACGATCAGCGAGGCGGCGCGGGCGACGCGGCTGTTCCTCATTCTGTGGCTGGTCGTCGCGATCGGCAACCTGCTCGTCGGCGTCCTCTACGCCGGGTACGGCTGGGCCGAGGAGGCCGGTATCGCTCTATTGGTTTTCGGTGTCCCCGCGGTGATCGCGCTCGCGGTCCGGCGCGTCTCGCGCTAATCCTCCGGCCGCAGCAAACACCCGCTCGCACCTGCGTATCGCGCGCTGCGCGAGGCGAGCAGCGGCACGCTGCCGGTCACGGTCTTGGTGGCGGGGTCCTCGCTTAGCGATACCATCTCCATGCCCGGTTCGAAATCGCTCTGGCAGCTTTCGAGGCTGCGGCCCTGGACGTAGCGGCACGAACAGCCGACGCGCGCGGCATAGGCCGAGCCGAGTTCGGCCTGCGCCTTGAACGACGGAAATTTCCAGATGGCGAAGACCGCGAACAGCACGGCCAGCACGATCGCCCACGGCAGGCAGCCGCCCCAGCGGCTTGCTTCCCGGCGCGGTTCGGTCGGGGGCGGGGCGGGGGGCGCCGACGGCGGCGGCGCCGCCGCCGGTGTCTCGCCCGTTGAAGGAGCGGTCGGGTTGGTGCTATTCACTGCCACCATGATCACCAAAAAACGGCTGCTGGCAAGTGCCGCCCTCGCGATGTTCGGCGCCTGGTCGCTGGGCCATGCCGCGGGGCAGGGCAATCTCGCGCCGGCTTCGCCCGCGCCGAAGTTCGGTGCGTCGCTCGATGGGGTTGCGGCGGTCGACACGCCGGAGCCACTGCCTGCGCTCCCCGCCGCGATCCGCGCGCGCGCCGACGCGCTGTTCACCGATGCCGACGATGTCGGGCAGACGCGCGCGCTTTATGTGCTGCGCGACGGTGAGCCGATCTACGAACGTTATGCTGCGGGTTTCGGACCCGAATCGAAGCTGATCAGCTGGTCGATGGCGAAAAGCATCACCGCGGTGCTCACCGGCTTCCTCGTCGCCGACGGGCAATTGTCGCTCGACGGGCCGGCGCCGGTCGAGGCGTGGCAGCGCAGCGGCGACCCGCGCGGGGCGATTACGCTGCGCAATCTGCTTCATATGACCTCGGGGCTCGAGCATGTCGAAAATGGCGATCCGGTGTGGCAGGGCGATACGGTTTCGATGCTGTTCGGCGGCGGCGCGGGCGACATGGCGGGCTTCGCCGAAGCGAAGCCGGCGGCGGCGCAGCCCGACGAAATCTTCAACTACAGCTCGGCGACCAGCGTCATCCTGTCGGATATCATCGCCGATACGCTAACCCCGTCGCAAAACCCCGTCGCGCGGCGCGACGCGATGCGCGATTTCATCGGCGGCCGGCTGATCGAACCGCTCGGCATGACCAGCCTGACCCCCGAGTATGATGCGAAGGGAACGATGATCGGCGGATCGATCATGCACGCGACCGCACGCGATTATGCGAAGTTCGGCGAATTCCTTCGCAATCATGGCGTGGTGAACGGCCAGCGGCTGCTCCCCGAAACCTGGATGAAATTCATGCTGAGCCCGTCCGCCAACGATGCGGGCTATGGCGGGCATATCTGGCTTAACCGCAAACGGCCCGCGGGCGTCACCCCCGCGCTCTGGCCCGACCGCGGCCCGAACGACCTGTTCGCGTGCATCGGCCATCAGGGGCAATATATCATCGTCTCGCCGTCGCAGCGGGTGACGATCGTGCGGTTGGGCGTCACCAAGGACGATCAGTTCCCTGCGCTGCGCCGGCGTCTCGCCGACCTGACCGCGGCTTTATAGCAGGAAATCGCCGACCAGCGTCGTGACGCAGGTGCCGGTGAGTTCGACCATATCGCCGTCGAGGCGGCAGCCGACATGGCCGCCGCGGGCGCTCGCCTGATAGGCCGCGAAGCGGTCGCGCCCCAATCGGGTCGCCCAATAGGGCGTCAGCACGCTGTGCGCCGATCCGGTCACCGGGTCCTCGTCGATCCCGGCGCCGGGCGCGAAGGCGCGGCTGACGACATCGGCGTCCGACGGATCGCCGCCCCCGGGCGCGGTGGCGATGTACAGCAGGTCGCCGCCCTGTTTCAGGGCGCGCAGGTCGGGGGTGAGTGCGCGAACGCTTTCCGCGTCGCGATAGACGATCACCGCATAGCCGCCGTCGTGCCACAGCGTTTCACGGACATCGCCGCCCATCGCGCGGACGATGTCAGGCAATGCTTTGGCGGCCGGCGGATAGGCGGGCAGCCTCATCTTGTAGCCCTCGTCGTCGCCGTTTCGTTCGACGCGCAGGATGCCGGCCTTGCGCGTGCGAAAGGTCATCTCGTTGCGCCAGGGGGCCGCCGAAAGCAGCGCGTGCCCGCTTGCAAGCGTTGCATGGCCGCACAGGGCGACTTCCAGCCCCGGGGTGAACCAGCGCAGTTCGTAATCCGCCTCGCCGCTCTCGTCGGGGATCAGGAACGCGGTTTCGGCGAGATTGTTCTCGGCCGCGATCGCCTGCAGCACCGCGTCCGGAAGCCATTCCTCGAGCGGCATCACCGCGGCGGGATTCCCGGTGAAAGGCCGATCGGCAAAGGCGTCGACCTGTGTGATGGGAAGGCGGCGGGAGGCGCTCATGGGTAAAGCAGCCCGCTGGACCAGCCATCGCCGTCGCGGGTGAAGCGGGTGCGTTCGTGCAGCCGGTGTGCGCGGTCCTGCCAAAATTCAATCGCAGAGGGCGTGACGCGCCAGCCCGACCAGCGCGGCGGGCGCGGCACATCCTGTCCCTCGAAGCGGGCCTGCACCTCGTCAAAGCGCGCCTCGAAGGTTGCGCGATCATCCAGCGGCCGCGACTGATCGCTCGCCCACGCGCCAAGCTGGCTGTCGCGGCTGCGCGTCGCGAAATAGGCGTCGGCCGTCGCGTCATCGACGGGGGTCACCGCGCCCTCGATGCGGATCTGCCGCCGCAGCGATTTCCAGTGAAAGAGCAGCGCGACATGCGGGTTCGCGGCAAGCTCGCCGCCCTTGCGGCTGTCGAGGTTGGTGTAGAAGATGAACCCATCGGGACCATGACCTTTCAGCAGCACCATGCGCAGCGACGGGTGTCCGTCGGCGGTGGTGGTCGCGAGCGCCATCGCATTGGCATCATTGGGCTCGCTTGCCCGCGCTTCGGTGAACCAGCTATCGAACAGGGCAAAGGGATCGTGCGTCATGCCTGCGGTCATAATGCGCCCCGCGTATATGGTCGAGCAGGATATATGGAACTTGACCGTTTAGCCGCACATTACCACATCGACGCGCAATCGGGCCTTCACGGTCAGCCACTTATCGGGTTACAGGAGCAAAATGGCCGATCCCTATTCCACCCTGGGCGTTGCAAAGAGCGCGAGTGATGCGGAGATTAAATCCGCCTATCGCAAGCTCGCCAAGGAACTGCACCCCGACAAGAACAAGGACAACCCCAAGGCGTCGGAGAAATTCTCCGAGGCGGCCAGGGCGTATGACATCCTGTCGGACAAGACGAAGCGCGCGCAATTCGACCGCGGCGAGATCGACGGCGAGGGCAATCCTGCCATGCCCTATGGCTATGGCGGCGGCGGCGGTTTTCGCGGCGATCAGCGTACGGGCCCCGGCGGGTTCAGCGGTTTCGGAAGCGAGAGCTCCGACTTCGGCGACATTTTCGAAGGTCTGTTCGGCCGGGGCGGCGGCAGTGGCGGCAGCGGTCCGTTCGGCGGTTTTGGCGGCCGCAGCGCCCCGCCGCAAAAGGGCGCCAACGTCGCCTATCGCCTGTCGGTATCTTTCATCGATGCCGCGACACAAGCGCCGCAGCGCATCGCGCTCGCCGATGGCGGCACGATCGACCTGAAGCTTCCTGCCGGGGTCGAAACCGGCACCCAGATGCGCCTTGCGGGCAAGGGGCAGGCGGGGCCGGGTGGCACCGGCGACGGCATCGTGACGATCACCGTCAAGGACCATCCTTTTTACGTGCGTGAGGGCGCCAATATCCGCCTCGACCTGCCGGTCACGCTGAACGAGGCGGTCAAGGGCGCGAAGATCAAGGTGCCGACCGTCGACGGGCCGGTGATGCTGTCGATTCCCGCCGGGTCCACCTCGGGCAAGGTGATGCGCCTCAAGGGCAAGGGGTTCAGCCAGAAAAGCGGCGGCCGCGGCGATCAGCTGGTGCGGCTGATGGTCGACCTGCCCGCCGACGACGCATCGCTGGTGACGTTGCTCGGCGAATGGACCGATCCGCGCGATGTGCGGGCGGACCTTGGCGTATGATGCGTGGCTGACGCCAACCAAAAAAAGATCGTCGCCGCGCTCGAGCGCGAGGTTGCCGACGAGGTCGGCAAGGAATTTTTGGCGGAAGGTCATTCGCCGCACTCGCCCGAAGCGCGTGCCGAACGGGCCAAGCGGGTCAAGCTGCGCGCCCGCGCCGAAGGGGTTCTCGCACGCGGCCGCGAGCAGCTGGCCCCCGGCACCCGCGCGTACCGGATCATGCGCCGCGTCGTCGTCGGCACCTATACCGACGGGTTCATCCACGCCGGCAATCTCGCCTATCTGGCGCTGATCGCGCTCTTCCCCTTCTTCATTCTGATGGCGGCTGCGCTGTCGATCTTTGGCGGCAGCGTCGGCGGCGAAGCAGCGATCGAAGCGGTCTTCTCCACCATGCCGCCGACGGTGGCCAAGGCGCTATCGGGGCCGATCCGCGAAGTGATGACCGCGCGAACGGGCATTTTCCTGTGGCTTGGTGCGCTCGTCGCGCTCTGGACCGTCGGCAGCCTGATCGAGACGGTGCGCGATATCTTGCGCCGCGCATATGGCACGCATTTCAGCAAGGGCTTCTTCCACTACCGGTTGCTGTCGATCGGCATCATCACCGGGGCGGTCGTGCTGATGCTGCTGTCGTTCAGCATGCAGGTGCTGATCGTGGGCATCGAACAGTTCGTCACCCGCGTGCTGCCCGAGCAATTCCAGTCGTTCGGCGTCGTTGCGATTTCGCGCGGGGTGTCGGGCTTCGGCCTGTTCCTCGCCATCTACATGCTGTTCTACAGCCTCACGCCGTCCAAATACCGGCGGAAACAATTCCCCAAATGGCCGGGCGCGCTGTTCACGACTTTGTGGTGGATCGGGGTCACCCTCGCGCTGCCGCCGCTGCTCGCCAGCCTGCTCAGCTATGACGCAACCTACGGCAGCCTCGCGGGTGTGATGGTCGCGCTGTTCTTTTTCTACCTTGTCGGATTGGGTATGGTGATGGGCGCCGAACTCAATGCCGCTTTGGTTGAGGTTGAGGATTTGGGCCATGACGCTATTGGGCGCGTCGACGATGTGATTATTGAAAAGGCCGGAGACAAAAAATGACGGGTCTGATGACTGGCAAGCGCGGGCTGATTATGGGCCTTGCGAACGACAAATCGCTTGCATGGGGTATAGCCAAGGCGCTGCACGCGCATGGCGCCGAGCTGGCGATTTCATACCAGGGCGATGTTATGCTCAAGCGGGTGAAGCCGCTTGCCGACGAACTTGGCTGCGATTTTCTGATCGATTGCGACGTGTCCGACATGGACAATCTCGACGCGGCGTTTGCGACGCTTTCCGCGCGCTGGCCGACGATCGACTTCGTCGTCCATGCGATCGGCTATACCAACAAGGAAGCGCTGCGCGGTCATTATGCCGATGTGACGCTCGACGACTTCCTGATGACGATGAACATCAGCGTTTACAGCTTCACCGCCGTTGCCAAGCGCGCGGCGGCGATGATGACGCCGTTCGATCCCGAGACGGGCAATGGCGGCGGCTCGCTGCTGACCTTGAGCTATTATGGCGCCGAAAAGGTGATTCCGCACTACAATGTCATGGGCGTGGCGAAGTCGGCGCTGGAGACCAGCGTCAAATATCTGGCCAATGATTACGGCCCGCAGGGGGTCCGCGTGAACGCGATCTCGGCCGGCCCGATCAAGACGCTCGCTGCCTCGGGGATCGGCGATTTCCGTCTGATCCTGAAATGGAACGAACATAATGCCCCGCTGCGCCGTAACGTCACCATCGACGATGTCGGCGGCTCGGCGCTTTACCTGCTGAGCGATCTGGCGTCGGGCGTGACGGGGGAGACGCACCATGTCGACGCCGGCTATCACACCGTCGGCATGAAACAGGAAGACGCGCCGGACATCGCGCTTGTCTGACGGGCTCGTCATCCGCGCCGCGACGGCGGCGGATGCCGATGCCATCGATACCGTTCATCGCGCCGCCTTCGCCGGGACCGAATATGGGTATCAGGGCGAGGCGGAGCTGGTGCGGATGATCGAAGATGATGGCGATACGCAGGTCTCGCTCGTCGCCGAGCAGGGCGATGATATCGTCGGGCATGTCTTGTTCAGCCGCATGGATGTCGAGGCCGACGGCGCGCCGCTCACCGCCGCCGGGCTCGCCCCGGTCGCGGTCGTGCCGGATGTGCAGGGACAGGGCGTCGGCGATGCGTTGATCCGCGCCGGTCTCGGCCAATTGCGCGAACAGGGTGTCGCGATCAGCTTCGTCCTCGGCCACGAGGCCTATTACCCGCGCTTCGGCTACTCGCCCGAACTCGCGGTGCGCTTCGCATCGCCCTTTGCCGGGCCGCATTTCATGGCGATGATGCTGGACTCGGATGCGGCTTGGCCGCTAGGCGGACGGGCAGATTATGCACCCGCATTCGGCCGGATGGGATAGGCGATGAGTTTCAACAGCTTCGGACGCGTTCTTCGCTTCACGACTTGGGGGGAGAGCCACGGCCCTGCGCTCGGTGCCGTCGTCGACGGCTGTCCGCCGCGCCTGTCGCTATCCGAAGCCGACATCCAGCCCTTTCTCGACAAGCGCCGCCCGGGCCAGTCGCGCCACACGACGCAGCGGCAGGAACCCGACCAGGTGCGCATCCTGTCGGGGGTGTTCGAGGGCAAGACAACGGGTACCCCGATCAGCCTGATGATCGAGAATGTCGACCAGCGCTCGAAGGATTATGGCGATATCGCGCAAGCCTATCGCCCCGGTCACGCCGACTATGCCTATGATGCCAAATACGGCATCCGCGACTATCGCGGCGGCGGCCGGTCGAGCGCGCGCGAAACCGCGGCGCGCGTCGCCGCGGGCGGCGTCGCACGGCTGGTGATCCCCGAGGTGCAGATTCACGCATGGGTCGCCGAAATCGGCGGCGATGCGATCGATCCCGCGAACTTCGACCTCGAAGAAATCGACCGCAATCCCTTTTTCTGCCCCGACCCCGCTGCCGCGCAGCGCTGGGAGGGGCTGATGGACGCTGCGCGCAAATCGGGCAGTTCGCTGGGCGCGGTGATCGAATGCGCCGCGAGCGGCGTCCCCGCCGGTTGGGGCGCGCCCATCTATGCCAAGCTCGACAGCGACCTTGCCGCCGCGATGATGGGAATCAACGCGGTGAAGGCGGTCGAAATCGGTGCGGGCTTCAATGCTGCGCGCCTGCGCGGCGAGGAAAATGCCGATCCGATGCGTCCGGCGACCGACGGCAGCAACCGCCCCGATTTCCTGTCGAACAACGCCGGGGGGATCGCGGGCGGCATTTCGACCGGCCAGCCCGTCGTCGTGCGCGTCGCGTTCAAGCCCACCAGCTCGATCCTGACCCCCGTCCCAACGATCAACAAGGCGGGCGAGGCGACCGACATCGTTACCAAGGGCCGCCACGATCCGTGCGTCGGCATCCGCGGCGCCCCGGTGGTCGAGGCGATGATGGCGCTTGTTCTCGCCGACCACAAATTGCTGCACAGGGCACAAAACGGCTGACGATCTAGTGGAATTTGTCGCGGCTTTTATCGCAGAGCAAAAGGCGGTCATCGGCCTGTTCGTGCTCGCGGGCATGTTTGCGGCTTTCGTCTGGGAGCGCTTCTCGCCCTCGGTCGTCGCCGTCGCGGGGGCGGGCACGATGCTCGCGCTCGGGCTGCTTGACGAAAAGGGGGCTTACGGCGTCTTTTCGAACAGCGCCCCGCTGACCGTCGGCGCGATGTTCATCCTCTCGGGCGCGCTGATCCGTACCGGGGTGATCGACAAGGTCGGCAATTATGTCGTCGACCGCGCGAAGCGGCATCCGCGCCTTGCTGTGCTCGAGGTGTTCGGCGGCGGCCTGCTCGTATCGGGTTTCATCAACAGCACGCCCTTCGTTGTCGTGATGATGCCGGTCTGCTTCCGGCTTGCCGAGGCGCTCGGCGTCTCGCCCAAGAAATTGCTGATGCCGCTGTCGGTGATCGCGGTGCTTGGCGGCTGCCTGACCCTGATCGGCACGTCGACGAACCTCGTCGTCGCCGGGATCGCCGAACAGGCGGGGATCGAACGTTTCGGCCTGTTCAGCATCACCCCCTATGGCCTCGCGGTCGCGGCGGCGGGCGTCGTCGGGCTGTTGATCATGGCGCGTTTCCTGCCGTCCGACTATCCGCGCATCGCGGAAAAGGCCGACGGGGCGGAGCAGCTTTATCTCACCGAACTGGGCCTCGGCGACAGCGATCCCGCGATTGACATGTCGCTCGATGCCGCGAGCCTTGGCATCGCGCCTGCTCAGGTCGTCGGCGTCGTCGCGGGCGGACGCCTGATTACGGGAAATGACGCCCAGCATCACCGGCTCGCGGCGGGTAACCGCATTGTCGCGCGGCTGGACGGCGCCGCACTGATGACGCTGAGGAGCGAGGGGCGTTTCGCGATCGGTATCGGTGATACTCCGGAAGGCGAATCGACGGTCGTCGAAGTCACGGTTGCGCCCAATCATCGATCGATCGACCGGCCGCTCGCCGAAATCCCGTTCCTGCAGCGTCTGCGTGTCCGCATCCTCGGCGTTTCGCGCTTTCGTCACCATCCGGGACCGACGCTGTCCGAAAACCGGATCCGTGCCGCCGACCGTCTGCTCGTCGAGGCCGACGAGACGAATATCGCGCGTCTGCGCGACAATCCCGGCCTGATCGGGCTCGCGATGGCGTCGGTCACCGCTTTCCGGCGCCGCCGGGCGTGGATTGCGATCCTCGTGATGGCCAGCGCGGTGCTGCTCTCGGCGACCGGTGTGATGTCGATCGGCATCGCGGCCTTCATCGGGGTTGCCATCGTCCTGCTCACCCGCTGTATCGACGCGTCGGAGGCATGGGGCAGCATCGACGGCGATGTGCTGATCCTGATATTCGCGATGCTGGCGGTCGGCGCCGCGCTCGAACAGGCGGGCACCGTCGCCCTGATGGTCGGCGCGCTCGACCCGATCCTGACCGGTGCGCCGCAATGGGCGGTGATCGCGATCGTCTATTTCTCGGCGTTGCTGCTTTCCGAACTGCTCAGCAACAATGCCGTCGCGGCGTTGATGGGGCCGCTGGTCATCGGGGTTGCGGAGGCGACGGGGGTCGCGCCGCAGCCGCTGCTGATCGCGCTGATGCTCGGTGCATCGGCCTGTTTTGCAACGCCGGTGGGTTACCAGACGAACACCCTCGTCTATGCTGCGGGCGATTATCGTTTCATGGATTTCGTGCGGATCGGCGTCCCGCTCAACATCTTGACCGGCGTCGCGGGGTGCGCCGCGCTCGCCTTCTGGACCCCCTGATCGTCGCGTGGCGATTGCCCGGGAACGATCGGGCTGTTACCCCCCGCTTCATAACGATCCGCCGGGGCGGAACAGGGGAGTGAATACATGGGCCATCGCCTGACTTTATATATTTTGATCGGCATGATTCTGGGGGTCATTACCGGCTATCTGGTCCGCGTCTATGTTCCCGCCGACAGCGAGGCTTTCACCTATTGGCTGCGCAGCTTCAGCACGCTCTCCACCATCTTCCTGAACCTGATCAAGCTGGTAGTCGCGCCGCTGATTCTCGGCACGCTCGTCGCGGGCATCGGGCATATGGGCGACAGCTCGGCGCTCGGCCGCATCGGAACGCGCGCCATTGCCTGGTTCATCCTCGCCAGCCTGATTTCGATCAGCCTCGGCCTGATCATGGTCAATTTTTTCGAGCCGGGCGCAGGGCTCAATCTCACGGTCGGCGCGCATTCGATCGCCGAGGTGGGCGAGGTCAAGAAACTCGATCTGTTCGAATTTGTCGAACATGTCTTCCCGAAGAATATCTTTCAGGCGATGGCGGACAACAACGTTCTCCAGATCCTCGTCTTTGCGCTTTTTGCGGGCGTTGGCCTCACCGCCATCGGCGAAAAGGGCAAGCCGCTGCTGCGCGGCGCAGAGGCGCTTGCCGAACTGATGCTGCAGATCACCGGCTATGTGATGCGCCTCGCGCCGATCGCCGTGTTCGGTGCGCTCGCGGGCGTCGTCGCCAAATACGGCCTCGGCATCCTCGGCACCTACGCCGAGCTGGTGACCGAATTCTATCTTTCGCTCGTCGTGTTGTGGGTCATTCTGCTCAGCATTGGCGCGATCTTCCTGCGCCGGCGCATCTTCTCGCTGATCCGCTATATTCGCGAGCCGCTGCTGATCGCGTTCTCGACCGCCTCGTCCGAGGCGGCGATGCCCAAGCTCTTCGAACAGCTCGACCGCTTCGGCGTGCCGCGCCGTATCTCGGGCTTTGTGCTGCCGCTGGGCTACAGCTTCAACCTCGACGGGTCGATGATGTACGCCAGCTTCGCGACCCTCTTCATCGCACAGGCCTATGGCATCGAGCTGTCGATCACGCAGCAAATCCTGATCCTGCTGACCCTGATGGTGTCGTCAAAGGGGATTGCTGCGGTGCCGCGCGCCAGCCTGGTCGTCATTACCGCGACGCTGGCGATGTTCGACCTGCCGGTCGAGGGCGTCGCGCTGATCTTCGCCATCGACCAGTTCCTCGACATGGGCCGCACCGCGACTAACGTTGTCGGCAATGCCGTGGCGACGTCGGTCATCACCAAATGGGAGGGTATGCTCGAAGAGCCCGCCCCGGCCGACATGGACCGGCCGCACGCCCCCGCACATACGGCGCACGGCGGCGCACGGGGGCTCGAACTTGCCGAGGACATGGTGACCGATGCCCGGTCGAAACCGGACGTCTGAGGCCTGAACCCTTGATTTAGTCCGGGCGCTCTTCGTTCATCCGTGCACGGCCCGCAGGCGCCGGGCGCGGTTCGGGCGCACGGCGGACCTCGGGTGCCGATTGCGGGGCCGGCTGACGATAGACCGGTGCCGGCCGTTCGGCGCGCGGGGCGTGGTCGGGCATCGCCGACGGCGCCGGGCGCGTTCGCGGCGGACGGCCGCCTCCCCAGTCGGGGCGCCCGGGATTGCCGGTCACCGGAGGCGTGCCGCTATTGCCATCTCCGGGACCCCGGCCCGGACGGGGGCCGCGCGGGCCGTCGTTGTCGCGGTCGCCGCGGTTCCAGCCACCGGGTCGGCCCGGCCTGCCATCGCCTTGCGACGGACGCGGCCGACCAGCGCCCCAGTCGGGACGCCCGGGGTTGCCGCTCACCGGCGGTGTGCCGTTATTGCCATCGCCCGGGCCGCGGCCCGGACGGGTCCCGCGCGGGCCGTCATTGTCGCGATCACCGCGGTTCCATCCGCCGGGCCTGCCTGGACGACCGTCGCCCGGTCGGCCATTGCCGTCGCCGCGATTCCAGCCGCCGGGGCGACCCGGCTGTCCCTCGCCGCGTCCGCCATGATGTTTCCACCAGGCGCGGCGTCCGCCCCAATAATCCAGATAGGGACCGCGCAGCGGGTATCGGTTGCGATAGTTGTCGAACATCCACGTCCCGTAACCGGGATAATAATAATCGTCATACCAGCCGCCGCCGAAGCCGATCTGGGCAAAGCCACCGCCATAGTCCGACGCATCGTAGCAGTCGTAACCATAGCCATCGTCATAGGCATAGCCGTCATAGTCGTAATAGCTGTTGCCATAGCGCGCGGCGCAGTCGCCGCCCGACGCATAGCCCACGCCCTGGACATCGCCATAGTAACAGCCGCCGAGCATCGTCGTCGCGAGCGCGCCGAGCGCGATGGAGAGAGGGCGCTTCAAACTCTTCGCCATAGCTTTATCCTTTTGGGTCCAACGGATGCGACCCGTCACCTTGGATAGCAAATTGCGCGAGTCGAGTTGAATTTGCGGTGAATGGTGTTCCACCTTAGACCCAGCGTTACTTGCATCAATGTCAGTAGTGCGTTACGCCATGTGCAAGGCAAGATGGACGAGGATTTGACCCGATGAACGCGCCCACGAATATCAAATGGTCCGAGGCCCGCTTTGGCCCCGAAACGCAGCACTGGCTGCCGCGCAATCCCGACCACACGCTCGATCACATCCCGGGCGAAGATGGTCTGCCGGTGATCGGCAACACGCTCGAACAGCTTGGCGATTATCGCGGGTTCACCAACCGCATGGTGGCCAGATATGGCCGCGTCTATCGCAACAACAGCTTTGGCGGGCGCAGCATCGCGTTGCACGGCCCCGAGGCGAACGAGCTCGTCATGTTCGACCGCGAGAAGATCTTCTCGTCCGAACAGGGCTGGGGCCCGGTGCTCAACCTGCTTTTCCCGCGCGGCCTGATGCTGATGGATTTCGAAAAGCATCGTGCCGACCGCAAGATATTGTCGGTCGCGTTCAAGCCCGAACCGATGCGCCATTATGCCGACTCGCTGAACGAGGGCATCAAGGGCCGGGTCGCCAAATGGAGCGGCCAGACCTTCAAATTCTATCCGGCGATCAAGGAACTGACGCTCGACCTCGCCGCGACCAGCTTCCTTGGCATCCCGTTCGGCCCCGAAGCCGACAAGGTGAACAAGGCGTTTGTCGATATGGTGCAGGCGTCGATCGGCGTCGTCCGCCGCCCGCTGCCCTTCACCGCGATGGGCCGCGGCGCGAAAGGCCGCGCCTATCTGGTCGATTATTTCGGCCGGATGGTGCCCGCGCGGCGCGAAGGGGCGGGCGAGGATATTTTCAGCCAGATCTGCCGCGCGCAGGGCGACGACGGCGAATATCTCTCCGCCGAGGCGATCGTCGACCATATGAACTTCCTGATGATGGCGGCGCACGACACCATCACCAGCTCGATCACGTCGATGGTCTGGGAGCTTGCGAAGCACCCCGAATGGCAGGACAGGCTGCGCGAGGAGATGCTCGCGGTGTCGCCCGCGGGCGAAGGCGTCGGCCACAACGGCCTTGGCGAGCTCGAACTGACCGAATGGGCGTTCAAGGAATCGCTGCGGCTTGTGCCCCCGGTCCCCAGCTTTCCGCGCCGCGCGCTCAAGGATTTCGAATATGGCGGCTACCGCATTCCGGCGGGCACGTCGGTCGGCGTCAGCCCCGCCTATACGCACATGATGGCGGAGCATTGGCCCGAGCCCGAAAAGTTCGACCCGATGCGCTTTTCGCCCGAGGTCGCGCGCGAGCGGCACAAATATGCGTGGGTTCCCTTCGGCGGCGGCGCGCATATGTGCCTCGGGCTGCATTTCGCTTACATGCAGGCGAAAATCTTCTTCCACCATGTCATCACCACGCATCGCATTGTCGTTGCCGAGGGCTATGACCCCAAGTGGCATGTGCTGCCGATCCCGCGGCCCAAGGATGGGCTGACGGTGAGTTTCGTCCCGCTAGGCTGAGCCGCGCTGACGCCCGCTTGTTGGGGCCGCGCGGCGCCCTATCTCCTGTCTTTCGAGGGTGGAGAGGGCGGCGATGGTCTTTGCGATTTTTCTGGCGGGTCTGATCGTCGCGATGCTGTTCGCGCCCGATACCGATATCGCACGCTGGCTCCACCGTTCGACGGTCGAGGAGCCGCTCCGGCTCGTCGAGCGGCTCGAGCGCAAGCATATCCTGTTCCTGGTTGTCGGGCTCTTCGCTATTCAAGCGTACGCCGCCGTGCTCCCGGCCGAACTTGCGGTCGCGCTGGCTTGGGACATGACCGCCTATGTCGATGCGATGATCGCGACATGGGCGTTGTCGACTTTCGCGCGTTTCCGGTCGGCGAAGGCGTTGATTGCCGTTCGGCTGGCGGCGCTGCTGGCGCCATTCCGGCGCCTTCGTCTGCGTTCGCGCCGCAGCCGGCCGGTTTCGCCCGCCGGCCGTAACTCGGCCGCCAACGACGACGACCCGTGCCCCTTGCGGATCGCGGCCTGAGCGCTCTCCATCGCGCTTGCTGATAGCGTTCACATCGCGCATATTGCGCCGCGAATAGGGGCCCGAAGATAAGAGGCTGCGCCGGTTCGCAGGGGAGAGCGAAATTGGTATCACATATGTTCGATGAGCTGATGCGCGCCGTCGGCGATGTCATCGGTGCGCACGGGCCGGCGGTGAACGCGGCGCAAAGCTATGCGCCGAGCGATTACAGCATCCATTTCTTCCTGCAGATCGCTGTGATCCTGCTCGTCTGCCGCGTCGTCGGTTGGTTGGCGCACCGCTTCATGGGCCAGCCGCAGGTGGTCGGCGAGATGATCGCCGGCGTCGTCCTCGGCCCCTCGCTGTTCGGCCTTTTCTTCCCCGAATTTCAGGCGGCGCTGTTCCCCAAGGAAACGCGCAACATGCTGTATGTCGGCGCCCAGTTCGGCGTCGGCCTTTACATGTTCCTTGTCGGCACGACGCTGCGGCTCGACCATTTCCAGTCCAAGGCAAAAAGCGCCGTTGGCGTGTCGGCCGCGGGGATCGTCGCGCCTTTCCTGTTTGCCGCGGCGATCACACCCTTCCTGCTCGACATCCCCGGCCTGTTTACCGAGGGGCTCGGGCAGGGGAGCGCGACCTTGTTCATGGGCGCGTGCATTGCGCTCACCGCCTTCCCGATGCTCGCGCGGATCATCAACGAGCGTGGGCTCGCGAACACGTCGCTCGGCACGCTGACCCTGACCGCAGGCGCGTTCGACGATGCCGTGTCGTGGTGCGTGCTCGCGATCGTGCTCGCAACCTTTGGCGCCGGGGCGGGGGTTGCACTGCTCGCAATCATTGGCGGCGTCGGCTTTGCATTGTTCATGCTCTTCGTCGGCCGCAAGCTGCTCATCCCGCTCGGCCGCGCGGTCGAGGCAAAGGGCGAACTGACCCACAGCCTGCTGGCGGTCGTGCTGATGCTTTATGCGATGTCGGCCTTCTTCATGGACGCGGTCGGCATTCATGCGGTGTTCGGCGGCTTCCTTCTCGGCGCCTGCATGCCGCGCGGGCTGCTGACCGAAGAGGTCAAGCGCAAGATCGAACCGATGACGGTCGTCTTCCTGCTGCCGATGTTCTTCACTTACTCGGGCCTCAATACCCAGCTCACGACAGTGAACAGCCTGACGTTGCTCGCGATCGCAACCGGAATATTGCTTGTCTCGATCGCGGCGAAATTCGGCGCTTGCTGGCTCGCGGCACGCCTCGCGGGCGAAGACAATCGTACGGCGATGGGCATCGGCGCATTGATGAACGCACGCGGGTTGATGGAATTGATCATCATCAACATCGGCCTGCAAAAGGGCATCATCGGTCCGACCTTGTTCGCGATCATGGTGCTGATGGCGATCGTCACCACGGTGATGGCGGGGCCGCTGTTCGAACTGGTCTATGGCCGCAAGGCGCGCGAGCGGGGGGAGCTCGGGGCGCTGGGCACCGAAGCGGCCGATGATGCCCACGCCAGCGAACGGCTCGCGGCGGGACCCGTCTGAATCGGGCGCAAGTACGGCCATCGAGCGGCACGGCGCTTTCAACGAGCGGCAAATTATGCTGTGCGGGACGAGTGAAGACTCTCCGCCCCTATCTGATCTGGTTCGCCGTTGCGGTGCTGCTGACGATCGGCGCGATCCTTGGCATGCAGTGGGTGCGCGATCATCCCGAGCATATCCCGACCGCGCGCTTTGAACTGAGGCATCCGCAGGGCTGGGCGACGCATCGCAAGCTGGTCGCTCTGGCAGGTGACGACACCGCCTGCTTTGCCGCCTTCGACCGCGCCGGTGCGGGCTATCTGCGACGGCCGGTGGTCGGAAGTGGCTCGTGCCGTGCGAGCCAGCGCATGATTCTGACGGGAGACAGTTTTGTGCCGACGATGCGGCCGGCCAATGCCGCCCCGGGCTGCGCGGTGACGGCGGCGATGGCGTTGTGGAACCGCGACGTCGTCCAGCCGCTGGCGCAAAAGCATTTCGGGCAAAAGGTCGTCGAGCTCGAAAACCTTGGCAGCTATAACTGCCGCAAGATCGCCGGGGAGCAGGCGCAAAGCCAGCATTCGACCGCCAATGCGATCGACATCTCGGCGTTTGTCCTGGCCGACGGCACCCGCATTTCGCTGATCAACGACTGGGCGCCGGGGGACAAGCGCAGCGAGTTCCTGCACGAAGTTCGCGATGAAAGCTGCGGTCTGTTCAGTACGGTGCTGTCACCCGACTATAACCGCGCGCACGCCGATCATTTCCACCTCGACATGGCGGCGCGGACGGCGGGCTGGACCGTCTGTCACTAGAGGGGTTTTGAATAGAGGATCGACCGTGCTTCTTCTGTGAATCCGGATGCCTCGTGCCACGCCTGGCTGCCGATATTGTCGAGCTCGACGTCGGATCCGATGCGGTTATAGCCGCCGTTACGTGCCCGTTCCTCGATCGCTGCGAGCAGGGCGCCAGCGCCGCCCGTGCGACGAAGGCTCGCATCGACCCAAATGCCTTCGACATGCGGATAGGGAGCGACCGGGCAGCCGTCGAACATTGTGCGCAGCTGCACCTCGGCAAAGCCGGTCACGCTATTCGCATCGTCGAGCAGAATGAAATTCCAGAGCGTATCGTCGCTCAGCATAGCGGGCAATTCTTCGGCCAGCTCCGCAACATCGGCGTCGGGCCACAGCCGCGCGCGCATCGCCGCCCAGACCGGAATGTCCGACAACCGGGCGGGTCGGACCGGCATCGTCAGACGGTAAAGCTCTCGCCGCAGCCGCACGCGCCCTTGGCGTTCGGGTTTTCGAACACGAAGCCCGCGGCGAAATCATCCTCGACCCAGTCCATCGTGCTGCCGATCAGGTACAGCACCGATGCGCCGTCGATATAGAAGACGCCGCCGGGGGTTTCGATCTTTTCGTCGAACTTCTGTTCTTCGGTGACATAGTCGACCGAATAGGCGAGGCCCGAACAGCCGCGGCGCGGGGTCGACAGGCGGACGCCGATTGCGCCTTCGGGCGCCGCCGCCATCAGCTTCGTGATGCGCTCTTCGGCGTTGGCGGTCAGGACCACCGCAGCGGGACGGGCGCGGGTTTTCGTTTCGGTCATCACAACATTCCCAGCTCTAACCGCGCTTCGTCGCTCATATTCTCGGGGCTCCACGGCGGATCCCAGACAAGATTGACTTCGGCGTCGCCGACGCCCGGCACCGCGCCGACGCGCAATTCGACCTCGGCGGGCATCGATTCGGCGACCGGGCAATGCGGCGTCGTCAGCGTCATCGTGACCACGGCATGGCCTTCGTCGATCTCGACATTGTAGATGAGGCCGAGGTCGTAGATGTTCACCGGAATTTCCGGATCATAAATGTCCTTGAGCGCGTTGACGACCGCTTCGTACAGGTCGCCGCCGACGCTGTGCGGGTCGACCGCCGCGGGCTTGGCCGCGAGGAAGCCTTCCAGATAGTCGCGCTTGCGCTCGAGTTTCTCGCCCATCGTTTCTGGCGCGGTCTCGGCATCGGCGACGCGCGCCTTCGGCGGGGCTTCGACGCTGTCCACTTCCTCGACCCGAATCCCGGTCTCACTCATGCGGTCCTCGTTCATCCGAAAATCCTCTCGACGCGGGCGAGGCCATCGATCAGCGCCGCCACATCGTCGTCATTGTTGTACACACCGAAGCTCGCGCGCGCGGTCGCGGGTACCCCCAGATGCTCCATCAGCGGCTGTGCGCAATGGTGCCCGGCGCGGATCGCGACCCCGCTTTCGTCCAAGATAGTGCCGATGTCGTG
This sequence comes from Sphingopyxis sp. GW821-FHT10B01, assembly GCF_059415685.1. Classification (NCBI taxonomy): domain Bacteria; kingdom Pseudomonadati; phylum Pseudomonadota; class Alphaproteobacteria; order Sphingomonadales; family Sphingopyxidaceae; genus Sphingopyxis; species Sphingopyxis sp. GW821-FHT10B01. The sequence continues at coordinate 254,866 of NZ_JBWKNS010000003.1, read as the reverse complement.
CGGATGAACCCCCGCCATCGAAAAGCTTACGATTCCGGCGCTGTTTTCAGGGCCGAAGAGCGTGATGCTGTTCTTGCGTGCGAGCGCTTCGCGCAGCGTGCCGACCAGCGACACCTCATGCGCATGGATCGCGTCGATGCCGATGGCTTCGACATAGTCGACTGCTGCCGCGAGCCCGATCGCCTCGATAATCGCGGGCGTACCCGCCTCGAAGCGCGTGGGGGCGGGGGCATAGGTCGTCTTCGCAAAGGTCACGCGGTCGATCATTGACCCGCCACCCTGCCAGGGCGGGAGCGTGTCGAGCTTGTCGCTCCACAGCACGCCGATGCCGGTGGGGCCGTAAAGCTTGTGGCCCGAGAAGGCGTAATAGTCGCAGCCCAATGCCGCGACGTTGACGGGCAGGCGCGGGACGGCCTGACAGCCGTCGATCAACAATTCGGCGCCGACGCGGTGCGCGAGTTCGGCGGCGCGCGCGACGTCGAGCGGGCTGCCGAGCACGTTCGAGACATGCGCGAAGGCGACCATATTATGGTCGGGGGTGAGCAGCTTCTCGGCGGCATCGAGGTCGATGCGGCCGTCTTCGGTCAGCGGACACACATCGACCTGCCAGCCCGCGAGCTGCCAGGGCACGATATTGCTGTGATGTTCGAGTACCGACAGCAGCACGCGGCCCTTCTTCGGGTGCGAATAAGCGACCAGATTGATCGCCTCGGTCGCGCCGCGCACGAAGGTCACGTCATTCTCGCGCGCGCCGATAAACGCCGCAATTCGCCGCCGCGCCGCCTCGTAAGCGAGCGTCATGTCGGCCGAACGCGCATAGACGCCGCGGTGGACGGTCGCGTAATCGCGGCCCATCGCATTGACCGTCGCGTCGATCACCGCCTGCGGCTTCTGCGCGGTCGCGGCGGTGTCGAGATAGTGCCAGCCGGGCGTCAGGCCGGGGAAGTCGGCGCGGACGTCGGGAAAGATGCGGAGGGCGGTCGTGGTGCTCACACCAGCTCTCCCAGCTTCGCGAGCGCCAGCGCCTGCAGCTGTTCTTCATCCTCGGCGCCATCGAACACGCCGGCGACGAATGCCTGCAGGATCAGCTTCTTTGCCTCGCCGGGCGGAAGTCCGCGCGATTGGAGATAATAGAGCGCCATCGCATCGAGCTCGCCGATCGCGCAGCCGTGCGCGCATTTGACGTCGTCGGCGAAGATTTCGAGTTCGGGCTTGGCGTTGGCGGTCGCGCTGCGGTTCAGCAGCATCGCCTTCACATCCTGCTCGCTGTCGGTCTGCTGCGCATCGCGCGCGACCGCGACCTTGCCGAGATAGGTGCCTGTCGCGGTGCCGCCGAGCACCGAGCGCACGACCTGCCGCGACGTCGCGCCGGGTTCGGCGTGGGTGACCGTGGTGATGATCTCGAGATTCTGCTCGCCGCCGCCGATCTGCGCCGCGCCGAGATGAAAATCGGCGCGTTCGTGCAGCGTCACTGCGAGTTCGATGCGGCCATAAGCGCCGCCGATGTTGAGTATATGCAGCGAAGCGGCCGCGCCCTTGCCGAGCACCAGTTCGATCTGCCGGATATCGCCGGCGTCCTGCACGATCGCGCGTTTGAAATCGCCGCCTGCGGGTACGATGATGCTTTCGGGCGCGGGCAGCGGCCAAGCCGCCGCCACCGCGTCGATGTCGGAGTAGCGCCAGGCTTCGTCGCGCCGGGTGGGGAGGGCGGCATTCATCAAACCACGATCTCCCTCACTTCGTCACCCCGGACTTGATCCGGGGTCCACGCGGTCATGGATGCCGGATCAAGTCCGGCATGACGTGGGAAAGCAGGGAGGGTGAAAATCATCACGCGGCAATCTCCGCATAACCATGTTCTTCCAGCTCGCGCGCCAACTCGGGCCCGCCCGACTTCACGATCCGCCCGGCGGCAAGGACATGCACGAAATCGGGCTGCACATAGTCGAGCAGGCGCTGATAGTGCGTGATCAGCAACACCGCCTTGTCGGGGCGCCGCATGATCGCGTTGATCCCGTCGCCGACGGTACGCAGCGCATCGATGTCTAGCCCTGAGTCGGTCTCGTCGAGGATGGCGAGCTTGGGGTCGATGATCCCCATCTGCACCATCTCGTTGCGCTTCTTCTCGCCGCCCGAAAAGCCGACGTTCACGGGACGCTTGAGCATGTCCATGTCCATCTTGAGCAGCCCCGCCTTCTCGCGCGCCAGCTTCAGGAAGTCGCCGCCCGACAGCGGTTCCAGCCCACGCGCCTTGCGCTGCGCGTTGAGCGCCTCGCGCAGGAACTGGACGTTCGACACGCCGGGGATTTCGACCGGATACTGGAAGCCGAGGAACAGCCCCGCCGCGGCGCGCTCGTGCGGATCGAGCGCGAGAAGGTCGAGCGTTTCGGTGGTTCCCGTTCCCCGGCGAAAGTCGGGGCCCAGTTCGATCGCGCCCTCTGGACCCCGGCTTTCGCCGGGGATCACGTTGGGCGAGAACATCACCGAACCCTCGGTAACCTCATAACCGGGACGCCCGCCGAGCACGTAGGACAAAGTCGACTTGCCCGCGCCATTGGGCCCCATGATCGCATGGATTTCGCCCGCATTGATGCTGAGCGACAGGCCCTTCAGGATCGGCTTGTCGGCGACGGTGGCGTGGAGGTTATCTATTTGAAGCATCATATTTCCTCAACGTTTGGGCCGAAGTCCTCTGGTTCTAGTGCTTGGATGGACGACGCTGTGTTGAATTGCCTGTAGGCATCGCCCAACAATCGTCCCAATTCTTTCGGTGGAAGATCATCCCAACCTGGACCTACCATCTTGTCCGAGCAGTCAGACAGGACCCAGCTGAAGACGACCTTCGGCTGGCCCGGAATAGAGCCTTTAAACCAAGGTGGAGGAGAAGCCGGCTTGTCCCGGTCAACATACGCCCTGGAACGCAGGTCGACACATTGTGCCCATGCGGCATGTGGCCCGGATCCATTCCTTAGATTGATCCAACGCAACTCATCGCGATTGCCTGAGCTTGCGCATCCGCTTGAGAAAACCGAGAGCAAGACTAAGAAGGTAGCGGCCTGCCTCACCCCACGGACCCCTCAAGACTGATCCCCAGCAATTTCTGCGCCTCGACCGCAAACTCCATCGGCAGCTGCTGCAGCACCTCTTTCGCGAACCCGTTGACGATCAGCGCCACCGCTTCTTCCTGCCCCAGCCCGCGCTGCATAGCGTAGAAGAGCTGGTCGTCGCTGATCTTGCTCGTCGTCGCTTCATGCTCGACGGTCGCGGTCGGGTTGCGGACCTCGATATAGGGCACGGTGTGCGCGCCGCTGAGCGAGCCCAAAAGCAGGCTGTCGCACTGGGTGAAGTTGCGCACGCCCTCGGCGTTCGGCGCGACGCGGACAATGCCGCGATAGGTGTTGTTCGATTTGCCCGCGCTGATCCCCTTCGACACGATGGTCGAGCGCGTGCGCTTGCCATTGTGGATCATCTTGGTGCCGGTGTCGGCCTGCTGATAATTGTTGGTCACCGCGACCGAGTAGAATTCGCCGACGCTGTCGTCGCCGTTGAGCACGCAGCTCGGATATTTCCACGTGATCGCCGAGCCGGTTTCGACCTGCGTCCACGACACTTTGCTGCGCTTGCCCTGGCACAGCGCGCGCTTGGTGACGAAATTATAGATGCCGCCGAGGCCCTCGGCATTGCCGGGGTACCAGTTCTGCACCGTCGAATATTTGATCTCGGCATCGTCGAGCGTCACCAGTTCGACCACCGCCGCATGAAGCTGGTTCTCGTCGCGCATCGGCGCGGTGCAGCCCTCGAGGTAAGAGACGTACGCACCCTTGTCGGCGATGATCAACGTCCGCTCGAACTGCCCCGTATTCTCGGCATTGATGCGGAAATAGGTGCTGAGCTCCATCGGGCAACGCACCCCCTCGGGCACATAGACGAACGTCCCGTCGCTGAAGACCGCGCAGTTCAATGTCGCGAAATAATTGTCGTGCATCGGCACGACCTTGCCGAGCCACTTCTTCACCAGCTCGGGATATTCGCGGATCGCCTCGCTGATCGACAGGAAGATCACCCCAGCGCGCTTCAATTCCTCGCGGAAGGTCGTCGCGACGCTGACGCTGTCGAACACCGCGTCGACCGCGACCTTGCGCGCGCCCTCGACCCCCGCGAGCACCTTCTGCTCCTCGATCGGGATGCCGAGCTTCTTGTAGACCTCGAGGATCTCCGGATCGACCTCGTCGAGGCTGCCGAGCTTGGGCTTCGGCTTCGGCGCCGCATAATAGTACGCGTCTTGGTAGTCGATCGGCGGCACGTTGAGCTTCGCCCAGTCGGGCGTCTCCATCGTTTGCCAATGGCGGAACGCCTTCAGCCGCCAGTCGAGCATCCATTCGGGCTCGTTCTTCTTCGCCGAAATGAAGCGGACCGTATCCTCGGTCAGCCCCTTGGGCGCGAAGTCGGTCTCGATGGTCGAGGACCAGCCATGTTCATAATCGGCGACCTTCGCCGCGGCATCGTGCGCGGCCTGGTCCTTGACGGGGAGTTCGGTGTTGTCGGTCATGTCAGAATTCCGTTCGCCTCGAGCGAAGTCGAGAGGCCCATCGTGCGTGCACTATCGAGGGGTGTCTCGACTTCGCTCGACACGAACGGGTTTGTTTTTGCGGGGGCGACAGTGAGGCTCGCCAAACTAATCTCTGCGAGCGCACCGCGCACCGCGCCGTTCACCACGCCCCAATGCGGCTGCACCTTGCAGCTGCCTTCGAGCGAACAATCGTGCCGCCCTTCGGAAACGCAGGAGGTGAGGGCGATCGGTCCTTCGACCGCTTCGATAATATCGGCAACGCTGATTGCCGCGGCAGGCCGCGCCAGCCGGACCCCGCCGCCGCTGCCGCGCGAGGCGACGAGCAGGCCGGCGCGCGCGAGGCCGCTCACCAGCTTTTGCGCGGTGGGGCCGGGGATGCCCGTCTGTTCGGCGAGCATGCCCGCGTGAATCGGCACCGATCCGCACTGGCGGGCGGCGGCGCTCATCAGCACCACGGCATAGTCGGCAAGGTTGGACAGGCGCATTGTTCTTTTCCGTCGCAGTTGCGAACGATTCTTAACTGGAGTAAATCACTCCACTTATATAGGGAAAGCTTTTGTACGGCGCAACCGACGGTGTCGTTTATGTCAAATCCGGTGTGTGAACGTGAGCCGCACGCGTGGCGGCCCTTGGGGCCCTCCGTATCGCCGGCGCCTCGGTGAAAGCCGTCGCCCGGTGAACCCGGACTAGCTGCGCCTGGCTTTCCAGGCGCGCACCGCCGCCATCGTCTTTTCGATATGCGCCTGCGGATTGCGATCGGTGTAGCTCAGCAGAATCGTCCCGTTCGGCGCGATTACGAACGACGTCCGGTTGGAGATCATCTTCTTGTCGGGACCTTGCACGGCGGTGTCATATGTCGCCGCGACCTTGGCACCCGGATCGGCGGCAACGGCAAATTTGTCGCGGCATTCCGACTTCGAAAACTCCGCGACGCGATCGATATTGCCCGCAGTTACGCCGATGACGCGCGCGCCCAATTGGTTGAAGCTGCCGGTCGCTTCGGCGAAAAGATGGGCTTCCATCGTGCAGCCCGGCGTAAAGGCGGCGGGGAAGAAATAGAGCACGACCGGCCCGTTTCGCAGCGTCTGCTTCAGCGACAGGCTGAAGGGCTTGCCGCCTTGCGCGGCGTTCAATGTGAAGTCGGGTGCCTTCGTACCCTGCTGCAGGGCCGCGATACCCTGTACCGGAATGGTCGCCAGCAACAGGCCAAGGCCAAGCGACATTGCGAACTTCATCCGGATTTTCATCTGCGCTTCTCCAGCGTCGGCACATGACAAAAGGGTGCGACCAGGGCGCAAGATGATAGAAAAGGTTGAAGCCGTCTACCTCGATCGTCCGCGCCACGCGCGCGCGAAAAAAAAGGCACCCATCCGGCCATAGCCAAATGAGTGCCAAGATGAAGGTCTCAAGTCCTCGTCAGAGGATGAGCTCTTCTGGGTCGCAACGGGTGATTATGCCGACGCGACGATTCGTGATTGGATGAAAACGCCAAAACGACGGGACACATATTTTTCGAAGATCGGGGTCTCGACCCCAATAACGGTCTCAGGTTTCCGAAACGATCGCGCCGACCTTGCCGGCAAGCTGTTTGCGGCCCTTGGTCGTCGCTTCGGTATAGTCGGTCGGCTTGCCGAGCTGGCCCGGAGTCGCGCCGGCGAAGCGTTTGATCTCGCGGATCAGGTGCGACTGGTCGTAGAAGGCATCGCCAAGCTGTGCGGCATCGAGCCCTTCGCCGCGCGCCAGTGCCGATGCGGCGCGGACCGCACGATATTTGCGCGCGAGCATCCGCGGCGACAGTCCGTAATAATGTTTGGTCATCCGCTCGACCGAACGGATCGACATGCCGGTCGCCTCGACCAGTTCGGGGACCTGCGGCGAGGCGGATGCGGTCAGCCACTGATCGACCGTGCGGATGAACCACAAGGGCGCGGCTTCGTCGCGCGTCAGCACTTCGCGGGCAAAATTATTGCCGATGATCAGCCGTTCCTCGACGTCGGCGGCATTTTCCAGCGCGGTCGCGACTTCGTCGATCCACGGCCCGAACAGGTCGGCGGCGTCCATCGCGCGGTCGGTCAACTTCTCGGCGTCGGCGCCCATCAGCGCCGCCCAGCCCGCCGGCAGCATGCCGAACCCGAACAACAGCGCGGGGCCGCGATTGATCGCACGGACGCGCCCGCTCGTCGGGCCGACAATGTTCGCGCGGCAGACGGTGGACTGGTGGCCGTCGGCAAAGATATATTCGCCGTTGGCGTTGGTGACGAAGCGGAATTGCGGCCGGTCGGCGCGCTCATATTCGTCGAAGTGCGGCATGTTGATGCGCGCGAAATAGAAACTCGACACCATGTCCGCCAGATCGGGATCGGGCGGAAAATAATAGAGTTCGAACGGCGCGCTGCCGTCCGCGCCCCCGGACGAGGATGATGTTTGCGACATGTCAGACCCAGACCATTGGCAACCGTGACCCGGCTGCCTTATTTATCTGGAACAAATCATTTGCGTTTCATCCTCGCGCGTCAAGCGGCAAATAGTCAGTTTCCTAACCTTTTTGAGTGGCGATCCACGCGTCGACGCGCCGCTCAAGGACGTCGAGCGGTACCGGACCCGATTCGAGCACCACGTCGTGGAAGGTGCGGAAATCGAATTTGTCGCCGAGCGCTGTCTGCGCGCGGCCGCGCAATTCCATGATCTTCAGCTTGCCGATCAGATAGGCGGTCGCCTGTCCCGGATAGACGATATAGCGCTCGATCGCCTTTTCGATGTCGCCGTCGGGGTTGGGCGTGTTGGCCTTGAGATATTGGATCGCCTGCTCGCGGCTCCACCTTTTGTCGTGGATTCCGGTGTCGACGACGAGCCGGCACGCGCGCCACAACTCCATCCCCAGCCGCCCGAAATCGCTATAGGGATCGGTGTAGAAGCCCATGTCCTTGGCGAGCTCCTCGGTATAGAGGCCCCAGCCTTCGGTATAGGCGGTAAATCCGCCGAAGCGGCGGAAGGGCGGCAGGCCGGTCAGCTCGGTCTGCACCGCGCGCTGGAGGTGATGGCCGGGGACGCCTTCGTGATAGGCGAGCGCCTCGAGTTCGGTCTTCGACATGTCGCGCAAATCATAGAGGTTCACATAATAGGTGCCCGGCCGCGACCCGTCGGGCGAGGGCGAGGAATAGAAGGCCTTGCCCGCCGATTTTTCGCGGAACGCTTCGACCGCCTTCACCTGCAACGCCGCCTTGGGCAGCGTATTGAAGAAAGCGGGCAGGCGCGCTTCCATCGCCTTCACCTTGGCATCGACGTCGGCGAGATAAGCCTCGCGGGTCGTGTAATAATATTGCGGGCTGGTGCGCAGATGCGCGAAGAATTGCTGCAGCGTGCCCTTGAAGCCGACCTTCTTCATGATCGTCGTCATTTCGCCATGGATGCGCGCGACTTCGGCGAGGCCGAGGTCGTGGATCTGCGCCGCGGTCATGTCGGTCGTCGTATAACCGGCGAGCAGCGCTTCATAATAGGCTTTGCCGTCGGGCAGGCGCCAGATGCCGTCCTGCGTCGGCGCGATCGCTTGCTGGCGCTTCATCTCGGTGAGCAGGCGGCCATAGGCGGGACCCGCGCTTTCGCTCCACGCCGCCTTGGCTGCACCGACCAGCCGTGCCTTCTCCGCCGGATCGATGGAAAGCTTGCCGACCTTCGCCGTGATATCCTCGATCACCGCATTGTCAGGCTTTTGCAGGTTCCCGATGTCGGAGATCAGATAGGCATAGACCCACTTCGGCGGCTGGATGCCCTTCTTCGCGCGCTCGGCCGACTGGGCCGACAGCGCATCCAGAACGGGGCCAAGCCCGCGAATTCGCGAGATATAGGCTTCGGCCTCGGCGGCATCGGCCACGCGGTGGATGTTGATCAGAAAGGCGGGGAGCTGGCTCTGCGCGCCGTTCATCTGGTCGAAGACATAGCCATTGTTGCGGAACGGAAACAGCCGTTCGGCGCGCGCCGCCTGCGCGTTGAACAACTCGAACGACAGCGCTTCGTCGGCCGACATCGTCTTGGGATCGAAGCTGGCGCGCATCGTTTCGGCGGTCGCTTGTTGCAGCTTGTGACTGGCGACCGCGCCCTCGTCGCTCACATCGTTCCAGCGGCCATAGTCGCCGTCGCGAATGCCGCGATATGCTTTGCCTTGCGGGCTGAGCGAGAGCTGCGCCGCGTCATAATTGTCGAAGAATTGCGCAAGGTTCGCCCCGGCCGGCGCAGCGTCGGGTGCCGGAGCCGACGCGGCCGTAGCGGGGGCTTCCTGCACCGCCGCCGGCGCGCAGCCCGCGACAGCGAGCAAGGCAAGACCCGTAGACAGGCGAGCGAGGATGCGAAGGTGCGACACGATTTTCTCCCGGTTTTTCCGATGACTTTGATGACCGGCCGGGGCTTGCCATAGGCCCCGGCTCGGCGCAATGGCGGGGCATGTCGCTCTTCGCATCCCTGACCGATACCGCCTATGCGCTCGTCCGCCCGATCGTCCACGCCACCGATGGCGAGGCGGCGCACAACCTCACGCTCAGCGCGCTCCAGCCTTTGCCGCGTGCGCGCCATGCGCTGACCAGTCCGGTGCTGGCGACCGAGCTTGCGGGCTTGCATTTCCCGAACCCGGTCGGGCTTGCCCCCGGTTTCGACAAGGACGCGCGCGTCGCGCATGTCATGCCGCATTTCGGTTTCGGTTTCGTCGAGGTCGGCACGCTGACCCCGCTGCCGCAGGACGGCAACCCGCGCCCGCGGTTGTTCCGCCTCGTCGAGGATGAAGCGGTGATCAACCGGATGGGCTTCAACAATGGCGGGCAAGCGGCGGCAGCGGAGCGCATAGCCTGCCTGCGCCGCTATGGCCTGCCGGTGCCGCTCGGCATCAATATCGGTGCGAACAAGGACAGCGCCGACCGCATCGCCGACTATGCCAAGGGCACCGCCGCGATGGCGCCGCTTGCCGACTATCTTACGGTCAACATCAGTTCGCCCAACACGCCGGGGCTGCGCGCCCTGCAGGACAAGGGCGCGCTCGAAGCGCTGCTCGACGGTGTCGCGGCGGCGCAGCCCGCGGGCGCATCGAAGCCCGTCTTCCTGAAGGTTGCGCCCGATCTGGAGCCCGCCGACATCGACGATATTGTCGCGGTCGCATTCGACAAAGGGCTGGCGGCGGTCATTGTCTCGAACACGACGATCGTGCGTCCGGCGCTGGCATCGCGCCATGCGGAGGAAGCGGGCGGCCTCTCGGGTGCCCCGCTCGCCGGACTGGCATTGCAACGGGTGAGGGATTTCCACAGGGCGAGCGGTGGCAAGCTGCGGCTCGTCGCGGCGGGCGGGATCGCGTCGCCCGAACAGGCGTGGGAGCGCATCCGCGCGGGCGCCAGTCTGGTCCAGATCTATTCGGCGATGGTCTATGCGGGCCCCGGCCTTGCGGCGCGGATTGCGCATGGGCTCGAAAAGCTGGCTGCGCGCGACGGGTTCGCGCGCGTGTCGGACGCGGTGGGGACGGAATAGGCTGTTCCCCCTCCCGCCTGCGGGAGGGGGAACAAGGGTTGCGCTGCCTCCACCTCCGCGCCAATGTCGCGCCATGTTGAAAAAATTCCTTCCGCTCGCCGCCCTTCTTTCCGTCACCGTCTCCTCGCCGGCACTCGCGCAGGGCGTAACCTCGTCCGCCGATCCGCGCGCGACCGAGGCGGGGCGCGAGATCCTGCACCAGGGCGGCACCGCTGCCGACGCGGCGGTCGCGATGGTCGCGGTGCTCACGCTCGTCGAACCGCAATCGAGTGGAATCGGCGGCGGCGGCTTCATGGTCCACCACAATGCCAAGGACGGCAGCATCTCGACGATCGACGGCCGCGAAATGGCGCCGGCGGCGGCCAAGCCCGATCGTTTTCTCGGCGCCGACGGCAAGCCGCGCGGCTATATGGACGTCATCCCCGGCGGGCTGTCGGTCGGTGTTCCCGGCAATGTGCGGCTGATGGAAATGGCGCACAAGAAATGGGGCAAGCTCGAATGGAAGGCGCTGTTCCAGCCCGCGATCAAGCTCGCCGAAGACGGCTTTATCGTCACCCCGGCGCTCAACAACTGGCTCGTCCAGTTCGAGCCGATGTGGAAGGAATTTCCGGCTCCCAAGGCGATCTATTATGTCGACGGCAAGCCCGCGCCGGTCGGCACGCGCATCAAGAATCCCGCCTATGCCAAGCTGCTCCGCGACATCGCGGCGCGCGGTCCGGAGGCTTTTTATTCGGGCGCCAATGCCAAGGCGATCAGCGATGCGGTCGCCAATGCGCCGCGCCATCCGACCCAGCTCACCATGAAGGACATCGCCGCCTATAAGGCGAAGGAGCGCCCCGCGGTCTGCACCACCTACCGCGTCTACAAGGTGTGCGGCATGGGCCCGCCATCGTCGGGCGCGACCACCGTCTTCGGCATCCTCGGCATGATCGAGGGCTGGGACATGAAGACGATGGGCAAGGACAATCCGATGAGCTGGCATCTGCTCTCCGAAGCGATGCAGCTCGCCTATGCCGACCGCGCCGCCTATCTCGGCGATGGCGATTTCGTCGACGTTCCGGTGAAGGGCCTGCTCGACAAAACCTATCTCGCCGAGCGCCGCCAGCTCATTTCACCCTATGGCGCCGCGGGCCATTACGAACCCGGCACCCCGCCGGGCGCCAAGCCGCGCGCGGCCGCGCCGCCGGTGCAGGAGCAGGGGACGACGCATTTCGTCACGGTCGACAAGGACGGCAACCTCGTCTCGATGACCTCGACCGTCGAGAGCATCTTTGGCAGCCAGCTGATGGCGAACGGCTATTTCCTCAACAACGAGCTCACCGATTTCGACCTCGCACCGACCGAGGGCGGCGTGCCGACCGCGAACCGTGTCGAAGCCGGCAAGCGCCCCTTGTCTTCGATGTCGCCGACGATCGTTTATGGTCCCGATGGCAAGGTCGTGCTCGCGGTCGGCTCGGCGGGCGGCAAGCGCATCATCATGCATGTGACGAAGGTGCTGGTCGGCGTGCTCGACTGGGGACTCGACGCCAAACAGGCGATGGAGCTTCCCAACCTGTTCTTCGGAAAGGACGGCGTCCTGATCGAGAATAACGAGGCGGGTCAGGCAATCGCCGCGAAGATGAAACCTTTCGGCTACAGCTTCACCGCGACCAGCCTCGGATCGAAACTCAATGCGGTCGAACGCACCACGGCGGGCTGGCGCGGTGCTGCCGACCCGCGCGGCCCCGGGAGCTCGTCGATCGACGGCGCACCGGCGCAGAATTAATCAACGATAACAAAACAAACGTAATGACATCTCCCTGGAGAGAGGCAGAATGAAGCTCGTAAATCCCCATCTCGACCATTTTCCGAGTCTGGTCGCGATGTTCTTCGACCGTGCGGGGCGCGGCGGCGAAGATCCCTTTTTGTGGCGCAAGGCCGACCGCGCATGGCACCCGCTGAGTTGGCGGCAGGTCGCGAACCAGGTGTCGGCGCTGGCGCATAATCTGCGCGAAATGGGGCTCAAGGAAGGCGACCGGGTGGTGCTGGTCAGCGAGAACCGCCCCGAATGGTGCATCGCCGACCTGGGCATTATGGCCGCGGGCTGCATCACCGTTCCGACCTATACGACCAACACCGAGCGCGATCATCAGCATATCCTCGACAACAGCGGCGCGAAGGCGGTGATCGTCTCGACCGCAAAGCTCGCGCGGACGCTGATGCCCGCGGTGATGCGCTCCGACGCGCATATCGTCATCAGCATGGAAAGCCTGCGCGTCGGCCAGCAGGGCGACGTTGCGGTCCACGACTGGGATCCGCTGGTGCAGGGCGGCGAGGCGTGGGTCGAGGAAACCAAGGCACGCGGGCTGGGGGTCAAGCGCGAGGATACCGCGTGCCTGATCTACACCAGCGGCACCGGCGGCGCGCCGCGCGGGGTGATGCAGCACCATGGCGCGATCCTGCACAACGCCGCGGGCGCCGCGGAAGTGCTCGTCAACGATTTCGGCATCGGCGACGAGGAGGTGTTCCTGTCGTTCCTGCCGCTCAGCCACGCCTATGAGCATTCGGGCGGCCAGTTCCTGCCGATCATGGTCGGCGCGCAAATCTATTACAGCGAGGGGCTCGAAAAGCTCGTCTCGAACATCGAGGAGACAAGCCCGACGATCATGGTCGTCGTCCCGCGCCTGTTCGAAGTGATCCGCGCGCGGATGATCAAGTCGGTCGAGAAGCAGGGCAAGCTCGCGAACTGGATGCTGCGTCAGGCGCTGCGCGTCGGCGAAAAGGATTATGAGTGCCGCATGGGGGTGCTCGACCGGCCGGTCGACCTGATCCTCGACAAATTGTTCCGGCCCAAGATCCAGAAACGCTTCGGCGGCCGGATGAAGGCACTGGTGTCGGGCGGCGCGCCGCTCAATCCCGAAATCGGCGTCTTCTTCCACTCGATCGGGCTGACCTTGCTGCAGGGCTATGGCCAGACCGAGGCGGGGCCGGTGATCAGCTGCAACCGCCCGAGCGCGGGCATCAAGATGGACACCGTCGGCCCGCCGCTGATGAACACCGAGGTCCGCATCGCCGACGATGGCGAAATATTGGTGCGCGGCGAACTGGTGATGAAGGGGTATTGGCGCAACAAGGCCGAGACCGAGCGCGTGCTCGTCGATGGCTGGCTGCACACCGGCGACATCGGCCATATCGATGACAAGGGCCGTATCGTCATCACCGACCGCAAGAAGGATCTGATCGTCAACGACAAGGGCGACAATGTCTCGCCGCAGCGTGTCGAGGGCATGTTGACGCTCCAGCCCGAGATTTTGCAGGCGATGGTCTATGGCGACCAGCGCCCGCATATCGTCGGCATTCTGGTCCCCGATCCCGAATGGATGGCCGAATGGGCCGAGGCCGAGGGCTTGCCCAAGGATTTGGTTCGCCTGCGCGAGCATGAGAAGTTTCGCGCCGCGATTCGCACCGCGGTCGACCGTGTCAACGGCCAGCTCTCGGTGATCGAAAAGGTCCGCAAGTTCGACTTTGCCGACGAACCGTTCACGATCGAAAATGAGCAGATGACGCCGTCGATGAAGATCCGACGCCACATCCTGAAGCAGGTTTATGAGGACAAGATCGCGGCCTTGTACAAGGCCTAAAGCCCGTCCCCTTCAGGGGAGGGGTTGGGGTGGGGGCTGTCAGTGTAGCACTATGCCGATGGCCCCCACCCGCTGCGACTAAGCCAGCAAGCTGGCAAGTCTCGCTGCCCTCCCCTGAAGGGGAGGGCTTATATTTGTGCAATAGCAGGCGGGGGTGCGACCCGAGAGCTCGGCGCAAACCGGACCCCGCCTGCGACTGAACCCAAGGCTCAGCCTTTGTCCCCCGCCGGTTTGCGATAGGGGACGAATTCGCCAAAAACACATGTCGGCCCGCGAATGCCGCTTGACCGGTCGACCAGGTGGAAAAAATCGCCCTCACAGGTCGACGTTCCGAATTGCCGCACGACCATGATGTCGCTGTCGCGCGCGAGGCCCGGGCAGCTGCTTTTCAGGTCGTTGCGGTATACGAGATTGCCGCCCGACCGGTAGAGCAGGATATTGTCCGATACGCGGATCGTATCGTTGCTGCGATAATTGGGGAGGCATCGTAGCGGCTCGCCGGGAACCTTGCCCGCGAGTTGCTTTTCGAGCCGTTCGGCCTGTTTCGGCGTCAGCGCAGCCGCGCCGGGCTCACCGGCGCCTGCCGGTGCGCAGCTTGCGATCAGTGGCGCGGTCGCTGTCATAAGTGCCGCAGCACATATCAGCTTTAGCTTCGCCATCAGGGTCTCCTCTGGATTGAACAGCCTAGTGGCCGGAAAATGAATGACGGCTGAAGCGGCGGCATCACGCCGCGTCCTTCAGCGCACGGATACGCCCGAGTTCGGCGGCGCTTGGTGCGCGCAGGAACGGATTGGTCGCGCGCTCCTCGCCGATACTCGTCGGCACCGTTGCCTCGCCCACGGCACGCGCCGCCTCGACCGCCGCGAGGCGCGCGGCGAGCGCGTCATTGTCGGGGTCGACCGTTATCGCGAAGCGCGCGTTCGACAGCGTATATTCGTGTGCGCAATACACGCGCGTCGCATCGTCGAGCGTGCCGAGTTTTTGCATATTGGCGAACATTTGCTCGGCGGTGCCTTCGAACAACCGGCCGCAACCCATTGCAAACATTGTGTCGCCGACGAAAATCGCGGCGTCCCCGGCGAAATGATAGGCAATATGGCCCGCGGTGTGGGCGGGCACGTCCCAGACCTCGACGACATGCTGGCCGAGCCGCACCTTGTCGCCGCCCTTCACCTGCACATCGAGCGTCGGGATGCGCGCGAACTCGGCGGCTGGGCCGGTGATCGTGCAGCCGGTCGCCTCCTTGATCGCGGCATTGCCGCCGGTGTGATCGGGGTGCCAGTGGGTGTTCCAGATATCGGTGATCGTCCAGCCGCGTTCGGCTGCCGCTGCGAGCACCGGCTCGGCGACCGCGGGGTCGACGACCATCGTCGCACCACTTTCGGGGTCATGGACCAGCCAGACATAATTGTCGCTGAGGACGGGGATACGGACGATGTCCAGCGCAGCCATGATATCTCCTTTCCAGCCCTTCGCTCCTTGAAGACGGAGCGAAGGCTTTTGGGCCTTGGTTTGCCCGTTCAGGTCGCAAGGGCGTCGTAACCCCTGTCGTTAAACTCGATCAGGCAGAATCCGTGGCCGAACGGGTCGGCGAACATTGCCTGCCTGCCATAGGGCAGGTCCAATGTCTCGCCTTCTTGCACCGCGCCCGCCGAAAGAGCGTGCGCGACGGCAAGGTCGAGGTCGGCGACGATGAAATCGGGATGCACCGGAGTCCAGTGCCGGTTGTAACGGCGAAAGTCGCCGGCTTCGGGGCCGATCGATGATCCGGCGCGCTTCCGGATCAAATAGATCGCCACCTCGCAACCGGCGAGCTCGACGATATCATCGTCGAACCGCCGGGCGACGGTCAGGCCAAGGGCCCCGGTATAGAAATGCTCTCCAGCGGCGAGATCGGGCACGTCGATGTTGATCAACAGGCCCGGCATCGCGCGGTCCTTACCAGGCGCCGGTGTTCGGCATCGATGCCCAGGGTTCCTGCGGCGGAAGATGACCTTCCTGAAGCAGCTCGACCGAAATACCGTCAGGCGAACGCACAAAGGCCATATGGCCGTCGCGCGGCGGGCGGTTGATCGTCACCCCGGCGTCCATCAGCCGCTGGCACGTCGCATAGATGTCGTCGACGCGGTACGCGAGATGCCCGAAATTGCGGCCGCCGCCATATTCTTCCGGCGCGCTGCCGTCGGCGGGCGGCCAGTTATAGGTCAGCTCCACCTCGGCGACGTCGCCTTGCCCGGGCGCGGCAAGAAAGATCAGCGTGAAACGCCCCTGCTCGCTGTCGAAACGGCGGGTCTCTTCCAGCCCGATCAACTTGAAGAAATCGACGGTTGCGTCCGGATCCGACACGCGGATCATCGTGTGAAGATATTTGATCATGACGCCATATTAGGCGCGAAGGGACCGATCTTCAAACGCTTCGAACAAGAATAGGAATTCGTCCGGCACCGGTGCCGGCGCGCCCTGCGCCTCGGCGACATGGACATAAATCAGCTGCCCGTCGGCGCGCAGGTCGTCCTTGCCCGCCGCGTGCAGCTCGAACAAATAGGTCATTGAACTGTTGCCGACGCGCGAGACGCGCACGCAAATGTCGATTTCCTCGTCGAGGAGGATCGGTGCGCGATAATTGACCTCGGCGCGGGCGACGTGGAACTCGGGGCTGCTATGCGCCGGCCAGCGATCGTAAACCCCGACGCCGCGCCAATATTCGGTGATTCCGATATCGAAATATTCGAGGTAGCGGCTGTTGAACACCACCGCCTGCGCGTCGATCTCGGCATAGCGGACGCGTTTGGAGACGAGGAACCGGAAGTCGCTGCGGGCCATGATAATCCTCTAGCTGGACGTCGCGAGCCGCGCGACCGTGTCGACGAGCAGCGCGATATCGGTATCGCGCGACAGGCGGTGGTCGCCGCCCTTGACCAGCGTCACCTGCACATCCGCGCTGGCGAGCGCCGCAGACAGGCGCAGGCTGATCCCGGACGGCACATCGCCATCCTCTTCGCCGTGGAGCAGGCGAACGGGGCAGGTGAGGGGAATTTCGCTGCCGAGCAGGCGGTTCGCTTCACCCGACTGGAAGAAAGCGCGCGTCGTCATATAGGGCTGATCGCTGTACGGCGTCTCTTCGATCAGCGCGCCTTCGGCAAGGATGATCGCCTTTTCGGCATCGCTGAAACCCCAGTCGGTGAAATCGGGCGCCGCGGCGATCCCGACAAGCCCCGCCACCCGGCTTGGTCCGTCGCGCTGGACCAGTGCCAATGCGGTGAGCAGCATCAGCCATCCGCCCATCGACGATCCGGTGATGATCACCGGCCCCTCGGCCTTCGCGTCGATCAGGTCGAGCACATCGCCGCGCCAGTCGAGCAGGGTCTGATCGGCGAACAATCCGTCCGACAATCCGCATCCGGCATAATCGAGCAGCAGGCACGCATGGCCCTCGGCCGCCGCCCAGTCGAACAGCGCGGTCGCCTTGCCTCCCGCCATGTCGGACATATAGCCCGGCAGGAAAACGATCGTCGGGCCAGTGCCGGGTGTATGACGATAGGCGAGCCGCGGGCGGCCCGTGCGGTCGAGATAATCGGGGGGCGCGGGATCAGCCATGAAGCTGTCCAATCAATTCCGTTCGTGTCGAGCGAAGTCGAGACACCCATCGCGCGGGCGCCAAGCCGAGGGGCATCTCGACTTCGCTCGATGTGAACGGTGAATATAGTGCGTGGACGAAACGCACGCGGATCAGATGACCCAGTCGATCGTGCTCATCTGCATCATGGCCTGCCCCTTGGCGCGCCGCTTTTCGACCATGATATGGTTGAGCCGCTGGATCGTGTCGCTGCCCGTGGTGATGCACCAGCCGGGGACGATCGCGTGGATCAGCGCGCAGACCCCGCCATAGATCATCGTGACGCCGAATTTCGACGCGACGCCGAAATGCTCGACGTAATTCTCATCGACGCTCTTCGGGTGGTCGACGAACAGGCGCTTGAACATGGGGAAGGCTCCTTTCCGGCTGGCCGTCGCCGTAGCGGGAGAGGCTCTCTGCCGCAAGGGTGGCGCGCCGATCCGTCCGATTATCCCTCGCGCAGGAATATGTCTTCGATCGGCAGGCCAAAGACGTCGGCGATGCGAAAGGCGAGCGGCAGCGACGGGTCATATTTCCCTGTTTCGATCGCATTGACCGACTGGCGCGACACCTGCAAATGATCGGCAAGATCGCTCTGGCTCCAGTCGCGTTCGGCACGCAGCACCTTCAGGCGGTTTTTCACGCTTGGGTGCCGATCGCGCCTATCGTGATCCGGTTATAAACCGCACCCAGCCCGAGGCCGATAAACCAGAAAAAGGCTGCGCCGAAGCCGCCGTTCCCGGCCGGCACGAGGCCGTAATTCTGCAGAAACTCCCAGATTGTCATCACCATCAGGCAAAAGCCCGTAGCGAACAGGCACTGCCGGACGTGCAGCATCCGGATGAATTCATCGCTCTCTTCGACCAGCAGGCGCATCACGGCCCAGAACACGCCGATGATCGGCAGCGCCGGCGCGATCGCCAGCGCGTAGGCTGGAAGCCCTGCAATCTCGCTATGCCGGAAGGTCCAGCCCGCGGCAAAGATCAGGAGGGCATAGAGGCTCATCAGCACCGCGAGGCGGATCGTGTAGCGTCGGATAGCGGGGCTCTTATAGGTCGACATGTCAAGGGTGCTCCATAAAATGACAAGCACAATTTACCTATCTGCTCGCAATTTGTCAAGGAAGCTATGCATAACGACAAGCTTCCCATTCAAAGGAGGGCGCTCAACCCACCAGCCGGCTCGGCCAGCCGATGCGCACCAGCGTCTCGTCGGGGTCCGACAGTGCGAACTCATACATGCCCCACGGCTTGTGCGTCGGCGCCTTCTCGCGTTCGAGAATATCGTCGCGTACTCGCTCCGCCAGTTCTGTGACGCGTTCGGTATAGAGGTACAGGCCGAAGGGATTTTGCCCCGGCACCAGCCACCCCTCGGGCGACTCGTTCGTCAGATGCAATTGCCAGCCTTTACCGTCTTCGAGCAACCGATAGCTGCCATGATCGCTGACGACCGACAGGCCGAGCTTTTCATAGAAAGCGGTACTGGCGTCGAGGTCGGTGCAGGGCAGGATCGCGGCGATGCTGTGGGGCGGGGCGTCGGTCATGCCCCCAGCTTATGCCCGCCGCCGCGGTGACGCCAGCGCCAGTTGACGAGGTGCGCGGCGGCGAGGGTGAGCGCGCCGGCCGATGTCAGCAACCTGTCTGCGGCCTCGGGGCCGGCAACCGCGAACCAGCCTTCGTGCGCCGCGAGACCTGTCGCTAGTAAGCCAAGCCCGACGACCGCGAGCAGGCCCGGCGTCAGGCGCCGATGCCGCCGCCACCCATCGCGCATCGCGATCGCCGCCGCGGGCAAGGCGAGCAGCAGGATCGCCGCATGAACCCCCTCGGGCAGCACGATCCAGCGGCTGAGCGCCGGGGCGAGCAGAAGGAGCAGCGGCAGCGCGAGGCAATGGATCAGGCAGGTGAACGACAGGGCAATCCCCGTCAGGTCGGCAAGGCGCGGGCGCGCGGCGGGGAGGCACATGGGGTTTCTTTCGCGGGAGGGCGTGCTCGCGAGATAAGGATACATTGTATCATTACAAGGCTTGTTGTGAATCGGCCCCTTGCCGCCCATATCGCATGCTGGCAAAGGGGCGCGGCAATTTTGCCCAGAAAGGCTGTATTTTCGATGTCCGAAATGATCCGTGTCACCCTTCCCGATGGCTCTGCCCGTGAAGTCGTGCGCGGCACTACCGCGCTGCAGATCGCGGCGGACATCGGACCCGGCCTCGCCAAGGCCGCGCTCGCCGCGAAGATCGACGGCGAGCTGCGCGACATCATGCGCCCGCTCGAGGAAGACACGAACCTGTCGCTGGTGACGAGCCGCGACGAGGCCGACGCGCTCGAACTCTTCCGCCACGACTATGCGCATGTGCTGGCCGAAGCGGTGCAGAACCTGTTTCCGGGCACGCAGATCACCTTCGGCCCGTCGACGGGCGACGGCTTCTATTACGACTTCGCGCCGACCGCCGAGCATGGCCCGTTCCGCGACGACGAACTTCCGCTGATCGAGGAGGAGATGCGCCGCATCATCGCCGCCGATCTGCCGCTGACGCGCGAAGTGTGGGAGCGCGACAAGCTGATCGCCAAATGGGCGGCCGAGGGCGAGAGCTTCAAGGCCGAATGGGCGGTCGAACTGCCAGAGGGCGAGGAACTCACCGTCTATCGCTCGGGCGACGGCTGGATGGACATGTGCCGCGGGCCGCATTTGGCCTCGACGGGCAAGCTCGACCCCGCCGCGTTCAAGCTGACGCGCGTTTCGGGCGCCTATTGGCGCGGCGACCAGAAGAATGCCCAGCTCAGCCGCATTTACGGCACCGGCTGGCTCAACAAGAAGCAGCTCAATGAGCATCTCGTCCGCCTCGAAGAGGCCGCGAAGCGCGACCACCGCAAGATCGGCCGCGAGATGGACCTGTTCCACCTGCAGGAAGAGGCGCACGGCAGCGTCTTCTGGCACCCGAAGGGTTACCGCATCTACCGCGAGCTCGAGGCCTATATGCGCCGCGCGATCGACGGCTCGGGCTATCAGGAGGTCAAGACCCCGCAGGTGATGGACGCCAAGCAGTGGGAGCAATCGGGTCACTGGGGCAAATATCGCGAGAATATGTTCGTGATCCCCGACGAGGTCCCGAATATCGAAGACGAAGGTCCGATCGTCTCCGACGACGCCGAGTGGATGGCGCTCAAGCCGATGAACTGCCCCGCGCACGTCCTGATCTTCCGTCAGGGCATGAAGTCGTATCGCGACCTGCCGCTGCGCATGGCCGAAATGGGCTGTTGCCACCGCAACGAGCCGCACGGCGCGCTGCACGGCATCATGCGCGTGCGCCAGTTCACACAGGACGACGGCCATATCTTCTGCCGCGAAGACCAGATCGTCGACGAAGTGCGCGATTTCTGCGCGCTGCTCGATCGCGTCTACAAACAGCTCGGCTTCGAGAAATATGCGGTGAAGCTCGCGCTGCGCCCCGACATGCGCTTCGGCACCGAAGAGATGTGGGACAAGGCCGAGGCCGAGCTTCGCGAAGCCGTCGAGCGCGCCGGCATGGCGAACGACGATTATGGCTGGGAAGAACTGCCGGGCGAGGGCGCCTTCTATGCGCCCAAGCTCGAATTCCACCTGACCGACGCGATCGGCCGGACGTGGCAGTGCGGGACGATCCAGTCCGACCGCGTGATGCCCGAGCGCCTCGATGCGTCGTATATCGGCGAGGATGGCGAGCGGCATCGCCCGGTGATGCTCCACCGCGCGATCCTCGGCACGTACGAGCGCTTCATCGGCATATTGATCGAGCATTTCGCCGGCCGCTTCCCGACCTGGCTTGCGCCCGTGCAGGCGGTCGTCGCGACGATCGTCAGCGACGCCGACGCATACGCCAAGGACGCGGTGGCGCAGCTTACCGCGGCGGGCATCCGCGTGGAAAGCGACGTCCGCAACGAGAAGATCAACTACAAGGTCCGCGAACACAGCCTTGCCAAGGTTCCGTATCTGCTGGTCGTAGGCAATCGCGAAGCCGAAGAAGGCACCGTCGCGATCCGCACGCTCGGGCAGGACGGCCAGCGCATCATGCCGCTCGCCGAAGCCATCGCGATGCTGAAGGGTGAGGCGACCCCGCCGGATCTTCGCGATTGATCGCGGCGGAGAAGCGTCGCCCGCGCCGGTGGCTGCGCTGGCTTTCGTTGCTGGCGTTCATCGGCGCGGCGCTTCTCGCCAGGGGCTATTGGAACGCGACGCGCGACCCGCTGATCCGCACCGCGACGGTCGCGGTTGCCGACTGGCCGGTGGGTCAGCCACCGCTGAAGATCCTGTTGTTGTCGGACATTCACGTCGCGGGTCCCGACATGCCGCCCGCGCGGCTGGTGCGGATCGTCGGCGACCTCAACCGGCTGAAGCCTGACCTTGTGCTGATCGCGGGCGACCTCGTCAGCGAAAAGCGCAGCGCGACGCATCTCTACACGGCGGCGGAAGTGGTGGCACCGCTCGGCGGCCTTCGTGCGCCGCTCGGCGTTGTCGTCGCGCCCGGCAATCACGATCATTGGTTCAAACCCGATGCGCTGCGCGGTGAGCTGGAAAGACGCGGACTTCGCGTGCTCCAGAACGAGGCGATCAAGCTCGGCCCGCTCGTCATTGGCGGGGTCGATGACGATTATTCGGGGCACGACGATGTGCTCGCGACGCTCGCCGCGATGGACCGGCTCGGTCCAGGCGTGCCGCTGATCCTGACGCACAGTCCCGATATCGTCCCCGCGGTGAAACCGTCGGTGGCGGCAATTTTCGCCGGCCACACGCATTGTGGCCAGATCCGCTTCCCGTTCATCGGCGCACTCAGCTATGTTTCGCGCTACGGCGACCGCTTTGCCTGCGGCGACATTCGCGACGGCGCCCAGCGCGTGTTCGTCGGCGCGGGGCTCGGGACGAGCCTCCTGCCAATCCGTTTCAACACGCCGCCCGATGCGTGGGTCGTGACATTGGGCCCGGATCCGGCACGATGAACGGCCCGGGCGACATCGGCCGGCATCAAGCGGGCGAATGCCTGCCACGCCATCGCCATGCCGATGGCTATATCGCGCTGGTCCTTGACGGCGGGTATGAGGAGGCGGGCGACGAGGGGCGCTTTGCGGCGCTCCCCGGAACGGTTGTGATACACGGCCGCTGGACGGCGCACCTCGACCGGTTCGGCGCACGTGGCGCGCGCGTGCTCAACCTCCCGGCAATGGGGCAATTGCCTATCGGCGCGGGCAGCCTTTCCGATCCCGACATCGCCGCGCGGCTTGCCGAGCGCGACCCGTTGGCCGCCGCCGAATATGTCTGCGAATATTTCCGGCCCGGCGCTGCGCAGCGCGACGACTGGCCTGACCTGCTCGCCGCCGCGCTGCGTACCGATCCCGACATCGCGCTCGAGCCATGGGCGCGCCGGATGGCGATCAACCCGGCGTCGGTCAGCCGCGGCTTTGCCCGCGCCTATGGCGTCAGTCCCAAGCGCTTCCGGCTGGAGGCACGCACGCGGCGTGCGCTCTTCGCGCTCGACAGCTGGCACGGCAGTTTCGCCGATCTTGCCGCCGATCAGGGGTTTGCCGATCAGGCGCATCTGACGCGGTCGATCACCGCGCTGACCGGCCTTCCGCCAATCCTGCACCGGGCAAAGTCCGTTCAAGCCGGGGGCACCGATCCGCGCTAGACCCGGGTCATGGATCGCCGTCTTTTTCTTGCTGCCGCCTCGCTCGGCACCTTCGCCCTCGCTGCTCCCTCTGTCGCCCTGGCGCAAGGCCCGCGCCCGCCGATGCGCACGCAATGGAAAGTGCGTGGGTCCGAAGGGTTCGACGCGCTCGCCTTTCTCGGGCCGCTAGCCGGGGGAGAGCTCTATCTGCCCTATTACCAGACCGATGCCGACGCCTTCGCGCCGCGCCTTCCGGCCGCGGTTCGCGCCGAGATTCCCGCCTTGTCGCGCGAGGCCAGCGAAGCGGGTTTCGGGCTGCTCGGGCCGGTCTTGTCGCTCATCTTCTCGGGCGGCGACGACACCAGCCTTGCCGCGCTGATCGCTGCGGCCGCGGCGCCCGAGACGCGCCTGCTTCCCGCCTATCGCGCGAGCAGCAACTGGAACGAAAAGGACTGGGGCTGGTTCGCCGGCCATGCCCCGCGCGTCAAGGCGGTACTCGAAGCGATGCAGAACGCCGGTTTCGCTGCGTTCCGTACCGAACGCATAGCGGCGCTCGAAGGCCGCATCGCGCAGCTTCAGGCCGACCTCGGTGCCTATGATGTGATCCGTCTTCACGAAAAGCTGACCGGCCGGACGTTCGACCCCGAAGTCGAGGTGGTTCTGCTGCAATTTTGCAAGCCGCACGGCATCAAGGTGCAGGGCCAGACCTTTTTGCAGGCGGCCGACTGGAACACTGCGATCACCGTGCGCAACGCCGCGCATGAAATGCTCCACCCGCCGGTGCCGATGGACGGCGCCGCCGCAAAGGCGACCCTCGCCATCCTCGCGAAAGACCCGCTGATCCCGCGCGTCGTCAGCGAACATGACCCCAAATGGGGCTATACGACGCTCGACGGCCTGTTGAACGAGGACCTTGCGCAGGCGCTCGATCAGCTGATCGCCGAGGCACTGGGGGTCGCGCGCAATCCCGCCGACCGCTGGCGCAAATCGGACGACGGCATCCATGTCCTCGCAGGTGCTTTTTACGGGATGCTCCGGCAGGACAAATGGATCGACACCGGCGGATCGATCGAAACCTGGCTGGGGCAGGCGGCAAGCACAGGGCGTCTCGCCCCGCAGCGATTGCACAGCATCGCCGCGCAGGTGCTCGAACGGCCGGTCGGCAAACTCTGGCCGCTGACCTGAGCGGCGAGGGCTAGCCGCCCCGGCATTCGTGGGGTATCGGCCGGGCCGACCGATCCGCTGCCGGGGAAACAAGTGCTGCCCTTCCGACCCGCCTTCCGCACGCCAGTTGTGGCGCACGCCGCTTGAACGACCTGTCGCACCTCGTCGGTATCGCTCCGCTGACTTTCGCGGGGGCCGCGGCGATGACCTTTGGCGCCGCCTTCGTGCGCGGCCTCACTGGCTTCGGCATGGCGATCATCCTCGTGCCCTTGCTCGGCCTGATCATGCCGCCGGGCGAGGCGGTGGTGCTCGGCATCTTGCTGCAGCTATTGATCGGTCCGGTCGGTTTCGGGCGGATCGCAGCGGGCGCCGACCGCCGCACTGCGGTGCCGATCGGCCTGCTCGCGATGCTCGCGACGCCGATCGGCATGATCGCGCTGAAGGCGGTAACCCCCGACGTCGCGCGGCTGCTGATCGCGGTGATCGCCATCGCCGCCTTCCTGCTGATCCTGATGCCGCAGCACCCCGACGGCCACCGGCCGGGGCGCGTCTCGATCGGTCTGACCGGGATTGCGTCGGGTATCCTCACCGGCTTTGCCGCGATGCCCGGCCCGCCCGTCGTGCCCTTTTACCTGCGCCAGCGGATCGAACCCGGCGTTGCGCGTGCGTCGATGATGCTCGTCTTTTTCGCCACCGCGATTGCGGGGACGCTCGCCTCGCTCTGGCTTGGCCTTGCGGCGATGAAACTCTTCACCCTGTCGCTGCTGCTCTTCGTGCCCATGGTGATCGGTGACCATGTCGGGACCCGGCTGTTCGGCCGCGTCCCCGTGCCCGTGTGGCGCGGCATTGTCGCCGCCGTGCTCGGCGTCGCCGGGATGTCGGCGCTGCTCCGCCTCCTGACCTAACTTTTACTTCCGTTCGCATCGAGCCCTTCGACTGCCTTGGCAGGCGCTCAGGATAAACTTCGGCCTTCGGCCGAAGTCGAGATGCCCCTCGTTGGTGCACGCCTTCTGGGTGTCTCGACTTCGCTCGACACGAACGGATATGGGTTAGAGGCTGCGCAGCGCCTGTGCCGGCTTTGCCGACAGCAAGGGCCAACTCCCCGCGATCCCGATCAGGAACGACAGCCCCGCGCCGCCCAGCAGCGTGGCGCCGACGATGAACGGGTCGGGCGCAAAGGTGAAGTCGAACAGCTGCGTCACGACATACCACGCGCCCGCAAGCCCCAGCCCAAGCGCGAGCACCGCGAGGATGCCCGCGAGCACCGCATATTCCATACCCTGCGCGCCGAGGATCTGCCCGCGCGTCGCGCCGAGCAGCTTCAGGATCACGCTGTCGTAAACGCGCCGCTCGCGGCTCGCCGCAATTGCACCGATCAGCACCGCGATGCCGGCAAGGATCGCAATGCTCGCCGCCGCCGCAATTGCCTGGCTCATCTGCGTGAGCAAGGTCGTGACCTGCGACACCACATCGCGCACCGCGATCAGCGAGGCCGACGGAAAGGCGCGCGGGATGCTGCGCGATAGCGCGGTTTCGGCCTCGGGGCCAACCGCCACCGTCGCGACCATATTGTGCGGCGCCGCGTCGAAAGTGCCGGGCGAAAAAACGAGCACATAGTTGAGCCCGAAATTGTCCCAATTCACGGTGCGGAACGACGCGACCTTTGCCTGCACCTCGACCCCCAGCACATTGACCGACAGCGTGTCGCCCAGCTTGAGCCCGAGCGACGTCGCGACATCCTGCTCGACGCTGACCAGCGGCGGCCCCTTGTAATCGGCCGCCCACCATTTTCCGCCGACGAGTTCGCTGCCGTTGGGCAGAACGGGGCTGTAGGTCAGCCCACGGTCGCCGCGCAGCACCCATGCCCCTTCGGGCAGTTCGGCAAGCGCGTCGACGCGCTGTCCGGCGAATTCGGTGACGCTGCCGCGCAGCGCGGGGATCATATTGATTTCGGCCTTGGGGTCGGCTCCCGTCACCATCGTCCGGAAACGCGCGGTCTCGGTACGCGGCACGTCGAGCACGAAGAAGCTCGGCGCGCGCTGCGGTACGGTCGAGCGGATTTCGGCGGTGATGCTCGTCTGGATCGCCGCGAGCGTCACGAACAGCGTGAGCCCCAGCCCGAGCGCCACCACGAGCGCGCCCGTCGCGGCACCGGGGCGGTGCAGGTTCGCGAGTGCGAGGCGGAACAGCGGACGTTTCGGCCGCGGCAGGCGGCTCGCGGTACGGCGGACCAGCCAGCCGAGCCCGACGAGGATGAGCAGCAGCCCGATCGCAGCGCCGATGAAACCCAATGCGAACAGCGGCTCGCGCGCGGTGCCGACTGCCAGCGCAATAATCGCGGCCAGCGCCGCGGCGACGGCGATCACCGTCGGCCGGTCGATCCGCGCCGCACCGCTCACCGTCGCGCGGTAAAGGCCCGCAGCGGGAACATGCCGCGTCGCCGCGAGCGGGGGCAGGGCAAAGGCGATCGCGATCAGCAGGCCATAGGCCGCGCTCACCGCGAGCGGCAGCGGATAGATGGCAACGCCGGGTTTGACCGGCAGCACATCGCCCGCAATCGCACCGATGATCGCGGGCGCGAGCGCGCCGACGATCAGCCCCGCGACGATCGACACTGCCGCGACCGCAAGGATCTGAAGCCCGTAAATGCGCGCCACCGTGCCGCTATCGGCGCCGAGCACTTTCAGCGTCGCAAGCCCGGGGCGCTTGCCCGCAAGATAGCTCGCGACGCCGTTGCCGACGCCGATCCCGGCGATCACCAGCGCGGCGAGGCCGACGAGCGACAGGAACTGGCCCATGCGCTCGATGAAGCGCCGCGTTCCCGGCGCGCCGTTGCTGCTGTCGGTGACGTCCCAGCCGGCGTCGGGGAATTCGGTTGTCAGCGCCTTGCCGACCGCTTCGGGGTTCGCGCTGCCCGGCAGGCGGACGCGATATTTGCTCTCGTACAGGCTGCCCGGCTGGATCAACTGCGTCGCGGGCAAGTCGGCCAGCCCGATGATAGCAACCGGGCCGAGCGTGAAGCCCTCGCCCAGACGGTCTGGTTCCTCGGCGATCACGCCGTCGATCAGGAAGCTCGTCTCGCCGAACTTCACGCGTTCGCCGACCTTCAGGCCCAATCGCGAGACGAGGTCCTTGCCGATCCAGATGCCGCCCGGCGGCGGCGGCCCTTTGCGCACGCCGCTCTCCAGCCGCATTATGCCATAGAGCGGATAGGCGCCGTCGACCGCCTTCAGCTCGGACAGCAACGCCTCGCCGTCGGGATCGTTCGCCATCGCGCGCAGCCGCACGGTCGCCGAGGGCGTGCCGACGCGGCGAAAACCGGCCATTTCCGCAGGAGTCGCTTCGCGCTGCGGCAGGCTGAATTCGACGTCGCCGCCGAGGATCGTCTGCCCGCGCACTTCCAGCTCGGACGTGATGCCGCGCGTCAGGCTGCCAATCGCCGCCAGCGTCGCAACCCCAAGGAACAGGCAGATCGCGAGGAGGCGCAGACCACGGATGCGCGCCGCGAGGTCGCGGCGCGCGATCCGCCAAAGCGTGGCGAGCGGCAGCATCAGAGCAAAACCTCCGCCACCCGTTCGTGTCGAGCGAAGTCGAGACACCCATCGGAGCAGCGCAAGGCCGACGGGCATCTCGACTTCGGCCGAAGGCCGAAGTTTATCCTGAGCGCCTGCCAAGGCAGTCGAAGGGCTCGATGCGAACGGAATTGGGGAAAACTCACGCCGCCCGCTCTTCGATTTTCCCGTCGTGCATCACGACGACGCGATCGCAATGCTCGGCGAGTTCGGGGTCGTGGGTGATGATGAGCAGAGTCGCGCCCAGCGCGGCGCGGCGCGCAAAGATCAGTTCGATGATCGCCTGTCCGGTTGCGGTGTCGAGATTGCCCGTTGGCTCGTCGGCAAAGATGATCGCCGGTGAGCCTGCCATCGCGCGCGCAATCGCGACGCGCTGTTGCTCGCCGCCCGACAGCTGCGCGGGATAATGCGTCAGGCGGTGGCCGAGTCCGACGGCTTCGAGTTCGGCAGCCGCGCGCCCGAACGGATCGGCCATGCCCGCCAGTTCCAGCGGCACCGCGACATTTTCCAGCGCCGTCATCGTCGGCAGCAGGTGGAAGGCCTGAAGCACGATGCCGATGCGTCCGCGGCGCGCCCTTGCGAGATCGTCCTCGTCCATCGTGGTGAAATCGAGCCCTGCGACACGAATGCTGCCGCCATTGGCGCGTTCGAGCCCGGCGAGCACCGCCATCAGCGAGCTTTTTCCCGATCCCGACGGCCCGAGCAGCGCGACCGAGGCACCCGCGGGCACTTCCAGGTCGACGCCGCGCAATATTTCGACAGGGGCCTTGTCGCTTCCGAGCGTGAGCGTCACATTATGGGCGGCGATCGCCAGGTCTGGCGAAGGTCGAGGCGCATCGGTCAAGAAGGGACCCTTTGAAATGAGAACGGCCGGATGGCGCTCTTTGTCGATATATGGTTGCGCGATTGCGCTTTGCCAACCGCTTGCCGCGTGCGGATCGGCGGAAAACCCGTCGGCTTCGACCAGTGACAAGGTCGCGGCGAAAGCAGTGCCCGCGATCCCCGCCGACGCGCCGCTCGTCATCGCCTTCGGCGACAGTCTCTACGCCGGCTATCAGCTCGGCCCGAAGGAGGGATTGTCGCCGCAATTGCAGGCTGCGCTCACCGACGACGGCGTCGTCGCGCGCGTCCAGAATGCGGGTGTCTCGGGCGACACCACCGCCGCAGGGCGGCAGCGCCTGACCTATGTGCTCGACAATGCGAAGGCGAAGCCCGCGCTCGTCGTTCTCGGGCTCGGCGGCAACGACATGCTGCGCGGGATCGGCCCCGACCAGACGCGCGCCAATCTCGACGCCATGCTCGCCGAACTGAAAAAGCGCGAGATCCCGGTGCTGCTCACCGGCATGATGGCGGCGCCCAACATGGGCAGCGACTATGCGAAAAAGTTCAACCCCATCTATCCCGAACTCGCGAGCAAATATGAGGTGAGCTTCTACCCGTTTATCCTCGACAATGTCGTCACCGACAAATCGCTGATGCTGAGCGACAATATGCATCCCAATGCGAAGGGGGTGAAGGTCGTGGCAGAGGGATTGGCGCCGCTGGTCGAACAGGCGCTGCCGAACGCGGGCTAGGTCCCGCGCGGGCCGAACAGGATGATTGCTGCGCCGCCGAGGCACACAGCGGCGCCGATCAGATCCCAGCGATCGGGCTTCGCCCCCTCGACTGCCCACAGCCAGATCAGCGCCGACACGATATAGACGCCGCCATAGGCAGCATAAGTGCGTCCGGCATGCTCGGCGTCGACGAGCGTGAGCAAATAGGCGAACAACGCCAGCGACGCCATGCCGGGAGCGATCCACCACACCGGCTTATCCAGCCGCAGCCACGCCCAGAAAGCGAAGCAGCCCGCGATTTCGGCCAGCGCCGCGCCGATATATACCCATGCCGTCACCGGCGCACCGTGGCCGGATGCCGCACAAATGAAAAGGGGCGACCCGCAGGCCGCCCCTCTCTTTTCGTTTTCGCTGGTCCGAAAGATCAGAAAGCGAAGCCGAGGCCGACTGCGAAGGTGTCGAAGTCGCTGAAGTTCTCGATGAACTGGTGGCGATATTCGGCCTTGGCGTACAGGTTCTGGCCCAGCTTGTGCTGATAGCCGGCACCGACATACGGATCGTCGATCTGGCCGAAGGTGTAGCCGGCGTTCACATAGGCCTTGCCGTTGGCGCCAACCTTGGCACCGGCGCGGGCGCCCGACGAGAACTGGACCTTGGCGCCGTCGACGAGGACCTTGTCGCCTGCGATTTCGACACCCGCAAATGCGCTCGAGCCGAGGTTGAAATCATAGCCAGCCGCCGCGCCAAGCGTGGCGTCGTCAAGGCCGCTGCCGGTGACATAACCGCCGCGTACTTCGACGCGGCCTTCACCGTCAGCTGCCATGGCGGGGGTTGCAACGATGGCCGTCAGGAGAGCGGCTGCAACTGCGAATTTCTTCATGTTATTTTCCTTCTGCTTTTTATCGGCCACGCCCTTTGGGTCGCGGTCCACGCCGTAAATGGCGATTGCGGCTGTCGCTGCAATGAATGGATCGTTCAGAATGTGACAATTTTCTTACCTGTGTTATTTTTACCACACAGTATAGAATAGCTATGCATCCGCAATCCCGCCAGATTGGCGGGTAAGTGCGGCTATTTGTCGATGACGGGCGGCCGGTCGAGCGGCGCGATGCCGCGTTTTAGCCGAGCGCGGCCTGTTTTTCCTCGGCGATGCGGTCGAGTTCGGCGCGCGTCGGCTTGGTCGCCGCGCTCTTCAATTGCCCGCACGCGGCCATGATGTCGCGCCCGCGCGGGGTGCGCACCGGCGCCGAAATCCCGGCCTTGAAAATCAGGTTGCTGAACGCGCGCACCCGCTCGGGGGTCGAACATTCGTACATTGCGCCGGGCCAGGGGTTGAAGGGGATCAGATTGACCTTTGCGTGCAGGCCATATTCGCGGATCAGCCGGACGAGCTCGCGCGCGTCGTCGTCGCTGTCATTCTTGTCCTTCAACATCACATATTCGAAGGTGATGCGCCGCGAATTGCCGGCACCTGGATAATCGGCGCACGCTTTCAGCAATTCCTCGATACCATATTTGCGGTTGAGCGGGACGATCTCGTCGCGGATTTCCTTCGACACCGCGTGGAGCGAGACCGCGAGGTTGACGCCAATCTCTTCGCCCGCGCGCGCCATCATCGGCACGACGCCGCTGGTCGACAGCGTGATCCGGCGCCGCGACAGCGCAAGGCCGTCGCCGTCCATAACGATCTTGAGCGCGCCCTTGACCTCGTCGAAATTATACAGCGGCTCGCCCATGCCCATCATCACGATGTTGGTCAGGATGCGGCCGTCGGCGGTGTAGTTGCCGCCTTCATCTTCGTCATCGCCGTCCTCGGGATCGGGGCCGAAGCCCGCCATCGTGCCCTTGGGCCATTCGCCGAGTTCGTCGCGCGCCAGCATCACCTGCCCGACGATCTCGCCTGCGGCGAGATTGCGGACGAGGCGCATCGTGCCGGTGTGGCAGAAACGGCAGTTGAGCGTGCAGCCGACCTGGCTCGACACGCACAAGGTTCCCCGATCGGCGTCGGGGATGAAGACCATTTCATATTCCTGGCCGTCGGCGGCGGCGAGCAGCCATTTGCGCGTGCCGTCGCTCGACACCTGCGCCTCGCGCACCGTCGGGCGGCCGATGATGAAGCGGTCGGTCAGCCACGGGCGCATCGTCTTGGCGATATCGGTCATCGCCTCGAAATCGGTGACGCCGCGGTGATACATCCAGTGCCAGATCTGCTTGGCGCGCAGCTTCGCGCCCTTGGTGTCGAGCCCCGCCTCGACCAGCACCCCGCCGATCGCGTCGCGCGTCAGCCCGACAAGGTCGATGCGGTTGCCGCCGCGCAAGGGAACGGTGCCCGTCGTGACGGGGTCGATATGGCCGGGAATCTGCATGATGGCCGGCCATATAGGGGGGAAGGCGTGTCAGCGCAACGCAAAGCCCGCGCCTCCGGCGAAAGCCGCCGCGCGTTCCGCCACAAACTGCCCGGGTGGCGCGCCCGTCGCCTTGCGGAACATCATCGCAAATCCCCCTGTGGTGTCATAGCCCAAGTCAAATGCGACAGCTTGTATCGATTGGCCGGCGCCCAAACGTTGCACGGCCAGAACCACATGCATCCGCCGGCGCCATTGCCCGATGCTCAGCCCGGTCTCCGACTGAAAGAGCCGCGTCATACTGCGTTCGCTCATGCCGATCCGGTGTGCCCATTCGGCCAGCCGTGTCAGTTCGGAGGGGCATGTCAGCAGATGGTCTGCGATCAGGCGCAACCGGTGATCGCGTGGCATGGGCAGGCAAAATTCCGCGAGCGGAGCAGCGATCAGTTCGTCGAGCAGCACGGCCATCAATCGCGCTTCGGCGCTATTTTCAGGATATTCGATTGCTATGGTCGCCGCGCGCTCCAGCAATGCCTGCATCAGCGGTGAAACCGCCAGGGCAGAGCAGGCGGTCGGCAGGCCGGGCGCTGCATCTGGTTCGACGAGGAGGGCAAAGCCGTGCGTCGAGCCAGACCCATGCGCCTTGTGAGGCATCCCGCCGGGAATCCATAGCGCGCGTTGCGGCGGCACGGCCCAGATACCCGCCGCCGTTTCCATCGTGACGACACCGGCTGTTGTAAATAATAGCTGCGCCTTGCGATGCGCATGGTCCGATACCTGCCAGATGCCGGACGCCGTTCTGAACTCTGTCACGACCGTTGCGCGATCGATCCGGTCGAGATGTCTCGAATCGGGCAAGGCCGTAACCTGTCCCGCCGGCGCACCCGATCGATGCAGGCCTCGATCCTGCCTGCGGAAGGAAGGGGTGCCCGCTATCGCCATCGATCGGGAAGCATCAGGTTAGCGACGGCCTGCGCCTCGTCGTCGCTGGAGACCATGAGCATGGGGTACCCCCAGAATTTTTCGAATATCCCCGCGAAATCATTACCGGCGGCGCGCTTCTCTTCATTCGGTTCGATATAGATCAGCGCCTTGACCAGACGCTTCACCGCGCTGCGATTTTTCTTGATCCAGAGCGCCGCGCGTTTGCGACCGGCGATGTCATCGTCCGAACCATCTTCGAAATCCCCGCCTTCACCGAGAAAAACAAAATCCTCCCGCAACATCAGCAATCGCGAGAATTGCGCCAGCATATCGTCGATCGCCTCTCCTGTGCGGGCGAAATTCATCCGGACAAGTGGAAATCCGCGAGCGTCGATCTGCATCGTCCAATCCTTCTGCTCTTGATAGGCATTCCTTATACCATTCAAAAGCAGTAGCTTAGGTGGCTGCTTGTGTCATTTCACCGACCGGCCAAAAGATAGGCGAATCCGGCCATCGACATGCATATCCGGGTCAGAAAGACGGGCGCGCTTTTGCCAGTGGCGGCGAGAAAAGGACGCTCCGTCTTTTTGGGCGCGCGCGCGCGAACGTTACAGCGACGCCAGCATCGCCAACACCTGCGGCACCGACCCGTTCGCTTCGGCATTGCGCAGCGGCAGGACATTCTGCACCAATATTTCCTCGGGTGTCGGCTCCACCGCGAATAGCGCCATCACCTCGTCGGCGAAGTCGCCCAGCGGCATATAGCCTTCGCGTGTCGATTGCCCGGGGGTCAGGTCGGTCCGCACTGCGGGCGGGGCGAGTTCGATTACCTCGACCTTGCCCGCGAGCTGGATGCGCAGCGCGACCGAGTAGCTGTGGATCGCCGCTTTCGTGGCCGAATAGGTCGGCGCCTTGGGAAAGGGCACGAACGCCAGCCCCGACGTCACATTGACGATCGCACTGTCCGCTTGCGCTGCCAGATGATCGACGAGCGCGTCGATCAGCCGGATCGGCCCGAGGATGTTGGTCACGACCGTCGCCTCCGCCTGCGCCAGGTCGCGCTTCGCGCTCGCATCTTCGGCGTTCATGATGCCGGCATTGTTGACCAGCACATTGAGGCCCGGAAATTTTGCGACGATCTCCTTCGCAAAGGCGGCGATCGCTCCGGCATCGGTAACGTCGAGCGACACCGCCGACATGTTCGGCCGTCCCGCGATGGCCGCTGCGAGTTTCTCGGTACTGCGTCCGGTGACGATGACGCTGTTGCCCGCGTCGTGCCAGCGCTGCGCGAGCGCAAGGCCGATGCCCGAACCCCCGCCGGTGACGAGGATGGTGTTGCCTATGGTCTTCATGATGGCCTCCTTGAGGGGTGGTGAGAAGGCCAAAATATCCCTATACTCTCCAAAAGAAAGTAGACACCCAAAAGTGCCATAGTTACCCAAAAGAGAGATTTGGATTTTCCGCCATGCCCGCACCCGAAAAAATCGCCTTTGATCCACATGCGCCGGTCGACCCGCGCGTCGAAACGCTCGTCAACGAACTCATCGGCCGAGTCGCCGACAAATGGACCTTACTCGTTCTCGAGGCGTTGGAGGATCACGGAACCTGCCGCTTCACCATATTGTCGCGGCGGGTTCCCGGCATCAGCCAGAAGATGCTGACGCAGACGCTGCGCCAGATGGAACGCGACGGCCTTGTGGTGCGCACGGTGTACCCGGTCGTCCCGCCAAAGGTCGAATATTGCCTCACCGACCTGGGGCACAGTCTGGGCGAAGCCTTTTGCGGCGTATGGGTCTGGGCCGAAGCCAATCTGGAAAAGGTGGCGAGGGCGCGGATGGCGTTCGACGCGCGCGGGTGAGGCCGAGCCGCTTTTGCGGCAGCGAGTTTCGACCGCTTGCGAAAATTGGCGGGGAAGGCGACAATGCCCCATGAGCAGCGATCATTGGACCTATGCCGAATGGGAAGACAACACGGTCGAGAAGATCGTGACTATGGGACTATCGGCGCCTGAAGATCATCGTGCGGATTACCTCCGCGTCCAGATTAGAGCGGCGGTTCGGCAGGCCCTGCGTCACGGACGGTCTGGCCGCTCGGACGATGAGCCGGTTGCCTCCTGAACGTCCGCGTTTCGTCCCAAGCCGTCGCTTCGTCACGAAAGGAGCTTCCGACCTTCGGGCGGCAATCAATCCAAATAGCAAGCCGGGACCATGATCGTGCCCGAATCATGGCCCCGGCTTTGACGGGCCCTGCAACTTGGGTCCGCCGGTCAGTTGCGGATCGAGCTGACCTGGATCAGCTGGTCGCGCGACGCGCTGGCGACCACCAGATCGGCCTGCGCCGACGCGACGATCCGCGTATCGCGGCGGCATTGCCGCACGTCATTCTTGCCCGCGAGATCGAATTCCGGAGCGGTGCCGCACACTTCGACGACCGCGCGCCAGATGCGGCGGTCGAGCGCCTTGGTGCCGGCGGCAGTCCGAAGGTCGAGGTCTTTGTGCGCCACCGCGACGCTCGGGTTCGCAGGGGCAGTTTGCGCCGATACGGGCTGGCCGATCGATACGGCAGCGAGGGCGGCGAGGATCAGAAGCTTTTGCATCTTGAGTCTCCATCGGCCGGCTGAAGAGGAGGGGAGGAAGCCGGTGGAGAACCAGATAATCGATCGCCCCCGGCAAAAGGAGCAACGATGTTGCGCGACCATTCTGCAAAATTGCAGAATGCGGCAAAGACCAATATGACCCACAAGACATCATGTACGACTGGAACGACCTTAAAGCCTTTCTGGCGGTGGCGGAAACGGGGAGCACCTTGTCCGCTGCGCAATCGATGCGCGTCAGCCAGACGACTGTCGCGCGCCGCATCGCCGCGCTCGAGGATGCGACGGGCGTCATCCTGTTCGAGCGGCGGCAGGCGGGTTATGCGCTGACCCCGGTGGGCGAGGCGATGCTGGCGAGCGCGCTTGCGGTGCGCGACGCCGCCGACCGCTTTGGCGAGGCCGCGGGCGCGCGGTCGCGCGACGCCGGCGGCACCGTCAGCCTGACGACGATGGAAATTTTCGCGGTGACGATCCTGCCGCCGATCCTGCGCGATCTGCGCGCTGCGCATCCGGGGATCCATATCCATCTCGACACCGCCGACGAGCCGCGCGACCTGGCGGCGGGCGCGGCGGACATCGCGATCCGCAGCAGCAAGCAGCCGAGCGGCGCGGGCCTCGTCGGGCGGCGCATCGCCGACAATCCGTGGACCGTCTATTGCAGCCGGGAATATGCCGATCTGCACGGCATCCCGCACACCCGCGAAGAACTGGCGAGCCATCCGTTTATCGGAGGTGGTGGCGGCGTTTGGGAGCCTTATCAGGCGTGGCTAAGGCAATATCGGCTCGAGGATTCGGTGGTGATGAAATATGACACTGGAACCGGCCTGCTCGCGGGGGTGCGCTCGGGCATGGGTCTCACCATCCTTCCGGCGTTCATCGCCGACCGCGAACCCGATCTGGTCCGCTGCATCCCGCCGAAGACCGAGGACACGACGGGCTTGTGGCTGCTGACCCATGAACGGCTGCGCCATGTGCCGCGGGTACGCCTCGTCCTCGATTTCCTCGCCGCCGGACTGACGAAGCTCGCGCGCGGCTGAAAGATATATCGCACAAAGATACAAGGACGGTGGCGCCATGATGCGTCATCTGCGCCTCTGCGCGAACTAAATATCGTCGCCCCCGCGAAGGCGGGGCCGCGGTCGGCTTGTCACGAGGGCGCGGCATCAGGCTGCCAGCGGCCCCGCCTTCGCGGAGGCGACGGTTTTGTTTCTTCTTCTTGGTGGCTTTGTGTCTTCGTGCGAAACAAAATTCTTCACCGTTTATCGGCGTCAGAAATCGCTGTCCTACAATATTCCGCCGATTTAACCTGTCGAGTGATGGCGTACGACACAGCTTTCCTCCCAACCACCACAGACGCTCTTCCGCAGCCGTCTACGCGCGCGATGAAAAGCGATTCCAGTGTGAAGTTGCGCAGTTTTCCGCGGCTGAGCGTAAATCGCCCTTCTCGTCACCCCGGGCATGATCCGGGGCCTGCCCGTTCTTGTGGGGTGCATGCCGTCAAAAAAGGCGGGCCCCGGGTCAGGCCCGGGGTGACGGACGGGGCAATACAGCGCGCAAAGCTGTTGTTTCAGTGTGAAGTTGCCTTGTTTTCTGCCGTTTCAGCAAGGGCGTCTCCTCCCTCTTTTCGTCATCCCGGACTTGATCCGGGATCCCGCTTCTCACCGTCGCCCAGCTGGCCCCCGGATCAAGTGCGGGATGACGAAGGAGTGGTCCGGGAGAGTGAAAAACGCGATTTCAGTGTGAAGTTACGCAGAAAACCGCCACTTCTCCAAAGCGTCTTACCGCAGCTTCGCGCACCCCAGTGCCGCCGCGTCGATCGCCGTTGCGGCGCCGCGCAAGCGATAGGTGTCGGCAATCGCGCCGCCGGTCGCGGTGCCGCTCTCGGCGCTCATGCTCGGTGCCGACCGCATCGCGGCGACGATCGCAGCGTCCATCCGCGCATCGCTTGCCCAGCCATGCGCGCCGTTGCCGGTCAGGATGAAGCGGCGGCTGCCGATCGTCAGGCGCAGTTCGCGGCCCGGCGCCCGCGCTTTCGACAGGCGGACATAGAATTGGCCGCGGATGCGCGACTTTGGCCACGTTCCGATGCTGGCATAGGCCTTTACCTGCGGCGTGCCGATCGTCGCGGACGGTGCGGCGAGGGCGTAGCAGCGGGGTGTGGCGGGATCGCGGAAGGCCCCCCAACCATCGAAAATACCGAGCGCGGCCGGCGCGGCCGCGAATGCCGCAGCGGGCGCAGCCGCCAGCATCAGGAAAAAGGGAGCCCACCGCCGCATGCGCTCTCGTTCGCGCGATTGGGGATGCTTTGCAAGCATGGCTTGCACGCGTCGCCCCGTGCGTTAAGGAAGGTGGACATTTTCAGGGGCCAGAATCGGGGTGCGAATCGCCTCCGATGGTCTGTCCCCAAGGGACTTTTCCCGCGAAACACAGGGATGGCGGATTTAGAATGAAAGCGACGATCGAACGCGCAGTTTTGTTGAAGAGCCTCGGCCACGTCCAGTCGGTGGTCGAACGGCGTAACACGATCCCGATCCTCTCGAACGTCCTGATCGAAGCCGATGCGTCGGGCCAGCTGAAGCTGATGGCGACCGACCTCGATTTGCAGGTTGTCGAAACGATCGCAGCCAAGGTCGAAACGGCGGGTACGACGACCGTGTCGGCGCACACCCTCTTCGAAATCGCGCGCAAGCTGCCCGAGGGTGCCGAGGTCAGCCTCGCCGCTGCCGAGGGCAAGATGCAGGTCAAGGCCGGCCGCTCGAACTTCAACCTCCCGACGCTGCCGCGCGACGATTTCCCGGTGATTGCCGAGGGTGAGCTGCCGACCAATTTCGAACTGCCGGTCGCCGAACTGATCCAGATCATCGACAAGACGCGCTTTGCGATCTCGACCGAGGAAACGCGCTATTATCTCAACGGCATCTTCCTGCATGTCGCCGAGGATGCGTCGGGTCCGGTGCTCAAGGCCGCGGCGACCGACGGCCACCGCCTCGCGCGCTACACCGTCACGCGTCCCGAGGGCGCCGCGTCGATGCCCGACGTCATCGTGCCGCGTAAATGCGTTACCGAAATCCGCAAGCTGCTCGACGAGGCCGAAGGCAATGTCGAAATCAGCCTGTCGGCGAGCAAAATCCGCTTCCAGCTCGGCAACGCGATCCTGACCTCGAAGCTGATCGACGGGACCTTCCCCGACTATAGCCGCGTCATCCCGACCGCGAACGACAAGCTGCTCAAGGTCGATCCGAAGAGCCTGTACCAGGGCGTCGACCGTGTTTCGACGATCGCCAGCGAAAAGACCCGCGCGGTCAAGGTCGGCCTCGACAAGGATCGCATCACCTTGTCGGTGACCAGCCCCGAGAACGGCACCGCGGCCGAAGAAGTCGCGGCTTCCTATGACAGCGACGCGATGGAGATCGGCTTCAACGCCCGCTATCTCAGCGACATCCTCGGCCAGGTCGACGGCGATACGGTCGAACTGCACTTGGCCGATGCCAACGCCCCGACGCTGATCCGCGAAAGCGAAAAGAGCCCGGCGCTCTACGTGCTGATGCCGATGCGGGTGTAACGACCCGCTCCGGTTAAAAGGAAAAAGGCCCCGCGATTGCGGGGCCTTTTCTTATCCGGCCTTCGCGACCCGCCAGATCACCCCGCCGGTGTCGTCGGCGACCAGCGCGCTGCCATCCTTCGCGACCTTCACATCGGCCGGCCGGCCGCGCGTCGTCTTGCCATCCTTGGCGAGGAACTGGTCGAGCAATGTGACCGGCAGGGCATCGACGGGCTTGCCGCCCGCTCCGAACTTGACGAACACGACGCTGTAGCCCGCGACCGGCTCGCGGTTCCACGATCCGTGCAGCGCGATCAGCGCGCCGTTCGCCCAACGTTCGCCGAGATTGAGGCCCTGCGTGAAGGTGAAGCCCAACGGCGCCGTGTGCGCGCCCAACCCATAGTCGGGGCGCTTGACATATTGCCGGCGATCCTCGGCCTCGGGCTCGACGCGCGGATCGATGTAGCCGCCCCAATAATACCAGGGCCAGCCATAGAAATCGCCTTCGTCGATGTCGGTCAGATAGTCGGGGACGAGGTCGCTGCCGAGCATGTCGCGCTCGTTGACCACGGTCCACAGCTGATCGCTGCCGGGGTAGAAGCCGAGGCCGACAGGATTGCGGATGCCAGCCGCGAAGGTGCGGACATATTTCTGTTCGGGCCGCACCTCAAGCACGCTGGCGCGGCGAACCTCGTTGCCCATGCCCTTTTCGCCGATGTTCGAATCTGCGCCGACGCCAATATAAAGCCAGCCGTTCGGCGCGGCGGCGAGGCTTTTCGTCCAGTGGCGGTTGGTGCCCTTGGCGGGCAGGTCGACGATCTTCGTAGCCTTGCCGCTCATCTTCGTCTCGCCCGCCACATAGGGGAAAGCGAGCAGGGCATCGGTGTTGGCGACATAGAGCGTGCTGCCGACCAGCACCATGCCATAGGGCGAGTTGAGCCCCGTGATATAGGCGGTTTTGATCTCGGCCTTGCCGTCGCCATCGGCATCGCGGAGCAGCGAGATGCGGTTGGCGGAGACGCCGCCTGCGCCGGCCTTGCCCATCAGGCTGCCCATGATCTTGTTCTCGACACCGGAGGTGTCGCGCGGCGGACTTTGCGCCTCGGCGACGAGCACATCGCCATTGGGCAGCACGAGCATGTTGCGCGGATGATCGAGGCCCTCGGCAAAGCGGGCCACGGACAGGCCCTGCGCGGCGCGCGGGGCCTGTCCGGCGGGCCAGCTTGTCGCCTCGGGGACGTTCATCGTCGGGAAGGTCTCGGTCTTTTGCGACGCCATCACCGGCACCCGGCCGCTGAGTTCAGCGGTCGAGAAGCGCGCCACATCGGGGCGCGACATGATGTAGAGGGTGATGCCGCCGACAATCAGGAGCAGCAACAGGGCGAGGGCGACATATTTCAGGATCTTGCGCATGACGCCTGTCTACACGGGCAAAGCACGGCGTCAAAGGGGCGAAATGCGCGAGCCGTACCCTTCCGGAGGGTTAACCGACAAGGGATTGCGATTAACCTTACCCGATTGTTTATCACGGTTGGGAACGGCGCGGTGAGGGGACAGGTCTAGGAGATGGGCTCTACGTAACGGACCGGGAATTTCATGGATCTGCCAGCCCCTTTTCTCACCGATCGCGCCGCGGTCGAGGACGCCCATGCGCTGATCAGCATACATGGTGAAGAAGCCGGTTTTGCGGCAGCGGCGCGCGCCGAGCAGTATCGCGTGCTCGGCAATCACGTCCATTTCGCCCGTTGGCGCCAGATCGAGCGGCTGATCACCTATTTATCGGTCGAGGATATCCTCGACACGGTGCACTAGACCTTAGAGCCGCAGGCCCGCAGTTTCGGGCAATCCCGCCATGATGTTCAGATTCTGGACGCACGCGCCGCTAGCGCCTTTGCCCAGATTGTCGAGCCGCGCGACGAGGCGCAGTTGGCGTCCGGCGGGATCGGAAAAGAGCATCAGCTCCATCCGATCCGTCGCTTCGTCCGCCTGGCTTAGCAGCAATTCGCTCTCGTCCCCGCGGCGGACTGACACCAGCGGCGATCCCTCGAAATGCGCTGCCAGCGTGTCGAGAACGGCATCTGCGGTCGGCGTGTCGAAGCTCAGCGGCACCTCGACCAGCATTCCGCGATAGACGGGGACGACCGCGGGAGCGAACAGAGGCGGATAGGACAGGCCCGCACCTTGCTGCATCTCGGGCACATGTTTGTGGTTCAGCGACAGCCCATAGCTGCGAAAGCCGATATCGGACTGGGCCTCGAACCGGGCGATCAGTTCCTTGCCGCCGCCCGAATAGCCTGACACGGCATTGACGCTGAGCCGCGCGTCGTTCGGCACGATGCCTGCGGTAACCAGCGGCGCGATGAGCGCGAGGAAGCCTGTCGGATAGCAGCCGGGGTTGCTGACCCGCGTCGAACCCGCAATTGCGCTGCGCTGAGCCGCGTTCAATTCGGGGAAACCATAGGCCCAGTCGGGTGCGACGCGGTGTGCTGTCGACGCGTCGATTACCTTTGTGCGATCGTTGCGGATCATCGCGACGGCTTCGATCGCTGCGGCATCGGGCAGGCAGAGGATAACGAAATCGGCATCGTTCAGCGCCTCGGCACGCCGCTGCGCGTCCTTGCGTTCGGCGTCGGGCAAACCGATCAGCGCAAACTCGCTCCGCCCGGCAAGCCGCTCGGCGATTTCCAGACCCGTCGTTCCCGCCGCGCCGTCGATGAAGACCTTCTTTGTCATGATTTTATCGCAGTCGTTTGTAGCCGGTGACCGGCATGTCATGTCCCTTCGCCGCCGAACGTGCGATGACGTCGGCGAGCGGTTCGCTGTTCACCGCCATCCATCGTCGACTGGCGTGGAGGATGGTCCGATCGTCGGCCATGATACCGACATGTCCTGGAAAGAAGACGAGGTCGCCGCGCGCGAGTTGCGCCGGATCGACATCCTTGTCGGAACCCAGTGAGGCAAGTTGCAGATCGCTGTCGCGCGGCAACTGGATACCTGCGGCACTCCAGACAAGCTGGACGAGGCCCGAACAATCGATGCCTTTCGCTGTGCGGCCGCCCCAGACATAAGGTGTACCGATCATCTGCTCGGCCAGTTCGGCGGGGTCGTCGTCCCGCGTGCCAACCTCGACGAGCGACGCAAGCGGCAGATAGCCATGCGACGTCGCGAGCCATTCGCCTTCGGGCTCGCCCATCACCAGCGCGCCGCGCGGCAGGACGGCGGGACCGCCGCTTGTTGCATCGGGTTCGCTGTGGAGCATCGCTTCGATCATCTCGACGCGGTGCGTCGGGGCGATCGGCGCGCCTAGCGCCTCGGCGGCGAGATAGCCGACATAATGGTCGGCTAGGCAATAGCCCCACGCCCAGCCGCCGGTGAGGTCGAGCAGGGCAAAACCTTCGCCGAACAGCAATTCGCTTGTCTGGTCGGCATCGACCGAGGGGGACGCGCGCAACGATGCGGCTGGCAGGACCCCGCTGCGCATCATCGGCGCGGCATAATGTGGAGCGAAATACTGGCCCGCAGCCGCAATATCCGCCAGATCGGGGCGGATCGCGACGACGCGCGGATCGAACGCCTGCGACGTACCGGTCAAGCCGAAGCGATCGCGGCCCGCGCCGACGGCGCCAGGGCGCCCCATGCGCACGCGATTAGCCGCTGAATTATCGCCACTTTCTGCTGTCACTTGCCGTCCTGTAAAAACCCACGGTCCGCGCGCCGCGGACAATCGAGCGCCATTAGACCAGCGGGCCCCGCTTTATCAAGAATGTTCAGGTTTTCCCGCGCCGGTCATAGCGTGCCTGCAGCATCGCCCAGGCGGCGCGCAACCCTAGTGCCGCACCGCCCTTCGGGCGTCCGGGCTTTGCCGACGGGCGCCATGCGAAGGTGTCGAGATGCGCCCATGCCACATCTTCGGGAACAAAACGCTTCAGGAACAGGGCGGCGGTGATCGTCCCGGCGAAGGGCGAGCTACCTGCATTGCCAAGGTCGGCAATGTCGGTTTCGAGCAGGTCGGCATAGCCGTCCCACAGCGGCATCCGCCACAAGGGGTCGTCGCGTTCGATCCCGCCCGCCAGCATCGCGTCGGCGAGCGCATCATTATTGGCGAAAAGCGGTGGAAGGTCGGGGCCGAGCGCCACGCGCGCGGCGCCGGTCAGCGTTGCGAAATCGATGATCAGCTCAGGCTTGGCTTCACCGGCCTTGGCCAGCGCATCGCCGAGCACGAGCCGTCCTTCGGCATCGGTGTTGCCGATCTCGACGGTCAGGCCGAGGCGGCTTTTCAGCACATCGCCGGGGCGGAATGCATCGGCCGAAATCGCATTTTCGGCCGCGGCAACCAGGCAGTGCAGCCGCACGGGCAGGCCGCTCGCCATCACCAACTCGGCGAGCGCGAGGACGTGCGCAGCGCCGCCCATATCCTTCTTCATCAGCCGCATGCCTGCGGCGGGTTTAATGTCCAGCCCGCCGCTGTCGAAGCTGATCCCCTTGCCGACGAGCGCGACGCGAGGGTGATCGTCCTTGCCCCATTCGATCTCGATCAGTCGCGGCGCGTGATATTTCGCGGCGGCGCGCCCGACCGCGTGAATCATCGGATAGCCCTGCTCGAGCGCCTCGCCTTTGGTCACGGTCAGCTTGCCGCCGTGCGCCTTCGCGATGCGTTCGGCGGCCTTCTCGATCGCCGCCGGCCCCATGTCGGCGGCGGGGGTGTTGACGAGATCGCGGACGAGCGCGGTCGCGCGCATTTCGGCGACCATCGGCGCGATTGCACCGACATCGGTCGTCAGCAGCACGCGCGGGCCCTTGGTGGGCGGGTTCGATTTATAGGTGTCGAAACGATATTGCGCGCTCATCCAACCGAACAGCGCTTTGCCCGGTTGCTGACCATCGACGCGGTAGCGGCCTTCGGGCAGGATCTGTCCCAGCTTGGCGAGGCACCAGGCCGACAGGCTGTCGACCTTGGCGACCGTGGTGACGACCGCCCATTTTTCAGGGTCGTCCCCCGGCAAGATCGCGTGGACAAAGGCATCGGGTTTGAAACCGACCGCCGCGAGATGTGCGCGTTCGCGCGCGCTGCGAGTTTTTAGCCACGCGTCGTAGGATGTCTTGTCGACGAGGTGGATCGTGCGGGCGTCCTGTCCCTTGTCGGGCTGGATCAGGTCGGAATAGTCGGTCATGTGCGTGGTGCTAGGCCTGTCGGGATATTTTGTCGATTCCCGGCGTTATGCCTGCATGATGACTGCAAAGCCTTGGCACAACGCCATCCCGATCCTCGCCGGCGCGCCGCTGCTGGCGGGCTGTTCCGAAGACAAGCCGACGCCAGCAGAGAAGGCTGCTGCTGCAGCCGTACCCGGGGCACCCCCCGGCGGCGTCGCCGATGTCGCCACGAAAAATGCGCCCGCGTCGAACGTCAAGGAAAGCAATGACCTGATCGAATTCGCTTACGGCTATCCGCGCGATGCGGCGGCGATCCCCGAACTCGCGGCGTGGCTGGACGGCGATCGGGCGACGAAGCGCGAAGCCCTGATCGCCGCGGCGCAGCGCGACAAAGCTGCGGCAGCGAAGGGCGGTTTTCCCTATCGTCCCCACAGCCATTTGCAGATGTGGCAGCGCGTCACGAGCACGCCGCGATTCCTCAGCCTTTCTGCCGAGATCGAGACTTATGCGGGCGGCGCCCATGGCATGCAGGCGTTCGATACGCTGATCTGGGACCGCGCCCGCCGCAAGCAACTCAAGCCGCTCGACCTGTTCCAAAGCGGGGAGGCGTTCGACGCTGCCATTCGCGATCCCTTCTGCGCCGG
Source organism: Sphingopyxis sp. GW821-FHT10B01 (assembly GCF_059415685.1). Classification (NCBI taxonomy): domain Bacteria; kingdom Pseudomonadati; phylum Pseudomonadota; class Alphaproteobacteria; order Sphingomonadales; family Sphingopyxidaceae; genus Sphingopyxis; species Sphingopyxis sp. GW821-FHT10B01. The sequence goes on along the minus strand of NZ_JBWKNS010000003.1, from coordinate 210,430 downwards.
AATAAAGCGGGCAAAGGCAGCGAAGGGAATCACAGTCGACGAGGCGCCCGACAGCCCCTTTGCCAAATGTCCGCCGGCCTCGGCGCAGACCGTCTGGCTCGGTTCGTCCGACGGACGCTTTCTCGACCGCATGACGATCGCGATCGCGCCATATGAAGTCGGACCTTTTGCCGAGGGGGCTTACAAGATCAACGTGCCGGTGACCGGCACGCTGGTCAAAGCCGTCAAAGACGAATTCGCACGCGATTTTCTTCCGATCAATTGAAGGGCAAGCCCGAACATTTTGACTGATTATTCGGCCGCCTCGAGTTCCGCGGGGGCCGACGCCACGGCGCGTGCGTTTCCGAATGCCAGTACGCCATCGTCGATCGCGCCGGTCTTCATGTCGACGCGGTCCTGAATGTAATTCTGGTTGAGGCGCCAGGGCAGCTTGTCGGCATTCTTGGGCATGATGTGGAGCGCGCGCTGGATGTAGCCTGACGAAAAGTCGAAGATATTCTCTTCGGTCAACGTCGCCGGATCGGCGAGCGCCGGGGTCGCCACATTCGTCCCGCTGGCCTGCATATGGTTGAGCACGCGGCAGACATATTCGGCGACGATGTCGGCACGCAGTGTCCAACTGGCGTTGAGATAGCCGAACACCGCCGAGAAATTCGGGACGTTCGAGAACATGCACGCCTTGTAATAGAAATGCTCGCTCCAGTCGACGAGATCGCCGTCGACGCGCACCGGGATCTTGCCTGCAACCGCCAGATTGAGTCCGGTCGCGGTAATGATGATGTCGGCGTCGAGATGCTTGCCCGACTTGAGCTGAATGCCGCCCGCATCGAACCGCTCGATGTGATCGGTGACGACCGATGCCTTGTTGGCCTTGATCGCTTCGAAGAAATCGGCGTCGGGAACGAGGCAAAGCCGCTGCTCCCACGGGTTATATGGCGGGGTGAATGCTTCGGCATCATAGCGGTCGCCGAGCGTTTTCTTGATCTGCTTGGTCAGGAAGTCCCGCACCTTTTCAGGCGTCTCGCGTGCTTTGCGGAAGACGATGTCCTGCATCTTCACATTCTTGAAGCGCGTGATCCTGTACGCCAGTTTTTCGGGCAGGATTTTGCGCAAGAAATTGGCAATTCTGTCCTTGGCAGGGCGAATTGCAAACCAGGTCGGGGTGCGTTGCAGCATCGTCACATGCGCGGCCTTGTCCGACATTGCGGGGACAATCGTTACCGCGGTCGCGCCCGATCCGACGACAATGATTTTCTTGCCCGTATAGTCGAGGTTTTCCGGCCAGAACTGCGGATGAAGGATCTGGCCCTTGAAATCGTCGCGGCCGGTGAAGTTGGCGTCGAACGGCTCGTCATAATCATAATAGCCGGCGCCAAGGTAGAGCCAGCGCGCGGTCGTTGTCGACGTACCGCCCTTTTCGTCGTCCAGCGTCACGGTCCAGCGCGCGGTGGCGCTGTCCCAGTCCGCGCCCACGACCTTGCGATCGAAGCGGATGCGCTCGCGGATATGGCGTTCGTCGACGATGCGATTGAGATATTCGAGGATCGCTGGGCCATCGGCGATCGTCTTTTCATGCTTCCACGGTTCGAAGACGAAGCCGAGCGTGTGCATGTCGCTGTCCGAGCGGATGCCGGGATAACGGAACAGATCCCATGTGCCGCCCAGATTGGTGCGCCGCTCGACAAGCGTAAAGCTGCGATCGGGTGAATATTGCTGCAAATGTACGGCCATGCCGATTCCCGAAATGCCCGCGCCGACGATCAACACATCCTGATCGACCGGTGCTGCTTTCCCGTTCGCGGGGCGCTCCATCGTCGCCATGCCTGCCATCATCCTGTCTCCCGACCATGTTTGGATACAGCTTACGCACCGCGTTTCATTTTGCAATCGAATTGACGTTTACGGAAAGCACGGAAGCAGGTGAAGCATCCTTGTCGCTGTCACATTATTGTCATAGGGGGCGTAGCTTCTTTGTCACCCCGGACGCTAGCCGCCCGAAACCACAGGAAAGGATGAAAGCCCGATGCGTCAGATCGCCGTCCTTCCCTACCGATTCGGCGGTCCTGCAAACGACGGGCCGACCGAAATCCTGCTGATCACATCGCGTGAAACGAAGCGGTGGGTCGTGCCCAAGGGCAATCCGCTGACGGGCATGGAACGCCACGCCGCCGCTGCGATCGAGGCGGAGGAAGAGGCGGGGGTGATCGGTGCTGTCTGTCCGACGCCGATCGGCAGCTATGAGTATCGAAAGCGCCGCGCGAATGGTGCGTCGATCATGTATAATGTCGAGGTCTTTCCGCTCGCCGTGACGAACGAGCTCGACGACTGGAAGGAAATGGACGAACGCGACCGCAAATGGTTCCCGTTCCGCGAAGCCGCCTCGGCAGTTGAGGAACCCGACCTGCAGGCGCTGATCCGCTCGTTTGGTGATGGCGGTTTTCGCGCCGTCGCCGCCCCGCGCGGTGTTGTCCAGAATATTAGCGAAAAAACAGGGGTAAGCCGGATGTTCGCATGGTTTCAGCGTTTGCTGCCGCGACAGGGAAATTTCTTTGAATTGTTCGAAAGCCACGCCGCGACGCTCGTCGCGGGGGCCAATGCGCTGTCGCGCATGCTGCAGGGCGGCGAGGGCATGGCCGACCATGTCCAGGAAATCATCGAGCGCGAGCATGACGCCGACGCGATCACCCGCGAAGTGCTGCAGACCGTCCGCCGCACCTTTTTGACTCCGTTCGACCGCAGCGCGATCACCGACCTGATCGCCTCGATGGACGACGCGATCGACGAGATGCAGAAGACTGCGGGTGCAGTGGATCTGTACGATGTCACCGAGTTCGAGCCCGAAATGCGCGACATCGGCGGTATCATCGTCGACGCCGCGCGGTTGACTGCCGAGGCGCTGCCGTTGCTCCGCAATATCGGCGCCAATGGTCCGCGGCTTCACGAACTGACCGAGCGACTGGTACGGATGGAAGGCCATGCCGACGAGATCCATGCCGCGGGGCTCAAGCGCCTGTTCCGCGAGCATGGCGAGGCGAACCCGACGCAATTCTTGATCGCACGCGAACTTTTCCGCCATCTCGAGCGCGTCACCGACAGTTTCGAGGATGTTGCGAACGAGATCGACGGTCTGGTCATCGACCACGCATAAGCGCGCGACACCTATGTCCCCCGCACAAGAATCCGTTCGCATCGAGCGAAGTCGAGATGCCCCTCGGAGCCGCACATGGCCGATGGGTGTCTCGACTTCGCTCGACACGAACGGATCAGTGAGATCGTGAGGAATTAGACCATGCACGAACTCGCTTTCCCGCTTCTCGTCGGCCTCGTCATCCTCGCGCTGGCGTTCGACTTTCTCAACGGCCTGCACGATGCCGCGAACAGCATCGCCACCGTCGTCGCGACGCGTCTGCTGCGGCCGGTGCAGGCGGTGCTCTTTGCCGCCTTCTTCAACTTCGCAGCCTATTTCCTGTCGGTCATCTTTCCCGAATTGCACAAGGTTGCCGAAACCATCGGCAAGGGGATCATCGACAAGGACCTCGTAACCCCTGCGGTCGTGTTCGGCGCGCTGGTCGGCGCGATGTTCTGGAACGTCGTCACCTGGCTGAAGGGTATTCCCTCGTCGTCGAGCCACGCCCTGGTCGGCGGCATCGTCGGCGCGGGCGTTGCTCACGCCGGGTTCGAGGGGATCGAGTGGACGGGGCTGAACAAGACGGTGATCGCGATCTTCCTGTCGCCTTTGCTCGGCATGATGCTTGCGATGCTGGTGATGCTGCTCAGCAGCTGGGCGCTGCGCCGTGCGACCGCCAGCTTTGCGGAGAAGACCTTCCGCCGTCTCCACCTTCTGTCCTCGGCCGCTTATTCGATCAGCCACGGGCTCAACGACGCGCAGAAGACGATGGGGATCATCACGGTGCTCCTTTATTCGACCGGCTATCTCGGCGGCGAATTTCATATCCCGCATTGGGTCGCGTTCAGCTGTTATGTCGCCATCGCGCTGGGTACCTTGTCGGGCGGGTGGAAGATCATCGAGACGATGGGCGGTCGCATCACCAAGCTGTCGCACCACCAGGGCTTTGCTGCATCCACCGGCGGTTCGATCATGGTCTTCACCGCCAGCCTGCTCGGCATCCCGGTATCGACGACGCACACGATCACCGGCAGCATCATCGGCGCTGGCGTCGCGCGGCGGGCGAGCGCGGTGCGATGGGGCGTCGCAGGCAATGTCGTCGCGGCGTGGTTCATCACCATTCCGGCGAGCGCGATCGTCGCCGCGGCTTTCTATGGGATTACCCGGCTGTTCTGAGTCGAACGGGTTGCGTTTGAGTGAGAACGTAATAGGAACATATCCTTCGATGATATCGGGGAGGGTCCTTCATGGCCGGTGATTTCGATTTCCAGATTGGCAGCTGGCTGGTGAAGCATCGCCGCCTGAAGACGCGGCTTGCGAACTGCGACGAATGGGAAGAATTCGACGGGACGTGCGACATGCGGCCGATATTGGGCGGTGACGGTAATGTCGAAGACAATGTCCTGCATATTCCCAGCGGAACCTATCGGGCGATCGCGCTGCGATCCTTCGACCCGGCGCAGAAGAGCTGGGCGATCTGGTGGCTCGATGCGCGCAGTCCGCATGCGCTGGATGTCCCGGTCATCGGCCGCTTCGAGGGTGGCGTCGGTCAATTCTATGCCGATGATACGCTCGATGGCCGGCCGATCCGGTTGCGCTTCGTCTGGAGCCGCACCGTTACCGACTCGCCGCGTTGGGAGCAGGCGATGTCGGCCGATGGCGGTGCGAGTTGGGAAGTGAACTGGACGATGGATTTTATCCGGCCCTAGTTCACTTCGCCGGACGATAGTCGACGCTCGCCCCACCCACCATCCGCACCGGCAGGTAAAGGCCGTTGCCATAGGCCTTTATCTCGCCCGTCTCGAAGCTGTCGACCCGGGTACGGATGACGAAGGCGCCCTCGCGCCGCTGATCGACCGCGCGTTTGATCTTGACCTGCAGCTTGGCGAGATCATTCGCGAAATTCTGCGTCAGCGCCTCGGCAATCAGCGGCGCGAAACCCTCGTTGCGTCCGAGCAGAATGAGCAGGTCGCCGCCGACGCCGTCGGTATCGCCGTTGATCGAAAGATTGGTGAAATGGACTTCGGCCGAGCCCGGTTTGTTGACCGGAATGGCGGTCATCCAGATGCGCCCACGCGTCGGCGCGCCCGATCGCATTTCCAGCTTCGCCTCGACGTCGACGCCCACCGCGATCCGGCCGCCGGGGGCGCCATAGATGGTCGACTTGCCGAACTTCACCATCATCGAGCCGAGTTTCGGGAGGACGAAGGGGCGCGTCGACCGCTTCGCGAGCGCACGGTCGACGACGGGCTGGAGTATCGCATAGTCGGCGATCACCGGCACGCGGACATCGAGGTGTGGCTTGGGTATTTCGCGCACGAGGCGCGGCAACGGGGTGGGCTTCGGATCGGCCGGGCGGCCCGAGACGAAGGTTTCGGTGATCGCCTCCAGCCCGAGGTTGAGGTTCATACGATCGCCCGCGATGCGGTAGCCGCCGTAGAGGATGCGCTGCGGCGTCACGCGCATCCACACCGGCGGATTTTCGTGGTTGAGTTCGAGCGCGGTAAAGCTCTGCCGCCAGACGTCGGCGGCCTGTTTGCGGATGTCGATCTTCGCGATCTCGCGGTTCACTTCGCGCTCGACGTCGCGCACGACGGGCTGCAGCTTCGCGTCGGCTTCGTCGGTGAAGGTGATGCGTTTGCCGAGGAAATCGATCCCTGGTGTCGTGGTCCAGCCATAGCTGATGCGCGCCTTGCCCTGCGTGCGCCAGTCGGGGAGCAGGTCGATGCGGACGCGCGCATGCGCCATCGCGGCGCCGGTCGCGGTCTCGCCCTTCAGCACCCCGCCGACATCGCGCGCGGCAATCGTTGCGTGAAGCGGCATGTCGACGACGATCTCGCTGCCTTCGCCGCGCAGCCGCAGCGGCCCGCGCGTGACCTGGCCGACGATCGTGCAGGCGATCGGCGGGGTGACCTTGACCTTCTTTCCGAACAGCTTGACCTGCTGCGGCTTCACGCACGCGGGCTCGCGCCGGTTGATCGTCCACAGTGTTTTCGGCACGGCGCGTTCGAGGGCTTGCTTGAGCGAAGCGGTGCTGGCGTTGATCGGGACCGCGATCATCGATTTCTGCGTCGGGGAGGGCGCCTTGTCGGTGGCGCGCGGCGGTGCTTCGACGTCGGTCTTGCGGTCGCAGCCGGTCAAAGCGGCGGTTAGTATCAAGGTGGCGGTCGCCAGTTGGATTAGACGCATGTGGTGCCCCTGATGCGGTTTCTGCTGTTTATAACGGCGGCTGGGTTAAGGCGTTCCTTGCGGTGCGGGCGGCGGCGGAAAGGGGCGGAAATCTGCGTAACTTCACACTGGAATCGCGTTTCTTTCCCGTTCCGCACCTTCCGTCGTCACCCCGGACTTGATCCGGGGTCCACTTATTGCCGCCACGTCGCAGGGATCCCGGATCAAGTCCGGGATGACGAAAGGAGGGAAGGGGAGCCTTCGCAGAAATGGCGCAAAACTGCGCAACTTCACACTGAAACAGCATCTTCGCGCGCTCCATTGTCCCGTCCGCCATCCCGGGCTGGACCCGGGGTCTGCCTATACTTGCGGAATGAATGTTGCCGGAAAAGGCGGGCCCCGGGTCAAGCCCGGGGTGACGGAGAAGAGGTTTGCCAAGAGTCGCAGAAAACTGCGCAACTTCACACTGGATCCGCTGTTTGCAGGGGCGAGCAGGCGTCATTCCGCAAGGCTATGCGGCCTACGCAATGTAGGACAGCGATTTTTCGGGGCTGGTTAGGCCACCACCCCGAACAGATCATGCTCGTCGGCGTCCTCGATCGCGACGTCGACGACATCGCCGGCCTTAAGCGTCGCCGCGACGTCGCGGAGGTAGACGTGGCCGTCGATTTCGGGCGCGTCGGCCTGTGAGCGGCCGGTGGCGCCGATGCTGCCGTCTTCGTCGGCCTCGCCGACTTCGTCGATGATCACCGGCAGGGTGCGGCCGATCTTGGCTTCGAGCTTGGCGGCGCTGATCGCGGCCGTCTTGTCCATGATGCGCTGGTAGCGCTCTTCCTTGAGCTCTTCGGGCACCTGATCGTCGAGCGCATTCGCCTGCGCGCCCGCGACGGGTTCGAAGCGGAAGGCGCCGACGCGGTCGAGCTGCGCTTCGTCGAGCCAGTCGAGGAGATATTGGAAGTCGGCCTCGGTCTCGCCGGGGAAGCCGACGACGAAGCTCGAGCGGATCGAAATGTCGGGGGCGATCGCGCGCCAGTTCTTGAGGCGTTCGAGCACCTTCGCTTCGTTCGCGGGGCGCTTCATGCGCTTGAGAACGCTCGGCGCCGCGTGCTGGAAGGGGATGTCGAGATAGGGGGTCAGCAGACCCTCGGCCATCAGCGGGATCACCGCGTCGACATGTGGGTAGGGGTAGACATAGTGGAGGCGGACCCACGGGGCATTGCCTTCGCTCGTCTTCAATTGGCCGAGTTCGCGCGCGAGGTCGGTCATATGGGCGCGGACTTCGCGGCCCTTCCACTCGCGCGGATCGTGGCGGGTGTCGACGCCGTACGCCGAGGTGTCCTGGCTGATCACCAGCAGTTCCTTGGTGCCCGCGGCGACGAGCTTTTCGGCCTCGCGCAGCACCGCGTCGATGCGGCGGCTGACGAGTTTGCCGCGCAGATCGGGGATGATGCAGAAGGAACAGCTGTGGTTGCAGCCTTCGGAAATCTTGAGGTAGCTGTAATGCCGCGGGGTGAGCTTCAGCCCGCCTTCGGGGACTAGATCGACGAACGGGCCTTGCGTGGGCGGCGCGGCGTCGTGGACGGCGTCGACGACCTGCTCATACTGATGCGCACCAGTGACCGCGAGGACGTTGGGGAAGCGGGCGCGGATGGCCTCTGCCTCGTTGCCCATGCAGCCGGTGACGATGACGCGGCCATTCTCGGCCATCGCTTCGCCGATCGCCTCGAGGCTTTCTTCCTTCGCCGAGTCGAGGAAGCCGCAGGTGTTGACGAGAACGACGTCGGCGCCCGCATAATCGGGCGACAGGCCATAGCCGTCGGCACGCAGCTTGGTCAGAATCCGTTCGCTATCAACGAGTGCCTTGGGGCAGCCGAGCGAAACCATGCCGACCTTCGGCTGGGAGGGGAGGGTTTTGACTGTCATGATTGGCGGGGCGCATAGGCGATTTTTTGGCGTTTGTCACCATGGCTGTGCTTGGTCAGGCCCATACGTTTCTTCGTCATCCCGGACTTGATCCGGGATCCGCCTCTTTCTTCAAGGCAAGGCAGGCCCCGGGTCAAGCCCGGGGTGACGGAGGGGAGATGTTCCCCATCAGCTCTTCCCCGCCAATGTATCCGCTACAATCCGCCACACGCGCGGGTTGATGCCGAGACCCAGATGGGTGCTGTCGACTTTGATGTTCCGTGCCTGATCATTGTAGATGTCGACCGCGATATCGGGCCCGACGATGCCGTCGCGGTCGGAGTAGATCACGGTGAGCGGCTGGGTGAGGCCTTTGAGGTTGCGCGCATGGATATCGCGCTCGATCGCGTCGAAATCGCGGCCCGCGAAGCGCTGCGCGAGCGCGGTATATTTGGGGCCGCCGATGATCGGCGTACCCAGGGTGATGATCTCGCGGACGAGGTGGGGGTGGGTGCGCGCGGTTTCGCGGGCGATGACGCCGCCGAGGCTCCAGCCGATGAGGGTGAGCGGGGCGCCGTCGGCCTTGACCCACAAGGCCGCCTGCGCCGCGAAACGCTCGACGTCGGCGGCGACGCGGCCGTTGTTGCGGCCCATGCCCCAGTCGCGGACGTGATAGCCGAGGTGGCGCAGATAGGCCTCGAGCGGGCGCATCGAGAGTTCGGACGCGCCATAGCCGGGGAGCAAAGCGACGGGCCGGCCGTCGCCGCGCGGGGCGCCGATCAGGTGCCAGCCCGAGAGCCCGTAACGCAACATGTCGAGCGGCAGCGCGAGCTCGCCGAGCGTTGCGAGACGGCTGGGCGGCTTCAATCCCTCGGGAAGCGGTGTGTCGCGGGGCATCGCCTTCTCCCTCCTGTCCGCCTATAGCTCGCGGCATCGGCACGGCATTGCAAGGGTGATGAAAGATGATCGGCGTATTTGCGGCAATTTCGGCGGCGATTGCGGTCGCGGCGGGCGCGTTCGGCGCGCATGGCGCGGCAGGGCCACAGGAGGCCGAATGGCTGCGCACCGGCGGGCTGTACCAGCTGATCCACGCGGTTGCGGCGCTTGCGATCATGGGCTTTGCGCGCGGTCCCGCGATCATGCTTCTGGTCGGCGCGGCGCTGTTTGCCGTGACGCTGTATGCGATGGCGATCGGCGGGCCGCGATGGCTGGGCGCGGTGACGCCGATCGGCGGGACCTTGCTGATTATCGGCTGGCTGTGGGCCGGCTGGCTCTACTGGCGCAGCTAGGAGGTCGGGCTAGCCGCCGGGCACGCTCGCTTCGCATTCTTCGCAGCGGATGACCTCGACGACCTCGTCCCCATGTTCGAGCCGCTGCGCCTCGGCCTCCCAGAAGCCATAGGGCTTGCCGGCACGATAGATGCGCAGGCCGCGTCCGGCGCTGGCGAGCTGGTCGATGCTGCGGCCGACTTCCTCGGCCGTCACCGCGCGTTCGCGCAACTGGACGCGGCCACCGATGCTGGCAAGATCGGCCATATAATCAGCGACATGCGCGCCCTGCGCCGAGCCTGCGAGCAACAGACCGGTGAAGCTGACCGGGTTGATGACATTGCTTGCGCCCGCCTGCCGCGCGAGCAGTTCATTATCCTGCGCGCGGATGACGACGCTGATCGGCACTTTGGGCGAGAGATGCCGGACGGTGAGGACCATGAGGATCGAAGTATCGTCGCGCCCGGCCGACACCAGCACCGACTGGGCCTTTGCGATATGGACGTCGATCAATGTGTCGTCGTTCGACGCATCGCCCTGCAACACGTTGCAACCCATCGCTTCGGCCTCGGCGATCCGCGATCCGGACTGGTCGATGACGACGATACAGCCCGGATCGGTGCCGCGCGCGATCAGTTCCTTCACCGCTTCGCTGCCGCTGATGCCGAAGCCAAGGACGACGATATGGTTGGTGAGCTTTGCCTGGATGCGGGCCATGCGCCATTTTTCCCATGTGCGTTTGAGGACGAAATTATAGGCGGTGCCGACGAAAATGAAGAGCACCGCGATGCGGATCGGGGTGACGATCACCGCCTCGATCAGTCGCGAGCGATCGGACACCGGCGCGATGTCGCCGAAACCGGTCGTGGTGACCGAGATCATCGTGAAATAGACGACGTCGAGGAAGCTGATCTGCCCGTCGTGGCTGTCCTTGAGCCCCGCGCGATCGATCCAGTGGACGAGCACGACGATGCCGATCAGGAAGAAGGCCACGCTGAGGCGCGTGATGACGTCGGCCCAGATCGGCCAGTGACTTGCGCGCTTCAGCGGCTGGAAGCGGTGCTGCAGCTTCAGCTTGTCGGACGGTTTTCGGCTCATTGGCATCCTTGTGCCAAAGCGCAGCGGCGAAGGCTAGTCCGCTAAACCATAAGCCCCGCGCAGCGCGGCGAGCGACGCGTCGTGCGTCAGGTCGAGCTGGAGCGGGGTGACCGAGATATAATGGTCGTCGATCGCTTCGAGGTCGCTGTCGTGGCCGGGCGAATGTTCGATGCCGTGGAGGCCGAACCAGAAATAGCGATAGCCGCGCGGGTCGGTGCCCTCGACGATCGAGCCGCGGCTGTAATCGTGGAAGCCCTGACGGGTGACGCGGATGCCGCGGACCTCTTCGGCGGGGATGGCAGGGAAATTGACGTTGATCAGCGTGCGCGGCGCCATGTCCATGGCGAGCAGCGGGCGCAGCACTTTCGCGCCCCACGCCGCGGCGGCTTCGAAGGGCACGCTGTCGCCCATGCCTTCCTTGGCATAAACTTGGCTGAGTGCGATCGAACGGATGCCCGCGAGCGCGCCCTCGATTGCCGCCGAGACGGTACCCGAATAAGTGACGTCGTCGCCGAGGTTGGCGCCGCGATTGACCCCCGAGAGGATCAGGTCGGGCTTTTCGGGCATCAGCTTGCCGATCGCCATCATCACCGAATCGGTCGGGGTGCCGCTGCACGACCAGCGGCGCTCTTCATGCTGGCGGATGCGCACCGGGCGCGAGAGGGTGAGCGAGTGGCCGGCGCCCGATTGCTCCTCGGCGGGGGCGCAGACCCAGATGTCGTCGCTGAGCTCGCGCGCGATCGCTTCGAGCACCGCCATGCCGGGGGCGTGATAGCCGTCGTCGTTGGTGAGGAGGATGCGCATTTTCGAACTTTCTCTCTTCGTCACCCCGGACTTGATCCGGGGTCCATCGACGGCAGCGTGAATGGACCCCGGATCAAGTCCGGGGTGGCGATGGGTTTAGGTTGTGGGCGTCAGCTTGGTGATGCCGCCCATGTACGGGAGCAGCGCCGCCGGAACAGTGACACTCCCGTCGGCCTGCTGGTAATTTTCGAGTACCGCGACGAGCGTGCGGCCGACCGCGAGGCCCGATCCGTTGAGCGTGTGGACAAACTCGTTGCTCTTGCCGCCGTCGCGGCGGAAGCGCGTGTTCATGCGCCGCGCCTGAAAATCGCCGCAGGTCGAACAACTCGAAATCTCGCGATAGGCGTTCTGGCCGGGGAGCCAGACTTCGAGGTCGTAGGTCTTGCGCGCGGCAAAGCCCATGTCGCCGCTGCACAGCAGCATCTTGCGATAGGGCAGGTCGAGCGCCTCGAGGATGGTTTCGGCGGCGCGCGTCTTGCGCTCCAGCTCGGCATCGCTGTCTTCGGGGCGGACGATCGAGACGAGCTCGACCTTCCAGAACTGATGCTGGCGGATATAGCCGCGCGTGTCGCGCCCGGCCGACCCGGCTTCGGAGCGGAAGCAGGGGGTGAGCGCGGTCATGCGGATCGGCAGGTCTGCCTCGGGCAGGATTTCCTCGCGCACCGCATTAGTCAGGCTCATCTCCGCCGTCGAGATCAGCCAGCGGCCGTCGGTGGTCTGGAACAGATCCTCGCGAAACTTGGGGAGCTGCGTCGTGCCATAGGCGGCTTCGTCGCGGACCATCAGCGGAGTCGCGCATTCGGTGTAGCCCGCGTCGATCGTCTGCTTGTCGAGCATGAACTGGCCGAGCGCGCGTTCGAGCCGTGCCATCTGGCCCTTCAGGAACGCAAAGCGCGCGCCCGACATCTTGGCCGCGGTCTCGAAATCGAGGCCGAGCGCGGGGGCGAAATCGGCATGTTCCTGCGGCGCGAAGTCGAAGCTGCGCGGCGTGCCCCAGCGCGCGATCTCGACATTGCCCTCTTCGTCCGCGCCCTCGGGCACGTCGGCGAGCGGGATGTTCGGGATCGCGGCGAGGATATCCTGCAGCGCGACAAGCTGTTCGCGCTCGGCGTCTTCCTTCGCTGGAAGCGCGGTCTTGAGGTCGGCGACCTCGGCCTTCAGCGCCTCGGCCTTTTCCTTGTCGCCTTGCGCCATCGCCTGGCCGATCAGCTTCGACGCTTCGTTGCGGCGCGCGAGCGAGCTCTGAATCTCCGTCTGCAATGCGCGCAGCGATGCGTCGGCCGCGACGATTTGGGCGGACAGGGGTTCGAGGCCGCGGCGCGCGAGGCCGGCGTCGAACGCTTCGGGATTTTCCCGGATCAGGCGGATATCGTGCATGGCGGCGCTATGGCGTTGCCGCCCGCGCCGCGCAAGCCCGTCTTAGCGTTCGAGCAAGCCCGCCAACTGGCCGATCGCAGTGCCCCAGCCTTGCTGGAAACCCATCTCGTCATGCTTGCGGCTGTCTGCGGGAGTCTTGTGCAGCACGCGCGCCGAATAGAGGGTGCCGTCGCCCTCGGCCTCGAAGGTCAGGATCGCGGTGATCGCGAGCCAGGGTTCGGCGGGTTGCCAGCCTTCGGTGAGCACGGTGGTGAAGACGAGCTTCTTTTCGGGCACCGCTTCCAGAAAACAGCCATCGACGTGCGGCTGGAAATCGGCGGCGCCCGCTTCGCGCATCCGCGTGACAAAGCCGCCACCCGGGCGCAGGTCGAGCGTGACGACCTGGCATTCGATGGGGGCCGGTATCCACCATTTCGCGAGATTCTCGGGGATGCTCCACGCATTCCACACGGCCGACGGGGGCGCAGCGATCAGGCGGGAGATGGTGAGGGTCGTGTCGTTGGTCATCCTGTTTTCTCCGGGGGTGTCTGCGATTCGACGAAATTGGCCAGACGATCGGTGCGGTCCTGCCAGATGGCGCGTTGCTGCGAGAGCCAGCCCTCAGCCGCAGCGAGGCGTTCGGCATCGACGCGGCAGGTGCGGACGCGGCCCTGTTTTTCGGTGCGGATCAGTCCCGATGCCTCGAGCACCGACAGATGTTTCAGAAAGGCGGGTAGGCCCATCGCGAACGGTTCGGACAATCGCTTCACCGGCGCTGCACCCTTGAGCAGGCGGCTGATCACCGCGCGGCGCGTCGGATCGGCGAGCGCGTGAAAGACCGAGTCGAGAGGCATTGATTGGTTCACCATGTGGCGAACTATATGCAACAGTTTTCCAAATGGCAAACTGTTCTGGAGCGGCATAAAAAGGCCGCCCCGAAGGGCGGCCTTAGTTCGGTGGTCCGGGTTAGCCCCCCAAACCGCCAGTGGATCTCTTAAGCCGCGTTGGCGTCGTCGTCGTTGCGGTTCGCCGCACGGCGGCGCGCGACGAGCGCAGCGGCTGCAGCGCCGAACAATAGCATCATCGGCGGCGCAGGAACAGGGGTCGGATCGCCCGACGATCCGCCATGGCTGCTGCTGCCGCCCGAGCTGGACGATGAAGACGAGCTGGAGGAGCTGCTGCTCGACGACGAACTGGTGCTGCCGGTCGAACCGAAGCTGCTGGTGCTGCCCGTTGCGCCCGAAGAGGTCGCGCCGCTCGACGTGCTGCTCGACGAAGAGGAGGACGAAGAGCTGCTGCTCGAACTGCTCGACGAGCTACCGCCTTTGGATGAGCTGCCCCAGCCCGAGCTGCCCTTGGACGAGCTGCCCCAACCCGAACTGCCATGACCGTGCGAACTGCCGCCCTTCGACGAGCCGCCCGACGAGGACGAGCTCGACGACGAAGAGGAGGATGACGAGGACGAGCTCGACGACGAGCTGCTGCTCGACGAGGAGGTGCTGACATTGCCCGAAGAGGTCGAGACGTTACCCGAAGAGGTCGACACATTGCCCGACGAGGTGCTCACGCTGCCGGTCGAAGTCGAAACACCGCCGGTCGACGTGCTGACGCCGCCGGTGGACGTCGATACGCTACCGGTCGAGGTCGATACGCCCGACGAGGTGCTGCTCGAGGTGCTGACGCCGCCGGTCGTCGTCGAGGTGACCACGATGCTGCCGCTGCTGCCACCGCCGCCGCTGCTGCCGCCGAAGAAACCGCCAAAGAAGCCGCCGCCGAAACCGCCGCCAAAGCCGCCGCCGATGACGGTCACGCCCCCGCCGCCGCCGCCTTCAAACCCGGTTTGCGGGAAAGGCGCGTACGGGATCGGAGGAAGCGGGATCGTCTGCGTCACGACCTGCGTCTGCGGGGTCGCGGTGCGAATGATGCGTTTCGTGGTGACGACGCGACGCACGCGCTTGACCGGCTTGCGTGCGGCGTGGCGCTTGCGCACGACCTTCTTGCCGGCGCAGGGCGAACAGGACTGGACGGTCTGGGCGCGGGCCTTCGGAACGTCCGCGATCTGCATCGCACCGCTACCGATAATCGCGCCGCCGCAGGTGCAGGCGCAAAGTTTGGCAAGGGCCATTCGAACAGACATAGGCTTTTCTTTCTTTCCCGTTGCAGCTGCGAAGCGTCACCGACCGACACCCGATTTCACCTTCGCTATACCCTAAAAGGCCAAAGCTTTGTGAACACGGCAATTGCGTTAACCGCGTTTGCCTGTCCGACAGCGGGAATTGGAGAGCGAAAGCAACAAAAATCACTGTATTTGTCCCAAAACAGAACGGGATTTGCAACAATTCTATGCGCTTGGTTAATCTTCGGCCCTAAATCGCCCTGCGCGCGGTGTGCGGCTCCTGTCGCGAGCCCGCGACGAAATCGCGTACGGAGCGGCGCCGGTTCATCCCCGCTTCACGGCTTGTCGCTATCCGCTGCTTCGGCGCTTGTATCGTCGCCAGCGGCTGGTTATAGGCGCGCCACTCCCCGCACCGCTTGGCGGCCCGCGGGGTGACAGGAAAGGACGCGAGAGCCCCTCATGCCGACCAAGATTGCCGACGTTGGCGCAGACGCGCTTCGCGAAGCCAAATCCAATCTCGATTCGGACTATGTCCCCCGTGACGACGAAGAGTTTATGAATGAGCGGCAGCAGGATTATTTCCGCGGCCTGCTCCTCGCCTGGAAAAAATCGATCCTCTCCGAATCCGAATCGACGCTCGCGCATCTTCAGGATGGGCCGCTGCGCGAACCCGATCTGGCCGACCGCGCGTCGAGCGAGACCGACTGGGCGATCGAACTGCGCACCCGCGACCGTCAGCGCAAGCTGATCGCCAAGATCGATTCGGCGATCCGTCGCATCGACGAAGGCGAATATGGCTATTGCGCCGTCACCGGCGAGCCGATTTCGCTGGCGCGGCTGCAGGCGCGTCCGATCGCGACGATGACGCTGGAAGCGCAGGAGCGCCACGAGCGCAACGAACGGATTTCGCGCGAAGATTGATCGCGCGGGGACGCCGTCCCATTTACGATTCCGCAATGACCAGCGTCTAGATTCCGCTCCTCAATCGAATGAGGAACGGGGCGCAATGGATTCGCAAGGACCCACATCGGTGGATGAAGAAGTCGCTGCGCTGTCGCGCGGCGCCGATCGCGACAGCCTGTTCATGCAGGCTGGCCTGATTCTGCCGGGCAGCCCCGATCCCGTCGTTGTGCGGGTACGCAATCTGTCGCCGGGCGGAATGCTGGCCGAAGCCGGCGTCCAGGTCGCGCAGGGCACGGCGGTTGCGGTCGAACTGCGCAACGTCGGTTCGGTTTCGGGCCGCGTCATCTGGGCGGGCGAGGGAAAATTCGGCATCGCCTTCGACCATCCGGTCGACCCGCAGGCTGTCCGCCGCCAAGTGGTTTCGGAGTCCGAGTTGCCGCCCTATCTGCGGCGCACGGGCCTCGAGCGAGACCCTCTTCCCTACCGCCGGCGCTGATGCGTCCTTGAGCAGGGCGGCATCAGCGGGGCGATAGCGCCGGCGACCGTCAGCCGGTCGCGAGCATCTCTTCCTTGAGTTTCAGTTTCTGCTTCTTGAGCAGCGCGACCACTCCGGTATCGGGGGCAGGGCGGCGCTCTTCATTCGCAATTTTCGCATCGAGGTCCGCGTGGCGGGACTTCAAGGTGGAAAGGTGCGACGTGCTCATTGGCATTCTCCTTTTCGACTCGATGGGCAAGGCGAAGTAAAACATGAATCGGTCGCATTGTCGTGACGATTCGGCCAAGCGGTCCCCGTTGCGGACCAGTGGTGAACGTGGCAGGAAGCCTCCCGTGAACCCTGAAGAAATTACCCAGCGCCTGGAACTTCTGAAGATCGAGCATCGCGACCTCGATGCCGCGATCATTGCGCTCGGCATCGCCGCGGTCCCCGATCAGTTGCAGCTCGCGCGGCTCAAGAAGCGGAAACTGCGGCTGCGCGACGAAATCGCCTGGTGCGAGGACCAGCTGGTTCCCGACATCATAGCTTGAACTAACGGCCTGAATCAAAACGGGACACGTGCCGGAAAACATGGTTACCGCCATTGCGGCCGCCCCGCGTGGCATGGCATCCACTTTGCCATGGTCGGTGGGCGAGCGAAGATGATGGCAATCGGCGTACCCGTGCAGCGCGCGCAGGTCGAAAATCTCTATGTCGAGGCGATGCTGATCGCCGACGAGGCGCACGCCGCCTTTTCCGCGCAGCGCGATCTGGGCAAGCTGTGCGGCGACGCTGCTGCGCAGATCGGCCTTGCGTGCGAATCGCTGAAGACGACGACACGGTTGATGCATGTCATCGCGTGGCTGCTCCACCGCCGCGCGATGTTCGCGGGAGACCCCGGTGCGGGACCGAATGACAGCGCGGCGCGGATCGGCGAACCGGTGGCCGCCGACTGGGAGATTTGCGCGGGCTTCGATGCGTCGGTCCGCCGGATTATTTCCGCAAGCGAACGGCTGTTCGAGCGGATCGCGGCAATCGAGGCGGGGTGGAACGTGCCGCACGCGGTGACGCCGGTGCAGGCGTTGCTCGCGCAGCTTGAGGCGCGGCTTTAGCTGGGCAGGGCGTCAGCTATGGGGTGGTTAGCGGTCATCTCTCAGCTTGCGCTTATGGTCGCTTTCGTTGGGAAGTTGCTCAAGGAGGTCGACGGCGACGGACCTGATCTGTGCCCAAAGGGGATCGGAAAATAATGCGCCTTCATCGTGCCAAGGTTTGACTCCCTGGCTTGAGCAATACTGCTCGATAAGTTCTTCTAACGGACGGATGGTGCGGATTTCGGCCGTAGTAATCTCGCCGTGTTCGAACATGTCTTCCAGCGGGTAAGGGAGCTCATTCACCGCTTCATCGGCGCCCATGTCGTAGGCAAGCTGAGCTTCTGGCGAAGCTCCGAAATAGGCGATCGATTGGCGAAGAAGCGCGTATCGTGTCATCTGCCAGCACATAAGCGATTTCAGTGATGACCGCTATTGGTCGAAACCTGCCATCTATCCCAGCCACTCGATCCACGCACCATGCGCGTGTGCGTGGGCGAGTTTCGCTGGCGCCGCGCCGCCAGGCCAATGGCGCACCACCAGTTCATGGTGATGCACCGTCCGGTTCGCTTCGAGCGCGATCCATGCGAGCGGCCGGTCGGCGGTCGCGCGCGCACCCGCAGCCTCTATCGCGTCGGTGATCCGCGCCTGCTGGTCGGCGGGAACATATTGCCAGACGATCGAGTGCATCAGCACCCGCGTTGTCCCCTCGGCCTGCGGCCGCATGAGTTCGGCCTCGACGAAATCGGCGGCATTGGCGTGGACCAGCCGCGGCGGTTCTTCGGTTGCGGCGGCGATGGCGGCGGCCATGCGCGCGAAACGGATATGATGTTCGGGCCAGATATAGGCTTTCAGCCGCAGCGCCTGCGCGGGGTCGGTCAGGTCGACCGGCGCGACGTCGCAGCCCTTGAGGCCGGCGAAACCGATGCTGTGCTGCGGCGGATGATTGCCGCGCCATTCGGGGGTGAAGGCCATCGCACCCGGCCGCGGGCCGACATGCACGGCGGCCAGCTCGTAATGATAGCGGTCGATCATCAGATTGATCCCCGCGCTCGACCCGATTTCGAGGCAGTCGAACAGCGGCGGCAAGCCCCGGTCGGCGAGCCAGAGCATCGCTGCGATGAAGTTCGACGAACGCCCCGCCTCGTTGGTCTGCGGCGGGCCGTCGAGCCAGGGCAATAGCGCCGCCTCGTGCCGATGGACGGCACCCGCGACGATCGCGGCATCGTTGATGTCCTCGGCATCGGCATAGATGGGCGCGAGCTCGTCGGCGGTTCCCGACAGGTGCAGGGCATGGATGCCGCCCGCAGCGCGGAGCGGCAGCGCATCGGCGAGCGGCGCGCCTGTCCAGTCGGCGATGCGGCGGGCGAATTCGCTGCGCGGCGCGTCGATCAGCGCGGCGAGTGCCGCGACGACGCGCGCCGTGACGGGTGCGTCATTGGCGCGGCAATAGGCGACCTGGTTGGCAAAAGCAGTGCGCACGGCCTCGGGTCCGGTTTCGGCCATATCCACGAGTTGATAGCGCTCGCTCATTGCCCTTTTTTCCTTCGCCGCCTATGTGCGCGACGCTTATGCCCGAACCGATCATCTTTGCCATCCCGAAAGGGCGCATCCTCGACGAGGCGCTGCCGCTGCTCGCGCGCGTCGGCATCGAACCTGCTGCGGATTTCTTCGACCCGAAGAGCCGCGCGCTCGTGTTCGGGACGAACCAGCCGCATATCTCGCTGATCCGCGTGCGCGCGTTCGACGTCGCGACCTTTGTCGCGCATGGTGCGGCGCAGCTCGGCATCGTCGGTTCCGACGTCGTCGACGAATTCGATTATAGCGAGCTTTATGCACCGGTCGATCTGGGTATCGGCCACTGCCGCCTGTCGCTCGCCGGGCCCGCAGATAGCGCGCCGCCGGGAATCGGCTCCAGCCATATCCGCGTCGCGACCAAATATCCCGCGACGACGCGCCGCTGGTTCGAGGCGCAGGGCATCCAGGCCGAATGCATCAAGCTGAACGGCGCGATGGAAATCGCGCCGAAGCTGGGCCTCGCCTCGCACATCGTCGACCTTGTCTCGACGGGGCGCACGCTCGTCGAGAACGCGCTCGCCGAGCAGACGATCATCAGCGAAGTGTCGGCGCGGCTGATCGTCAACCGCGCGGCGTTCAAGCTGCGCTCGGCCGAAGTCCCGGCGCTGGTCGAGCGCTTTCGTCAGGCGGTGGGTGATGCGGCGGCTTGATGCCTCCGCGCCCGGCTTTGCGGCCGAGTTCGACGCGCTGGTCAACGATCGGCGCGAGAGCGATTCCGATGTTTCCACCGACGTCGCGGCGATTATTGCGCGGGTGAAGGGCGAGGGCGACGTCGCACTCGCCGACTATACCGCGACGTTCGACCGCTTCGATCTCGATGCCAGCGGGTGGAGCATTTCGAAGGAAGAATGCGCCGCCGCTTATGAAGCACTGGCGCCCGAACTTCGCGATGCGCTGAACCTCGCGGCCGACCGCATCCGTGCCTATCATGCGGCGCAGCTTCCCGAGAACCGCGACTATCGCGACGCCACGGGTGCGCGGCTGGGGGCGCGGTGGAATGCGGTCGATGCGGCGGGGGTTTATGTGCCGGGCGGCCGCGCTGCCTATCCCTCGTCGGTGCTGATGAACATCCTGCCCGCGAAGGTCGCGGGGGTCGAACGCATCGTGATGATGACCCCGACGCCGGGCGGCGAGACCAACCCGGTGGTGATGGCGGCGGCGCATATCGGCGGGGTCGACGAAATCTGGCGGATCGGCGGCGCGCAGGCGGTTGCGGCGCTTGCCTTTGGAACCGGCCGGATTGCGCCGGTCGATGTGGTCACCGGTCCCGGCAACGCTTGGGTCGCCGAGGCGAAGCGCCAGCTTTATGGCGTCGTCGGCATCGACATGGTCGCGGGGCCGAGCGAGATTGTCGTCGTTGCCGATGCGAAGAATGCGCCGCATATCATCGCCGCCGACCTGCTCAGCCAGGCCGAGCACGATCCGACGAGCCAGTCGATCCTGTTCACCGACAATGCGGCGTTCGCCGACGCGGTCGCCGCCGCGGTCGATGCGATCATCCCGACGCTGCGTAGCGCCGCGACGATGCGCGAAAGCTGGGACGCTAATGGCGCCGTGATCGTCGTGCCGACGCTGGCCGATGCGATCCCGCTTTGCGACCGGCTCGCGCCCGAACATCTCGAACTCGCGGTCGATGCCGCCGAGGCCGACGCGCTTTTTGCCAGGGTGCGCCATGCCGGCTCGGTCTTCCTCGGCCGCCAGACCCCCGAAGCGATCGGCGATTATGTCGCGGGTCCCAACCATGTGCTGCCAACCGGCCGTCGCGCGCGTTTTTCGAGCGGGCTGTCGGTCAGCGATTTCATGAAGCGCACCAGCTTCCTCGCGCTCGACGAAGCGAGCCTTGCCGCGATCGGCCCGGCCGCGGTTGCCCTCGCGGGCGCCGAGGGGCTTCCCGCCCATGCGCTTTCGGTCAGCCAGCGTCTCAGCTAAGAAAAGAACCATGAACAAACGCACCCAGTCCCGCTCCGCCGCTCGTCTCGCCGCCGTCCAGGCGCTCTATCAGCACGAGATGGAGGCGACGCCCGTGCCTAAGCTGATCCATGAATTCCACCAGCACCGCATCGGCGCGACAATCGAAGACGAGGAATATGCCGACGCCGATACGGCGTTTTTCGACGATATCGTGAAGGGCACGCTCGCGCGCCTGCCCGAAATCGACGCGGCGATCATCGCGCGGCTTGCGAGCGGCTGGTCGATGGAGCGGCTCGACCGCACGATGAAGGCGATCCTGCGTGCGGGTTCGTACGAACTGATGGCGCGCGGCGACGTGCCCGTCGGCGCGGTGGTCAGCGAATATGTCGATGTGGCGAAGGCGTTCTTCGACGCGCGCGAGGCGGGATTCGCCAATGGGCTGCTCGACGCAATCGGCAAGGATGCGCGGGCGAAATAGCCATTGTTCCCCGGCGAAAGCCGGGGTCCATCGCGTTTTGGAATGACCTTGGCGTATTCCGCTGTGGGTCCCGGCTTTCGCCGGGATACAGCTTGGGCTAGGCTTCTTTCCATGAGCGAAGCCGATTTCATCGCCCGCCTGCGCTGCATTGCCACCGACCCCGCCGCGCGCGGGCTCGCCGACGATGCCGCGGTGTGGGAGGGGCTGGTCCTGACCCACGACATGATCGTCGAGGGCATCCATTTCCTGCCTGACGATACGCCGCAGGACATTGCGTGGAAGCTGGTCGCGGTGAACCTGTCCGATCTGGCCGCCAAGGGTGCGGCGCCGGTCGGGGTGCTCGTCGGCTATAGCCTGGGTGACGAGGAATGGGACGCGGCGTTCGTCGAGGGGCTCGATACGGTGCTGCGCCGGTTCGGCGTCATCCTGCTCGGCGGCGATACGGTGCGCGTACCGGCGGGTGCGCCGCGCAGTTTCGGGCTGACCGCGATCGGGCGTGCGCCGCCGGGCGGGGCGCCCTCGCGCAGCGGGGCCCGGCCGGGCGACCAGATATGGGTTACCGGATCGATCGGCAACGCCGGCCTTGGCCTCGCGATGCGGCTGGGGCAGGAGGATGCGAACGAAACCTGCCTTGCCGCCTATAAACGGCCGCAGCCGCAGCTGACCTTCGGACAGGCGGTCGTGCCGCACGTTCATGCGATGATGGATGTGTCCGACGGCTTGCTGATCGACGCGCAGCGCATGGCCGAGGCGAGCGGATGCGAGTTTGGCATCATGCTCGAATCGATCCCGCTATCGGCCGCGCTGCTCGCGGTGCGGCCCGATGTCCTGGACACGCGGCTTGCGGCGGCGACCGCGGGCGATGATTATCAGCTGCTGTTCACCGCCGACCCGTCGGCCGCCGCCGCGATCCGGGATATCGCCACCGGGCTGAATATGGCCGTTAGCCCCCTCGGCCATGCCGGGGTGGGCGAGGGGCTGATGCTGACCCACCGCGCGCAGCGCATCGCGTTGCCGGCCAGCCTTGGTTTCATGCATTAGCAGGTTCTCCGCCGCGAGGCGGCGAGTGCTGGTGTGAAACGAAAATTTCGCTTTGAAATCCGGCTGATGGCAGGGCACAAGAACGGATGGCGGCCATCCGCTTGGCAATCGCGGCAAAGCAAAAGGACGCATGAATGATCGACCGAAAGAGCGCGCGGAGCGGCTTTGTCCGCGCGATATTGGCGATCTGTTTCGCGTCTCTCTGGAGCATGGCGCATGCCGCGCAGCCGGCCGGTGCGGCGGAGCGGCCGGCCGAAGAGGCGCAAGTGCTGATAGCCGCCCCTGACCAGTCGCAAGACGATGAACAGCCCGATCGCACCGCGGACCTGACGAAGGATTGCGAGAGTGACGACGGCGACGCCTGCGCCAAGCTTGGCTATATCTATCATGAGGGCGACGGCGTGCCCAAAGACGATGCGCGCGCCACCGCGCTTTTTGCCCGCGCTTGCTATCTGGACGATATGACGGGCTGCTCGATGGCGGGCTATGCTTATAGCGCGGGGCTGGGGGTGGAGCGTTCGCACGAGCGCGCCGCGACCTACTATGCCTTTGCGTGCCACCGGGACGAGGCGACAGCATGCTCGAACCTTGGTCTCGCCTATATCGGCGGCGAGGGCGTTCCCAAGGATGCGAAGCGCGCCGTGCAGCTGTTCAAACAGGCGTGCGACATGGATGACATGTCGGGATGCGCGAACCTTGGCGCCTCCTATTCGCTCGGCAAAGGGGTCGCGCCGAACCAGCGGCAGGCGGCGCGGCTTTTCAGGCGCGCCTGCGACGCCGACGACCAGCATGCCTGCTATAATCTGGGCGTGCTCCACCGCGACGGCCTGGGCATGCCGCGGGACTATAAGCGGGCCTTTGCGCTGTTCCAGCAAAGCTGCGGCATCGACGAGGCGGCGGCGTGCGGAAATCTGGCGATGCTGGTGAACGACGGGCACGGGGTTCGCCGGGACCGCCAGCGCGCGCTCGAATTGTTCGACCGGGCGTGCCAGTTCGGCGAGCCCGAAAGCTGCTTCACGCTGGGGCGCGCCTATCAGACGGGAAAGGGCATCGCGCCCGACGCCGCGCGCGCGATCATATTGCTCGAGCGGACGCTGACGCTGGATCCCGACACCGATTCTGCCGCCGACGCGCGGAAGGCGCTGGATGAGGCGCGCGGTACGGGCGCCGGGCGGAAGTCACGTAAAACAGCCGAATAACCGGGGTTGCCCTTGGCTTTCTTTCTTCCCATAACTCGGCGTCCAAATTTGGGGCGGTCGCATCAGGGGAGAGAGCGAACCGGCATCAATAAGTCGGACGTGCTCGACTGCTAACTTCTGCGTCGCCCTTCTCAATGGGGAAGGAATAGTCACGCATGAATCCGGTTTTGATCGCGATAGCGTGCGGCCTGGTGGCCGTACTCTATGGGTTCATTACCTCGCGGCAGGTGCTCAGCGCATCGGCGGGTAATGAAAAAATGCAAGAAATCGCCGCCGCCATTCAGGAAGGCGCCAAGGCCTATCTCGGCCGCCAATATCGCACCATCGCCATCGTCGGCGTCGTCGTCGCCGTTCTGGTCGGGCTGTTCCTCGGCCCGATCTCGGCGACCGGCTTTGTCATCGGCGCGGTCCTGTCGGGTGTTGCCGGCTTCGTCGGCATGAACATCTCGGTGAAAGCGAACGTCCGCACCGCGGCCGCGGCGCAGACCGGATTGCAGGCGGGGTTGACCATGGCGTTCCGCGCCGGCGCGATCACCGGCCTGCTGGTGGCGGGGCTCGCTTTGCTCGCGATCTCGGTCTTCTTCTGGTATCTGATCGGCCCCGGCGGCTATACCGTCGGCGGTGACGATCGCACCGTCGTCGATGCGCTCGTCGCGCTCGCTTTCGGCGCGTCGCTGATTTCGATCTTCGCGCGTCTGGGCGGCGGTATCTTCACCAAGGCCGCCGACGTCGGCGCCGATCTGGTCGGCAAGGTCGAGGCCGGAATTCCCGAAGACGACCCACGCAACCCCGCGGTGATCGCCGACAACGTCGGCGACAATGTCGGCGACTGCGCCGGTATGGCGGCCGACCTTTTCGAAACCTATGTCGTCACCGTCGGCGCCACGATGGTGTTGATGGCGCTGCTGCTGAAGGGCGCGGGCGACCAGCTTCTTCCGTTGATGAGCCTGCCGCTGTTGATGGGCGGCGTCTGCATCATCACCTCGATCATCGGCACCTATTTTGTCCGTCTTGGTGGCGGCAAGAATGTCATGGGCGCGATGTACAAGGGTTTCCTCGTTACCGCGCTCCTCTCGGTCCCGGCGATCTGGTTCTCGACCAGCTATGTCCTGAAAGGCGACATGGCGACCGATATCACGGGGCAGGCCTTCAACGGCAGCGACCTGTTCTATTGCTCGCTGCTCGGCCTGATCATCACCGGGCTGATCATCTGGATCACCGAATATTATACCGGCACCAACTACCGCCCGGTGCGCTCGATCGCCAAGGCCTCGGAAACGGGCCATGGCACCAACGTCATCCAGGGTCTGGCGATCAGCCTGGAATCGACCGCGGCGCCGACGCTGGTAATCTGCGCGGGCATCATCGCCGCGTTCCAGATCGCGGGCATCGTCGGCATCGCCTTTGCGGCAACCGCGATGCTGGCGCTCGCGGGCATGGTCGTGGCGCTCGACGCCTACGGCCCGGTCACCGACAACGCCGGCGGCATTGCCGAAATGGCGGGCCTCGATGACTCGGTTCGTGAAAAGACCGACCTGCTCGACGCCGTGGGTAACACGACCAAGGCGGTGACCAAGGGCTATGCCATCGGGTCGGCTGGTCTCGCGGCGCTGGTGCTGTTCGGCACCTATACGGCCGACATCACCGAATATTCGGCCAAGCTCGGGCTGACCGAGCCGCTGACCTTCTCGCTGTCGTCGCCCTATGTCATTGTCGGGCTGCTGCTCGGCGCGCTGCTGCCGTATCTGTTCGGTGCGTTCGGCATGACCGCGGTCGGCCGGGCGGCGGGCGAGGTGGTCAAGGATGTTCGCGACCAGTTCAAGAACAACCCGGGCATCATGACCTATGAGAGCAAGCCCGACTATGCGCGCACGGTCGATCTGGTGACGAAGGCGGCGATCAAGGAAATGATCATTCCGTCGCTGCTCCCGGTGCTCGCCCCGATCGTCGTGTTCTTCGTGATCCGCGCGGTTGCAGGCCCGGCTGCGGCGCTCGAGGCACTCGGCGCGCTCCTGCTCGGCGTGATCGTCGGCGGGCTGTTCGTCGCCATCTCGATGACCTCGGGCGGCGGCGCATGGGATAATGCCAAGAAGTATATCGAAGACGGCAATCACGGCGGCAAGGGCAGCGAGGCCCATAAGGCTGCTGTCACTGGCGACACCGTCGGCGATCCGTACAAGGATACCGCGGGTCCGGCGGTCAACCCGATGATCAAGATCACCAACATCGTGGCGATCCTGCTCCTCGCGGCGCTGGCGCACGGCGCGGTCTGACGACCGACGCTTGCGGGCAAAAACAAGGCCCCGCCGGAGCGATCCGGCGGGGCTTTTTTGTGTCTTTCTCTATCGTCACCCCGGACCCTTCGACAGGCTCAGGACAGGCTTGATCCGGGGTCCAGAAGGCGAGGGCGGCGATGGATCCCGGATCAAGTCCGGGATGACGATGAAAGGAAGGGCAACTATTGGTCTTTTGCCGCCACTCTCGTTCCCCGGCTTTCGCCGGGGAACAGCTCTTGTCCGACGCCGTCCGCCACTCAGGACGCGCTCGTCGCCTTCATCTGCTGTGCATAGCCCGCCTGCACCATCGCACTCATCCGGTCGAACAGGGCATCGGGGTCGCTGCGACGGAGTGCGGCGACCATCGCTTCGGCGCCCTCGGCCACGACCAGTTCGCGGGTCCCGGCATCGAGTGCCGCAAGGATTTGTGCGGCGGTATCATCGGGCGACAGGCCGTTTTCGATCGCCGCGTCGCTTGTCCCGCGGACGCTGCCGTCGGCGTTGAGCGCGTTGCGGCTGACGTTGGTGCGCACCGATCCGGGCGCGACCACCAGCACCTTCAACCCCAGATGCTCATTCTCGGCGCGCACGCTGTCGTGATAGCCGATGATGCCATGCTTCGCGGCAGAGTAAGCGCTGCGCAGCGGGACGCCCGCGATCCCCGCGACGCTGGAGATGGCGATGATCTGCCCGCCGCCGGCGCCGACCATGCGCGGCAGCAAGGCCTGCGTCAGCGCGATGGGGGCGAGCAGGTCGACGGCGATAATCTGTTGATAGACCGCAAAACCGGTGTCGATCGCAAGGCTGCGCTGCGAGATACCGGCATTGTTGACGAGGCCGTCGATGCGGCCCTGCCACGCCCAGGCCCGATCGGCGAGAGCGGGGATCGCGTCATAGTCGGTCGCCTCGAACGGCAGGATCAGCGTCTCGGTGGGGCAATCGGCGGCGACCGCTTCGAGCGCCGCGATGTTGCGGCCCGACAGGATCAGCTTCGCTCCGCGCGCCGCGAGCGCGCGTGCCAGCGCGGCGCCGATGCCCGAGGACGAACCCGTAATCCACCAGATTTGATCGCTCATATCGTCATCCCCATCTGCCTCTTTGTCCCAGCGTGAAACGGCTGTCAGGCAGCGTCAAGGCGTCACCCCACGGATTTCCGGGCGGGGGGTGGCAATTTTGTTGCGAATCTGTTATAATAAATATCAACACGCCGACATTCTGCCTCTTCCCGTCACTGGGCTGGGGCACTTTCCGGCGTTCCGATGGAGCCATATCCCTTGTCACTCTGACTGGCTAGCGCCGCCCGAATGTTCATCGCCCTCGACCGGAGGGCGGAATGCACCGGTGTTGTCGTACTTTCAGATCAGGGTCAAGGCACAAGAAAAGGAATTTGCATGTCCGTAAGCACGCTCTTGTTCGAAGTCGGTGATTATGTCGTTTATCCGAAACATGGCGTGGGGCGCGTCATCGAATTGCAGCGGTCGGAAATCGCCGGAATGCAGCTCGAACTCTATGTCCTGCGCTTCGAAAAGGAAAAGATGACGCTTCGCGTGCCGACGAACAAGGCCGAAGGCGTGGGCATGCGCAAGCTGTCGTCGGACAAGACGCTGAAGGAAGCGCTTCAGGTTCTGACGACCAAGCCGAAGGTGAAGCGCACCATGTGGTCGCGCCGCGCGCAGGAATATGAAGCGAAGATCAATTCGGGCGACCTCGTGTCGATCGCCGAAGTGACCCGCGACCTGTTCCGCGCTGACGACCAGCCCGAGCAGAGCTATTCGGAACGCCAGATTTTCGAGGCCGCCTCGAGCCGCCTCGCGCGCGAACTCGGCGCGATGGAAGAAAGCGACGAAAAGACCGCGCAGGCGAAGATCCTTCAGATCCTCAACGAGCATGCGCCGCTGTATTACGCCGAAAAGGTGTAAGCGCGCGGGATAGCGATATAGGAAAGGGCGGTCTGCAAGGGCCGCCCTTTTCGATTCTGTACCCCGGCGAAAGCCGGGGCTCATGAAGGGCAGCGCGGAGCTAAAATTCCGCGCCCCGGCTTTCGCCGGGGTACAGTTCAGGCCGGGTAGGTTGCGCGTACGAAATAAAGCCCGTCGGGCGGGGCGTTCAGGCCGAGCGCATTGCGGTCGGCGGCATCGAGCGCCGCCTTCAAATCGCGCGCCGACCATTTGCCATAGCCGACCAATGCGAGGCAGCCGACCATCGAGCGCACCTGATGGTGGAGAAAGCTGCGCGCCGCGGCCTCGATGATGATTTCCTCGCCGTGGCGGCTGACCGTGAGTTTATCGAGCGTCTTCACCGGGCTTTGCGACTGGCAATGCGCCGAGCGGAAGGTGGTGAAATCGTGGAGGCCGATGAGGTGCTGCGCCGCGGCGTGCATCGCATCGGAATCGAGCGGCCGGGCGACCTGCCACGACAGCCCCTTGTCCCACGTCAGCGGCGCGCGGCGGTTGACGATGCGATATTCATAAGACCGCCCGATGCAGGCGAAGCGCGCGTGCCAGTCGTCGGGGACGATCTCGCACGCCACGATGGCGATCGGCGCGGGGCGAAGCTGGGCATTCAGCGCCTCGGTCAGCTTGAACGGGGTCAGCGGCTTTTCGATATCGAGATGCGCGCGCATCGCGATCGCATGGACCCCCGCGTCGGTGCGCCCGGCGCTGAACACCTGCACCGTCTCGGCGGTGAAGCGATGGACCGCTTCCTCGATCGCCTGCTGGACGCTGGGGCCGTGCGCCTGCCGTTGCCAGCCCATATAGGGACGGCCGTCATATTCGATGGTGAGCGCGAAACGGGTCATTGGGAAATCGTCCTGAAATTCGTCATGCCGGACTTGATCCGCCATCGATGAGGCTTGGCGCAGCTATCGACCCCGGATCAAGTCCGGGGTGACGAAAGGGAAAAGTGGATCGTCATGCGAGGCGCGTGCCCTTGGGAATCGTCCGCCCGCGGAGCAGTTCGGCGGCGTCCATCGCGGGCTTGCCGGCGCGCTGGACGCGCACCGCGCGGATCGCGCCGGGGTTACAGGCGATGGTCAATGCGTCGTCGAGCGTGACGCCGGGGGCCGCGCCCGCGACCGTATCGGCGGGATGGACGACCTCGGCCGCCAATATCTTGTACCGCTCGCCGTCGAGTTCGAAAAAGGCGCCCGGCACGGGGTTGAACGCGCGCACCTGTCGCTCGACCTGCACTGCGCTGGTCAGGAAATCGAGCCGCGCCTCGCTCTTGTCGATCTTTGCCGCATAGGTCACGCCTTCGCCGGGTTGTGCTTCGGGCGCGAAGGCGTGGAGATCGCTCAGCCCCTTGACCATCAGCCCGGCGCCCACCGCCGCCAGCTCGTCGGTGAGTTCTCCGGCGGTCTTTCTGTCGACCGGCGTGCGTCCGATTAGCCGCATCGCGCCGGTGTCGAGGCCGATATCCATCTGCATGATCGTCACCCCGGTCTCGGCATCGCCCGACAGGATCGCGCGCTGCACCGGCGCCGCGCCGCGCCAGCGCGGCAGGATCGAGCCATGGACGTTGAGGCATCCCTCGCGCGGCGCGTCCAGCACCGCCTGCGGCAGGATCAGGCCATAGGCCGCGACCACCGCGACATCGAGGTCGAGCGCGGCGAATTCGGCCTGCTCGTCGGCGCCCTTCAGGCTTTTTGGCGTGCGGACGGGAAGGCTATGGTCCTCGGCCCAGACATGGACAGCGCTCTGCTGTACTTTCTTGCCGCGCTGTGCCGGGCGCGGAGGCTGCGTATAGACGGCCACGATCTGATGCCCCGCAGCGTGGAGCGCGGCAAGCGTCGGCACCGCAAAGGGCGGCGTTCCCATGAAGGCGATGCGCATGGCGAGGGGCTTTGGCTCAGGTTTCGGGATGGTGCAAGGTCGATAGCTGGAGATTGCTTCGCTTCGCTCGCAATGACGAATGTTGCGGGAGCCGAGCAGGCCCACTACCACCGCCGCATGGCGTCCACCGAAATCGAAGCCCTCGTCCAGCAACTCGCCCGCCTGCCGGGCCTTGGGCCGCGTTCGGCGCGGCGCGCCGTGCTGCACCTGATGAAGAAGCGCGAGTCGGCGTTCATGCCGCTGCTCGCGGCGCTCCAGACCGTGTCCGAACGGCTCGTCACCTGCGGCATTTGCGGCAATGTCGATACGCAGGACCCCTGCGCAATCTGTTCCGACCCGCGCCGCGATGCGCGGTCGCTGTGCGTTGTCGAGGAAGTGTCGGACCTGTGGGCGCTCGACAAGTCGCGGCTGTTTCCCGGCAAATATCATGTCCTCGGCGGGCGGCTCTCGGCGCTGGAGGGCATCCGCCCGCAGGATCTCAGCATCGACGCGCTGGTGAACCGCGTCGCCGCCGGGGGGATCGACGAGGTGGTGCTCGCGATGAACGCGACGCTGGAGGGGCAGACGACCGCGCATTATCTCGCCGAGCGGCTCGAGGGCTATCCGGTGCGGCTGACGCAGCTGGCGCATGGTCTGCCCGTCGGGGGTGAGCTGGATTATCTCGATGAGGGGACGTTGGCGCAGGCGCTTCGGGCCAGAAGGCCGGTGGGTTGACGTCGGGCGTTCGAATTCATACCTGACGCCCATGGCCTTACTCCCTATCATAGAGACTCCGGATCCCCGGCTGCGCGTGATTTCGAAGCCCGTCGAGACGTTCGACGCCGAGCTTAAGACGCTGGTCGCCGACATGTTCGAGACGATGTACGACGCGCCCGGCATCGGGCTGGCGGCGATTCAGGTCGGGGTGGCGAAGCGCATCCTGGTGATCGACTTGCAGGAACCCGATCCCGAAGATGAAGAGGGCAAGACGCTGATCCGCGAGCCGCGCGTGTTCATCAATCCCGTCTTTTCGGACGAGAGCGAAGAGCATAGCGTCTATCAGGAAGGCTGTCTGTCGGTCCCCGAGCAATATGCCGATGTGACGCGCCCCGCCGAGGTCACGGTCGACTGGCAGGACGAAGACGGCACGCATCATCAGGAACGCATGACCGGCCTGATGGCGACGTGCATCCAGCACGAGCACGACCATCTGGAAGGCATCCTCTTCATCGACCATCTGTCGCGGATGAAGCGCGACATGGTGCTGAAGAAGCTGATGAAGCTGCGCAAGGCGGCGTGATCGGCAAATAGCAGACAAAAAGAAACCCCGGCTTTCACCGGGGTTTCTTTTTGTCTGCGATGTCGCGGCGGCGTTTACCCCGCCTTTGCGACCGCCACCATTGCGGGGCGCAACAGGCGGTCCTTCAGCATATAGCCCGCCTGCATTTCCTGCACGATCGTGCCCGGCGTCTGATCGCTCGGGATTTCGAGCATCGCCTGATGCTGGTTCGGATCGAGCGGCAGGCCGATCGCGGCGATGCGCGTGATGCCGTTGCGTTCGAAGACGCTGAGCAATTCGCGCTCGGTGGCTTCGAGGCCGGTGATCAGCGGCTTGATCGTGTCGTCGGCGCGCTGTTCTTCGCTGAGTGCGGCGAGTGCGCGGCCGAGATTGTCGGCGACCGACAAGATGTCGCGCGCGAACTTGGTCGCGGCATAAGCATGCGCGTCGGCGATTTCCTTGTCCTTGCGACGCGTGACATTCTGCGTCTCGGCGCGCGCATAGAGCAGGTCTTGCTGCACGGCGGCGAGTTGTTCGGCGAGTTGTGCCAGCTCTTCGTTGTCGCCTTCTGCGGGGGCCGCGGTTTCAACTTCGGGGTTCGCGCCGTCGTCGACCGGCGTGTCGTTTTCCATGTTCGTCATAAGCCTATCGTATCAGTCTGGAGAGAGATTGTGCGGTGAAATCCACCATGGGAACGATCCGCGCATAGTTCAAGCGTGTCGGGCCGATGACCCCGACCACGCCGACCACGCGTCCGTCCGATCCGCGATAGGGTGCCGCTATCACGGACGAACCCGAAAGCGAGAATAATTTATTTTCGGATCCGATGAAAATGCGGGTTGCGGTGCCCTCGCGCGCGCTGTCGAGCAGCCCGGCGATTTCCTGTTTGCTTTCGAGCTCGTCGAGCAATTGCCGGACGCGGTCGAGGTCGCCGACGGCGCTGTCGTCGAGCAGATTCGCCTGGCCGCGCACGATCAGCACGGGGCGATCGGCGCCGTCGGACGACCAGATGGCGAGCCCGCGGCTGACGAGATCCTGCGCGGCGCGGTCGATCGCGATGCGTTCGGCCTCGATCTCGCGGCGCACGCGCGCCATCGCCTCGGTCAGCGTCAGGCCGGCGAGCATCGACGAGATATAATTGCCCGCCTCGACCAGCGCCGACGGGTTGAGCCCCGGTGGAATGTCGATAACGCGATTCTCGACCGCGCCATCGCCCGCGACGAGCACGACGAGCGCCTGGTTCGCCGACAGCGGCACAAAGGCCAGTTGCTTCAGCACGCGTTCGTGCTTGGGGACGAGGACGAGGCCTGCGCACGCCGAAAGCCCCGACAGCGCCGACGTCGCCTGCGCAAGCGCGCTTTCGATCGGCCCGGCGTCCGAGAGGGAGGCCTCGATCTGCGCGCGGTCCTCGGCCGAGGGTTCGGCGACCTGCATCATCCCGTCGACGAAGAGGCGGAGGCCCTGTTCGGTCGGCAGGCGGCCCGCACTTGTGTGCGGACTGGCGAGCAGGCCGAATTCCTCGAGATCCTGCATGACATTGCGGATCGAGGCGGGGGAGAGGTTCAGCGCCGCGAACTTCGACAGTGTGCGCGATCCGACCGGCTGTCCGGTTTCCAGATAGGCATCGACGACCAGCCGGAACACGTCGCGCGCGCGCGTGGTCAGTTCGGTGATCGGCGGGGTTGTCATAAAGGGGATTTAGGGACGGGGAGGGGAAGGGGCAAGCTTTGCTGGCCAGCGCCCGCAAGTCGCGTTAGCCTCCTCGCGGGGAGAGACGCATGACGACACCGCCACTCGACCGCGACGACCCGCTCGACGATTTCGATCATCGCGAGATCGTCCTGCTCGGCCGCAAGCACCGTGTCTACACGATGGGCCGCGGCCCGGCCGTCATCGTGATGACCGAAATGCCCGGGATCAGCCCGCATGTCGCGCGCTTCGCGCGCTGGGTCCGCGACGCCGGTTTCACCGTCTATATGCCGCACATATTCGGCAAGGATGGCGCGGTACCACGCGCGCCTCGAATGTTGTTCACGATGATCGGCGGGTGCATCAGCCGCCAGTTTCGTGCCTTTCAAGCGAATGAAAGCTCGCCCGCGACACAGTGGTTGCGGGCGCTCGCGGCGCAGGCGCATCAGGAATGCGGCGGCAAGGGTGTCGGCGCGATCGGCATGTGCTTTACGGGTAACTTCGCATTGTCGATGATGCTCGAGCCGTCGGTGCTGGCACCGGTGCTGGCGCAGCCGTCGTTACCGCTGAACGATGCGGCCGGCATGCATATTGCGCCGGACGAACTGGCGGCGGTGAAGGCACGAATGGAGGCCGAGGACCTGACCATTCTCGCTTACCGGTTCGAGGGTGACAAATATTGCAAGGCGGCGCGCTTCGCGGCCTATGCGGACGCGCTCGGCGACCGCTTTATCGGGCGCGTGCTGCCCGACGATGCGGCGAACCCCGACAGCCCGATGAAGAACCCGCACAGCGTCGTCACGATCCACCTGATCGACGAAGCGGGGCAGCCGACGGTGCAGGCGCGCGACGAAATCCTCGATTTCTTCAAGATGCGGTTGAGCGATTGAGGACGGCGGCCTAAGGGCCACGGCAATCGTCAATCGAAAGGAAATCTCATGCGCCCCTCAGGCCGCGCGCCCGATCAGATGCGTCCCATCGCGATCGAAACCAATTTCACCATCCATGCCGAGGGCAGCGTGCTCGTCAGCTTCGGCAATACCAAGGTGCTGGTGACCGCCAGCGTCGACGAAAAGGTGCCGCCGTTTCTGCGCGGCAAGGGGCAGGGCTGGGTCACCGCTGAATATGGCATGTTGCCGCGCGCGACGCACACACGCGGGAGCCGCGAAGCGGCGAAGGGCAAGCAGTCGGGCCGGACGCAGGAAATCCAGCGCCTTATCGGCCGTAGCTTGCGCGCCATCGTCGACATGAAGAAGCTCGGCGAGCGCCAGATCGTCATCGATTGCGACGTCATTCAGGCCGATGGCGGCACGCGCACCGCATCGATTTCGGGTGCATGGGTCGCGCTGCGCCTTGCGGTCGACAAGCTGCTCGAAGCGAAGCTGATCGCCGAGGATCCGATCGAGGACAAGGTCGGCGCAATCAGCTGCGGTATCTACAAGGGCACCCCGGTACTCGACCTCGATTATGACGAAGATTCGGTCGCCGAGGCCGACGGCAATTTCGTGCTGACCGCCAAGGGCCAGATCGTCGAAGTGCAGGCGAGCGCCGAGGGGGCAACCTATGACGAGGAAGCCCTGCTGCGTTTGCTGCGGCTGGCGCGCATCGGCTGTACCGAAATTTTCGCGGCGCAGGACAAGGCGACGAGCCGGTAATTCACCCCTCGTCACCCCGGACTTGATCCGGGGTCCACGCGGCAATGGATGCCGGATCAAGTCCGGCATGACGATGATATTGAGGTTGCTTTATGACCCACCGCAAACTTGCCCCCGGCAAGCTCGTCATCGCCAGCCATAATGCAGGAAAGGTGCGCGAGATTCGCGCGCTGCTCGAACCGTTCGGGATCGAGCCGGTGTCGGCGGGCGACCTTGGGCTTCCCGAACCCGACGAAACCGGGACGACGTTTCGCGAGAATGCGTTGTTGAAGGCGCATGCGAGCGCGTCGGCGTCGGGGCTGCCCGCGCTCGCCGATGACAGCGGACTCGAAGTCGCGGCGCTCGGCGGGCGTCCGGGGGTCTATACCGCCGACTGGGCCGAACGGCAGGTGTTCGAGGGCGCGCCGGGCCGCGACTGGTATATGGCGATGGGCAAGGTCGAAGGTCTGCTCGCCGAACAGGGGCCGGACGTCGACCGCAGCGCCTGCTTCGTCTGCACCCTCGCGCTCGCCTGGCCCGATGGCCATGCGGACGTGTTCGAGGGACGGGCGCAGGGCAGCCTGACCTGGCCGCCGCGCGGGCTGCTCGGCTTCGGTTATGACCCGGTATTCGTTCCGACCGGCAACGCGCTGACCTATGCCGAAATTGCGCCCGAAGAGAAGCATGCGATCAGCCACCGCGCCGATGCGTTTGCCAAGCTGGTCGCGGGTGCGTTCGAATAGGGTTGCAATTATACCCGGATGAATTGACTTGCATTTCACCCGGGTATAATGAGTCGTCATGACTCAGGAACATCAAAACGTCACGGCCTTTCTGGGCGATACGCAGCTCGCATCGGGAAGTCCCGAAGCCGTCACCCGCACGCTCGAGGATCGTTACCCCGCTGATCTCGGCGCGATCCTCGTGTTTGACGATGCTTCAGGCCGGCTGTCCGACCTCGACTATTGGGACGCCGCCAAAGCGGCGCCCGCCCCGACCGCGGGGCGCCCGCGGCTGGGGGTGAAAGCGCGCGAGGTGACCTTGCTTCCGCGGCACTGGGACTGGCTGGCAGCCCAGCAGGGCGGCGCTTCGGCGACCCTGCGCCGGCTGGTTGAAGCTGCGAGCAAGGGCACGCCGAGCATCAGGCAGCGCCGCGACGCCGCCTATAATTTCATGAGCCATCTCTGCGGCGACCGCCCCGGCTTTGAAGAGGCGCTCCGCGCGCTATATCGCGATGATGAGGCGGGTTTTGGTGAGCTGATCGCGGCCTGGCCCGAAGATATCCGGGCGCATATCGGGCGCCTGCTGGCTGCGGACTGATCGCCGGTAGGCGATTCCGCCTTTCGCCCTAAGGACGAAAGAGGGTAGGGGGCCGCCTATGGCCGAACCGCTCGCCCTCTATGTCCATTGGCCGTTTTGCGTGTCGAAATGCCCCTATTGCGACTTCAATAGCCATGTGCGCGAACGCGTCGATCAGGCGGTGTGGCGCGACGCGCTGCTGGCCGATTTGCGGCATGAGGCGGCGTTGCTGCCCGGGCGCACCGTGGGTTCGATCTTCTTTGGCGGGGGGACGCCCAGCCTGATGCCGCCCGCGACGGTGGCGGCGGTGATTGCGGCGGCGGAGACCGAATGGGGTCTGGCCGACGATGTCGAGATCACGCTGGAGGCGAATCCGAACTCGGTCGAGGTCGCCAATTTCGCCGATCTTGCCGCGGCGGGCGTCAATCGCGTTTCGATAGGCGTTCAGAGCTTCGATTCCGAAGTGCTTGAGTTTCTTGGCCGCGCGCACAGCGAGGATGAGG
This sequence comes from Sphingopyxis sp. GW821-FHT10B01, assembly GCF_059415685.1. Classification (NCBI taxonomy): domain Bacteria; kingdom Pseudomonadati; phylum Pseudomonadota; class Alphaproteobacteria; order Sphingomonadales; family Sphingopyxidaceae; genus Sphingopyxis; species Sphingopyxis sp. GW821-FHT10B01. The sequence continues at coordinate 174,426 of NZ_JBWKNS010000003.1, read as the reverse complement.
CGCGGCGCGCTATTGCGACCGCGCAGGAGCATTTTTCTCGGGTCAGCTTCGACCTGATCTATGCGCGGCCCGGCCAGTCGATGGCGGCGTGGGAAAGCGAACTGGCCGCTGCGCTCGCTTTCGGCACCGATCATCTCTCGCTCTACCAGCTCACCATCGAGCCTGGCACGCGCTTTGCGACGCTGGCGGCGAAAGGCGATCTCACCATCCCCGACGGCGACGCCGCCGCGGACCTGTTCGACGCGACGCAGGCGATGACGCGCACCGCGGGGCTGCCGCGTTACGAGGTATCGAACCATGCCCGCATCGGGCAGGAGAGCCGCCACAATCTCGCTTACTGGCGCTACGCCGATTATGCCGGTGTCGGCCCCGGCGCGCACGGACGACGACTGGGCCAGGCGACCGAGCGGCACAAGAAGCCCGAGAATTTCATTTCGGGGGTGGAGCGCAACGGTCACGGGTTGAAGGTCGAGGCCGACCTGCCCGATCATGAGCGCGCGACCGAGGCGATGCTGATGGGGCTGCGGTTGACCGAGGGGATCGATCTGTCGCGGATCGAGATGCGGAGCGGACTGGCGCGTGCGGCTTTCGTGGATGCCGGTGCGGTGGCGCGGCTGTCGCGGCAAGGATTGATGCGGACGGATGGCGACCGGCTTGCTGTCACAGACGACGGTATACTTCTGCTCGACTCCATCCTTTCAGAGGTCGTCAAAACGCACTAGCTTGCTCTTGACCCGTTCGTGTCGAGCGAAGTCGAGACACCCTTCGACCTCACACCACGCCGATGGGCATCTCGACTTCGCTCGATGCGAACGGAAATGGAAGACGCGTTGGCGCAAGATATGATCCGCGACTGGGATGCCCATCTGGCGCATGAGAAGCGCCGGTCGGAGCACACGCGCCGCGCTTATATCGCGACCGCCGAACGCTTTTGCGCTTTCCTGTCGCGGCATCGCGGCGGCACCGTCGACGCGCGGATGCTGACGACGCTGACCCCGAACGACCTGCGCGCCTATCTCGCCGAGCGCCGCGCCGAGGGGCTCGGCAATGCCTCGGCGGCGCGCGAACTGTCGGCGCTGCGCGGCTTTCTGCGCTTCGTCGGCGGGTCGGGCGCCAGCGTGCCGCAGATGCGCGGGCCGCGCGTCAAGAAGGGCCTGCCGCGCCCGGTTGCGCCCGCCGAGGCATTGCAACTCGCACAGGATGTTGAGGACAACGCTCGGCAAGGCTGGGTCGGCGCGCGCGATTTTGCGCTGCTGCTGCTGCTCTATGGCGCCGGGTTGCGTATTGGCGAAGCATTGTCGCTCACCGGCGCGGCAATACCGCTCGGCGAGACACTGCGCGTGACCGGCAAAAGGAACAAGACGCGGATCGTGCCGATCCTGCCCGCGGTCGCAAATGCGGTGGCGCGCTATGTCGCGGCTTGCCCCTGGCCGGTCGCGAAGGATCAGGCGTTGTTTCTCGGCGCGCGGGGAGGGCCGTTGGCGCCCGGTGTGATTCGCGCGAGCGTACGCTCGGCACGGCGGGCGCTGGGGCTTCCCGAACGCACGACGCCGCATGCGCTGCGGCACAGCTTTGCGACGCATCTGCTTGCGGGCGGGGCGGATCTGCGGAGTTTGCAGGAATTGCTCGGCCATGCGAGCCTTGCCTCGACGCAGGTCTATACCGCGGTCGACGCCGCGCATCTGCTCGACATCTATCGCAGCGCGCATCCGCGCGCCTAGTCGCTGTGCGGCTTCGGCTTCCAGGTGATGACGCGGTAGACATAGATCACGACGAGCGAGCCGATCGCGACGAGTGCGAGCGGGCCGACGAAGGCGTCGAGGTTCGCGAAATTCCCCCCGAACCAGTTTCCCGCGCCGGCGAGTGCCGAAATCCAGATCGTCGATCCGCCGGCGGTCCAAGCCAAGAATTTCGCCTGATTCATCTTTACCATGCCCGCGGGCAGCGACACCATCGTGCGGGCGACGGGCATGAAGCGCGCGACGAAAACGATCGCGGGACCATATTTCAGGAACCAGTTGTGCAGCCGTTCGACCTCGTCCCAGTCGAGCGTCAGCCAACGGCCGTGGCGATCGATAAAGGGTTTCAGCCGTTCATAGCCGATCCAGCGCCCGATCCCGTACCAGACCCAGTTGCCGGCGGTCGTGCCGGCGACGGCGACCGCGACGAGCGTCCAGAAATCGAAATGGCCTTTCGAGACGGCGATGCCGCCGAGCCCCATGATGACTTCGGACGGGATCGGCGGGAACACATTTTCGAGGAACATGAGGATGAATATCCCCGCATAGCCCCAGCTCTGGATCAGGTTCAGGATGAAATCGGTCATGCGATGCGTAACGCGCGGGAGGCGTCAGCCGATCCGCCGCACGATCGCGTCCCAGATCATGCCCGCAGTGTCGCTATTGTTGAAACGGTCGATCGCGACGATGCCGGTGGGCGAGGTGACGTTGATTTCGGTCAGCCACTCGCCGCCGATCACATCGATGCCGACGAAGACCAGCCCGCGTTCGCGCAGCTGCGGGCCGAGGACGTCGCAGATTTCCTGCTCGCGCGGGGTGAGTTCGGCCGCCTCGGCATAGCCGCCGACCGCGAGGTTCGACCGGAATTCGCCTTCGCCGGGCTTGCGGTTGATCGCGCCCGCGACCTCGCCGTCGACGAGGACGATGCGCTTGTCGCCCTTGCTGACGCTCGGCAGGAACTGCTGGACCATGAAGGGTTCGGGCCACACCTGTCCGAACAGCTCGACCAGCGCGCCGAGATTGCCGCCGTCGGCGTCGATCTTGAACACCGCCTTGCCGCCATTGCCGTGGAGCGGCTTGATCACGACGGCGCCGTGCCGCGCCTGGAAATCCTTCACCGCGTCGAGGCTGCGGGTGACCATCGTCGGCGGCATAAATTCGGGGAAATCGAGCACGAAGACTTTTTCGGGGGCGTTGCGGACCGAGACGGGGTCGTTCACGACCAATGTCTCGCTGGCGATGCGTTCGAGCAGCCAGGTGCCGGTGAGGTAACCGAGGTCGAAGGGCGGATCCTGCCGCATCAACACGACATCGATGTCGCGGCCGAGGTCGAGCAGGACTTCGTCGCCGAACTTGTAATGCGCGCCGGCCTCGCGCTGCGCCGCGACGATGCGATGCGCCTTCGTCGTCAGCCGCCCGGCCTCCCACGTCAGCCCGCGCACGTCGTAATGATAGAGCTCATACCCGCGCTCGAGCGCCTTCAATATCAGGTGGAAACTGCTGTCGCCCCCGATGTTGATGCCATCCATCGGGTCCATTTGTACCGCGGCGCGCAGGGTCATTCGATATTCCTCAGGGTTGCCAGACGTGGACCAGATGGCGCGGCAGACGCCTTGGCGCAAGGAGCATCACGTCGATGCGGATATCGTCGTGCGGCCCCGCGAAGCGCGGGCCGAGCATTTCGGCCGCAGCGGCGACGCGGCGCAGGCGATATTGGTCGATGGCAAGGTCGAGATCGGCGGCGCGGTCGCGCCATTTGACTTCGATGAAAGCGACGGTGCGCCCGCGCCGTGCGACAAGGTCGACTTCGCCCACCGGAACGCGGAGTCGCTCGCCGAGGATGCGCCAGCCATGGAGGCGCAGCCACCATGCGGCACGGCGTTCGGCCTTGCGGCCGCGTGCCTCGGCCGCGGCGCGGTTCAAGCGCCCTCTTTCAGTGACAATGCCCGCGCGTAGACGTCGTGGCGGTCGAGGCCGAAGCGTTTGGCGACCGCCTTGGCCGCCTGTGCGACGGGCTTGTCGGCCATCGCTTCGCGCAGCGCGGCGTCGAGCGTCGCGTCGTCGGCCGCTTCGGTGGCCGCTTCGCCCGGCGGCCCGACGATGACGACGATCTCGCCCTTCGGCGGCGCGTCGGCATAGCGCGCGGAAAGCTCGGTCAGCGTGCCGGTGACACATTGCTCGAACAGCTTGCTGATTTCGCGCGCAACCGCGGCTTCGCGATTGCCCAGCCCTTCGGCCATCGCCGCCAGCGAAGCCGACAGCCGCGGTCCGCTTTCGTAGAACACAAGCGTCGCGCGCAGCCCGGCGAATTCGGCGAGCGTGTCGGCGCGCGCTTTCGCCTTGTTGGGCAGGAAGCCCGCGAACAGAAAACGGTCGCTGGGCAGCCCCGACAGCGTGATCGCGGCGATCGCGGCGCAGGGGCCGGGCAGGGTGGTCACATGCCGCCCCGCCGCGCGGGCGTCGCGCACCAGCTTGTATCCGGGGTCCGAAATCAACGGGGTCCCCGCGTCCGACACAAGAACGACAATTTCGTCGGCCATCCGCGCAACCAGAGCGGCGCGGGTGCGTTCGTCGCTATGATCATGATAGGGGGTCATCGGCACACGCAAACCCAGATGCGACAGCAATTTCGCGGTGACACGCGTATCCTCTGCGGCAATCACGCCGGCGGAGGCGAGTGTCGTCGCGGCGCGCGCGCTGATGTCGCCAAGGTTGCCGATGGGCGTCGCAACGATATAGAGACCGGGCAAGGGAGAATCTGAGATGTTCGAATCTGGCATGACGCCGAAAATGGCAGAAACTGCCCCCAATTACCAATTAAGCGCGCGCCAAAGTAATGCATCGCCGCGCCGTCAAATGTTGCGCGGGCTCGGGGTGATGGCGGTGGCAGGGCTGCTTGCGGCATGTCAGGTCGTTCCGAAAACAAGCGGCCCGGCGACCCCGCCGCCGCCGACCAACCCCGACGACAATGTCGGCCCGGGCCTGCCCACCGACACCGATCGTCACCGCGTCGCCCTGCTCGTGCCGCAGACCGGCCCGAACGCTGATGTCGGCATGGCGATCGCCAATGCGACGACGCTGGCCTTGCTCGATTCGCGTACCGAACGTGTGCGCATCACCACCTATGACACCGCGCTCGGTGCCGCCGCCGCGGCGCGGCAGGCGGTTGCCGATGGCAACAAGCTGATTCTCGGCCCGCTGCTGAGCGAGGATGTCGCCGCGGTGGCGCCAATCGCGCGCGATGCGAAAGTGCCGGTGCTGAGCTTCTCGAACGACAGCGGCGTCGCGGGCAATGGCGTTTTCATCATGGGCTTCGTCCCCGGCCAGTCGGTCGAGCGCGTCGTCGCCTTCTCGCGGACCAAGGGGCATCAGCGCTTTGGCGCTCTCGTGCCCAAGAATGTCTATGGCGACCGCTCGGCCGCAGCCTTCCGTACCGCCGTCGCCGAAGCCGGCGGCACGCTGGTCGCGGTCGAAACCTATGACCGCAGCGCGACGGCGCTGACCGGCGCTGCGCGGCGCCTCGCCAATGCCGGCGCGATGGATGCGGTGCTGATTGCCGACAGCGGCGGCAATGCCATTCGCGCCGTCCCGGTGGTCAAGAGCGCGGGCCCGCGGCAGATTCTCGGCACCGAACTCTGGAACACCGACGCGGCGCTCGGCAGCAATGCGGTGATGCGCGGGTCGTGGTTCGCCAGCGTCTCGGACGGCCTCTATGGCCAGCTTGCAGGCAAATATCGCACGCGCTTCGGCAAGGCGCCGTACCGGCTTGCCAGCCTTGGTTATGATTCGGTGCTGCTGACGGTGCGCATCGCGCGCGACTGGAAACCCGGCACCAACTTCCCCGCAGCGCGCCTGCTCGCCGCCGACGGTTTTGGCGGCATCGATGGAATCTTCCGCTTTAACAATCGCGGCATTGCGGTTCGCGCGCTCGAAGTCAGCGAAATCGGCGCCGGCGGTTTCCGGGTCGTGGATCCCGCGCCGACCAAATGGTAGTGGCAGACCAGTCACAGTCGTCAGAAAAGCGGTATCGGGATGACGGGGCGGCCTTTACGGCGGCCTCGTGATCACTATATGACCGTTACGCGTGTTTTAGCGTCGATGCCGCACGCCCACTTTTTAACGACCCAGGAGATACAGCTATACCACCGCCCATGACCCGTCGCTCAATGGCACCGATGCCGCCTAAAAACGGCCCGCGTTACAATGAATTTATCGCCTCCCCGAAAGTCCGCGTGATCGACGAGGAAGGCGAAAATCTGGGCGTCATGCTAACGGCCGAAGCGATCGAGCAGGCGGCATCCGTCGGCCTCGACTTGGTGGAAGTATCTCCGAACGCCGATCCGCCGGTGTGCAAGTTCCTCGACGTCGGCAAGTTCAAGTATGAGGCGCAAAAGAAGGCGAACCTCGCACGCAAGAGCCAGAAGACGCAGGAAATCAAAGAGATCAAGATGCGTCCGAATATCGACGATCATGATTTCGACACCAAGATGAAGAAGGTCTTCGATTTCCTTGGCGAAGGCGACAAGGTCAAGATGACCATGCGTTTCCGCGGTCGCGAAATGAGCCACACGCAGCTCGGCCTGAACGTGCTGCAGCGCGTCGCCGAACTGACGTCGGAGATTGCGAAGGTCGAGGCGCATCCGCGCACCGAAGGCCGTCAGATGCTGATGGTGATCGCGCCGAAATAGGCGGCTTTTGATTTCATCGTCATCGCGGCGAAGGCCGGGATCTCGACAGTGCCTCCAAAGGCGAGGGTGAGATTCCGGCTTTCGCCGGAATGGCGAATTTAGAAGCCGATATGAAATTGCAGGGCGGTCGTTCCAGCGGGACGGCCGCCCGCTTCATATCGGCGCTCGATCATTTGCACCATTCCGTCGGCGCCCACCGCCATCAGCGTCGAGGCGCGGGTGCCATAGACATCGCCGCGCAGGAACAGCGCGGGGCCATCCTCGGCCATCAGCGTATCGAGCAGCGACTCGGGATCGGCGCCGGCGCCGACAATCGCCTCGAGTGCCGAGCCCAGCCGCGCGGCGCGCGGGCAAGGCATGTCGACGGGTTCGTTGGCGAGCGCGTGGACGCCCGGCGCAAGCTGCGCGATCGATGGTCCTGGCCTGTTGGTCAGCAGGCGCACGCCGCCATTGGCCGCCGCGAAAAGATTGAACGCGTTGAATCGGTCAAGATCGACCTTTGCCGGATCGGCAAAGCGTCCGTCGCCGCGCAGCATGTCGACGACCAGCGCACCGCGCGATTCCTTCGCGGGATCGGGCAAGGCGCCGCGGACATTGGTCACCACGACAATGCGTCCGCTGGGCCGATGCACGCCGAGCCAGCTTCCTCCGGCCTGGAGGTCGCGGCCGGCGACGATGCCGCTGCCGTCATCCCATTCGGCGAGCGGTGCGGCAGGACGCGCGTGAAACTCGTCGCGATTGCCGATAAGGATGAGGGGCCAGCCGGGATGAACATGATGAGCAAGGGCGACAACGCACATGCAGCGCATATCATCGCTCCGCGCCCGTTTGCCAAGTCCGGTCCGCCGGTTATTTCGACCGTAACATAGCTGTATTATGCGAATACATCACAGCGTTGCTGGCGACGGCAAAGGATGATAGCTTCGCCCGATCTTTCTGGAGGGGAAGACAATATGACTGACATACGCAAAACACCCTGGCACCTTTGGGTTGTCGGGGGCGTGTCCTTGCTGATCAACGCCTTTCCGGTCGCTGATTTCACGTTGACCAGCATGCAGAATGAATTCTGGCTGTCGCCGCTGACTGCTGCGCAGCGCAGCTTCATCCTCGGTGCGCCTTTATGGTCCGATGCCTGCTGGGCGCTCGGCGGTTTCGGAGCCTTTCTCGGCTCGCTGCTGCTGCTCATGCGGTCGCGCCACGCGGTGACCGCCTTTATCGTGTCGATCATCGGCCTCGCCGGCACGACCCTTTATCAGCATGTCCTGGCTGGCGAGACGACCAGGGCGCTGTTTCAGAACATCGCGCTATATGTGACGCTCACCATATGGGTGATCATGCTCGCGCTGCTTTTCTACGCCCGCGCGATGAGGGCAAAGGGCGTCCTGCGCTGAAGATGTTGGTTGCGGGGTAGCGAGCGGACACTTCTTCTCGTCATCCCGGGCTTGACCCGGGACCCGCCTTCCTTTGCCCAACGGCAGGGGATCAATCCGAAGTAATCGGCTCGATCGCGCCTCAAGGGCTTCATGACCGATTGTCATTTCTCGGCCGGACAGCCCGCGCCCAAAGAAAAGGCAGGCCCCGGGGCAAGCCCGGGGTGACGATGTAGCGACGTCGACCGCCGATCGATAGCGGCCCTAGGCCTCCGCTATCGTGCCCGGATGAAGGCGCGAATATCCGCCGACAATTTGTGGCGATCCTCGTCGCGGATATACATCATGTGGCCCGCGCCATAATATTGATACTGGATGCGGTCCTGCGGGATGCCGGTGCGCGATAGCGCATATTCGGCGGCAAAGAAGGGCGTCGCGAAATCATAATAGCCCTGGCCGACGAACACGCGCAGCCCGCTATTCTCGCGCAGCGCCTGCCCGATATAGGGCGCGACATTCATGTAAGCGTTGCTGTCGCGGCCACCGATGCGCCAGTCCCATTGCCCGCCGATGCTGCCGATCGACTGATATTCGCGGTCGGTCTTGAACCCCAGTCCGTCGCGGCTCCAGCTGTTGATCGCAGCGGTATAGCTCGCGTCGATGCCATAAAAGCTCGGGTCGTTGTCGGGGCCTTCGCCCGCGCTGTCATAATCCTTGCCGGTATAGCGGCTGTCGAGGCGCCCGACGGTCAGCCCGCGGTCGCGGAGCAATTCCTTGTAGAAGCGGTTTGGCGTGACGCGTAGGTCGGCGCTTTCGAGATAGGTTTCGGAGAGGCCGGTGAAACGCGACAGCTCGCGGCGGATCGCGGCGCGCTCCTCACCCTGCAGCTTCTGCCCCTTGAGCAACGCCGTGGCATAGGGGCCGATCGCCCATTGCCGTGCTTCTTCGACGAACGCCTCGACCGACGGGGCGGTCGCCTTGCCATGATAGAGCGCGGTCGCGGCCATCGAGGGCAGGTTGGTGATCGGCGACAATTCGTTGCCGGGCGTATCGGCGCCCGCCGCGAAATCGAGCACGGTCGAGATGAGGATGATGCCGTTCAAGGCGACGTCGTTATACGTCTCGTTCATCAGCTGGTTGGCGACCGCGGCCGAGCGCGTCGTGCCATAGCTTTCGCCGCCGAGGAACTTGGGGCTGTTCCAGCGGCCATTGTCATTCAGCCAGCGGCGGATCACCTCGGCGACCAGCTTCGCATCCTGCGTCACCCCGTAATAATCCTTGGGGTCGGCCTTGCCGATCAGGTGCGAGAAGCCGGTGCCCGGCGGATCGATGAAGACGACGTCGGTCACGTCCATCAGCGCGTCGGGATTGTCGACGATCGGATAGGGCGGCGCACCGTCGTCGACGCCGGTGCCGGGAATCGCGACGCGCTTCGGTCCGAACGCCCCCATCATCAGCCAGACGGTGCCCGATCCGGGGCCGCCGTTGAACAGGAAGGTGATCGGCCGGGTAGGGTCGCGCGGTTCCTTGACATAGGAGGTGGTGACGACCGCGACTTCGGGCACGCCATCCTTGTTCTTGATGATCGTCTCGCCGATCGTCGCGGCATAGTTGATCCGCTGTCCGCCGAAGGTGCCCGACAGTTTGGTGGTGCGGACCTGCGGCGTGACGTCTTCGGTCTTTTCGGCCTTGGCCTTGTCGTCAGCCTTGTCCTGCGCATGGACAAAGGTGGGCGCGGCAAAGGCGAGCGCCAAGGCGATGAGCGACGGACCCGTTTTCATTGGTGTTTCTCCCCGGTTGAGGCGGCGGACGCTAATCCGGGTGCGGGGAGCGGGCAAGGCTACTCGTCGGTCGCGGCGGGGCTTTCGTCGAAGGAGTCAGGCGGCCTTCTTGGGCTGCACCGACAACTCAAGACCGAGGGCGTCGAGCACGGCTATCAGCGTTTCCAGCGTCGGATTCCCATTTTCGGATAGCGCGTTGTAAAGCGCCTGCCGTCCAAGTCCGGTCTTGCGGGCGATCTCGGTCATACCTTTCGAACGGGCGACATCGCCGAGCGCGCTAGCGATATGTCTGGGATCATTCCCTTCCATCGCCGCTTCAAGATAATAGAGGATATGTTCCTCGGTCGTGAGGTAGGTTGCTGCATCAAACGGTTGTAGCTCCGTCACGGCCTTCAATCTCTTCCTTCAGCCGCTTCGCGCGGGCGATATCATCATCCTGAGTGCGCTTGTCACCGCCGCACAACAGAATAACAAGCTCCTGACCGCGCCGGAAGAAATAAACCCGGTAGCCCGGTCCGTAGTCGATCCGCATTTCGAAAACGCCGCCCTTGACCGACTTATGGTCTCCAAAATTTCCGTTCGACGCACGTTTCAGGCGGTCTGCGATCTTTGCAACCGCCCGAATATCCCGCAACGAACCGAGCCAACGGGCGAATTCGGTTGTTTCCTCCAGCCGGTAAGTTTGTCCTATATAGAGGACGGTTTCAGAATTGTCAAGGCCTTGGGTCATGATTTGAGCGCGTCCATTCTCACCCAGTCCTCATCGACCGGGCGCCGAACGTACCAAAACCGCCATCCATTTACGTTTGTCCGTGAGATCGCGCTGGCTGCATCAGATGGGCTGGTCCGGACGTTGCCGAATTCATCGATCCATTGAGACCCTCTTATCTGTGCGCGATGGGTGCGGCCCTTGTAAGTAGCTCTGAAAAGAGTGCCATCAGGGAAAAACACATTTGAAAACCAAGCGCCGCTGACAGCGTTTCCGACGGGAAGGGGGAGGGTGTCTGGAATGCCGGGCGTATCGATTTCGCCAAAGACCGGACTCATTTCGGTCGCTGGCAGGTTCAGCAAACGGCGAATCGCCTCGTTGTAATTATCTCGTTCGTTCTGAAGCTTTGCCGTAAGTGCCTGCCAAACCTCAAAATCCACCTCAATCTGCATGCCATTTCCCCTAATAGCACGCAAATTATCTTAGATAGACAAAATAGTCAACGCCCCCACTTGGTCTTGCTCGACTTCCCGAACCGCCCCTTGCGCGTGCCCGGCTTGCCTTCGTTGCTCCGCCCGACTCGCGGCGCGACCTGCTCGCCTGCAGGCAGCCCCAGTTCGTCGGCCTCCAGCTTGCGAATCTCGTCGCGGAGCCGTCCGGCTTCCTCGAATTCCAGATCGGCCGCGGCGTCGCGCATCTTCTTCTCGAGGTCCTGGATGTACGCGCGCAGATTGTGCCCGACCATGTGCGCGGGCTTGTCCTCGCCGATGTCGATCGTCACCTGATCCTTTGACGCGACATGCGCGATGATGTCGCCGATGTTGCGCTTGATCGTTGTCGGGGTGATGCCGTGCTCGACATTATAGGCGTGCTGCTTTTCGCGGCGGCGGTCGGTTTCGCGCATCGCGCGTTCCATGCTGCCGGTGATGCGGTCGGCGTAGAGGATGACGCGGCCGTCGATGTTGCGCGCGGCGCGGCCGATCGTCTGGACGAGGCTGGTTTCGCTGCGAAGAAAGCCCTCCTTGTCGGCATCGAGGATCGCCACGAGCCCGCATTCGGGAATATCGAGCCCTTCGCGCAGCAGGTTGATGCCGATCAGCACGTCGAACACCCCGAGCCGCAGATCGCGAATGATCTCGATACGCTCCAGCGTCTCGACGTCCGAGTGCATGTAGCGGACCTTGAGCCCCGCCTCGTGGAGGAATTCGGTGAGATCCTCGGCCATCCGCTTGGTCAGCGTGGTGACGAGCGTGCGATACCCCGCCGCGGCGGTCCTTTTTGCCTCGACGATCAGATCGTCGACCTGCTCTTCGACCGGCTTGATCTCGATCGGCGGGTCGATCAGCCCGGTGGGGCGGATGATCTGTTCGGCGAATACGCCCTGCGTCCGGTCCATCTCCCATGTGCCCGGGGTCGCCGACACGCTCACGGTCTGCGGGCGCATCATGTCCCATTCGGCGAAACGCAGCGGGCGGTTGTCGATGCAACTCGGCAGGCGGAAACCATATTCGGCCAGCGTGATCTTGCGGCGGTGATCGCCCTTCGACATCGCGCCGATCTGCGGCACCGTCTGGTGGCTTTCGTCGACGAAGAGCAGGGCATTGTCGGGCAGATATTCGAACAGCGTCGGCGGCGGCTCGCCGGGCAGACGGCCGGTGAGGAAGCGGCTGTAATTCTCGATCCCGGCGCAGCTGCCGGTTGCGGCGATCATCTCGAGATCGAAATTGGTGCGCTGTTCGAGCCGCTGCGCTTCGAGCAGGCGGCCTTCGCTCTCAAGCTCCTTCAATCGCTCGGTGAGTTCGTGCCGGATCGCCTCGCTCGCCTGTTTCAGCGTCGGTCCGGGGGTGACATAGTGGCTGTTCGCATAGACGCGGACGTAATTGAGGGTCGCGATCTTCTTGCCGGTCAGCGGGTCGAACTCGGTGATCTCCTCGATCTCGTCGCCGAAGAAGCTGATCCGCCACGCCATGTCTTCATAGTGCGAGGGGAAGATTTCGAGATTGTCGCCGCGGACCCGGAAATTGCCGCGCGCGAACGCCTGATCGTTGCGCTTGTACTGGAGCGCGACGAGCTTGCGGATGATCTCGCGATTGTCGGCGACCTGACCTTTCTTGAGGTCGAAGATCATCGCCGAATAGGTTTCGACCGAGCCGATACCGTAAAGGCACGACACCGATGCGACAATGATCACATCGTCGCGTTCGAGCAGTGCGCGCGTCGCCGAGTGGCGCATCCGGTCGATCGCCTCGTTTACCGAGCTTTCCTTCTCGATATAGGTGTCCGACCGCGGCACATAGGCCTCGGGCTGGTAATAGTCGTAATAGCTGACGAAATATTCGACTGCATTGTTCGGGAAGAAGCTCTTGAACTCGCCATAGAGCTGCGCCGCGAGGATCTTGTTCGGCGCGAGGATCAGCGCGGGGCGCTGCAACTCGTCGATGACTTTCGCCATGGTGAAGGTCTTGCCCGAACCGGTGACCCCCAGCAGCACCTGGTCGCGTTCGCCATCGAGCGCGGTCGATACCAGTTCGCGAATCGCCGTGGGCTGGTCGCCTGCGGGCTCATAATCGCTAACTAACTCGAATCGTTTGCCGCCTTCGACCTTGTCGGGGCGTGCAGGACGGTGGGGGACATAGCCCTCCGCCGTGTCGATTTCATCGAGCGATGTACGAATCTGAATTGCCATTGCTGCCAATATGGTATCGATGGGGCGGGTCCACAATCGCAATGAATCAGAACAGAACCCCCCAAACGAATAGTCACAGGAGACAGGGTATGAAGAAAATTTTGACGGTCGCCGCCATTGGCGCCCTCATGGCAGTGTCGGGCTGCGGCAAAAGCGAGACCGCTGCCAGCGGTCCCGTGAAGCGCGAAGCCGGCAACTGGAAAACCGACGTCAAGCTGGTGAAGTTCGAAGTCCCCGGCATGCCCGCCGAGATGAAGGACACCATGGCGAAGGCGATGGAAGGCGCCAGCGGCATGGAGCAGTGCTTCACGAAGGAACAGGTCGAGAAGGAAGACATCGCGGCCGAACTCGCCAAGGGTCCGGGCAACGGCGGCGAGTGCACCTGGTCGAAGAAGGACATTGCAGGCGGCAAGATCGATATCGCCGGCACCTGCAAGGCCAATGGTCAGACCGTCGACATGACGATGGCGGGCACGATGGAGGCCAAGAAGACCGACGTGACCATCACGACCAAGGGCAAGGTCCCGACCGGTGGCGACATGGAAATGGTCATGCAGATGACCAGCAGCCACACTGGCCCTTGCAAGGCACCGGCGGCGACCTGATCCGTCATCGAAGTGGAACAAATGAAGGGGGCGTCAGTGAAAACTGGCGCCCCTTTTATATGGGTGACGTGGAAGAGGGAAAACCGATGCCCGGCCCTGTCGCAATGAGGGCCGGCGACTTGCGCGGCAACCGACTCTGCGCAGGCGGCGCTGCCCGACCTTGACCGGATAGGGGGCGGCGCTGCGACGCGCGGCCGGGCCGGACCATTCCGGTCTGCGGGCGAGGCTGCGTTTGCAAGATTGGTCGACTTGCCGGGCGACAGAACAGGTGGGGCTGTTGGCCGCCCGGCGAAGTCTAGAAATGAAGCCTGAGGGGGATCGAAGGGTGCCAGGGACCAGCTCGCACCTTTCGCCTTTCGGCTTCGCGCCGCGCCATCGTAGGAATGCCGCGACGTCCAAAAGAATGACAGAGTTTCGAAAACGCGGCAGTTACAAGGGGTCACATGCCGCGATGTTGCCGGTTGATAACCAATTCTTAACCGGGTTTCGCGCTTTTCCTTGCAGATTGGCGAGGGGGGTTTCTTCTGATATGACCCAAGGCCACCTTGTTACCGTTACGTCAAAGTAACAATGGGTGGCCGCGCTGGCTGATTGGCGTATCTACCGCACCGCCCGCCAGGGGTATTTGAGGGTAGCATGGACCACGCGAAAGCGAATGAGACACAGGATCCCGGCGAGATTGACCGGATCATTGCGGAAGAACTCGGGCGACTGCTCGATTCCCCGATGTTCGTCCGTTCGCCGGTGCTGTCGCGCCTGCTGCAATTCCTTGTCGAACATCGCCTGCGCGGGGGGCGTAGTTCACCCAAGGCCTATGCAATCGCGACCGAAGCGCTTGGCCGTAGCGAGGATTTCGATCCTGCTGTCGACAGCTATCCGCGCGTCATGGTCGGACGGTTGCGCAGCCTGCTCGACCGCTATTACGCCGATACACCATGGGTCCACCGCCTGCGCGTGCCGCAGGGGAGTTACGAAGTCGTCGTCCAGTATCGCTCGGCGCCCCCCTCGGCGCGACCGGCCGAAGAACAGGCCGATGGCGGTGACGTCAAGACCGCAGCCGCCGCGGCAGGTCCCGGGCGGCCGACGCCGTCGGGCCCTGCGCGAAGCGCGCGGGATGGCGGTGCCCGCTTTGGCCGGTGGGTCGTTGTGCTCATCCTCCTTGCGCTCGCGCTTTTTACGCTGTGGACACTCCGTGGCGGCCCCGACCGGCTGTTCGTCGGCGATCCGGTGCCGGTGCCGTTGATCGAAGTCAGCGCGCCGGCAGCGGGCAATCTGCCCGAATCGCGCGCGCTCGCCCGGGCGCTGGATGGAAAGCTGCGCGACGGGCTGCGGCGCTTCGAACTTGTCGATCTTTTGAGTTCGAAGCTCCCCGGCAGCGCGGTCACCGGCAACAGCGACTATCGTCTCGATACGTCGATCGTCCGCACTGTGGAGGGCACCGCCGACGTCACGCTGGTCCTCAACCGCGTCGCCGACCAGCGCGCGATATGGTCGCAACAACTGCGTCTGACCCGGGAGGAAACACCCGAGTTCACCGCGGTCGAGCCGCTTATCGCTCAGCTTGCCGGCGATTATGGCGTCATCGTGCGCGATCAGGTCCAGCGCCAGCCCGAGAAATTTTCGCCCGGCTTTCCCTGTCTCGCGCAGTTCAACCGGATGCGCCAGATGCGCAACACCGCGAACCCCAAGCAGGTCGACGCATGCCTCCGTGCGACGCTCAAGGCGAATCCGCGCGACCCTGTCGTGCTTTCCGCCTTGTCGCTGGTCAGATATGGTGACTGGCAGCCGCGCCGCATGACAGAGGAGGGCCGCACGGCAATGGGCGAAGCGCGCGCCCTTGCGCAGCGCGCCTATGAAAGCAGCCCCAATTCCGCGGCAGGGCTGTTCGCGATGGCCCGCGCCAATTTCTATGCGGGCAATTGCGGCGGCGGCAACAGCATGGGCAATGCCGCAATTGCACTGAACCCCTATGACGCCGACATGTCGGGCTTTCTCGGACTGTTCAAGCTGACGTGCGGGCAGGCGCCCGAGGGTGAGGCCCTGCTGCGGCGGTCGTTGGCGCTTGATTCCTCCTATCCCGGAGTCCCGGCGGTTACCTTGGCCTTCACCCTGTCGCAGCGCGGCGAGCAGGACGAGGCGCAAAAGATCCTCGACCAGATGCCGTCGCCCAGCAACATGGAGCCGCAATATATGATGGTGCGGGCGATCGTGCTGGCGCGGCAGGGCCATGTGGCGGAGGGCCGCGCCCAGTGGCAACGCCTGCTCGCCTATACCCGCCAGCCGGCCGGCGCGGCGCCGGAAAAGGTGCTGGGCCGGTTCGTCATCACCCCGGTGGTGATCCAGCGCGCCTCGGCGGCGCTTCGCGATTCGGGGGTCATTCCCGTCAAATCCGCGCCGTGATGCCTGCGCGCCGTGCCGGTCGGTTCGGTCTTGAAGGCGGCGACCGCATTGCCTATTTCGTCATGCAGGTGCCGGGAAGGGCGGAAAGGGACAGGTTCGGCCAACACTGTTAAAAAGGAGGGGCCCGGTCGATGCAGCGCTTCGCCGATCGGCCGGTGCCAGACCTCTTGCCAGTGCCGCCCACGGGCACTAGGGCAATTTTCAACATTCACGACATAGTCAGAAAAAAGGAACTGTGCATGAGCGATTCGGCCGAAAAGGTAAAAAAGATCGTCGTCGAACATCTGGGCGTCGAAGCCGACAAGGTAACCGAGGAAGCAAGCTTCATCGACGATCTGGGCGCTGACAGCCTCGACATCGTCGAACTGGTGATGGCATTCGAAGAAGAATTTGGCGTCGAAATCCCCGACGATGCGGCGGAAAAGATCGCCACCGTCAAGGATGCGATCGACTATATCGAAGCGAACAAGGGCTAATCGGGCCCGGTCCGGCATAGCCGGACGCGGCGGCAACGCCGCCCACGCGTTTCCGGCTTCCCGGTCCCGAGCGTTCGCGCGCAGTGGCCGGGAAGCTTTTTTTATGGCCCGGCCTTCTCTAGAAGCGCGCCGACTGATGTGATGCGGGTCCCCGGTGGGGACCGACGAAAGGAACGACTATGCGCCGGGTTGTGGTGACGGGTTTGGGTTTGGTGACGCCGCTGGGCGCCGATGTGGAAACCGTTTGGGCCAACCTGCTCGCCAGCAAATCTGGCGCGGGCACGATCACCCATTTCGACGCGTCGGACCAGAAGTGCACGATCGCCTGCGAAGTGAAGGGCCCCGACCATGAATATGGTTTCGACCCCGCCAAGCGCGTCGATCACAAGGTGCAGCGCCAGGTCGATCCCTTCATCATCTTTGGCATCGACGCCGCAGGGCAGGCGATCGAGGATGCGGGCCTCGAGGATATGTCCGACGCAATGAAGCTGCGCGCCGGTTGCTCGATCGGTTCGGGCATCGGCGGCCTGCCGGGCATCGAAAGCGAAAGCCTGCTTCTCGCCGAAAAGGGCCCGGGCCGCGTTTCGCCGCATTTCGTCCACGGCCGCCTGATCAACCTGATCTCGGGCCAGGTCAGCATCAAATATGGCCTGCAAGGCCCCAATCACGCCGTCGTCACCGCCTGTTCGACTGGCGCGCATTCGATCGGCGACGCGGCGCGGATGATCCGCGACGACGATGCCGACATCATGCTCGCGGGCGGCGCCGAGGCGACGATCTGCCCGATCGGCATCGCGGGTTTCGCACAGGCGCGCGCGCTCAACATGAGCTATAACGACCGCCCCGAACAGGCGAGCCGCCCCTATGACAAGGACCGCGACGGTTTCGTCATGGGCGAGGGCGCGGGCGTCGTCGTGCTCGAGGAATATGAGCATGCCAAGGCACGCGGCGCGAAAATCTACGCCGAGGTCGTCGGTTACGGCCTGTCGGGCGATGCCTATCACGTTACCGCGCCGCATCCCGACGGCTCGGGCGCTTTCCGCTCGATGGAAATGGCGTTGAAAAAGGCGGGCATGACCCCGGCCGACATCGACTATATCAACGCGCATGGCACGTCGACGATGGCGGACACGATCGAGCTCGGCGCGGTGAAGCGCCTGTTCGGTAACGAAATCGCCAATGTGTCGATGAGCTCGACCAAGTCGGCGATCGGCCATCTGCTCGGCGGCGCGGGCGCGGTCGAGACGATCTTCTGCATCCTCGCGATCCGCGACCAGATCGTTCCTCCGACGCTCAACCTCGACAACCCCGACGAGGGCACCGAAGGCGTCGACCTCGTCCCGCACGTCGCCAAAAAGCGCGTCGTAAAGGCCGCGCTCAACAACAGCTTTGGCTTTGGCGGCACCAACGCCAGCGTCATCGTCAAGGCGGTCGACTGATATACAGATCCTCCCTGTCGCGAAGCGATGGGGAGGGGACCGTTTGCGAAGCGAATGGTGGAGGGGCTACGACCGCTGCAGCATAAGCCCCTCCGTCAGCGCTACGCGCTGCCACCTCTCCATCGCTGCGCGACAGGGAGGATCGAAATCACCCTTTCCTACATTGCACCGCCGTGCTCTATCGCTCTGTCGCTGCGCCTTGGCTTAAAGCGACAAAGGCGACATTTTGAACGCGCGCATACGTATCTTTTGTCGCTTTAAGGGCAAGGTTGGGAGAACAGAGTGCATCCGTTCCGCTGGATAATGATCACGATCTTTGCGTTATTGCTCGCCGCCTGCTCGGGCGGCGCGCCGCGCGATACCGAGGTCGTCATCCCGCAAGGCACGAGCATCGCCAAGGCGGGCGATATCCTCGAAAAGGCGGGTGCGGTTTCGGCCTCCAGCTTCCGCAACGAGGCGCGCTTCTTCGGCTCGGACGACCCGATCAAGCCCGGTGAATACAAGATCGAGAAGGGCATGGACGCGGGCGATATCCTCGACCTGCTCCAGTCGGGCAAGACGATCCAGCGCATGGTCATGATCCCCGAGGGCATGCCCTCGATCATGGTGTGGGACCGGCTGATGGCCGAAAAGCGGCTGAAGGGCGAGATCCCGGTGCCGGCCGAAGGCAGCATCCTGCCTGACAGCTATGCCTTTACCACCGGCGAGAGCCGCGCTGCGGTCGTCAAGCGGATGCAGGCGGCGATGGACAAGGCGTTCAACGAACTCTGGGCCAAACGCACGCCGCGCACCGCGGTGAAGGATCGCAACGAAGCGATGACGCTCGCGTCGATCGTCGAAAAGGAAACCGGCGTCGCCGCCGAGCGCCGCACCGTCGCGGGAGTCTATACCAACCGCCTTGGCGTCGGCATGCGGCTTCAGGCCGACCCGACGATCATCTACCCGATCACCAAGGGCAAACCGCTCGGCCGCCGCATCCTGCGCTCGGAAATTCTGGCGGTGAACGGATATAACACTTACAGCATGATCGGCCTGCCGCGCGGGCCGATCGCGAACCCCGGCAAGGCGTCGATCGCCGCGGTGCTCGATCCCGAAACGAATGATTATCTCTTCTTCGTCGCCAAGGGCGATGGCGGGCATGTCTTTGCGCGGACGCTCGCCGAGCATAATGCGAATGTGCAGAAATGGTACCAGCTGCGGCGCGATCGCGGCGAGATGGAATAGGCACGGCAACTCCTGATCGTCGCCCCCGCGAAGGCGGGGGCCGCTGGAGAGGCAGTACAAGGTCGACAACGGCCCTCGCCTTCGCGGGGGCGACGGAGATACTATGACCGCAAAGCTTTTTCTCCACGGCGTTCCCGACAGCCCGGCGATCTGGCGCCCACTGCTCGCCGCGCTCGACCTCGGCGACACGCCGGTCGCGGTTCCCGCGCTCCCAGGCTTCACCGGCCCGCTCCCCGCGGGCTTCTCTGCAACCAAGGAAGCCTATGCCGACTGGGCGGCTGGGCAGGCCGAAGCTTTGTATGCGGCGCACGGCCCGGTCGATATCGTCGGGCACGACTGGGGGGCGCTGATCGCGCAGCGCGTCGCGATGCTGCGTCCCGACCTGATTCGCAGCTGGGCGATCTCGAACGCGGTGATCGACCCCGACTATCGCGGCCACCGGCTCGCGCGCATCTGGAACACGCCGGTGCTCGGCGAAATCTTCATGGCGCTGAGCAAGCCCGCCAAGCTGGCGGACGGCCTCACCGCGCAGGGCATGCCTGCCGACATCGCACAGGAAGAAGCGGTGCAATGGGCGAACAAGGACAAGCGCCGCGCGATCCTGAAGCTCTACCGTTCAGCGAAGGGGCTCAGTTTCGAGCATGACTGGGCGCGCGACATCGACAAGCTGCCCGCGAACGGCACCCTGATATGGGGTGAAGGCGACCCCTTTGTCGAGCTGTCGGTGGCACAGCGTTTTGCTGCGAACACGGGCACGCCGCTACGGGTGATCGCGGGGGCAGGGCATTGGGCAATCGCCGAACGGCCCGCCGAGGTTGCTGCTGCGCTGCAGGGATTCTGGACCAGCCTATAGACTGTTCGGCCCGCGGGGCATTCCAAATCGTGCAATCGAGGTTGATCGATAAATCCGATCAACCTCTGCCAATTTATCGATTGGACCGCGGCGGCCTTTCATGCGCTTAGGCGCACGAAATCAACAAAAGAGAAAGGCTCTTCCCATGATCAACCAGAATGTTCCCGCCGTGACGCTCAAGACGCGCGTCCGCGACGAAGCTGTCGACGGCCCGAACCCCTTCCGCTGGCAGGATGTCGACACCGGCGAAGCCTTCGGTGAAGGCCGTCACATCCTGTTCGGTCTGCCGGGCGCCTACACCCCGACCTGTTCGAACGAACAGTGCCCGGGTTTCGAGCGTCTGTACGACGATTTCGCCGCCGCCGGCGTTGCCGACATTCATTGCATCAGCGTCAACGACGCCTTTGTGATGTACAACTGGGGCAAGAGCCTCGGTGTCGAGAAGGTGAAGATGGTTCCCGACGGCTCGGGCGCGTTCACGCGCCGCATGGGCATGCTGATCAACAAGGACCATGTCGGCTTTGGCATGCGCAGCTGGCGCTACACCGCGATCGTCGATGACGGCGTCGTCGTCCAGATGTTCGTCGAACCCGGCATCAACGACGTCGGCACCGACAGCGATCCCTATGTCGAATCGACCCCCGAAAAGGCCCTCGAATGGGTGAAGGCGAACCCGTATCAGGGCAAGCTGTCGCAGGCGGCTTAAACCGATAAGCGGCCCGGCATCCCCCCCTCCCGTCCGGGCCGCTGGCGCCGTACCCATCATTGTGACCGCGACGATGGGTGCGGCGGACCAGCGCTATTTCGATAATTTGCGCGCGGCGCATTTCCCGCCCGAGCGCAACCATCTGGCGGCGCACATCACGCTGTTCCATCAGTTGCCGCCGTCGTGTCTGGATGAGCTCGACCGGTTGATTCGCCGCATCGTCGGCGACACGCCGCCCCCGGCGGCCAGCTTGCGCGATGTCTATTCGCTCGGCGGCGGGGTCGCGTTTCGTATCGACAGCCCCGATCTGCTCGCGATCCGCGACCGCATCGCCGATCATTTCACCGGAATGCTGACGCAGCAGGATCAGGGAACGCCGCGGCTTCATATCACCGTCCAGAACAAGGTGGCACCAGCCGAGGCGCGCGTATTGCAGGCGGATCTCGCCGCCGATTTCCAGCCGCGCGCGCTGTCGATCGGGGGACTGGCGGCGCATCACTATCTGGGCGGACCATGGGAGCCGGCGTTCGCACGCAATTTTCGCGGCGCGCGGGGATAGCAGCCGGGCCGGCCGCGCAAGTGACCATTTGAGGAAGTTGGTAGCGGAGGAGGGACTCGAACCCCCGACACGCGGATTATGATTCCGCTGCTCTAACCAGCTGAGCTACTCCGCCCCAAGGGGCCGCCGCATCGGGCGAGCAGCGCCTATAGGCAGGCTGCCGCCCCCGGTCAATATCCGACTTATTGTATCCGACCGCCGCCCGCCGGACGGCCGCGTGGATCTTCAGAAACCCCGGTTTCCCGTGGCGCACACCTGTTGGGTCCAGACATCAAAGACATTGCACCGGGGATCGATCCCGTCTCCTGTCCAAGCGCAATCTTTATCACATGGAATGATCAGTTATTCGCATTGGCGCCGAAAACCGACCTCGGTCATGCAGAGGGTATCCCCGGAGCGGGTGCGCCGGCTTGCGGCCGGAAAGCGGAAGATGCGGAAAGGATATTGTTTGTGCGGGAAGAGCGATTTTTGAGCCCTATATCGTCGACGAGGGGCCTGCGGTACGGCGCCTTGCTGTTCGGTGCATCGATGCTGTCCGCATGGTCCGGCGTCCCCGCGGCGTCTGCCTCTCCGTCGGCCGAAGCGGCACCGGCCATCCCGCGCAGCCTGTTGTTCGCGTCGCCGACCTATTCCGAGGTCCAGATCAGCCCTGACGGAAAGCAGGTCGCCTATCTCCATCCGGTGAACGGGGTCCTGAACATATGGGTGGCCCCCATCGGCGATCCGACGGCGGGCGCCCCGGTGACGCGGTTCGATAACCGGCCGCCCGACGGTTTCCAGTGGAGCCCCGACGGGCGTTTCATCCTGGTGATGAAAGACGTCGGCGGCGAAGAGCATAGCCAGCTCTGGATCGCGAATCTGGCAAAGAATACCGTCGTCAACGTCACGGCGGATCCGCAGGCCCAGACCAAGATCGTCAAAACCTCCGCGCGCCATCCCGGCGAGGTGCTCGTGGGCCTCAATATTCGCGATCGCCGCTACCGCGACATCTACCGGATCAATCTCGAGACCGGCGAACGCACGGAAGTTTACCGGAATGCGGACAATTATATCGACGTCGTCGCCGATCCCGATTTCAACATCCGGCTGGGGGTTCGCGGCAATAGCGACGGATCGTCGACCTATTTCCGCCTTGACCCCGGTGGCCGCAGCGAGCTGATGACCATCCCGCTTGCTGCGCTGCGTAACTCGCGCCCGCTGGGGCTCGACGGCAAGGGGCAGTTGCTGATGTTCGACAGCCGGCAATCCGACAGGGCGGCCCTCGTTTCTCTCGATATCGCGACGGGTGTGCGGACGCCGATGGCGGATGCGAAGCGCGCCGATATCGTCGAGGCGGTTTTCGACGAGAAGACCGGGGCCTTGCTCGCGACGCGCGAGGATCCGCTGGTCAGCGAATGGACGGTGCGGGCACCCGAGGTGCAGACCGAATTTGCGGCCATCGCGACCGCGCTGAAGGGGCCCTTCCGGATCGCGGGGCAGACGCCCGACAATGAACGATGGCTGCTGCTCGAAACCGAGCCGGGGCGTCCTGACCGATATTGGTGGTGGAACCGGAAAAGCCGCACCACCGCTGCGCTGTTTTCGACACGCCCCGAACTGGACCGGGCGGCGCTCGCGAAGCGTATTCCAGTGGCCATCGCATCGCGCGACGGCCTGACCTTGCCGAGCTATCTGACCTTGCCGGCCGGTGCAAAGCGGCGCGCCGATGGCATGCCCGTCACACCGGTTCCGCTGGTCCTGCTGGTCCATGGCGGACCGTGGCTGCGCGACGAACTTTCGTTCGACAGCCAGCACGCTTGGCTCGCCGATCGCGGCTATGCCGTGCTGTCGGTCAATTTCCGCGGATCGGGCGGGTTCGGAAGCGCTTTCATGGCGGCGGGCGACAAGCAATGGTCGGGAACGATGCACAACGATCTGATCGATGCCGTCGACTGGGCCATCGCGAAGGGTGTGACGTCGAGCGACAGGGTGGCCGCGATGGGGCTGTCCTACGGCGGCTATTCGACGCTCGTTTCGCTCAGCTTCACGCCCGACAGGTTCCAGTGCGGGGTCGATCTTGCCGGCCCCAGCAATCTGGTGCGCCAGGTCGCGAATATGCCCGTCTGGTGGACGTGGCAACGCCCGCAATTCGTCAACCGGGTGGGCGATCCGGAAACGAAAGAGGGCGCTGCGGATTTGATGCGGCGCTCGCCGATCGCGCGGGTCGATGCGATTTCCAAACCGCTGCTCGTCACCAACGGCGCGAACGATCCCCGGATATTCCCCAGCCAGTCGGAAGAAATCGTCGACGCGCTGAAGGCGCGGGGCAAGCCGGTGACCTATGCCTTTTATCCCGACGAGGGGCATGTCTATGCGAAGGATGCGACCAACATTTCCTTCGCCGCAGTGGCCGAGCATTTCCTGTCGAAATGCCTCGGCGGGCGCGCCGAGCCCTATGGCCGCGATCTTGTAAACTCGGGCATCGAGATCAGGACAGGGGCATCGCTGGTGCCGGGGCTCGAGCAGGCGCTGACGAAGCCGGAATGATGAGGAGCGGAGGGCGATAAAGCCCTCCGCCATTCCCTCGGCTGTCTATTTCCGCGTCGGCAGATATTCGAGGGTTTCGGTCGACGCCGCGGTAGCGCGGATCTCGGCATCGGTGAGCGGGGTTTTCTTGAGCTCGTTGGTCTCGTGCATCATCGTCTGGTCGGCGAGGTGCGGATTGCCCTTGCCCTTGGGATCGACGAACAGATTCTGGCCGCCGGCATCGATTACCGAATAGAGCGCGCGCCGGTCGCGCGCGATCTCCATCAGCCCGACCCAGCTCTCGCCGCCATTGTGCGGCGCCATCGTCGGGCCGAGGCGCAGGACCGCCGACAGGCGATGCTCGGGATAATCCTCGGCCATCTGCGGACGGTCGGGGGTCTCGAGCGACGCGTCGAAATATTTCCAGTAAATCGGCTGCTTCCACTCGGCCATATCCTTGCCGGGGAAGCGCGGTTTGACCTCGGCGATCGTTGCCTTGATCGTGTCGATCATCATCGCGGTGCGATCACGCCCGTTGAAATAGTCGACGCCCAGCGGCGCGCCGGCCTTGTCGCCCTGGAACGCGCGCAGCAGCAGGCTCGACTGATAGGTCAGGTAACGGTCGGTATCGATAGCCTTCCACCAGTCGCCCATATCGTCGCCGAACAGGGCCTTCGGCGCGACCTGCAGCCAGGCCCGGTAAAGCGTCAACCCCGGATTGTCGTATTTCTGGTCGGCGTCGCGGTCTTGATAGAGGCCGTTGAAGCTGAGCATCAGCTCGCCGGCGCGTTTGACTTCGGGGTCGTCGCTCGCCGCGATCGCGGCGCGGATATAGGGCGCGAAAAAGTCGGGCGCCGCCTGATTGCGGTCAACCGCGCCGAGCGCGTTGAAGATCTTTCCGTTGAACTCGCGCATGTCGAGCAAAGTCAGCGACTGGCCGGCCTTGGCGAGCCGGTCGCCGAGCCATGTGCGGAAGGTCGCTCCGATGCGGGCATTGTCGCCTTCCTGCGACCAGCCCGTCGCCTTGCTGTTCCACGACATGAAATAGCCTTGGCGAGGGTTGATCATGTGCGGCTTTTCCGCCGGAGTCAGGAAACCCGTCCACTCATATTCGCCGGTGCCCGGCGTCGGCAGCCGCGGATCGACCCCGGCGGCCTTTTTGGGGAGTGCGCCAGCTTCGAAATAGGCGATCGTGCCGTCTTCGCCGCCATAGCAGGCGCCCAGATTCCAGCCGAGACGATCGACGCCCTTTTCCCTGAATTCGGTCAGGCTCTTTGCGCGGCCCATTTCGGCAAAGGCGACCCATGTGTCGAGCTCGCGGCCGTGCACGCCCATCTGCTGCGCGTAAGCGGTGCCGTTTTCGATATCCCACGCGATCACCGGGCCGTGGATCGTCCAAGCGATTTCGTGGGTGAAGGGCTTGCCGTCCTTGACCTTGAAGGCCTCGGTGCGGTGCTCCATTTTCTTCCACGCGCCCTTGTACCAATATTCATACGGGTTCTTGGGGTTCAGCTTTTCGGCGAAGGTGGTGCCCGCTTCGCTGCTGCCCGACACCAGCAGCCAGCCGTGCTGCGCGCCGCGCCCCATCGTCGGGACGCCCCAGCCGGTCGAGCCGAAGCCCGTGTTGTCGAAGCCACCGCCCTTGAGGTGGATTTCAGGGCCGTCGGCGGTGGCCTCCAGCATCAGCACCTTGCCGCTCGCCGTCTTGGCGGGGCCGATCACCATGCAGCGGCTCGCGCCCTTTACCGGCTCGGTTGGCTTTGTCTGTGCTGAGGCGGAGGCGAGATTGCGATTTGGAGCCAGCTGCGCTGGCGAAAGGACCGGCTTGGGTATCGGCCGGGCAGGGGCAAGGTTGTCGCCGGCGGGAATGGTCGTCGGGGAATCGGGGTCGGAGATCGGCACGACATCGTTGAATATCTGCCACGCCTTGTCCTGACCGTAGCGCGCGGTCATCGCCTTCAGAAATTCGAGATTGCGGATTTCATAGGTGTCGCGCCCCAGCGGCGCGGCGCTGATCAGCGCGAGATATTCGGCGAGACTCCAGCGCGTCGGACGGATGCCCCAGCGGATGAACTCGAGCGGGGTCTTGGTCTCGGGATCGGCGTTCACTTCGTCGATGCGCTTGTTGATGCCATCGACCATCGCCTGGATCATCTTCTGATGTTCGGGGGCCAGCGCGCGATAGCGTTGCAGCAACTGCGCATCGGACAGCCGGCGCCCGCGCATCATCTTGTCGCTTTCGATCGCCGACTTGCCGACCAGCTCGGCGCGGCGGCCCTGCGTATTGTGCCGCGCCAGTTCCATCGCGGCGAGGCGGTCGTGCGCAATCGCATAGCCGGCACCGAACATCACCGCGTCGGAGGTGTCGGCCAGAACGTGCGGAACGCCATATTCGCCGCGATAGATGGTGACCTTCTCTTGTGCCTGCGCTGCCGTCAGCGTTGCGGACAGGAGTGCGAGGCAGCTTGCCTTGCGGAGCAGCGACGAACGACGGTTCGGCATAAGGGCGACCTCTCTACGAGCTTGATGAAGGGAGAAAATCTTCGGCCAGAGCGACCCACAACGCGGCGCCGGTGGGCGATATGCTGTCGTCATATTCATAATGATTATTGTGCAGCATCACCGAGCCGGGGCCGGTATCGCCATTTCCGAGCAGCAGGAAGCACCCCGGCACGACGTCGAGGTAGCGTGCGAAATCCTCGCCCCCCATCGCCGGGGCTTCGAGATCGACGAAGCAATCGGCGCCGATCAGCCCGATCGCGATGTCGCGCACCCGGCCATAGATGTCAGCGGGATTGTGCAGGGACGGGTAACCGCGCTCGTAATGCAGTTCGGCCTCAGCTCCAAACGAGCGTGCGACGCTTTCGACCACGTCGCGCAGTCGCTGCTCGACCAGATCTTGGCTCTGCCGCGACAGGGTGCGGACGGTGCCCGCGAGATACGCCTCGTCGGCGATGATGTTGAACGCGGTGCCCGCCTCCATCTTGCAGATCGACACCACTGCGGCGTCCATCGGGTCGACATTGCGCGCGACGATGCTCTGCACCGCAACGACGATGTGCGATGCGACGAGGATCGGGTCGATGGCGAGATGCGGGCGCGCGGCGTGGCCGCCCTTGCCCTTGACACTGATCTTGAACAGGTCGGCCGCGGCATAGAGCGGCCCGACGCGCCCCGCGAGCTTTCCGGCGGGGAGGCCGGGGCGATTGTGAACGCCGAAGATTGCCTGCATCGGAAAGCGTTCGAACAAGCCGTCGCGGATCATCGCGCTGGCGCCTCCCTCGGGATGCCCGTCGGCGCCGCTGTAGCCGAGCGATTCCTCGGCGGGCTGGAAGATGAGATGCACCGCGCCGTCAAAATTGCGCGTTGCGGCGAGATGTTTGGCGGCGCCGAGCAGCATCGCGGTGTGCCCGTCATGGCCGCACGCGTGCATAACCCCGGGATTGGCCGAGCTATGGTCCGACACGCGCGCCTCGGTCATCGGCAGCGCGTCGATGTCGGCGCGGATGCCGATGGCGCGGTCCGACTGCCCGGCGCGGATCGTTGCGACGATCCCGGTTCCGCCGATTCCGGTTTCGATCTCCTCGATCCCGAACTCGCGGAGCAAGTCGATGATGAAGGCGCTGGTACCATGCTCGTGAAAGCCAAGCTCGGGATGCTGGTGGATGTGCCGGCGCCAGCCGGTCATGTCGGCTTCGAGGTGCGAGAGATCGACAGGCATGGTGGTGTTCCTCACGGGCGGACGTGCCCCGGCAGTTGATAGAAGACCTGGGCGCCGGGACCCAGCGGCAGGTCGAAACCGACCCACGCGACGGTCATTGCGATCCCCATCGCCATGAAACAGAGCGCATAGGGCAGCATCAGCGCGAGCAACGATCCGACCCCCATGCTCTTGTCCCAGCGCTGGCAGAAGACAAGGACGAGCGGGAAATAGCTCATCAGCGGGGTCATGATGTTGGTGTAGCTGTCGCCCATGCGATAGGCGGCGGTGGTCATTTCGGGGCTGATGCCGAGCAGCATGAACATCGGTACGACGACCGAGGACAGGACGCTCCACTTTGCGGTCGCCGATCCGATGAACAGATCGAGCAGCGAGGAGAGAAGCAGCACGCAGACGAGAAGCAGCGGGGCGGGGAGCCCCATGCCCTGGAGCTTTGCGGCGCCGCTGATCGCGATGATCGGGCCGATGCCCGACCAGTTGAACATCGCCACGAAATGCGCGGCGAAGAAGACGAAGACGACATAGGGGGCGAGGGTCTTTACGCCTTCGCGCATCATGCCGATCACGTCCGACGAGCTTTTGATCACGCCCGTCGCGCGCCCGAAGACGGTGCCGGTGAAGAGGAACAGCAGGAACAGCGCCGCGATGATCGAGGCGTAGAGCGGTTGCAGCCGGATCGGTCCCTGCGCTTCCTGATCGATGAACGGCGTGTAGCCGGGCCAGAGGCATAGCGCGGCGAATGCGGCCATGACGAGCAGCGCAACAATGCCGGCGTGACGAAGCCCGCGGCGCTCGTCGGCGCTGAGTTCGCCCTTTTCAAGATCGGCGCGCAGCTGGTCGTCGACTTCCTCGTTCCACTTGCCCAACCGCGGCTCGACGATCTTGTCGGTGACGAACCAGACGATCGGGGTGAAGAAGACGACGATGCCGAGGATGAAATACCAGTTGCCGAGCGGGTTCATCGTCCAGCCGGGATCGACGATACGCGCCGCCTCCTGCGTGAAGCCGAACAGCAGGACGTCGAGCTGTCCGGGCATGATATTGCCGGCATAGCCCCCCGACACGGCGGCGAGCGCCGCGGCAATCCCCGCGAGCGGATGGCGCCCGACCGATGCGAACAGCACCGCGGAAAGCGGGATCAGGACGACATAGGCGGCGTCGGCGGCATGGTGCGACACCATGCCGATGACCGCGATCAGCGGGGTCATGTAGCGGCGCGGTGTGTTGCGCAGCGAACCGCGGATCAGCGCGAAGAACATCCCCGACCGTTCGGCGACCGCGGCGCCCATCATGATGGTGAGGACGATACCGAGCGGCGTGAAGCTGGAATAGGTGCGCGGCATTTCGGTGAACAGCCGCGTGATATTCTCGGCGGAGAAGAGGCTCGACGCGCGATAGGTCAGGACGCCGCCCGCGAGTTCGGCGTTCGCCGGCGCTTCCTTGCCCGTGTAGGGAAGCGAGGCGCTCCAGCCGAGGGCCGCGCCGAGCGCCGAAACCAGCATCAGCACGATGATGAGATAGATGAAGATGATCGTCGGGTCGGGTAGCAGATTGCCCACACGCTCGACGAAGCCAAGAAAGCCCTTTTGCCGGGCGGGGCGAACCGTTTCAGAACTCATGATCGCGCTTTCTGCATGGCAAACCGGTTTTTGCTAATGAAAGGAACGGGACCCGCGTGCCCGAGTGCGACGCGAGTCCCGTCTTTGCCGGTTTGGGATCAGAAGTTCACTTCAAGGCCGGCCCGGATCACGGGGCCAAACTGGTCAAAGCCGCCCCCCGACGGATCGATGACCTGAACCGACTCCATTACCGGCAAACGTACGTTGAACAGGTTGGTGACGCCAAAGGAGAATTTGGCTTCCTGATCGCCCTTGATCGGCAAGCTGTACGATGCCGAGATATCGTTGTAGAATTTCGACCCCGTCCGGTCGGGCGACAGCAGTTCGCGGCTGATGCCCGGCGAGATATCGGTCAGCGCCTGGTTCGACTGATAGCGGCCCTGCCAGCCGACCGTCAGGCCACCGACCGAATAGTTGAGGCCGACAACACCCTTGTATTTGGGATAGCCGTAAAAGCCCTCGAGCACGGTGTAGAGGTCGGGTCGCGCCTGAAAGGTGAAGGTCCGCAGCCGGTGCAGATAGGTAAAGGCGAGGTTGGCCGAGATGCGACCCTCGCCCAACGGACGGGCATAAAACACCTGCGTATCGAGGCCCGAAGTCTGCAGCTTCGACGTGTTGACATAGGTGCTGTTGCCGCCGGTGATGCTGAAGAAGTTCGGCCCCGGGGTCTTGTCGCGGGTGATCAGGGCGCACAGGTCCGGGTCGGGGCCGCCGGCGCGATCGACGCAATTTTCGGCAATCGCTTGCGGGCTGAGGAAGCTGATCGCGTCCTCGATCTTGATGTCGAACCAGTCGGCCGAGATCTGGAGGCCGGGCAGGAAATTCGGCGTCAGGACGAAACCGGCCGTCCAGCTGTCCGAAACCTCGGGCCGCAGATTCTGGTTGCCCGACACGATGAACGGTATGCCGATCCCGCCGCTGACGGGGACGAAGCCCGCGGGACGGCCCAGCGCGGCGCAGTTGGCGGCGCGGTTGGGATTTTGACCGAGGTTGTTTTGCGAACAGGGGTCGTTGACGTTGGTCGTCTGCCCCTCGCTCGGCCGGAAGGCTTCGAAGATGTTCGGCGCGCGAATGGCGCGGCTCAACGTCGCGCGCAGGCGGAAGCCGTCGACCGGCTCCCAGATCGCGCCGGCCTTCCACGATGTCGCCTGTCCTGCGTGGCTATAATCGGCGTGGCGCACTGCGCCCTCGACCGACAGCAGCTTGGCGAAGGGCATGTCGGTCAAAATGGGCACGCTCAATTCACCGAAGAGCTCGGTGACATGATAGCCGCCCGAATAATCCTGCGACGATGCCTGGTTGGTCACGCCGGCCTTGATCAGCGGATCGGTGGTCCGGCCGTTGCGTTCCTTCCGATACTCGGCACCCAGCGCGATGCCGATCGCCCCGCCGCCGGGCATGGTCAGGAACTTGCTTGTATCCCCGGAGAGCGAGAATCCGGCCGTGGTCTGGCGAACGAAGGCGTTGGATACCGTGGTCGTGCTGACGAAATCGCGCGCCTCCGCCGAACTGGCGGTCGAACCGAACGGATTGAAGGGCACGCAGGGGCCGCTGCCGACGATGGCGGGCCGGACATAGCCGACGGGTTGCAGCGAGGGGACATCCATACGGCAGCGAATCTGCCCCGAACCGGGATCGACCACGGCGTCGAGGGCGGCACGCAGATTGGGCAGGAGCATACGGTTGTAGCCGACGAACTTCGCCTTGGTGCGGCCATAGGTGCCATAAATATCGTAGCGGAGATCGGAGAAGCCGGTCTCGAACTCACCCTTCAGGCCGCCGACGAAGGACAGGCTGTTGCGATCGACCTGGCTATAGCGCAGCCCGACATCGGTGTAGAGACGATCGAGCGACAGTGTCGTTGCACCGGCCGCCAGCAATTGCTGGCGGAAAGCCTGATTCAGGAACGCATTCTGCGCGATGTTGATCGGCTGGGCCGCGCGGAGCACGGGCTGTCCGCGTCCATAGCTCGACGTGTTGTTATAGTCGGCGCCGAAATAGGCCCGCACGCTATCGCTGAAGTCGAAATGGGTACTGAGGTTGAGGTTGTAGCGCTCGATGTCCGGGACAATCGAAATCGAATCGTCGAAGCGGAAACAAGCCGGTCCGCAATTGTCGAATTTCCCGAACAGGCTGCCGTCGGTCAAAAGCGGCGTCGGCGCACGGCGCGGGGTGCCGTCATCGTTGAAGACGAACGCACCGAGGCCGCCCGTGTCGCCGCGCAGGCCGACAGCGCCATAGCCCGAATATTGAAAGGCTTCACCGCCGGGAACGACAATATAGTCGGGGATGCCGTCGTTCGGGCCGGTATCGGCCGGATTGATCATCGCGACATTGTTGTGCATGTCGGCTTGGCGCGGGGTGATTTCCTTCACCTTCGTATAATCGGCCGCCACGGTGATATTGCCGCGACCCTGGGCGAAATTCTTGCCCGCGACGATGCTTCCGCCGTAGGTGAAGCCTTCAGAGCCGCGTGCCGGCTGCGACCCGTTGAACGACAGGCGAACGCCGTCGAAATCGTCCTTGGTGATGATGTTCACGACGCCCGAGACCGCGTCCGAACCATAGATGGCCGACGCACCGCCGGTGATGATTTCGATCCGCTCGATCAGATTGGGGTTGATCGAATTGAGGTCGAGCGCGGCGCTGTCCGTGGCGCCCGCGACACGGCGTTTGCCGTTGACGAGGGTGAGCGTGCGGTTCGACCCGAGGTTGCGCAGATCGACGACCGCGAGGCCACCGCTATTTTCGCCGCGCGAGCCCGAGGCCCCGCTCTGCTGGCTCTGCTGCATGCTGCCCGAAAAACCGATCGCGGGTTGCTGGGCAAGGGCGCGACCGATGTCGAATTGTGCGTTGTTGTTTTCGAGGGTTTCGGAGCTGACCACGCCGACCGGGGTTGGAAGGTCGAGGACGGGGCGGCCGATGCGCGAGCCGGTGACGACGATGTCGGTCCCGTCCACTGCGGCTTCGCCGGCGACGCTATCCTCGGGGGCGTCCTGTGCCGCGGCGGGAGTCGCCATTCCGGCCATCATCGCTATCGCGAGGAGGGAGCTGGAAATCCTGAATTGCTTGTCGAATTTGCTGTGTGCAGTCGGCCCCTGGATCATGTTTATCTCCGCCCTTTGACCCCTCTGCCACTCGTTCCGTTCGTCGGGCGATGCGGGGGCTCATTCTGTCTAGGTAAACGCAGGTCGTGATCCCAATGCCGGTTCGACATAGAATCATTCACTCAGGGATTTGACTGCAATATCCGACATATAGCGTAGACAAACGGGCGGCCGGATCAGGAGGCGCCCTCTTCGGGGTGTTTTTTGAGCCGGCTCCAGAATGCTTCGACGCTGGGGCTTCGCCGCGCGATAGGCTTGTATATCCGGATCTCGATCGGAACATGCCATTGGGCGTTGCCGGCCAGCACGAGCCGCCCGCTTTCGAGATCGGCCCCGGCGAGGCTGAGCGGCGCCCAGCATAGGCCGCGTCCGTCGCGCGCCATCGACAGCAGCGCCGATGCCATATGCGACCGGAAAACGGGCCGAAGCTTTGCTGCGCCCGCTGATACGATCTGCGCCGCCTGCAGGATGCGTCCCATCCCCGACCGTTCCTCGAACTCGAGATAAGGCAGGGGGTGTTCGTCGGACCCCGGGAGCTGGTGGGTGGGCGCCCCGTCGCCAAGAGGGGCGGTGACCGGCAGCAAGACGTCGCTGCCGAGATGGAGCGAAGCGAAGCCGGCGGGATCGAGGCGATGCGATGCCGCGGTGTGATGATGGCACAGCAGGAAATCGGCCTTGCCTTCCAGCATGAAGCGTTCACAGGCGACCATGTGGTCGGCGATCAGCGTGATCGTGCCGGCCTCTTGCCCATTGTCGAGGCTGCGCAGCCACGACGGGAAGAAGGAGGTCGACAGGGCATGCGTCGACGCAAAGCGGATTTCGTTGCTGAGCGTGCCGCCGATTTCGCGGACATTGTCGCGGCCGAGTGCGAGGCGCCGCAGAATATCCTCGGCGAGCACGCGAAAGGCCAGCCCCGCTTCGGTCAATGCGATCCGGTGGGTGTCGCGGTCGACCAGGGTCGCGCCGACCCAATCCTCGAGCGCGCGGATTCGCCGGCTGAATGCCGGCTGGGTCAGGTTGCGCCCCTCGGCGGCGCGGGAGAAATTGCCTTCATCAGCGAGCTTGATGAAGTCCTCTAGCCACATGATATCCATAAGAATCCATCTGTCGCATCAATTGATACTGTCCCGGCATTGGCTTCGCCGGAACAGGGCAAGCTAAGCCCTGCCTCGCGAAACCGCATGAAGGGCAGAAGTATGTCGTTGCCAAAGACGCTTTACGACAAAATCATCGATCAACACCGGATATTGTCGTTGGGCGGCACCGAAGGCGCGGGCGAGCGCCTGTTGCTCTATATCGATAGAACAGTGCTCAACGAATATACAAGCCCGCAAGCCTTCAGTGGTTTGCGCGACGCGGGCCGGAAGCTCTGGCGTCCCGCTGCATCGCTCGGCGTCGTCGATCATGTGAATTCGACGGCCCCCGTTCACGGCGAAGGCACGCTCGACGCTGGCGCCGCACGCCAGATCGAATATCTGATCGAGAATGGCCGCGATTTCGGGATCGAGATTTTCGATGTGCTCCACCCGCGCCAGGGGATCGAACATGTCGTGATGCCCGAACTGGGACTGGTTCTGCCGGGGATGGTGATCGCGGCGGGCGACAGCCATTCGACGACCTACGGTGCGTTCGGCGTCGTCGGATTCGGCATCGGCACGTCGGATATCGAGCATCTGCTCGCCAGCCAGACGCTGATCTATCGCCGGTTGAAAACGATGCGCGTCACCGTCGATGGCGAACTGGCGCCGGGGGTGACGGCAAAGGACGTGATCATGGAAGTGATCCGCCGGATCGGCGCCGACGGAGCGGCGGGCCATGCCGTCGAATTCGCGGGAGCGGCGATCGCGGCGATGGGGGTCGAGGCACGCATGACGATCTGCAACATGGCGGTCGAATGCGGTGCGCGCGTTGCGCTGATGGCACCCGACGACAAGGTGATCGACTATGTCGCCAAAGGTCCACGCGCGCCGTCGCCCGAGATGCTGGCGCTCGCGCGCGAAAGCTGGGTCGACCTGTGCAGCGACGCCAATGCGCGCTTCGACGCCGAGCTGTTCCTTGCGGCCGAAGATGTGCCGCCGATGGTGAGCTGGGGCACCAGCCCCGATCAGGCGCTGGCGATCACCGACCGGGTTCCCGATCCCGCCGCCATGCCCGCGCACCGCCGCGAGGATGCGGCGCGCGCGATCGCCTATATGGGCCTGGAATCGCACATGGCGCTTCAGGATATTCCGATCGACCGCGCCTTCATCGGCTCGTGCACCAATGCGCGCCTGACCGATATTCGCGACGCGGCGCGGATATTGAAGGGGCGCAAGGTCGCGCCGGGGGTCCGCGCGATGATCTCGCCGGGGAGCAGCACCGTGCGCCGCGAAGCCGAAGAAGAAGGGCTGGACCGCATTTTCGTCGACGCCGGGTTCGAGTGGCGCCAGTCGGGCTGTTCGCTGTGCCTTGCGATGAATGATGATACCCTCGCACCGGGCGAGCGCTGCGCGTCGAGTACCAATCGCAATTTCGAGGGACGGCAGGGTGTTGGCGGGCGCACGCACCTGATGAGCCCGGCGATGGTGGCGGCGGCGGCGGTGACCGGAAAGCTTGCCGATGTGCGCGCGTTCGCCGTGCAGGAGCTGCTGTGATGGAGCGCTTTCTTCGCCTGTCGGGCGGCATTGCGGCGATGCCCGGCGCCAATATCGATACCGACGTGATCATGCCCAAGGCGTTCCTCAAGGGGATCGACCGTTCGGGGCTCGCCGACGGGCTTTTCCACGACCTGCGTTTCGATGCTGCGGGGGCGCGCCGGAGCGACTTCATTCTGAACCGGGGTGCGGACACGCGATTCCTGCTTGCGGGTCCGAATTTCGGCTGCGGTTCGTCACGCGAACATGCGGTATGGGGCATGCTGCAATATGGCATCCGTGCGATTGTCGGCACATCGTTCGGGGCGATATTTGCGGACAATGCGGCGAACAACGGGTTGCTGCTTCTGGCGCTTCCGCTGTCCGATATTGCCTTGCTGTCGGATATGCTCGACGATGGGGCCGGACAATTGACCATCGACCTCGAACAGGAGCGTATCGAGATCGCCGACCGCATCATCTGCTTTGCCGTCGACCCCGCGGTTCGTCAGGCGTTGATGCTCGGGCTCGACCGGATCGGCGAGACGCTGACCCATGCCGACCGCATCCGCGAGTTCGAGCAGGCCTATCTGGCAAACAATCCGTGGCTGGCCGGGCCGTCCGCGCAATGACGCGCCCGGAATATCCCGATCTGATGCCGGGCTTTCGCTGGCAGGATATCGATGCCGGCGGCACCCGTATTCGCGCGGCGGTCGGCGGGAAGGGGCCGCCGCTGCTGCTACTCCACGGCCACCCGCAAACGCATCTGACCTGGTACAAGGTCGCGCCCGAGCTGGCGCAGCGCTTCACCGTCGTTGCCACCGATCTTCGCGGGTATGGCGACAGCGACAAGCCCGCAGGCGATCCCGATCATCGCAATTATTCCAAGCGCGAAATGGCGGCCGATCAGGTGGCGGTCATGACCGCGCTCGGTTTCGATCACTTTGCGGTGGTCGCGCACGACCGCGGTGCGCGCGTCGCGCACCGCATGGCGCTCGACCACCCCGACCGGGTCACGCGGTTGGTCCTGCTCGACATCGCGCCGACGGCGACGATGTATGCCGAAACCAGCCGCGAGTTCGCGACGCGCTATTTCTGGTGGTTCTTCCTGATCCAGCCCTTCGACCTGCCCGAACGGCTGATTTCGGCCGACCCCGATTTCTTTCTCGACCGTCATATTTCGGGCCAGACCAAGATAGCGGACTCGCTCGATCCGCGCGTGCTCGCCGAATATCGCCGCTGCTATCGCGATCCCGCGACGCGGCATGCGATCTGCGAGGATTATCGCGCTGCGGCCAGTATCGACCTCGAGCATGACGAGGTGGACAGCGACTGCAAAATCGAAGCGCCGCTGCTTGTTCTTTGGGGCGGGCTCGGGACCGTCGGGGCGCTGTTCGATGTTCCGGAAACATGGCGGTCGAAGGCGCGCCATGTCGAGGGACATGCGATCGCATGCGGCCATAGCCCGCAGGAGGAAGCGCCGGAGGCGCTGCTCTCGGCGCTGGACGACTTCTTTGCGGATGAGGCGGGCTAGCCGGGATGGGGCGGTTCGTCCGGCCGGGCATCAGCGTGATTACGGATTTCTGATCGAAAGGTTCAGACGGGGAGCCGCGTCGAATATTTGGTCTGCGACAGCGCGAAGTGCGAGGACGCCGTCGCGACGCTCGGATGGTCGAGCAGAACGCGCATGAGGAAATGTTCATAGCCGGCGACATCGGCCGCGACGATGCGGAGCAGATAATCCCATTCGCCCGACATCGAATAGCAGTCCATGACTTCGGATCGACCGGCAATAAACGCCTCGAAAGCGGCGGTCTTTTCGCGCGCGTGGCTGCGCATGCGGACGTTGCAGATGATATTGACCCCGCAATTCACCTTCGCCGCATCGAGCAGCCGGACGGCCGGGCCGAGGATGCCTGCTGCCTCGAGCGCCCGGACGCGCCGCCAGCAGGAGGCGGTCGAACTGCCCACGCGGTCGGCGAGATCTGCATGGCTGAGGAGCGCGTCGACCTGCAATGCGCGAAGGATGCGGCGATCGATGTCATCGAGGGGAGAAGTTTGTTTCATAATATGGAAAAATCCGAAATATTTTATTCACATGACTATCAAATATCATGCGTATTGAAACACAATTTCGCGAATTATGTGCCAAACCATTCGCATGACGAGCAAAATTCTTGAGCGGCCTGCGGGGGCCGCGGACGATTGGACGATCGCACAGGGATGGAAGGATTATTCTTCCGCCGAGCATGCGATGTGGGACCGGCTGTTCGAACGGCAGGCCAAGATGTTGCCGGGCCGCGTTGCGCCGGAATTTCTCGAAGGCCTGGATATCCTCCGGCTTTCGAAGCCTGGCATTCCCGATTTCGATGAACTGAACGAGCGCCTCATGCGCGCGACCGGGTGGCAGGTCGTCGCGGTTCCGGGGCTGGTGCCCGACGATGTATTTTTCGACCATCTCGCGAACCGGCGCTTTGTGTCGGGCAATTTCATCCGCACCCCGGAACAACTCGACTATCTTCAGGAACCCGATATTTTTCACGATGTCTTCGGCCATGTGCCGCTGCTCGCGAATCCCGTGTTCGCCGATTATATGCAGGCCTATGGGCAGGGCGGGCAGCGCGCGCAGGCGCATGGGGCGATCGACAAGCTCGCGCGCCTTTACTGGTATACGGTCGAATTCGGGCTCATCGACACCGCCGAGGGGCTGCGCATCTATGGCGCGGGCATCGTGTCCTCCTATGGCGAGTCGACCTTTGCGCTCGACGATGCATCGCCGAACCGGCTCGGTTTCGATCTCAAGCGGCTGATGCGGACGGACTATCGCATCGACGATTACCAGCAGACCTATTTCGTCATCGACAGTTTCGAGGATCTGCTCGAACAGACGCTGCGCACCGATTTCGCCCCGCTCTATGCCGAGCTCGAGGGGGCGGATGCATTTCCGGTCGACCTCATCCTGCCCACCGACCGGCTGCTCACGCGCGGCACGCAGGCTTATGCCCGTTCGCAGGAGCAGGCCGCATGACCGGGCGTTCGATTTTCGGCGCACTGGCGCCCGAAGCGCCCGACGGCCTGCTCGCGCTGATCGGCCTTCACGCCGCGGACCCGCGGCCCGGCAAGATCGACGTCGGCGTTGGCGTCTATCGCGATGCCGGGGGCAAGACCCCGGTCTTCGGCGCGGTCAAGGACGCCGAGCGCCGCCTTGTCGCCGAGCAGCCGAGCAAATCCTATCTGGGACCCGAAGGCGATGCACGCTTCACGGACCTGCTCGCTGCGGTCGCGATGGGGCCGGCGCTGGCGGCATCGCCGACGTTGGTCGGCCTGCAGACACCCGGCGGGACCGGGGCGCTGCGCCTCGGGGCGGAGATTCTTGCCCGCGCGGCGCCGGGGCGGGCGATCTGGGTCGGCGTTCCGACCTGGGCCAATCATATTCCGCTGTTCACTGGCGCGGGCCTGCCGGTGCGCCAGCACCGCTTTTTCGATCCCGCGACGTCCGACGTGGATTTCGGCGCGATGCTGGAGGATCTGTCGGCGGCCGATGCGGGCGACATGCTGTTGCTCCACGGCTGCTGTCACAATCCGACCGGCCTGTCCTTCACCGTCGACCAGTGGTCGGCGCTGGCCGACCTCGTGATTGCGCGCGGCCTGTTGCCCTTCATCGATCTCGCCTACCAGGGGCTGGGGGCGGGGCTCGACGAGGATGTTGCGGGGATGCGGGCGTTCCTTGCACGCGTGCCCGAGGCGGTGATTGCCTATAGCTGCGACAAGAATTTCGGCCTCTATCGCGAACGGGTCGGGGCCTTGTGGGTGCAGACACCCACCGCCGCTATCGCCGGGACGGTGCGGTCCAACCTCTATGCGCTGGCGCGCATCAACTGGTCGATGCCGCCCGATCATGGCGCGGCGGTCGTGCGCATGATCCTCGACGATCCCGACCTGCGCCGCGACTGGCAGACCGAATTGTCGACGATGTGCGGACGGATCGTCGACCTCCGCTGCCTGCTCGCCGCCAGCCACCCGCGGCTCGAACCGGTCGGCCGTCAGCAGGGCCTGTTCGCGATGCTGCCCTTGTCCCCGCAAGCGGTGATCGAGCTGCGCGAGCGGCACGCGATCTACATGGCCGGCAACGGCCGCATCAATATCGCGGGACTGGGCGAGGAAACGATCGCGCGTTTCGCTGCGGCGCTTGCGCCATATTTTCTCGCGCGTCTCGCACGGTGACTGGCGCGAGAATCGCCGTGACCAATAGGGGAGGATAGGCGATGGACGGGCTGGAAGGCGAAGCGCTTCGGGACGCGGTGAACGGACTTCCCGCCTGGACCTATGACGAGACGCGCAAAGCGCTCTACCGGCGCATCGAAACGCGGGATTTCGTGGACGCTTTCGGCCTGATGACGCAAATTGCAATCCTTGCCGAGAAGCGTGACCATCATCCCGAATGGTCGAACGTCTATAATCGCATCGATATCTGGCTCACGACGCATGATGCCGACGGCGTCTCGCACCGCGATATCGGGATGGCGGCCGAAATCGACCGTCTGTGGGGGGCTTCCTCCTAGGGGCGCATCCCGACAGCAAGGCGTGCAAAACGCGGGAGCATCCGGGTTTCGGACGATATTTCACGATGCTGTGAGCCCAAAAAGCGGAACGACGATTGCGTCGTCCGGGGCGCTGCGTAACAAGCGGGCATTCAACAGGAGAATTTCATGCGCCTTGCCCTTGCCTTGCTGCTGACATCCGCAATCCCGCTCGTTCCCGTCCATGCGCCCGCGATGGCGCAGGCGGCGACCGCAAACGCCCAGGACGCGGCGCTGCTCGAATTCCTCGACAAGGCGTTCGATGAGCGCGTGGGCCTCGCGCCCGAAACGCAGACGCAGCTCGGGTTCAAGACCAACTATGGCCGGCTCGACGATTACACCGACGCTGGCGCAGTGCGCGAACAGGACCTCGCCGAACGGCAGCTCAAGGACATGCACGCGCGCTTTCGGCCCGAACAGCTGAGCGAGAGTGCACGGGTCAGCTACCGCCTGTTCGAATATGATGTCGAGCGCCGCCGCGAATCCTTTGCCTTTCGCAAACTGCGCTTTCCCGTCACGACCAACGGCAGCCCCGCGGGCGACATCCCGGTGCTGCTGATCAACAACCACAAGATCGACACCGTCGCCGATGCCGAGGCGTATATTGCGCGGCTTCGCGATACCGATCGCGTGATGCGCGAGGTTGCGGCGACGATGCGTGAGCAGGCCGCGGCGGGTATCATTCCCAACAAGGTCAATTTCGCACCCGCCCGCGCCGATGCGATGAAGGTTCTTGTCGGGGCGCCGTTCGACGGCAGCTCGGATTCGACGCTGCTCGCCGATTTCCGCAAGAAGGTCACGGCTCTCGATGCACCTGCTGCGGTAAAGGCGAAGCTGCTGAGCGATGCGAGCGCGGTGCTGACAGGGCCGTTCCGCAGCGGCTATGGCGTGCTGATCGCGGCGATCGACGAAGTCGCACCCAAGTCCAAGGGAAATTTCGGCGTCTGGAGCCTGCCGGGTGGCGACGCCTATTATGCCGACCGGCTGAAGGGCTCGACGACCACCAACCTGACTGCAGACCAGATCCACGACCTCGGGCTCAAGCAAGTCGCAGCGATCCGCCAGGAAATGGAAGCAATCAAGCGCGAGGTCGGGTTCGACGGGACGCTCGAGCAGTTTTTCGACCATATCCGTACCGACCCGCAGTTCAAATATCCGAACACCGAGGCGGGCCGCGAAGACTATCTGAAGGATGCGCGCGCCGTGATCGCGGCGGCGATGGCCGCGGCGCCGCGCTATTTCAGCGTCCTGCCTAAGGCGGCGCTGGAAGTGCGCGCGGTCGAGAAGTGGCGCGAGGCGACCGCGTCGACCGCCTTCTATAACCCGCCCTCGGCGGACGGATCGCGCCCGGGCATCTATTACGTCAATCTGGTCGACATGAACCAGACGCAGAAGGTGCAGGTCGCGGGAATTGCCGCGCACGAAGGCGCCCCTGGCCATCATTTCCAGATAGCCCGCCAGCAGGAACTGGCCGGCATCCCCAAGTTCCGCAAGTTTGGCGGTTATGGCGCGTACGTCGAAGGGTGGGGGCTTTATTCCGAGCGGTTGGCGAACGAGATGGGCGTGTACAAGGGACCCTATGACCGGTTCGGGATGCTATCGCTGCAGGTATGGCGCGCGATCCGGCTGGTGCTCGACACTGGCATCCATTCGAAGCGCTGGACGCGCGACCAGGCGATTGCCTATTTCAAGGCGAATTCTTCGGTGTCGGACACCGACATCGCGCGCGAAGTCGACCGCTATTTCAACTGGCCGGGACAGGCGACGAGCTACATGGTCGGCCAGCTCAAGATCGCCGAACTGCGTGCGCGCGCCGAGCGCGATCTCGGGTCGCGCTTCGATATTCGCGAATTCCACGAAGCGATATTGAGCGAGGGTGCGCTGCCGCTCAGCGTGCTCGAGGAGCAGGTCAACCGCTACATCGCCGCGAAAGGCCGGTAACGGAGCCGGGAGCGGATGGAGCGTTGCCGGCCTAGCTGAAATCGACGACGTCTGCCGGGTGCAGGGCGCGGAAACGGCCGGGCTCGATCCCGTGCGCGGTCAGGCCCGCGGCAAGGCGGCGCTCGGGATCGACGCGGTCTTCGTCGGTCAGTTTGAACGTTCCCCAGTGCATGCCAACGGCGGCGTTGGCCCCGACGTCGACCATGATCCGGATCGCCTCTTCGGGGTCGCAATGCTGTGCCCCCATGAACCAGCGCGGATCATAGGCGCCGATGGGCAGGATGGCGAGGTCGACCGTGCCGAAGCGCGCGCCGATTGTCCGGAAGATATTGCCGGTGCCATATCCGGTGTCGCCTGCGAAATAGATCCGCTTGCCCGCCGCTTCGAGCATGAAGCCGCCCCACAATGCCATCCGGCGGTCGCGCGGGCCGCGCGATGACCAGTGCAGGGCGGGCACGATATGCACCCTTGCTCCCGGCGCGACGTCGAAATGATCGCCCCAATCGCCCGCCTGAATTCGCGCCGTTGGAAGGTGGCGATGGACGATGGTATCGTTGCCCAGCGGCGTGATAATCAAGGGATCGTGCCGGGCATGGAGCGCTTTCAGCGACGCCATGTCGAGGTGGTCGTAATGATTGTGCGAAAGCAAGATCGCGTCGATGGGCGGCAGCGCAGCCAGTTCGACGCCTGGCGACGTAACGCGCCGTGGACCGGCAAAGCCAAGGGGGCTTGCACGGTCCGACCAGACCGGGTCGGTCAGGATGTTGAGGCCGGCGATCTGGATCAGCAGCGTTGCATGACCCACCATCGTGACGCGCAAACGCTCCACCCGGCCGTCGGGCACCACCGGCGTGACGTCGACCGAGGCTGGCCATGGATTGTCCGGTGCGGTCCTTCGCCAGCGGAGAAGGTCACCGAACGACCGGTCTGTCTCCGGTTCACCCGCGGGGTTGAGGAAGCGGGTTCCGTCGAAATGATCGGAGATAGGCCCTGAATAGTATCGATTGCGCGCGGACATGCGGTTGCTCTGCTCCTGAACGGATCGGCTTGACTCGATATGGTCCTCCTTGGCTGTGCAACAAGGTCTGGGTCTTCGGGAAGCGAACGGGTGCCGCGCGGCGTCGCTTCACCGAGCTATTCTTCCGCGATCCTTCGGACGAGCCGCCATATTTCTTCGTTGAACATCGTGGCATTCGCCGCGGCTGCTGACTATAGCGACCCACCGTCCGGGATGGGCCCGGGTGTTTCAGGAGATTTTAGATGAACCATGCCGAACTTTCGGACGCCGTCGCAGCCTCGCTCGACCTGAGCAAGGCCGACGCCAAGAAGGCCGTCGACGCCGTCTTCGCCGCGATTTCCGATGCCGCTGCCAAGGGCGACGAAGTGTCGGTCAACGGCTTCGGCAAGTTCAAGGTCAAGGAATCGGCGGCACGTGAAGGCCGCAACCCCTCGACCGGAGCGACGATCCAGATCGCAGCCTCGAAGAAGCTTACCTTTGGGGCCGCCAAGGCTATCAAAGACCGTCTGAACGGCTGATCCGACCCTCCCCGCCAGCATGGCTGGCGGGGAAAGGGGCGTGCCGGATCAGAAAGCACCCTGGCGCCTTACCACTTCAGGCTCGCGTTGGTGACGATCATGCTGTTGCCGGCCCGGCGGAAACCCATGACGTGCGGGGGCAGGGGCGGCGGTTTGCTGCCTCGTGGCCAGCCGTCGCGTACTTCCAGCAACTTTGCCTCGATGCTTCCCGACGCCTTGGGCGCTGCGATGGACAGGCGAACCGCGCCAGCACCACTGGCGTGATATATGAACTGTGACCAGACCCCGGCTTTCAGCGTGCCTGGAACGGGCCGACCCATGATCCGTACGCCGGACAGATCAACCGACGGTTTGACGAATATCCGCATGTAACGGCCGCCATTGGTATTGGCGGCGCCGAGATCGATAATGCGCGAGCGTCCTTCGCCCGTGACAGACAGGGACAGCTGAGGCTTTATAAAAGCCGCTGGCCTTGCTCGGGCAACCCAATGATCGTCTTTCGC
Source organism: Sphingopyxis sp. GW821-FHT10B01 (assembly GCF_059415685.1). NCBI lineage: Bacteria > Pseudomonadati > Pseudomonadota > Alphaproteobacteria > Sphingomonadales > Sphingopyxidaceae > Sphingopyxis > Sphingopyxis sp. GW821-FHT10B01. Next base: position 131,067 of record NZ_JBWKNS010000003.1, on the reverse strand, counting down.
GAGGGGTGCGATCGACTGAAGCCTCGGGGTGCCGCCGTCTTGCGCTAGCACCGCAGCCACCCAGCCAGTGCGATCGAGTTTGCCGCTGACCCAACTGGCGCGGCCTTCGTCAATCTCCGCCAGATGGAAGGCTTCGACCATTTCGGGGCTTCGGGCGGATGGGCTTTGTCCGTTGATTCCGACTGCGGCGCAGATGGCCATGCCACCAGCGACGCAGATGCCGCCAACCAGGCGCAGGCTGCGCAACGGCCACACGAGCGGGACCAGCGCCAGCAGGGCGACTACGATGAACGGCGCCGTGACGGCGGGCAGCGTCGTACCGATCAGCACGAAGAAATCATAGGTCGATCGCGCCATGAGGCCGGCGAGCAACGCTGCCGGCAGGGCCATCACAAGCTGTTCGATCGGCCTGGAGGCCCCTGTCGACGAGAAGAGAAGCAAGGCCAGCGATGGCAGCAGAAGCAGGAGCGGCCAGGCCAGAACATGCGCGCCGCTGGGCAACATGATCTGCAATGCGATTGCAAGAAGGCCGAGCAGGGTGACGGCCCCTGCGAACCAGCCATTGAGCGAAACATGTCGAGCAAGGCTTGCGGCGGCGGCAACGGCGGCCGCGATTCCGAGCAACAGCGGTGTCAGGCTGAAGCTGCCCGATACAGCGGCAACGATGCCCGTTGCGGCCAACAGCACTGCGGCCGGCCAGCGGCGGCCGTTGGCGGCGGCGTAAAGGAGCAGCCCGCCGCTTCCTGCACCAAGCAATATCGTAGCCGGAAGCGTCCAGGCGAATTGGCCGATCAGAGCGTAGGGGGACGTCACGCCGCGCAACAGGAAGGACAGAAGCCGGAGGGCGACCATCAGAACGGCCGCGATTCCGAGCAGCAATGTCAGGAGGCCCCCCGCACCGGCCAGCGTATCGCGCCAGCCGATCCTGCCGCGCGCCAAGCCGATTCCGGTCAGGGTGAATGCCGCCAAGGCCGCTGTGATCGTCAGCAACCAACCTGCCCAAGGCGGATAGGCGATCAGATATTGGCCGAAGAGGTCGGCGAATATCATGTCTTCCTTTTGGGCATCGATCGTGTCCGCTCGCGCGAATGCGCGCACGACCGGGAGCACCTGATCGCCCATATGCTGCAGGCTGGCAGGGTTCAGGCTTTCTGCCGTCGAGAGTGGGCTATGATAGGCCATTTGATGCCCCGCGAAGGCGAAATTCATGCCGGGGTGGCCCTTGTCGAGCGCTGCCGTCAGGTCCGTGTCGTTGGGCATCCGCTTGTAAATCGTCACCATCAGGGAGTCAGCGGCAGGTGTACGGGCATGGCGACGATAAATTTCGACAAGTGCGCGATTGTCGGGACTGGTCTGGAACATCAGCGTTTTACCGCTATCGCCGCGGGCTTCCAGATTGATGACAAGACCGGCACGGCGGCGCAGTGGGTCACTTTCGAAGAAGGCGGTTGCACCCAGGAGGCCCACTTCCTCGCCATCCGTAAAGAGAAAGATGACCGATCGTCGCAGCGGCGCCCCAGCGTTCAGACCGCGCGCAACTTCGAGGGCGACGGCGATGCCCGACGTATCATCGCCTGCACCAGGCGAGAGGGGGGCGGTATCATAGTGCGCCATCACTATCACCGCAGGCAAGGCGGGATCGGTGCCCTTCAGTTCTCCCACGATATTGCGCACGCGCCCGCCGATCGCGAAATCGCCGGAATAACGCCGCGTAACGATCGCCGTCTGGTCGCGTATTTGTGGATCGAGCCCCAACGCGGACATCCGGGTCATAAGATAGCTTCGGGTTTCCTCGATTTCCGGAGAGCCTATCGGATGGGGCCGTGCCGCGATGGCCCGTACGTCGATCATCGCCCGCCCTGCGGAAAATTGACTTGCCGGTGCCGTTTCAGGTGCAGGTGGAGGCAACCGGTTGGCCAGCGCCGCAAGTGCAACACCCGCGACAAGGATAAGCAGCGTCAACAGCCAGCGCCGCGACCGGTGGGGGGGATGTTCGAGCCCGGAAGCGGAAGAGGCGGACTGCATCGGAATTTTGACTTTCATGGCAATGGCCGGGTTGATCATCCGGTACCCGTCCGCGTCAACCCTGGCTTTGCACTCAGCATGAGCCCCGGCATGTCGGGTTTATGTCTGGTCAAGGCCGGATAGCTTGTCGAGGGAACTTCGACGATTATTCCTTCCGGTTCTAGTCCATGGATCCCGGTAGGGTGAGAATGACCAGCAGGCCGGCGCCGCCGCGATCTTCCAGACGGATCGAGCCGCCCGATAGGATGATAGCCTTCATGGCTATGGACAGTCCAAGTCCGCTTCCGGACGAGGTGGAAACGCCGCGCTCGAATCGGCGGAACAGACGGTCGCGGTCTGCCGGCTTCACGCCGGGGCCCCGATCCCCGACAGTAATAACAAGGCGATCGGTGCTGCGTGTGATCGCAATATCGACGCGTGCACCTGCGCGCGCATGGCGCGTGGCATTCTCGATCACTGCCGAGAGCGCTATTTGCAAGGGTGTGGGATCGCACCGCCAGCGCACCACATGATCCGGGGTCACGTTGAATTCCATAGCATCCGCAGGCAGTTGTCCCAGCGCGTCGGCGACGACCTCGCCTACCAGCGCATGGATGTCGACGGAGCGGACGGAAACCGAAGTGGCGTTGAGTCGAGCCAGCGTCAGCATGCCGTCGATCAGCGCATTCGCGCGATCCACGATCGCAATCAGCCGGCCAACATCCTCCATGAGGGGAGGGGGCGCCATTTTTCGGACCAGTTGTGCTTGAGCCCGCATCGCCGCCAGCGGTGTCCGCAGCTCGTGGGCGACATCATCTGTAAAGTCCTGCTCCAGTTCGTAAGCCTGCCCCAGGCGCGCGAACAACTTGTTCAGCGCTATGATCAGCGGTTCGAGATCCTTCGACCATTCGGCCGGCACCAGCGGCGAGAGGTCGGAAAGCGAGCGCGCGTTGAGGGTCACGGCCAGCCGATCGACTTCCGACAGGCCCTTGCGCAAAGTCCACCACAGCACAGCCATCCCGGCTGCGATGAGCAGAAACATCGGTAACGCAAGCTGGCGCAAGACGGGAAGGATCGCAAATTCGCGCATTGCGTCGCGCTCGGCGACAACGATTAGCAGACGGGGATCGCGTCCATGCAAACCATAGCTTCGCCACCGATCGTCGCCTGCCGTGAAATCGTGCAGGCCTGTTTTGCGGGGAACCAGCTTGATCGGTGCTGCCCAGCCTGACTGGGCGATGGGCTCGCCATCCCAGAATATGACGAACATGTACCAGTCGTATGACGCCCGGAAGGCCTTGCGTTCCTCGACCGTCAGCAAATGATCCCCGTCCCCTGCAAGCTCGTGTCCGTGGGTTGTGAGCAACGCAGAGGCGATTTCGTCCTGCATCATCATGTAGAGCATGCGCGAGGCGTTCACGAGTTGGGCGTCGGCGGCGCGGCCGACTTCTTTGTTGGCGACGGTATATAGAATGGCGCCCATCGCAAAGCCGGTCAGCGCGAGCAGGAGAAGCAAGCGCCGGTAGAGCCGCATCGAGAGCGATGAGCGCCTCACTTTTCCTGTCCGCCCACCATGTAACCGAGGCCGCGTGCCGTGCGGATGAAGTCGCGCCCGAACTTGCGCCGCAGCGACGAAATGGCGACTTCGACCGTATTCGATTCCACCCACTGGTCCTGGTCGTAGAGTTCGCCCTCGAGATCCGCCTTGGAAACAAATCTCCGGCTGCGTCGCATGAGCAGGGCGAGCAGCCGATATTCCTTGGCCGTGAGCGGCACGTCCGCGCCGTTCAACGTTGCGACATGACCGGTGAAATCCAGCGTGACATCGCCGATGCTGATGCTGTCATCCTGCCGGCGGTCCTTGCGGCGCAGCTGCGAGCGAATGCGCGCGGCCAGCTCTTCCATGTCCACTGGCTTTACCACATAGTCGTCGGCGCCGGCGTCAAGCCCCGCAACCCGGTGCGGTGTGCGGTCGAAAGCGGTGATGACGATCACCGGCGTTGCGTCTCCCGACGATCGGAGGTGTTGAAGCACTTCCAGCCCCGAGAGGTCCGGAAGCCCGATATCCAGAAGAATGATGTCATAGCTGTTGACGCGCACGGCCGCGAGGACCTCGTCGCCGCGCGTGAAGAGGTCGACGACATTACCGTCGAGTTCGAGCGCCCGCTTCATCGCCAAGCCAAGGTCGGCATCGTCTTCTGCAGCCAGCAGGCGGGGCAAGGCAAGGCTCCAGGCAAATCGGGTGACGCCGACGGACCGGCAGGGGGCCGCGGGTCGAGAGTGGCGGGATTATCGCAGTTCCGGAGCGTGCGTCAAATCACACCGCTATTTTTTCGGAGTCATCAGCTTCGCATCAGCTTCGGCGTCTAGGGCGCCTCTTCACCTCCAAGACCGAGCTGTGGCCACGATGGCCGTGCGAAACAAGAGCGACCGAAAAAATGCAAATGCAGAGCAATCTACGCGCGAACTCATACAGTTATCCGCGCGACGTTGCACTCCCGTCTGACGTCGCGCGGCCGCGTCGGGGGCTCGCACCTTGCGTTGCGTTGGTCGGCTGTGACGGGTCAGGAAAATCCACGCTCGCGCGTGATCTTGTCGCGCTTCTCGACCGGCAGGCGCCGACGCATTCGGTCTATCTCGGGCTGGGCACAGGCGAGCTTGGCCGCCGGATTGCCGAGGCTCCCGTCATCGGCCGGTTCGTAGAACAGTATCTTTCGGGCAAAGCCCGCAAGGCCCATGACAACCCGGACAAGCGTTTGCCGGGGCTCGTGACGGCGTTGGTGATGTATGCCTTTTCGCTTGCCCGTTATCGGCGCTTTCGGAAGCTTCTTGGTCATCGCGGCGAGGGTGTGCAGGTCATTACCGACCGCTATCCGCAGGCCGAGGTGCCCGGGAGTTTCGATGGTCCGGGCTTGTCCTGGACCCGCAGGGGGTCGGCTCTGGTCGAGCGCCTCGCTTCGCGCGAACGCGTCCTTTACGCGCAAATGGCGGCATGCAAACCAACGGTCGTCATCCGGCTGAACATCGACGCCGAGACGGCGTTGACGCGTAAGGCTGACCATCGGCGCGACCTCATTGAAAGGAAGCTCGCCGTGGTGCCGGCCTTGCGTTTTGCCGGGGCGCCGATCGTCGATGTCGATGCCACCCGGCCTTATCACGAAGTTCTTCAGACGATCCTGGCCGTGTTGCGGCGCAACGGGCTGACTACCTGACGCCATGGCCAATCCCTCATTTTCGGCAGTTTTTCCTTGAACAGTCCTTCCCTTCCTCCTCTCATTGCCGTCATCGGTTGCGATGGATCCGGAAAATCCACAGTGACCGAGGCGCTTCGCATATGGATGAACGCACGCACCCCGACGCAAATCTGCCACCTTGGCAAGCAATCGGGTAACATCGGTCGCCGGATTTCGCGCTTTCCTTTGCTGGGCGGGCGGCTGGACAAATCGATCCACGCCAAAGCGCAGAAGGCACAAACCGACAAGGGGCCGGGGCTGCTCGCCGCGCTGGTGATTTATGCTTTCTCGATGCGGCGTGTCCGCCGGTTCCGGCGCATGATGCGCCTGCGCGGTGAAGGCAATGCGATTATTGCCGACCGGTTTCCACAACTGGCCCAGCCGGGCCCCATGGACGGATTGGGCCTTGCGAAAGCGCGCCGGACCGGGCTGGTCGGCTTGCTGGCCCGTTCGGAACGGCGGCATTTCGCTGCCATGGTCGCTTACGCACCCGACCTTGTTCTGCGCCTCAATGTGTCTCTGGAGGTTGCGGCAGCGCGGAAGGCCGATCATCGTCTGTCTTCGCTGGCCCGCAAGATCGCAGACGTGCCGCTGCTCAGCTTCGAGGGCGCTCCCATCGTCGAGATCGATGCCGAACAGTCGCTGGAAGAGGTGCTGGCGCAGGCACGAGCCGCCATCGACGCGCGGCTGTCGCGTTTCGATGGCGGCTGGCCGGAGGCAGCGTGAAAAAGAGCCTCGCCATGAAACACTGGTTTTCCGATAGCGTGCTGCGTTCAATCATGCGCAACGCCTCTTATCTGGGGTCGAGCAAGTTGGTGGGAGCGCTGCTCGGTCTGATCGCGCTTGCCTGTGCCGGGCGCGGCATGACGCCGGAGTTTTTCGGCGTGCTTGTGCTGATCCATTCCTATGCGAACGGCGTCGGTGCGATCGTCAAATTCCAGACCTGGCAGTTCATTGTCCGCTATGGCACGCCGGCGCTCGGACGCGACGATATCGACGAATTCCGGAATGTGACCGGTTTCGCTTTCGGACTCGATCTGGTGAGCGGCTTGCTGGGGATGGCGGCTGGCCTGATCCTGTTGCCGTTCCTTGGGGAGCGGTTCGGTATCAAGGCGGACGATATGAGCGCGGCGATGCTCTATTGCACGCTGATCCCGACGATGACCGCCGCCACGCCGACCGGTATCCTGCGCGTCCTCGACCGGTTCGACCAGATAGCGATACAGCAATTGATTACCCCGTTGCTGCGGGCCGTTGGCGGTGTCATTTCCTATGCAGGGGGTTTCGGTTTCGTTGGGTTCGTGCTGACCTGGTATCTCGCCGATCTCGCCGGTGATCTCTGCCTCTGGTATCTGGCAGTCAGAGAACTGCGTCGCAAGGAGATCCGGAAGGCTCTCCGCCCCGGCCTGTTCGTTCCCGCGCGCCGACTGTCCGGCGCGTGGGATTTTGTCTGGACGACCAACATCGCCCACTCGATCTGGGCGGCGTGGGGACCCGTCAGCAATCTCATCGTCGGTGCCATGCTCGGACCCGCCAGTGCCGGGCTCTTCAAGATCGCCGCGACCTTCTTCGACGCCGCGGGCAAGCCCGCCGATCTGATGTCGCGCAGCTTTTATCCCGAGATCATGAGGCTCGACCCCGCCAGCAGTCACCCATGGCTGCTCGGCATACGCAGCGCGCTCATATCCGGATTTGTCGCGCTGTTGATCCTGATCCTCGTGTTGGGGGGTGGGGAGCCGTTGATCGGCCTTGTGTTCGGCAATCGCTACCTCGAAGCCTTTGACCTGCTCCAGCTGATGACTGTTTCGCTGATCGTCACGATGATGGGGTTCCCGCTCGAATCCCTGCTCTACATGGCCGGTCAGCAGCGTGCGGCCATGGTGGCCGAAGGGGCGGCGGCGCTGGGTTATGCTGCATTGCTCTTCGTTCTGATCCACCTGTTCGGACTGGTGGGCGCGGGTCTGGCCTATGTGGCGGGGGTTTGCCTGAAGGCCGTGTTCATGCTGATACCGACCCTGAGCGCTTATCGCGGGCGCGCGACGCTTTCGCACCTCATGGCACAGGGCGTCCGGACGTGACCGGCAGCAAGATCTACTCGCGCGAAATGTTGGACAGGCTTTTCGAGGCCGTCGAGATGGACGATGTCGTCGATCCCGTTGTCAGCCTGCCCGACCCGATCCCTTTCGCCTGCACGCAGGAAGAAATGCGTTGCTGCCTTGATCTGTGCATAGAATTCTGGCGCGACGGTGCGCGGCGCGGCGATATGCTTCATCTGGTTGGAAAGCTACTTGTCAGTGGGGATCTGCCGCATGATTCCCGGGTCGCTTACAAACATGTCCGGGCCCGCTACAAACATCTCCGCTTCGCATTCGTTCTATATGGCGAACGACACAAGGCGCCGCTCCTGTTCCGTTCGACCGTCGCCGTGATGGGGCATTTGCAGGACGCGTTCCGTAACCGGCGAAGGCGGAGCGTGCTGGGATATGGCCTGCTCTTGCGCCTGCTCCTTTGCTGGCCCGTGTGGGCCGCGGTGCAGCGCGAAGCCGACGCTGTCCGTCTGGACGATGCCGATGGCTTTCTCGCGTTTCGCAGCGCAGAATTCGGTCGGCTGAAGGTGTTGCTGGCGGCTGGATTGCCGAACGGGCACAGCTTTCACGTCATGCGCAAGATCGTCAGCCGGCAAGTCTCGTTTTACGACACGATGCGCACGATCGAACCCGACCCGCAGATGTACCGAATGTCGCGCTTCCTCAGCGCCATCAATGGTCTCATGGGCAGTATGCACGATGATCTTGTCGAACAGGCCGTCGCCGGCCATCGGGACTATCATCGGGATGCGTTCCCGTTGCCCGACGATATCCGCAGCCGACTGGAGGCTTTGACGGATACTTTTGCCGTTGGGCAATAGCGTCCGCTATTGCGCCAGAGCCAGCAGCTCGATCTTGAAGATCAGCGTGGCGCCGCCCGGAATTTCGCCCCGGCCGACAAACCCATAGCCCAGATAGGCGGGAAGGGCGATTTCCCACTGCTCGCCCACGCGCATCAAGGGCAAGGCTTCGCGCCATCCCCGGACCACGCCGGCGACGGGGAAGCTGACGGGCTCGCCGCGCGCATAGGAGCTGTCAAAAACGCGCCCGTCGATTAAGCGCCCTTCATAATGGACCGTGACGCGGTCGTCGGGCTGCGGCCGGGGGGCGTTCGCGTCGGCAGTGCGGAGGATGCGGTAGCGAAGCCCGCTCGCCGTCGACGTCCATCCCGGACCGGCTGCCGGGCCGGACAGATACGCCTGTTGCGCATTCAGGGCTGTGGCATCGAGGGTTGTTGTGGGCGGCGCGGGTTTGCGGCCGAGTTCGCGTTCCAGATAGGTCAGGATCAGCGCGGTACGATACGCCTGCTCGCTGCGATTGGCGGTTCCCGCATGGCCGCCGTCGACATTTTCGTAATAGTAGAAGGCATGTCCCTGTTCCTCCAGCCGCGCGGCGAATTTCCGCGCATGGGCCGGGTGGACGCGGTCATCCTTGGTCGAGGTCAGGATGAAAGGACGCGGATAGACGCGGTGGGGCAGGATATTGTGATAGGGCGAATAGCGGCGAAGCCAGCCCCAGTCTTCGGCGCGATCGGGGTCGCCATATTCGGCCATCCACGAGGCGCCCGCGAGCAGCTTGCTGTACCGTTTCATGTCGGTCAGCGGCACATTCATCACCGCGGCGTCGTATAGGCCCGGCTGCTGCAACAGGGCCGCGCCAACGAGCAGGCCGCCGTTCGATCCGCCATAGATGCCGACGGTCGATGCGGCGCGGGACGACCGCAGCGCCGCGGCGACTGCGTGCAGGTCGTCGAACGACCGTTGCCGTCCCGCGCCGACCGCTGCGGCGTGCCAGAAGGGACCAAACTCGCCGCCGCCGCGGATGTTGGCGATGGCATAGGCGTTCCCCGCCTCGACCCACAGCTGGCCCATCGCGGGTAGATATGTCGGCAGCGATGGCTGGCGAAAGCCGCCATAAGCGCTGACGAGCGTCGGAATCGGCCCTTTCGCGTCGCGCGGGCGAACGAGGAAATAGGGTATGCGGGTGCCGTCGTCCGACACCGCCCATCGCTGTTCGGCGGTGTAGCGCGCGGCGTCGAAGCGGGGCGGCACCGACGCGACGCGGCGCGGCGCCGATCCATCGGCAAGGGCGTAGAGTGTCTCGGGCCGGGTGAGCCCCTGGACGATGTAGAAGAAACTCTCTCCGTCGCGGTCCGCGCCGGCAAATCCGAGCGCGCTGTCGGGGGCGACGGGCACCGCCGTCGACCGCCAGCCCTCTGCATTCTGGCGAAGTGCGATCAATCGCGCTGAGACATTGTGGAGCAGGGAGACATAAAGCGTCGATCGCGTCGCGGCGACGGAGACGACCGCCTCGCCGGCGGCGGGCTCGTAGACCGGCTCGAGCGTCGCGGCGGGGTCGCCGAGGCGGTAGGCGACGAGCGTGCCCGCGCCCAGTTCGCGGCCGCCGGCGCGGAGCGTCGATTGCAGCTGTGCGATCAACCGGTCGCCGATGATGGCGCGATAGGTCGCATCTTCGGGCAATGGAACGGCATGCGTGCGCCCGTCGCTCGCGAGATACAGCAATTGGGAGGCCCAGGTCGTGCGATTGCGCTGGATCAGCACATGGCGGGTGTCGCCGTCGCGCTCGACGATCGGGCGCAGCCAGACGTCGGTCGACGGCGCCTCATAGACCAGCGCCGCGTCCGCCAGCGGGTGGTCGCGCGTCCAGCGCCGGAGCTGCCGCCCGTAACCCGACGTGTTGAGAGTGCCTTCGCCGAAATCGGACACCAGCAGCAGATGATCGGCGTCCTGCCAGACGATATCGGTCTTGGCCTCTGCCGTAACGAAGCCGTCGGCGACGAAATGTGACTGCGCCAGATCGAACTCGCGCCAGACGACCGCATCCTTTCCGCCGTCGGACAAGGCGACCATGCAGCGCCGATAATCGGGGCCGAGGCAGGTGGCACCGCGCCACACCCAGTTGCGCTTTTCCTCCGCGGCAAGGGCGTCGAGGTCGAGCAATGTCCGCCATTGCGGTTCGCCGCCTGCGAAGCTCTGCCGGTCCGCGGTGCGCCATATCCCGCGTATGTTTTTGGTATCCTGCCAGAAATTCAGGATGTTCGAACCCGCCGGCTGCGGGATGGCCAGCCGATTGCGATCGTTCAGGATCGTGCCGGCTTCTTCCTGCCAGCGTTGAAAATTCTTGCCGGCTTCCAGTATTTTTTTCGACCGGGCGTTCTGGTGCCCGACCCAATCGAGCGCACGCGGACCCTGCACCTCTTCCATCCAGAGAAACGGGTCATCGCTTTGCGGCGGCGCGGCTGCGATCAGCAGCACCGCGGGGGCCGCCACGAGCAGCGCCCGCCATGCCCTCACGGCTGGACCCGATGCAGCTTGCTCCGCTGGACCGAGCGCGGGTGGAGCGTAACCACGCCGCTGCTCGCCGGCTGATCGTCGGCCGAGATAATCTCCTGCTCAAGCGCATCGCCGCGCTTGCGCGTGATGACGGTCAGCAGATGATTGTCGAACTTGAAGATCGCATAGAGCGTGTCGCCGAGCAGCCGCGTGGGCAGCTTGATGCCATCGCCTTCATCGACGGTATATTCGCCGTCCCCCGCCAGCCGGCAAAGGCGGTAGTCCTTGAGATGGCGGGTTTCCGCGCCGGCGAGGTAGCGCGTACGCCACGTGGTGCAGTCGCCTTCCTTCTCCGGCAGCTTGCCCGCTTCGAAGGTCACGTCGATCCGCTCAGCGCCCTGCTTGCCGGGATAATTTTCGAGCACGCCGCGCCAGGTGCCGGTCCAGCTGGGATCAAGGGCTAGCGCAGGCTGCGACGCAGCGAGCAGTACGGCCGCGAAAGTCAGTCGCTTCGTGATGGATCGCATGGTCGCCTCCTGGCTGGCCGATGTCAGAATTTGAGCGAAACGCCGGTGTAGAAAAAGCGCCCGACGTTATCGAAATTGGCCCCGCCAAAGCCCGCGCCATAGATGCCGAGCGGCGGCTTGCTGTCGAAAAGATTGTCGACGCCGAAATAGAATTCGCTGCTGTCGCCGATCGTCGCACCGAGCCGCAGGTCATGGACAAAGCGATCACCGGTCTTGCGATATTCGGGGGGCAGCGAGTCCGGGTTCAGCGGGGGTTTGCCGCCAACGCTTTCGAAATTGGCGACCGGTCCGCGATACTGGCTGGAGAAATAGCGCACGTCGTGGCCGATGCTGAGCGAGCCGAGGCTGAGGGTGGTGCTGAAATTCGCAGAAAGGCGCGGCCGCGAGACCGTTTCGACCTGCTGGGTGGGAAAGTCCGGCTGGGTCGGCGACAGATAATCGTCGCGCTTGATCACATAACTCGCCGCGGCGCGAAAATCGAGCCGTCCGGGTCCGACCGGAAGGCCATAGGCCGCCTCGACGTCGATGCCCGATGCGGTCAGCTTGGTCAGGTTGACCGCGCGCTGCCGGATATCGGTGATCTCGTGCGTCGTGGCATTGCGGGTGATCAGCGGACAGAAGACGTTCGCGGTCGTCGGCGAATCCACGCACTGGTTGATGATCGTGTTCACCGGGATCGAGGTGATCGCGTCGGTCAGTTTGATATTATAATAGTCGACGGTCAGCGAGAAGCCGGGCAGGAAGCGCGGCATCAGCACGACGCCGGCTGTCCAGGTCGTGCCCTTTTCGACATCGAGATCGGGATTGCCACCGGTCGAGCCCGGAACCGTCGAACCGATCGTGCCGGCGACGAAGCCGACGGGGATGCCGAGCGCCCGGCAATTGTCTGTCCGCGTCGAGGTGCCCTGATTGAGGTTACCGACCGAGCAGGGATCCAGAACGCTGAAACGCGTCCCCACCGTCGGCTGGAACAGTTCGGCCAGGTTCGGTGCGCGGGCCGCCCGCTGATAGGAACCGCGAAACCGCAGCCCGTCCAGAGGTTCGTAGACCGCACCGCCGCCCCACGATATTTCGGTATTGACGCCGGCGAGGCTGTATTTGGCGACGCGGACCGCGCCGCTGAACTCGAGCAGCCGTGCGCCGGGGACATCGGCGAGCAGCGGCAGCTTCACTTCGCCATAGCCTTCGATCACGTCGAGCGAGCCCCTGATCGGCTGGAAGCCGACGAAGCTCGTCTGGCCCGAAAGGTCACGGGCATCGGGCGCGTAACGCGTGCTTTCGTCGCGATATTCGAAACCCGCGACGAGTTTGACCGGCCCGCCGGGGAGGGTGAAGAAGCCCCCGGTGTCGCCGCCGATGAACCCGCTCACAATATGTTGCTGCAACAAGCCCGTGGCGCGCGTGTCGACGCTGACATAGTCGCGCGCGGCGTCGCTGATGGCCCCGTTGCCGAACAGATTGGCGGCGACGCAAGTGTCGATCGCTGCATTCCCGGTCGCAACGCCGCCGGCCTGGAGCCGGGCGCGGCAGACGATGGCGCCGCGGGTTCCCAGTACGCCCGCGGTGTCACGCACCGCGTCGGCAGCAAGCGTCAGGCGGGCGGGATAGATGCTGTTAAGGAAGTCCGACGTGATTTCGGTGCGGCCGTAATTATAGGAGATTTCGAAGTTCCAGCGATCCGAAAGGTCTCCCTTCAGACCGACCACGCCGCGCCATGTCGTCCGTTCGGTCCGTTCGCCCTGAACGCCGATGTCATCGTTGACGCGGTTCATGCTGAAGGTGCCGCCGCCGGGGATCAGCGTGGAAAGCACCGCTTTTGCCTGATCGGTCAGGAAGGGGTTGTCGGTCGAAATGGTCAGCGTGCTCGCCGTTGCCTGACCCCAGGTGCTCGCCTTTTGCCGGTTCATCTTGCCCTCGGCGAACAGCCGGATCGAGTCCGTCAGGTCGTAATGACCAAACAGGTTGAACGCGATGCGCTGGTTATCGGGCAACAGGGTGGCGGTGCCGATCGAGTTGAGCCCGTCGCCGCCGTCGCTGACCGGCGCGAGCGGCAGAAAATGGCCGTTGCCGAAATTGGCCGGGTTCAAGCTGCCGTTGGGCGCAAACCGGTAAATGGCAGGCGGGTTGGTCGTCGTGCTGCGCACGACGGTTCCGCCATTGGAGTTGGCGAGCAGTCGCAATTTCTTGATCAATATCTGGTCGGGAATGCCGTCGGCCGGTGTACCGGGAGGAGCGGTGCGATCGGTATCGAGGATGTTGGGCACGAAGCTCGCCTGGTCGCGCGAGAAGGAGCGCGCGCTGTAGCGGAGTTGCTCGCGCTGGGAAAAGGACACGCTCGCCGCAACATTCCCCCGGCCGTCGGCGAAATTCGTCCCGGCGGTGATCGATGCCATATAGGCTCCGGCGTCGCCCCGGGCGCTGATGCCGCCCTGCGCGCGCGCGGCGACTCCCTCGAAATCATCCTTGATCACGAAGTTGACCACGCCCGCGATCGCGTCGGCGCCATAGACCGCCGAAGCACCGCCGGTCAGGATCTCGACATGATCGAGCAGTTCGACCGGAATGGCGTTGATGTCGGGTTGTGAAACGACCTGCGACCCGGCGACATGACGCCGGCCGTTCTGCAGTACCAACGTGCGCGATGTGCCGAGGCCGCGAAGATCGAGCTGATTGAGGCCGACCTGGCTGGGCGGCTGGTTCCCCGTCGAGGCGGCCTGCGACAGCGTCGAACGGAACTGCGGCAGTTCGTTGATTTCGTCGCCGAGCGAGATGCGCCCGGTCTTGCCGAGAATGTCCGTGCCCTTGACCACCATGATGGGGGCGGGGGCCTGCTTTGTCGTGGCGCGGATGCGCGACCCGGTGACGAGGATCGGTTCGGGCTCGACCGTTTCGGTCACCGACGCGGGTTCGGCCACCGGTTGCCGGTCCGCGACAACCGTATAGGTTTGCGATCCCGTCAGGCGCGCAACCAGACCGGTCCCGCGCAGCAGTTGGTCGAGGGCCTGCGAGACATTCAGCGTTCCGCGCACGGCATTGGTGCGGCGTCCACGCGCGTCTTTCGCGGAGATCAGAACCTGCACGTCGCCTTGACGCGCGAACGCGGCGACACCGGCCGCAGCCGGCTGGGCCGCAAGGTCGAAGCGCTTGACCTGTGCCGCAGCGGGCGTGGCGAGCATGATCGACGCGACAACCGCCGTGGCGGACAAACCCGCGTGTAGATGGATGGACCGGAAAGACATAGAACCCCCTTCGATAACGTCGCGCAATTACGCCCCGAAGATACAGACGGCGGACGGTGCCATTTCCTTTTCCGCAAACCGTCTTTTTTTCGTCATCGACGTGCGGGTGGCCTAATTGGCGGGCGAAAGCATGATCGTGCCGTCCGCCGTCCGCGATACCTTGTCGCCCAGACTGATCGCGACGGCGGCGGCAAAGCCGTGCGGGTCGTCGGTGCGGAACACCCCGAACAGTCGCTCGCCGGCAATTGACGGGTGAACGACGATCTGGTCACGGCTATTGTATCGATTGAACTCGGCGGCCGCCCAGCCGAGCGTTTCGCCGTGAAGGTCGATCTTGCCGTTTCGCCATGCCAGCGTGCGATCGATTTCAGTCGGCTCGGCCGCCCGGGTCCGGATTGCGGCATTGTCGGCGACAAAGCCGCGCTCGCCGGCTGCGATGCGCACGCGGTGGCCCTCGGCGCCGGTCACCCAGGTTTCGACGACACCTTCGGTCACGAGTATTTCCGCGCCGTTGGTCCTGCGTCGCACCGAAAATGCGGTGCCGACCGCCTGCACGCGCACGCTTCCCGCCTCGACGACGAAGGGCCGCGTGCGGTCCTTGGCCACCTTGAACCACGCCTCGCCGTGCGTCATCCGGACGATCCGGCGCCGCGCCTTCTCGTCAAAATCCACCGCGCTCTGCGTGTTGATCACCACCGACGAACCGTCCGCGAGTTGCACGCGGCGAATCTCGCCGACCCCGGTATCGTAGCGCGCATCGGGCTGCAGGAGGAAAAGAAAGGCGGCCGCAATCGATGCCGCGATCGAGCCGCCAACGCCGAACCATGCGCGGCGCCACCAGCGACGGGGCTCCATTGCAGGCGCGGACGACACATCCTCGGTCACGGGAATCTGGCTCGCACGGTCGAGCATCATCCATGTCGCTTCGGCCTGCAGCAACGCGCCGCGGCGGCGCGTATCCGCGCCAAGCCAGCCGTCGAGTTCGGCGAGAAGCATGGGCGTGCGACCTTCGCGGTCGAGCCGCCAGATCCAGGTGGCCGCCTGCTCCTCTATTTCAGACGCGCTTTGCCGCTTGCCCATTGCCTGCCTTCTCTCCCGGAGTTCGAAGCTCGCCGCTCTCACGCATCGCCTGCATGATCAGGCGGAGGCCCTTCACCCCGTCATTTTCCACAATATTTTCACTGACCTTGAGCCTGTCCGCGATCTCCCGCTGGGACAGGCCCTCGATCTTGCGCATCTCGAATATCCGCCGGCACCGTTCGGGCAGCCCGGCGATAACCCGCTGCACCATCTCGAGCTCGCGCTTTGCCGCGGTGACGCGCTCGGGCGAGGGATCGTCCGATGGCGCCTTCAGCGTGTCCATTTCCGCTACGCTCTCGATGCGGACGATGCGCGCGCGGCGGATCTGGTCGGTGAGCAGGTTGCGAACGATCTGAAAGAAATAGCCGTCGGGTCGCACAATCTGCTCGAAGGCGTCGAGCGACGCGAGGCTCGCATAAGCTTCCTGAATCAGGTCGTCGGCATCCTCTCCCGACACCATCGACCTTTTAAGCCAGGCGCGGACCGCTGGCTCGTGCGGCATCACCTGGGACGAAACCCAGGCCACAAGGCGCTGATGCCGCTCGCTCATCCGTCCGTTCCGCCCTCCTGAATTCCGCCCCGAATTTCGACGGGCTGATCTTGTTAGACGAACGGCGAAGCTGGTTCCTTAGCCAAATCGACTATATTTTTTCGGGTCTTGATCGGGGGATTTCGGGGCAGCATGCTTGGTACAATTCAACGCCGAAATCTGCGGGATTATCGATGAATATCAAAATTTTACTATGCGCTTCTGCCTTAATTTCTACTTTGTGCGCTAGCCCTGCTGGAGCGGAGACGATCCTTTTTGTCGGCAACAGTTTCACCTATGGTGCTTATTCGCCGGTCCAGCAGTACCGCCCCGACATCGTGACCGATCTCAACGGCGAACGAATCGGCGGCGTCCCCGCGCTGTTCGAAATGTTCACGCGTCAGGCCGGGCTCGACTTCGACGTCAGTCTGGAGACGGCGCCCAGCAAGGGACTCGATTTCCACCTGGCCGAAAAGGCGGAAGTGGTCGGTCGGCCGTGGGATCATGTTGTGCTGCAGGGCCAGAGTATGCTCGACAAAGAAAAGCCCGGCGACCCGGAATCGACGATCGTCTATGCCGGACGCCTCACCGAGCTTGTCCAGCGATATAATCCGGGCGTGCAGGTGCGGTTGACCGCGACCTGGTCGCGCGCCGATCAGACCCATGTGCCGGGCGGCCATTGGTATGGCCAGCCGATCGCTGCGATGGCGCTCGATATCCGCCGCGCCTATGATCTTGCGGCGGCACGCACCCCCGCGATCCGCGGTGTCATTCCGGTCGGAGAGGCGTGGACGCGGGCGATGGAGAGCGGTGTCGCGGACCCCAATCCCTATGACGGCATCACCCCCGGTCAGGTCGATTTATGGGCACCCGACCATTATCATGGCAGCACCCACGGCTACTATCTCGAAGCGCTGGTTGTCTTTGGCAGCGTGACCGGAAAGGACCCGCGCATATTGGGAGAGAAGGAGCAGGCGGCGTCCGAACTCGGCATTTCGCCGGCACAGGCCAAGGCGCTGCAGCAAATTGCCCATGACACGCTCGCCGCCGGGAAGCCGGTCGCATCGGCGTCGCCTGCCTATGGCACATGGGGGCTCGAACCCGGCGCGGGCGAGGCGGGAGTCCGTCCGGGCGACGATTTCTATCGTTTCGCGCAGGGGGCCGCGGTTGCCGGGCTCGAAATCCCGGCCGATAGACCGCGCCAGAACTGGTTCTCGATTCTCGACGATCTGTCGCGCGAGCGGCAGAACGCGATACTGGTCGACGCCGCGAGTGCCTCCAGCCCGGATGCGCTCGGCCGCTTCTATGCCGCCTATATGGATGAAGCGCGGATCGAGATGCTGGGAACCGCGCCGCTCGATGCCGATCTTGCCCCTGTCCGCGCCGCGCGCGACCGGGCGACGCTGGCCGCTCTTATGGGCCGGGCCAACCGCAGCTTCGCAGGCTCGCTCTTCCAGCTCCGCATCCGCGCCGATGCGGACGATTCCGACCGCTACGCCGTCCAGATTCTGCAAGGTGGCTTGTCACTGCCCGACCGCGATTATTATCTCGATCCGCGCTACGCCGAGGACGTCCGCGGGTTCGAAACCTATGTCGCGACCATGCTCGAGCTGGCGGGCTGGAAGCAGCCCGCGCGCGCCGCGAAGGCGGTCGCGGCGCTGGAGGCCGAGGTTGCACGCAACAGCTGGAGCCGCGTCGACAGCCTCGACCCCGCCCGCAATCATCATCCCATGTCGCTCGTGGAGCTGGAGGCGTCGGCGCCGGGCTTTGACTGGCGCGGCTTCCTCGCCGGGACCGGGTTGGAGAAGGTCGAGCGGATCGTGCTGGCGCAGGACAGCGCGATCGCCTCGCTCGCCGCGCTGTTCGCGCGCACGCCGGTCGAGACGCTGCAGGCCTGGCAGGCCTTCGCGATGGCCGACAATGCGGCGGACGTCTTGCCGAAGCGCTTTCGCGACGCCCGCTTTGCCTTCCGCGACAAGGCCATTCAGGGTACGCCGACGATGCCGGCGCGCTGGCGCAGCGCGGTCGTGACGCTCGATCGAATGATGAGCGATGCGCTGAACCGGCGCTATGTCGAACGGCACCTGCCGCTGGCGACCCGCCAGGCGGTGACGCAGTTGCTGGCGAATCTGGAAAAGGCGGCGGCGGCGCGGATCGATCGGCTCGATCGCATGGAGCCCGAAACGCGCCGGGAAGCCCAAGCGAAGCTGGCCGGCCTGCTTCGCAAGATTGGCTCCCCCGACAACTGGCGCGACTATGCCGGGCTCGAAGTCGACGGCGCCGATGCCTATGGCAATCTGCGGCGGGGTAGGGCGTTCGACTGGGACTATCGTGTCCGCCGTCTTGGCGGCCGCGTCGACCGGTCCGAGTGGCAGATCACCCCCGCGCTGGTCGATGCGACCTATAACGGCAGCCGCAACGAAGTGTTGTTCACCGCAGCGCTCATGCAGCCGCCTTTCTTCGATCCCGCCGCCGATCCTGCCGCCAACTATGCCGCGATCGGTGCGGTCATCGGGCATGAGCTCAGCCATGCCTTCGATACGATCGGTCGCCGCTACGATGCCAGCGGTGCCGTTCGCGACTGGTGGACGGCGCGCGACGACGTACTGTTCCACGCCGAGGCAAAGAAGCTGGGCGCGCAATATTCGCGCTATGAACCGCTCCCCGGTTTTCCGCTCAACGGCGATCTCACCATGGCCGAAAATATCGCCGATCTCGGCGGCGCGGTCCTTGCGTTCGACGCCTATCGCATGTCGCTGGGCGGCAAGCCCGCACCGGTGATCGACGGCCTGACCGGCGACCAGCGTTTTTTCCATGCCTTTGCCCAGCTCTGGCGTTCGCGCCAGCGTGACGAGACGGCGCGGCTGCGTATCCTGCTCGATTCGCATGCGGCCGAACAGTTTCGCGTCAACGGCGTCGTGCGCAACATCGACGCCTGGTACGATGTGTTTGGTGTGGTCCCCTCCGACGCCATGTATGTGCCTCCGGAAGAACGGGTACGGATCTGGTGACGACGCCAGCGCGGCGGCGTGGTTGGCCTCGTCAGGGGTGTGTCAGGGCGAAGTCCAGCGCCGCGCGGACCGATGCCACCTGCGCCTGAATGCATTCCTCCGGCGTCGTGCGCGGGCTGTCGGGGTAGACCTCGGTCGTCGTCGTATAGCGCGCGCCGGTGATCGAAGTGCATAGTGCCAGCTTTTTCAGCGGATATTCGATCACGCCCTTTGCCACGACGGTCGAACCGATGATCTCGCCATCCGCATCCGCGGGGGCGATATGGGTCACTCGTTCAACCGCGGCGATAATCGATTGCTGGAATTCTGGCTGCGGATTTTCGCTGTCGTCGACCAGATAGAAGCCATCGGGAATGGTTTCGGTCTGGTAACCCTTGCCGTCGCGCGCGGCGAGCGCGGGGCCGAATTCATTGGCGTCGCTATCCGTCGTCTCGTGGAGGTCGATGTGCATCAGAAACGGACCCTGCACGGACCGGACGAGCTCGATCAGCGCGGTCGCTTCGCGCGCCGGTCCATCGGCACGGAAATTCCGATTGGGATCGATGGCGTCATAGTTCCAGCGATTGATGCGCTCATAGGCCCACGGGCTGACGCAAGGGGCTACCAGAAGGTTGATCTTGCCGGCATAGTCAGGTGCGCTCGTCTCGAGAAATTCGAGCGCGCCAAGGACGCCGCTGGTTTCATATCCATGCACGCCGCCGGTCACCAGTGCTGTGGGTAGCGCAGGATCGAAGTTTCGATCGCGGAGCGCGAACAGCGTGTACCGCTCCCCGGCATAGTCGAGCTGACCATAAGCCAGCTTCTCGTAGCGATCGGCCAAACCGTCGATGCGCGGTACGACATCGACGTCGTAGCGGCGCTGGCGCGATTGCCTCTCTCGCCATTGGTCAATCTCGCTTTTGCCCCACGGCTGACCCGAGGTCCCCACAGGATAAAGGCTGGAACTGCTCATCTCATTCTCTCCGAAATTGCGGGTATCGGGAAGGCGATCCTGCGCACGAAGCCAGTCTGCTCGCCGCCAGAAGGCGCCGGCTGATCAGCGTTGCTTCTTGGCCGTGGTCGCTGTGAAATCGGGGTCCTTGTTCGCCACCCAATCGACAAATTTGCGCACGCTTGGGTGGGCCAGCAGGCCCTCCACGTCCATCCCGTGGCGCTGCAGTTCGGAATTGGTAAAATTCGCGGTCAGCGTCTGCTGGCAAATAGCGTGCATCGGAACGACATCGCGGCCGCCGCGGCTCTTCGGTACAGGATGATGCCAGACAATGGTCTTGCCCGTCGGCCGGCCGCAGAGCCAGCAGGATATGATTTCCGCCGGAGGCTTCTCCTCGCGGTGCAAGTCTCCATAGGGATCATGTTTCGAATGTTTGCGGGCCATGTGTCTGCCTGAATTGCCTGAACGTACGCCGCCCCCCTATCCGGATGTGGCCAGCATTACCACAAGGGCATCTTCAACCCGGGAGTTCGCAACGGGCCTGACGTCAGCGGTTCATTCCCGCCGATAGAATATCCACACCCGTTCCGCGGCGCGAGGGTCAGGCGCCGTGATATCCGCCAAGCGCATCCTCGAACTCTTCGAGAGGTCCGATATTGTCGCGAGCCGGTTCGCCGGGTGCGATGGGAAAGACCGCGTCGATCCGGCGCCGCAGCACATCGTCGAATTCGCGTTGTTCGGAAACCCGGGCGCGTTTTCCGACAGCCAATTCGGAACAGATCGCGCCCTTGATGCGGTCGAGACCCTCGGCGCTCAATACGCCAGCATTCAGCAATTCTTCGCAAAGCTGGATCAGGCCGACGGCGGTCGCGTGAGCCCGAAGCCCGATAAAGTCCAAAGTCCGGTGACGCTCGCGTGCTGCGGCATCGCCCCTTGCAGGGACATTCATTCGCATCCTCCTATCCTTAACCCGGTTCCGGGCAGCGCTCTCCTCTTTCGGGTGAGCCTCGTGACTCACCATGCCGATGCGCCGTGCGATCAGCAAGGACCCACGTGCGCAATTTGTTGCCTGGCGGTCCGTCGGCATGCGAGCCGTTGACGCTGTCGCCAGGCTTTCGAAAGAAGCGAGGAAGAAGGACGTCTGCTTCGCGCCTGATGTCAGTCGTTCAGGCGATGATGGACTTGCGCCCGAAAGCGGTCATTCCAGCGGTACGCGAAAACGACCGCCGGCCCTTTTGTCATGGCCATTCCGGCACGAATCCAACCGCCTTTGAAGCCGCTCATTCAACCAGTTCAGGACGTCACGATCCACGTTGCAATAAGCTCCATGTCGCATTCGACGAGCGGAGAATTCCAGCGTGTGCGAGGCGCGGCGTCGATTAGCATGGTTTGTCACGATGCCGAGCCCTCGACCATTTTTCTCAGATCCTTTCGTAGAGCGTGACGACGCACGCTCCGCCGAGGCCCAGATTATGCTGCAGGGCATGGCTTATGCCATCGACCTGGCGCGCTTCGGCCGAACCGCGTAGCTGGTGGGTCAGTTCATAGCACTGGGCAAGGCCGGTGGCGCCGAGCGGGTGGCCCTTGGACAAGAGTCCGCCCGACGGATTGGTGACGACGCGCCCGCCATAGCTGTTGTCGCCATCGGCGATAAATTTCTGCGCCCCGCCCTCGGGGCACAGGCCGAGCCCTTCGTATGTGATGAGCTCATTATGCGCGAAGCAGTCGTGCAGTTCGACGACGCGAATGTCCTCGGGACCGACGCCGGCGGCCTCATAGACTTGCCGCGCCGCGCGGCCGGTCATGTCATAACCGACGACCTGCATCATGTCGTTGGCATCGAAGGTCGACGGCTGGTCCGAGACCATTGCCTGTGCGGCGATCCGCACGCCCGGCGTCAAACCGTTGCGCCTCGCGAATTCGGGTGAGACGAGGATGGCGGCGGCGGCGCCGCAAGTGGGCGGACAGGCCATGGGGCGCGTCATCACGCCGGGCCAGATCAGCTGCTCGCCCAGCACATCCTCCTCGGTCATCTCCTTGCGGAAGACCGAGAGCGGGTTGTTCACCGCATGGCGGCTCGCCTTGGCGCGGATCCTGGCGAAATCCTGCATCGTCGTGCCATATTTCTGCATATGCGACAGACCGGCGCCGCCGAAATATTTGAGCGCGAGCGGCAGTTCGGTGTCGACGAGCGCATCGGTCGCGGTGTTGAAATCGATGAAAGGGCTGGGCCGGTCGGTGAAGGTCGCGCCGAGCGCGCCCGGCGTCATCTGTTCGAAGCCGACCGCGATGGCACAATCCACCGCGCCGCTGGCAACCGCCTGCCGCGCCAGATAGAGCGCGGTCGAGCCGGTCGAGCAATTGTTGTTGACGTTGAACACCGGGATGCCGGTCAGCCCGACCTGATAGACGACGCGCTGGCCGCAGCAGCTGTCGCCATAGACATAGCCGGCATAAGCCTGTTCGACATCAGCATAGTCGATGCCGCTGTCGGCGAGCGCGAGGCGGATCGCTTGCGGCCCCATTTCGTCATAGGCTGGGCCCGCGCCCGGCTTGGTGAAGGGGACCATGCCAACACCGGCGACAAGGACTTCGCGTTCAGATTTCGCCATTTCATACTCTCCGTCGGAGTTGCTATTTCTTCCGAGCTTATCGGGTGCGCGAGGAGCGTGCGTCCAATTCAAAACGGTGCCGCACTATTCTTCACTGGAATAATGTGTCGCAGGGAGCCGGCCACCGACTCTGCGGCTTAACCGAGCATCTGACGGACCTGTGCGATCATCGCGCGGGTTGCCGGTTTTGCGGGCCAGCGAGCGCGGACCGCGCAGCATACCGTCGGGCCTTGAAAGAGGTATGTGCCGCTCAGCGCCACGTACCGCTCCTGGAATCGACGACTGTTCGCAACCTCAGCCGCAACGAAACCGATCGTATCCGATGAGGCGACCAAGCGCAGGATGAGAGGGAAGAAATCCATAACGTGCAGGCGATCGCCCAAGGCTTGCCCGCTGGCTTCATACATCTGGCGCACCGCGGTTGTGTAAGGTTCCGAGGATGAGGGCACGACAAAATCGAACTGGGTGAGCGTGTCCACCGTCACCGGTCCCATCGCCAGGATCGGATGATCGCGGCGGACAAAGGGGATCGCGTCGAGCACGCCCATCTTCTCGCACTTGAACTGGGCCCAGTTGGCGAACGCCGCGTGCATGCCGAATGCGACATCGATATCGCCGCGGGTCAGGAGCTGGATGCCGCGTTCGCTGGTCCCCGTCACCATTTCGATCCGAATGCTGGGGCGGTGGCGCAGCAGCGCCATCAGCGGTTCGGTGAGCATCCATTCGAGCGAGCCGGGAAAGATGCCGATCCGCAAAAGCCCTTTATACGGGTCGGCGCTCCGTTCGGTGTCGCCCACCAATTCGGCGGCGTCGGACAGGAGGCGCGAGGCGCGGTCGATGAAATCGCGCCCCTCTTCGGTCAGCAGCGCACCGCGCGAGGTTCGGTGGAACAAGGGATAGCCAAGCTGCCGCTCGAGATCGGCAACGCTTTTCGTCACCGCCGATTGCGTGACCCCGACATCGTCCGCCGCGCGCGAGAAGGAACCGAGCCTTCCCACCGCCACCGCATGTTTTAACCGGGAATCGAGCATATCATTCCTCCGAGGCATGATTCGCGAAGATAATGAATTAGGGCAAGGGCCGTTGCTGCGCCAATCTTTCCGCTTTCAACGAGGAGAGAGATTATGGCGGGCCCCTTGGCTGGACTGCGTATTATCGAGATCGCCGGCATCGGACCGGGACCCTTTTGCGGCATGATGCTCGCCGATCATGGCGCCGAGGTGATCCGCATCGAGCGCCCCGGCGGCGGGCCCGCCTTCGCTCCCGGGGTGGCTACCGACATATTGGCGCGCTCGCGCCGATCGGTCACTATCGACCTGAAGTCGCCCGAAGGCGTCGCGATTGTCCGCGACCTGTGCCGCGATGCCGATGGGCTGATCGAGGGGTTTCGCCCGGGGGTGATGGAGCGTCTGGGCCTTGGCCCCGACATCCTGCTGCACGACAATCCCCGGCTGGTTTACGGCCGGATGACGGGATGGGGGCAGGAAGGCCCTTATGCGCAGGCGGCAGGGCACGACATCAACTATATTGCGCTGTCGGGCAATCTCCACACCTATGGCCGCGCCGGCGACAAGCCGACCCCGCCCGCCAACGCGGTCGGCGATTTCGGCGGCGGCGGAATGATGCTCGCTTTCGGGATGGTCAGCGCGATCCTCCATGCCCGCGAAAGCGGGCGGGGGCAGGCGATCGATTGCGCGATGGTCGACGGCGCGGCGGTGCTGGCGAGCATGACCTGGTCGCTGTATGGGGCGGGGCAATGGCGCGACGAGCGCGGGGCCAATCTGCTCGATACGGGTGCGCCATTTTACGACAGCTATGAAACCGCCGACGGCAAGTTCATCGCGATTGGGCCGGTGGAGCCGCAATTCTATCAGGAATTGCTCAGGCTGGCGGAGGCGACCGACCTGCCGCGTAATCATTTCGACGCGAAGACATGGCCAGAGATGCGCGTATCGCTCGACCGGATTTTCCGGACCCGCACCCGCGATCAATGGTGCACCTTGCTCGAAGGAAGTGACGCCTGTTTTGCGCCGGTCCTGTCGTTGGCCGAAGCCCCATTGCATCCGCATAACCGGCAACGCGAAACCTTTCTGACGATCGATGGGAGGACCCAGCCTGCGCCCGCGCCGCGCTATGCCGGAACGCCCAATGACTTGCCGCGGATGTCGCAAAGGGCCGGGGAAGATACGGCCGAGATGCTGGCCAAGCTCGGCTACTCTCCCGCGCGCATCGCCGAGCTGGAGGCTGGCGGTATCATAGGCAAATAAGCGAACGAGGCGCGGTCGCGCAATGTGCGACCGCGCCTCGTTTCACCAGGTCAGAAGCTGACCGCGATCTCGCCGCCGATCACGCGTCCCTTGTTGAGCGGCGAGAAGCTGGCGCCGATGCCGCCAAAGGCGGTTGGAAGCTGGGTGTCGCCGCCGATCGTCGCTTCGTTCAGCAGGTTGCGGCCGTAGATCGAGAATTTCCAGCGGCTGTCGGCAGTCGCCAGCGTCAGGCTGGCGTCGACCATATCGGCACCCAGAAGCAGGCCGAGATTATTGTCGGTAAAGGCCGATGCATCGCGATGGTTATAGCTGACCCGCGCGGTCGCGGTGCCGAGCGAACCGATGCGCTGATCGAAGGTCAGTCCCGCGCCATAGGTCCACGGGGCAAGACGCGGCAGTTTCAGCCCGCGATCGATGTCGTTGATGACGCCGTCGCCGCTGATGTCGAACTGGACGTTGCGATACTGACCGTCGACATAGCCAAACTGCCCCGACAGCGCGAGGTTCGGCAGGATGAAGAACAGCGCCTCGGCCTCGATCCCCTTGATCGTCGCATCGGCGGTGTTGCGGATCACCTGGCTGACGCCAAGCGGCCCCGGGAAGTTGATCTCGCGCTGGAGATCCTTCAGCCGGTTGTAAAAGCCGGCGACATTGATCCGGTTGCGGCCGAACTGCTGTTTCACGCCGAGTTCGAAACTGTCCTGCGTTTCCTGATCGAACGGTCCCGGCGCTATGCTGGGGTCGGTGTTGCGCAGATTATAGCCGCCGCTGCGAAAACCGCGGGTGTAAAGGCCATAGACCTGCGTATCCTCGCTCGGCTGCCATTGCAGGCCGATCTTCGGGGTGAAGCCCTTCCATTTGTCGCTGTCGGTAAAATTGGTCGCGCAGATCAGCGTGTCGAGATTGCACCCATTGGGGCGGAGCGTCGATACCTGCACCGCCTTGCGTTCCCAGGTATAGCGCCCGCCGATATTCAGCGTCAGCGTGTCGTTCAAATGCCAGTCAGCCGAAGCGAAGACACCCCACGTCGTCTGGTCCTGCGCGCCGCCGCCCGAGACGATCTGGCGGCCACCCAAGAGGCTCCGATACTCGCCGTAGCGGATGTCCTGCGTGAAATAATAGAGCCCGGTGGTGACATCGACTTTGCCGAACTTGCCCGCATAGCGGAGCTCGTCGCTGAGCTGGTTCTGGTCGATTGCGAGGTTCGCGTGGAACAGCGAATTGGGGGTCGCGTCGATGTCGGACGATCCGTTGGATCGATAGCTTCGATAGCCCGCGATATTGGTGATGACGCCTTCGCCGAAACGGACGTCGATATTGGTCTCGACGCTCGCCTGGTCCCACCTATTGTCATAGAAACCGCGGTTGTTGATCGAGAAATCGAAACTGCCGGGGCGGAACAATCCATGGTTCTGGCCGGCGGGGCCGTCGCCCTTGGCCTCGCCATGCTCGTAGCGGATATCCATGCGGAAATCCTCGCCGCCCTGGATCGATATCGCTGGGCGGATGATCAGGTCCTTCGCCTTGCCAAAGCTTTTGCCGTCGAAGCGGTTGCGATGCCACCCATTGTCGTCGCTGTAATAGACCGCCAGTTTTGCTGCGACGACGTCGCCGACGATCGGACCCGTCACGACGCCGCTGACGGTCTTTTTGAGCCCCGTTTCGACCGAGGCCTTGCCCCGGAATTCGAAATCGAAGCTCGGCCGCGAGGTGCGTACGACGACCGCGCCGCCGGTGACGTTGCGTCCGAACAGCAGCCCCTGTGGGCCGCGCAACACTTCGAGCCCTTCGATGTCGAAATTGTCGAAGACGACACCCGCGTTGATGCCGAGATAGACGCCGTCGATGAAGACCCCGACGGTCGGGTCGATCGAGGGGATCGAGCTGTTAATGCCAAGCCCGCGGATCGAGAAATTCGCATAGCCGGGGGTCGTGCCGACATCCTCGAGCTGGACGTTGGGAACGTCGTAGCTCAGGCTTTGCAGGTTCTGGACGAATTTGGCGTCGAGCTGCGCTTCGCCATAAGCGGTCACCGCGATCGGCACATCCTGGACATTCTCGCCATAACCCTTTTTGGTGGCGGTCACGATGATCTCGTCCGCGAGTGCGGCGGTCGAGCCTTGCGGTTCCGGATCGGTTCCGGTTTGCGCGAACGCCGTTCCGGGGCAGAGCAACGATGCGCCCGCCAGCAGCCAGATATTCCTCATCAGCAATTCCTCTCCCTCGATATTCTATTTTTTCGAGGGTTGAGTGTCGGGCGCGGGATGAAAAGCGTCCAATTCAAACTGCTGCTGAGTTATTCCTGTTAGTCATATCGCGACGTAGGGCGTGCTATCCTCATGCGCCGCAGAAATTCGGCGAACGGCGTTCGCGAAAAGACGTGACGCCTTCACGGAAATCCGCGGTCTGGGCGGCCGCATGCTGGTTCTCGCCCTCCATCGCCAGTGCGTCCGAGAAGCTCGAATGGAGCGCCGCGCGCATCCCATGCCGGATCAGCCGGTAGGACGTCGTCGCCCCCATCGCGAGACGATCCGCCAATGCGCGCGCGGTGTCGGCAAGCTCGGTATCGTCGACGCAGGCATGGATCATACCCCATTCAGAGGCCTGCTCGGCGCCGATCTTTTCGCCGAGCAGCAGCATCCTGGCTGCGCGCTGGAGTCCAATCAGCCGCGGGATGATCCATGTTGCCCCGGCGTCGGGTACCAGGCCGATATTGGCGAACGACTGATAGAAATAAGCCGATCGCGCGGCGATGACAAAATCGCCGTAAAGGGCAAGCGAGCAACCCGCGCCTGCCGCCGGGCCATTCACCGCGGTGACGATGGGAATGGGCAGGTTCGCGAGCTTCTCGAAGCCCGGATTGAGCTGGTCGACGAATATTTGATCGATGTCCTGCGCAAAGGCATCGAGATCCATATCCTGGAGATCGGCGCCGGTCGAAAAGCCGCGCCCGTTGCCGGTCAGCAGCAGGCACCGCGCGCCCTCTGCGACTGCGCGATCGAGCATTGCCGACAAATCGTCGATCATCCCAAAGGTCAGGGCATTTAACCGCTCGGGGCGGTTGAAGGTGATCGTCGCGACATCGCGATCGAGGGCGTACAGGATGGCGTCAGACATGATCGCATCTCGCTTTCGGCATTGGGGGTGGCGTCAGGCCGCGTCCTGTTTCGCCCAATAGGGTGCGCGCAGTTCGGTCTTCAGCACCTTGCCCGCTGCCGAGAGGGGGAGGGGCTCCTCGCGGACGTCGCAGGAGCGCGGGCATTTATAGCCCGCGATCAGCGTCTTGCAGTGCGCAGTCAGGACATCGAGGGATATACTCTGTCCCGCGCGCGGCACGATGATCGCATGCACGCGCTCGCCCCACTGGTCGTCGGGCACGCCGATTACCGCGCAATCGGCGATCGCGGGATGTTTGAGCACGGCATTTTCGACCTCGGCGGAAAAGACATTTTCGCCGCCCGAGATGATCATATCCTTGACCCGGTCGACGATGAACAAAAAGCCGTCGGGGTCCATATAGCCCGCGTCGCCAGTGAGCACCCAGCCGTCGACGATCGTAGCGGCGGTGACGTCGGGCTTGTTCCAATAGCCCATCATGCTGTTGGGCCCGCGAACCCAGACATGCCCGACCTCGCCGCGCTCGCGCTCGCTGCCGTCGTCGGCGGCGACTTTCACATCGACCCCGGGGAGCGCATGGCCGACCGAGCCGAGCTTTGACGTGTCCCCGTCGAGCCGCTGATATTCGGGCGACAGGATCGTCGCCCCCGGCGACAATTCGGTCTGGCCATAGCCGTGAAAAATCTGCGCGTCGGGTAGGGCCGCGATGGCGCGGCGGAGCACCGGTTCGGGCATCGGCGCAGCGCCATAAACGAGCGTTCGGATCGACGACAGGTCGCCGCCATACTCGTCGCAATGATCGAGCAGCATTTTCACCATCGTCGGGACCAGCAGGACGTCGGTGATCCGGTCGGTCGCGATTGCTTCGCAGACGAGGGCAGGGACAAATCCGGGAATGATCGAATGGCATCCGCCAAAAAAGGTCGTCGAAAACATCATCGCCGCTGCGGCCATGTGGAACAGCGGCGGGGCGTGCAGGGTAACCGAGTGGCGGTTCGGCCGCGTGATCGCGCCCATCGACTGAACGCTCGAGATCAGCCCGGCGTGGCTCAGCATGACGCCCTTGGGGAAACCCGTCGTCCCGCCGGTGTACATGATCGCCGCCAGCGCTTCGCCGCCGTGCCTTATGTCTTCGACCGGCGCGGTGTCGGCAACCAGCCGCTCATAGTCATGCGCCCAGTCGGGCGCCGCGGCTTCGCCCGCATAGATATAGTGCTGCAACGACT
The DNA here is from genome assembly GCF_059415685.1 of Sphingopyxis sp. GW821-FHT10B01. Lineage (NCBI taxonomy): Bacteria > Pseudomonadati > Pseudomonadota > Alphaproteobacteria > Sphingomonadales > Sphingopyxidaceae > Sphingopyxis > Sphingopyxis sp. GW821-FHT10B01. The sequence goes on along the minus strand of NZ_JBWKNS010000003.1, from coordinate 101,911 downwards.
GGGCCTCGTCGCGGAGCGAGGCTGCCTGATCGATGAAGCTATCGTCGAACAGCAGCACCGACGGCGTCGAATCGTCGAGCGAATAGAGGATTTCGGCCATGCTCCAGCGCGTGTTGACCGGGACCGCGACTGCGCCGATCCAGAACACCGCATAATAATGCTCGACATAGCGATCCGAATTATGCGCCAGCATCGACACGCGGTCGCCCGGCCCGACACCGAGCGCCCGCAGCGCCCCGGCCAGCCGCGCGACGCGGTCGGCAAATTCGCGCCAGTTCCGTTTGCGTCCCTTGAACGATGTCGCGGTGCGGTTGCCGTTGATCTGGACCGATCGATGAACGCCTTGCGTCAGATACATGGTTCTTCCTCTCCACAGCCGCGCTTGTGGCGGTCGGTTATGTCGTTTCGCTTTTACACTGCGGCCTGATCCAGCCGGGGATCGGGCGCGGCCGGGCGCAGGGGGCGCACGATATAGACCGCCTCGGTCACCGCCACGGTGACTCCGCTTTCATCACGAACGACGGCGTGGAGGCGAAAGCTAGCGTCCTCGCCGGCATCCATCAGCGTGCCGATTTTTTCGGCTTCCTGCTCGTCGAACATCGCTTCGGCAATGATCGCCGATCGCGCGGGGCGCTTGAAATCGATCGAGACCGACTGAACCGCGCCATACATCGACGCAAGGCGTTCGGGGCCAAAGGTGCGCATCACCACCAGACCGCCCAGCATCTCCGCCGCTGCCCACTGGATCGCGGCATGGACGGTGTTGAGATGATTGCCGTTCGCGGGGTTGAGCGGAACGCGGCAGCGATAGATGCCGTCGCGGACCGATTCCACGCGAAGGTCGATATGCGCGTAAAGAGGGCAGAGGCGGCTGAGCGCGGCTTCCACACTGGCTTCATCGAACATCATCGCCTCTCCTCCGAAAGCCGGCGCACGGGGTCAAACCGCCAAGCGTCGAGCTTTCGCTTCTTCATACCGGGCCGGATCGATCACCGAAAGTTCGGTGAGCTTGTTCGATGCCATGATATCGCCGCCGACCTTCATCTGTCCGCCGAAAAACAGCTTCTGGACGTCGGCGAGCGGCGCGGTCACGACGGTATGCAACAGGTCCGCGTCGAGTTCGATCGTGCAATCGGCCTTGTCGGCGATGCCTTCGCGAACGGCGTCGGCGCCGGTCGTCAGGTCGAGGATCCAGTTCGATGCAGGATTGTTGAGCTTGAACTGAAACGCCGTGCCGACCTTGGCAGCCAAGTCGGGATTCCCGGCAACATGGTCGGCGATCACCGCGAACACGTCCTGGGGGATTACCTTATCGGGCTCAGCTGCGGTGGTCGGGGCCGCATCCTTCGATTTGCGAACGGGTATTTCGTCATAGAATTCGACTGCGGCGTTCTTGATCACCACCTTGCCGCGTTCCTTGACGCTCGTCTCGACGATCACGCGGTTGCCGGCTTCCTTCCACATCTTCGTCACCAGCGTCTCGCCGGGGAAGACCGGCTCGGCGAAGCGTACCTTGATGCTCTTGAACTTGCGCGGATCATTGCCCAGCATTGCCTTCACCACATGGCGGCCGACATGGCCGAAGGTGCACAGGCCGTGCAGGATCGGCTTGTCATAACCAAAGGCCTTGGCGAACGCCGGGTCGGCGTGGAGCGGGTTCCAGTCGCCCGAGAGGCGATAGAGCAGCGTCTGGTTGACGTCGGTCGCTTCCTCGATCACCGCATCGGGTTCGCGATCGGGCGGGCTGTTGATGTCGGCCGACGGGCCGCGATCGCCGCCCCAGCCGCCGGCGCCTTTCACGAAGGTCGTCATTTCGTTGTAGACAATCTCTTCGCCATGCTCGTCGACCGTGCTGACGCCGAACACGACAACCGCGTGCGGATCCTTGTCATAAGCGTGTTTGAACTTGAAGATATGCTTGAGCTTCGCCGCCTTGGGGAGCGGCCCTCGTACTTCGGTATATTGCTCGCCGTGGAGCACGCGGTCGAAGCCGTAATTCATCCCCGGCAGCTTCAGCCCGCCGTCCTTTGCCTGCGCCAGCATCGCGTTCGACTGCGGCATCACCCCCCACGTCGGCAGCGCATGAAAATCGCCGAGTTCGTAGACGAACTTGCGCTCGTCATCGTCCATCGGATCGCGCGCGGCACCAACGCCCAGCGCATAGATCGCGAGGTCGCGCTCGTCATAAGTGGATTCGAGCACCAGCTCCTCGCGCGTCGCCACATCGAGGTCGATAAATTCATTACCGCCCAATGTCTTGGTGTTCACTGCCTGCATCACCGCGGTGAAGGTGTCGTTGACCGTCACCGGATACTCGGCGTCGTCAAAATTGCCGATCTTGCCCCATAACCGCGCGACATCGTCGGGGGTGAAGGCGCGGTCGGTGCCAAAGCTGTGGCCGCGGGTTCTTTCCCAGCGGAGCTTCGCGATATAGCCCGCGCCGACCTCGAACAGCCCCTTGGTTTCGGTGCAGCTTTCGTGCGCGAGCCATCCGACCAGCGGGCTGACCGCTTCGGGCTTGAGATTGGCGAGGAATTCCTCGGGAAAGGCGGTTTCGGTCAGCCGCGAGGCGGCGATCGGCGCGATCGTGTTGACGAGGATATTCTTCGCACGCCCTTCTTCGGCCAGCGTGTTCGCGAGGCCATAGATGCCGAGCTTCGCCGCCGAATAATTGGCCTGCCCGAAATTGCCGTAGATGCCCGCGGCCGACGTCGTCATCACGATGCGGCCATAGGCCTTGTCGCGCAGGATCGGCCAGGCGGCCTGTGTCACCGCCTTGGTGCCGCCGAGGTGAATGCGCAGGATCAGGTCCCAGTCGGCCTCGGTCATCTTGGCAAAGCTGGTGTCGCGCAGGATGCCAGCGTTGTTGACCAGCACATCGACCGTCCCGAACGCATCGAGCGCGGTCTGCACGATCTTTGCGCCATCCTCGACCGAGTCATAATTGGCGACGGCTTCGCCGCCCAGCGCCTTGATTTCCTCGACGACGCTGTCGGCCGCGGCGGAGGATTTGCCGCCACCTGCGATATCGCCGCCCAGATCGTTGACAACGACTTTGGCGCCGCGTGCACCGAACATCAGCGCGTGCTGGCGCCCCAGACCCGCGCCTGCGCCGGTGATGATCACGACCTTGTTGTCAAAACGAAGTTGCTCAGTCATTTTTCCGTCCATTTCATGCAAAGGGGGCGCGTCAAAGCGAGCGCGCGATGATGGTCTTCATGATTTCGCTGGTGCCGCCAAAGATGCGGCCGACGCGGACATCGGCGTAAAGCCGCGCGATCGGATATTCGGTCATATAACCATAGCCGCCGAACAGCTGCAGGCACTCGTCGACGACCTGGCATTGCTGTTCGGATACCCAGAGCTTGGCCATCGCGGCGGTTTCGGCGTCGAGTTCACCCGCGAGCAGGCGCACGATCATCTGATCGACGAAGGTTCGCGCAACACTGGCGACGGTCGCGCATTCGGCCAGCTTGAACTGGCTGTTCTGGAAGTCGAAAAGCGGCTTGCCGAACGCTTTGCGCTCCTTGGTATAAGCGGTCGTCATGCGGACCGCTTCCTCGATATGGACCGCACCCATGATCGCCAGCTGCAACCGCTCCCACGCAAGCTGGACCATGAGCTGGGTAAAGCCCTGGCCCGGGGTCTCGCCGAGCAAATTGCCCGCGGGCACGCGAACGCCGTCGAAGAACAGCTCGGATGTGTCCTGGGCGCTCATCCCGATCTTGTGGAGATTGCGGCCGCGGCGGAACCCGCCAGCCTGATCGGGATCGTCGGCCTCGACAATGATCAGCGACAGGCTCTTCGCACCCGCTTCGCTGCCGGTCCGCGCGACGACGATAATGAGGTCGGCATTCTGGCCGTTGCTGATGAAGGTCTTCGACCCGTCGATCACATAATGATCGCCATCGCGCTTCGCAGTGGTGCGTATCGCCTGGAGGTCCGAACCGGTGCCCGGTTCGGTCATCGCGATCGCACCGATCGTCTCGCCCGAGGCGAGCTTTGGCAGCCAGTGCAGCTTCTGCTCCTCGCTGCCGTAGGAGAGGATATAATGCGCGACGATGCCCGCATGCACGCCGACCCCGCCGCCGAGGCCGCCAGTCAGGCCGGCCCGCGCCATTTCCTCGAAAATGACGATGTCATGGGCATAGGTACCGCCCGCGCCGCCATAGGCTTCGGGGATGCTCGCGCATAGCAGGCCCGCTTCGCCCATCTTGCGCCATGACGCCCGGTCGACAATGCCTTCGGCTTCCCAGCGTTCGCGCTGCGGCATCATTTCCTGCGCCAGAAAGCGCGACGCGGCGTCGCGCAGCAGCAACAGCTCTTCATCCATCCAGGGGCGATTATCTTCCGACATCAACTCTCCAAACCCATCGTCTTTGTCCGTCGTCGTGACAGCATGTGCGAATGGGCCGGAAGGTGTTGGAAAGCGGGGAGGCAGTCCAATTCATTCTTGTGAGATCTTATGCCTTCCGGGAATAGTATACACGCAAGCGTCACGGGGATGCGGCGCTCCCTATCCTCCGTGCCAAATGGAGAAAGGCGACGGCGATCTGTATGATCGACCCCTGCTAGTGGCTGCCGGACCAGTGTCTGAGTTTCAAGTGAAGGGCGGGCTTTCCCGATTCTGCCCAAAGACCTGCCGTTCCGGCGGCGAACGGAGCGCGTGGATCGCCTGGCTGGAAGGTTCGGCAGAACGAAGCTGGACATCCCGAAATGCTTTCGCCAAATGAAATGATATCACATATCGTGATTCGGTGAAGTGGCGGTTGCGAGTGTCGCCGGCAGGGTGGCTGCAGAGCAACCAGGGGGATTGAATGAAGCGGATTTTTCTGGCTGTCGGGGCCGCCGTTGCGGCGCCGGCGGGGGCATTTGCACAAGCGGCGGGCGACGACGAGATTGTGGTGCTCGGCACCCGGGAGCAGGGCTATCGCGCGACCGTTGCGCCGCAGACCAACAAGTCCGATACGCCGATCAAGGAAACGCCCTATTCGGTTCAGGTCGTAACCCGCGAGCTTATTCGCGACCGGGGCATCACAACCATCGGCGAAGCGCTGCGTTATGTCCCGGGCTTCAGTCCGCAAGTGGGTTTCGGTGCGAGCAATGACCGCTTCTATATTCGCGGTTTCATCACGCCCTATAATCTCAAAAACGGTCTGCGGCGCGCAGCCTATGCCCCCGACGAGCAGTTGCAGAATGTCGAGCAGGTAGAAGTGTTGAAGGGGGCTGCCTCGGCACTTTACGGTCGCTTCGAGCCTGGCGGCGTCGTCAACTTCATCACCAGGAAGCCGCTCGACGAACCGTTTGCGGAAGTGAGCGCGCTTTACGGCTCATCCGATCAGCGGCGCTTCACCGCGGATCTGTCGACGCCACTTTCCAGGACGCTAGGCCTCCGGGTGAATGTCTCGCACGATGATCGCGATAGTTTTCGTGACTTCGTCTTCACGCGCGGTACCTTCATCGCGCCAGTACTCCAGTGGAAACCGTCTGACGCGACAAGGATGACCCTTGAGGGGGAATATGCCCGCAAGCGCGGTTACTTCGATCGGGGGTTCGCGAACGATCGGCTCTTCCTCGAGGCCCCGCGCGAGCGGCAGTTCGGGGAGCCTGATGCACGCTATACCAACAAGGGCGGGGTCGCGAGCCTCTTCGTCGACCACCGCTTCTCGGGGGCTCTGTCAGGACGTGTGGCGCTCGGCTATTCGGACTTCACGAAGGATAGCTATTATTATGCCTTCGGCTTCCCGCCGGTCAGCCGCACCGATCCGGCCAATCCCAAGGTCAACCGTCGCACCAGCCTTGCCTATGACCGACAGCGGGACCTGACCGCTCAGGCCGAGCTCTATATCCGTTTCGCGACCGGGGCGATCGAGCACAAGGCACTGACCGGGATCGAATATGGCTATGATCATTGGCGCTTCGAGGTTCGTAATCCGCCGTTCGGCGTCAACATCCCGATCGATTTCGACAATCCTGTATACGGGCAGCGCGCCACCCCGACGCTGCTCGTCTCGGACGGCGCATGGGATAGCGACTCTACGGCGCTCTATGCGCAGGATGAGCTGAAGCTCGGCAACTGGCGCTTGCTCGTCGGCGGGCGCTATGACTGGAACCGGCTCAGGAACCGCGACTATTTGGTGGGGTCGGGCGAGGAGGCTACCGAGCGGGGCGCTTTTTCTCCGCGGGCCGGATTGACCTGGACGCCGACGCCTGCGCTTTCTCTTTACGGCAGCTGGGCGCGCTCTTTCCGCGCGCAGGTCGATGTCGGACGGCTTCGCGACGGCTCTCTTCCCAAGCCGCTCATCGGCGAAAGCTGGGAGATTGGCGCCAAGGCGGAGCTTTTCGACGGGAGACTCGCGCCAACCCTCGCGCTCTTCGACATAATGCGCCGGAATGTTGCAGTATCTGACCCCGTCGATTTCGATCTGGTGATCCAGATCGGCAAGTCGCGCTCGCGCGGAATCGAGGTCGAGCTTCCGGCCGTGCTGACGCCGCAATGGCGGTTGATCGCCAACTACACCCATCTCGATGCGAAAGTGCTGGAGGACAGCTTTGCCGTGCCGGGCTCACGGCTCGTCAATGCGCCGCGCCATTCGGCGAGTCTCTGGACGACATATGATCTCGCGGGCCGCCTCAAGGGTGCGAGCGTCGGCTTCGGCGTCCAGCATATCGGGAGCCGGGCGGGCAACACCGACAATTCGATCCTGCTTCCCGCCTATACGCGCGTCGACGCTAATCTCGCATATGACTTCGACGCGGGCTTCGGTCCGCTGCGGGCGCAGTTCAACATCCTCAACCTGTTCGACACTTTCTATTATGACAGCGGTGGCGCCTTCATTCCGCTCTATCCCGGCGCGCCGCGGACAATCACCGCGAGCGTCTCGTGCCGGTTCGGAGGGAAGCGGTGAGGCTGTTGTCCGCAATCGGGGCGGCTGTGATGCTTGCCGCTTGCGCGCCAATCGCGCTGCGCGAACCTGCCGCGCGCGATGCGGTTGAGGTCGGACCGGCACCTTCCGCCAATCTCGCGGCGGGCTGCGTTGCCGATTATCAGCCGGGCGCCGACTATTTCCCCGACAAAGCCCGTTTCGATCATTCGGCGCAACTCAAGATCGAATATCATGCCAACTGGAAACGGGTGACCTTCACGCCCGCCGTCGACACACGCGAGACGCTGAGTCTCGTCCTCGTCCAGTGCGGGACGCCGCCGCCCAGGCTCGGCCCGCGCGACACGCTCGTCGAAATTCCCGTCCGCAATTTCGCCACTGCCAATGTGTCGTTGCTTGGCGCGAGCCATTTGCTCGGGATCGACGACCGGCTGAAGGGAGTGCCGACGCGCAATGTCTCGATCCCGGCGATCGCCGCGCGAATCGAAAACGGCCAGACCGTGCCTATCTATGCAGCGCAACACGGAAACGGCGAGCAGGCGGCTGCACTCGGCGTGGACCTCTTCTTCACCTTCTATTCGGCTTATCCCGACGCGAATATTCATCCCTTGTTGAAGCGGCTCGGCGTCGTCTCTGCACCCCAGTCCGACCACACCGAACCGACCCCGCTCGGCCGCGCCGAGTGGATCAAATATCTGGCTCTCTTCTTTAATCGCGAGGCGCGGGCGAACGCGATCTTCGCCGATCGCGCCGCGCGGTACGAGGCACTGCGTGCGCGCGTCGCCGATGTGCGCGCACGGCCGCTCGTTCAGCTCGGTTATCCCGAAAGCCGCGACGAGTGGAGCCAGGCCGGCGGGCATAATCAGCTCTACCGGATGGTCGAGGATGCCGGCGGGCGTCACGCCTGGCACGACAACCGCATCGCCGGAAGCCTGACCTATGCGCCAATGGAAAAGCTCTTCGACCGGGCAGCAGGCGCCGACGTCTGGCTCGGCAATTTCATGCCGGGCGCAGCCGATATGGCCGCGCTCCGCCGCGACCATCCGCGCCTGGCCTGGTTGCGCGCGGTACGAACGCGACGCGTCTACTGGTTCGATGCCGGAAAGGTCGGACCGTTCGCGAACAGCTGGTCCGACCAAGGCATGACCGAACCGCAAGATACGCTCGCCGAGCTTATTGCGATCCTGCATCCGGACCGGCTTGCTGTCCCCGCACCAATACGTTTCATCCGCAAGATCCCGGGCAGTGCGGCATGATCCGGCCGTTTCCCTTCGCGATGCTCGGGGTCCTGATCGTCGCGATTCTCTTCCTTGGCGAACTCGCGCTCGGCGTCGTCGACATACCGCTTGGCGCTGTCGCCGCGAGCCTCTCGGGCGGCGATATCGGACAGGATGGTTGGGGGCATATCGTCCGCGAATATCGTCTTCCGCGGGCGGTTGCGGCGCTGGTCGGCGGCGCCAGCCTCGGCGCCTGCGGCCTCATGCTCCAGACATTGTTCCGCAATCCGCTCGCCGACCCCTTTGTCCTTGGCATCGCGCACGGCGCGCGTTTCGGGGTCGCGCTGCTCGTCGTCGCGACGGGACTTGCCGGTCCGGCTTTCGCTGAATCCTTCGGCCTCGTCGGTGACATCGGCCTGGCGGTCGCGGCTTCGGGTGGGACGATCGCCGTGATGGCGCTGCTCACGCTGCTCGCGCGACGCGTCGATAATGTGACATTGCTGCTTGCAGGTCTGATGCTCGGCTATATCGCGGCGGGCCTGATCAGCCTGTCGCTGCACCTCATCGACGAGACGCAGGCTTCGGCTTTCAAGGGCTGGGATGATGCAAGCTTCGCAGGCGTCACCTGGGCGCAGCACATGATCCTGCTGCCTGCGTGCGGCCTCGGGCTTCTGGTCCTCATGGCGCTCGCGAAGCCGCTTGATATCCTCATGCTCGGCGACATCTACGCGCAGAGCCTCGGCGTTCCGTTGAAGAGACTGCGCTACGCCTGTTTCGCGGTCGTCGCGCTTCTGGTGGGAACCGTTACTGCCTTCTGCGGCGCGATCAATTTCCTCGGGCTCATCGCAGGCCATGTTGCCCGCGGCGTGCTGCGGACTGAAGATCATCGAATATTACTTCCCGCCTCGGCTCTCGCGGGCGGTGCACTGGCGCTCGCAACCGACCTCATCACCCACCTTCCCTGGGCGCGCCATCTCCTACACCTTAACGCGGTCAACGGGCTGATCGGTGGCCCCATCGTCCTTTGGGTGCTGCTCCGCCGCCATGCCCGCTTTGGAGGGGCGTCATGAGCGCAATCCTCTCGATGGACGAGCTGGCGATCGGATATCCGGGGCGCCGTATCGCCGAAAATCTCTCGCTCGCGCTCAACCCGGGCGACGTTGTTGCGCTCATCGGGCCCAATGGAACGGGCAAGACGACGCTGCTGCGAACCCTTGCCGGCCTTCTCGCGCCGTTAAGCGGATCGATCGCTCTGGGCGGCGAACCGCTCCACACGCTGTCGGCGCGCGAGAAGGCGCGGCGACTCGGGGTCGTGCTCACCGAGCGGCCTCAGACCGGCTATCTCACTGGTTTCGAGCTCGCCGCGGCCGGCCGCTATCCCTATACCGGCTGGCAGGGCCGGCTGACGGCGGATGATGTCGCTATTGTCGACAAGGCGCTGGCGCTTGTCGGAGCTGCGGGGTTTCGTAACAGGGCCGTGGCCCAGCTCTCCGACGGCGAACGCCAGCGCGTGATGGTGGCGCGCGCTCTCGCCCAGCAGCCGCGGCTGCTCCTCCTCGACGAAGTGACCTCCTTCCTCGACCTGCCACGGCGCGTCGCCTTCTTTTCCATGCTTGGCGAGCTTGCCGAAGAGCGAGGCTATGCAATCGTCATCTCGACCCATGAGCTTGAACTCGCCTTGCGCTGCGCGAACCGGCTCTGGCTTTATGACGGAACACGCCTTCTCGACGGCGCGCCCGAGGATCTCATTCTTTCAGGCGATTTTGCGCGGATATTTGCGGGAGACGGCGTGAGCTTCGACGAGGCTGTAGGCCATTTTGAGCTGCGGCGGCCGGCAAACCGGTATGTTGCGTTGGAGGGGGAAGGCGCCCGCGCGGCGTGGACGCGCCGGGCGCTCGACCGGACGGGCTTCGCGATCGATCCTGCGGCGACGCTGCGGATCTCCGTCGATGCTGATGGTTGGACCGTCGGTGCGGTGCGCTTCGATAGTGTCGCCGCGATGCTCGCTGAACTCGCCCGCTCATGATCCGCGCGGGCCCAAACTTCGAGTCCTTCTGTTTCGCTGTGCCCGCGGGCGCTCACCCACACCCATAGTTCGAAGCAACGCATATTGCGTCTGCTTTCGCCATCTTCGACCTGAGAGCCGCCTGACTGCAATCGGCTCATTCCGTTTGCATTACACACGCAGTTGCATCGACAGCTTCGTCCCGGCTGGCAGCGGCTCGGCGGTCAGCGCGCCGCCGTGCGAGATCGCGATCTGGCGCGCGATGGTGAGCCCGATCCCGCCGCCGTCGGCCTTGGTCGTGTAGAAGGGGAGGAAGATGTCTTCGGCGTCGGGGGGAAGGCCGGGGCCGTTGTCCTCGACGGTGAAGCACAGCATGTCTCCGGCGATGTCCCAGCCGAAGGTTACGACGGGTTGTGGCCGGTCCGCTGCCGCCTCGACGGCGTTCTTGAGCAAGTTGAGCAGCGCCTGTTCGACGAGCTCGCGGTCGATGGCGACGACGGCGCCGGGCGCGGCGGCGTCGATCCGCAGCGCGGCGCACGGGTTGAACCCCCGCGCGAGTGCGACCATGTCGGCGCCGAAGGCCGCAAGGTCGACGGGCTCGGGGCGCGGCTGGGGGATGGCGAGGCATTGGCGATAGCGTTCGACGAAACCCATCAGATGCTGCGCGCGCCGCGCGATCGTGGCGGCGGCCGCGGCGGCCTGCGCGCGATCGGCAGGGACGGCGGGATCGAGCGCGGCGAGGCTTTCGGCGAGCGAGATCACCGGGCTCAGCGAATTCATCATCTCGTGCGCGAGAACGCGGCTCAGCCGGTGCCAGGCGTCGGTTTCGACCGCTCCGAGCTTTTCGGCGACGGTCTGCACTGCGATCAGCCGACGCCGCGATCCGTCGGCGATGTCGAAGAGCCCGACCGAGGCGTGCGCGCTGCGCCCGTCGGTCAGGCGCAATAGGCGGCCCGCTTCGGGCGGGCCGGTGAGCAGCGTCGCGGCGTCGGCGGCGACGAAGGCAGGATGATCGGCGAAGCGCGCGGGCGCTGCCGGCGCGAGCGCGCGCGCGGCGCGGTTGGTGCGCAGCAGGCCGCCCGCAGCGTCGGTCAGGAACAGTGCGGCGGGGACGGTGTCGAGCAGGGCGTCGTCGCTATGCGCCTGCGTGCGATGCCGGGCCTCGCGCTGGCGCATCGCATCGACCGCGCGGACGATCGCGGCATCGAGATCGGCGAAAGCCGAGGGCAGGGCCGACGGCCGGTCGTCGACCGCGATCGCGAGTTGATCGGCGAGTTCGCGCATCGCCCGCTCGGCCTGGCGCGCGGCGCGAACGAGCGCGAACAGCGCGGTGATTGCGACTCCGCCGGCGATCAGCGCGAGCGCGGGTCTGCCCGAGAGGAGCAGCGCAGCGCTGCCTGCCGCGAAACAGCCAGCGGCGAGCCCGCGCGCGGCGAGCCCGGCAGCGAACGACCAGTGGCGCTTGCCGCCGCGTTCGCCGCTAGAGTCCATGTTTCTCGATGCGTCGGTAGAGGGCGGGCCGGGTGATGCCGAGCGCCGCTGCGGCGCGGCTGATATTGCCGTCGGCGCGTTCGATCGCGCGTTCGATCGCGTGGCGCTCGATCGTCTCGAGGCTCATCGCCGCGCCGGCGCGCTGGCGCGCGGTCAGCTCGATCGCTGCGCCGATGGCGGCGACAAGCCGGTCGTTGCGCCAGGGTTTGAGCAGGAAATCGCACGCGCCGCGCTTGAGCGCCTCGACCGCGATCGCGACGCCGCCGAACACCGTGAGCACGACGATCGCCAGCGTGGGATCGGCGATGCGCAGCTGGTCGATCGCACCGAGCCCGGCGCGGCCGTCGCGCTGGTCGGGGCGGAAGTTCATGTCGAGCAGGATCGCGGCATAATCGCCGAGCGGCATCGGATCGGGAAGCGCATCGGGGCCGGGCACATGCTCGACCTCGGCGACGCCGCGGAGCGCGAGGCAGATCGCCTGCGCGATCGCCTGATCGTCTTCGATCAACAGGATTCGGGGGCTGTCCATCGCGCGATCTTACCGGAGCCCGCGCGCGCAGGGAACCTGAGCAAAAGCAGGCGCTTGCGGGGGCCGACCGGCGAATCGTGCGATGGCGCTGTCCGATCCCGGACACCGGTCCGGTCGAAAGATATGGAGCGTTCGAGTCAAGTAGTTGATAATGTTGAATTTCCTGTTTTTGCCTGGCCAAGCGATACTGGAGGCATGAGGAGCTTGTGACCCCATGGACGAACCCTTGCGGCAAAACTGGCTGCGGCGTCATCGCCGCGGAGCCGGGCTGGCGTCTGGGCTGATGGTCGCCGCGCTGGCCCTTGTGATCGGCGTGCGCCAGTTCGCGACGCCGTCGCTGGCGGTGCCGGCGGGTGAGGTCGCCGTCGCGCGCGCCGAGCGCGGCCTGTTTCGCGACATGACGAGTCTGCAGGGGCAGATCGAACCGCGCGACATCATCTATCTCGACGCCGCCGAGGGCGGGCGGGTGCGCCGCCTGTTCGTCCGGTCGGGCGACCATGTTGCGGAAGGCCAGCCGCTGGTCGAGTTCACGAACACGACGCTTGAGCTCGATATCCTCTCGCAGGAAGCGCGGCTGATCGAATCGATCACCCAGCTTCAGGCGTATCAGCAACAACTCGAACAGGACCGCAGCGACAATGCGCAGGCGCTGGCGTTGACCCGTTACGACCGCACACGCGTCGACCGCGATCTTCGCCGCAGCCTTCCACTCGCGGCGCGGGGGTTCGTGCCGGCAAAGACGATCGACAGCCTGAAAGACGAGCAGCGCGCTGTCGCCGACCGGCAGGCGATCCAGGAAGCGCGCGGGCGGCGGCAGGGCCGGCTGAGCACGCTGCAGGCGCCGCAGATCGAAACGCAGCTTGCGACGCTGGGCAGGAGCCTCGCGGTTACGCGTGCAAAACTTGGCGATCTGACCGTGCGGGCGCCCGCGGCGGGGCGCCTGTCGGCGTTCGACGTCAAGCTTGGCGAGAATCGTAACCGCGGCGACCGGCTGGGCGAGCTGGCGCTCGATACGGGCTTTCGCGTGTCCGCGCGCGTCGACGAATATTATCTGGGGCGTGTGCACGTCGGGCAGCGCGCCGAGGTCGACGGGCGCCGCGCCGAACTGGCGGTGTCGCGCATCTATCCGCAGGTGACCGGTGGATCGTTCCGGGTCGACCTCGATTTCGTACGCGGCGAGCCGTCGGGGCTTGTCGCTGGTGAGGCCGTTCGCGGCCGCCTGTCGCTTGGCGCCGATCGACCGGCGCTGCTGCTTCCCGCCGGCGTCTTTCTCGAGGCGTCGGGTGGCCGCTGGGTCTTCGTGATGGCACCCGGGGGCGATCGCGCCGAACGCCGGTCGATCCGGATCGGCCGGCGTAACGCCGAACAGGTCGAAATTCTGGCGGGGCTGGCGCCCGGCGACCGCGTGATCACGTCCAGCTATGATGGCTGGGACGCGTATCGGCGCATCAACCTTCGATAGGAGACAATCATGCTGCGCGTGGAGACCATCTCGAAAAATTACGAGACCAGCGAGGTGCGTACGCATGCGCTGAGCGATGTGTCGCTGACCGTCGGCGAGGGCGAATTTGTCGCCATCATGGGGCCTTCGGGCTGCGGCAAGTCGACCTTGCTCAACATACTCGGGCTGCTCGACCGTCCCGACGGCGGGCGTATCGAATTGCTCGGCGAGGACGTGAGCCGCGCGAGCGAGCGCGAGCTGACCCGTCTGCGCCGCGCCGCGATCGGTTTCGTGTTCCAGAGCTTCAACCTGGTCGACGAACTGACGGTGGCGCAGAATGTCGAGCTCGGGCTGCTCTATCGCGGAACGAGCGCGCGCGAACGGCGCGAACGCGTCGAGCGGGCGCTCGACCGGGTTGGCATGCCGCATCGCGCCCGCCATCTGCCCAAACAGCTGTCGGGCGGCCAGCAGCAGCGCGTGGCGGTCGCGCGCGCGATCGTGTCCGACCCGCGCCTGATCCTCGCCGACGAACCGACGGGCAATCTCGATACCGCCAACGGCGAGGCGGTGATGGACCTGCTTCAGCAGGCGGTCGGACAGGGAACCAGCGTCGTGATGGTGACCCACTCGCTTTCGCAGGCCGACCGCGCCGATCGCAAGATCCAGCTGCTCGATGGCCGGGTCGTCAGCCAGACGCAGCTGGGCGCCTGACCATGCTGCGCAGCCTCTTCGCTTCCACCCGCGGGCAGCTCGCGCGCGGCAGGCTCTATGCGGTCGTGACGCTGGCCGGGCTGGCGTTGGCGCTTGCCGCCGCGATCGTGACCGGGTTGTTCGTGCGCCAGCAGCATGCCTATGAAAACTTCATTCCGGGATATGAGCGCGTTTTCCGGATGACCGGCACCGTCGCCCAGCCGGGACAGCCCGAGCGCGTGTCGGCGGTGACGCCGTCGATCCTCGCGAAGGCGCTGGCCGGCCGGAGCGACCGGATCGAGGCGATTGCCCGTATCTATCAGGACAATCCGGTCGTCCGCGCGCGCGCCGATGCCCCGCCGATCCGCGCGCAGGGGTTCGTGTGGGCCGATCCCGCTATTTTCGAGGTCCTGCCGCTTGCGTCCGTCAGCGGGCAGCTGGCCGGCGCGCTCGCCGAGCCGGACACGGTGGCGGTGTCGCAAGGCAGCGCGCGCAAGCTGTTCGGCGGGGCCCCGCCGCGCGGCGCGGCGATCGAGATCGTCGGCGCCGACGGCGCGGTCCGGCGGTTGCGGGTGACGGCGGTGTTCGCCGATCTGCCCGCGCGGACGCACCTCGATCTGCAGTTCGTCGCTTCGGGTCGGGGCGCAGTGTCGCCGCTCGCGCGCGCCGATGCCAGCCCGGTGCCGACGATCAACCTGCCCATTCTGACCTATGTTCGCGGCAAACCGGGGACGCGTGCCGCCGACCTTCAGCCCGCGCTCGACGATGTCATTCGCCCGTTTCAGGCGATGGCGGCGGCCAGCGGCACGAAGGTCGGCGGCTATGCGCTGCCGATTGCCGACATCCACTTCGGACCGCCCGACGACAGTCCGCACGGCAAGCCGAGCGTCGACCCGGCCGTTGTCATGGCGATCGGCGCGGTCGGGGCGCTGATCCTCCTCATGGCGTCGACAAGCTATGTCGCGTTGATGACCGCGCGCGCCGGCCGGCGCGGCGTCGAGGTCGCGGTGCGCAAGGCGTGCGGCGCGGGGCAGGGACAACTGATCGCCCAGTTCCTCGGCGAAAGCCTGCTCGTCACGCTTGTCGCGCTGGTCCTTGGCATGGGGATCGTCGAGCTGGCGCTGCCCGCGGTGAACGGGATGCTCGGCTTGTCGCTCGCCTTCGACCTGACGCGCGAGCCAGGACTGCTTCTGCCGCTTCTGGCCGTGTGGCTCGTGATCGGGGTGGTGTCGGGGCTCTATCCGGCCTTCATCCTGTCGTCGCTCCGGCCGACGGCGGCGCTCGGCGGCGGTGCGACCGGCCTGTCTGCGCCAGCGTGGATCGGGCGGACGATGGTGATTGTCCAGTTCGCGACGCTGACGGGACTGCTCGTCGCCGCGATCACGGTATACCGGCAGACCGATTTCGCGATCGATCGCGCGCTGGGCGCCGGACGGGGGCCGGTGCTGACGGTCATTGCGCAATGCCGGTCGGGGCTGGCGCAGGCGGCGCGCGAGTTGCCCGGCGTGCGCGGTGCAAGCTGTTCGGCCGGCGGCGCCTTCAACCTCGCGCCGCACGGCGCGGTCACCGCGATCAACCGCGAAGGGCAACGCTTCACCCCCGGCTTCGTCGAGGTCGACGCGCATTTCTTCGCACTCGCCGGACTCGATCCGCTCGCCGGCCGGGGCTTCGTGCCCGCGCGCGACGGCAGCGCCAGCCGGAGCGAGGTCGTCATCAACCAGACCGCCGCGCGCCATTTCGGTTTCGCTTCGCCACAGGCGGCGATCGGCCAGCCGCTGGGCATTTCGCTGCAGGTCGGCCCCAATCCGCCGACGACGCCCTACACGGTCATCGGGGTGGTCCGCGATGCGTCGGCGAGCGTGCTCGAGCCTGCGGGTGAACTGATCTACAGCGCCGGGTCGCCCAAATGGGGCGTGCTCGCGGTCGAAACGGCCCCCGCGGCGCTCTCTGACGCGCGCGCGCGGCTCGACCGGCTGTGGCAGGCGATGGGCGACGGCGGGCCGCTCGAGGCGCGGTTGCTGTCGCAGATCGAGGCGGACCGGTACCGTACGACGATCGTGCAGGGGCGCGTGATCGGGGCGTGCGCGCTCGTCGCGCTCGTGATCGCCGCGATGGGGCTGTTCGCGCTATCCGCCTTTTCCGCCGACCGCCGCCGCAAGGAGATCGGCATTCGCCGCGCGATGGGGGCATCGCCGGGCGAGATCGTCCGCCTGCTGCTCTGGCAATTCCTGCTGCCCGTCCTCGTCGCATGCGCCGTGGGTCTCGGTGCCGGCTACGCGGTCATGCGCCAGTGGCTCGAACAATTCGCGGCGCGGACCGACCTGCCGGTCTGGCTGCTGGCAGGCGTGGCGGGCGCGACGGTCCTCGTCGCGATCCTCGTCAGTTCTGCGCAGATCATGGCGGCGGCGCGCGGGCGCATCGTCGATGCGCTCCGCTACGAGTGATGTGGTCGCGGGCCGGCAGGTCTCAGGGTTTTACGAAGTTTTGTCCGCTGAGGAAGTCTCGCATGTGCAGGCCGCGGCAATCGTAGAAAGGAGAAGGTTTTCCGTGCGAACACGAAAATTGGGATTGGTCGCCGGCGCTCTGGCGGCCCTGGCGGCAACGCCCGCCATGGCCGACGAATGGTGGTTGGTATTCATGGGCGGCGAGAAGCCGGCGCGGCTCGTCGTCGCGATCGACGAGGATTATATCAGTCAACCCGGGTTTTTCGGCGGCGTTTTCAAGCTCGAGACGCTGGCGATCCTTGAAAATGAAAAGAGCCCCGACTGGATCACCTCGAACGTCATTGTCGACTGTGTTGGCAAAACGATCGAGGAAAAGCTGATCCAGATCTCGCCGCGCGGCGGACCGTTGCAGCGGGCGCCGGACCAACCCGCGCGCGCGCCCAAGGACGCGGTCGAGCGCCAGCTCCTCGAGTTCGGCTGCGAAATGGGGCTGAAGACCGAAGAGCAGCGTGCTGCCTATCGCCAGGTCGACAATATGGAACGCGGCCTGCTCTACCTCGGGCAGTTCTCGATCGAGGGCGTCGCCGACCTGACGTGGAAAGCCATATGGCCCGACGGCACGCGGCCGCCACACAATGAAACGCGCACGCCCGAAGAACTCGAAGAAGAGACCCAAAGAAGCCTCAAGCATATCCAGGACATCATCACGCTCACCCGAGCGATGGCGGGCCAGATCATCGAAGAGGACAAGGCGGTCACGCAGCAATTGATCCGCAAAAGAGGACAATGACCCCGCTCCAGTCCGGGGCTCCGGGCCCCGGCCGATTTACAGGCAAAAAGGAATGGCAAAAAGGAATGACAGCATGAAGAAGATCGCGCTTGCGCCGGCAATCTGCACGGCGGCATTTTTGACCGGCCTCGTCGGCACAGCGCCGGCGGGCGCCCAAAGCTGTCCGGCAGGAACGACCTACAATCCGGGCGGCCCGGGCGGGGCCCAGCCTTGCATTCCGATATCCGATTATTCCGGGGGCAGCTCCCCGGCGCCCAGCTCGTCGGGCGTTAACAGTCATGTGGCGATCGCACGGCACCCCGATGCCGCCGACATCTGGGTCGACGGCAATTATTCGGGTGCCTATAATGACGCCGAAACCAATTCGATAGAGATGTGCAACCGGGTGATGGGCGGCGGCTGTGAGACGGGCGGCAAATGGTGGAATTCGTCGATGAAGATCCTTCGCAACAGCCACGGCGATTTCTACAATATGTGGATGGGCGGCGACGCCGCTCAACGCAAGCAGGCGATGGACGACTGTTCGGCGAAGCAGCTTTTGCCCTGCGAAGTGTTCGCGACGATCCGGTCGAGCACCGATAGCCGCAACCCCGGCGCCGAGGCGCGCAAATATTATGCAGTCTCGGCATGGGTCGTCGGCAACAAGAGCAGCGGATATGATAACAAGCTCTATGTCGCGAGCGGCCATCGCAGCTATGAGGCTGCGTCCGCGGCGGCGATCAAGGCGTGCAGCGATGCGACGTCGCGCAAATGCGAAATCAATACCTGGAGCGGCAACGGGTTTATCCAGGCTGTTCGAATGGACAGCAGCGAATCCGGAATAGCGGAAACCTCGGCCCAGCGGGCGAAGCAGGCGGCTCAGCTGGATTGCAAGCAGCAGAAGAGCAAGAAGTGCGACCTTCAGGCGGTGTTCGACAGCCGCAAGCCGGGGCTGTTCGTGCATGATTTCGCAGCGGGCAAGGGGGAATAGGGCCGCCCTCTGCGGCCTGTCGCTGCCCGGGCGGTCTGGACAAATTATCTGGTGCAAAACGCAGTCAGTCGACTGCGTTTTGGCCTGTCTGCCGCTTGGGAAAAACAAAGATGGCCGCGATCGAACATTGCCAGCCGCCGCAGATCCTCTCGTATACATCGAGAGGGTCTGCGGTGGAATGTCCGCTCTGTCGGGGATGCGCGCGACCGCTGCTTGTCCGGTACCGGCCAGCTGATGCCGAATGGCACTTATTATCTAAATGTCGACTAGCTAGCCGCCGCTATGACTTTGGTGTCGCGCTAGCCGGCCAACGCCAAAAATGAGAATGTGGCCGCGACAAGGGCCTGCATCAGAATGATTGCGGCGACAGTCGCGATGAATGCCTTGCCATATTCTCCGCGGCCGCGGTGCGGCGCCGACAAAAATCTCCAAGAAAAAGCCGATCAGTTCAAGAAAACCCTGAACACCCTGACGGGATTCGAACTCTTTTCGAGAAATCGCGATTTACAAAGATTATGGCTCCCCGGGTAGGATTCGAACCTACGACCGATCGATTAACAGTCGATTGCTCTACCACTGAGCTACCGAGGAACACGCCGCTGACGCGGGCAAGGCGGTCCCTTTGCCGTCGCTTGGCGCAATTTGCAAGACCTCAAACGATAAATTGTTCCATTGCGATGCGTTCGTCGAGCCCCTGGTCGGGATCGAACAGCAAAGTCAGCGGCCGGCTGCGGTCGGTGGTGACCAAAACCGTCTTCACATCGCGGATCTCGCGCTGATCGGCGACGGCGCTGACCGGGCGTTTTGCCGCCTCGCGGACGTTGAAGCGGATGCTCGTCGATTCGGGGACGAGCGCGCCGCGCCAGCGGCGAGGGCGAAAGGGGCTGATTGGGGTGAGCGCGAGCATTTCCGATTCGAGCGGCAGGATCGGACCATTGGCGCTGAGGTTATAGGCGGTCGATCCCGCAGGGGTCGAGACGAGCACGCCGTCGCACGCGAGTTCTTCGAGCATGGTCTTTTCGTTGATGATCACTTCGAGCTTCGCGGCCTGGCGCGTTTCGCGCAGCAGTGAAATCTCGTTGATCGCGGGCAGGATATGCCGTTCGCCGCTGATCGTCGTGATATCGCCGCTCAGAGGATGGATCAGGAAGGGGCGCGCGGCGGCGAGCCGGTCGACCAGACCTTCGATCCGAAATTCGTTCATCAGAAAGCCGATTGTGCCGCGGTTCATACCGAAAACGGGCATGCTGCGGCGCTGGTCGAGCAACTGGTGCAGCATATGCAGCAGGAAGCCGTCGCCGCCGAGCGCGATCAGCAAATCGGCTTCGTGCAGATCGACGAAGTCGTAGAGCGGGCGCAGTTCGGCTTCCGCTTCCATGGCTGCGGGCGCGTTCGATGCGACAAGCGCGATCTTGCGATGCATATTGGTCCGGTTCCCCCGTGCCTTCAAAAAATCGGGGCGCTATTTCAGCCGCCCGTTGCACTCATATGACGCGCGACCGCCGGTTTGGACTTTCGGTCGATTTGAAAGTCATGCGCGCGGGGTTTGCCAGCCAATGCGCCATCAATCAAGCCGTCGACGTCGCCGCCGTCGCGCAGCGCCGCACGCAGGTCGACATGGTCGTCCTGACCAAGACACATATAGATGCGCCCCTCGACCGTCAGGCGGATGCGATTGCAGCTTGTGCAGAAATTGTCGCTGAGCGGGGTGATCAGCCCGAGGGTCACCGGGCTGCCCTCGACCGCGAAATAGCGCGCGGGGCCGCCGGTGCGCTGGTCGACCGGATAGATTGCGCGGATTTCGCGGAGCGGCGCAATGAAATGGTGGAGCGGGATATAATGATCGCTGCGGTCCTCCTCGACTTCGCCGAGCGGCATCGTTTCGATGAGGGTGAGGTCGCAGCCGTTCGCGCCGCAATAATCGAGCATCGGCAGCAGTTGGTCGTCGTTGAGACCGGCGAGCGCAACCATGTTGATCTTGACCGCCAATCCCGCATCGCGCGCCGCGTCGACCCCGCGCAGCGCCACGCTCAAATCGCCGACGCGCGTGATATGCCGAAAGGCGGCCGGGTCGAGTGTGTCGAGGCTGACGTTGATGCGGCGAACGCCCGCGGCCGCCAGCATCGGGGCATGTTCGGCGAGCCGCATCGCATTGGTGGTCAGCGTGAGTTCGTCGAGTCCGTGGCCGATCATTTCACCCAGCCGCATCGCGAGCGTATCGATCCCGCGCCGTACGAGCGGCTCGCCGCCGGTGAGGCGGATGCGGCGGATGCCGCGCGCGACGAAACGCTCGGCAAGTTCGCCCATTTCCTCTATGCTGAGCACCGCCGATTTGGGCAGAAAAGTCATGTCTTCGGCCATGCAATAGCGGCAACGCAGATCGCAGCGGTCGGTAACCGACAGGCGCAAATAGCTGATCCGTCGGCCATGGCCGTCGATCAAAGGTGCCGCAGACGCGGCACGATGGGATAATGTGGCAGCCACGCGCGCATATTGATGCAAAAGGCAAGAGCTTGGCAAGCAAAGCCTGCTAGGGAAACCCGATGAATCGCCCGTCCGAATCCCTTTCCGCCTGTGTCCGCAAACTCGAAACCCTGCACGCGCAGCATGATGCCGACGTTGGCGTCATCCTCGTCCAGGTCGACCAGATGGCGCGCATCAACAACAGTGCGGGGACCGAGACGGGCGATGCGGTGCTCGATGAAATCGGGCGGCGGCTCGAAAATTTCGCCAGCGACGAATTCGGACAAGGGTCGTGCGTAGACCGTCTCGACGGGCCGCGGTTCCTGATCGTTCCCTCGACGCCCTTGTCGCTCGGCGCCCTGCGCGCGCAGGAGCGGGCGCTGCACGTCGCGCTCGCGGAACCGATCGTCGGCGATCCGAACGGTCGCCTGTCGATTCGCATCGCTGCGGCGCTCGTCACGCGCGACGAGTCGGTGGCGGAGCAGTTGATGCAGGCGAGCGATCAACTCGCACGGCCCGCCTCGGCGCGCGACGGGGTGATGGTTCATGCCGCGCTGTCGCGCAACGAAGTCGTGATCCATTATCAGCCGCAGTATGACGTCGGCACGGGCGAGATGACCGGGGTCGAGGCGCTGCTCCGTTGGCAGCATCCCGAACTTGGCCTGCTCGGCGCCGGGCCGCTGGTGACCGCCGCGCGTGCGGCGCGGCTCGAATGCGAACTGACCGAACATGCGCATCGCGTCGCGCTCGCCGAAATGGCGACCTGGCCCAAGGCGCTGGCAAAGCTGCGCGTCTCGCTCAACATCACCGCCGCCGATCTGGGCGACCCTGAATTCGCTGGCCGCTTTGCCGCCATGGCGAAAGCGGCGAAAATCGACCCCGACCGGCTGACGCTCGAGCTCACCGAACAGGCGATGCTCAGCGATCCCGCGAGTGCCGCCGACCAGCTGGCACAGATCCGCGCGCTCGGCGTCGCGGTCGCGATCGACGATTTCGGAACCGGCTATTCCAGCCTGTCGCTGCTCGCGCGCTTGCCGATCGATTATCTCAAGATCGACAGCGGTTTCACCCGCACGATCGATGGCAGCGACCGCGACCGCATTGTCGTGCGCGCGATCGTCGACCTTGCGCGCGCGCTGGGCTTGCTGGTGGTCGCCGAGGGGATCGAGAATGAGCGCCAGCTGGCGCGCCTGTCCGAGCTGGGCGTCGCGACCTGGCAGGGGTTCCTGAAGTCGGGGCCTGTGCCCGCGGATCAGTTGCTGGCGTTGATGGAAGTCTGAAAAATCACGTCGCCCCCGTGAAGGCGGGGGCTGTTGTCGGTGCGGCGCAATGTTGCCAGCGGCCCCTGCCTTCGCGGGGGCGACGGTCAGGCTTGCTTCGCCAGCTTGCCCAACCCCTTGGACAATTGCAGCGCGCCGTTGAGCCGGGCGCCGGTACTGACCCAATCGCCGCTGATCGACAGCTTGTTGTCGGGACGAAGGCGCGCGCGGCCTTTCAGCCGCTCGACATAGGCGATCAGCCCGGGGACATTTGCGAACTGGTCGCCGTGGAACGACACCAGCGCACCCTTCGTGCCGACGTCGAGCTTGGCGATGCCCGCCAGTCTCGCATTGGCCTTGATCTCCATCAGCTGGACGAGGTTCGCGGTCTCGGGCGGCAGCGGGCCGAAACGGTCGATCATCTCGGCCGCAAAAGCGTCGAGCGCGGGGCGGTCTTCGGCATCGTTGAGGCGGCGATAGAGCGCCATGCGCAGCGGCAGGTCCGGGACATAATCCTCGGGGATCAGGATCGGCGCATCGACGGTGATCGTGGGCGACAAGGCTTCGCGCGGCGGCAGCGTGCCCGCACCCTCGGCCTTGGCGACAAGGATAGCCTCCTCGAGCATCGACTGATAAAGTTCGAAGCCGACTTCGCGGATATGCCCCGACTGTTCGTCGCCGACGAGGTTGCCCGCGCCGCGAATGTCGAGGTCGTGGCTGGCAAGCTGGAACCCCGCGCCGAGCGTGTCGAGGTCGCCGAGCAGTTTCAGCCGCTTTTCGGCGGTGTCGGTGATCGCGCCATGCTCGGGGGTCGTGAGATAGGCGTAGGCGCGGGTCTTGGCGCGCCCGACGCGGCCGCGCAGCTGGTACAGCTGCGCCAGCCCGAAGCGATCGGCGCGGTGAATGATCAGGGTGTTCGCGCTCGGAATGTCGAGCCCGCTTTCGACGATGGTGGTCGACAGCAGCACATCATATTTGCGATCGTAGAAGGCGCTCATCCGGTCCTCGACCTCGGTCGGGGTCATCTGGCCATGCGCGACGACATATTTGATTTCGGGCACCCGGTTGCGCAGGAATTCCTCGATATCGGGCAGATCCTTGATCCGCGGGACGACAAAGAAGCTCTGCCCGCCGCGGTCATGCTCGCGCAGCAAGGCTTCGCGGAGCACCACGGCGTCCCACGGCGCGACATAGGTGCGGACCGCGAGGCGGTCGACCGGCGGCGTCTGGATGACGCTGAGTTCGCGCAGCCCCGACATCGCCATTTGCAGCGTGCGCGGGATCGGCGTTGCGGTCAGTGTCAGCACATGGACGTCGGTCTTGAGCTGCTTCAGCCGCTCCTTGTGGACGACGCCGAAACGCTGCTCTTCATCGACGATGACAAGTCCGAGATTCTTGAACTCGACCGATTTCGCGATCACTGCATGGGTGCCGACAACGATGTCGATATGACCGCTTTCGAGCCCTTCGCGCGTCTTTTGGGCTTCGCCTGCGGGGACGAGGCGCGACAGGCGGCCGATGTTGACCGGGAAGCCTTTGAAGCGCTCGGTGAAATTGGTGAAATGCTGGCGCGCGAGCAAAGTCGTCGGCACGACCACCGCGACCTGCACCCCCGCCATCGCGGCGACAAAGGCGGCGCGCAGCGCGACCTCGGTCTTGCCGAACCCGACGTCGCCGCAGACGAGGCGATCCATCGGACGCCCCGACGCCATATCGGCGAGCACGTCGCCGATCGCGCGGTCCTGATCGTCGGTTTCCTGATAGGGGAAGCGGTCGGCGAAGGCCGGATACGCGGCATCCTGCGCGAGCAGTTCGCCCGAACGCAAGGCGCGCTGCGCCGCGGTCGCGAGCAGTTCGCCGGCGATCTCGCGGATGCGCTCCTTCATCCGCGCCTTGCGGCGCTGCCATGCTTCGCCGCCGAGCCGGTCGAGCGCGACGCCGTCGCTTTCACCACCGTAGCGCGAGAGGACGTCGAGATTTTCGACCGGGACATAGAGCTTGTCGCCGCCCGCATAGGTCAGCGCGACGCAGTCGTGCGGGCTGCTCCCGACGGGGATCTGGGTCAGCCCCTCATAGCGGCCGATACCGTGATCGAGATGGACGACCATGTCGCCGACGCTGAGCGTCGCGAGTTCGGCGAGGAAAGCGTCGGCGCTCTTGCGGCGCTTCTGCCGCCGGACGAGGCGCTCGCCGAGAATATCCTGTTCGGTGAGCAGGCTGATCGCATCGCTGGCAAAGCCATGGTCGAGCGGCAGGACGACCATCGCGGTCGCGCCGCCGCTTTCCGCAGAGGCGGTGCCGAGCGCATCCTGCCAGCTGTCGACCGGCGCAAGCGAGGTGACGCCATGGTCACGCAGCAGCCCCGACAGGCGTTCACGCGCGCCGCCCGAATAGCTGGCGATGATCGTCCGCCGGCCTTTGCGGCGCTCATCCGACAGATGATCGGCGACCTTGTCGTAAACATTGAGGTCGGCGGTGCGTTCGGGCGTGAAATCGCGCGCCGCGAAGGTTTCGAGATCGACGACGGCAGGGCTCGGCGGAACATCGAAGGGCGTGACGATATGGATCGGGCGTTCGGCCGATGCGCCGGCCCATTCTTCTTCGGTCAGATACAGCGTCTCGGGCGCGAGCGGGCGGTAGCTGCCCGGCGATTCGCGTTCTGCGGCGACGCGGTTGGCATGATAATCGGCGATAGCGGCAAAGCGCGTCTCGGCGGTCGCCTCGGTGCGGTGGCCGCGCAGCACCGGGGTCGCAGGATCGATATGGTCGAACAATGTCGCCAGCCGTTCCTCGAACAGCGGCAGCCAATGGTCCATCCCCGCCTGCCGCCGGCCTTCGCTCACCGCCTGATAGAGCGGATCGCCCGTCGCCTGTCCGCCGAACAGGTCGCGATAGGCCGAACGGAAACGCTTGATCGTCGCTTCGTCGAGCAGCGTCTCGCTGGCGGGAAGCAGCTGCAGCGCCTTGGCGGGGCCAAGGCTGCGCTGGTCGGCGGGGTCAAAGCGGCGGATGCTCTCGATCTCGTCGCCGAAGAAATCGACGCGCAGCCCGGTTTCCTCGCCCGCGGGAAACAGGTCGAGGATGCCGCCGCGCACCGCGAACTCGCCCTGATCCGCAACGGTGTCAACGCGGCTGAAGCCGTTCGATACCAGCAGCTCGGCGAGCGCATCGCGGTCGATCCGCTGCCCCGCCGCGAGTGTCGTTGCAAGCTGGCGGATGCGGAACGGCGTCAGCGTACGCTGGGTGATCGCCGCGACGGTGGTGAGGATGAGTTCGCCGCGCTTTGCGGGGAGCTGAAGCGCCGACAGCGTCGCAAGCCGGTCGGCGCTGACGCGCATCGACGGCCCCGCGCGGTCATAGGGCAGGCAATCCCATGCCGGAAAGCGATGGACGGTGAGGTCGGGCGCAAAGAAGGGCGCGGCGTCGGCGATGGCCTGCATCGCAGTATCGTCGGTTGCCACATAGACAAGGCGCTTGTCGCTTGCGCGCGCCAAGTCGGCGAGCAGCAGCGGCAGGAAGCCGTCGGCGGCGCGGGCGAGCGTCAGCGGCGCCGATGCCGACCCGATGGCGGCGAAAATGTAAGCGGCGGGCATCGTCATGGCAGCGGGATATAGTCCAGCCGGCGCATCGCGGCGATCATCGCGGGGCGATCCAGATGCGCGGGCGGTTCACTCGTGCCCAAGGCCCATGCCATGATGTCGACGTCATCTTCCTCGACGACGATTTCGTACCAGGCGATCTCTTCCTCGTTCCACGCGGCTGAATAACGGTCGAAAAAGCCGCCGATCATATAGTCAGCCTCGCGTGTGCCGCGGTGCCAGGCGCGGAATTTCAGGCGTTTGAGGCGATCTTGCATGGCGGGCCTTTTAGACAAAACGGATGATGTGGCAACCAACCGTTCCCCCTTCACCGTTCGCGCCGAGCTTGTCGAAGGGCCGTTTTTCTTTGCGACGCCCGAAAGAAATACGGTGCTTCGACAAGCTCAGCACGAACGGAAGAGAGATTTGCTTTTTCCTTCGCTCGACACGAACGGAATGTGGGGGCTAGACACGCCCTAGCCATGCGACCCGATATACTCAATCCGCTCTTTGCCGCGCTGACCGACCTGAAAGGCGTCGGACCCCAGCTTGCCAAGCCGCTGACACGGCTGGGGCTGGAACGCGTGGTCGACGTGTTGTTCCATCTGCCGACAGGTCTGATCTCGCGATTCCCGGTCGACCGGCTCGATCAGGCGCAGGTCGGGCAGGCCATCATCGTCGAACTGACCGCGCAGGATTACCGGCCGGGCCGCAGCCCGCGTGCGCCATTCGGTGTCGAAGCGTTCGACAGCGCGGGAGACCATGTCCGGCTTGTCTATTTCGGACGCGCCTCGGGATTGGCGCGAAAGCTCTTCCCGCTCGGCGAGACGCGGCGCGTGTCGGGCCGGCTCGATATATATGGCGACATGCGCCAGATCGTCCACCCCGATCATGTCGCCGAGCCGGGCGACGAGGCGGGGATCGCGGAGCATGAACCGGTCTATCCGCTGACCGAGGGCCTCACTAACGCGCGGCTGTCGCAGCTTGCGCAGGTCGCGCTCGAACGGCGTCCCGACCTCACCGAATGGGTCGATGCGCCGTTGCTCGCCGCCCGGAGCTGGCCCGCATGGCGCGAGGCGATGGAGCGCGCCCATGCCAGCCCGCGCGACGAGGCTGCGCGCGACCGGCTTGCCTATGACGAAATTTTCGCGAGCCAGGTTGCGCTGATGCTGATCCGGCAGGGCCTGCGGACGCGCAAGGGCAGGGCGATCGTCGGCGACGGGCGGCTGACCGGAGCGCTGAAACTGCCGTTCGGACTGACCGGTGCGCAGGAGCGTGTCGGGCGCGAGATCGCCGGCGACATGGCGCAGGACACGCCGATGCTGCGGATGCTGCAGGGTGACGTCGGATCGGGCAAGACGCTCGTCGCGCTCCGCGCGATGCTGACGGCGGTCGAGGCGGGGACACAGGCCGCGCTGCTCGCCCCGACCGAGATATTGGCGCGCCAACATTTTGCGACGTTGCAGCGGATGCTCGTTGGCCTGCCTATCAACCTCGCGATCCTCACCGGGCGCGACAAGGGCAAGATACGCGAGTCGACGCTGATGGGGCTTGCCGACGGCAGCATCGACATTCTCGTCGGCACGCATGCGATTTTCCAGCAGGCGGTGACGTACAAGGATCTCGCGCTTGTCGTTGTCGACGAACAGCATCGCTTCGGCGTCGCGCAGCGGCTGATGTTGACGCAAAAGGCGACGCGCCCGCCGCATCTGCTCGTGATGACGGCGACCCCGATCCCGCGGACGCTCCAGCTTGCCAACCATGGCGAAATGGATGTGTCGCAGATCGACGAGATGCCGCCGGGGCGCACCCCGATTGACACGCGAGTCGTCTCGGTCGACCGGCTCGACGAGATCGTCGACGGGCTCGACCGTCATCTGGCGAGCGGCGCACAGGCGTACTGGGTCTGCCCGCTCGTTGCCGAGAGCGAGGGGAGCGAGCTCGCAGCTGCGGAAGACCGTGCCGTGCTGCTTCGCGAACGACTGGGCGATGCGCGCGTCGGGCTGGTGCACGGGCGGATGAAGGGGCCCGAAAAGGACGAGGTCATGGCGCGCTTTCAGGCAGGCGAAATCGGTGTCCTCGTCGCGACGACGGTGATCGAGGTCGGGGTCGATGTCCCCGCGGCCAGCCTGATGATCGTCGAGCATGCCGAGAATTTCGGACTCGCACAGCTTCACCAGCTGCGCGGCCGTGTCGGGCGCGGCACCGCGAAATCGGTCTGCCTGCTGCTGCGCTCGCAAAGTCTGTCGGAGACCGCGCGCGAGCGGCTGGCCCTGATGCGCGAGACGAACGATGGTTTCGTGATTGCCGAGAAGGATCTGGAACTGCGCGGCGGCGGCGAATTGCTCGGGCTGAAACAGTCGGGCGATGCCGACTATCGCCTCGCCACCCCCGAACAGCTCGTGAGGCTCTTGCCCGTCGCGCATGACGATGCGCGGCTGTTTATCGAGCGCGACGGCGGGATGGAGGGGGGGCGGGCCGAGGCGGTGCGCCTGTGCCTCTATCTGTTCGAACGCGATGCGGCGGTGCCGCTGCTGCGAAGCGGTTAGTTGACGTCGCTTCTGGCGCGAGTTTTTAGTTTACGTCGCCTCTGGCGCCCATAGCGCGGATCATCGGCAGATAATCCTCGACGGAGATCGACTTGTCGAACTGCAAACCGGTCTTGCCGCCGATCGACCAGACGACCTTCGCCGACGTGCGGCCGATGATCGGCATGCGAAACACGACGAGGTCGCCGATCTCCAGCCCGCGTTCGAAGCGCATCAACATGCCGTCGGCGCTGATGTTGACGCAGGTGCACATTTCCTGCCGCCCGTCGGGCATGACGAAGGGCAGGCGGCAATAGACGTCGCTACGCGGAGCGATCCGCTGGTCGAGGCCGACATAATGGGCCTTGCTCGTGTCAATCTTGCGCATTTTTGTGGACCTTGTTGGTTTGGTCATGACGATCCACTCGATTGCTGAAGAACAGGTAAACGCATTCTGCGCACTAACTGATCACAAGGCCATGTTTTTTTGACCCGAGGCTGAGCGGAACGGGCTGGGTGCCCGGCTGGATCAGGTGCTGCGGGTCACGAACAACCGCGCCGTCGACCTTTACCGCGCCCTCTTCGAGCTTGCGGCGTGCCTCCTTGTTCGAGCCCGCGAAGCCGAGTTCGCGCAGGGCATCGACGACGCTGATCCCTTCGGCGGGCGCGACGGCTTGCGGAAGGTCGCCGCCAATTTGTCCCTTTTCAAAGGTTTGCGCGGCGGTGTCCGAAGCGGTGCGCGCGGCATCCGCGCCGCGGCACATCGCGGTCGCCTCGTTCGCGAGGATCTTTTTCGCCTCGTTGATCTCTGCGCCCTCGAGTGCCTCGAGCCGGGCGATCTCGTCGAGTGGCAGGTCGGTGAACAGCTTCAGGAACTTGCCGACGTCGCGGTCGTCGCAGTTGCGCCAATATTGCCAATAGTCAAAATGGGACAGCTGTTCGGGATTAAGCCAGACCGCGCCGGCGGCGGTTTTGCCCATTTTGGCGCCCGCCGCGGTGGTGAGCAGCGGAGTCGTGAGGCCATAGAGATCGGCGCCGTCCATGCGGCGGCCCAGCTCCATCCCGTTGACGATATTGCCCCACTGGTCCGATCCGCCCATCTGCAAACGGACATTCATGTCCTTCGACAGGTGGCGGAAGTCGTACCCTTGCAGGATCATATAGTTGAATTCGAGGAAGGTCATCGGCTGCTCGCGTTCGAGCCGCAGCTTGACCGAATCGAAGGTCATCATGCGGTTGATCGTGAAGTGCGTGCCGACTTCCTGCAGCAGCTCGATATAACCGAGCTGGCCGAGCCAGTCCTGATTATCGACCATCACCGCGTCGGTCGGGCCGTCGCCGAACGTCAGATATTGCTGAAAGATGCTGAAGATCGACGCGATGTTTGCGGCGATCGTCTCGTCCGACAACATCTTGCGGCTTTCGTCGCGGCCCGTCGGGTCGCCAATCCGCGTGGTGCCGCCGCCCATCAGCACGACGGGTTTGTGCCCCGTCTGTTGGAGGCGGCGCAGCATCATGATCTGGACGAGGCTGCCGACGTGCAGCGACGGCGCGGTTGCGTCGAAACCGATATAGCCCGGGATGACCTGTTTCGCGGCAAGTGCATCGAGGCCTTCCGCGTCGGTCGTCTGATGGATATAGCCTCGCTCGTCGAGCAGGCGCAGCAGGTCGGATTTGTAACTGGTCATAGCGGCGCGGCGCTTAGCATGGGGTTTGATATTTGGATAGCATGCGCAAAGAGCTGATCTGTCACCCCGGCACTCCCGCTACGGCCGTTCGTGCGGTCGCGGTCGAGGTCAGCCTGTCGTTCGAAGACGGTTTTGCGCTGCGCTTCGTCGTCGACGGGGCGATCGCCGCGTTGGTATTGCCCGACGGGCAGGGCGAACTCGTCATCGCCGACAGCGCGACCGACGGTCTGTGGCAAAGCACCTGTTTCGAGGCTTTCCTGACCGAGGAGGGTGAGCCCGACTATACCGAATTCAACTATAGCCCCGACGGCCGCTGGGCCTGTTACCAGTTTGACGATTACCGTTCGCTGCTGCGGACGGACGATCTCGCGCCGTGGGAAATGGCGGCGGAAAAGGGCGATCAAAGCTATTCGCTGCGCGTCGAACCGGGGATTTTTCCCGACAATGGCGCGAAGCTGGCCCTTTCTGCGGTAATCGAGGAACTCGACGGCACCAAAAGCTATTGGGCGCTCGCGCATCCGCCCGGCAAGCCCGACTTCCATCATCCCGATTGCTTTGCACTCACGCTTGGGGCACCCGACGCGGCATGACTGTTCACTTCGGCATCGACCGCCTGCTCGCCGATCCGGCGCTTCGCAAACCGCTCGAAGGCAAGCGCGTCGCGCTGCTCGCGCATCCGGCCTCGGTCACCGCCGACCTGACGCACAGCGTCGATGCGCTCGTCGCCGCGGGGCTGGATATCTCTGCGGTGTTCGGGCCGCAGCATGGCGTCCGCGGCGATCTTCAGGACAATATGATGGAGTCGCCCGACTTCACCGATCCGACCTATGGCATGCCGGTGTTCAGCCTCTATGGCGAGGTGCGCCGGCCGAGTGGGCAGTCGATGCATACGTTCGATGTGATCCTGGTCGACCTGCAGGACCTCGGCTGCCGCATCTACACCTATGTCACGACCTTGCTCTACATCCTCGAAGCCGCGGCGCAGCATGGCAAGGCGGTGTGGGTGCTCGACCGGCCCAATCCCGCGGGCCGTCCCGTCGAGGGTACGCTGCTTCAACCCGGCTGGGAGAGCTTTGTCGGCGCGGGGCCGATGGTGATGCGCCACGGGCTGACGATGGGCGAGATCGGGCATTGGTTCATTCGCCACTTCGGCCTCGACGTCGATTACCGTGTGATCGCGATGGAGGGTTGGGACCCGAAAGGACCCGGCTTCGGCTGGCCGACCGATCGTGTCTGGATCAACCCGAGCCCCAACGCCGCCAACGTCAATATGGCGCGCGCCTATGCCGGCACCGTGATGGTCGAAGGCGCGACCTTGAGCGAGGGCCGGGGCACGACCCGCCCGCTCGAACTGTTCGGCGCCCCCGATATCGACGCGAAGGCAGTGATCGCCGAGATGCAGCGTCTCGCGCCGCACTGGCTCGGTGGGTGCAAGCTGCGCGATATCTGGTTCCAGCCGACCTTTCACAAGCATGTCGGCCAGCTCAACAGCGGCGTCCATATCCATGCCGACGGGCCGTGGTACGACGATAGGGCATTCCAGCCGTGGCGCGTGCAGGCGCTGGGGTTCAAGGCAATCCGCAGCCTCTATCCGGACTATCCGATCTGGCGCGGCAAGGATTTCAAATATGAGTACACCGACGATGTGCTCGCGATCGACGTGATCAACGGCGGACCGGGACTGCGCTTATGGGTCGATGATGCGCGCGCGGCGGCGGGCGATCTCGATGCACTGGCGCTGCCCGACGAGGCGGCGTGGCGCGCGGACATCGCCGACCTGCTCATTTATTGACGAAGGGGACGACCATGCACCGGAGGCAATTTCTCGGAACTGCGACGCTCGCCGGCTTCGCTGCGACTTTGCCCGCCCCGGTGCTCGCGGCCGACACCGCGGCGCTTCCCGACCTCGCCGCCAAGGCGGTGCCGATCGGCAAGGCCGAGCGTATGGCGCGGATCGCCAAGGCGAAGGAGTTGATGCGCGCGAGCGATATCGGGGCGCTGCTGATCGAACCGGGGTCGAGCCTGATCTATTTTACCGGAGTGCGCTGGTCGCGCAGCGAGCGGCTGACCGCCGCGGTGCTGACGCGCGACGGCGAGTTCGCAGTGGTGACGCCCTTCTTCGAGGAGCCCTCGGTGCGCGAAAGCCTGGCAGTCGATGCCGAGGTGCTGACGTGGAACGAAGACGAGAATCCGCTGGCAGCGGTCGCGGCGTGGCTCGGCAAGCGCGGGCTGGCAAAAGGCCGGATCGGTGTCGAGGAAACGGTGCGCTATTTCGCGGTCGATGGCCTCGAAAAGGCGATGCCGGGCGCGACCATTGTCAACGGCGCGCCGGTCGTGCGTGGCTGCCGCATGCACAAGTCGCCCGCCGAAATCGCGCTGATGCAGATTGCCGCCGACATCACCATCGCCGCCTATCGCCACACCGCGCCGCGCATCCAAGCGGGGATGACCCCAGCCGATATCGGCGCGATCATGAAAAGCGCGACCGAGGCGCTCGGCGGCAAGAGCGAGTTCGAGCTGATCCTGCTCGGTGAGGCGAGCGCCTATCCGCATGGGAGCGGCAAGCCGCAAGCGGTGAAGAGCGGCGAAGTCGTGCTGATGGACTGCGGTGCAACGGTGCACGGCTATCAATCCGACATCTCGCGGACCTTCGTTTATGGCAAGGCGACGGCGCGCCAGCGGCAGGTCTGGGACCAAATGCGCAAGGGGCAGGATGTCGCCTTCGCCGCCGCGCGGCTCGGTACGCCCGCGGGCAAGGTCGATGACGCCGTGCGCACCTATTATCAAAGCCTTGGCTGGGGCCCAGGCTACAAGCTGCCCGGCACGTCGCACCGCACCGGGCACGGCATCGGCCTCGACGGGCACGAGCCGGTCAACCTCGTGCACGGCGAAACGACACCACTCGCACCCGGCATGTGCTTCTCGAACGAACCCGGCATCTATATCCCCGGCGAGTTCGGCATAAGGCTCGAGGATTGTTTCTATATGACCGATAGCGGTCCGAAATGGTTCAGCGAGCCGCCGCCGTCGATCGACAAACCGCTCGCTTAAAGCTCCCCTCCCTTCTTCAGGGAGGGGAGAGAAAGGCGGCGGCGTTACGAGTGATCCGGCTCCTTCGGCCGCTGGACCAGACTCACGAGTACGAAGCTGATGATCATCAGCAGATACCAGCTGCCAAGCTTGTCGATGCCGACCATGTGC
The DNA here is from genome assembly GCF_059415685.1 of Sphingopyxis sp. GW821-FHT10B01. NCBI lineage: Bacteria > Pseudomonadati > Pseudomonadota > Alphaproteobacteria > Sphingomonadales > Sphingopyxidaceae > Sphingopyxis > Sphingopyxis sp. GW821-FHT10B01. Next base: position 68,733 of record NZ_JBWKNS010000003.1, on the reverse strand, counting down.
CAGCCGTCGTCCTGGCTCGGATAGGTCCAGGCGCGGGCGAAGGTGCCGATATTCTCGGCGAACCAGATGAACAGCGCGACGAGGCCCCAGCCGACGAGCAAGGGCATCCGGCGATGCACGTGGAGCGGACGGAACCACACCTGACAGCGCCAGAACAGCAGCGCTGTTGCTGCGAACAGCAACCAGCGAATGTCGGGCAGCCAATGGTGCGCGAAGAAGTTGACGTAGATCGCCGCGGCAAGCGCATAGCTCGCCCAAACTGGCGGATAGCCGGTGTAGCGGAAGTCGAAAATGCGCCAGACACGCGCGATATAGCTACCGACCGCGGCGTACATGAACCCCGAAAAGAGCGGCACCGCGCCGATGTGGAGCAGGCTCGCCTCGGGATATTGCCATGATCCCGCGGCGGTTTTGAATAGCTCCATCACCGTTCCGACGATGTGGAAGATCAGGATGACGATCGCTTCCTTCGGCGTTTCGAGCCGGAAAGCGAGCATGCCGAGCTGGATCAGCACCGCGCCGATCGTGATCGCATCATAACGGTGCAGCGGGGCATCGACGGGCCAGAAGAGATGCGTCCCGAGCAGCAACGCGAGCATTAGCCCGCCGAACAGGCACGCCCAACCCTGCTTGAAACCGAAGGCGAGGAATTCGAGGAACCAGCCGCGCGGCCCCGGGGTGATCGCCATCGCCTCCAGCCGCGATCTGACGGCGTGAAAGCGACTGTGACCCTGCGGCGTGTCAGACATGCACGGCGACGTAGGCGATGAGCAGGGCGGCAGGCATCAGCAAGAGTTGCGCGAGAATGGTGCCGGCAAGGCGGCTCAGCGAAATGAGCATGATCGCGCGGCGGAACTCGCCTTCGGCGACTTTGCCCTCGACCGCATCGTCGGTCATCACCGAGAGTTGCGGGTCGATGAAGGCAAACAGCAAAATCGTCGCGAACCCGTTGATCAGGGCCGACAGCTGCGACGCGGTGACGCGGAATTCGGGCGCCAGATAGCCGGCATAAAGTGAGGCGACGACCCCGACGGCGAGCAGCGACTGCGCAAGACAGTTGGCGATCAGCACGCCCCAGCTGATCCCCTTCGGCATGTGCCAGCCGCGCAGATGCGCCAGGCTGGGAAAACTCAGCGACTGGCGGAAGGTGCGCAGCCCGCTCGGGCTCATCGCCTTGAGCGCCAGCTTCGTCGTCGAGCGGTTGGTCTGGTACCAGCCGATCGCGGCGGCAAACATGCGCTGCCCGGTGGGGACCAGCAGGATGCCGATCAGCGTCGCGACGCTCGCCGCGGCGAGCACGAACTGCATGTCAATGAACAGCGAAGCGCCGCTGCCGTCGTGGATGCGCGTCTCGATCCGCTTCGCGAGGAAGGGGCCGAGGAAGCTGTTCGACGTGCGCGAGAAGAGCACAAGGATGTTGAACAGCGCGAACGACATCGCGATCCGCCGCGTCCGCACCCCCGCGATCCGCGCCGCATAGGCGAGCGCGCCGATCAGGTTGATGAAGCCGGTGAGCAGCAGGATGGTGACGAGGGGGAGGTCGATCATGGCGGCGCCTAATACGGAGAAATCCGTTCGTGTCGAGCGAAGTCGAGACACCCCGAAGGCGTGCACGGCCGATGGGCATCTCGACTTCGCTCGATGCGAACGGGATTAGGGGATTGGCTTGAAATCGTCACGGCCTAAGTGGGCCAGCCGCGTCAATGCTTTCGAGTCAACTCGCGCATCGCATCGTCCAGCCCGGAAAGGCTGAGCGGATACATGCGGTCATTCATCAGCTGTTTGATCAGCTTTACCGACTGGGTGTAGCCCCAATGCGCCTCGGGCACCGGGTTGAGCCACACCGCAGCGGGATAGACATGGGTGATCCGCTGGAGCCAGACCGCGCCCGATTCTTCGTTGAAATGTTCGACGCTGCCGCCCGGATGGGTGATTTCATAGGCGCTCATCGACGCGTCGCCGACGAATATCACTTTGTAATCATGCCCATATTTGTGGAGAATGTCCCACATCTGGTGCCGTTCGGACCAGCGGCGCTTGTTATCCTTCCACACGCCTTCGTAGGGGCAATTGTGGAAATAGAAGAATTCGAGATTCTTGAATTCGGTCGTCGCGGCGCTGAACAATTCCTCGCAGAGCTTGATGAACGGGTCCATCGATCCGCCGACGTCGAGAAAGAGCAGCAGTTTGACCGCGTTGCGCCGTTCGGGGCGCATCTTGATGTCGAGCCAGCCCTGCCGCGCGGTGCCGTCGATCGTACCCGGGATGTCCAGCTCGTCCGCCGCGCCCTCGCGCGCGAACTTGCGCAGGCGGCGGAGCGCGATCTTGATGTTGCGGGTGCCGAGTTCCTTGGTGTTGTCGAGATTCTGGAACTCGCGCTTTTCCCAGACCTTCAGCGCGCGCTTGTGCTTGCTCTCGCCGCCGATCCGCACGCCTTCGGGGTTATAACCCGAATTGCCGAAGGGGGAGGTGCCGCCGGTGCCGATCCACTTGCTGCCGCCTTCGTGGCGCTTCTGCTGTTCCTCGAGCCGCTCCTTCAGCGTCTCCATGATCTTGTCCCAGTCGCCGAGCGACTCGATCGCCGCCATTTCCTCGGGCGTCAGAAACTTCTCGGCGACCGCCTTCAGCCAGTCGGCGGGCACGTCGACGGGGTTCTGGCCGTAATCGGAGATGATGCCCTTGAAGACCTTGTTGAACACCTGGTCGAAGCGGTCGAGCAGCCCCTCGTCCTTCACGTAGATCGCGCGGGACAGATAATAGAATTGCTCGGGGCTGCGGTCGATCACCTCGCGGTCGAGCGCCTCCAGCAGCATCAGATGCTCTTTCAGGCTGGCGGGAATGCCCGCGGCGCGAAGCTCGTCGAGAAAGCCGAAAAACATGGCTGCTGACGTATCGCGTTCGGGCAGTAGGTGCAATCACTTTACGTGAACGTAAAGTGTGGGTGGAGGTGGCTGGGATGGCGGCTCGCGAATGTCGCTAACGATCGATTGTGGTCCTGGCCTCCTCGTCACCCCGGACTTGATCCGGGGTCCATGATTTCAGCGCTGCGGTGGATCCCCGATCAAGTCCGGAATGACGCAGGTGGGTGAGGTAACGTCGGCTCACCATCTAAAGCCAACGCCGCCTTCAAATAAGCCTTTCCTACATTATCCGGCTGTGCCAGCCTTCGTTCGGCTCTTTCATTTGGTGGACAAAAGCGATCGTTGCCCGGCTTGCGGGTGCGGCCACGGCGGGGCGTGCCGGCGCGTCCAGCACGCCGCGAGGTCCGCGTCAGGGGAGCGCACAGGGCTGAACTTTACTGAACTTTGGGACTATTACGCAGCCCTTGCGCCGATCGCATTGTGGATCCAACCCAGGATGCAAAGGGAGGGGTGTCTGCCGATCGCCGCAAAGCCCACATCCTCCGGTCCCGCGCCCATTGACGCCCCATTAACCATTGTCCGGCATATCTCCTCGATCATTCCGGGACGTGGGCAAGTCAATGAAATATGATCCGATCAACCCCGCAGCGCCGATGCTTGACCAGTCGGTAGCGAGCGACTGCGGCGAACTCGCCGTAGGGTGCAGCGATGCGGCCGGGCGGATCAAGATTGCGACCGATCAGATGGACCGGCAGATCGGCGAACTCGGCCGGCTCGAAGATTATGTCGTCAGCCTCGAGGCCGACCAACGCCAGATCGCCGATTCCACCGACGAGGCGAAATTGCTCTCGGCGCGCGCGTGCGAACAGCTCGACACCGGCGCCGAGCGCGTCAACGCCGCCGTCACCGAATTCCGCTCGGTCATCGATCTTGTCGCGCGGCTTGGGCAGCATGTGACCAATTTCGCGGCGGTGATGGAACAGGTGCAGCAGGTCAGCCAGTCGATCGAACAGATCGCCAAGACAACGAACATGCTCGCGTTGAATGCCGCGATCGAGGCCGAGCGCGCCGGCGATGCCGGGCGCACTTTCGCTGTCGTCGCCGCCGAAGTGAAAAAACTCGCGCAGAATACGCGCGGCGCCACCGACGAAATCCGCCGCAGTATCGGCAGCCTGGCGGCGGAAGCGAACGGGCTCGTCACCGAAATCCAGTCGGGGGTCGAACAGTCGAGCCGCGCCGAGGCGCAGTTCGAAACGATCACCGACGCGCTGCACGACGCCACACACCTCGTCGCACTGCTCGATGATCAGAGCGACCGCATCGCGCAATCGAGCGCGATGGTGCATGCCAATGGTGCGAAGGTGCGCGAGGCGCTCGACCGTGTTGTCGGGTCGGTGCGCGACAATGGTTCGACGCTGGTGGGCACGCGCGATTCGATCCTGTCGATGGAGCATGTGTCGAATCGCATGTTCAACGCGGTGATCTCGGCAGGCGTGTCTCCTCTGGATTCGGCGATCGTGGCCTTGGCGGCAAAGGTGCGCGACGAGTTCGTTGGCTTGGCCGAGCGTGCGGTCGAGCGCGGCGAATTGTCGATGGAGCAGCTTTTCGATACCAATTATGTTCGCGTGCCGAATTCGAACCCCGAACGGTTCCGCACGACGCTCTGCGATTGGGCCGATGCGCACTGGCGCCCGCTGTTCGACCGCATCGTTGCCGAGCATCCCGAAATCAAAATGTCGTCGGCGGGCGATATGAATGGCTTTCTGCCGACGCACATCACCGAATGCTCGCACGCGCCGACCGGCGACATCGAACACGACACCGCGCATTGCCGCAACGGGCGCATCCTCTATGACGAGACCGACGCTGCGGCGAAGCGCAGCGCCGCGCCCTTCTTCATGACGGTCTATCGCCAGGAAGGCGACGGCATCAATTATGTCACTGTGCGCAACGTCTATATGCCCGCGGTCATCAACGGTCGCCGCTGGGGCGACGTCGAGGTGGCGTACCAGCTCTAGACCGGCTGTAGCTCAGCTGCCCTGACGCCGCGCCATGAAGGCGAGCTTTTCGAACAGCATCACGTCCTGCTCATTCTTGAGCAGTGCGCCATGGAGCGGCGGGATCGCCTTGCCGACGTCGCGGTTCTGCAGCACTTCGAGCGGCATATCCTCGTTGAGCAGCAGCTTCAGCCAGTCGATCAGTTCGCTCGTCGACGGCTTCTTCTTGAGTCCCGGCACGTCGCGCACTTCATAGAAGATATCCATTGCGCGGCTGACCAGCGTCTTCTGGATCCCCGGGAAATGGACATCGACGATCGAGGCCATCGTGTCGCGGTCGGGGAATTTGATATAATGGAAGAAACAGCGACGCAGGAAGGCGTCGGGCAGTTCCTTTTCATTGTTCGAGGTGATGACGACGATCGGGCGTTCCTTCGCGGTCACCGTCTCGTCGGTCTCGTAGACATGGAACGCCATACGGTCGAGTTCCTGAAGCAGATCGTTCGGGAACTCGATGTCGGCCTTGTCGATCTCGTCGATCAGCAGCACCGGGAGCTTGGGCGAGGTGAACGCCTCCCACAGCTTGCCCTTGCGGATATAATTGCGGATGTCGTGGACGCGCTCTTCGCCGAGCTGGCCATCGCGTAGACGCGCGACCGCGTCATATTCGTACAGGCCTTGCTGGGCCTTGGTCGTCGATTTGATGTTCCAGGTGATCAGCGGCGCGTCGAACGCCTTCGCAATTTCCTCGGCCAGCACGGTCTTGCCGGTACCGGGCTCGCCCTTAACGAGCAGCGGACGGCGCAGCAGCGTCGCGGCGTTGACTGCGACCTTCAGGTCGTCGGTGGCGATATAGGCGCTGGTACCTTCGAAACGCATGCTCGCTGCCTTCCCTTAACGTGAACGTCAAGCGGGCATAGCGGGGGCGGAGGAAGGGTGCAAGCGTGCCCGAACAGCAGGCTCGGGGAGGGGGGAGCTAGCTGTGCGCGCGACTGGCGGCGCGGGTCGACATCAGATCCCAGAGTCCGCTGTGCTGGGTGATCAGTTGTTGGGCGCCGAATACCATGGCACGTTCCACGGCCGGTGTATTGCCGACCGCGGCGGCGAGCCGGGCGGTTTCGCGGAGGTCGGGGAGGGTGCAGGTCGGCGGGGCCAGGTCGAGCCGCAGGGCGCTGATGTCGAGGAGGACGCGGATCGTCCGCCAGTCGAGCGTCAGCGCGATCGCGGCGCCGACGGCGCAACCGTGACGGTCCGACTCGGCGAGCATGTCGATCGCCTTGCGCTGCGCGGAGACGGCAGCCTCGCATTGCGCCTGGCCTTGCGTGCTCGGCACCGGGCCGACCGCGGACGCGATTTTCGAGAGGAAGGCGCGTTCCTGGGCAAAAGCGTTGGCGGCTTCGTCCATCCATTGGCGCGAAGCGGGGTCGACCGCCTTGCGCGCGGCATTGTCGATCACGCCCGGATAACGGCCATGAAGCAGGCAAAGGAAGTGGACGGCGTCGGCCAGGTTGCGCATCGCCTCGGGCCCGCTCGACAAGGCGCCCGAACGGACGTGTGGATGCGCGCCGGTGCCGCCGCTGGCGACCAGCGAATCGAGCAGTTCGGCGACGTCGCGCGTCTGCACTTTGGGCTGGGTCGACTGGCTCAACGCTTGATCCTCGCTGTGGCCGGGGTCTGCAGGACCCCAGCCGATGGAATTGCAGCGATCAGTCATAGGGTAACGTCGTAAACGTCCCGTTTATAAGCGAAGATCGATTTTCCCGGCGTCTGTTCCAGTCAGGGACAAAAGCGAGCGCGGGCAAAAGCAAAGGGACCGGCAAGCCCCGGGGAAAGCTTGCCGGTCCCATCTATGGCGCCAGTGGACGCCATAACGGACGAGCGGATAGCCGGACTTGGGGAGAGGGCCGTCCGGCCGGTTTCGCTCAAGCTGCGAGGGCGAGTTCCTCGGCCTTGTCGGCATGCCGTTCGGCCGGTTCGGCCGTGCTCAGCGCCGGCTGGGCCGACGAGGCCGTTTTGGCGGGGAAGAGCAGGCGCGAGGCCAGCACGACGAGGCCGAGGGCAAAATAGCCGACGAACGTCTGAACCGGGAAGAAGAAGAGCGGCGCGACAAAGGCAAGGCGCAGCCACAGCGGGTTGAAGCCGAAATCCTGGCCCACAGCCTCGCAGATACCGAAAAAGGTGTCGCGGCGCTGGAAGAGATTGGTGGTTTCGTTGTCCATTTTTTTGTCTTTCCCTTTGGCTGCGAGCACTGCCCCGCGCCGATGCCGAATGCATCGCAAAGGCCGTGCCAATTTTAGCAGTCCCCGAATTTCCGGGCTTTTTGGGGTCGGTCGAGATCGCTCGCCGGCCCTGAATTCTGGATCGATTCCCATTGAATGGGAATGATTGCCATTTGATGGGTGGTGCCTGAACCGTTCATGAAGCCCCCGCGTCGCGTGACGAGCGCTATCTGGGTGGGAAATATGAAGATTTAAAGAGCGCCGGCCAAAAATATTGTGCAGCGCAGCATTAGAGCAACACGTTGATCGAAAGCGCAAAACAAAACACCCCGCCGGTGAGGGCGGGGTGTCTGATGTCCGGAAGACCCGAAGGGCTTACTGGTCGAGGAAGCTGCGCATCTTGCGGCTGCGGCTCGGGTGCTTCAGCTTGCGGAGCGCCTTCGCCTCGATCTGGCGAATACGTTCGCGCGTCACGCTGAACTGCTGGCCGACTTCTTCGAGCGTGTGGTCGGTGTTCATCCCGATGCCGAAGCGCATGCGCAGCACGCGTTCTTCGCGCGGGGTGAGCGACGCGAGAACTCGCGTAACCGTTTCCTTGAGGTTCGACTGCACCGCGGCGTCGACCGGGATGACCGCATTCTTGTCCTCGATGAAATCGCCGAGGTGGCTGTCTTCCTCGTCGCCGATCGGCGTTTCGAGGGAGATCGGCTCCTTGGCGATCTTCATCACCTTGCGGACCTTTTCGAGCGGCATCGACAGGCGCTCGGCCATTTCCTCCGGGGTCGGCTCGCGGCCGCTTTCGTGGAGGAACTGGCGGCTGCAGCGCACCAGCTTGTTGATCGTCTCGATCATATGGACCGGGATACGGATCGTGCGCGCCTGATCGGCGATCGAGCGGGTGATCGCCTGACGGATCCACCAGGTCGCATAGGTGCTGAACTTGTAGCCGCGGCGATACTCGAACTTGTCGACGGCCTTCATCAGGCCGATATTGCCTTCCTGAATAAGGTCGAGGAATTGCAGACCGCGGTTCGTGTATTTCTTGGCGATCGAGATCACGAGACGCAGGTTCGCCTCGACCATTTCCTTCTTGGCGATACGCGCTTCGCGCTCGCCCTTCTGGACCATGTTCACGACGCGGCGGAATTCGGTCAGGCTCATGCCTGCGGCTTGCGCGATTTCCGAAATCTCGATGCGGATGCGATCGACTGCGCCAGCTTCATTTTCGGCGAAGGCGGCCCATTTCTTGTCGATCGACTTGACGCCATCGATCCAGTTTTCTTCGAGCTCGCGCCCGACATAATTGTCGAGGAACGACTTGCGCGGAACTTTGTGGCGTTCGGCAAGGCGCAGCATCTGGCCGCCGAGCGCTGTCAGGCGCCGGTTGTAGCTGTAGAGCTGATCGACGAGATATTCGATCTTGGTGTTGTGGAACTGCACGCTTTCGACCTGCGCGGTGAGTTCCTCGCGCAGCTTGTGGTACTTCTTCTCCGACGCTGCGGGGAATTCCTCGCCGCCTGAAAGCGATTCGAGGCGCGCGTCCTGCAGCTTCGAGAAGGCCTTGAAGCTCTTGGTGATGTTCGCGAACTTTTCGAGCGCGTCGGGCTTCAGCAGCTCTTCCATCGCCGCGAGGCTGAGGGTGTTGTCTTCCTCATCCTCTTCGAAGGTCTCGCGCTTGCCCGACGAGCCTTCGCCATCCTCGTCATCCGAATCGGCGGCGGGCTCTTCCTCGACCTCATCTTCGTCCTTGAACGAAACGCCGGCGGTTTTTTCGCTGATTTCGCCGTTATCTTCGGCGCCCTCTTCCTCGAGATTCTCGGGAACCGGGTCTTTCGAGAGCATCGCTTCGAGATCGACGATCTCGCGCAGCTGCATCTCGCCATTGTTCAGCGCGTTCGACCAGTCGATGATCGCGTTGAAGGTCAGCGGGCTTTCGCAAAGCCCGAGGATCATCGTGTCGCGGCCGGCCTCGATGCGCTTCGCGATCGCGATTTCGCCTTCGCGGCTGAGCAGCTCGACCGCGCCCATTTCGCGCAGGTACATGCGAACGGGATCGTCGGTGCGATCGACCGTTTCCTTCTTCTTTTCGATGGCGGGGTTCGAAACCGAACCGGTGCCGGCGCTGACATCGACTTCGTCGTCGGGTTCGGCGTCGGCCTCTTCCTGCACATCCTCGTCGCTTTCGACGATGTTGATGCCCATGTCGGAGATCGCCGACATGATATCCTCGATCTGCTCGGACGACATCTCGTCCTGCGGCAATGCCGCATTCAGCTCGTCATAGGTCAGGTAGCCGCGCTTCTTGCCGCGCGCGATCAGCTTTTTGACGTCGGCCTCGTTGAGGTCGATCAGCGGGCCGTCGGTATCGGTTTCGGTTTCGGCGGTGTTCTTGGTGGCCATTCGTGGTTCCTGCCTAAGGGCGTAATCATTCAGCTCTGGTTGCTGTCTTCGGACAGCGCGGCCAGGCGGCGGGTCAATTCTTTGTCCATGGCGTACAGCTTCTGCTGCCGCGCAAATCCTTCGTCGTCCATCGTGCGCTGGAAATCCGCGGTGGCTTCGGCGAGCCGCTCCCGGATTTCGGGCTGGGTCACCAGCACGCCGATATATTCGTCAAGGTCGCGAAGCGCCGTTTCCCGCGCCGCTGCGGCCTCGTCATTGCTTTCCAGCCTGCGATTGAACGAGAAGTGCATTCCGTCGGCTCTGAGCAATGTCATAGCCCTATTATACACTTTCATTGGCCCCAATATGGCAAGCAACCCCTCGCAATCAAGCCCTTCCTGACGCATTGCGCTGTCAAGCATTACGCCAAGCAGTTCTGCGTCGCCGGAATCGCTGACCGGCAACCGTGTCAGCGCTTCCTCGTTACGCCGGAGCGCTTCGGGAAAACGCAGCAATCCACCGATCAACGCCGCGACATAAGGCGCTGAAATCCCGGCCTGACCGATGGAACGCGTCTCGTCGGCCGGAGGTTGCAAGCGGGGGTCGGGGCCGAAGCGGCGATTGCCTCCCCCAAATTGTCCGCCGCGCGGCGGGTTGGGCGTCCACGGCTGGCGCTGCGCGCGCTCGGGCTGCTTGCGCGCAAACAGCGTGTCGAGCCGCTCGCGGAAGGCTTCGCGATAATGATGGCGGACGTCGGCGTCTTCGATCGCATCGGCATGCGCGAGCAGCCGTGTCTTGAGCGCCGCGCGCTCCTCGGGGGTGGCGAGGGGGCCCGCCGCGACCTCATGCGCCCAAAGGCGTTCGACGAGTGGCTGCGTCTCGTCGAGAATGGCGTTGAATCCCTCGGCGCCGCGCGCGCGAACGATATCGTCGGGATCCTGACCCGCCGGCAGCGTCGCGAAGGCGAGGCTGAAGCCGGGGCGGAGTAGCGGCAGTGCGCGCATCGCGGCGCGCATCGCCGCCTTTTGTCCTGCGGCATCGCCGTCGAAGCAGAGCACCGGCACGGGTACCATGCGCCAGATCAGCCCGAGTTGCGCCTCGGTCAGCGCGGTGCCGAGCGGCGCGACCGCATCGCCGATCCCCGCCTCGGCGAGCGCGATGACGTCCATATAGCCCTCGACGACGATGATCCGGTTGGTCTGCCGCGATGCCGGGCTGGCCTTGTCGATATTATAGAGAACGCGCCCCTTGTCGAAGAGGGGGGTGTCGGGCGAGTTCAGATATTTGGGCTCGCCGTCGCCGAGGATGCGTCCCCCAAAGGCTATGACCCGCCCGCGCGCGTCGCGGATCGGGATCATCAAGCGGCCGCGGAAACGGTCGTAGGGTTCCTTGTCCTCGACTGCGATCAGCATGCCGGATTCGACCAGCATGGCGGTCGGGAATTTCTTGAGCGCTTCCTTCAGCGCGCTGCGGCTGTCGGGCGCGAGGCCAAAGCCGAAAGCGGCGCGGGTCGCGTCCGAAATGCCGCGCTTTGCCAGATATTCGCGTGCGGGGGCGCCATTGCTGCTGCCGAGCTGCTGGGTGAACCAGTCGGCCGCGCCCTGCACGACGTCGCGCAGGCTCGCCTGCTCCTCGGCCTTTTTCGCGGCGCGGGGGTCGGCGGCGGGGACGTCCATACCCGCTTCGGCGGCGAGCTCCTTTACCGCGTCCATGAACGACAGGCCGCGCTGGTCGGTCATCCAGCGGATCGCATCGCCATGCGCCGAGCAGCCGAAGCAGTGGTAGAAGCCCTTTTCGTCGTTGATCGTGAAGCTGGGCGTCTTCTCGTTATGGAAAGGGCAGCATGCCTTATACTCGCGCCCCGCACGCGTGACCTTCACCGTCCGCCCGATGAGCGTCGACAGCGTGATCCGCGATCGCAGTTCGTCCAGCCATTGCGGGGTGAGGGTCAAGTGTCCCCCTCCCGCCCGGATGTATCCCTACACCCGCTTGTGTCGAGCGAAGTCGAGACACCCATCGTTCGTCCACGATCTCCCGGCATCTCGACTTTACTCGATGCGAACGGAGAGGGGGGGCGTTCGCGGGGAGGTTTGGCGAAATGGCTCACTTCACTCCAATCGCCCCGGATCAACGCTTCCTTTTTCGCGCGCGACCATTTCTTGATCCGCATCTCGGCGTCCAGGGCTTCATAGCGGCTCGGGAAATCTTGTGACCACATCAGGCGCACGGGAAGGCGTGACGAGGTGAAGCCTTCGATCGCGCCCGACTGATGTTGACCGATCCGATACTCAAGATTGTCCGTGTGACCCGTGTAGTACAGGCCATCGGCACAGAGCAGAATGTAGGTCCAGAAAGCCATCCCGCTTCTCTACCCGCTCGCATCGAGCGAAGTCGAGATACCGATCGACCTTGCGCCACACTGATGGGTGTCTCGACTTCGCTCGACACGAACGGGAAGGGAGAGGGCGCTTTCGGCCGAAAGATCAGCTCAACGCCGCCTTCACCCAGCCGCTCGCCTTGCTCATGTCGAGCTCGGACCCGTGGCGGTCCTTCACCGCGGCCATGACCTTGCCCATATCCTTCAGGCTGGTCGCGCCGAGTTCGGCCGCGATCGCCTTGATCGCGGCTTGCGCTTCGTCGTCGCTCAGCTGCGCGGGCAGGAAGTCCTCGATCACGACGACCTCGGCCGCCTCGATATCGGCGAGTTCCTGGCGGCCACCCTGTTCGTACATGGTGATCGACTCGCGGCGCTGCTTGACCATTTTCTGGAGCACGTCGGTGACCAGCACATCGTCGTCGGCCGGCGCGGTGCCGGTGCGCAGTTCGATGTCCTTGTCCTTGATCTTGGCCAGCATCAGCCGGATGGTGCCGAGCCGCGCCTTGTCGCCGCTTTTCATCGCGGCCACCTGCGCAGCCTTGATGTCATCACGAATCATACGTGTCCCCATGCGCTGCAAATTTCGGAAAGGCCCTCTCTAGCGGCAAGATTCGGAATCCGATAGCTTGTGAATCACTTTTTTGCCGCCTACTTGGTCGGCCGTTTAGCCCCCCGTCCGGAGCATGTTGAATGGCACCTGCCAACCCCTCTGCCGCGCCTGCGGCCCAGCCAACGGGCGCCACCGGCGTCCTCGTCCTTGCCGATGGCACGATCCTGTGGGGCGTCGGCTATGGCGCGGCCGGCGCGGGTGTGGGCGAGATTTGTTTCAACACCGCGATGACCGGCTATCAGGAAATCCTGACCGACCCGTCTTACGCGGGGCAGATCATCACCTTCACCTTTCCGCATATCGGCAATGTCGGCGCGAACCCCGAGGATATGGAGCGCGAAAAGCGCGCCGCGATCGGCTGTGTGACGCGCGAACTGCCGACGCTGCCGAGCAATTTTCGCAGCGTGCAGACTTTGCCCGAGTGGATGGCGGCGCAGGGGCTGATCGGGCTTGCCGGCATCGATACGCGCGCGCTGACCCGCCGCATCCGCGACGGGGGGGCGCCGACCGGCGTCGTCGCGCACAATCCCGAGGGCAAGTTCGATATCGACAAGCTGCTGATGCTTGCGCAGGGCTGGCCGGGGCTGGAGGGCATGGACCTCGCCAAGACCGTCACGCGCGAACGCCAGGGGGCGTGGGATGCGGGCGTGTGGCACCTCGGCTCGGGCTATGAAGCGTCGGATCACAAGCGCGAAGGCGATCCCGCGCCGCATGTCGTTGCGGTCGATTATGGCGCGAAGGACAATATCTTTCGCAACCTCGTGAAGGCCGGCGCGCGCGTCACCGTGGTGCCCGCGAAGACTGCGCTCGAAGAGATTGTCGCGCTGCGCCCCGCGGGGGTGTTCCTGTCGAACGGCCCCGGCGATCCCGCCGCGACGGGCGAATACGCCGTGCCGGTGATCAAGGGATTGCTCGAACGCAATGTGCCGATCTTCGGCATCTGCCTCGGCCACCAGCTGCTCGCGCTCGCCGCGGGGGCGAAGACGGTGAAGATGCATCAGGGCCATCGCGGTGCGAACCATCCGGTCCAGCGCGCCGACGATGGCATCGTCGAGATCACCAGCATGAACCACGGCTTCGCGGTCGACGCCTCGACGCTGCCGGGCGGCGTGGTCGAGACGCACAAGAGCCTGTTCGACGGATCGAACTGCGGCATTGCGATCACGGGGAAGAACGCATTCAGCGTGCAATATCACCCCGAGGCGAGCCCGGGGCCGCAGGATAGCTTCTATCTGTTCGAGAAGTTTGTGGGTGGGTTGAAGTGATTTTTGCAACGCTAATGTTGCTAACGGACCCGCTCGTCATGACGTGTTCGACGAGAACGTCGGCGTGCACGTCGTCACATCAGTTGCTTCGAGACGACGCTGCAAAGTGTAAGGTCGAGATCGACGTCCGACCATATTCTGGCGGTGAAGTCGTTGTCCTCCACGACGGCGCACAATTTGAGATCGTCGTTCCTGAAGAAACGACCGCAAAGCGCCGCGCCTGTATAGCCAAGGCGGTAGAAACTCTACCTGATCGCCTTTATGCGAAACCCTCCGGATTGAAGACGAAATAATGCCCAAAAGAACCGACATCCAATCCATCCTCGTCATCGGCGCCGGCCCGATCGTTATCGGCCAGGCGTGCGAGTTCGACTATTCGGGGACGCAGGCGATCAAGGCGTTGAAGGAGGAGGGCTATCGCATCGTCCTCGTCAACTCCAACCCGGCGACGATCATGACCGATCCCGACCTCGCCGACGCGACCTATGTCGAGCCGATCACGCCCGAGATCGTCGCGAAGATCATCGCGAAGGAGCGCCCCGACGCGGTGCTGCCGACGATGGGCGGGCAGACCGCGCTCAACACCGCGCTGGCTTTGTTCAACGACGGCACGCTGGCGAAATATGGCGTCGAGATGATCGGCGCCGATGCCGAGGCGATCGACAAGGCCGAGGACCGCATCAAGTTCCGCGACGCGATGGACAAGATCGGGCTGGAAAGCGCGCGCTCGGGCATTGCACACACGCTCGACGAGGCGTTCGCGGTGCTCGAACGCACCGGCCTGCCGTCGATCATCCGCCCCAGCTTTACCATGGGCGGCACCGGCGGCGGCATCGCGTATAACCGCGAGGAGTTCGAGCATATCGTCCGCGGCGGCCTGATCGCCTCGCCGACCACCGAAGTCCTGATCGAGGAATCGCTCCTCGGCTGGAAAGAATATGAGATGGAGGTGGTGCGCGACCGCAAGGACAATTGCATCATCATCTGTTCGATCGAAAATGTCGATCCGATGGGCGTGCATACCGGCGACAGCATCACCGTCGCGCCGGCGCTGACGCTGACCGACAAGGAATATCAGATCATGCGCAACGCGAGCATCGCGGTGCTGCGCGAAATCGGGGTCGAAACAGGCGGGTCGAACGTGCAGTTCGCGGTGAATCCGAAGGATGGCCGCCTGATCGTGATCGAGATGAACCCGCGCGTGTCGCGCTCGTCGGCGCTCGCGTCGAAGGCGACGGGTTTCCCGATCGCCAAGGTCGCGGCGAAGCTCGCGGTCGGATACACGCTCGACGAGATCATGAACGACATCACCGGGGTCACTCCCGCGTCGTTCGAGCCGACGATCGACTATGTCGTCACCAAGATTCCGCGCTTTGCCTTCGAAAAATTCAAGGGCGCCGAAGCGGTGCTGTCGACCGCGATGAAGTCGGTCGGCGAAGTGATGGCGATCGGCCGCACGATCCATGAGTCCTTGCAAAAGGCGTTACGCGGGCTGGAGACGGGGCTTTCGGGCTTCAACTTCGTCGATCGGCTCAAGGGCGCGACGCATGACCAATTGCGGAGCGAACTCGCCAAGGCGACCCCCGACCGGCTGCTCAACGCCGCGCAGGCGATCCGCGAGGGCTTGCCCTTGTCGGAGATCAACCGCATCGCGGGTTACGACATGTGGTTCCTTGAGCGGATCGAGGAGATTGTCGCTGCCGAGCAGGAAGTTTGCGCAAACGGCTTGCCGCGCGACGCCGAAGGGCTGCGCAAACTGAAAGCCATGGGCTTTTCGGACAAGCGGCTCGCCTATCTCGCGCTCCAGTCGGCGAATTTGCGCCCGGGATCGAAGCGCGCGACCGCGCGCGGCAGCGGGCTGATCCACGAAGCGGTCAAGGCGATGACCGGCGGCGTGACCGAAGCCGAAGTGCGGAGCTTGCGCCACAAGCTGGGCGTGCGCCCGGTGTTCAAGACGATCGACACCTGCGCCGCCGAATTCCAGGCGCAGACACCCTATCTTTATTCGACCTACGAAGCCCCGACCTTTGGACAGCCCGAGTGCGAGGCGAACCCGACCGATCGGCAGAAAGTCGTCATTCTGGGTGGCGGTCCGAACCGGATCGGGCAGGGGATCGAGTTCGATTATTGCTGCTGCCATGCCTGCTTCGCGCTCGAAGAGGCTGGCTATGAAACGATCATGATCAACTGCAATCCGGAGACGGTGAGCACCGATTATGACACGTCGGACCGCCTTTATTTCGAACCCTTGACCGCCGAAGATGTGCTCGAAATCCTGCACGTCGAGCAGCAGAATGGCACCCTCGTCGGCGTGATCGTCCAGTTCGGCGGTCAGACCCCGCTCAAGCTTGCACAGGCGCTCTCGGACGCAGGCATCCCGATCCTCGGCACCTCGCCCGACGCGATCGACCTCGCCGAAGACCGCGAGCGCTTCGCTGCGCTGGTCAACAAACTGGGCCTGAAACAGCCCGAAAACGGCATCGCACGCAGCCGCGAAGAGGCCATCGCGGTCGCCACGCGCATCGGCTATCCGGTACTCACGCGGCCGAGCTATGTGCTCGGTGGCCGCGCGATGGAGATCGTCGACGACCAGGCGCAGCTCGAAAATTACATCGAGACTGCGGTGCAGGTGTCGGGCGACTCGCCCGTGCTGATCGACCGCTATCTGCGCGACGCGATCGAGGTCGATGTCGATGCGCTGTGCGATGGCACCGACGTGGTCGTCGCGGGCGTGCTCCAGCACATCGAAGAGGCGGGCGTCCATTCGGGTGACAGCGCCTGCTCGATCCCACCGTACAGCCTGTCGGCCGAAATCATCGCCGAAATCGAGCGCCAGACCGAAGCGCTCGCACGGGCGCTCGAAGTCCGCGGCCTCATGAACATCCAGTTCGCGGTCAAGGGCGACGAGGTCTATCTGATCGAGGTCAACCCGCGCGCCAGCCGTACCGTGCCCTTCGTCGCCAAGGCGGTGGGCTCGCCGATCGCCAAGATCGCGGCGCGCGTGATGGCGGGCGAGAAACTCGCCGACCTGCCGAAGATCAACCGCGACATCAAACATGTCGCGGTCAAGGAGGCGGTCTTCCCCTTCGCGCGCTTCCCCGGTACCGATCCGGTGCTGTCGCCCGAAATGAAGTCCACCGGCGAAGTCATGGGAATTGATAGCAATTTCAATCTCGCCTTCGCCAAGGCACAGCTCGGCGCGGGCGACCGTTTACCGACCGACGGCCGCGTCTTCGTATCGGTCAAGGACAGCGACAAGCCGCGTATTCTCGGCGCGGTGCGCCTGTTGACGGCGTGGGGCTGGAAGGTGATCGCGACCGGCGGCACTGCCGACTATCTGGTGGCCGAAGGTATCGAGGTCGAACGCGTCAACAAGGTCGCCGAAGGGCGCCCGCATATCGTCGACCGGATCAAGGACGGCGATGTGCAACTGATCTTCAACACCACCGAAGGTTGGCAGAGTCTGCAGGATTCGCAGTCGATCCGCGCGTCGGCGCTGGCGGCCGACATCGCATATTACACCACCGCCGCGGCAAGCGACGCGGCGACGCAGGCGATCGGGGCTTTGCGTTCGCACTCCCTTGAAGTGAAGCCGCTTCAGGACTATTATTGAACCACCGCTCCACCCCCCGACATTGACGGAACAGCGGCGTAGCCGCCCGGCGAAACTTCGCCGGCGCTGGATTATTGACGAAGGACAACAGGATAATGGCAAGCGTTGAAAAGGTGCCGATGCTGGCAGAAGGCTATGAGAAGATGAACGCGCAACTCGCGACTCTCAAAGCCGAGCGACCGCTGATCGTCGATGCGATCGAGGAAGCGCGCGCGCATGGCGACCTTTCGGAAAATGCCGAATATCACGCCGCGAAGGAACGTCAGGGCCAGGTCGAAGCCACGATCGGCGACCTGGAAGACAAGCTTTCGCGCGCGCAGGTCATCGACCCGACGATGCTGTCGGGCGATCGTATCGTGTTCGGCGCGACCGTGACCCTCGCCGACGAGGACGAGAAGCCGGTGCGTTACCAGATCGTCGGTCAGGCCGAAGCCGACGCGAAAGTCGGCAAGATCAGCTATAATTCGCCGCTTGGGCGCGCGCTGATCGGTCGCCGCGTCGAAGACGAGATCGAGGTCACCGTGCCCGCGGGCGACAAATATTATCTGGTGAAGAAAATCGAATTCATTTGATGGGTCGCTGACGATGAAGCCGCACGAAGCGCCGCTGGTCACGGGCTATGCGCTCGTCTGCGTCATCGTCTTTGCCCTGTTGTGGATCACCGGGTTTCATGTCGAGGCGATCATACGCGCTGGGTTTATCCCGGCGCGTTTCGGTAACGAGCTGATCCTTCCGCCGGGGACGATGGTTCCTTTCGTTCTGACCCCATTGTCGTCCGCTTTCCTGCACGGCGGGGTGCTGCACATCGTCTTCAATATCGTCGTGCTGCTCTTTATCGGTCGCCAGCTTGAGGCGCCGCTGGGGTCGAAGGCGATGGCGGTGTTGCTTCTTGCGGGCGCTTATGGTGGCGCGCTCGCGCAATTTCTTGCCGATCCGCAGTCGGCGGTGCCGATGATCGGCGCCAGCGGGGCGATCTCTGCGCTGATCGCGGTGTTCGCCCTGATCTTCAGCCGCTCGCAGGCGCCCGCGATCGGGCCGATCCCGGGGCATTGGGTGCGGGCGTTGTGGCTTGCCGCGGCGTGGATCGCCCTCCAGCTGCTGATCGGGTTTACGGGCGGCGGCGGCTTTGGCGCGGTCGCCATCTGGGCGCATGTCGGCGGCTTCCTTGCCGGCCTGATCCTCGCGCGCCCGCTGCTGCGCTGGCGTTTCGGGGCGCGCTGATTCAGCTCTGGGCGAGTAACCCACCCGCCAGCAGCATCGCAACGCGCACATCGATTCCGCAGCCTTCGGCGCGTTTCGCCGCGATGAAATCGGCAATACCGTCCAGCGGCACGCGGTGCACGACGATATCCTCGCCATCGACCCCGCCGCCTTCACCGACCTTGGTCAACTCGGTCGCAATCAGCAGGGTGAAGCTTTCGCTGACCATGCCCGGCGAGCTGTAGAATTCGCCCACGGTGCGCCAATTGCCGGCGCGATAGCCGGTTTCCTCTTCGAGTTCGCGCTGCGCCGCAATTTCGGGCGCCTCACCCGCGGTGTCGTCGCCAACCAGCCCGGCGGGCAGTTCGAGGCAATTCACTTTCAGCGGCACGCGATATTGTTCGACCAGAATGACGTGGCGGCCATCGGCATCCGCGTCGATCGCGAGGATCACCGCGGCATGGATGCCGCGCGAACGCGAGACATATTCCCATGTCCCCTGTTGCTTGACCGTGATGAAACGGCCTTCCCACCGCGTCTCGATGGGCGTGTCGGGGCCGGCGCGGGTCATGGTAAGTCCTTCTAAAGTTCGATCAGGCGGTCGGGGAGTTCATTGGGATTCTCGCTGCCGCGCGGGAAATGTTCGGCCAGCACGATGCCCATCTGGTGCACCGCTTCGGCCATGCCTTCGCCGGGCCGGCCCGCGCGCACGCGTTCGATCAGCGCGGCCATGGCATTGCCCCATATCTCCGGCATGACCTTCGCGGCGATCGCTTCATCGGCAACGATATCGGCGCGGTGCTCCTTCAGGCTGAGATAAAGCAGCACCCCGGTGCGGCCGACGGTTTTCCCTTCGGTCCCGACCTTGAACAGGTCGATCGCCCGCGCCCGCACGCGCTGCGCCTTGATGCTCCGCGGCGTCAGCGCCATCCGCAAGGGGCGCCACAGCAGGATCAGCCACATGCCGATCCATTTGATCACGCCGATGGCAATGACCGTACCCAGCCATTGATTGGCGGTCAGTTCATGCCCCCAGCCGCCGGTCAGCCAGTCGTACAGGCCGCGATAAAATTCGGGGAACAGCGCGATCACCGACATGGCGAGGAAGGCGATGATGCTCGCCCACACCAGCGCGACATCGTCATAATCGTTGGATTTCGCCGCGACGACGGCGACGATCTCGCCGCTCGTCTGCGCCTCGGCTGCTGCGACGGCCGCAGTCACGAGATCGTGATCGGCTTCGCTTACATGGCTGATCTTTTTGGGCATGTCCTGCGTCCCCTACCAGCCGCCGGAGGCGCCGCCGCCCCCGAAAGAACCGCCGCCGCCGGAGAATCCGCCGAAGCCGCCACCGCCGCCGCCCCAGCTCGATCCGCCGCCGCCACCCCAGCCGCCGCCCCAATGGTCGTCGTCGTCATCGCCGCCCCAGATGATGATCGGCGCATCCCACGGCCGATCCTTGCCGCGCTTCTTGCCGCGCCGCGATCGGCTCGACAGCCAGGGAATGACGAAGAAGATGAAGAAGATGAAGCCGATGAAGAACAGCCCGCCGAAATTGCCGTCGTCGGCGCGGTCGCGCTCGGCCTTGTCGGCGGCGGCTGCACGCGCTGCCGCTTCCTCGGGCGTCAGCTGGATCTGCTCGGATATCGCATTGACGCCGTCCTGAATGCCGCCGGGCATGTCGCCCGCTTTGAATTTCGGCGTTACGATATCGCGGATGATCCGCCCCGACAGCGCGTCGGTGAGCACGGGTTCGAGGCCGTAGCCGACCGAAATGTTCATCCGCCGCTCGTTCGGCGCGATCAGGAAGACAACACCGTCGTCTTTGGCCTCATCGCCAATCTTCCACGCGCGGCCGAGCTGATAGCCATAGTCCGCTATGTCACGGCCCTCGAGGTCGTTGACTGTGGCAACGACGAGCTGGTGCCCGGTCTTTTTCTCCAACTCGAGCAGCTGCGTATTGAGCGCCGCCTCTTCGGCTGCGGGAATGACGTCAGCCTGATCGACGACCGGGTTCCCGGCGAGCTTCGGAAAGGTCTGCGCCGCGGTGGGGGCCGCCGACAGCAACAGCAGTCCGGTCAGGGCTGCTGTTGCCAGCGGACGGAAAAGCGTGGGCAGACCCACCTTATTTCCCGAAGTCGACCTTCGGCGCCTGATTGGCATTGGGCGTGACCGCGCGATACGGCGTCATCGGCTGCGCGCCGTGGACGATCTTGGCGCCGATGATGTCGGGGAAGGTACGGATCGTCGTATTATAGTCCTGCACCGCCGCATTATAATCCTGCACCGTCACATTGATCCGGTTTTCAGTGCCCTCGAGCTGGGTCATCAGGTCGGCGAAGCGCGCCTGGCTCTTCAGGTCGGGATATTGTTCGACGGTGACGAGCAAGCGGCCGAGCGCGCCCGAAACATTGCCCTGTGCCTGCTGGAACGCCTGCACCTTCGCGGGGTCGTTCAGATCGTCGGTGCTCAGCTTGACCTGCGTCGCCGACGCGCGCGCCTGGATCACGCCTTCGAGGGTCGACTGCTCGATCTTGGATGCACCCTTGGCCGTTTCAACCAGATTGGGGATCAAGTCGGCGCGGCGCTGATAGGCAGCCTCGACGTTGGCCCATTTGGCCTTGGCGGCTTCTTCCTTGGTGGGAACGCTGTTGATGCCGCAAGCGGACAGGCTCATCGCCGCGACGGGCACAATCAGCCAACGGGCAGAACGCAAAGTCATGGTCAGGCACTCCCTCCGCGCGGCACGGCGCCGCGCCAACTGACTTAATATAGTAAGACGCCCGCCCGCCCGCAATCATTGACGCGGATAATCGTGTCATGCAGTCTGGGGCCATAAGCACAGCGACCAAAAGGGGTTGATACATGATCAAGGATTTCAAGGCGTTCCTGAACCAGGGCAATGTGATGGGGCTGGCGGTCGGCGTCATCATCGGCGCGGCGTTCGGGACGATCGTCAAGTCGCTGACCGACGATGTGCTGATGCCCTTCATCGGGTTCGTCACCGGCGGCGGGGTCGATTTCACCAACCAGTATCTGGTGTTGTCGGGCGGCGAGAAAGTAACCGCAGGCATGACGCTCGCCGCGGCGAAGGCGTCCGGCGCGAACGTGATGGCGCTCGGCAGCTTCGTTACCGCGGTGATCAACTTCTTGCTGCTCGCTTTCGTCGTGTTTCTGCTGGTGCGGCAAGCGAGCAAATTCATCAAGCCGGCCGAAGAGGCGCCCGCCGGCCCGACCGAGGTTGATATCCTTACCGAAATCCGGGACGAGTTGAGAAAGAAGGCGTGATCTATCCGCGATGAAATGCACGCGCGCCCTTTCCATCGGCGCGCGGGCACCCTATATCAGTCAGGTCGGTTTCGGCCGACTATGGTGATAAATGGTGTCGTGGAATAGACACAGCGGACCCGGGGGCAGTACCCGGCGGCTCCACCACAAACCCGCGCTTCTTGATGGGCGCGCGGGTTTCTGACGGGGCCGAACCAGGATCGACGTGTGTTCAAAGACGATATTTTTGCCCGGGCTGAGTAACCCGTTCAAGGCTCAAAACCAATAGGTGCTAACGATAACGAAGCACTCGCTCTGGCTGCGTAACCTTTAGGCCTCACGGCCGAAAGTTATTCAAAGAGAGCGCGGTTCGGACCGAACCGGGCAACAGAATCGGATACCAGCGGCTGGGGACGAGCCGGGCAACAGAATCGTCCCACCTTTCCTGAAATCGATATTAATGCGCACTTTCGCAGTGCGCGTGGTCGCCCAATGCTTCGATCACGCGGCAATCGGCTGCAACGCCGCCGCGGCAGCGACCGACGATGCGTGTCAGCTCGTTGCGCAGCAGCGTGAGCTGGGCGATCTTTTCCTCGACCTGTTCCAGATGTGCGCTCGCGATCCGGTCGGCCTCGCTGCAATCGCGCGAGGGATCGTCCGACAGATCGAGCAGCGAGCGGATTTCCTCGATCGTGAACCCCAGGTCGCGCGAATGGCGCACGAACGCCAGCCGCGCACGGTGCGTGTCGCCATAGCTGCGATAGTTCGCCGCGGTGCGATCGGGCTCGGGCAACAGCCCGATGCGCTCGTAATAGCGGATGGTTTCGATATTGGTCCCGGTCGCCCGCGACAGCTCGCCGATTTTCATCTCTTGACCCTGTAGTTGCTACAGGGTGCATATAGGGTGCCGACTCGAAGAACCAAGGAGCCTCGAAGTGGCCGATCAATGCTGTGCCGGTAAAAGCGGCAAGACCGCACTCAACGACCCCAAGTGGCGGCGCATTCTGTGGATTGCACTCCTCATCAACGGCGCGATGTTCGGCGTCGAGATCGTCGCGGGCGTTGCGGCGGATTCGCGCGCGCTTCAGGCTGACGCACTCGATTTTCTGGGCGACAGCGCCAATTATGCGATCAGCCTGGGGGTTGCCGGCATGGCGCTGGCGTGGCGTGCCCGCGCTGCGCTCGCCAAGGCGGCGACGATGCTCGCCTTTGGCTTGTGGGTGTTCGGATCGGCGGTCTGGGGCTTCGTCAGCGGATCGACGCCGCATGCAGAGACGATGGGATTGATCGGCGCGCTCGCGCTCGCCGCCAATGTCGCGGTTGCGCTGATGCTCTATCGCTATCGCACGGGTGATGCGAACATGCGCTCGGTGTGGATCTGCTCGCGCAACGATGCGATCGGCAATGTCGCGGTGATGGGGGCTGCGCTCGGCGTCTTCGGCACCGGACAGAGTTGGCCCGATCTCGCGGTCGCGGCGATTATGGCCGGGCTCGCCATCTGGGGCAGCATCGAGGTGTTCCGTCAAGCGCGCGGCGAACTGGCGACCGTTCCGGCGGGCGAGGCCGCCTGATCCAAGCCCGGCCTATGGCTGGAAGCTGGCCGGAGTTCCGGGCTTCACCATCTGCGCAAGGCGCGCCGCATCCCAGTTGGTCAGGCGGACGCAGCCGTGGCTCTCGGCACGGCCGATCGTGTGCGGCTCGCTTGTTCCGTGAATGCCATAATGCGGCTTGTTCAGGTCAACCCAGACGACGCCCACCGGGCTGTTCGGGCCGGGCGGTAGAAGCTGTGCCTCCTTGCTGTCGCTGACGTCCCAGAAGAGTTTCGGGTTATAGTGAAAGTCGGGATTGCGGCTGACCCCCTGAATCTTCCATTCGCCGATGGGCAGCGGATCCTTTTCGCTGCCCATCGTCGCCGGAAACTGCGCGATCAACTGCTCGTTCGCGCCATAGACCTTGAGCACGCCCTCGGACTTGTCGACCACGATCTTCGAAGCCTTTGGCTGCGCCGGCGACACGCCGAGGCGCAGCAATGTATCGTGCCAGCCGCGCGCGTCGTCCGCGGGCGCCGGTGCGTCGATATCGGGAAGATTCGGGACGCGGATCGTCTTGCCAGCGCCGACGGGCGTCGTTTCCGAATTGAGCGCGACGATCGTCTCGGGGGTCGTGTGGAAACGCTCGGCAAGCGCCTCCATCAGATTTTTGTACCCGAGCGCGGGAAGCTTCGCCTGCTCGGCGGCGTCGGCCGGAAAATCGGGCACAAAGGGGCCCTTGGCGAAGGCTTCGGGAATGATGACGAGGCGCGTCGCGCGAACGTCGCGCCACTGTGCCATCGCGGCCAGCGTGGCCTCATCGAGCTTGCCACTCTCCGTCAGCTTGTTTGCCGCCTGAAAACCCCGAAGCGCCGCGGCATAGGATTGACCGTCCTTGCCGTCGATCGGGCCGGGCGAGAAGCCGAGATGGTCGAGGATTACCTGCGCGCGCAGGGCAGGGGTTTCGGTGAAGGGGGCACCCGCTTTCGCGGTTTGGAACGCGAGCGGCGCGCCTGTCGAAGGGGCCGCGGTGGCCGGCTTTTCGGACGGTCTGTCGGAAGACGAATTGCAGCCCGCAAGCAGGAGGGCAGCGGCAAAACAGGGCGATATTCTCAAACTCAAATCCTCTCGCTGATGCCCGGGATCAACGTCGACGGCTGCGAAAGGATGCCATTTCATGTGCTTGAAGCGAGCGAGGAAGGCGATCGGCGTCGTTTCTCCCGTACTGTCGCGCGCCGTCAGAATGTATCGGCAGGATAGAATGATTTCGACGTGATAAAAATTCCTCCATATTGAGATCGGTAAGGAAAAATGATAATTTGATCCGATCAATTGTGCACAAATTTCCGAAAGGATATCTATATGCGCAAGTTGTTGAAAGTAACTATACTTATCGGATGTGCGGTCAGCTTAACAAGCTTCTCTTCCGGCATTGGATTTTCGCCGGACGCGCTCGCGATGCTCGACCCCGTACGGTTGGCCTCATCGTCCTGCGGGAGCAGGACGGCCATGGTGACGCTGCGCCAGAAGCTCGCATTCGCCGCGACGGCAGCAGGGCCGATTGGTGCGGCCGCCAGCGCGATGCCGCTTTATCGCGACCTTGCAATGCTGCGCTTCCCGGTCACGACCGCGAACGCGCGAGCGCGGGATTATTTCAGCCAGGGCTTGCTTCTGACATATGGCTTCAACCATGCTGGCGCGGTTCGCTCGTTCCGCGAAGCGCAGCGTCTCGATCCCGAATGCGCCGCGTGCTGGTGGGGAGAAGCGCTCGCACTGGGGCCGAACATCAACGCCCCGATGGACGACCGTGACCGCGATGCGGCGCTGGCCGCGATGGACCGGGCCAAGGCGCTGCGCTCGCACGCGTCGCCGCTTGAGCAAGCGCTGATCGACGCCATCGCCCAACGGTATGTGCGCGATCCGAAAGCCGACCGTGTCGCGCTCGACGCCGCTTATGCCGATGCGATGCTGGGTGTTGCGCGCCGTTTCCCGGAAGACGACGATGTCGCTGTGCTCGCGGCCGAGGCCGTGATGGACACCAGCCCGTGGAATTATTGGGAAGCCGACAAGCGGACACCGGTGGGACGCAGCGGCGAAGCGGTGAGGTTGGTCGAGGGCGTGCTCGCCCGCAATCCCGACCATCTTCAGGCGGCGCATCTCTACGTCCATCTGATGGAGAATAGTGCCGATCCGCAGCGCGCCGAAGCGGCAGCTGACCGGCTCGCCCGGCCGCGCGCGCCGAGCGCGGGGCACCTCGTCCATATGCCGTCGCATATCTATCAGGTCAGAGGCCGCTATGCGGATTCGATGCGCGTCAACATCGCGGCGGCGCGCGCCGACGAAGCGTTTATTCGCGACACCGATGATCGCGGGCTCGTTCGCTACGGCTATTATCCGCACAACGTCCATTTCATCGTGACATCTGCGCAGATGGCGGGCGACATGGGCACCGCTATTCGCGAAGCGAAGCGCCTGCGCACCGTGCTCGACCCCGAAACATCGGCGCGGATCGCATGGATTCAGGCGATCGATGCCGCGCCCTATCTTGCCATGGCGCAGTTTGCGCGGCCCCAGGAGATCCTCGCCATGCCGCCTGCGGACCCGCGCCTTCCCTACGCCGTAGCGATGCGTCACTATGCCCGCGCCGTGGCGCAGGCCGAACGGCATGACCGCGCAGCGTTCGACCGCGAAATCGCGGCGCTGACGGCGCTGCGCAATTCGGATGCCTTTGCGTCGATGATCGAGCAGGGGGTGCCCGCGCCCGATCTTCTTTCGCTGGCAGAAGCGGTGGCGCGGGGGCGCTTCGCGCGCGCCGAAGGACGCTTTGACGAGGCGGCACGGCACTACCGCGAAGCGATCGTTTTCGAGAGCAAGATTCCCTATCAGGAACCGGCCTATTGGTATTACCCGGTCAGCCAGGCGCTGGGTGCGACACTGTTCGAGGCCGGGCGTTATGACGAGGCCAGTCAGGCCTTTCGCGCGGCGCTCCGGCAAACGCCGCGAAACGGTTGGGCGCTCTACGGCCTTACCCGCAGCGAGGAGGCGCAGGCCCGTCCTCTGGAAGCCGCGGCTGCACGCCGGGCGTTCGAACGCGAATGGCTGGGGGACCGGAAATGGCTGCGCATGGAGCGCCTTTAGGCCTTGGCAACATTCACCGCGCGGCGTTGCACGTTGCTTTGGAAACCCATGCAGAATCGACGAGGCGATATTCCTCGACCAGTTGGGCGAGGATCGACAGCGCGAGTGTCGCGGGATCGCGCGTTGCGGGGATGAGGCCGATTGCGGTGCGAAGCCTGTCGCGAAGGCCCGTCGAGACCCCCGCAGACTCGAGGGCAGCGATCCGGAGGCGCTGCGTCTGCTGGCTCCCGAGGGCGCCGACATAGAAGGCGGGGGCGTTCAGCGCGTGGGGTAGCAGATGCTCCTCCCAGTCGCGGTCGTGAAACAGAAAGACGATGGCGGTCCAGGGGTCGCTCTTGAATGCGGGCAAGTCGGTGCGCGACCGAAGTTCGGCGGCTTCGAAGCCCTCGGCTGCAAGCGCGAGCAGGGCGCGCCGTTCAGGCGACAGCGCACAAATGCTGGCACCGAAGGTCTTAGCGAGCCGTGCCAGCGCAAGAAGGTCGTCGCCTTGTCCGAGCGCGATAATCCGGAGCGCGGGCGCGTAGCAGAGGTAGAAATCGGCTCCCCGCCAACCTGTGCTCCGGTGCAAATCCGTTTCAGTATTTGTTGCGATTCCATCTTCGGACAACCGCAACACTGCCACCTCGCGGCGATCGTGGCGTGACAGGGCTTCGGCGAGTGCGCGGCGATCGGGACGCGGATTGAAGAGCAGGTCGATCCCGCCGCCGCACGGCAATCGAATATCGAGATACGGCGACCCGGCGCCGAAGCGGACCAGCCGGGCCCGTCCGTCGCTGAGGGTGCTGATCGCCTCCGCCACCACCGCCGCCTCGATGCAGCCGCCCGAGAAGGAGCCGACATATCGTCCGTCGGCGGCGACCGCCATCTGCGCCCCGATCGCGCGCGGCGACGAGCCCTCGATCCCGGTCAGCGTCACCAATATGGTGTCGACGCCTTCCTCCGCCCGCGCGAGAGCGAAGCGCAATATGTCGGCGGGCGTGGTTGCTATCATGACGGCATTGCGTTCATGCTCGCACGGACATTCGAAGGAGAAGATGGTGCGATGATCGAGGCGGGGGACATCTGCGCGATCCTGCTGGCTGCGGGCCGGTCGCGGCGCTTTGGCGTGGCCGACAAGCTGCTTGCACCGGTCGCTGGCGAGCCGCTGGCGCTCCACGCGGCGGCAAGGATCACAGAGATGATGCCAGGGCGCCGGATCGCTGTCTGTCCGGATGACGAGAGCTCCCTCGCACAGCGGCTTGCGGCGCAAGGCTTCGAGATTGTAGCAAATCCCGACGAGGAACTCGGCATGTCCCGGTCGCTGGCATGCGGCATCGCCGAGGCGGCGCGCGGGGCGCAAACCGCGGCGCTGATCTGCCTCGCCGACATGCCCTTTGTGACGATCGGCCATCTGAAGGAATTGCTGGCGCGGTTCGATCCGGTCGATGCGCCGGTCGTCGCGTCGACGAATGGCGATGCTGCGATGCCGCCCGCCCTGTTCGCGCGATCGCTGTTCGACCGGCTGCAAGCGGGTGAGGGCGATCGCGGCGGCAAGGCGCTGCTCGCGGGCGCGGTGCTGGTGCCTGCCGGGCCGGACGAGCTTGTCGACATCGACCGGCCGGAGGATCTTCCCGGCGCGTGACCGCGCATGCGGGAAAGCGATCCCGTCATGCCATGTCCGGCAATTTGTCGAGCAGCTTGTCGAGCGTGATCGGGTAGTTGCGCACGCGGATGCCGGTCGCATTATAGACGGCGTTGGCGATCGCGGCGGCAACGCCGCAAATGCCGAGCTCGCCGACGCCCTTCGCCTTCATTGGCGACGTCGTCGGGTCGGTCTCGTCGAGGAAGACGACCTCCTGATGCGGGATGTCGGCATGGACAGGAACCTCGTACCCCGCGAGGTCGTGATTGACGAAGAAGCCGAACCTCTTGTCGACCGCGAGTTCCTCCATCAGCGCCGACCCGGCGCCCATCGTCATCGCACCGATCACCTGGCTGCGCGCCGCCTTGGGGTTGAGGATGCGGCCCGCGGCGCACACGGCGAGCATGCGGCGGACGCGGATCTCGCCGGTCGCCGCATCGACTGCCACTTCGGCAAAATGCGCGCCAAAGGTCGATTGCTGATATTTTTCGGCGAGGTCGCCATATTCCATCATGTCCTCGGCGACGAGCTCGCCATCCTTCGCCGCATCGGCAAGCGCGGCACTGCGGCGCCCCGACGCGACTTTGCCGCCCGCGAACACCGCATCGGCGGTATTCATGCCGAGCTTCTGCGCCACCGCCTCGCGCAGCTTCACGCACGCGGCATAAACACCGGCGGTCGAACTGTTCGCGCCCCACTGGCCGCCCGAACCCGCGGATACGGGAAAGGCCGAGTCGCCGAGCTTCACGACGATCTTGTCGAGCGGCAGTCCCATCATCTCGGCGGAGGTCTGTGCGATGATCGTATAGGTGCCGGTGCCGATGTCGGTCATATCGGTCTCGACCGTCACGATCCCCGATTTGTCCAGACGGACGCGCGCCGCCGAGGGGCCGTTGAGGTTGTTGCGAAAGGCCGCGGCGACACCCATCCCGACCAGCCAGCGCCCGTCGCGGGTCAGCCCCGGTTTCGGGTTGCGCCTGGCCCAGCCGAACTTGTCGGCGCCGGTTTGCAGACATTCGTTGAGCCGGCGCTGCGAAAAGGGGCGGCTCGGCTTTTCGGGATCGACCTGCGTGTCGTTGAGGACGCGGAAGGCGATCGGGTCCATGCCCAGCTTCCAGGCCAGTTCGTCGACCGCGACCTCCAGCGCCATCAGACCGGGCGCCTCGCCCGGCGCGCGCATCGCATTGCCTTCGGGAAGGTCGAGCACGGCGAGACGCATTGCGGTCATGCGGTTTTCGCCGGCGTAAAGCAGGCGCGTCTGCGCCACCGCCGTTTCGGGGCCGCCGCCGGGCAGGTCGCCCGACCAGCTTTCATGTCCGATTGCGGTGAGTTTGCCGTCGGCGGTCGCGCCGAGCCGGACGCGCTGGATCGTTGCCGGGCGATGGGTCGTGTTGTTGATCATCAACGGGCGGGACAGGGCGACCTTGACCGGACGGCCCGCCGCTTTGGCGCCGAGTGCCGCTAGCAGCGCATCGGCGCGGTTGAACAATTTTCCGCCGAAACCGCCACCGATATAGGGGGAATCGAGACGGATATTCTCCTTGGGGATGCCGAGCGTCTTGGCCATGTCGCCGACCGACCAGGCGATCATCTGGTTCGACGTCCAGAGCGTGAGCTTGTCGCCCTCCCATTGTGCGATCGATGCATGCGGTTCCATCATCGCATGGCTGTGATCGGGTGTCGTATAGTGCGCGTCGAGTTTGACGGGCGCTGCGGCGAAGGCCGAAGCGAAATCGCCGACGCTTGTGTCGGCCTCGGTGCCGAACGAGGCCTTGGGCTTGATCGCGGTGCCGAGCGCCGCCGACAGGTCATAGGCGCCCTTGCCACGCGCATATTCGATGCGAACCAGCGATGCGGCTGCGCGCGCCTGCTCGAAACTTTCGGCGACGACCAGCGCCACCGCCTGATGATAATGCTCGACCTCGGGGCCGCCCAGCAGCTTCGCGGTGTTGAAATCGCCCTTGGCGAGCTTGCCGGCATTGTCGGCGGTGACGATCGCGATGACGCCCGGCGCCGCTTTGGCGACGTCGAGGTTCATCGACGCGATCCGGCCCTTGGCAATCGCCGAGCCGACGACATAGCCATAGGCCTGATTTGCCGCGACATCGTGGCGCTCATAGGCGTAGGGCGCGGTGCCCGTGGTCTTGAGCGGACCGTCGATGCGGTTGGTGGGTTTGCCGACGACCTTCATCTGGTCGATCGGATTGGTCGTTGCGGGCGTGTCGAATTTCATCGTTCAGCCTTTCGCTTGCGCCAGCACACTGGCGAGCGTGCGCTCGACCAGCGGCAGCTTATAGGCATTTTCATGGCTCGTCTTCGCGCCGGCGAGCAGCTTGGCGGTGACCGCCTTGGCACCGCGCGGCAGTTCGGCATCGGCTGCCTCGACCCGCCAGGGCTTGTGGCCGACGCCGCCGAGCGCGACGCGCCCGGTGCCGTCCGGCTGGACGATCGCGCCGACCGAGATGAGGGCGAAGGCATAGGAGGCGCGGTCGCGGACCTTGTGATAGATATGTGTGCCGCCCACCGGTTTGGGCAGCGTCACCGCGGTGATCAGTTCGCCCGGCGCCAGCACTGTTTCGAGATGCGGGGTCTTGCCCGGCGCGCGGTAGAAATCGGCGATCGGGACGCTGCGTGTCTTGCCCGCGGCGTCGACCGTTTCGACTGCCGCGTCGAGCGCGCGCATCGCGACCGCCATGTCGCTCGGATGCGTCGCAATGCACGCATCGCTTGCGCCGACCACCGCGTGGAGGCGGCTGAAACCGCCGATCGCAGCGCAGCCGCTGCCGGGGCTGCGCTTGTTGCACGGCTGGTTGGTGTCATAGAAATAGGGGCAGCGCGTTCGCTGGAGTAGATTGCCCGCGGTTGTCGCCTTGTTGCGCAGCTGGCCCGACGCTCCGGCAACCAGCGCGCGCGACAGCAAGCCATAGTCGCGCCGCACGCGGGCATCGCTGGCAAGGTCGGTGTTGCGGACCATCGCGCCGATACGCAGGCCACCAGCGCTCGTCGGTTCGATCTTGTCGAGCGCGAGGCGGCTGACGTCGATCAGATGCACCGGTGTCTCGATTTCGAGCTTCATGAGGTCGAGAAGGTTCGTCCCGCCCGCAATGAAGCGGGCGCCGGGCGCCTTGGCAAAGGCCGCGGTTGCCGCGGCCGGGGTGTCGACGCGCTCGTAGGTGAAGCTTTTCATGCCTTCGCTCCCGCCACATCGACGATGGCATCGATAATGTTGGAATAGGCGCCGCAGCGGCAGATATTGCCGCTCATCCGTTCGCGCAGCTCGGTGGGGGTGACCTTTGGCGCGGCCGTGATATCGGCAGTGACGTGGCTCGGGATGCCAGCCTTTATCTCGCCCAGGACGGCGACGGCCGAGCAGATTTGCCCGGGCGTGCAATAGCCGCACTGATAACCGTCATGCTCGACGAACGCGGTCTGCATCGCGTGCATCTTGTCGGGGGTGCCGAGCCCCTCGATCGTCGTGATGCTGTCGCCGTCGTGCATGACCGCCAGCGTGAGGCAGCTGTTGATCCGCCGACCATCGACGATGACCGTGCAAGCGCCACACTGGCCATGATCGCACCCCTTCTTGGTTCCGGTCAGGTGCAGATGTTCGCGTAGCGCGTCGAGAAGCGAGGTGCGGGTGTCGAGTGTGAGCTCGTGGGCTGTTCCGTTGACTTCGAACGAGACCTTGGCGTTGGGCGGAGGCGCCGCCTGACGGGATTCGGCGGCAGTTACCGGCACCATCGTGACGGCCGCGACCGACGCCGCCCCGCCGACGATGACACCGCGCCGCGACAGTTCGAAATCCGCTGGAGTCTGCATCATATATCTCCGATTCTCTTACTGTTTCAGGCGCGCGCAGGCACCGTCGGGAAGAACAGGCAGTCGATGCCGTGCGGCGGTTATCCGGGCCGCTTCGGCGAGAAAGTTTCGGATTAGCGGGCCTTGCTATCATATCACCCGGTCTCGGAATAGAGCGCCTCGTCGAGCGGGATCTCGTTGACCTGCAGGCACCCAATCAACAAATTTCTCCTCGATTGTCACGACTCCTTATGCGGTTCAGCTTGATCGAAAGGATAAATGAGCAAATATGTGCTAGAAGAGAAAATTGATTGAAAGGATGCAGATGACGGCACCTCGCCACGCGAGCGCGCCCGGTAGCGACCGACGGACCGCCGTTGACAGCAATCCCGGCATATTTCTGAGAGAACTCCGGACCGAGAAGGGGTGGACTCTCGCCGAGGTCAGCGAGCGCACGGGAATCCCTGTTTCAACCTTATCAAAGATTGAAACAGGCAAGATGTCGCTCAGCTACGAAAAATTGCTGCGGCTCAGCCGCGGGCTGGAAATCGATATTACAGACCTGTTCGCTGCCGCGGCATCGCTGCCCGTAGCGACGCATACGGCCAGCGGACGGCGTAGCATCACGCCGCTTGGCGAGGGGCCTTCGATCCAGACCGCCACCTATAACTACACCTATCCGTCAGCGGATCTGCTCAACAAACTCCTGAATCCGATGATTATCGAAATCAAGGTGCGTTCGATCGACGATTTCGGCGAGTTGATGCGGCATTCGGGCGAGGAATATGTGCTCGTTCTCGAAGGCGAGTGTGAGTTTCACAGCGATATTTACGCGCCGTCGCTCCTTAAAACGGGTGACTCGGTCTATTTTGACGCGTCGATGGGACATGGTTACGTCGCGGTTGGCGATGGACCATGCCGGATATTGTCCGTGTGTTCGGCGGCCGATGCCGACCTGAAGTCGGCACTGCACCCTATCGACGTTTAAAGCCGCGCCTGGCCCGGTCGCGGTGCGATTGGGCCTGCCGGGTTTCACCTTCCGACATTTCTGGAAAATTGCTTCGTCGCTCGGGCCGTTATCGCGGCGCGCGGCCGGGGCCCGTTGGCGCGTGGCTACCGTTGACAAATTTCCAAACAGGATGTCTATGTTCATAATTGAAAATATTTCAGAATGAGAAATTTCTGACGCGCGACCCTCAGCGGTCGCCATATCGGGAGGGTGAAGGCGAATGCGGTTCGTGAATATCTGCGGGTGGCTTGGTGCCGCCATTGGTGCCGCGCTTATGGCGCCGGCCGCCACGTCGGCAGCGCCCCCGGCCGCCGCGCCCGTGGTGACGACCCCCGACCGCGCCGCGCCGTTGCCTGCGCCCGCGATGGTCAAAAGCGACGTCGACGCCTGGCTCGATGGCTATATGCCCTATGCGCTCAAGCGCGGCGATGCGGCGGGCGCTGTCGTCGTCGTGGTCAAGGACGGCAAGGTTCTGACGCAGCGCGGCTTCGGCTATGCCGATGTCGCGACGCGCCGCCCGGTCGATCCCGAAACCACGCTTTTCCGGCAGGCATCGGTGTCGAAGCTGATTACCTGGACCGCGGTGATGCAACTCGTCGAGCAGGGTAAGATCGATCTCGACCGCGATATCAATGCCTATCTCGATTTCAAGATTCCGGCCTTCGCCGGCAGACCGGTCACGATGCGCAATCTGATGACGCACACCGGCGGCTTCGACGAAGTGCAGCGCGGGCTCAACAGCTATGACCCGAAGAAGATCCCGTCGCTCGGCGATGCGCTCAAGCGGCAGGTGCCGCATCGCATCTACGCACCCGGCACGACCCCGGCCTATTCGAACTACGGCACCTCGCTGGCGGGTTATATCGTCGAACGCGTGTCGGGGCTCCCTTATAATGATTATGTCGAGCGGCACATCTTTGCGCCCGCCGGCATGACACGATCGACCTTCCGCCAGCCGCTTCCCGCGGCGCTCCGGCCGCTGATGGCGAGCGGATATATGCTGGGCTCGGGCCAGCCGGGGCGGTTCGAGCTCAGCAGCCTCGCGCCATCGGGCGCGATGACCGCATCGGGTGCCGACATGGGGCGCTTCATGATCGCGCACCTCGCCGATGGCGGCGTGCTCATGAAGCCCGCGACCGCGATGCAGATGCAGGGCACGATCCTGCGGCTGATCCCGCCGCTCAACGGCATGGCGCTCGGTTTCTATGAGCAGAATATCAACGGTCGAAAGGCGTTGTCGCACGCCGGCGACAGCCTCAATTTCCACAGCCAGCTCTGGATATTCCCCGAAGAGAAGGTCGGCATCTATATGTCGATGAACGCCGCCGGGACACAGAATGTGTCGGGCCCGATCCGCGCCTATCTGTTCGAAGCCTTTGCCGACCGCTATTTCCCTTCCGAACAGCGCGACGGCCGCGTCGATGCCGCCACCGCGCGCGAGCATGCGCGCATGATGGTCGGCACCTATAACAAGACGCGGCGGTTGGAATCGAGCTTCCTCAAGGCGATGGAACTGGTCGGGCAGACGAAAGTCTCGTTGGACAGCGACGGCGGTATCCGGCTCAATGCCGTGTCGGGTATCGGCGGACAGCCGCGCAAATGGGTGGAAATCGCGCCGTTCGTGTGGCGCGAGCAGGGGGGCAAACTGCGCCTCGCCGCCAAGGTGGAAAATGGCCGCGTCGTGCGTTTCAGCGTCGATTCGGGGTCGCCCTATATCGCGTTCGATCGCGTGCCTTGGCATCTGTCGAGCGCCTGGCTCACGCCGGCCCTGCTGGTCAGCCTCGGCGCGCTCTTGCTCACCGCGATTGCCTGGCCCGCCTCGGCGTTGGCGCGCCGCCGCTATGGTGTGAAGTCCGATCTCGCGCCCGCGGCACGGAAAAGCTACCGCCTAACGCGCGGCTTTGCGGCGCTTGCCGTCGCGGTCATGCTCGGATGGTTCCTCTTCGCGACCAAGC
Source organism: Sphingopyxis sp. GW821-FHT10B01 (assembly GCF_059415685.1). Classification (NCBI taxonomy): domain Bacteria; kingdom Pseudomonadati; phylum Pseudomonadota; class Alphaproteobacteria; order Sphingomonadales; family Sphingopyxidaceae; genus Sphingopyxis; species Sphingopyxis sp. GW821-FHT10B01. Next base: position 33,895 of record NZ_JBWKNS010000003.1, on the reverse strand, counting down.
TGCTGGCCGATTTTTCGTCGCTCAGCGGCGAACTCGACGGCGTGCTGATCGCGCTCCAGATCGCCACCCCGATCGCTTTCTTCGGTCTGCTGGGCAGTGCGCTCTGGAATATCCGGCATGTCTGGACGGGCAAGCGCGGCCGGTTCGCGAAATTCTGGAGCCTCGTGCTGCTGATATGTGCGGTCGTTCTCCTGTGGATTGGCGTGGGTTTCCACCTGATCGGTTTCGGAACCCAGTTCTGATCCGTGCGAGGCGGGCGCGGCATCCGGTGCGCGCCCGCCGCCCATCGAAGAAAATTCTCCATTCTTGTTGCATTTATCCAAATTAGAAAATAATGTCCTGTACAGGTCAACAGCGAAGGGGCCGAATTCTGTTGCCGCAATAGCGCGGTGATCGTTCCTCCTTCCGATTTTGGTGAGAGACGTGAACATTCAAACATCCCTCGATACTGCCGCTGGCGCACTGCAATTGCCCCAGCCCTATCTGCTGTTTCTCGGTGACACGACCGAAGGCGGCTTTGCGAAGACGGCTTATGGTCTTCGCGACTGGGCGCCGGAAAAGTGCGTCGGCGAATATGCGCTGCCGGCCGCGACGGTCAGCACCGGGCTGCCGGCCCTGACGCCCGCCGATGCGGTTGCGAAAGGTGCGCGTTCGCTGCTGATCGGTGTTGCCAACAGCGGGGGCGTCATTCCTGCGAGCTGGGTTCCCGCACTGACCGAGGCGCTGGAGGCGGGGCTGGATATCGTCAGCGGGATGCATGTCCGGCTGTCGGATGTTCCGGGTCTCGCGGCGCTGGCAGAGCGGCTTGGCCGCCAGCTGATCGACGTTCGCGATCCGCCGCGCGGGCTGCTGGTCGGCACCGGGCGCAAGCGGCCGGGCAAGCGGCTTTTGACGGTCGGTACCGATTGCGCGCTGGGCAAGAAATATACCGCGCTGGCGATTTCGCGGGCCTTTGCCGATCGCGGGGTCGACGTCGATTTCCGGGCAAGCGGCCAGACCGGCATCATGATTGCGGGCGGCGGCATTCCGATGGACGCGGTGGTCTCCGATTTCGAAGCGGGTGCGGCGGAAGCGCTCAGTCCAGACGCCGATCCCGCGCACTGGGATGTGGTCGAAGGACAGGGCTCGCTTTTGCACCCCGCTTATGCTGCGGTGTCGCTGGGTCTGCTCCACGGCAGCCAGCCCGATGTGATTGTGGTGTGCCATCAGCCCGGACGCGAGCAAATGCTGGGGACTCCCGGCTATGCGGTGCCGAGCATCGAGGACACGATCGACCTCAACCTGCGGCTGGGCTCCCGGACCAACCCCGCGATCCGCTGCGCGGGCCTTTCGTTCAACACCTCGCATCTGGGGGAAGACGAGGCCAACGCGCTGATGGCGGCAGAAAGCCGCAGGTTGGGATTGCCGGTTGCCGACCCGATCCGCGGCGGCGAAGCCTTTGCCCGTCTGGTGGATAGCTGCCTCGCATGAGTGCAGCGGCCGCCCCGGCGACTGCGGCTGGATCCTCGTGGTTTCAGCGTTTCCTGTTGCCCGGTTTCGCCTTCAAGGCCGTCGTGATCGGTGGCGGCTACGCCACCGGACGCGAGCTTGCGGAATTCTTCCTGCCGAGCGGGCCATGGGGCGGATTGGCGGCGATGCTGCTGGCGATGCTGTTGTGGAGCATTATTTGCGCCACGACCTTCGCCTTTGCGCGGGCGATCGGCGCCTTCGACTATCGCAGCTTCTTCGAGAAGCTGCTCGGGCGCGGCTGGATCCTGTTCGAAATCAGTTACGTCCTGCTCGTGACGCTCGTTCTCGCGGTGTTCGGCGCCGCGGCGGGCGAGATCGGCGCGTCGATATTCGGCTGGCCGCCGCTCGCGGGAACCGCCTTCCTCGCAGCATCGATCGCATTGTTCGTGACCTTCGGCAACGCATCGGTCGAGGGCCTGTTCAAATATGTCTCCTTCCTGCTCTATGCTGTCTACGCGCTGTTCATGGTCTTTGCGCTGAGCAGTTTCGGTGACGCGATCTCGGCACGCTTTGCCATTCCGGCGCCGTCGGACGGCTGGATCCTCGGCGGGCTGACCTATACCGGATACAATGTCATCGGCGCCGTCGTGATCCTGCCGGTGATCCGCCATCTGACCAGCCAGCGCGATGCCGTGGTCGCAGGCTTGATCGCGGGGCCGCTCGCCATGGCCCCCGCCATCCTCTTCTTCGTCGCGATGATCGCCTTCTATCCCGGCATCATGAACGAGACGCTGCCGTCGGATTTCATGCTGCGGCAACTCGAGATGCCGCTGTTTCACCTGCTGTTCCAGTTCATGATCTTTGCGGCGTTGCTCGAAAGCGGCGCCGGGTCGGTGCACGCGATCAACGAGCGCGTCGATGCTGCGGGCCGGGCGCGGGGCCGCGCGCCGCTCGGCAAGCGGGCACGGGCCGGCATTGCGGCCGCGCTGCTTATCTGCTGCATGTTCCTTGCCGATCGCTTCGGCCTCGTGACGCTGATCGCCAGCGGTTACCGGATCCTCTCATACGCCTTTCTTGCCGTTTATGTCGTGCCGCTTCTGACCGTCGGGCTGTTCCGCCTGGTTCGCGGCCGCGCTCGCAACGGGGAACAAGATCTTCAGCACGCCGTTCAGGGGAACGCGAAATGACAAAAGTGACGGGTTGGGCGCGGGTTCGGCGCTGGACGAAGCGGATATTGCTGGGGCTTCTGGCGCTGCTGGTGTTGCTGATCGCGATCGGGTCGATCTACGAGGCGCTGGGACGCAAGAATGCGCGGGAAAAATATCCTCCCCCCGGAAAGCTGGTCGATATCGGCGGCCGCAAGATGCACATCGATTGCCGCGGCACCGGATCGCCGACGGTCATCCTGGAATCGGGGCTGGGCACTGGCGGGACGACCGACTGGACCTTGGTCCACGACGAGATTGCGGGGTTCACGCGTACCTGTGCCTATGACCGCGCCGGGATCATGTGGAGCGACGCCAAGGATACGCCGCAGGACGCCGCCGCGGTGGCCGAGGATCTGCACAAGCTGCTCAAGGGGGCGGGAATATCCGATCCGCTGGTGCTCGTCGGCCACTCGATCGGCGGCCCCTACACGCGGACCTATGTCGGCAAATATGGCGAGCAGGTCGCCGGGCTGGTGATGGTCGATCCGTCGCACCCCGACCAGATTGCGCGGCTCGGGAAAGTGGTGAGCATCGACGTTCATCCCAAGCGCGCGTCGACGCTGATCCACACGGCAAAAGCCTTGGCGTGGACCGGCATCGTCCGCTTCGTCATTGCACGCGGCGAAAAGCCGAAGCTCCGGACCCCGGCCGAAACCAAGAGGCTCGGCGACGCGCTGGTCAAATCGGCCGCCTATGCCAGCACGTCGATACGCGGTTCGGCCTCCGAACTCGACGGCTTCGACCGCACCATGGATCAGGCGCGCGCGGTTCACAGCTTCGGCAACCGGCCGCTGATCGTGCTGACCGCGATGGCGCCGATGACGCCCGAGCAACTGAAGGGATTGAGCATGAAGGCCGAAGATGGCGCGCGCTTCAAGCAGGAGTGGAAGACGCTCCACACCGAGCAGGCGGCCTTTTCGACCCGCGGGCGCCAGCAGATCGTGCCCGACGCGACCCATTATATCCAGGTCGATCGTCCCGAAGTCGTGATCGCCGCTGTGCATGAGGTCGTCGATACGGTGCGCGCCGATGCGCAGGCCGCCGCAAAGAAATGATAGCAAAAGTCGTCAGCCCCCGGCTGCCGACAGGGAGAAGAATGATGAAGCGGAAGATCCTTTTTGGTGCCTTGTCGATGCTGCCGATGCTGCTCGTCGCGAACACGCCGGCGCCCGAATATGACATTGTGATCCGCGGCGGGCGCGTCCTCGACGGCGCCGGCAGCCCGTGGGTCAGCGCCGATGTCGCGGTCAAGGATGGCCGGGTGGTCCGCATTGGCCGGGTTTTGGGCCATGGCACCAAGGAGATCGACGCCAAGGGCCGCTATGTCTCGCCCGGCTTCATCGACATGATGGATCAGTCGGGCCGCGTGTTGCTCAAAAATGGCGCGGCCGAGAACAAGCTGCTGATGGGGGTGACCACGGTCATCGCCGGCGAAGGCGGTCCGCCCGCGGAGGCGGCAGAGATTCCGGCGCACTTCAAGACGCTCGAACAGCAGGGCATCTCGGTCAATTACGGCACCTATTATTCGGCGACGCAGGCGCGCGTGAAGGTGATGGGCGACGGCGCCGGGCAGCCGACCGCCGCGCAGCTCGAGGCCATGGGCCGCGAGGTCAAGATCGCGATGGAGAATGGCGCGTTCGGCATCACCAGTGCGCTCATCTATCCGCCGAGCAGCTTCCAGACCACCTCGGACCTCGTGACGCTGGCGAAGGTCGCGGCGCAGTGCGACGGTTTTTACGCCACGCATATGCGCGACGAGAGCGAAGGCCTGGTCAAGGCGGTCGAGGAAGCGATCGAGATCGGCGAAAAGGGCGGCGTGAAGGTCGAGATCTTCCACCTCAAGGGCGCCTATGCGCCCGGCTGGGGCAAGCTGATGCCGCAGGCACTGGCGGCGGTCAACGCGGCGCGCGCGCGCGGGGTCGATGTCGCGGCAGATCTTTATCCCTATACCGCCGGCGGCACCGGTCTCGAGATCATCGCACCGAGCTGGGTGTGGGCCGACGGCGTCCAGAAGGGCATCGAACGGCTGCGCGATCCCAAGGTGCGCGAGCGGATGAAGAAGGAGGTCGCCGCGGGATCGATGCCCGGCTGGTCGAACCTCGTCCACGCCTCGGGCGGCTTCGCCAACGTCCGGCTCGCCAACGGGTTCAGCGAAAAATACAAGCCCTATCATGGCAAGAGCCTCGCCGAGATCGGCAAGGCGCTGAACCGCGATCCGGCCGATGTGGCGTGGGATATCCTGCTCGAAGGCCTGCCCAACCGCTCGGTCGCGCTCTATTTCATGATGAGCGAGCAGGACATCGAGACGGCGCTCAAACAGCCGTGGGTCAGCATCGGAAGCGATGCGGCCGCGTCGGAGAAAGCGGGCGAAATGGACGCCCTGGGGCTCCCGCACCCGCGCGCCTATGGCACCTTCCCGCGCATCATCGCCGAATATGTGAAACGCCGCCCGGTGCTGTCGCTCGAGGACGCGGTGCGCAAGATGACCGGCTGGCCCGCGCAGCGCATGGGGCTGACCGACCGCGGGTTGATCCGCGACGGGATGCGCGCCGATATCGTCGTGTTCGACCTCGACAAGCTCGACGATGTTGCGAGCTGGGAAAAGCCCACCGCGTCGCCGACGGGGATCGAAACGGTGATCGTCAACGGCGTCGTCACAATTGCGAACGGCAAGCACACCGGCGCCAAGGCCGGCGCCGTACTGCGTCATAGCTGCGGCGTTTAAGGCAAGGAAAACACGGAATATGATCCGGCCTGTTTCGATCTTCTGGGGCACGAGCCTTGCGCTCGCTGCCTCGGCCCCCGCCTTTGCCGCCGCTCCCTCGATTGCCACCCCGGCCGATCTCGGGACGGCGGTGTCGGCGCAGGTCGCCTGTGCGAGCATCTTTGTGGCGGGGCGTGCCGAGGCGGATGTGCTGCGCGACGATATCCATGGGTTCGCACCGTTCACGAAAACGATCGTGCTGGCGGTCGACCGCAAGGCGCGGACCGTTACCGCTTCGGCGCCGGGCGCCGCGACGCGCACGGCGCTGTACCGGCCCTTGGCCGGTTGCACGCTGCTGACCGGTGATGTTTCGACCGCTGCGCTCGACGCGCAGGCGGCACGGCTCAAGCCCACGCGGGGGAACGCAGCGAAGCCTTGGCCAATCGGCGACGCCCCGGTCCGCAAGCTTGAAGCCGCCGCCGAAGCGAAGCTCGACCGGGCCGCGCTCGACAAGGCGGTGACGGCGGCCTTCGATGAGCAGAATAAGGGCGGCTATCCCGACACGCGGGCGATCGTCGTGGTGCAGGGCGGGGCGATAGTCGCCGAACGCTATGCGCCCGGCTTCGACCGCAACACCGAACTGCTCGGCTGGTCGGCGTCCAAGAGCATCATGGGAACATTGGTCGGCATGCTGGTCGATGACGGCGTGATCAAACTCGACGAACCCGCGCCGGTTCCCGAGTGGCAGGGGGCGGGCGATCCGCGCGGCAAGATCACGCTGCGCCAGCTGCTGACGATGTCGAGCGGCCTCGCCTTCAGCGAAAGCTATGTCCCGGGCAATGACTCGATCAAGATGCTGTTCGGGGCCGGCGACATGGGCGCGCTCGCGGCGTCGCTGCCGCTGAAGGACGAGCCCGGCAAGAATTGGAGCTATTCGTCCGGCACGACCAACATCCTGTCGCGCATCGTGTTCCACGCGACCGGCGGGACGCTGGAGGGCATGACGCGCTTTGCGCAGAAGCGGCTGTTCGAGCCCACGGGCATGACCAGCGCGCTGATCGAACCCGACGAAGCGGGCGTGCAGGTCGGCAGCTCCTATGCCTATGCGACGGCGCGCGACTGGGCGCGCTACGGGCTGCTTCACCTCAACAAGGGCAAGGCGGGGGGCAAGCAATTGCTTTCCAAGGAATGGCTCGATTTTGCGGTTGCGCCGACCAAGGCCGCGCCGCGGCCGGTCTATGGCGCGCAGCTCTGGCTGAACCATGCCGAAGCCGAGGGCGAACGCCGGAAACTCTACCCGGACCTGCCTGAAGATACCGTGATGGCGCGGGGACATAGCTTCCAGATCGTGGCGGCGATCCCGTCGCAGGATGCGGTGATCGTCCGCCTCGGCTGGACACCCGAGGGCCAGGCATTCGACTGGAACAAATATCTGTCGCAGATCGCCAACGCGTTGGCACCTGCGGCAACCGCGCCCTGATCGCGGCTCATAAAGGACAGATTTTAATGACCAACAATATTCCTCTCTCGCTCGATCTCGCGGTCGAATCCTTTCCGCTGGCCAAGCCTTTCCGCATCTCGGGCCATGTCTTCACCGATGCACCCGTCGTCGTTGTCACGCTTTCGGACGGCGAACATGTCGGGCGCGGCGAGGCGTCGGGGGTCTATTATCTGAACGACGATGTTCCCGCGATGACGGCCGCGATCGAAAGCATTCGCGACGCGGTGACGGCCGGAGTGACGCGCGAGCAGTTGCAAGGCCTGCTCCCCGCCGGCGGCGGGCGCAATGCGATCGACGCCGCTTTGTGGGAGCTGGAGGCACGGCGCAGCGGTGTGTCCGTATGCGAACTGGCCGGGCTCGCCGAACCCCGCCCGCTTCGGACCACATTTACGCTTGGCGCCGACGATCCCGACGTGATGGCACAGGGCGCCCGCGATTATGCGCAGGCGCGCGCGCTCAAGCTCAAGCTCACCGGCGACCTCGACCTCGATATCGCGCGCGTGCAGGCGGTTCGCGCGGCGCGGCCCGAATGCTGGATCGGCGTCGACGCCAATCAGGGTCTCGCGATCGGTGACCTCGACGCGCTCGTCGCGGCGCTGGTTACAGCGGACGTCAAATTGCTCGAACAGCCGCTGGCGCGGGGACGCGAAGCCGATCTGACCGGTTACCAGTGCCCGATCCCGATTGCGGCGGACGAAAGCGTCCTGACGCTCGGCGATGTGGAAGGGCTCGTCGGCCGCTTCGACGTCGTGAACATCAAGCTCGACAAATGCGGCGGGCTGACCGAGGGGCTGGCAATCGCCAAACGCGCCCGCGAACTCGGCCTGGGCGTGATGGTCGGCAATATGGTCGGCTCCAGCCTCAGCATGGCGCCCGCGTTCGTGCTCGGACAGCTTTGCGACATCGTCGATCTCGACGGGCCGATCTTCCTCGCCGCCGATCGCACGCCGTCGATCGAATATGTCGATGGCAATGCATGGTGCGGAGAAGCGATCTGGGGCCGCGAAGTCGGCTGATAGCGGCAACGGGACAGGGGAGAGACAAGATGAAAAAGACGATATTCGCGGGCCTCGCGCTGGTGGCGCTGGTGCAGCCGGTTGCGGCGCAGGACAAATCGGCATCGACCGCCACCTATATCCACGCCGGCCGGCTGCTCGCCGATCCGGCAAGCGGCCGGGTGGAAACCAACAAGACGATCGTCGTCGAAGGCGGCAAGATCGCGGCCATTCGCGACGGTTTTGTCGGCGAGGGCCGGATTGTCGACCTGCGCGACCAGTTCGTGATGCCCGGCTTCATCGACAGCCATGTCCATCTGACCTTTGAATCGAGCCCGACGAGCCGGCTCGACGCGGTGACCAAGTCGACGGTCGATCAGGCGTTCGACGGCGTCGTCTTTGCCAAGCGCACGGTGCGCGCCGGGTTCACGACCGTCGTCGACCTCGGGTCCGATCCGCAAGCGATCAACGCGCTGCGCGATGCCACCGCGACGGGCAAGGTTATCGGGCCGCGGATCATCGCCGCAGGCGGCGTCGCCGCGCATGGCGGGCACGGCGACGTCCACGGCTATCGTCAGGAAATCATCGACCTGTTCCGCTCGCCGACTTTGTGTTCGGGCGCAGACGACTGCGCGCGCGCGGTGCGGCTGGCGGTGCAGCAGGGCGCCGACGTCATCAAGACCGCCTCGACGGGCGGCGTGATGTCGAACACTGCGGCCGGGCTCGGCCAGCAGATGAGCGATGCCGAACTGGTCGCGATCGTCGACACCGCGCACCGGCTGGGGCGCAAGGTTGCGGCGCACGCCCACGGCACCGACGGAGTCAACGCCGCGCTGCGCGCGGGCGTCGATTCGGTCGAACATGGTACCTATCTGGACGCGGAATCGATCCGGCTGTTCAAGGCGAAGGGCAGCTATCTGGTTCCGACCTTGCTGGCGGGCGACACCGTGGTGCGTCAGGCCGAAACCGCCGACTGGATGCCCGCGCCGGTTCGCGCCAAGGCGCGGACGGTCGGGCCGCTCATGGTCGACGCCTTGCGCCGCGCGCATCAGAGCGGCGTTCGCATCGCGTTCGGGACCGATAGCGCGGTGTCGGCGCACGGCGAAAATGCCCGCGAATTTGCGCTGATGGTCAAGGCGGGGCTGACCCCGCTCGAGACGATCAAGGCCGCCACCGTCTGGGGCGCCGCGCATACCGGCCTCGAAACGGAAATCGGCACGCTCGCCGCCGGCAAGTCGGCGGACATCGTGGCGGTAAAGGGCGATCCTTTGACCGATGTGCGCAGCCTCGAAACGATGGGCTTCGTCATGGCACGCGGCGTCGTGGTGCGGACGACAGGAGAATGAAGATGCGGTCGATCAAGCTGTTTGCGCTGTTGCCGTTGATCATGATGGTCGGGACGGCGGCGTCGAAGCCGGCCACGCCGCTGGCGCCGATCACGGCGCCCGCCCCGGCATCCGAGACGCAAAAATCCGCGTCGTCCGCGCCCGCCGTGTTCCCGACGTCGGCAAATCTGACGAAGCAGGACGTCGACAACTGGCTCGACGGCATGATGCCCTTCGCGCTGCGCAGAGGCGATCTCGCCGGTGCGGTGGTTGTCGTCGTCAAGGACGGGCAGGTGCTGACGCAGCGCGGTTTCGGCTATGCCGATGCCGCCAAGCGCACGCCGGTCGATCCCGCGCGCACGCTCTTCCGCCCCGGTTCGGTGTCGAAGCTGTTCACCTGGACCGCGGTGATGCAGCAGGTCGAGGCCGGAAAGATCGATCTCGACGCCGACGTCAATATCTACCTCGATTTCAAGATCCCGCTGAAGAATGGCAAGCCGGTCACGATGCGCCAGTTGATGACGCATACGTCGGGGTTCGAGGAACATGGCAAGCTGACCATGTTCGACGATCCGAAATTCCAGATTCCGCTGGGCGATCTGGTGAAAGGCGGCATTCCCAGCCGTATTTACGAAGCGGGCTCGACCCCGTCCTATTCGAACTATGGCACCGCGCTCGCGGGCTATATCGTCGAGCGTGTATCGAAAATGTCGTTCGACGATTATGTCGAACAGCGGATTTTCCAGCCGCTCGGCATGGCGCAGTCGACGTTCCGCCAGCCGCTGCCCAAGGCGTTTGCGCCGTGGATGGCGACGGGCTATCGCCAGCTTTCGACCGGGCCGTACAAGTTCGAAATCGTCGGTCCGTCGCCGGCGGGTGGCCTGTCGTCGACCGGCGCCGATATGGCGAAGTTCATGATCGCGCACCTCAATCAGGGCGCCGGTCTGATGAAGCCCGAAACCGCACGGATGATGCACGACACGCCGCTGACGATCCTGCCGCCGCTCAACCGGATGGAGCTCGGTTTCTTTGAAACCAACATCAACGGCCGTCAGGTGATTGGACATCTGGGCGACACGCAGGCCTTCCACACTGCGCTCCACCTGTTCACCAAAGAGAATATCGGCCTTTACATGTCGTTCAACGCGACGGGCGAGGCGGCTTCGGTCGGTCCCGTTCGCCGCGTGCTGTTCGAGGATTTTGCCGATCGCTATCTTCCGGGCAACGAAATGCCGGGCACCCGCGTCGACGCAAAGACCTCGGCCGAACACGCAAAAATGCTGGTCGGAAACTGGCTCAACAGCCGCCGCGCAGAGACGAATTTCTACGCGCTCGCCTCGCTCCTCAGTCAGGTGAAGATCAGCGTCAACGCCAAGGGCGAACTGATCCTTCCGGCCGGGCGCGACCTCAGCGGAAAGCCGGCGAAGTGGGTCGAGACCTCGCCCTTCGTCTGGCATAATGCCGACGGTCACGGCCGGCTCGCCGCGAAGGTGGTCGATGGCAAGGTCGTGCGCTGGAGCATCGACGGTATCTCGCCCTTCATGGTGTTCGATCGCGCACCGGCGTCGAAGTCCTCGGCATGGATCATCCCCGCGCTCTATGTCAGCCTCGGCGTCCTGTTGATTACCTTGCTCCAGTGGCCGGTTTCGGCGCTGATCCGCCGCCATTACAAGGCGCCGCTCACGCTCTCGCGCCGTTCGCTCCGCGTCTATCGCGGCGTCCGCGTCGCTGCCGGGCTGCTACTCGCGTTGATCGCGGCCTGGCTCGTCAGCCTCTCGACGCTGAAGGCGCTGCCTTCCTACGATCCGTGGCTGTGGTTCCTCCAGATCGCCGGATTGATCATCCTCGTTGGCGGAACGCTACTCGCGGCGTTGAACCTGCGCACCGCCGCTCAGGAAAAGCGCGGCTGGTTCCGGACACTCTGGGCGCTGCTTGTGCTGTTTGCCGTTCTCATGCCCTTCTATGTTGCATGGACCTTCGGCCTGATAGCGATGACGGTGAATTACTGATGTCGCGTCTGAAACTGGGCGTCTCGGTCGAGCCGCTCCGACTGGCCGCGCCGTTCCGGATCTCGGGCCATGTGTTCGACAGCCGGAACGCCGTCATCGTCACTCTCGACGACGGCGCCCATGTCGGGCGGGGCGAAGCGACCGGCGTCTATTATGTCGGCGACGACCTCGAACAGATGCTTGCGGCGCTGGCGAACGCCCGGGCCGCGATCGAGGCGCATCCCTCGCGCGAAGAGCTGCGATCGATCCTCCCTGCAGGCGGCGCACGCAATGCGGTCGACGCGGCCTTGTGGGAACTGGAATCGAAACGGGCGGGCAAGCCCGTCTGGGCGCTCGCCGGGCTCGATGCGCCGCGGCCGCTGCGCACGACCTTCACGGTCGGCGCCGACGAGCCCGCGAAGATGGCGGGCGATGCCAAAGCGTATCGCGACGCGAATTCGATCAAGGTCAAGCTCACCGGCGAACTCGATCTCGATATCGCGCGCGTCAAGGCGATCCGCGCGGCGCGGCCCGACGTGTGGCTGGGCGTCGATGCCAACCAGGGTTTTTCGATCGGCGATCTCGATGCGCTGGTCGCCGCGATGGTGGCCGCCGACGTGTCGCTGATCGAACAGCCCTTGGCGCGCGGGCGCGAGGCCGATCTCGACGGTTATGACGCGCCGATTCCGCTCGCTGCCGACCAAAGCGCGCTCACGCTCGGCGATGTTGCCGGGCTGAAGGGCCGCTTTGCCGTGTTTAATATCAAGCTCGACAAGTGTGGCGGGCTGACCGAAGGCCTGATGATCGCCGCCGCGGCGCGCGAAGCCGGGCTGGGCGTGATGGTCGGTTGCATGGTGTGCAGCAGCCTCGGCGCCGCACCGGGCTTTGTCGTCGGCCAGCTTTGCGATCTCGTCGATCTCGACGGACCAAGCTTCCTGAAACAGGACCGGACACCCGGCGTCGTGTATCGTGATGGCACGATCTGGTGCGACGAAGCGGTTTGGGGTGCGCGGGCGGTCGTCAACGCATGACGCAAGCGAGCGCGCCGACATGGTTCGGTCAGCCGCGCGGGCTGACCATATTGTTCCTGACCAATATGTGGGAGCAATTCTCCTACTACGGGATGCGCGCGCTGCTGGTCTATTACATGACCAAGGAGCTGCTGCTGACGCAGGGGCATAGCAGCTTCGTCTATGGCGCCTATACCGCCTGTGCCTATTTCACGCCCATCGTCGGCGGGGTGATCGCCGACCGCCTGCTCGGAAAGCGGCGCGCGGTCGTACTCGGCGCCACCATCATGGCGATCGGCCATTTCATGATGGCGTTCGAGCCGCTGTTTTATTTCGCGCTCGCGACCATCGCGATCGGCAACGGATTGTTCCTTCCCAGCCTGCCGAGCCAGATCAACGACCTGTACAAGGCCGGCGATCCGCGGCGCGGCTGGGCGTATAATGTCTATTATGTCGGCATCAACATCGGCGGTTTCCTCGCGCCGCTGATCTGCGGCACCTTGGGCGAGCTCTACGGCTGGCACTATGGCTTTGGCGCTGCCGGGATCGGCATGTTCGCCGGGCTCATCATCTATCTTTGCGGCCAGCGCTATCTGCCGCCCGAACCGCCGCGCGTGCCGACGGCGGACATGCCGCCGATGCGCTGGGCGGATCACAAGGGCACGTTCCTGGTGCTGCTGGCGGTCGCACTGTCGGTCACCGTGTTCCGCGGCGCTTATGAGCAGGTCGGCAATACGGTCGCGCTGTGGGCCGATACCGGCCTCGACCGCGGTCTTGGCGGTTTCACCATCCCGATGACCTGGTTCCAGTCGCTCAACCCGCTGCTCGTCATGCTGATGACGCCGCCGCTGCTCGCCTATTGGCATCGCCGCGCCGATGCCGGGAAAGATACGTCGCCGGCGCGCCGCATGGCGCTGGGCGCCTTGGTCGTCGCCGCCGCCTATATGCTGCTCGCCGCGGTCGAATGGGGCAGCGGCGATGCGAAAGCGCCCTGGCTGTGGTTTGTGATGTTCTTTGCGGTCTTCACCTTCGGCGAACTGCTGATCCTGCCGACGGGCCTTGGACTCTTTGCCCGGCTCGCGCCACCACGGCTCGGCGCGACGACGGTTGCGACGTGGTTTCTGGCAACCTTTGCGGGCAGCCTGTCGGCGGGTCTCGTCGGAATGCTGTGGAGCCATATGGATCAAGGCCCCTTCTTCGCGATGCTCGCCCTGATCGCGCTGGCCGCCGCCCTGTTGCTGCGCTCGCTCGACCGCGCGGTGCGGCGGGTCGATCCGACGTGGGGCGCTCGGGGCGACTGACGCGCGCGTCGATGAAGGCCGGCTCAAGTGCGATTGCGCGGGATATGCCGGCAACGGCATTTGCCGGGCGTCCGCTGTCGACCGATTGCTGCCGATAGAGATGTGTGCCCCGGCGAAAGCCGGGGTCCAGAAGCCTGACGCGGACCTCGCGTGTTTCCGCATGGGCCCCGGCTTTCGCCGGGGTGCACAAGTGGCAGCTTCCCACCCCAAAGCAGTCGCCTTCAAATAGGCCTTTCCTACATTATCCGGCTGTGTCAGCCTTCATCCGGCTCTTTCATTTGGTGGATAACAGCGGTCACTGCCGCGGTTACGGCGGGGCGTGCCCGGCGCGTCCAGCAGGTCGCGCGGTCCACGTCAGGGGCGTGTACAGGGCTGAACTTTCCTGAACTTTGGAATGATGACGCGCTCCCTGCATCGGCCGGATCCAACCCAAGATGACGAAAGAAGGCAATGGCTCTTCATTACCCCAAAGCAGACGCAGACGGATCGACAAAAATCGCTCTGGCCCGCTCTTTGAAATCGCCGACTTCGGCAAACTTCTCTTAAAGCGACAAAGGAGACAGTTTGGCGGTGCACATCGGTATATTTTGTCGCTTTAAGCCGGTTCCGAGCCCGGCGAAGACAAGCCTTAAAGCCGCAAACGACACAGAATCGGAGCGCATATGCGGGGCTTTTGCGGCTTTAAGCGCCGGCACGGCCGGGCGCAGCTTTCATCCAGGGCCGCCTTCTGACGAGGCCAGCGCAAAAAAAGAGGCAGCGATATCATCGATACCGCTGCCTCTCCGGGACTACCTGTACTGGAGGCTTAGAAGTTGAGCTTCACGCCGCCCGAAACATAACGGCCGATGACGTCATAATTCGGGGTGATATAGGGGGTGAACGGCGGTTTGACGTCGAAGGCATTGTTGACGTTGCCGAACAGGGTGAACGCGCCCGCCTTGAACTGCAGTCCGAGGTCGACATAGGTCCGGCTGCCGTTCTTGTTGTTCACGATCATCGCGCCGGTCGGCCCCTTTTGCGTGCTGTAGAGGCCGCCATCGACATAGCGGACACGCACATTGGCGCCGAAATCGTCATTGTCGAACGCTACCGTGGCGCTGCCGCGCCATTTCGGCGTGGAGAAAGCGGTTTCGCCGCCGACGATGCCCGAAACATCGGTCCCGTTGATCTTCAGGTTGAAGACATGGTTGGCGAGCGCGCGGAAGCTCAGGTTGCCGCTACCCAGTGCCATCCGGTACGAGGCTTCGATATCCAGGCCCTGCGTCTGATAGTTGGCGAGGTTCCGGAAGGTGTTCGTCATCGATTCGATGTCGCCGTTCACCTTGCGCGTCACCACACCGCCGCAGGTCGGATCGTTCGGCAGGTTGGCGCGGCACTGGTTGAGCAGATCCTGCGCGGTTACCGTCGTGATCACATTGTCGATGTCGATGTCATAATAGTCGACCGACAGGCGGAAGCCCGGGATATAGTGCGGCGAATAGGAGCCGCCGAGCGTCAGCGTGTGGGCGATTTCGGGCGTCAGGTTCCGGTTGCCGCCGCCATAGACCACCACATTATTCTGTGGCCGGTTCACGACACCGCCGGCATTGGGATAGGGGTCAATGACATTGCCGATATTGGTCGAGCGGTTGAGGAAATACTCGGTGATGCTGGGCGAACGAATGTCACGCGAGTAGACGGCGCGCAGCAGCAGGTCGTTGACGACGCGCAGGGTGCCGCCGGTCTTCCACGACCAGATACCGCCGCTGGTGCTGTAGTCCGAATAGCGGGCGGCACCGTTGATTTCGAGCTTCACGGCGTCTGCGATGTCGAGCAGCGGGACGTTCACTTCCGCAAATGCTTCCTTGACGTTGAAGCTGCCGTTGGTCGCCGACGAGTTGAGCGTCCCCAGTGCGTTCGCCAGCGACAGCGGATCGACATAGTTGGTGATCTGCTTTTCCCAGCGGGCGTCGGTGCCGATCGCGATATCGACCGGGCCGGCCCAGGTCGAGAAGGGCTGACCCGACAGGCTGGCGCCCACCGTGTCGAGCTTGGTGGTGGCGATCAGATGCGATCCGCCAAAGGCCCACGCCGCCGCCTTGTCCGAGATGCTGCCATTGCCGAACAGGTTGATCGGCACGCAATTGGGGTCATTGTTGGTCTGGTCAGCATCGGCGTTGATGCGGCAGGTTGGCGTGTTGCCCACGAGGACCGCGTCGACGCCGTTGTTGAAGCGCGACTTGATCCGCTGGTTGTTGAGGCCCTGGTTGATCCGGACTTCGCCATGATCGTAATAGGCGTTATATTTCCAGCCGTTGCCGAAGCTGCCTTCGAGGCCGATCGCGCCTTCGAGGTTCCGGCGGTTGAACTTGAACGTCATGATCTTGTCGGCGCCGACATCGTCGAGGACGCGGCCGAGGATGAACGGACCGGTGACGCCGCCGGCGGCGAGTTGGGCGCGGTTCGCCGCCGTCAGGAAGGCGTTGTCGGGCATGATCACGGCCGTCGGGGTTTCCGGGAAGAAGCCATAGTTGCCGGTCATGCGGTGGTAGCTGAAATTGGCCCAGATCTTGAGCGAGTCGGTCACTTCAAAATCGGCACGCGCGAAGCCGTTGATGCGTTCATAGGGCGTGCTGACCGCGACATAGTCGAAGATGTTCTGACCGCCGCCGCCGACGGTCGTAACGCCCTGGGTCACGCTGCCGAAGGGGAATCGGCCGATGTTCCCGTCGGGATTGAAGACCAGATTATACGGAGCTCCGGTGAGGCCCAGAATCGATCCGCCGTTATAGAGCTGCGTGGAATTGGGGTCGTTGACCAGTTCCAGCCGGTTGTCGGGGCGCAGGAACACCCCCGATTCGAGCTGGGGGCGGCTCTTGCGGTTGAGGATGCCGCGTTCATTCATATAGTCGCCCGCGACCATGAAATGACCGCGGCCGCCTGCGAAGTCCGTGCCCCATGCGATGTCGGCGCCATAGCGCGCGCCATCGCCGCGCGACGAGACGCCGGTCTGGGCGCCCATGCGCCAGCCGGTGAAATCGTCGTCGAGGATGATGTTGACGACGCCTGCGACAGCGCCCGAGCCCCAGGCGGCCGATGCGCCGCCGGTGACAACGTCGATACGCTTGACGAGGCTCTGCGGCACGGTGTTGAGATCGGCGGCGCCCGAGAAGCGGTGCCCGTCGAGCAGTGTGAGCGTGCGCACGGCGCCAAGTCCGCGCATGTCGGCGGTCGAAACGCCGCTGGACGTGTTGCCGGTTGTCGTCGTCGGGCTCGAGGTGGGACGGAATTGGGGGGTGTCGTTCAGGACCTGCGCGATGCTCGGACGGTTGCCCAGCGCCAGTTCGGCCTCGCCGATCACGGTCGTCGGCGTCGGCGCATCGAAGCCCGAGCGCTGAATGCGCGAACCGGTGACGATGATCTCGCTATCCGAAACGGTCTCGGCCGCCGGATCGCCCGATTGCGCATAGGCCGGGCTCAGACTGGCCAGCATCGAGAGTGCGGTGCCGGCAAGCCAGCAGGATTGAACGACCTTCATAGATATCCCCTTTACCAATGGACGGCGAAGCTCTGCTGCCTGCCCGGTGTTTTTTTGTGTTTTCACCTTCAGGCCCGACCGGCCTTCGCCTTTGCGAATTTCTATAAAGTCGGATTGATCGGAAAAATCAACCCCAACAGAGACAAAATTTTCAATTATAGAAACTTATTCTATGGTGAGTTTCTCGAATTGACTCAATTTTCCAGCAAATCAAGTGGCTTGAAGGAATTTTTCAATTCGATCTTTTTGTGAGGGGCGAGCGAGGCTGCAGACGCCGAAATGCACTCGTTGTCGCCGCGCCGAAAGTCGGCGGCAGCGCAGTCCGGCGATTCCGGCTATCGAGCTTGAGCAATCTTTACAGTCGACCCCATAGCGATCATCGCAGGGGCGGAGAAATCACTCGCCTTGCGCGAGAAATCGAACCAATATCCACCCGCCTTCGGCGTTGCTGAGCTGCGCGATGCGATCTGCCGTTTCTATCTGCGGCGGCAGGGGCTGCAACTTGTGCGTGACCAAGTCGTCGTCACGTCAGGTGCGACCGAGGCGCTCGCAGCGTCGCTCTTCGCGTTGGTTCGACCCGGCGACGAAGTCATTCTCTTCCAGCCGGCGTACGATAGCTATGCGCCCATCATCCGCCGAGCAGGGGGCACGCCGGTGTCAGTCGGGCTGAGCCCGCCCGACTGGCGATATGATGCGGAGGCGCTCGAGCGGGCCATCACGCCGCGCACCCGCCTGCTGATGTTCAATGATCCGCTCAATCCGGCCGGCAAGGTCGCGAGCGAGGCCGAACTGGCGATGATCGCCGATGCGTGCCGGTGCCACGATCTGATCGCCCTATGCGACGAGGTGTGGGAGGATGTGCGGTTCGACGGAGTACGCCACAGGTCGCTCCAGTCGATGCCCGGGATGGCGGACCGTACGGTAAAGATCGGGTCGGCGGGCAAGATCTTCGGCCTCACCGGATGGAAGGTCGGCTGGCTGTGCGCTTCGCTCGATCTCGCACGCGCTATCGGGCGCGCGCATCAGTTTCTGACCTTTACGACGCCGCCAGCGTTGCAATGGGCGGTCGCTGAGGGGCTCGACCGGCCCGACGACTGGTTCGCGGCGCAACGCGCCACATGGCGGGCCGCGCGCGAGCGGCTGGCGCGCGGCCTGACCGGTGCCGGTTTTGTCATTCTGCCAAGTGAGGCGACCTGGTTCCTCTGCATCGATCTTGCGGCATCGGGCGTCGCGCTCGACGACCGGACGTTCAGCGAGCGAGCGGTGCGCGAGGCAGGCGTCGCCTCGATCCCCGTATCGGCATTGTTCGAAGGCGAGGGGCCGCGGCATATCCTGCGCCTTTGCTTTGCGAAGGATGCGGCGGTCCTCGACGAAGCGGTCGCCCGGCTTGCCCGGTTTCGTGACGCCCTGACGGTAGAGGGAAGCGCATAGACCACCCTCAGGGTTTTGCGACCCGGCCCAAATATTTCCTTTCGCGATGCCAAGAAAGCTTGGCACGACATATCTCAATCAAATAAGTAGATAAAAGGCAGGTCTTCGGATCTCGCGGCTTTTGATGTCTGTCAGCTTGCTCCGCGTCACCAACGGCTAAAGCGCACGAAGACTGGCCCGTGTCGGATTCGTGCTTCTGTGAAAAGGAGATACGAGATGCGAAACCGACCCCGCCCCCCGATCCGCCGACGCTCCGCTGCGCAACCGCCGTTGCCTCATCCGTCCTGGTCACCGCCGGTCGAGGGCGGCGGCGTGACCGCGCAGGAATTCTGGCGGCGCCTCGGCCTGTGATCGACACCGCCGACGCCCCGCAGCCGGAACTGACCGACGGCGTCGCCGCGGTCGCATCCGAACTGGCCGAGATCCGCCGCGAGTGGCGCGACGCCTATGGGCACAATGCCGAATATGGCAGCGAAGGCTTCCCGTCGCGCGGCGACCTCGGGAAAATCGTCGGTGCGCTGTGCGGTGCGCTCTATCCGCTGCGCCTCGGTCCCGATTTCGTGCGTCCGCATAACGAGCATGTCTTTGTCGAACAGACGCTGCAGACGACGCTCGCGCGACTGTACGGACAGGTCCGGCTCGAGCTGATCTATGCGATGGCCGCCGAGACAATCCATGCGGTCGATGCGCGCGCGAGTGAAATCGTCAGCACCTTCACCCGGAGATTGCCCGCGTTGCGCCGCCTGCTCGACACCGACGTCGAGGCGGCGTGGCGAGGGGACCCTGCCGCGCGCAGTGTCGACGAGGTACTGATCTGTTATCCCTCGATGCTCGCGATCATCCATCACCGGCTCGCGCACCAGTTGCACGTCGACGGTGCCAGACTTGTCGCGCGCATCATCGCCGAGGTGGCGCATGACAAGACGGGGATCGACATTCATCCGGGTGCGGAGATCGGCGACAGTTTCTTCATCGATCATGGCACCGGGGTCGTGATCGGCGAGACGGCGATCCTCGGGCGCAACGTGCGCCTCTATCAGGGCGTGACGCTCGGCGCGCGGAGCTTTTCCGCCGACGACGCGGGGGTGATGGTGCGCAACATTCCGCGCCACCCGATCGTCGAGGATGATGTCGTGATCTACGCCGGTGCGACCATCCTTGGCCGCGTGACCATCGGTGCCGGGTCGGAGATCGGCGGCAACGTCTGGCTGACTCACAATGTTCCCGCGAAAAGCCGTGTCATTCAGGCGCGCGAGCAGAACAGTATCAGCGGCGCGTAAGCGGTCCACGCGGCGCTGTGCCCGGTCGACCGGGAGGCGCGAAGCGGCCGAACCGGACCTCCACTCCTCGATGCCGACCGCGGCCAGACGGGTGTCACAGGAGATTTTACATGACAGGACAATGGAAAGCCGCGCTGCTGGCGGGCACCTTGTTCGCGATGCCGGCGATGGTGCAGGCGCAGACCGGCGCCGAGGCCGCCGCGATCCATGATCGCATATTGGTGCTCGACAGCCACGCCGATGTCCTGCTGCCCTCGACACCGAAACGCTATTATCTTGCCGATGGCGGCTCGCGGGCCGACCTGCCGCACCTCGAGAAGGGCGTCGTCGATGCGATCGTGCTGGCTGTGGCGGTGGGACCCGGGCCGCGCGACGCGGCCGGCATCGCCGTGGCGCGGCGCGAGGCCGATGAGAAGCTGGCCCGCATCAAGACCTTCGCCGCGTCCGCCCCCGATCGGGTCGGCCTTGCGCTCAGCGCCGCCGATGTCGGCCGGTTGAACGGCGAGGGCAAGATCGCGGTCCTCATCGGCTTTCAGAATGCGCGATCGATCGGCAAGGATCTGGCACAGATCGACCGGCTTTATGGCGAAGGCGTGCGGGTTTTTGCGTTCAATCATGCCGGACATAATGATTTTGCGGATTCCTCACGACCGCAACCCGGCGAGCCGGCGCGTGAGCATGGCGGGCTGTCGCCGATCGGTCGCGAGGCGGTGGCAAAGCTCAACGACCTCGGCGTGCTGATCGACGTGTCGCAGCTTTCGACTGAAGCACTGCTCCAGACAGTCGCGCTCAGCCGCGTCCCCGTTGCCGCCACCCATTCGGCGGCGCGCGCGCTCGTCGACAACGGCCGCAACCTCAGTGACGCCGAACTCGATGCGATCAAGGCCAAGGGCGGGGTCGTACAGGTGACGCCCTTCACCTCCTATCTGACGCTACCGGACCGCGCGAGCCTTGCGCGTTTCGCGGCGATCCGTGCAAAATATGGCCTTACGGCCGATTATGCCTCGACCTATGACGGCAGCGAGGCGCTGCCCGAGGCCAGACGTGGCACCTACCTTGACGAAATTTCCGCCGCGCGCTCGAAGGCGAGCATCGCCGATTTCGTCGACCATATCGATTATATAGCCAAGCGTATTGGCTGGCAGCACGTCGGTATCGGCACCGACTTCGATCATGGCGCCGGGGTGATTGGCTTCGACAGCGCCGCCGAGGCACCCAATGTGACGCGCGAACTGCTGCGCCGCGGGTACAGCGAGGCGCAGGTCGGCGCGATCTGGGGCGGCAATTTTCTTCGCGTGCTGGGTGCGGCCGAGGGCGGGCGAAAGTGATGCGGCGAAACAAACTCAATCTCATCAGTTGAGATGATAGTTTTTCTTCCGTTTCAATAAGAAATCTTGAGCGGCGCCCCTGGGGGCGCGGCTGCTAGATCATCCACGGCCCCTCTACCGCACCCCCGGCGACCGGCCGTTGCCATCCTGAAACCCCATATCGCGCGCGGCTGACTGTCCGCGCCGCAGGAGAACGCCCATGTCGCTCAAGCTTTTCGATATCGTCCCCGACTTCACGCAGGAATCGACCGAGGGATCCTTTCACTTTTACGATTGGGCTGGAGATGACTGGGTCGTGCTCTTCTCGCACCCGAAGGATTTTACCCCGGTCTGCACCACCGAACTCGGAACCGCCGCGCGCCTGAAACCCGAGTTCGAGAAGCGCGGGGTGAGGCTCGTCGGCCTCTCGGTCGATCCGGTCGAGAGCCACCATGCCTGGGCCGGCGACATTGCCGAGACGCAAGGAACGGCACTCAATTTTCCGCTGATCGCCGATGACGATCGCAGTGTCTCCAACCTGCTCGACCTCATCCATCCGAACGCGTCGGATACGAACACGGTCCGCACCGTGCTCGTCATCGACGGTGCTAAAAAGCTGCGGCTCACCTTGACCTATCCCGCCTCGACGGGACGCAATTTTGCCGAGATCTTGCGCACGATCGACAGCCTGCAACTGACCGACAAGCACAAGGTCGCAACCCCCGCCGACTGGTGGCACGGTGACGATGTCATCATCGTTCCCGCGGTCGACGACGCCGCAGCGCGGACCCTGTTCCCCGACGGCTGGACAACCGTGAAGCCTTATCTGCGGACGGTGAAGCAGCCTGGCTGAGCTGCCCTTTTTCAATATCGGAATCAAAACAAAATTATCGTTCAGGAGGACCTCTCATGCTTCGTTTCAGTCTTGTCTCCACCAGCCTGTTGGCCATTGCCGTCGTGACGGCAGCACCCGCCTCTGCGCAGGAGGAAAATGATGTCGCCGCGGCCGACAGCACGGGTGGCGACGAGATCATCGTGACAGGAACGCGCGCGCAGGGGCGCTCGCGGCTCGACTCGCCGGCGCCCGTCGATGTGCTGAGCGGCGAGGCGCTTCGCCGTCAGGGATCGACCGAGCTGGGGCAGGCGCTCGCGACGATCGCGCCATCGATCGACTTCAAACGCCCGTCGGCGGTCGATGGCACCGACGCGATCCGCCCCGCAACGTTGCGCGGTCTTTCACCGGACCAGACGCTGGTGCTCATCAACGGTACGCGCGGTCACACGTCGGCGCTGCTCAACGTCAACGGGTCGGTTGGGCGCGGCTCGGCGGCTGTCGATCTCAACACCATTCCGACCTCGGCGCTCGAGCGTATCGAGGTGTTGCGCGACGGTGCGGCGGCGCAATATGGGTCGGACGCGATCGCGGGGGTGATCAACATCCGGTTGCGCGAAGCGCGCGAAGGCGGCGGCGTATCCGCGACCTATGGCTTCCATGCGACCGATATCGACACCGCGCGCGGGAGCCGGAGGGTTACCGGCGAGCCCGTACTCACCGTTTCGGGCTGGCAGGGGATCGCGCTCGGCGACGAAGGATATGTCACCATCTCGGGTGAATATGTCGATCGCAAGCCGACCAATCGCGCAGATTTCGACCCGCGCGTGACCCCGAACCGCGTTACGGGGCGCTTCGGCGATCCCGAGGTCGAACAATATTCGCTGTGGGTCAACGCCGGGACGCCGGTTGCCGACGGAATCGAGCTTTACGGTTGGGCGGGCTATCAGAACCGCGACAGCAAGAGCGCGGCATTCCCGCGGCTTCCCGCGGCCGCGGCGGCGGTGTCGCAGATCTGGCCCGACGGCTTCCTGCCGCTGATCAACACCAAGTCGCGCGATCTCAATTCGGCGATCGGGCTGCGCGGCGACATCGGGGAATGGAATGTCGACCTGAACCTCAGCTATGGGCGCAACCGCATCGAGTTCCGGACGCTGAATTCAGCGAACTACGCCTATGGCAATAATTCGCCGACCAACTTCTACGACGGCGCGGTCGCCTATGACCAGTGGGTCTTGGGACTCGATGTGTCGCGCCGGTTCGATGTGTTCGAAGAGCTGAACGTCGCCTTTGGCGTCGAGGGCCGCCGCGAGGGCTACAAGATCACCGCGGGCGAACGCGCATCCTATGATTATCCGTTGACCGGCGCGATCCCGGGTCAGGCGCCGGGCGCACAGGGCTTCGGCGGCTTCTCGCCTTTGAATGCGATCGAGAAGAGCCGCCGCAACGCCAGTGCCTATGTCGATGTCGAGGCGAAGCTCACCCCGTCGCTGCTTCTCGGCCTCGCTGGGCGCGTCGAGGATTATTCGGACTTTGGATCGACCGCCAACGGCAAGGTGTCGCTGCGCTTCGACCCGACCGACTGGTTCGCGCTGCGCGGCACGGCATCGACGGGCTTTCGCGCGCCGTCGCTGCAGCAGCAGTATTTTACTTCGGTCTCCTCGGTGATTCAGAACGGTTCGCCTGTGCTGACTGGGCAGTTCCCGTCGGTGAGCCCCGTCGCGATAGCGCTCGGTGGCCTGCCGCTCGAGCCGGAGAAGTCGACCAACTTCTCGGTCGGCACGGTTATCCGTGCAGGCGGCTTCAGCCTGACGGTCGACGCTTATCAGATCAAGATCCGCGACCAGCTCGCGCTTTCGGAGAATATCCAGGCGAGCTTCAGCCCGCAGGTCGCGACGATCCTCGCGCCGTTCAACGTGCCGGCGGCGCGCTTCTTTATCAACGGGCTCAAGACGCGGACACGCGGGGTCGATGTCGTCGCGAATTACAAGGCGCGGACCGACAGCGTCGGGACGTTCGACTTCACCGTTGCCGCCAACTTCAACGACGTCGATGTGCTGCGCATTCCGACCACGACCGCGGTTCTCAACCCCGCTCCGCCGCTCTTCGGGCGGAACCGTCTCGCCACGATCGAGGAAGGCACGCCGCGCGAAAAAGTGACGGGTGCGATCGACTGGTCGGGCGATGCACTCGGCGCGACGCTGCGGGCGACCTATTATGGCGAGGTCAATCAGCCGGGCACAGCGGCGAACGGTTCTGGCGACATCCTGACCGGCAAGCATGTCGTCACCGACCTCGAGCTGCGCTATGCGCCGACGAAGGGCGCGCAGGTGGCGGTTGGTGCCAGCAACCTGTTCGACGTCTATCCCGACGCTACGCCCGCCGCGCTCAACAGCACCGGTGTCGTCGGCTTTCCCTACTACTCTCCTTTCGGCTTTAACGGCCGATATCTCTATGCGCGCGTCGGGCTGACCTGGTGACGGCAGTCCGGTCGCTTCGCTCGCCGTCGTTCGGCGTCCAGGTGCTGATCGGCCTGGCGCTGGGCGTGGCGCTCGGTTTCTGGGCGCGAGGCCTGGGCGAGGGAAGCGCGCTGGGCGAAGGCTTGCAGACGATCGGTTCGATCTTCATCCAATTGCTGCGCGCGCTTGTTCCGCCGCTCGTGTTCACGGCGATCGTCGCGTCGATTGCCGCGCTCAAGGATCTGGCGAATGCGGCGCGGCTCGTCGTGCAGACGTTGCTCTGGTTTGCGGCAACTGCGCTGATTGCGGTACTGATCGGGATCGCGCTCGGCATCATCCTCGAACCCGGTTTCCGCACCGGGATCGATCCGTCGGCGGCCGCGGTGCCGTCGACGGCGGGGAGCTGGCTCGATTTCCTGAAAGGGCTCATTCCCGCCAACTTTCTCGGCCTTACCGTCTCGACCAAGCTCGCGGACGGCGCGCCATCCACCGCGCTGTCCTTCAACGTGCTGCAGATCATCATACTCGCCATCGCGGTCGGTACCGCGGCGGTGCGCGTCGGCGCTGCGGGCGAGGCGTTCCTTGCCTTTAACGCGTCGGTGCTCGCCATCTTCAAGCGGCTGCTGTTGTGGGTGATCCGCCTGACGCCGATCGGGACTGCGGCGCTGATCGGTGACGCGATTGCGCGTTACGGCTGGGACGCGCTCGGCTCGCTCGGCCAGTTCGCCGTCGCCATCTATACGGGGCTGTTCCTTGTCGTGGCGGTTGTTTATCCCGCACTGCTCTGGGCGAACGGCCTGTCGCCGTTGCGCTTCTTCCGCGCGGCCTGGCCAGCGATCGAACTGGGTTTCGTATCACGCTCGTCGATCGGGACCTTGCCCGTAACGCAGGAGGTGGCGGAACGCCGACTTGGCGTTCCTGCGGCCTACGCGGCCTTTGCCGTTCCCCTCGGCGCGACGACCAAGATGGACGGCTGCGCGGCCATTTATCCTGCCATCGCCGCGATCTTCGTGGCGCAATTCTATGGAATCGCGCTCGGGATCGACGATTATCTGCTAATCGTTCTGGTATCGGTGCTGGGGTCGGCAGCGACGGCGGGGCTGACCGGCGCCACCGTCATGCTGACGCTGACGCTCTCGACGCTGGGGCTTCCGCTGGAGGGCGTCGGCCTGCTGCTTGCCATCGACCCGATCCTCGACATGGGCCGAACCGCAGTCAATGTCGCGGGGCAGGCGCTCGTCCCGACGATTGTCGCAAAGCGCGCCGGGCTTCTCGAGGAGGTCAGGGGGGATCGGCGAAGCGAGGAACCCCTTCTTGCCTGAGCATTAGCCAATCGGTCCGGGTCGGTGCCCTTGATCGATCGCACTCGTCGTTGCTCAGAAGGCGACCTCGAGATTGATCGTGTCGCTATAGCTGCCCGCGGGCGGCGTCGTCTGGCCCGGAAGGATAGCTGCGCGATAGGTATAGCCCTGCGTTGTCGCCGAATCATAAATGCCGGCGTTGGTGTCGGCGCTGGCGCTGCTGCGACGGGCGGTGCCGATCGAACCCCAGCGGTCGGTCGATGAAACTGTCTTGTAGACTTCGTAGCGCAGATAATTGGCGCCGCTGCGCATGCGCCGCACGCCGTTGTCAGGGTTGTTCCCGTCGTTCAGCCCGACCGTATAGGCCGCCCCCGCGCTGCAGCGGATGAGGATGGTCCGGGTGACGGGATTGAAGCTGCCCACCAGCGGCGCCGAACCGAATGTGGCATTGGGCGCGGTGATGATGCAGTCGTTGAGTATGGTCAATTGGACATTGACCCGCACCGCGGTCCCGCTGCCCCAGTTGGAGGGCGTGCCGAGCAGCGGCCGCACAAGACCTGGGCTGTTCGAATAGCTGAGGCAGACTGCGACACCCAGCGTACAGACCGAATGATACCAGCGGAGGTCGAGAAAACCCGTGTAGGTGCCGGCCTGCAGGCCCGGCGTCGAGGGGGTCCGGAAATAGATCGGAACGCTGCTGTTCGAACCCGCAAACAGGCTGACCAGGCTGAGCGACGACAAATTCTCGAAATTGCCGATCGTCAGCGGCGTACCGTTCGGGGTCAGCGACGCGACATAGGGGATCGTCTGTCCGCCCGGTCCGGTTAGCTGGAAGGTCGAGGCGTCGACGCGCAGCGCAACATAATGGGCGGTCAATGCGGCGAGCAGGATGTCGCATGAAAGACCTGCCGAACCGCTGCCCTGCTGCGGCGTCGTCGCGACCGTATAGGAACTGAGACTCCCGAGATCGGTGCTGGTTGTCGCGGTGGTGCAGGCGGCGTTGGCGGCGCCGGGGACGAGCGTTGAAGCGGCCAGCGTGGCGAGAGCCCATGCGATGCGGGTCAGGATTTGCATGTAAGGGTCCCCAGATCGATAATGTCGTCGGATTTCGGGTTAGCGGCAAAGCGGGCGTGACAGGTCGTGCCGTCGGGAAGGCTGACTTCCACGTCATTCCGGGCCGCAATGCTTTCGATAAAGAGCAGACCATCCCAGCCGACATAGGTTGTCGCCGTGCCGTTGATCGTCGCCGGCGCACCGGCGGGCAATGGCTCGCCGTCTGCGTTCCTGATCGTCGCCCGTGCCGCGGTCAGATGTTCGACGGGAAAGCGCACGACAAGGCCGCGGCCGGCGGCGATCGCGACGCGCTGACGGACGACGGGGGTCTTCACATTGGCAGGCAGCGACAGCGTGTCGATGTCGTAGAGCGCCAGATAATATGCGCTTGCTGCAGGAATGAGCAGCCGGCCGCTGCGATCCGTCTCGCCAATCAGCTGATTTTCATAGCGTACCGGGACACCTGCCTCGCCCGTGCTGACAACCGCGAAGGCGTCGGAAACGCGGTTGGCGGCAAACACTGCGTCGTCCATGATGACGAGCGACCCGCTTGCGCCGAGCCAGCCGGTGACGTCGTCGCGGCCATAGGCGCCAGCGCGGAGCTGCATGGGCCGGGTGCGCCAGACGACATCGCCGCGCAGGAAGGGGCTGTCTCCGCCTTCGCTGACCGCGCTTGCGTTCCAGCCAAAACCTCCTTCGCTGGGAACCGACCGCGAATAGTCGGCACGCACGCCGGTGCGTCCGTTTTCGCTCTGCGCGACGCCTCCGCTCAGCATTCCGCCGCCGAGCGGAACACTCAACGTCATAGCGCCCGACCAGTTGCGCTCGACAAACTCGCGGGACAGCGTCGCGTGCAGCCGACTTTCGCGCCACAGCGGGATCGCCCAGGCGATATTGGCAAGGCGAGCGTCGCGGCCGTGCTCTTTCCGGAATTCGAAATAGCCGATGCCGAGCGTCCCAGCTTCTGCGAGCGATATACTGGCGGTTGCGGCGGTCAGCCGTTCCCAGCCGCCGCGATTCGGACGGTCGAGCAGCCCGAGGTCGACATAATCGCTGTCCTGCCGGACATGGCGCAGTGTGACTGAAAAGCCGCGTGCCTGATATTCATAGCCGAGCGTCAACTGGCCACCGTTGCCCTCATCGCCGAAGCTTCGGCTATAGGCTGCGCTCACGGTCCCAAAATTGCCGAGTTTGGCGACGGTGCCTCCGCCCGCAAGGCGCATGTCGTCGGCGATTTCTGCCCGCACCTCGAGGGTCAGCCCGGGGGTCACGCCATGGCGCGCCGATGCGCTTGCCGCGATCCCGTCATAGTCGAAGTTGCGAATGGCATAGTTTCGGCGAAAGGCTCCGACGGCTAGGGAATAATCGGTCAGGCCGGGACGCAGGAGCGCGTTGCTGACATAGAAGGGCAATGTGGCCGCGACGCTGCGGCCATGCATGTCGGTGACGATCAGATTGGCCTCACCATAGCCGTTGATCGGCGGCAGCGTGTCGAGCGCGAAGGGGCCGGGGTTGACCTGACTTCCCGCTACCCGCTGGCCGTTGACCAACAGTTCGACCGTCGAGGGCAGCGCGGCGCTGCCGGCGAATTCGGGCAGCGGATAGGTGATGATATCGGGGCGCACCGAAAAGTCGCGCGACACCTGGATGCCGCCCAGTCGAACTGCGGGCGCCCACGGCAGCGTCCGTGTGATAACGTCACCCGCCTCGATCGTCGTCATCGTCCGTTCGTCAGACCAGCGCCAATAGCTGTCGAAGCGGGTATAGTGGTTGCCGCTCCCCGTACGCAGCACGCCCGTCGTCGAAAAAATGCCGGCGGAGCCGAAGACGCGGGCCTCGTGCCATAGCGACGCCTGGGACTTTGCGTCCCCGCCGCCGCTGACGTAAGCGTCGTAATTGAGAAGCGCGCCCGTATCGTATTTCGCGGGCTGGAAATCGCGGCGATCGGCGCCAATGCGCTGTGTGGGCAGATATTCCGGCGCCACCGTCAGGTGCAATTGCTGGCCCGGTGCGTCATAATCGGCGCGCACCCCGTCGAGTTCGTCGAGGAAAAGCGCTTCGCTGGGTGTTTGGAACGACAGTCCCGCACGGCGCAACTCCTCGGCGCGAAGCTGAAACCGATTGCCCTGCTTGACGACCGGCGCGATGACCCCAGTCCGCATACCGTTGACGAAAAGTTCGAGTTCGAGCCGCTGATCGGACGCCAGATCGGCGTGCTGAGGCGGCGGAGGCAGGCCGGCATATCCGGCGTAATGTGTGCCGTTTGTGCCGCTGCTGTCGGCGGCGTGCGCAACCGCCGGGCCGACCAGCGCAGCGATCGGCGCCCATGCCCAATGAAAGCGTGCCAGAGATAAGGTCCCGCGTACCATGCCATATCATTCCGGGAAGCGTTCGATGGACGCGCTCGGCTGGCCGTTTACCGCAGCGACGAGGTTGCCCGACACCGTTGTTCCGGGCGGCAAGGGCCAGCGCATCGTCGCTCCGGGAAGGACATAGCCGAACAAGCCATCGGCTACGGCTGATCTGCCAGTGCTTCCTGCGAAGGCGACGTCGGTAAGGCGTGCGTGTCCTGCGCCATTGTTGCGAATTTCCAGGAAGCCCGAACCGGTGCGCCAGGCGAGCGCGGGGGCCGGTACCGGCGGTTTGCTCTTGCGGGCTTCGGTCTTCGCGTAAGAGAAAAGCGGGAGCGAATAGCGCATGCGAAAACTGACCGCCGCGCCGGGCGCCGCGATACCATCGCTTGTTGGAATTTCGTCGACGATGACGCGATAGGGTTTTTCGGCGACGGCCGGCGGCGGGGTTGTACGTGTCAGGCGGACAAGCTGTCGCTCGCCGGGCTGGATGCTGACGATTGGCGGCGTTCCCAAAACCTCGTCCTGCGGGGCATAGACATCGCGGCCGTCCAGCTGTGCCCAGTTATAAACACGCACCTGCAGCGTAACGGGCGTTTTGCCCGGATTTTCGAGCCATAGCGCGGCGGCGCGGGCGTCACCCTCGATCACCGGATTGACCGGCCAGATCAGGATCGAGCCGGGCGCGGACTGCGCCGCCACGGGGTGCGGTGCAGCGAAGAGCAGGACAAGCGCGACGATCAGGAGAGCGAAAGGCAGAAAAGGACGTTTCATAGAGCCACTCCTGAAATCGCGGTCACCAAGTCAAAGTGACCGTCAGCGTATCGGTGTAGGTTCCGGGTGGCAGTGTTCCCGGCAGTATGAGCGAGCCAAAGATCGGGAGGCGCACATCCTCGCTGTTTGCGCTGCTGACGGGGATCGCGGCCGACCCCCCGATCGCGACGGGCAGGGTACAGGCGGCGTCGCGGCATAGCGCGTAGGCGATGCGCGCCGAAGTATCAGCGCTGCGCTGGAGGTGCCGCGCACCGGCGGCCGCATGGCCACCGCCGTCGATGCTCATCATCACATTAACCCCGGGCGTACAGCGAAGGTGGATCGCTTGTCCCGTCGTTGTCGTCGCGGTGTGCGTAGCGGTCGAGAAAGTCGAATCGACGCCGAAATCAAGCCGTCCGATCGTTCCGGCGTTGCCGCTGCTCCCCAATCCATCGACTAGGCAACCCGCGACAATAGTAGCCGTGACGTCGAATTGTGCCGTCGTTTCAGCGCGCGCGCTGGGAAATCCACCCGTCAGGAACACCAGCGTTGCGGCGAAAAGCGCGGGGGCTTTTGAATGAGCGGCGCGGCCCATGGCGGCATCCGGCCGAGGTTAAAGTTCGACGACGACCGTAACGATATCGGTGTAGACACCAGCGGTAAGGCCGGGCTCGCCGAACGCACGGCCATAGACATTGACGGTCTGCGTCGACCCGTCACTGGGCAGAAGAATGTCTCCGCCAACGGGAATGATCGCCGAGCGACCCGCGTCCGAATAGAGATTATAGGTCACGAACTGCCCGGCCGCGGTCTGATGCTTCATTGCGTGGACACCTGCTCCTGCACCCGATCCGTCATTTTGACCCGAGTCGAAGGACAAGGTGGGAGCGACGCCGTTGCTGCATTGGATCGTGAACCCGGTCGCGCCGTTCAACACCTGCGCATCGGCCTGCGTGAAGAGCGTGTTCTGGGTGCCGAAGTTCAACGTGCCGAAATCGGCGCCCGCGGCACCGTTGCTATAATTCTGGCCGTTGATGATGCAGCCCGCTTCAAGCGTGATCGTCGCGTCGATGGTCCCGGTAACGTCGGCGTGCGCCGGGGCAGCGGAGAAAAGGACAGTCGAAAGACAGGCGAACGGGATGAACATTTTCTGTGACATGGTAACTCCTGAATTACTACTATGTACTTCAAACGTAACTATGTTTTCCGGGTGGTTGTCTAATAATGGAATAAG
This sequence comes from Sphingopyxis sp. GW821-FHT10B01, assembly GCF_059415685.1. Taxonomy (NCBI): domain Bacteria; kingdom Pseudomonadati; phylum Pseudomonadota; class Alphaproteobacteria; order Sphingomonadales; family Sphingopyxidaceae; genus Sphingopyxis; species Sphingopyxis sp. GW821-FHT10B01. The sequence continues at coordinate 2,896 of NZ_JBWKNS010000003.1, read as the reverse complement.
GTTAATAACATGCCTCAAAAAATCGAAATATGGGAGAAGTTGTTGCATTGTTGGACAGTGTTCTATGAAATATAATGATTATTTGTTTGTACATCACTGATTGAATTTCTGATATGTGCATATTTAGTATTCTAAGTGGATTTGTGGCCGTATAGGCAAGTCGGGCCGGGATCTGGCCAGACAGGCAAGGAGCTACATTTCGGCATCGCGCCTATCGACGTCAGGTGTTTCCAGTGACTGAAACGGATCACTGGCGGGATGGCCAAAGAAATAGCCCTGTGCCTGTGGGCAGCCTTCGTCGAGGAGCATCTGGCGCTGCGCTTCGGTCTCGACCCCTTCGGCGACGATCCGCATATTGAAGCTTCGGCCGAGGCCGACGATCGCGCGAACGATCGACCGCGCCGCCTCATCGTCCGAAATCGAGGCGACGAAGCTCTTGTCGATCTTGATCTTGTCGAAGGGGAAAGCCTTGAGATTGCTGAGCGACGAGTAGCCGGTACCGAAATCGTCCATTGCGATCCGTACCCCGAGTGCGCGGATTTCGTGCAGAGCCTTCAACGCGCTGTGCCGGTTTCGCAGGAAAGCCGTCTCGGTAATTTCAAGTTCGAGCCGATTCGCCTCGAGCCCCGATTGCGACAGCGCGTCGCGAACAACGGCTGGTAGGTTTGGTACCTGAAGCTGGATCGTCGACACATTGACCGCGATCGAGATGTTCTTTGGCCACAGTGCCGCCGTCTTGCAGGCTTCGCGCAACACCCACTCGCCGATCTGGACGATGGCGCCGATTTCCTCTGCGACCGGGATGAAGTCGTCGGGGATGATCTCGCCGCGTTCGGGATGGTCCCAGCGCAGCAGCGCCTCATAGCCGATGACAGAAGCGAAGGCCGTCGCAACCAGCGGCTGGTACACGACATACAGCTGATTGCGGGCGATGGCGTGCTTCAGATCATGTTCGAGCGCGCGGCGGTCCTGCGCCAGCTCGTCCATCTCCTGGTCGAAAAAGGCTGCGCTTCCCCGTCCATTATTCTTGGCGCGATAGAGCGCGGTGTCGGCATTGCGTTGAAGCACCTCGGCATGGGACCCATCTTGCGGGAACAGGGCAACGCCGATGCTGACCCCGACCGCCATGGGATCGCGGGATACGTCCATTTCGATCGCCAGCATGTCAAGGATGCGCCCGGCCAGCTTGCGGGCTTCGTCCGGTTCCGAAACCGAGGTCTGGATGATGAGGAACTCGTCGCCGCCGACACGGGCAACGATGTCGTCGGCGCGCACCGCCGACCGGAGAATGTCGGCGATACGGCACAGGATTTCGTCGCCGGCGCCGTGGCCGAATATGTCGTTCACCGCCTTGAACCGGTCGAGGTCGAGAGCGAGCAGCGAGAAGGGCTCGTTTTTCGCGATCGCGGTGTCGAGTGCCCGGACGAAGTGGGCCCGGTTCGACAGATCGGTCAGGGCATCGTGTGACGCCAGATGCTCGATCGCCCGTTGCGCGCGCTTCCGGTCGGACAGGTCGCGGATTGCGAGCACCTTGCAGCGACGGCCGCGATACTCGATCGTCTGCGTCGCAATCTCCAATATATGGTCGTCATCGCTGCTGCTGCGCAGGCGCGCCTCGGTGGAGTGGCCGTCCGGGGGCTCGAATGACGTGCCATCGCTTGCGACGAACCAGTCGGATGGTTTGCTGCCAATGATCGCCCCGCTGCTGACACCAAGGAGCGAGCAAAGTCGCCCGTTCACTTCGATGATCTGGTCATCGCGGGTAATCGCCAGCGCCTCGAGCGTTGCATCGGCGAGCCCGTGCGCGTCGGTAAGCCAGCGGTCGATAAGTGATCCGGTGAGGGCGAGCACTATCAGTATGAGGTTGGCAAGAACGATGGCGGGCACGAGCCAGTTGCGGCCGCCCGCTGCAGAAAAAGCGCCGCCGCGCGTCGGATCGGGAATCAGCGTCGTGGCTGACATTGCGGTGAAATGCATGACGACGATGGCCAGAACGGCAAAGCTCGCGGGCAGGGCGACTCGCTTCCAGCCCGCGGAATGAGCGAAGGCTAGGAACGCCGCGAAGAAGCACAGCGACGACAGAAGCACCGAGATGATGATAGGCGTCCATGCATATGATACCCGTGCGGGCGCGATAATCGATGCCATGCCAGTGAAATGCATCGCCGCAACGCCGATTGCGGCACCCGCCGCCGCGGCCGCGCAGCGCGCCGGGGTGGGTGTTTGGCCGAGCCAGCGGACGCTGCACCAGAAAAAACCGATCGCTATGGCGACCGAGAGGAGGGTGAGGCCCTCGTCGAACAGGATCGGCATCGAACCCCGGTAGGCGAGCATTGCGACGAAGTGGGTCGCCCACACGCCGACGCCTTCCGCAATCGCAGCGACGACCAGCCAATGGCGCCGGCGGACGTCGACGCAGTGCGTCGACCGGTTAAGTACAACGAAAAGACAGATATTTCCAAGGATGCAGACGAGCGCGGCGATCAAGACGAGGCGCAGGTCATGCTGATGGACCACGCATTCGAGAACGTTGAACATATATGTTCCCCCCGGTCCCCACTGCATCTTTTGCGCGCAAAGTATAAATATTGCCTTAGTGGATATTCAAATTGTCTTATCCGCTATTCAAAGTTTCGATCCTCCCGTCTCGATACGAAGCCCCTCGCCACGGTCGGCCGTTCACCTCGGCACTTGCCTGGAGCACATGCAAGCTATATAGTTAGCTTACTAAGCAAATGGAGGTCGGGGTTGAACGCACCACGAATGCAAGGGATTTTGGCAAACCATCCGCAGGGCGGCGCTGCTGGCGAGATTGTCCCCGCATGACGACATTTTCCATATTATTGTCAGCTTTGATGGCGCGTGTTGCGGGTCCTGGCGTGCTCGGTGGTCTTGA
>NZ_JBWKNS010000002.1:0-976437 GCF_059415685.1 Sphingopyxis sp. GW821-FHT10B01 | reverse complement strand
CTCCCGGCCTCCCACAGGCTACTATCGTTGGGGAGGCCGGGAGGGGGAGCGGGCCGGTGCCGCATCTCTTCGACGATGAAAATTCATCTTCCCGTCACATATAGTTGACACTAGTGTAAACGATATGACCGCCGCTTCCCTTCCGCACGACCATGCCATCGCCGTTGGCTCAGACCAGATCGATTTCATGGGGCATGTGAACAACGCCCACTATCTCAGCTGGGTGCAGGAGGCCGTTCTCGCGCACTGGCGCCATATCGCGCCGCCCGACGCGGTCGCGGCGCATCTGTGGGTCGCGCTGAAGCACGAGATCACCTATCGCCGCCCCGCCTTCCTCGACGATCAGGTCATCGCGACCGTCATCCTCGAAAAGGTCCAGGGCGCGCGCGCCTTCTACGAAACGATCATCAAGCGCGGCGAGGACGTCCTTGCCGAGGTCAAGTCGAGCTGGTGCTGCATCGACGCCGAAACGCTGCGCCCCGCGCGGCTGGCGAGCGAAGTCGTCGCAAAATTCTTTCCGGCCGAGAAGGCCTAGCGAATTTTACGGGCTTACCGGATCGTCGTCGCCATCGACCGCCAGCCAGACGCCGCCAGCGATGATCGCGAGCGCCAACAGGATCGGTAACCAGTTCGCTCCTTCGAGTTCATTCTGGCCATCGACAACCGATGCGGCGCGGGCGCCGTCCAGCGCAGGCGCAGCCGAAACGGCCACCGGCGAAACGACCATCGATATCGCGGCGAATGAGACCGCAGCCTTTTTCCAGAGAATCATCGCAAACTCCTTTTACAGCCGGCGTAGAACGCGGCTGAGAGGAATTTTGTTCCATCACTGCAGGATGCAGTGATGCGCGCGCTCGGGAATCGGCTCAGCTCGCCTCGAAGCGGATCGGCAGGCGCTTCAATCCGCCGACGAAGACCGATTCGACGCGTGCCGGTTCGCCCGCAAGCTCGATAGTTTTCAACCGCGGCAGCAATTCCTCCATCAGGATGCGCATCTCCATGCGCGCGAGATGCTGGCCGAGGCAGACATGCGCGCCGAAGCCGAAGGCGATCTGCTGATTCTTCTCGCGGTCGGGGTCAAAGGCGAAGGGATCGCCGAACACCGCCTCGTCGCGGTTGCCCGAGACATAGTTGAGCATCAGCCAGTCGCCCGCGCGGATCGTCTGCCCGCCGATTTCGACGTCTTCCTTTGCGCTGCGCATGAAATGCTGGACCGGCGTCGTCCAGCGAATCGCTTCTTCGATCAGCCCCGCCTTGTCGCTGCCCGCATCGCGGAAGCGTTCGAACAGTGCCGGATTCTTCGCCAGCTCCATCATCGCGCCCGCAGTCGACGCGCTGGTGGTGTCATGCCCCGCGGTCGCGACGATCATATAATAGCCCGACATTTCGCGGTCGGGGATCTGCTCGCCGTTGATCGTCGCATTGGCGATCACCGTCGCAATGTCCTCGCGCGGGTTGGCGCGGCGGTCGGCGGTGAGCGCGCCGAAATATTGGGTGAAATCGGCGATGACATAATCGAGCATCGCGATCGCCTGTTCGGCGCTGGTGATCGCCTCGCGGCTGCGGTTGAGTTCGGGGTCGGTCGGGCCGAACAGCTGCTGCGTCAGCATCAGCATGCGCGGCTCGTCTTCGGGCGGCACCCCCAATATATCCATGATCACGCGCAGCGGATAATGCGCCGCGACATCGCGCGCGAAATCGCATGTCCCGCCCTGATCGAGCATATGATCGACCGTCTCGCGCGCGATCTGCCGGATTCGCTCTTCGACGATCTTCAAATTCTTGGGCATGAACCAGCTCTGCGTCAGCAGCCGGTATTTCATATGGTCGGGCGCATCCATCTGGACCAGCGACCGGATCAGATGGCCGTCATTGTTCGGGGTCGCGGCGCGCGCCAGCGCCTCGCCGTCGCGGTTGGTCAGCACCGTCGGGCGGATGCCGTTCGCGAATCGCTGCGGATCGCGGCTGATCGCCATGATGTCGGCGTGGCGCGTCACCAGCCAGAAGGGGTCGTGATCGTGATTCTCGGCGACCGCCAGCGGCGCGTTGGCACGCGCCCACGCAAGCTGCGCGTGCAGCGGATCCCATTGGCCGTATGCGACAGGGTCGACGACGGCGGCGGCTACCTCTCCAGGCAATATCGGTTTTGTCATTGGCCACGAAGCTGCCGCAACTCGCACCGCGAGTCGAGTGGCAAAAGGCAACCGATCAGGTCGCGGTCGCCGGATCGGGCAAAGCTGCCTGCCATTCGGCACGGGCGCGGCGGATCATCGCTTTCAGTTCGTCGGCGCGGCGCTGCCACGCCGCGGCACAGTCGTCGCTCCAAGTCGTCCCGGCCGCGGTGCCCAGTTCAACGACCGTCATGTCGATAAAGGCGTCATATTCGGCGATCGGCAGCGGGCCATAGGTCCGATGGGTGTGGACGAGTTCGGCGACCAGCGGCCAGACCCAGCTTTCGCCCTTCGCCAGCCCGAACATCATCTGCAGCGTCTCGTCGGTCATCCGCCGCGACGAGGCATCGACGACGAGGAAGGCAGCGCGACGGTCGGGATAGGCCGCAAAGAAACGCTCGAACAGCGCGTGGCGGATGTCGATGCCGGCGTCGGCGACGGCGAGCAGGCTCGCCTCCATCGCCGCGGCATCGGCTTCGCTCATTTGAACAGGCTGCCCAATATACCGCGCATCAACTGGCCGCCGAACTTGCCCGCGACCTGCCGGCCGAGGCTTGTCGCCGCCGACCGCGCCGCCGACTGGACCAGTTTTTCGGTCATCGACGGCTTGGCCGCCTCGCGCGCCGCCGCTGTTTCCAGCCGCAGCCGCTCCTTCTCTTCGGCGACCTTACGCTTGGCCTCTTCCTTTGCGGCGACCGCGGCCTGCTTGTCGGCCTCGACCTGCGCCTTGGCTTCGACGGCGGCGGCCTGCGCCTGCTCGGCCTTGGCGGCGAGCAACTCTTCGGCGCTTTCGCGGTTTACGGCGGTGTCATATTTGCCCTCGACCGGCGAGATCGACTTGATGATGGCGCGCTCCTTGGCGTCGATCGGGCCCGCACGCGAGCAGGGTGGCTTGATCAAAGTGCGTTCGACCGGCGACGGGGCGCCATCGGCCATCAGCAACGACACCAGCGCCTCGCCGACCTTGAGCTCGGTAATCTCGCGCGCGACATCGACCTTCGGATTCGGGCGGAAGGTGTCGGCGGCGGCCTTCACCGCTTTCTGGTCGCGCGGGGTAAAAGCACGCAAGGCATGCTGGACGCGGTTGCCGAGCTGGCCCGCGACATCTTCGGGAATGTCGATCGGATTCTGCGTCACGAAATAGACGCCGACGCCTTTCGAGCGGATCAGGCGCACGACCTGTTCGATCTTTTCGGCGAGCGCGGGCGGCGCGTCGTCGAACAGCAAATGCGCCTCGTCGAAGAAGAAGACGAGCTTCGGCTTGTCGGGGTCGCCGACCTCGGGAAGCGTCTCGAACATCTCGCTGAGCAACCAGAGCAGGAAGGTCGCGTAGAGTTTGGGGCTCGCCATCAGCTTGTCGGCGGCGAGGATATTTACATAGCCGCGCCCATTCTCGTCGCAGCGGATCATGTCCTGAATGTCGAGCGCGGGTTCTCCGAAGAAATTCGCGCCGCCCTGGCTTTCGAGCGTCAGCAACTGGCGCTGGATCGTGCCGACCGTGGCTTTCGATACATTGCCATATTTGATCGTGAGCTCATCGGCGTTCGAGGCGCACCAGGCGAGCATCGCCTGCAGGTCGCCGAGGTCGAGCAAGAGCAGATTCTGCTCGTCGGCGACGCGAAAGGCGATCGCGAGCACGCCTTCCTGCACTTCGTTGAGCCCCATCAGCCGCGCGAGCAACAGCGGCCCCATTTCGGAAATGGTGGTGCGAACGGGATGCCCCTGTTCGCCGAACAGGTCCCAGAAGATCACCGGATTGTCGCGATACGCCCATTCGCTGTCGCCGATCTCGGCCGCGCGCGCGGCGAAAATCTCGTGCATCTTCGAGGTCGGGCTGCCCGCCATCGCCATGCCGGCAAGGTCACCCTTCACATCGGCGACGAAGACCGGGACGCCGACCGCCGAAAACCCCTCGGCGAGACCCTGCAAGGTCACCGTCTTGCCGGTGCCGGTCGCACCCGCGATCAGCCCGTGGCGGTTCGCGCGTTTGAGCACGAGCGATTGCCGCGGGCCATCGGCTGCTCCGCCGCCGCCCAGGCCGATATAGATTTCGCTTGCCGTGCTGACGTCGCTCACTCGCAATCCTCCACTTGGTAATCAGGCCTTGAGGTTAGAGCGGCGGGTGATCGCAGGCAATCGGCAAACCGGTACACAGGACGAAATCCGAAAGCGGGAGAAAACCAGCGAACTTCACACGAAATGCGCCTACCCGGTTTGAAGCGTTCACCAAGCTGTGGCCATATCCAGCCGCAGCTAGTCGCGCTATCTTCTGGCGGATGAGCGCAGCCGACGCCGAGATCATTTCCATCCTGCGCGCCGACCGACGCCGCTGGCATCTCCTTGGGGTGGTTGCCACGCTCGATCTGCCCGATGGCTGGATCGGAGCGGGCTTCATCAGAAACGCGGTTTGGGATCATCTGCACGGGCGTCCGCCATCGCCGCCACAGGGCGATGTCGATGTGATCTGGTTTGATTCCGATCAAACCGACCCAGCATTGGACCGGCTGCATGAAGCCCGCTTGGCGGAAAGCGAGCCATCGGTCATGTGGTCGGTCAAAAATCAGGCACGAATGCACAGCCGCAATGTCGATCCGCCTTATGTGTCAACGGTCGATGCGATGCGCCATTGGCCCGAGACAGCGACCGCCGTTGCGGCCCGGCGCCATGGTGACGAGCTTTGCGAAGTCGCGGCACCCCTGGGCCTCGGTGATCTTTTCGGCTTGGTGTTGCGTCCGACGACCAATTTCGTCGAAATGAAGCGCAGCATTTATGACGAGCGATTGCGATCGAAAAAATGGGTCGGACGCTGGCCTTTGTTGCGGGAGGCGTAGGCGCGCAGCCGGTGGTTGCGGACATTATACCCTCTCTGCGGCGCAGCCGTGGGTAGGGGGAGTGCTGAGGTCGCTCTGCCCCCGGGACCTGACCAGATTGCCGGGAAATCCAGCCCTGCACTCTGCGAGGCGGTAGTGGAGGCTGTGACCTCACGCCACAGGCCCTTCCTTCAGCGCTTTGCGCTATCCCCCCTCGCTTCGGGACAGGGAGGATATCCCCAACGTCGTCACCCCGGACTTGATCTGGAGTCCATGGCTTCAGCGCCGCCGTGGATCCCGGGTCGAGCCCGCGGTGACGAAGAAGGAGAGGCAGGGTCTGCATTCAAAGCTCACAGCCCCAACAACCCTATTCACCCCATGATGAAGGCGTTGAGCTTGTTGCCGTCGGGGTCGCGGAAATAGCCTGCATAAAAACTCTCGCTACGCGGCCCGGGAGGGCCTTCGCACGTGCCGCCATGCGCGAGCGCGATGTCATAGAGGCGGTGAACCTGTTCCTTGTCTTTCGCCTGCAGCGCGACCATCACGCCGTTGCCGACGCTGGCGACATTGCCGTCGAACGGCCGGGTGAGGCCGATGCCCGCACCGCCGTCCGGCTTGCCCCACGCGATGAAGCCATCGAATTCCATCATGCGCGGTGTGTCCAGTTCGGCGGCAATCGCGTCGTAGAATTCCGCCGCTTTCGCCAAATCCGTCGTTCCGAGCGTCACATAGCCAATCATCATCTTTCTCCCGACTCGTTATTATGGGAACATAGTATGAACATGAGGCGCCGGGCGCAAACAAAAAGGGCGCCGGACCCGAAGGTCGCGGCGCCCCTTTTGTCGAGCATAAAGCCGAAGCCTATTTCACGCGTATCGCGACAAAACCCGACGGACCACCGCGGCGCAGGATTTCGAGCAACACCGCGTCGCGGCCCGCTTTCTTCGCATCGGCGACGGCCTTTGCGAGCGCCTCGCTAGTCGCGACCGGGGTCCGGTTCACGCTGACGATTACGTCGCCGCGGCGCAGACCCTTGCGGCCTGCGTCGCTGTTTGCCGAAGCGGCGCCGACGACAAGCCCCTTGGTTCCGGCGTCAACGCCGACCGCGCGCGCGATGTCGGGCGTCACCACCTGCACCGACAGGCCGAGTTCTTCCTGGATCGCCTTGTCGGCAGCACCCGTCGGATCCTCGGGGACCGCCTGTTCTTCCTCGGGATCGAAATTCGTGCCGGCCAGCTGATCTTCGGGCGGACGGGTACCAACGAGCGCCTGAATCGTCATCGGCTTGCCATCGCGAATGATCTCGAGCGGAATGCGCGTGCCGGGCTTGGTGTTCGAAACAATGTACGACAAAGTCTGCTGCGGCGTGACTTCTTTGCCATTCACCTTGGTCACCACGTCGCCGCGCTTCAGCCCGGCCTTTTCGCCGGCCTGTGCGGGTTCGATACGCTGGATGAACTCGCCGCGATCCTTGGGCAGGCCGAGCGCTGCGGCCAGATCTTCGTCGACCGGCGCAATGCCGATGCCGAGATAGCCGCGCTCGATCTTCGCGCCCGAACGCAGCGAATTGATCACCGGAATCGCCGCATCGGCAGGGATAGCGAAGTTGACGCCGATGTTCGCGCCGACGGGCGAGATCAGCATGTTGTTGATGCCGACGACATTGCCTTGCAAGTCGAACAGCGGACCACCCGAGTTGCCACGGTTGATCGCGGTATCGGTCTGAATATAGCGGTCATAGGCGCCGCCAGAGCCGATATTGCGCTGAACCGCCGAGATAATGCCTGCCGTCACCGTCGAACCGAGGCCGAGGGGGTTGCCGATCGCGATCACCCAGTCGCCAACACGCGCCCTGCTGCTGTCGGCGAATTTGACGAACGGCAAGCCGGTCGCGTCGATCTTGAGCAAAGCGAGGTCGGACGCGACGTCGCGGCCGACGATCGTCGCCTTATATTCCTTCTGGTTGGTCAGCGTCACGGTGACCTGATTGACAGCCTCGCCGCGTGGACCACCCGAAATGACGTGGTTGTTGGTGACGATGTAACCGTCGGCCGAGATCAGGAAGCCCGAGCCGCCGCCCTGCTGTTCCTGCGTGATCGGTTCACGCGTCCCGGCAAAGGGGTTCAGCCGGACGCCGAGCGTGACTTCCTGCTTGGTCGAGATGTTGACGACCGCAGGCTGGAGCTGCTCGACGAGATCGGCGAAGCTTTCGGGTGCGCCCGAACGCGGCACGACCTTGGCGATTTCGCTCTTTTCATTCTGCGCGACCTGCGCGCCGACGGGGGACTGGGTGACCAGCGCCAGCGCAGTGCCACTCGCCAGCAAGGCCGAAGTGATGCCATAAACATAACGCACGATCGAAATTCCTTCTTCTCTTACGAAAAACTCTCGGACCCCGGCCGCGGCTGTCTGCGGCGCGGTGGCTGAACGCCATTTGAACATGAACGGCGCTTGCACATTCTATTCATCGGGCGGTTCAGCACATGTCCTGTCGTCAACCGCCGCTGAACCGCTTCAGATATTCATTGTCGGGCGACATGATGATCGAGGTTCCACCCTGGTTGTTTTCACCGAGGAAGGTCTGCCGATAGCTCTGCATCGCGCGATAGAAATCATAGAAGTCGGGATCCTTGCCGAAGCTCGCGGCATAGATGCGCGCGGCTTCGCCATCGGCGCTACCACGAATGATCTGCGCTTCCTTCTGCCCTTCGGCGCGGATCGAGATCGCTTCCTGCTGGCGCGCGGTGCGCATGCGGTTGTACGCCGCCTCGAGCGTCGCACCTTCGGGCAAATCGGCACGCTTGATCCGCACGTCGATGATCTCGGCGCCATATTTCTGCGCTTCGCGGTTCAGCGCGATCTGGATATTGTCCATCACCGCGCCGCGTTCGGGCGACAGCAAGGTCGCAAAGGTCCGCTTGCCAAGCTCGTTACGCAGCGACGAGCCGAGGATCGTCGCAAGCTGCGCCTGCAATTTATCCTCGGTGCGGATCGCGGTGTACATGCGCACCGGATTGGTGATGCGGAACCGCGCAAAGGCGTCGACCTGCAGCCGTTGCTGGTCGGTCGAGAGCACCTGCTGGCGCTCCATGTTCACGCCGAGGATCCGCTTGTCGATATATTGGATGCCGTCGGTGAACGGCACGCGCAGAACGAGACCCGCGCCCGAGCGGCCGAAATCCTCGCCTTCCTTGTAGCGGTTCACCGTCCGCTCGATTTCGCCGAAGCGCAGGATCAGTGCCTGCTTGTCTTCGGGCACGATCGCGAGCGATTGCGACAGGATGACCAGCACGGCGACGGCGCCGACAAGCAGGCGCACCGGATTTTGAAGGAGCGAACCCAACATCATTCGGCTCCCTTCGTCGCTTCGGCAGGTGCGGCCTTGGCGCGCTTCTGCACTTCGTTGAGCGGCAGATAGGGGGTTACCCCGCGCGCTTCGACAATCGTCTTGTCGACGTTCGACAACACATTCTCCATCGTTTCATAATAAAGGCGCTTGCGGGTCACTTCGGGGGCCAGCTGATATTGCGCGTAAATCTGGTCGAACGCCGATGTGTCGCCGCGCGCGCGTTCCAGTACCTGCTGCTGATAGGCGCGGGCGAGGTTGATCGCCGATTCGCGTTCCTGCCGCGCCGCGGTGACTTCCTTGAACGCTTCATCGACCTGGCTCGGCGGATCGACCTGACGGATCGCGATGCCCTGGATCATCACACCGGCGCGATACTGATTGAGCAATTCCTGCATCCGCTGCTGGACCTGCGCTTCGATCTCGACGCGGCCGGGGCCGATCGCCTGCACGAGGTCGAAGTTCGCGACCGTCGCGCGCATTGCGCTTTCGGCGACTTCGCGGATCGTGCCTTCGGGATCGGCGAGCTGGAAAAAGAACAGCTCGGGATCGCGCACCGACCAACGGACTTCATACGCGAGGTCGACGATGCTCTGGTCGCGCGTCAGCACGAAATTCTCGTCGGTCGCATTGGGCGAGCCGATCGCCATCGTCCGGATCGCGCGGACGTCTTCGAGCCGGATGCGCTCGACGGGGGCCGGCCAGGTCAGCTTTACGCCGGGACCGACGGTCCGCGAATAGCTGCCGAGGCGGGTGATCACGCCTTCCTTTTCGGGCGGCACGATGTGGAAGGACGAGAAAAGAACCCAGATGACCACAATGGCGAGGATGGCCCATTTCCAGAGCTTTGCCGAATCGCCGAAATTGAACTGGCTGCCACCGCCAGAGCCGCCGCCACCGAAACCGCCGCGCCCTTTGCGCAGCAGTTCATCGAGCGCCGAGGGGCCGCGCGGTTTCTGCGCGCGCCGCTGGTCGGCCGGATCGGGGGTCACCCACGGGTTGCGCGGGCCGGGCTTCTTGCCGTCGCCCTTCCCGTCGTCATCGCCCTTGCCCGGGCCGCTGCCCCATGGGCTGTTCGCCATCTGGCTGATCTGATGGAAAAATTGCCGCAATCCTCTCGGGCTGCGGCGATCCATGCTGCCGTCAAATTTATCGTTCATATGGCTTTTATAGGGTCAGCGGGCGCGATTAACAGGGGGTGCGCGCGAAAATGGCTGGCAAACGGGCGGATCATGCCTATCTGCCGCGGACATGACCGAACAAAGCGCCGATATCGCCCGCCTGACCGCTGCCGCCGCCGAACTGAGCGGAGGGCGGTCGTCAGGGCTGCGCCTGCTCGACGATTCGGGCCTGCTCGCCGTCGTACTCGATGTGTCGGGGCTCGCGGTCGAGGAGCGCAAGCCGCTGGAAGACAGGTTGCGCGCCGGCCTGCTCGCAGAGGCGGGCGTGCGCGAGGTGCGCATCGCGATGACCGCCGAGAAGAAATCGCTGACGATCATCGCGGTGGGCAGCGGCAAGGGCGGGGTCGGCAAATCGACGCTCGCAGCGAACCTCGCGGTCGCGCTCCGCCGGCAGGGGGTGAAGGTCGGATTGGTCGACGCCGATATCTATGGCCCCTCACAGCCCCGGCTGATGGACAGCGAAAATGTGAAGCCCGAATCGCGCGGATCGAAGCTGGTGCCGGTACCCAACGCCTATGGTGTGCCGATGCTGTCGACCGGCCAGATCGCGGCGCCGGGACAGGCGATCGCCTGGCGCGGCCCGATGGCGGGCAAGGCGCTCGAACAACTCGTCGACGCCAGCTGGGGCGATATCGACACCCTCGTCGTCGACCTGCCCCCCGGCACCGGCGACGTCCAGCTGACGATGATTCAGCGGCACAAACCCGCGGGCGCGGTGATCGTATCGACCCCGCAGGACCTGGCGTTGATGGACGCGACCCGCGCGATCAGCCTGTTCGAACAGGCCGATGTCCCGATCATCGGGCTGGTCGAGAATATGGCGGGCTATGCGTGCCCGCATTGCGGCGAGGTCAGCGATCCGTTCGGCAGCGGCGGCGCAGAAGCGGCGGCGAAGACGATGGGTCTCGACTTCCTCGGCCGTGTGCCGCTGTCGATGGGCATTCGCCTCGCAAGCGACGGCGGCGTGCCGCCGGCGGCCGGAACCGACCCGGCGGGCGAACCGTTTCATGCGATAGCGGCGAAGGTCGCGGACTGGCTGAACACACGAAAGGGGCGATGATGGCGATCAACGACGAAGGCGAAATTCGCGAACTGCTCGGGCAAAAGCGTCGTATCGCGGTTGTGGGCGCTTCGCCTAACCCCGCCCGCGCCTCGAACGGCGTCCTCGCTTTCCTCGTGCGCCAGGGCCATGACGTGATAGCGGTCAATCCGGGCCATGCCGGCAAGACGATCCACGGCGCGCCCGTCGTCGCCACGCTCGCCGATGTCGAACCGCCCGCCGAACTCGTCGATATCTTCCGCAACAGCGACGACGCCGGCACCGCGGTCGACGAAGCGATCGTCCATGGCGCGAAAGCGGTATGGATGCAGCTGGGTGTCATCAACGAGGCCGCGGCGAAGCGCGCCGACGCCGCGGGCCTGTCCGTGGTCATGGATCGCTGCCCCAAGATCGAAATCCCCCGCCTCGGCCTGCTGCGGTGAAAGCCGCACTCGCGCTATTCGCCGCGACCGCGCTCGCAGGCTGTGCAACCACGTCACACGGCAAAAATCCGCAGGACGCCTTTTTCGACGCGCTCTCGGCGCGATGCGGCAAGGCTTATGCCGGGCGCCTTGCGAGCGATCAGGACGCCGACGCCGATATGCGCGGCAAGGCGATGGTAATGCACATCCGCCATTGCACATCGGACCGCATCGAGATTCCCTTTCACATCGACGGGCCCGGCCCCGATGGCGGCTGGGACCGGTCGCGGACGTGGGTCATCAGCCGGACGGCAACGGGTCTCCGCCTCAAGCATGATCATCGCCACGCCGACGGCACGTCGGACGACGTCACGCTTTACGGCGGCGACACGGCGGGCAACGGCAGCGCAACACGGCAGACATTTCCGGTCGATGCCGAATCGATCGCGATGTTCGAACGCACGGGCCGCAGCGTTTCCAGTACCAACATCTGGTCGGTCGAAACCACCAACGCCGGCTTCACCTATGGCCTGAACCGCGAAGGACGGCATTTCCGCGTTGCGTTCGATTATGCCAAACCGGTGACACCCCCGCCCGCGCCGTGGGGCTGGTAGGGAACCGTTCCACCCGTCATACGCTGGACAGCGATGACGGGAGAAAGTTCATGCGCATCCAGATCCTTATGCTGCTTCCCCTGCTCGCGCTCGGCGCGTGCAGCGACAAGGCGCCCGACCCGCGCGGTGTCGGGCATGACGAAACCTTGCTGTCGGTATCGGCGACCGGCCGGTCCGAGACAAAACCCGACGAAGCACGCTTCACCGCCGGGGTGAGCACGATTGCGGCATCGGCCGAGGTCGCGACGCAGAAAAACAACGAAACGATGACCAAAGTGACCGAGGCGCTCAAAGCCTTTGGCGTCGCGGGCAAGGATCTCCAGACGCGCCAGTTGACCGTCAACCGGATCGACTGGGGCGCGAACAAGGGCAAATTCGAAGCGGTCAACCAGGTCGAGGTGCGTATGCGTGCGGTCGACAAGGCGGGTCAGGCCGTCGCGGCGACGACGCAGGCCGGCGCCAATGTGCTGTCGGGGCCGACGCTGCGCGTCTCCGATCAAGAGGCGGCGACCCAATCGGCCTATGCCGCCGCCTATCGCGCCGCCCGCGCGCGCGCCGATGCCTATGCCGGTGCTGCCGGCCTCAAGATCGACCGCGTGCTGACGATCCGCGACGGCGGCGATAGTGCGCCGCCGATGCCCTACGCCGCCGACGCCGCCAATTACGCGGTCGCCGAGCAGTCCGCCGCGGCGCCGCCTTTCAACCCTGGGGTCAGCGAATCGCAGGTTTCGGTGCGCGTCGATTTCGCACTTTCGGAGAAATAGGCGCGCCTGCGCCAGGGCAACGATGATCCAAAAGCCTTTGCCTCGCCGACTCGCGCCGACTATCAGCAGCGGGCATGGCCGGCATTCGCGACATAGTGGGGGAAAACAAATCGCGCGCACCGCTCGTCAGCCGCCGTTCGCTGCTCGTCGGCGCGACCGCGGCGGGCGGACTTGCCATCGCATGGAGCCTGTGGCCGCGCGATTATCAGCCCAATCTGACCGCCGCCCCCGACGAGCATGTCTTTAACGCCTTTCTGAAGATCGGCGACGATGGGCATATCAGCGCGATCGTCCCGCAATGCGAGATGGGTCAGGGCGTCACAACGCTGTTGCCGCAAATCATGGCCGACGAGCTCGGCGCCGACTGGCGGACGATCGCGGTCGAAACCGCGCCGATCAACCCGCTCTATACCAACATATTGCTCGTCGACGAGGATAGCGCGGTCTTTACCCCGCGGGCGGGGGTTCCCGATTTCGTGTCCGATGTGCGCAGCTGGGCGCGGCGCGAATGGGCGGTGCGCCACGCCGTGATGCTGACCGCGAACAGTTCGTCGGTGCGGATGTTCGAAGCCCCGTGCCGCGATGCGGCGGCGCAAGTGCGCGTGCTGCTGATGATGGCAGCAGCAAAGCGCTGGGACGCCGACTGGGAACAATGCGACACGCAGGACGGCTTTGTCACCTTCGGCAAGAAAAAGCTGCGCTTTGGCGAAGTCGCAGCTGCGGCAGCACTGCTCGAACCACCCGCCGAACCCGTTTATCGTGCCAGCAGTTCGGACCCGCTATATGGCAAGGAACTGACGCGCCTCGACCTGCCGGCCAAGATCGACGGGTCGGCCAATTATGCCGGCGATATCCGTCTGCCCGACATGGTGTTCGCAGCGATCCGCCAGGGACCGCTCGGCGCCACGCGGCTGAAGAATATCGACCGCAAGAAAGGCTTGGCCTCACCCGGCCTGCTGCACGTCGTCACGCACGAACGCTGGGTGGCGACGGTCGCGCGCAACTGGTGGGCCGCGAACCGCGCGCTCGACCGCTTCGCGCCTGTCTTCGAGACCGAAGGCACGCCGATTTCGACCGACCGGATCGACAAGGCGTTGAAGGCGGCGCTCAAGGACGACGCTTATCGCATCGTCAGCGAAGGCGACGTCGACGAAGCGATGGAAGCGCGGACAAAAATTTCCGCCGAATATGCCGTCGCCCCCGCGCTGCACGCCCCGATCGAAACGCGCACCGCGACCGCCGCGCCCGACCGCGGAAAATTGAGTATATGGGTCGCGACGCAGGCACCCGCGCAATGCCGCGACGCGATCGCGCGTGCAACCGGGCTGACACCCGCCAGCGTCACCCTGTTCCCCATGATGGCGGGGGGATCGTTCGATGCCTGCCTCGATCATAGCGTTGCAGTGCAGGCGGCGATCATCGCGCTGCAAGTCAACCGCCCGGTCCAGCTCGCATGGTCGCGCGCCGAAGAAATCATGCGCGTGCCGCCGCGCGCGCCGGCGCGGGCGAAGCTGACCGCGACGCTCAACGCGGCGGGCGGAATCGATGCGCTGGTGACGCGCATCGCGGTGCCCCCGACCAACCATGAGGTCCGCGACCGGCTGTTCGACAACACGCCGGCCGACGTCGCGCAGCGCGCCGCCGCAGGCAGCGCGGATGCCGCAGCGGTCGAAGGGGCGGCAAGCAGCTATGCGATCCGCCATATGGCGGTCGACCATTGCCCCGCCGACATCGGCCTGCCGACCGGGCGCTGGCGCGGCAATGCCGACAGCTATACCGCCTTTTTCACCGAATGTTTTGTCGACGAAATGGCGGCGCGCGCCGGATCGGATGCCCTGTCCTATCGCATGGCGATGCTGGGTAACGCCCCGCTGCTCGCGCGCTGCCTGCTCACCGCGACCAGCCTCGGCGGCTGGGAGGGCGGCTTGTCGGGGACCGCGCAGGGGCTCGCCTGCCATTCGATGCGCGGCAGCCATATCGCGCTGATGGCAACCGCACGGCAAAGCGAGCGCGGGCTGCAGGTCGAGCAATTGGTCGCGGTGGTCGACGCCGGGCGGCTGGTGAACCCCGCCATTGCGCGGCAGCAGATCGAGGGCGGGCTGATCTTCGGCCTTGCCGCGGCGGTTGGCGCGACGACCGACTATGAAGGCGGCGTCGCGACCGCGCGCAAACTTGGCCAGCTTGGTCTGCCCGGCCTGTCGCAGACCCCGCAAATCCTGGTCGAATTTGTCGAGAGCGACCGGGAGCCCGGCGGCCTTGGCGAGATTGGCGTGCCCGTCGTCGCCCCCGCAATCGCCAATGCGATGTTCGCCGCGACCGGCCGCCGCATCCGCCGGATTCCGCTGTCGGCGCACCCGCTGTGACCCTGCCCCCTGACCATCCCGCGACCGTCGAGCCCCGCATCGGCGTGCTGCTGGTGAACCTTGGCACGCCCGATGCGCCCGATGCGCCGTCGGTGCGGCGCTATCTGGCGGAGTTTCTGTCCGACCGCCGCGTCGTCGAAATTCCGCAAATCCTGTGGCAGCCGATCCTGCGCGGCATCATCCTGACCACACGGCCGAAGAAATCGACGCACGCCTATGCGCAGGTGTGGACCGATGACGGATCGCCGCTCGCCGCGATTACGCGCACGCAAGCCAATGCCCTGGGGGCAGCGTTCGGAGAAACGGTACAGGTCGCCTATGCGATGCGGTACGGCGAACCCGCGATCGGCGCGGCGATCGATGCGTTGAAATCATTGGGATGCGAGCGGATTTTGATCGCGCCGCTTTATCCGCAATATTGTGCGGCGACGACGGCGACGGTGGTCGATGCCGTCGGCACGCATCTCAAGACGCTGCGCTGGCAACCAACGCTTCGTTTCCTGCCGCCCTATCACGACGATGCCGCCTATCTCGATGCGCTCAAGACGTCGGTCGAGACGGGACTCGCGGCCCTCGACTTCACGCCCGATGTCCTTCTGGCAAGTTTTCACGGCATGCCCGAGCGCACGCTGCAGCTCGGCGATCCCTATCATTGCCAGTGCCAGAAAACGGCGCGCCTGCTGGCGGATGCGCTCGGCCGCCCGGTCGAGGTGGCTTTCCAGTCGCGCTTCGGCCGCGCCAAATGGCTCGAACCCGCGACCGATACCCGCCTCGAACAGCTGGGCCGCGAAGGCCGCAGTGTCGCCATTTTCGCCCCCGGCTTTTCGGCCGACTGCCTCGAAACGCTCGAAGAGCTGGCGATTCGGGGCAAGCAGCAATTCGAAACCGCGGGCGGGCGGCATTTCGCCTACCTCCCCTGCCTCAACGCCGATGCGCCCGGCATGACGATGCTGCAGGCGCTCGTCCGCCGCGAACTGGCCGGATGGCTCTGAATCGCGGCCGCTTACCAACTGTTTAGGTCCATGCGCTAAATTGGTCCGACGCGGCGCCGAAACGGCCCGGCCCGGCACGAATTTGGAGGTACGTCATGAACGAGCTCGAATCGGCAGGGTTGGCGCTGGCCGGGGCCACGCTGGCCTTTCTGGCGGTCGTCTTCGCCATCTGGTGGCTTCGCCGTCCGCGCACCGCCCCCGCCGCGCCGCGCCCACCGCGAGCACCGGGTGAGAGCCGTCTGCCGAAACTGTCGCGTCGAGCGGAGCCAAAGCTGGAAGAGGTCGAAATCTCCCCGTCGCGGCTCGCGCGGATCAGCCGCAAAGCGCCGTTCGAAATGCCGGCCGAGGCGGAATATGTACCCGAACCCCAACCCGCCGCGGCTGTCGAACCGGCCGAGATTGCGTTGGAAGCGATGATTTCCGAGGTCGAGGAAGAAGCGCACCGGATCGAGACGGCGCACGCCGAAGAGGTGTCGCTGCGCCTTGTTCCCCAAATTCCGCCGCGCGACGCGATATCGACGAACAGCTGGCTTGGCGGCCGTCCGCGGCTGCCCGCGGGCATGGAATGGCCGAAGATCGACGGGCAGCCTGCGGACTTCCTCGCGCAGATCAGCTGCGCCGACCTGCCCCGCGACCTGTGGGGCGGGTTGGGACCGCGTGACGGCACGCTCGCTTTCTTCATCCACCGCCGCAACTATGACATGCGCGTCCTTCATCTGCGCGACGGCGGCGCGCCCGTTGCCGCCCCCTTCACGCTCAACGACCCCGAGGGCTGGTTCGGCCCGCACGGCGGCCTCGGCTTTGGCGATCTCGCGTCCTTTGCCGCGCGCGCCTTTCCCGAATGGCCCGTCGACCTCGTTGCGGTTCGCCCCGGCGAACCCGATCCGCGAAACGACAACGATCCGAACGAGCCGGGCAGCGCACTCTACAGTCGCGGCTATGACATCGCTGACCCCGCCTTCCACCCGTTCGACTGGGGCAGCATGACCGCGATGGTCGCGCTGCTAGAGATGCGGCTCGACCGGTTGATGCCAGAGACCATGCCCCCGACCGTTACCGACGAGGAAGACGTTGCCGAACTGAAACGGTGCGCCGCGATCAATGTCGAAGCGCGCGAGCGTGCCGAGGAAATTATCGCGATCGTCCATGACAGCGCCGCCCGTGCGGCCTTCTCGCCCAGCGACGCAACCGCGGTGATGGCGGCGCTGCACGCGATTCGCTGGGCCAAGCCGGTCCCGACAGTCGATCCTGAAACCGGCGCCACGCAGATCGAGACGATCGTCCTGCCGCTGACGACACACCGCGCCGACGCGAATTTGTGGGTGCATGACTATCAGACGATCTTGTTCGATCGCGCGAAACACGCCTGGTGCGCCAGTCCCGACCATCTTTCGGCCCCGGCGCGCGCCTTTTACGAACCCTATTGGCAGGATCTTGCAGAGCGCGAGATGGCGGCAATGGGGCATGAACCCTTTCGCCACATCCATGATTATGACGAAGAGCGCGACGCGGTGCTGATCGAGTTGCCGACCAGCGGGTTGATGAGCCGGGTGTTCGGCGACTGCGACAATCTGGTGGTCACCATCGGCAAGGCCGACCTTGCCATCGGCGACTTTTCAAAGCTGCGCGTCCAGGTGAGCAACTAGCTGGCACCGGCCCCCCGCCTACCCCCTGAATAGCTTTGCGATTGACGTTCCGGTAAACTTGCAGCGCTCGCTCGCGCGGCCTAGTCATGTTGCCATAACTCTGTGGGAGAGCAGTATATATGGCACGTATCGCAATCGTCACCGGCGGCAGCCGCGGCATCGGAGAGGCGATCAGCCTCAAGCTGCAGGAACAGGGCGTCACCGTCGTCGCCAACTATGGCGGCAATGACGAAAAGGCGCGCGCTTTCACCGATCGCACCGGCATTGCGGCGATGAAGTGGGACGTCGGCGACCATCAGGCGTGCCTCGACAGTTGCGCGCGAATCGCCGAAGAATTCGGACCCGTCGACATCGTCGTCAACAATGCCGGGATCACCCGCGACGGCACCCTCGCCCGCATGAGCTATGGCGACTGGGACGACGTGATGCGCGTCAACCTCGGCGGCTGTTTCAACATGGCCAAAGCGACATTTGGCGGCATGGTCGAACGCGGCTGGGGCCGCATCGTCAATATCGGGTCGATCAACGGGCAGGCGGGCCAATATGGCCAGGTCAATTATGCCGCCGCGAAATCGGGCATCCACGGCTTTACCAAGGCGCTGGCGCAGGAAGGCGCCAAGAAGGGCGTGACGGTCAACGCGATCGCGCCGGGCTATATCGACACCGACATGGTCGCCGCGGTGCCGCCGCAGGTGCTCGAAAAAATCGTCGCGAAGATCCCGGTCGGGCGCCTGGGCCAGGCCGACGAAATCGCGCGCGGGGTTGCATTCCTGTGCAGCGAGGACGCAGGCTTCGTCACCGGATCGACGATGTCGATCAATGGCGGGCAGCATATGTATTGACGATGGCAGGCGCGTAACCGAGGCGTTCGCGTAGCGGACGACAAGGTTAGGCGCCGGTGTCGCGCAGCGGCAGCCATCGGCACGGCCAGCGGGGCGGACGACCTCAAGTCGGCCGAACCCGTCTGACGTCACGGCGGCGGCTTTGCCGTCGCGCGCCAAGCCGCTACATATCGGCGATGACGTTCCCCCTCCATCCCCCGGTCAAACGATCGGTCACCATCGCGGGTCACCCGACCTCGATCAGCCTCGAACCGATGTTCTGGGACGCGCTGGAGGCCGAAGCCGCGCGGCAGGCGCTCCCTGTCAACGCGCTCGTCGCGCGGATCGACGTCGAGCGGATGGAAGCCGACGACCCACCGAACCTGACGTCGGCGATCCGGCAGTGGTTGTGGCGGGGTCGGGACGCTAGTTAGCTAGGCTTGGAAGGCTCCAACTCTTCGATCTCTTCACTGAACCGCCCCCGCTCGGCCATCAAATCGCAGACCCGCTTCGCAATCGGCTCGATGCGCGCCGGCCAGCCCGTCGAAATCAGTTGATCGTCGGTCATGTCGCGCGGCGTGTCGGTGCATGCCTCATCCAGTGCATGACTGACTTCGATCAACATCGTCTCTTCCGCTTTGGTCAATGTCGAGAGTGCCGGAAATTCGCCATCGTCGCGGTGCGGTATCCAGTCGTAGAAATTCTCGAAATAGTTTTTGAATCCGGCTTCGCGTACTCCCGCCTCACCATCTGCCAAGGTTTCGACGGCTTCGATGATCCGGTTGCGTATGCGCTGATCCAGCAACCGCTCGGAAACGCGCTCTGTCATCTCGACTACCCCACCAAAGCTCGTGCCACCGCAGTACCGAACGCCGCGCCCTTGTCGGGCGCATGATGCAGGAACAGCGATGGCTCGATCAGTTCGAGTTCCATGATGTGGAGCTTGCCCACCGCGTCGCCGACCATATCGACACGCGCGTAGACCGGAGGGGCGGGAGCGGCCGCCAGCGCCGCCGCAGCGAGGGTCTGCGCCGCATCATTTGCATCCCACGCCGTCTCTCGCCCGCCAAACTGCTCCTGCACGCGGAAATCGCCGGAGGCAGGGCGCTTGACGATTGCGTGGCTGAACTTGCCGCCGAAGAAAAAGAGCGAATATTCGCCCTCGGTCAATATGCCGGCCATCAGCGGCTGGACGAGGCGGCGCTCGCCCAACGCATCGGCGGGGACAGGCGTGCCGGGTGCGACGCGGTGCGTGCCATCGGCGCCGCCCGAGATCGCGGGCTTGATGACAAGTTCGTCGGCCCCGAGCGCAGCGCGCGCCTCGGCGAGGCGCGCGCCATCAAGCGAGGCGACCTCGACCGTCGGCACCACCGCAACGCCCTTTGCGCCGAGTTCGGCCAAATAGGCCTTGTCGCTGTTCCAGCGTAGCACGGGTACCGGATTGACCACCGGCAATGCCTCAGCCTCCAGCCGGTCGAGAAGTGCATACCAGCCCGCAACATCGCGCTGATAGCCCCAGACGAAGAGCGGCAGGACCAGATCATAGCCCGACAGATCGCCGGGATCGGTCCATTCCCGTTGCTCGACGATCAGCCCGGCAGCGGTCAGCGCCGCCGCCTTGCGGGCAAAGGCGGGCTGCCACTTTTCGTAATAGTCAGGCGCCGGGACGAGGATCGCGACGCGGGGCTGGAACGGCATTACCGTCCCAGCAATCCGCGCGCCTGCCCTGCGATATGCGAGAGCATCGCGCCGTTCGGGTTCGGGATCGTCCGCGCCCGCTCGACCGTCGCGCGGAACTGCTCGACCCGCGCCGCGTGATCGGCGAGCCATTTGGTCACCGCCGTGTCGAGGTCGCCCTTCGGCAGCCCGGCCAGGAAGCTCAGGCGCATCTGCTGGAAATCGCGCGCGAGGCTGTTGACCAGCAGGCGTTCCCACGGATCGGCGGGGCTCATATGCGCCGCCAGCGTCTGTGCCCAGTCGAGCCCGAGCGCTTCGCCCAGATGGGTGAAGGCATGGGTCACCGCAATCTCGTCGTCGCCGCGCCGTTCGGCGAGGTCGACGATGCCGATCGCGCCGTCGGTCTTGAACAGCCGGACAACCGCGGCGGTCAGCGGCTCGGGCGCACCGGCGTCGAGCAATTGCTGGGTCAGGCTGTCCCACTGGCGCTTGACCGACGGGCTGAGCAGCGCGTCGACCCCTGTCATCAGGCGGTCGACCCCAGGTTCGAGCCGTGCGACGACCGGGCCCGGCTGCGACAGCGTCTGGGTGACGCGCAGCAGATCGGCCATCTGCGACGTCATCGCGGAGGCAGCCTGCGCGAAGAGCGAGAGGCGGACGGCTTCGTCGATCTTCGCTGCATCGAGCGCATCCCAGATCGCGGGCATTTCGAGCAAGCGTTCGACCGCGACAAACGCCGCGGCGATATCGCCGAGCGCGCAGCCTTCCTCTTCGACCAGCTCGAACGGATGGACGATGCCCATGCGGTTGATGATGCGGTTCGCGATCTTCGTCGCGATGATTTCGCGGCGTAGCTGGTGATCGGCGATCGCACCGGCAAAATCACGCTGCATCTCGGCCGGGAAGGCCGCCGCAAGGTCGCTACCGAGCGCCGGATCGTCGGGCAGGTCGCTATTCTCGATCGCCTCCTGCAACGCAAGCTTCGCGGTCGACAACAGCACCGCAAGTTCGGGGCGCATCAGCCCGCGCCCTTCGGCGGCGCGGCGAAGCAGTTCGTCGTTCGCCGCCAGCCCCTCGACCTTGCGGTCGAGCCGGCCCGAGGCCTCGAACGTTTCCATCAGCCGAACGAGCGACGGCACCGCCGCCGATCCGCCCTTTTCGGCGATCGACAGCGCAAGCGCCTGCAGCCGGTTATCTTCGAGCACCAGCGCGGAGACATCGTCGGTCATGCGCACGAGCAGCGCGTCGCGCGCCTCCTGCGCGAGGCGGCCTTCGGCCATCTCGCGGTTGAGCGCGATCTTGATATTGACCTCGTTATCCGAGCAATCGACGCCTGCGCTGTTGTCGATGAAGTCGGTGTTGATCCGCCCGCCCTTCGCCGAGAAGGCGATGCGCGCAGCCTGCGTGGTGCCAAGGTTCGCGCCCTCGCCCACCGCGCGGACGCGCAGATCCTCGGCATCGACGCGCAGCGCGTCGTTGGCGGGATCGCCGACCTCGGCGTTATTCTGGCTCGCGGCCTTCACATAAGTGCCGATGCCGCCGAACCACAGCAGGTCGACCGGCGCCTTGAGGATCGCCGAGATCAGCGAGCCGGGATCGATTTCCGACACCGAAAGGCCAAGCAGCGTCTGCACTTCGGGGCTGAGCGTTATGCTCTTCTGGCTGCGCGGGAAGATGCCGCCGCCCTTCGAAATCAGTTTGGCATTATAATCGGCCCAGCTCGATCGCGGCAGATTGAACATCCGCTCGCGCTCGATCCAGCTTTTCGCCGGATCGGGATTGGGGTCGAGGAAGATATGGCGATGATCGAACGCGGCGGTCAGCTGAAGCGCTTTCGACAGCAACATGCCGTTGCCAAACACGTCGCCCGACATATCGCCGCAGCCGACGACGCGGATCGTGTCGGTCTGCACATCGACGCCCATTTCGGCGAAATGGCGCTGGACCGAAAGCCATGCGCCGCGCGCGGTGATGCCCATCGCCTTGTGATCATAGCCCTTCGAGCCGCCGCTTGCGAAGGCGTCGCCGAGCCAGAAATCGCGTTCCATCGCGAGCGCGTTGGCGACGTCGGAGAAGGTCGCGGTGCCCTTGTCGGCGGCGACGACGAAATAGGGATCGTCACCGTCGTGGATCACGACGCCCTTTGGATGCACGACCTTGCCCGCCACCAGATTGTCGGTGATCGACAGCAAAGAGCGGATGAAGATGCGATAGCATTCGGTGCCTTCGGCAAACCACGCATCGCGGTCGAGCGACACGTCGGGCAGCGCCTTGGGATAGAAGCCGCCCTTCGCGCCAGTCGGCACGATGACGGCGTTCTTGACGCGCTGCGCCTTCATCAGCCCGAGGATTTCGGTGCGGAAGTCGTCGCGGCGGTCGGACCAGCGAAGGCCGCCGCGCGCGACGGGGCCGGCGCGCAGGTGGATACCCTCGACCCGCGGCGAATAGACCCAAACCTCGCGCCACGGCAGCGGCTTGGGCAGGCCGGGGACGAGGCTCGAATCGATCTTGAACGCCAGCGCCTCTTCGGCGGCGGGTGCAAAGGCATTGGTGCGCAGCGTTGCGCCGATCACCGCGTGGAACAGGCGCAGGATGCGATCTTCGTCGATCGACTTGATGTCGGCAAAGCCCGCGAGGATGTCGGCTTCGAGCGCCTCGGCACGCTTCGCATCGCGTGCCTTTGGATCGTGGAGCGCCGAGAAGCGTTCGATCAGCGCGGCGGTCAGCGCAGGCGCATGGCGCAGCGCGCTGACGACCGTGTCCATGCCATAGGCCGATCCGCCCTGACGCAGATAGCGGAACCAGGCGCGCAGCCAGACGATCGCACGCGGATCGGTCTGGTTGGTAAGCACCAGTTCGTTGAACGCGTCATTTTCGGCCTTGCCATCGAGCACGGCAGCGATCGCGCCTTCGAGAACTTCCGCATAGGGGAGCAAAGCTAGCTCATCGACGTTGGCCGGCAGCCGCAGCGTGAAGTCGTGGATCACGATCGCCGGCTCGTCATCGCCTTCGGTTCCCGGCGCGCGGCTCTGGCCAAGCGCGGTCGGAATTTCCTCGAGCACCTCGAAACCGAAATGTTCGAGCGCGGGGACAACGTCCGAGAGCGCGAGCGGACCCGCCGCGCTATAGACCTTGAGCCGCAGCCGGTCGTCGCCGTCGAGGCTCTTGCGTGCCAGCCGGACGCTGCGCGGGTTTTCGGCATCGAGGTCGCGCAGGCGAAGGATGTCGCGCGCGGCTTCCTCGGGATTATAGAGATTGCGGTAGTTGGGCGGGAAGGTCGGCGCGAAGCGCGCCGCAAGAGCGGCCGCGCGCCCCGGGTCGCCCCGCTTGGCGAGTGCCGCCTCGACCTCGGGCTGCCAGCCGCGCACCATCTGTTCGAGCTGCGCGTTGAGCGCCTCGGTGTCGGGCACGACACCGCCGCTGCGCAGATCGAGCGTGAAGCGGAGCAACGCCGCGCCGCCATCCTCGAGCACCATCGTCCAGCCGATGACACCCGCCTTCGCTTCGCGCACGAGCAGCGCTTCGACCGCGATCCGGCGGCCGGTCGACACTTCGTCGCGCGGCAGCCAGACAAACACGAACAGATGACGGCCGAGCGCGCTCTGCACCGTTACCAGCTTCGGCCGCGGCCGGTCGGTGATCGACATCGAGGTGAGCACCAGCTCTTCGAGCGACGCCGCATCGAACGCGATCAACAGATCGTGCGGCAGCGCAGTAAGTGCGTGGGCAAGCGCCTTGCCCGCATGGCCAGTCGGATCGAAGCCGAACTTTGCCATCAGCGCCTCGAGCTGCGCGCGCAGCACCGGCACCTTCGCCGGCGGCGCCGACAGCGCCGCGCTGGTCCACAGACCGGCGTGGATCGACAGGCGCTCAACCGTCTTGCCCTTCACTTCGGGAACGATAACGAGGTCGAGCAATACGCGGCGGTGGACCGCCGACAACCGGTTCGACTTGATCAGGAGCGGGGCCTGGCCACCCTTGTCGAACCAGGCGAAAGCGGCTTCGAGCGCCGCGGGCGACAGGAGCTGGCTTTCACCGCTCTCGCTGACGCCCAGCGAATCCTGCACCTTGCCATCGCGCGTACGCCATTCATGGCCGAGCTGGGTCATCGCCCCGCCCTCGAACCAGCGCAGCAATTCTGCAGCTTCACCCTCGACGCGCATCGCAGCATCGGCGAGCATTGCGGCGCGCATCGCCCGCCAGTCGCGTACCGCGGCACGCACATCGCGCAGTGCCGCCTCAAGTCCATCGAGCAAGCGCCGACGCGCCCGCGCATCGCCGCGCTCAAGCTCCATATAGATGACCGATTCGCGGTCCGGACCTTCACCCGCTTCCAGCAAATGTCCCTTGGCATCGCGCTTCACCGGGACGACGGGGTGGAGGATGCGGTGGACCGCCAGTCCTTGCGCCGCGACGGCCTGCGATGTCGAATCGACAAGGAAGGGCATGTCGTCGTTGATGATGACGAGGCGCATCCGGCGGTCGGTGCCATCAGCAGCCATCGGTTCCAGCAGCAGCGACGGCGTTTCGGCGGCGCGATCGAGCGACGCGCGCGCCGCAAACTCGCCCGCGTCGGCAAGCGCCGTCTTGTCCATGTCGTCGCCCTCACCAGGCAGCGCGCTGCCCCGCAAAGCCGCCAGATAGGCAGTGGCTATTTTCTGGGGAATTTTGGCGGTGGAGGGGGTCGTGTCCGTTTCCGGCGTGTCGGACAAATTTTGAGACATAAAATGCAGCATCCCGAACAAAATGAGGGGATCCCAGCCGACGATCGGCGGGGGCCCGTTCGCTGCGGACCCCTATGCGCCTGTGGCGCGCGCGGCTCAAGGCCTCGTTCGCGCGTCCGCGTTAAATTATTTCAATTTTTGGTTTGTCTGTTGCGTGAACGCTCTCAGCCGGCTGACGTAATCGGGACCGCCTTGCGCGCGAGCTTCGCGACAAGTGCCGGATCGTCGGCCGCCTTGGCGACGATGCCTATGCAACCGCCGGGCATCGCACGCGCAATCAGCACGACGAATTCGGAGTCGCCGGCATCATGCTCGATAATCAGGGCGGGATGCGCCTGGCGCAGCGCTTCGAGTTTTTCGTCGGGCCGCTCACCGGCATCGTCGACGGGTTTGCGGCGCGCCCGCGCATCCTTGACCAGCCCCTTGAGCCCGCCCGGATAGCGATCTAGATAGGCCGCAAGTTCGCCGCGGCCGACGCCTTCGTCCTTCGCATGACCAAGCACGCAGGCATATTCGGCGAGACGCGTCTTGTCATAGGTTGCCCCGAACACCAGCTTCACCACCGGCGTCATCGGCGCGCGATCCTGCACCGCCAGCCCCGCATCGTCCAGCAAGGCAGCGAAGGCTTCGGGCTGCTGCTCCGCGACCAATGCGAAATCCCACGCCTTGCCGACCGCCTGATAAAGCGCGCCACGGCTCCGGCTGTCGGCGGCAATCGCTTGCTCGGCCGTCTCGCGTGCAAGTGCAAGCCAGTCGGCGAGTTCAGCTTCTTCGCCGGGCTCGACCGGCACCGCGTCGTCATAGTTCGCAATGTCGGCGCCGGTCGTGATGGCGACGCTTTCGTCCAGAGCGGCAAAGCCCGGCGCAGCGTCACGCTCGACTTCATGATCGAGATGTTCCGAATCGGGGCCGTCGGCCCATACGGGCACCGGCGCGGTGAGCGGCGGCGCACTGCGCAGCGCCTGTTCGACCGACAACTGCAACTCCTCCGCCTGATCGACGGGGAGCGCTTCCTTCCAATTGATCACGCCCATGATGAAATCGATCGTGTCGTCGTCGGATGAGAAGGGCAGCAGGATACCTCGGTACATGATAGTTGCGCCGCGATCGTTGACGAACTCGGCCTCGAAGCCGATCGGCGCGCGGTTGGCGATGATCTGGAGATAATGGTCGGTCAGCCGTGACAGCAAGGAACGGCCGGGGATCTGGCTGATATAATGAACATCGTCGTCGATCTGCGATTCTTCGCGCAGCTTGTCGCCGAGGAAGGCGATACCGGGATTTTCCACGCCGGCGGTGAAATCGAGCAGCACCGCATTCGATCCGAAATCGGCGCGGTCGAGATCGAGGTCCTCGACCGAGGGATAAGCGCGGTCGGCGAGCAGCGAAGCCCAGTAATTATAGGCCCGCACCTGCATCCGCCGTTCGTCGACGCCGACGGCCGCGGGCGCATCGATCGCCCCGTCATCCTGGTCGTGGCTGCCCGAAAGCAGTCCGCGCATGCTGTCCATCATTTATCCCCAGTCGCAAACATTCGGCAATGTCATGCACCGGAACTGGTAAAAGCGGCGTAAACGATGACGAATGGAGCCCCCGCGCCAATCGCCCCGCCAAATGGCGTCTAGGCAGTCGCCCGGACAAGACTCACCTCAAATCGGCGCATCCCTCAATCCAATATGCATGGATATTATTGCATAATATTCCATGCATATTTTCATGCTTCTCATTTATATGAATGTTTTTAATATGTTATGATAGCATTTCTTTCCGCGCCTTCATACCATACATAAGTTGTGCATGGTATTTATGTATGCGCCCCTAGGAGGCAGGAATGACAAGCGGTGATGTTGGCAACGCAAAACTGCGCTGGATATTGTGGGCCGGATGGAACGGAAAATGCCCCGAATGCGGCAAGGGCCATATGTTCCGCTCGTGGCTGAGACTCGCCGATCGTTGCGACAATTGCGGACTCGACTTCAGCTTTGCCGCACCCGACGACGGTCCCGCCTTCTTCTCGCAATGCATCGTCGCCTTTCCGCTGACCTTTGTGATCGTGTGGTTGCAGATCGTCTACAGCCCGCCGCTCTGGATCCATCTGGTCTTTTCGATCCCGGTGATGGTCATCGGGTGCGTGCTGCCGCTGCGGCCGATCAAGGGCTGGCTGGTCGCGTCGCAATATGTGAACAAGGCACAGGAATCGGGGACCGAGCATTTGTGGGCGAAGCTGAATGCGCGCGAAAGGGACGAAGCGGACGAACGGCGTGGCGGATGATGTCTGGACGCCCGACATCACCGGCACGGCGGGCCCCAAATATAAGGCGGTGACCACCGCGATTGCCGCTGCCGTCGCGCGCGGCGACCTGCGGCACGGCGACCGTCTACCGCCGCAACGCGACCTCGCCATCCGGCTCGGGATCGATCTCACCACCGTCACCAAGGCTTATGACCTCGCGCGGCAGCGCGGGCTGATCGTCGCGCGCGGCCGCGCCGGCAGCTTTATCAGCGAAGAAGCCCGTACCGGCCAGGCCGCAACCGCGGCACAAAGCGACATCGCGATGAACAGCCCGCCAATCCCGGTCGAAAGCCGCCTGACCGACGCGATGGCTTCGGCACTCGCCACACTGGCCCGGACCGACAACCTCGCGCGGCTGCATTATCAGCGGCCGGGCGGCGCGGCGGCGGACCGTGAGACCGGCGCCGATCTGCTGGCGCGCACCGCCCTGTCGTCTTCGGTCGAACAGATCATCGTCACCGCAGGGGCACAGAACGGCCTGCATGCCATTGCGTCGACGATCCTGAAGCCCGGCGACCGGGTCGCATGCGGACATTTCGTCTATCCGGGCTTTGCCGCGACCGCGCGGCGCATGGGAGTCACGCTCGTCCCACTGGCGGAGATGACCGCCGAAGCACTGGAGGCTGCCCACGCCGACGCGCCATTGCGCGCACTGTATGTCGTTCCGACCAACGACAATCCCACCACAGCAACGATCGCGGTCGAGGAGCGGCGCGATATCGCAGCCTGGGCGCAGGGTGCAGGCGTCCGGATCATCGAGGACGACGCCTATGGCCTGCTGCCCGATACGCCGATCCCCGCCATCGCCAGCTTCGCGCCTGAGATCAGCTGGTATATTGCGAGCGCGGCCAAGATCATTTCGCCCGCGCTGCGCGTCGGCTTTGTCCGGGCGCCGGGGGTGGCCGAGGCCATGCAGCTCGCGTCATGCCAGCATGAAAGCGCCGTGATGGCGCCGCCGCTCAATGTGGCGATGGTTTCGCTATGGCTCGCCGACGGCAGCTTTGACCGGCTGGTCGACGCGGTCCGCAAGGAAGCGATATGGCGGCAAAAACTTGCGCGCACGGTTTTGGGCGAGACGCGCTATGCCGCGCATCCCCAAGGTTACCACCTCTGGCTGCCGCTTCCCGAAGACACCAGCCCCGACATGCTTGCCGCCGCGCTCGCGCTCGACGGGCTTTCAGCCGTGATGTCGGACCGTTTCGCAGTCGGTCCCGGCGCGCCGAGGGCGATACGCGTCTCACTGGGCGGCACGATCGATCGGCGCGGGCTGTCGCGCGCGCTGCACCGGCTCGCCGCGCAGCTCTGGTCGCCCGGCGGCGCGGTCAACAATATCGTCTAGCGACGGCCTATTTGCCGGGATGGAGGCGGATCGCCGCGCCGCCGCCGGGAGCGAGCCACAGCTTGTATGTATCCCCCTTCTTCACCTTGATCGTTTCATAGGCGATCCTGTGCCGGGCGTCGGTGAGATAGGTCGCGCCCGCACCGTCTTTATAGACGGTGGCGGTGTAACTCTTGCCCGCATCGAGGAAATCGAAGTTCAGCGTCAACGTGCGTTCGGTGGCGTCGTTGACCCCGCCGACATACCAGTCGGCGCTGTTCCGGTCCTTGCGCGCAAAAATCGCATAGTCGCCGACCTCGCCCGCGATCAGCCGGCTGTCGGCCCAGTCGGCGGGCACGGCCTTGATAAATTCCAGCTCGCGCGGATGCGCCTCCAGATTCTCGACGAAGTCGGCGGCCATCTGGATCGGCGAATAGATCGCGAGATACAGGCCGAGCTGCTTCGCGAGCGTCGAGGCGAAGGGCGCCTTGTTCGCTCCCTCGAGGCTCAGCACCCCCGGCGTGTAATCCATCGGACCCGACAGCATGCGCGTATAGACGAGCGTCGGTTCATGGTCGGGGCCGCCGCTCGCGAAGGCGCTCCACGCATTATATTCCATGCCCCGCGCACCCTCGCGTGCGACCCAGTTCGGGTAAGTGCGGCGGAGCCCGGTATCCTTGACCGGTTCGTGCGGATTGACCGCGATCTTGTACTTCGCCGCAGTCTGGACGACCTTCAGATGGTGCTGCACCTGGCGCTGGCCGTCGTGCCATTCCATCGCGGTCGAGCCCGGCGTCTCGCCCGCCGCGACGATGCCGCCGGCATCGGCGACATAGCCGGTCTTCACCGCCTTCACCCCGAGCTGACCGTACAGCTTCATCGCGTCGTCGAGTTGCTCTTCATAGACCGCGATATTGCCGCCGGTCTCATGATGGCCGATCAGCGTCACGCCCTTTTTGCGCGCATAGTCGGTGACCGCCTTCAGGTCGAAATCGGCGGTGGGTTGGGTGTAGCTGAACTGGTCGCCATGACCGAACCAATTGCTGTCCCAGCCCTTGTTCCACCCTTCGACCAGCACGCCGCCAAAACCGTGCTTCGCGGCAAAGTCGATATATTGCTTGGTCCGTTCGGTCGTCGCGCCATGGTTCGGACCCTCCGCCCAGCTCCAGTCGCCGCGGATCATCCCCCACCAGATACCGATATATTTCATCGGCTTGACCCAGCTGACGTCGCCGAGCTTG
This sequence comes from Sphingopyxis sp. GW821-FHT10B01, assembly GCF_059415685.1. Taxonomy (NCBI): domain Bacteria; kingdom Pseudomonadati; phylum Pseudomonadota; class Alphaproteobacteria; order Sphingomonadales; family Sphingopyxidaceae; genus Sphingopyxis; species Sphingopyxis sp. GW821-FHT10B01. Next base: position 947,015 of record NZ_JBWKNS010000002.1, on the reverse strand, counting down.
TTGGGTTCGTTGAGGTTGAGTTCGAGGTCGCTTTCGACCAGCCCCGCCGCATCGTCGGCGATGCGGATCGTGCGCCAAGGCGTGTTGCACGGCAGGTCGCGAATCACCCGCGCACCGCGCGACGAAGGCGACAGCGTCGAGCGGAATTTGCGCCCCTCGGCGCGTTTGAACCACATGCCCGAATAATCGACCAGCGCCGCCTCGTGGAACGCCAGATGTGTGCCGTCGTCGAGGCGCATCGTAATCGGCGTATGCGCGGTCGCAACCGCATCGATCGGCGTCTTCTGGTAGATTTGCTCGTAACGGTTCCACTCGCCGCCAGTGATCCACCAGGCGGTGCCCTCGGGCGCGATGTCGAATTCGGTGACCTCGTCGGCGATCTTCGCGGTCTTCAGCCCCGCCTGCTCGGGCAGTTCGTAGCGAAAGCCGATGCCGTCGTCGAACAGGCGAAAACGGACGTTGATCGTGTGGCCGCCCCAGCTTTCATGCTGACGGAAGCGGACGAGCAGTTCGTTATAGTGATTGCGCACGAAACGGCGCTCGCCCCACGGCAATTCCCATGTCGTGTCGGCGTCGGCCTTTTCAGCACCCTCGATCGAAAACCCGCCTTGCAAGCCGATCCCGTCGGTCAGGATGAAACCGAGCCTCGACGGCGCAATCAGCAGCTTGCCCTTGCGCGACAGCGCCCAGGTCGGCCGCTGGTCGCTATCGGTCGAGACGGTAAGCGTGATGCTGCCGTCGGGCGAGGCAGCGATTTGCGACGGCCGGGAGTCCTGCGCCATGGCGGGCGCGGCCGCGGCGGCGAACAGCGAAACGACGGCGAGCAGGCTACGCATCAATTGGTTCCTTCAAGATTCAGCCAGAGGGTGCCGCATGGCGGCAGCGCGGCCGCATCTGCGCCATTGAGGGCAACGAGTGGGGTTCCGCCAACGGTGTGCGCCGCGATGTCGATCGGGTTACCGCCGAGGTTGAACAGGCAACGGACATGCTGACCGTCGGCGATCCGGTCGAAGGCGAGCAGGTCGTCTTCGGCAACCCAGCGCGCATCGCGCCCGAGGCGCAGCGCCGGGTGAGCGGCGCGCAGCGCGACCAGCTCGCGCGTCAGGTTGAGCAGCGATTGCGGGTCCTGCTGTTGCCGGTCGACCGCGAGGTCGCGGTGCGCGGGGCCGAGCGGCAGCCACGGATCGGCGGGCGAAAAACCGGCGTTCGCTTCGCCGGCCGCCCACGGCAGCGGCGTCCGTGCACCATCGCGCGACAGCGTCAGCGGCCAGTTCTTGAGCGCTTCGGGGTCCTGCACCAGTTCGAACGGGATATCGACCTGGTCGAGCCCGAGTTCCTCACCATTATAGATGATGATGTTACCGCGCAGCGCGCAGAGCAGCGCCATCTTCATCCGCGCATAAGCGGCGCCGTCGACGCCTTCGGGGGTCCAGCGCGACACCGCGCGCGGCGCGTCGTGATTCTCGAACGCCCAACTCGGCCAGCCGAGCCCCGGCGCGTCGGGCCATTGCTCGGCTGCCTCGCGCACCAGCTGCGGCGTCAGCCGCTCGGCATAGAGGAAGTCGAAGCCATAGGCGCTGTTGAGACGCCGTGTCCCCGCGGTGAACAGCTTCATCTCGCGCACCGCATCGTCGCCGCCGACCTCGGCCACCGTGAAGCTGCCCGGATATTCATCGGTCAGCGCGCGGATACGTTCGAGGAACAGGGCGATGTCGGGGTGCGACTGGTTATAGATTTTCTGCTGGAAATCGAACGGCCGGGTGCGAACCTTGTTCGACGGGGGCGCCGGCGGATTGTCGCGGAGTTCGGGGTCGTGCATCGCGAAATTGATCGCATCGATGCGAAAGCCGTCGACGCCGCGGTCGAGCCAGAAACGCGCGACGCCGAGCAGCGCGTCCTGCACGTCGCGGTTGTGGACGTTGAGCTGCGGCTGGGTACCGAGGAAATTGTGCATATAATATTGGCCGCGCCGCGCGTCCCACGTCCACGCCGGGCCGCCGAACACCGACTGCCAGTTGGTCGGCGGCGAGCCGTCGGGTTTGGCGTCGGCCCAGACATACCAGTCGGCCTTGGCATTCTCGCGGCTCGCGCGGCTTGTCGCAAACCATGCGTGCTGGTCCGACGTATGCGCGAAGACGAGGTCGGTCGTGACCTTCAGCCCCAGCGCATGCGCGCGCGTCACCAGCGCGTCGAAATCGGCGAGCGAGCCGAAGATCGGATCGACCCCGCAATAATCGGCGATGTCATATCCGAAATCGTCCATCGGCGAGGGATAGAAGGGCGACAGCCAGATCGCATCGACGCCCAGCGATGCGATATAGTCGAGCCGCGCGGTGATGCCGGCAAGGTCGCCGATGCCGTCGCCGTTCGAATCGGCGAAGCTGCGCGGATAGACCTGATAGATCACCGCGCCCTTCCACCACGGGTTCGCGGCGGCCGCGTTCAAAGGTTCGTCCTGAACTAGGGGCTGGTTCGTCGTCACAAGGGTTCCGCTTATTCGCTGGCCTGGCAGATGATCGTGCCGAAGGCGGGGAGGGAAAGATGGATGCTGCCCGGCGCGGCGGGCCGTGACGGACAGGAACCGTGGAGCGCGGTAAAGCCTGCACTTTTCATATCGATGGCAATGTTCGCCGACAACGGCGCCGCAGACGTATTATAGGCCAGCAGCACCTCGCGTCCGGTGTCGGGATCGAAGCGCGACACGGCGAGCAGGCCGGGCTTTTCGGAGAAGGCACGGACCTTGGTGATGCCGCGGGTCAGTGCCGGCGCCTTGCGGCGGATGTCGGCCAGCGCCGCGATATGGCGATAGAGCGGGTGCGCGGGGTCGAAATTCGCGGCCGCGGTCGTCGCATCGCTGCCGATCAGATCATTGTCGTTATAGGCGGCGACCTTCGAGGCGAACATATCCTCGCGCGCAAGCTGGTCATTGCCGTCCGAAACAAATCCCTGCTCGTCGCCATAATAGATCGTCGGCACCCCGCGCAGCGTCAGCATCAAACTGTGCCCGAGCATCACCCGCTGGAGCAGTTCGGCCTCGCTTGCCTCCGGGTTCGCTTGTTTGACGAACATCGCGAAGCGGCCCATGTCGTGATTGCCGAGGAAGGTCGGCAGCTGAAGCGCCGCCGCCGCGCCGCCCTTGTAGAGCAAGTCGCCGTCGAACAACTTGGCGAACTGGTCGGTGCCCTTCGTCCCGCTGACCGCATCGATCGCCGCACGCGCGAAGCCGAAATCGAGCACTGCAGGCAGCCCCGCCGCATGGGTGTAGCGGGCGAGCGCGCCCGGATCGACCGCATCGACATAGACCTCGCCGAAGATATGGAAATTCGGGATGCCCCGCGCCTTCGCGCGCGCCAGCATCGCGGGAACGAACGCCTGCCAGAATTCGGGGTTCACATGCTTGGCAGTATCGATGCGGAAGCCGTCGATGCCGAACGCGTCGATCCAGCGGCCATAGATGTCGATGAAGCCCTGAACAACGCGCGGATTCTCGGTCGCGAGATCGTCGAGCCCGGCAAAGTCGCCATAAAGTGCGGACTCGCCAACCCAGTCGCTGTTGCCGCGATTGTGATAATAAGCGGGGTCGTTAAGCCAGGCCGGAACCTTTGCCCTCTCCTCGCCCTTGGGGACGACCGGGGTGTAAGCGAAGGCCGGATCGGTCAGCTTCTTCCAGTTCTCTGCGTCGGCGACATGATCGCCCGCGAAGCCCGGGTTGATCGGCGCGCCGCCGATCCCGCCGCGCCGCGAAAAGGGATAGCCGGCGATCGCGCGATAAGGGAAACCCTCCGCCTCGCCTTCCTTGTAGCGGATCACGTCGGCGGTGTGGTTGGCGATGATGTCCATATAGACCTTCATGCCCTTTGCATGCGCCGCGTCGACGAACGCCTTGAACTCGGCATTGGTGCCGAAATGGGGGTCGACCTGCGTGAAATCGGTGACCCAATAACCGTGATAGCCCGCGCTCTCGTCGCCCTTCGGCCCCTGCACCGGCTTGTTCTTGAAGATCGGTGCGAACCAGATCGCAGTCGTCCCCATGCCCTGGATATAATCGAGCCTTTTGGTCAGGCCCGCCAGGTCGCCGCCATGGAAAAAGCCCTTCGCGGCGGGATCATAACCGGTCTGGAGCCGGTCGCCCTTGAGCCCGCCGCGATCATTCTTTGGATCGCCATTCTCGAAGCGATCGGGAAGGACAAAATAGATGATCTCGTCCTCGGGCGGCCGCTGGCGATAATCGCCGGCTGGGGCTGCTGCGGGCGCCCCACCCGCGAGGCTCAGCGCAATCATCGATGCGAAAAGGCTCATGCGGGCGCGCCTGCCGTGCCATGTTGTGCGATGAAAGACTCGCCCACCCTGTCCACTTCCTCTCTTGCCCGCGCGTTCGGCGCCGCCGCCGACGGAGCCTCAGCCCCGCCGGCGTGCCGTGTCAGAACTTGTAGGTGATACCGGCCATGAAGTTGCGACCATAATTCTGATAGTCGCGGATCTGGCGCGGGTCATTGTTGTAATAGGTCACGAAAGGCTCGTTCGTGAGGTTCGATGCCTGGAGCAGGATGCCCAGGCCTTCGAGCGTACCGCCCTGGAAGGTATAGCCGACCTGCGCATCGACGACGAACTCGCTCTTGGCCATGAACACGTCGCGGGCGAGGCTGATGGTCGAAACCTCGGCGAGGAATTTGGAGCGGTAACGGCCCGACGCACGCACCTGAAAACCGTCCTTTTCGAAATAGGCGGTTCCGTTCAAGACCCATTTCGACAGGCCCGGCATCGAGATCGGGTCGGGCCCGCTTTCGCGCACGCGGCTCTTGGTAAAGGACGCGCTGCCGAGCACCCCGAAGCCGTCAAGCGATTGGGAGAGGTTTGCGAAAGGCAACGAGAAGGATGCTTCGGCGCCATAAACGCGGCCGGCATTGCCGTTCAGCCATTGCTTGCTGAGCCCGGTACGCGTGCCGGCCGTTCCGCCGTCGGGAACCTCGAAGTCGGTAAAGTCGAATTCATTGATCTGGCGGTAGATATAATTTTCGAGATATTTGTAGAAACCGCCCAGCGAGACATAACCGCCCTGGCCGAAATATTTCTCCAGCCCGATGTCGACCGTATCGGCCATCAGCGGACGCAGCTTCGCATTGCCCAGATCGAGCGACCAGGGCGAGGCGTTGATGTCGGTGTTACCCCGCTTCGACGTATCGAAATTGACCCCGCCGCCCGGCTTCAGCTGATCCATGCGCGCGCGCGCCAGCATGCGCGCGGCGCCGAAGCGCAGGAAAGTGTTGTCGGCAAACTCGACCGACAGGTTCAGGCTCGGCAGGAAGTCGGTATAGGTGTCGCCGTCGGTAACCGGCGTCGACTGGGTTACACCGCCCACGACCTGGGCATAAAAGCTGGACCCCGTCTGATCCGAATGAACGATCTGGAGGCCGACATTGCCGCGGATCGGCGTGCTCCCCGCATCGGCGTCGAAATTCGCCTGGACGAAGCCGGTCAGGACCTTTTCGCGGATCGTATAATCGTTGAAGACGCGCGCCGGATCAAAACCGGCCCCATCGGTCAGCCTGTAATTGTCGTCGTTGTAGAAACGCCAGCTGTCGAACGCGACCATGCCGGGGATACCGATGAAATCGAGCGACACCGGGTCATAGAGATAATCGGCGGGCACCGCTGTGTTCGCCGGATAATTTTTGCTGGTCAGCACGAAGCCGCGATCGTCGAGGCTTTTCTTGCGGTCCGAATAATTAGCGCCGACGCGCAGGCTGCTGAGCACACCGTCCAGTTCCTGCGTCGCCTGCAGGCGGAGCGACTTCAGCTCATCCTTGATCCGCGGCGTGTTGACGAAGCCGTCCTGGCAGTTGGGAACCGCACCGCCACAGCTGTTCCAGCCCTGCGGATCGGTGATCACGAACAGATTGGGATCGGCATAGTCGAGCGAAGGGTTGAACATGATGCCCCCGTTCGGGCGCATTTCGAAACCCAGCGCGGTTTCGCGCGCGCCGACGCCCTGGCCGCGGCCGGTGCCGAGATAGATTTCAAGATTTTCCTCGGTTTTCTTGAGCCGCGAATAGCCAAGGTCGAGTTCGAGCGTCAGCCTGTCATTGGGCTTGAACTTCGTGTTCCATCCCCCCGCGATGATCGTCGAAGTGCGATGGACGACATCGTTGCGCATCACCGCCTCGGTGCCCGACCAGACACCCTTTGTTACCAGCCCGTCTTCGATGGTGAAGCCCGGCAGCAGCGTCGAATTGCCCCACGCGAGCGGGAACTCGACCCCGCGCAGCCGCTGCTCGTCCTTGAACTTCGACCAATAGCCGTCGATCGTCGTGTGGAATTTGTCGCTGGGTTCCCATTCGATGACCGCCATCACGCCGTCGCGCTTCAGCTCGTTCGATTTCACATAGGGCTTGGCGCCGCCGATGATGAAAGCCGTATTCGTGCCGTCGGTCGCCTCGGGATAGCCCCAGGCGTTGAAGCGTTCCTCGGCGGTCGGCGACTGCATCCGCGCATAGCCGATCGCCCAGCCGAGCGTGCCGTCGGCATTCTGGTCGATATAGGAGATGTTGGCGCGATACCCCTTGTTCGAAATATCGGGATTGAGCTTGCCGAGGTCGTTGATCTCGAAGCGCGCACCGACCGCGAGGGCGCGCTTGCCGTATGCGAGCGGACGCACCGTCCGCATATCGATCGTGCCGCCGAGCGCCTGCCCGATCAGCGACGCGTCGGGGGTCTTGTAGACGACGGCGCCGTTGAGCAGTTCGGACGGATATTGGTCGAGCTCGACGCCGCGGTTGTTGCCCGCCGAAACCTGTTCGCGGCCGTTGAGCAAAGTCGTGGTGAAGTCGGGAGCGAGGCCGCGGATCGACACGACATTGGCGCGGCCGTCGAGCCGCTGCGTCGCGAGGCCCGGCAGGCGCGACAGCGATTCGGCGATCGACAGGTCGGGCAGCTTGCCGATGTCTTCGGCCGAGATCACCTCGACGATCGAGGTGTTCGCCTTCTTCGCCTGAACCGAATTGTTGATGGCGCCGCGGATGCCGCTGACGACGATCTCGCCTTCGGCGGGAGCCGCGTCGGCGACCGGTGCCGTGTCGGCATCCTGTGCCATCGCCACGCCCGGCAAGAAAGCGGTCAAGGCAAAGCCGAGCGCCATGGCGCTGGCACCGCGGCGAAGACTGGTCGTCCTGGTCATTTGAAACTTCCCCTGCTGCGATGGGCGGTCTGACCGGCGACGGCAAAAGGGGGCGGCATTCGCGCCGCGCAGCATCCTCTCATCGAAGCGTGGGTTTTCCCATCTCGGCTTTGCAATTGGAGCCAATCGCCGGGCGCGGCCAGTGGGTATACGTATACGCATATTATGCAGCCGGGCGCTCTGTCACCGGAATGACACGCTTTTCCCGGCCTCGGACGCCGCGTTCGGCGGTGTGCAAATTCTTGGCATCGGCCGGAGCGACGGCTAGGTTCACGCCCGAAGCAACGGTCAACGACAAGGCCGCCAAGACAGGGAGATCAGCATGGGGCGCCTGCCCTCGGCCAAGCCGACTAGCTTCGACATCGCCTATCTGGCGGGCGTGTCGCAACCCACCGTGTCGCGTGCGCTGCGCGGCAGCAAATCGGTCAGCGCCGCCACCCGCGCCAACATCGAACGCATCGCGCGCGAGCTCAACTACACGGTCGACAAAAACGCATCGAGCCTGCGCTCGCAGCGCACCCACACGCTTGCCCTGCTTTTTTTCGAGGACCCGACCCCCGACGAATCGATGATCAACCCCTTCTTTCTGTCGATGCTGGGGTCGATCACGCGCGAATGCGCACTGCGCGGTTACGATCTGCTCATCAGTTTCCAGCAGATGCACAACGACTGGCACGTCACCTATCAGGACAGCCATCGTTCCGACGGGATCATCCTGCTCGGCTATGGCGATTACCAGCTCTACCTCACCAAGCTCGAGCATCTGGTCGAGATGGGGACGAAATTCGTGCGCTGGGGTTCGGTGTCCGGCGACGGCATCGGGCTGACCGTCGGATCGGACAATGTCGGCGCGGGCGAACAGGCGGGCGAACATCTGATCGAGATCGGGCGGCGAGATATCGCCTTCCTCGGCGATGCGTCGGATCATGCCCCCGAATTTCAGGACCGCTACACCGGGCTCTGCCGCGCGATGCGCGCCGCGGGCGCCGAGCCCGACCCGGCGCTGCAGCGCGACGCGGTCTCGTCGGAGGAATCGGGCTATGCGGCGGCAAAGTCGCTGCTGGCCGGCGGCCAGCCCTTCAACGCGGTCTTTGCCGCGAGCGACCTGATCGCGATCGGCGCGATGCGCGCGCTGGCCGAAGCCGGGCTGCGCCTGCCGCAAGATGTTGCGATCATCGGCTTCGACGACATCCCCGCCGCCAGCCTGACCTCGCCGACGCTGACCACGGTGATGCAGGACTTGAAAAGCGCGGGGACGCTGCTCGTCGACGCCCTGCTCGCTCGCATCGATGACCGGCCGGTCGAACAACGGATGCTGCCCGCGCGGTTGATCCGGCGGCAGAGTACGGCGGTTTAGGGAAGCGTCGCGGGACGGCGTTGGGGTGGTGCCCCGTACCCCGCCTTCTTTCTTTCCAGCATCGCGGAAGACAAGGCAGGCCCCGGGTGACGATAGGGTCAACGTCCGCTTCCGGTCATCGGCCGATTCTCCACGTATTCGTATACGTAGCCCCGCCAAGCTTGCCCTGCCGCCGTCCACGCTGCAACACCGGCACCCGACGAGAGCCGCGAGACGCGGCCCGGTGGGGAGACGCGTGATGGACAAGCCGCAGCAAGGCTTTGCCGGCCTGTGGAATATCAGCTTCGGCTTTTTCGGCATCCAGATCGGCTTCGCGCTGCAAAATGCGAATATGAGCCGCATCTTCCAGTCGCTCGGCGAAGATATCGAGAAGCTCCCCGGCCTCTGGATTGCGGCACCGCTCACCGGGCTGCTCGTTCAGCCGATTATCGGCCATATGAGCGACCGGACCTGGCTCGGCCGGCTTGGGCGACGCCGCCCCTATTTCCTTGCCGGCGCGATCCTCGCCGCGATCGCGCTGTTCGCGATGCCCGAAAGCCCGGCAATCTGGTTCGCAGCGATGATGCTGTGGATTCTCGACGCCTCGCTCAACATTTCGATGGAGCCGTTCCGCGCGTTCGTCGGCGACATGCTGCGGCGCGACCAGCACAGCGTCGGCTATGCGGTACAGACCGCCTTCATCGGCGCGGGCGCGGTCGTGGGATCGCTGTTCCCGGCTTTGATGGAAGCGATGGGGGTCGCCAATGTCGCGCCGCCGGGGCAGATTCCCGACACGGTGCGCTATGCCTTCTGGTTCGGCGGGCTCGCGCTGTTCCTGTCGGTGCTCTGGACTGTCGTCACGACGCGCGAATATGATCCGGGCGAGATGGCGACCTTCGAGGCGCAAGATCGTCACGCCGAAGCACCCGCGATCCGCGCGCTCGCCTCGCACAGCTATGCAGGCAGCCTGGGATGGATGGCGGCGGGAATCGCGGTCGTCGCCATCCGGTTCGAGTTTGCACTGCTGCGCGAGGTGCTGCTGCTCGGCGCGCTGCTGATCGGATATGGCCTCGCAAGCATTCTCGCCATCGCGCTCGCCCGCGCGGGGAACGAGAAGAATATGCTTTCCAGCATCGTCGGCGATTTTTCAGGGATGCCCGAGTTGATGAAGCGCCTTGCGCTCGTCCAGTTCTTCAGCTGGTCGGCCTTGTTCATCATGTGGATCAACACCACCCCGATCGTCGCCCAATATCATTTCGGATCGACCGACGCAGCCAGCGCCACCTATCAGGACGCGGGCAACTGGGTCGGCGAGTTGTTCGCCATCTATAACGCCGTCGCGGCGATCGCGGCGCTCACCTTGCTCCCCTGGCTGTCGGCGCGGATCGGGCAGGCACGCACACATATCGTCGGGCTCGTCTGCGGCGCGATCGGTTACGGCAGCTTTTTCCTCCTGCGCGACCCGGGTCATTTGATCGCGAGCGAGATTTTCATCGGAGTCTTCTGGGCGTCGGTGCTCGCAATGCCCTATGCCATGCTCGCGTCCAGCCTGCCGCAGGCCAAGCTCGGCATCTATATGGGGTTGTTCAACGTCTTCGTTGTCGTACCCCAATTGCTCGTTGCGACCGTCATGGGATCGATCATGACGGCCTTTTTTCCCGGCGAGCCGATCTACACCATGGCTTTTGCCGCCGCGACCTTGCTGCTCGCCGCGCTCGCGATGCTGCGCGTCGTGCCGCTGGTCCCGGCGGAGGCGACGGCCGCCTAGGTCGACCAGCCGCCCGCAAGCGCGCGGAACAGCGCGATCTGGCGCCGCGAAATCTGTCCGTCCTGCTCGGCCAGGGTCGCTTCGGCCTCGGCGAATGTCCGCTCGGCGTCGAGCCATTCGAACGAATCCGACGCCCCTTCCTCGCGCTTGGCGCGGACGATCCGCGCGGCGCGTTCGGACTGGTCGCGTGCGGCGCGCAGCGCCTGCCGCTGTTCGAGCGAGCGGGCGTAAGATGACAGTGCGGTCTCGGTTTCCTCGAGCGCGCGCAGCACCGTGCCGTCGAATTCGGCAAGCGACGCCTGCGTATCGGCCTCGGCCGCGGCGATGCGCGCGCGCGCGGGTTCCTGATTGGGGAAGGCCCAGTTGAGCAGCGGCCCGAGCAACCAGCGAATCGGCCCGCCGCCGAAGATGTCGCCGAAGCCCGACCCGGTCGAACCGGCCGAGCCGCCGAGCGTGATGCGCGGATAAAGATCCGCCGTCGCGACGCCGATGCGCGCGGTGTCGGCGGCAAGGCGGCGCTCGGCGGCGCGAATGTCGGGACGGCGCTTTAAGAGCGCCGCCCCATCACCGACCGGGATGGGATCGGTGATTTCGAGGCTGATGTTGCGGTCGCCGGCGATGGCGGGCAACGCGGCAGGTGCACGACCGGTCAGAGTCGCGAGGCGGAAAAGCGCCGCCTGCCGTTCGGCCTCGATGGAGGGAATATCTGCGGACCGCTGGTCGCGCAGCGTCGTGATGCGCGCAAGGTCGAGCCCCGTCGCCATGCCGACTTCCTTGCGCCGCTGCGTCAGCTTCACTTGCTGGTCGAGCAGCCCGACGATCCGCCGCGCGACGTCGAGCCGCGCGGCGCCCGAGGCGGCATCTGCATAGGCTTGCGTCGTGTCGGCGGCGACGATCACGCGCACCGCGTCGGCATTGGCCTCGGCAGCGGCGGTGTCGCCGCGCGCGGCCTCGACCGAGCGGCTGACGCGGCCGAACAGGTCGACCTCGTAAGAGACGTTGAGCCCGACATCGACCGCCCAATCCTCGCGGTCGGCGCCGGGCAGCCGCTGGCCTTCGGGGCTGCGGCCATAATTGGCGCCGGCGCCGATCTGGCCCTGCGGCAGCCGGTCCGCCCGTGCACCGCGAAGCGATGCGCGGGCGCGCGCGATGTTGGCAACCGCGACGCGAACGTCGGTGTTACTGGCGAGCGCATCGGCGACGAGCCCGTCGAGGACGGGATCGTCATAGAGCCGCCACCAGTCGCCCGCGACCGGCGCGAGCGACACCGCAGGGCTGTTCGCCGAGACGAACGGCCCGGTGGCGACGGGTGCCGACGCCGATTTGGGCTCGGCATAGTTGGGGCCGACGGCGCAGGCGGCGAGCGCCAGAGCCGAGGCGGCGGTGAGGATATTGCGAAGGATCATAATCTTGCTCCTTATTCCGCCGGAACCGGCAGCGCGGTCCCGTGGTCGTCCGACCCGCGCCGGGCGCGCCGCTCGGCCGACCAGTGGCTGAGCGAGCGTGCGACGACGTAGAAGGTCGGGGTGAAGATGAGGCCGAACGCCGTCACGCCGAGCATGCCAAAGAAGACCGCGGTGCCGAGCGCCTGGCGCAGCTCGGCCCCTGCCCCGCTTGCGATCAACAGCGGCACGGCGCCGAGGATGAAGGCGAAGCTGGTCATCAGGATCGGGCGCAGACGGTCACGCGCGGCACGCACCGCGGCTTCGACCGGCGACAGGCCGTCCTGTTCCTCGGCCTGTTTGGCGAATTCGACGATCAGGATCGCATTCTTCGCGGCCAGCGCGATGAGCACGACGAGCCCGATCTGCGTCAGGACATTATTGTCCATACCGCGCAGATTGACCCCGACCATCGCCGCCAGCAGACACATCGGCACGATGAAGATGATCGCCAGCGGCAGCATCAGGCTTTCATATTGTGCCGCAAGCACGAGGAAGACGAAGACCACCGCGAGCGCGAAGACGATCCCTGCGGTGTTCGCTGCCGCCTTTTGCTGGAAGGCGATGTCGGTCCATTCGGTGCCGTAGCCCGCGGGCAGCGTTTCGGCCGCGATCTTTTCCATCGTCGTCAGCGATGCACCCGACGAGGAACCGGGAGCGGTGTCGCCGTCGATCTCGACCGCGGGGAAGAGGTTATAGCGCGTCACGCGGTACGGCCCCGTGCGATCCTCGAAATTCGCGACCGATCCGATCGGCACCATGGCACCCGAGTTCGACCGCGTCTGGAGATTGGCGATATCGGCAACGGTCTGGCGATAGGGCGCATCGGCCTGCGCGGTGACGCGATAGGTGCGGCCGAGCAGGTTGAAGTCGTTGACGAACGCCGAACCGAGATAGACCTGCAACGCTTCGAACACGCGTTCGGGCGGTACGCCGAGCATATTGGCCTTCGCCCGGTCGATATCGGCAAAGACGCGCGGGTTCGTCGGGTCGAAGAAGGTGAAGACGTTCGCGAGACCCGGGGTCTGACCCGCCTTGCCGATCAGATTGTTCGTTTCCTTTGCGAGCGCCGCATAACCGTTCCCGCCGCGATCCTGGACGATCATCCGGTAACCGCCCGCCGAACCGATGCCCTGGATCAGCGGCGGCGGGATGATGACGATCTGCGCCTCGGTGATATCGGCCGTGTTGGCGCGCGCCTGATTGATGATGTCGTCGAGCTTGACCCCCAGCTTCCCCCGCTCCTCGAAAGATTTGAGCGGGAAATAGGCAGCAGCCGAGTTCGGCGCGAGCGTCTGCGACGGGCCGTCGAAACCCGCGAGCATGACCGAACCGAGGACACCCTTGATCGGCAGCACGCGGCCAGCGACTTTCTTCAGCACCGCGTCGGTGCGTTCGACCGAAGCGCCCGAGGGCAGTTTGGCCACGACGAGAAAATAGCCCTGATCCTGCGCGGGAATAAAGCCCGTCGGTGTCGCCCAGAACACCCCCGCCGTCGCAGCGATCAGCGCCGCATAAGTGACCATCATCTTCTTCGGCGCGCGTACGAGCCGGCTGGTCAGCGCAGCATAGGCATCGCTCATCCGTTCGAAATTGCGGTTGAAGCTGTCACCAGCGCGGCGCAGGAGCTGCATGCCCTTGCCTTCGCCTTCCGGCTCCGCATGCGGGCGCAGCAGGATCGCCGCGAGCGCGGGCGACAGGGTGAGCGAGAGGATCAGCGAGATGATCGTCGCGGTCGAGATCGTCACCGCGAACTGCTGATAGAAGGCACCCGACAGGCCGGTAAGGAACAGCGTCGGCACGAACACCGCGCAGAGCACGAGCACGATCGCGACGAGCGCACCCGACACTTCGTCCATCGAGGTGCGTGCGGCTTCGAGCGCGGACATGCCGCGTTCGAGGTTGCGCTCGACATTCTCGACGACGACGATCGCGTCGTCGACGACGATGCCGATCGCGAGCACCAGCCCGAACAAAGACAGGTTGTTGAGGCTGTAGCCAAATGCCGCGAGCACGACGAAGGTCCCGATCAGCGACACCGGAATCGCGAGCACCGGAATGATCGCCGCCCGCCATTTCTGCAGGAAGACGAGAATGACGATGACGACGAGAATCACCGCCTCGAACAGGGTTTCCATCACGGCGTCGATCGACTGGGCGATGAATTCGGTGGGGTTATAGATGACGCGATATTCGAGCCCCTTGGGGAAGCTCTTCGACGCCGCCGCCATTTCGGCTTCGACGGCCTGCGCCGCCGCGAGCGCGTTCGAACCGGGGCGCTGGAAGGTCGCAAGGATGACCGTCGGATCTCCCGACAGATAGGTGTTCGAATTATAGTCCGCCGCGCCGAGTTCGACGCGCGCGACGTCGGACACGCGGACCTGCCGCCCGTCGGCATCGCTGCGGATGACGATATTGGCAAAATCCTTGGGATCGGTCAGGCGGCCCTGCGTTTCGACGTTGAGCTGGAAATCGCTGCCATTGGCATAGGGCGGCTGGCCGAGCGAACCCGCCGCGACCTGAACATTTTCGCGGCGCAGCGCGGCGACGATCTCGCCTGCCGTCAGATCGAGCGCGGCGGCGCGGCCGGGATCGATCCACACGCGCATCGCATAGTCGCGGCTGCCGAACAGGCGCACGTCGCCGACGCCGTCGATGCGCGAGAGGCGGTCGCGCAGCTGGGTCAGCGCATAGTTGGAGATATAGGCGCGATCGAGCGACTTGTCGGGCGACACGAGGTTCACGATCAACAGGAAGTCGGGCGACGTCTTGCGCGTCACGACGCCAAGCCGCTGCACCGTTTCGGGCAGACGCGGGGTCGCGATCGCGACGCGGTTCTGCACCAGCACCTGCGCGGCATCGAGGTCGGTGCCGATCTTGAAGGTTACGGTGATCGTGACATTGCCGTCGCCGGTCGACTGGCTGCTCATATAGAGCATGTTGTCGACGCCGTTGATTTCCTGCTCGATCGGCGCCGCCACCGTGTCGGCGACGGTTTCGGCCGAGGCCCCGGGATAGCTTGCCGAAACGGTTACCGTCGGCGGGACGATGTCGGGATATTGCGAGACCGGCAGGCCGATATAGGCGACCGCGCCGACGATGGTGATGATGACAGCGAGCACGGCAGCGAAGATCGGCCGGTCGATGAAAAAGCGGGATAGGCGCATGGGAGAGCCCCTGTTCTATGTCTAAATCCAAACCTCCCCCTCCCGCTCGCGGGAGGGGCAGCGAGATCTGCGAGCATGCTCGCCAGTCGCAGCGGGGTGGGGCCATCGGCCTTGGGGGGACACCGACAGCCCCCACCCCACCCCTCCCCCGAAAGGGAGGGGCTTAATTCAACTCACTTGGTGAAGGTCGCCTGCGCCGACACCGGTTCGACCGCAGCAGCCGCGCCCTTTTGGGGTGCCGAAGCGGCGATCTTGCCCGCCTTGGTCACCGCCTTGGTGCCGGGACGCGCGAACTGGTAACCGGTGATGACGACCTGATCGGTCGGCGTCAGACCCGAACGGATGACACGCAGGCCATCGACTTCGGGGCCGAGTTCGACGGGCTTTGCCGCGACCGTTCCGTCCTTGCCGACGACATAGACAATCTTGCGCGCCTGATCGGTCTGCACCGCGGCAGCGGGGATCAGCAGCGCACGGCTCGTCTGTCCGGTCGACAGGCGCATGTTGCCGAACATGCCGGGAGTCAGGAACATCTCGGGGTTGGTAAAGCTGGCGCGGGCGCGGATCGTGCCCGAGCGCGGATCAAGACCATTGTCGGTGAAATCGAGCTGGCCCTTCCAGCGATAATCGCTTTCGTCCTGCAGGCGGACCTCGACGGTCGCGCCCTTTTCGGCGGCTTCGCGCTTGGCCTTCAGGAACAGGGCTTCGGAGCCCTGGAAGCTGAAATAGATCGGATCCATCGCGTTGATCGTCGTCAGCAGCGTTCCGCCGGCGTCGCCCGCGGACACGAGGTTGCCCGCATCGATCTGGCGATCCGAAATGCGACCGCTGAGCGGCGCGCGAACGACAGTGAATTCCACGTCGAGCGAGCGCGCCGCGATGCGGGCGTCAGCGCCTGCAAGCGCCGCGTTGGCTGCGTTGACGCGGGCCCGAAGCCGGTCGATCTCGCTCTGCGAAACCGCTTCGACATCGACGAGGCGCCCGGCGCGGTCGAGTTCGAGCCGCGCGAGTGCGAGGTCGCTGCGCGCGCTGGCGGCCGAAGCGCGCGCTTCGGCGAGCGCGGCGCGATAGGGACGCGGGTCGATCGTGAAGAGCGGCTGGCCCTTGCGGACGATCTGCCCGTCGGTGAAGTGAATCGCGGTAATCGCGCCCGAAACACGCGGGCGCACCTCGACCGCTTTGCTCGCCTCGAAACGACCGATATATTCGTCCCACAGCGTCACATCGCGCGCGATCGGCGCTGCGACGGTCAGCACGGGAGCCGGAGCCGCGGCGGCTTGCGGTGCACCGTCGCGGAGCAACCACCAGGCGCCGATGACCAGCACGAGCAGTGCGCCGATCCAGGCGGCGCGGCGACCGCGGCCGGGATGGAGGAGTGTGTTGAGTTCGCGGCGGACCTTCGCGTCGGCGGGGTCGAGCTTTTCGATCGGGGTGTGGACGGTCATGGAGTGCCCTCTTCTTTTCGTTCGGTTCGGTTGCGCGCGAGGCGCAGCGGGTCACGGCACCGAAAGCGCATGCCTTCGGTTCGGTCTTGAAACAGTCCTCATGCTAGACGGCCCTCTTCGAAGAGGACGGCCGCCTCCGGTCGCCCGCATCCTCGATGCGCGCGCCGGCTCCCTGTTATATCTTGTGGACGAGCGCCAACGGACGCCCGACCGGAACAGGACCCGCTCCCGGGAAAATATTCGATGATGATGGTTCCGACCGCCGCACGATCTTTGTCACGCAGCGGTCGGTCCGGGGGGGAGAGCCCTATCTTTGTATACCGAGTGGTATATAAGTTATGTTGCGATGCGTCAAGGGCATTCTGTACCGGGCAGTAAAATTTTTCTTCTAGCGCCCCGGCCAGAGCTTCAGGCTGGTTTCGACCAGCCGTTCGAGTTCGGCGTGCGTCGCGCCCGCGCCCGCCTGTACCGCCATTCCCTGATTCACCGCGGTGAGGAACGCAGCGAGACCATCGGGGTCGGTGTCAGGGGGAAAATCCCCTTCTTCTTTCGCCCGCGCAAAACGTTCGAGCATCGCGCGCTTTGCCGTCGCGCTGCGCGCGACGACCGCTTCGCGGATGCATTCGGCTTCGGCACCGCAGGCGACCGAGCTGATCACGCCCAGACAGCCGTTCGGATTTTCCGGGCAACTGTACATTTCGAGCGCGCCGTGCATCAATCGTTCGGCCACGCCGCGTGCGGTCGGCGCGTCGAGCGCGGCGCGCATATAGTCGGTCTTTTCGCGCTCATAGAGATCGAGCGCCTTGTTGAAGAGCGCTTCCTTGTTACCAAAGGCGGCGTAAAGGCTGGGCTTGGTAATCCCCATCGCCTCGGTCAGGTCGGCCATCGACGCGCCCTCATAGCCTTTGCTCCAGAAGACGCGCAGCGCCGCCGCCAGTGCGCCATCGACGCAGAATTCGCGTGGACGGCCTTTGGTGGCCGGAAGGGAATCGATTTCCATAACGGCTGGTATATAAGTCGTGTTTCCGGGCTTGTCCAGTGGCAAGCCCGTCACGCGAGCCGCGTGTGGATCGGCAAGCCGCCCTTCAGCGTCAACGTTACGGGCGTGCGCTCGGCAATGTCGGCAAGCCGGGCCATCTGTTCATCGTCGAGCCCGGAAATGGTCAGCACCCGGTCAACCTGCAATCCATCCCTGTTCTCCAACCGCAGACCGACCTCGACCGATGCGAGCGGCCAGCCCTTGCGGTCGGCATACATGCGCAGCGTGATCGCGGTGCACGCGCCCAGGCTGGCGAGGAGCAGGTCGTAGGGTGCCGGTCCTGCATTCTTGCCGCCCAGTGCCGCCCCCTCGTCGGCAACAAGGTCGTGGCCGCCAACCGAAATCTCGGTGCGATAATGATCATTGCCGATGCGGGCGGTGCCATGTGCCATGAATTTGTCCTTTGCGTGTCTGCGACACACCTCTCATCCCGTCCCGGCACGCAAACGGCAAGCGGAAACCCATCCGCCACGGCCGGTCCGTTTTTCAATGATTGTCCGGAAATCGTACGGCCGTTCCGGACGATGTTTCTGCGAACAAGAAATGTCAAAACTCGTTGCAAGGCGCGCTAAAGCCAATCGGGACGCGCCGTCCTAGCTTCCCTCTTCGACAGGGCTCGCAGAAGCCCCGACTTTTTGGGAGAAGGACTATGGCAGCTTCGTCATTTGCGCGCGCCATTCTGGCTGCGCTCGCCGTTTCGACATCGACTTTCGCCATGGCGCAAGATGCGCCGCCGACCGCGACCGACAGCGCCGCGAGCGAGGGCGATATCGTCGTTACCGCTCAGCGCCGCGAACAGTCGCTGCTCGACGTCCCGCTCGCGGTGACCGCGCTCGGCGGCGATACGCTGGCCGACCGCGGGATCACCAATTCGGCGCAGCTCGGCGACGCGGTCCCGAACCTCCAGATCAACAGTCCTTATGGGAACACGCAGCCGAACTTCTCGCTGCGCGGCATCGGGGTCGCGAACGAATATAACAGCAACCAGGCCTCACCGGTCGGCGTCTATCTCGACGACGTCTATCTGGCGCCGCGCACCAGCCACGGCATGGGGCTGTTCGACCTCGACCGGATCGAGGTGCTGCGCGGGCCGCAGGGGACGCTCTTCGGGCGCAACACCACCGGCGGCGCGATCAACTTCATCACCAAGAAGCCAGGCCTTTCGGGTACCAACGGCTATCTGCAGGTCGGCTACGCCAATTTCGACACCTTCACCGCGCAGGGTGCCGCCGAGGCGACGCTCGCCGAGGATGTCGCCGGGCTCCGCCTCGCGGTCAATTACGCCAAGGGCGACGGGCAGATCAAAAATGTCTTCGCCGGCGGGCGCGACGCCGCATCGATCGACACGCTGCAGGGCCGCGCCTCGCTGCGCGTCAAACCCACCGAGACGCTCGACATCGTGCTGCGCGCCTATGCCGGGCGCGACCGCGGGACGCAGGCGGCGGTGCACGGCCTCGAACCCTTCCGCACCGGGCTCGGCTTTTTCGAGACCAACGAGAATCGCATCGGCGACAATCGCACCGACGCGTGGGGCTTTTCGGCGAATATCGCCCTCGAACTGAACGATAGGCTCAGCCTGACGTCGATCACCAGCTATGATGGCGGCAAGCAGAACCTCCAGCAGGCGGCCGACGGCGCGCCGATCGATGTCCTCGATATCAACTGGCGCTCGAACTATCGCCAGTTCAGCCAGGAATTGCGCGGCAATTACGAGGGTGACGGGCTGACCTTCGTCGGCGGGCTCTTTTACGGCTGGGACCGCAACATCACCAACAACAGCTTCAACCTGCCGCTGCCGCCCGCAGGCGGATTCTTCCAGCATTACCGGCAGGTCCGCAAAAGCTACGCCGTGTTCGGGCAGGCCGATATCGACCTCGCCGACCGGCTCGTGCTGACGCTCGGCGCGCGCTACACCAAGGACAAGTCGCGCTACGACGATGCCTTCGCTTATCTGTTCGTGGGCGGGGTCGACGATGTGCAGACGCCGCTCGCGACGACGGTGCCCTGCCCGGGGGTCGCGGGAACCTGCCCCTATGATCCCGCCGCGCGTTTTGCGCTTGCCGATACCAACAATGCGCTGACCGGCCGCGTGGCATTGAGCTACAGCTTCGACGGCGGCCCGCTCGTCTATGCGAGCTACAACCGCGGCTATCGCGCGGGCGCGGTCAACGGCGGCGGCTATACCTCGTCGAGCGGGATCGGCTATATCGAGCCCGAACGCGTCAACGCCTATGAAATCGGGATCAAGGGCCGCGCGGGCGGGCGCCTGCTCACCTATGCCGCCTCAGCCTTCTACTACGACTATTCGAACCAGCAGTTGCAGGACACGCGCGCCGGGCCCGTCTCCTTCCTCGTCAACGCGCCGTCGTCCGAAGTCTATGGTTTCGAGGTCGAAACGACGCTGCGCCCCACCGACGGCTTCCGCATAGATGCCTCGCTCGGCTGGCTGCATTCGAAATATAAGGAGCTGACGCTGCAGGGCGCCGACCTGTCGGGCAATTCGCTGCCCTTCGCGCCCAAGCTCACCGCGCAGCTTGGTTTCGAATGGGATGTCGTCGATCTGGCGGGGGGCAAGATCACTTTCGCGCCGAATGTCGCCTATTCGAGCCGCCAATATTTCTCGCCGTTCAACGAGATCGATGCGCCGGGCACGCCGCAGGTGAACAGCGAACTGCAACAGGGCGCCAATGCCAAGGTCAATGCCTCGCTGAGCTGGAGCAACGACGCGCTGACGGTCCGCGCGTTTGCGAACAATATCTTCGAGCGCAAAACCTATGGCTATGGCCTCGACCTGCGCGGTGCAGGCTTCCCGTACAACTTCCTCGTGCCGAGCGCGCCGCGCACTTATGGCGTCAGCCTGCGTTACAGCTTCTGACGATGACCAACCTCAAGGATCCCGATCTCTATGTCGGTAGCATGCCCTATGCCGAGCTTGCGGCGCTGCGCGCTACGGGCTCGGTCCACTGGAACCCCGAAAGCGATGGCGCGGGGTTCTGGGCGGTGCTGGGATTCGACGATATCGTCGCCGTGTCGCGGCAGGCCGACCTCTTTTCGTCGGCGCACGAAAATGGCGGGCACCGCATTTTCAACGAAAATGAGGTCGGGCTGACCGGCGCGGGCGAGTCGGCGATCGGTATCCCTTTCATCTCGCGCGACCCGCCGACGCATACGCAGTACCGCAAATTCGTGATGCCCGCGCTGTCGCCCGCGCGGCTGGAAGGGATCGAGGCGCGCATCGCCGAGCGTGTCGAGCGATTGTTCGCCGATGTGCCGCTGAACGCGAAGGTGGATATCCTGCCGCTCCTCACCGTCCCGCTGCCGCTGCTCACCCTCGCCGAGCTGCTCGGCGTGCCGGCCGAGATGTGGCACGATCTCCACCGCTGGACCGATGCTTTCGTCGGCGAGGACGACCCCGATTTCCGCCAGTCACCGCAGGCGATGCAGGCGGTGATGGGCGAATTCATCGGCTTCGCTTCAGCCCTGTTCGAGGAACGCCGCGCCAACCCCGGCCCCGATATCGCATCGTTACTCGCGAACACCGAAATTCATGGACAGCCCGTCCCACTCGGCGATTTCATCGGCAATCTGATCCTCGCGCTTGTCGGCGGCAACGAGACGACGCGCAATTCGATCAACCACAGCCTGATCGCCTTCGCAAACAATCCCGATCAGTGGGATGCCATCCGCGCCGACCCCGGCCTGCTTCCCAACGCGGTCAAGGAAATGGTCCGCTACGCGAGCCCGGTGATCCATATGCGCCGCACCGCCACGCGCGATACCGAGCTGGGCGGGCAGGCGATCCGCCAAGGCGACAAGGTCGTCGTCTTCTACCCCGGCGGCAATCGCGACCCGTCGGTCTTTCCCGATCCCGACGCCTTCGACATCGCGCGCCCGATCCGTCAGCATCTCGCCTTCGGCGCGGGGGTGCATGTCTGCGTCGGCTCGCGCCTCGCCGAAATGCAATTGCGACTCGCCTTTGCCCAAATGGCGCGTCATGTTCGGCGCATAGAGATTATGGGAGAGCCAGTCCGCGTGCGGTCGAACTTCATCAACGGCTTCAAGCGGCTCGATGTCAGGCTGATAGCGTGAAACAGGACGGCGTCTGGGACAATAAGGAAATCATCTGCGACGTCCTCGGCCGCGCGCCCGACGTCGAGATGGGATCGTTTGGCGATGGCTGGTCGCTCTGCCGCTGGCGCCAGTTCGTCGGCAGCTACACCCTTCCCGCGCTGCCGCAGCCGATCTTCACCGTCCATGTCGCGGGCAAACCGCAAGTGAAGACATGGGACCGCGACGGCTGGACCGAAACGAGCTCGATCCCCGGCTGCGCGACGATCGTTCCCGCAGGGATGCCGACCGGTTGGCTTGTCGATGGCGAGCTCGATGTCGTGACCTTGTCGATGTCGTCGGATGTGCTGGCAGGCCAGCCGCACGCCGAACAGTTCAACAAGATGCGCTTCGCCTTCGCCGATCCCTTGGGCGTCGCGTTGACCCGTCAGATATTGTCCGAGCTCTACGCGCCGCAGGCCGAGGAGCGCACCGCCTATGTCGCGGCGATGGTGAATGCGCTGAAGGCGCATATCCTCTCGGGTCCGCCCGCGCACGGCAACCCGACCGAAATCCCGGTGTCGGATTTCTCGGCATACCGCCTCCACAAGATCATGAATGCCGTACTCGCCAATCCCGCCGAGGAGCATAGCCTCGAGGCGATGGCATCGGTTGCCGGGGTCACCCCGTCGCACTTCTGCCGCCTGTTCAAGAAAGCGACGGGCATCTCGCCGCATCAATATGTGATGAAGGCGCGGCTCGATCGCGCGCAGCAGATGCTCGTCCAGACCGATCTCAGCCTCGCCGCCTTGTCCGAGGCGACAGGGTTCACCAGCCAGAGCCATTTCAGCCGCGCGTTCCGCGCCTGGTTCGGCATGGCGCCGAGCGACTATCGCCAGCAGGAACGGCGCGGCCTTCACTGAACGGAGAAGAGAATGACCGAAGCGACGGCGGCCGTGGTGCGTCAGCCCGGCGGCGATTTCACGATCGAGACGATCGAGGTGGAAGCGCCGCGTGCGGGCGAGGTTCGCGTGGCGGTAGCGGGCGTCGGCCTTTGCCACACCGACCTGATCTTCCGCGACCAGTTCGCCCCCTTCGCGCTCCCTGGCGTGCTCGGCCATGAAGGCGCCGGGGTGATCGAGGCGATCGGCGAAGGCGTCGAGGGTCTGAGCGTCGGCGACGCGGTCGTCGTCGGCTTTTCAAGCTGCGGCGCCTGCCCGCGCTGCGACGAGCATTTGCCGAGCTATTGCCAGAATTTCGTGCCGCTGAACTATGCCGGGATGCGGCTCGACGATGGTTCGACCGCTTATGCCAAAGGCGACGAACGCATCACCTCGCATTTCTTCGGCCAATCCTCCTTTTCGGCGCTCACCGTCACGCGCGCGCGCAATGTCGTGAAGGTCGACACGTCGAAGGTCGCGCTCGAACTGCTTGGACCGCTGGGCTGCGGGTTCCAGACCGGCGCGGGCGGAGTGATGAATTCGCTCGCCTGCCCTGCGGGATCGAGTATCGCGATTTTCGGTGGGGGGCCAGTGGGTCTGGCCGCGGTAATGGGTGCGGTGATCCAGGGGTGCGAAACGATCATCCTTGTCGAACCGATCGCGGCACGGCGCGATATCGCGAAGGACCTCGGCGCGACGCATGTCATCGACCCTGCCGAAGCTGGCGACCTCGCCAAAGCGCTCCGCGCGATCGTCCCGGCCGGGCTCGACTTCGCCTTCGATACCAGTGGCGTGGTGCCTGTCATCGAGGCCGGGCTCGCCGCACTTGGCAGCCATGGCGCGATCGGGCTGGTCGGGGTGCCGTCGAAGGCCGATGCCGCGATCAGCGTCAATGTCGCCGCGCTGATGACTCCCGGCCACCGCATCATCGGGATCATCGAGGGCGACAGCGATCCGCAAAGCTTCATTCCCGAACTAATCGCGCATCACGCCGCGGGGCGCTTCCCGTTCGACAGATTGATCCAGACCTTCCCGCTGTCCGCGATCAACGAGGCGCTGGCCGCGCAGGCGCGCGGCGAGTGCATCAAGGTCGTGCTGATACCCTGAAAACACCGATAAAGCTGGAGAGAGACAATGGATTTCGACCGCAACTATGCGATGCTGATCGGCGGCAAGCCCGATAATGGCAGCGCAAGCTTCGACGTGCTCAACCCTGCAACCGAGCAGGTCATCGGCAGGGCTCCCGATGCCGGCCAGGACGACCTCGACCGCGCCATCGCCGCCGCCCGCGCGGCGTTCCCCGGCTGGGCGGCCACCCCGATCGAGGACCGCAAGGCGGCGCTGACCGCAATGGGTCAGGCGATCATGGCCAATGCCGACGCCTTCAAACGCCTGCTCACCGCCGAACAGGGCAAGCCGCACGCCGAGGCCGAAGGCGAGGTCATGGGCGCGGGTTACTGGCTGATGGGCGCGGCGAGCCTCGACCTGCCGGTGACGGTCAACGAAGACAGCGACGAGCGGTACAGCGAGACGCGCCACCTCCCACTCGGGGTCGTCGGCGCGATCGCGCCGTGGAATTTCCCGTTGCTGCTCGCGATGTTCAAGGTTGGCCCGGCGCTGCTCGCGGGCAACTCTATGGTGCTCAAACCCTCGCCCTTCACCCCGCTGGCCACGCTGAAGTTCGGCGAACTGGTCAAGGAGATCCTGCCGCCCGGCGTCCTCAACATCGTCACCGGCGGCGATGCGCTCGGGCCGTGGATGACGAGTCATCCCGGCTTCGACAAGATCAGCTTCACCGGCTCGACCGCGACCGGGCGGCGGGTGATGGAATCGGCGGCGCCGACGCTCAAGCGCGTGACGCTCGAACTCGGCGGCAACGACGCCGCGATCGTGATGCCCGACGTCGATGTCGAAAAGGTTGCCGAGGAGCTGTTCTGGGCCGCATTCCGCAACAATGGCCAGATCTGCATCGCGACCAAGCGCATGTATGTGCACAAGGATATTTACGAACCGCTGAAAGACGCGCTCGTCGCCTATGCGAAGACGGTGAAGGTCGGCGACGGGTCCGAACAGGGAACGCAGATCGGCCCGATCAACAACGAGGCGCAATATGCCCGCGTCCTCGACCTGATCGCCGATGCAAAGGCCAAGGGTTATACATTTCTTGTCGGCGGCGAGGCGGCCGATGTGCCGGGCTATTTCATCCCGGTCACCATCCTCGACAATCCGCCCGAGGACAGCCGCATCGTGCAGGAGGAACAGTTCGGTCCCGTCCTGCCGCTGATCAGGTTCGACGATTTCGACGACGTGGTCGCACGCGCCAACGCCAGCGACTATGGCCTCGGCGGATCGGTGTGGGGACAGGACGAGGACAAGGCGCTGGAGATCGCACAGCGCATCGCGAGCGGTACCGTCTGGGTCAACGAGACGCAGCATCTTTCGCCCACCGCGGCCTTCGGCGGAATGAAACAGTCGGGTGTCGGCGTCGAGGGCGGGCTGGAGGGTCTGCTGGAATATACGAACGCCCAGACGATCGTGCGCCGCAGGAAGATCGCGGCCCCGTGAAGACCCGCCTCGGTTATGTCTTGAACCGGCGGCCGAAAATTCTACATTAAGCTTATCGTCAACAAGCGAAAGGAGGTGGTCGAATGTCTCATTGTCACACGCCGCATGCGGCAGATTTGAGCATGACCTTCCTCGCGGGGGTCCAGCTCGGCTAAGCTGTCCGCGACAGGCAAGACAATGGAAGGGCTGCTCCGGAAGGCGCAGCCCTTTGTTGTTTCGATTGCCGCAGGGCGCGCAATCGATTTTTGCAAAGCGGCGTGAAGCTGCGTCGCCGAGCCGCGCTGCCCCCTACTCTCAGCCGGGCAAGGGACGATTATACATCTCTGTCGGCCCCGGATATTCGCTTCCGTCGTCCGTGCCGACTTCCCGCGCGATCAGCGCGTTGACCATGGTGCTGAGACGCAACAGGTTGCGCTTCTGATCGGGCCGCGATGCCAGATTCACCAGTTCATTGGGATCGGCCTGTGTGTCGTATAGCTCGAGATCGTTGTTCCCCGACAGCTGCGCCCAGTTTCGCGGCTGCTGATGATGCTCCGGGGCGAAATAGCGCGCAAATTTCCAGCGGCCGTCGTGGACCCCGCGGTGCAGCCGGCGGCGCGACAGGTCGAAGCGTTCGGCGAACGCGGCGGTGGCGGGCTGGCCTGCCTTGGGCGCCCACCCATAACCCACCGCATAATTGAACAAATGTCCGCGAATATCGCGTTCGGTCCGCGCATCGGGGTCGGTCAGCAGCGACGTGACATCGACGCCCGGCAAGTCTGGATAATGGTCTTTCCGCCAGCCCGCATCCTTGCCGCCGAGCGCCAGCAGCGTCGGCGCGATATCGACCGCGCTCATCAGGCGGCGCGACCGGCGCCCGCCCGCCACGTCGGGATGAACGATGATCATCGGGACATTGGTTTCTTCGCGATAGATTGTGCCGCCCTTCTGCCGCATGCCGTGCGCGCCGCCGCGCTCGCCATGATCCGAGGTGAAGACGATGACCGTGTTCTCGAGCTGCCCGCTCGCTTCCAGCGCCCACAACAGCTGGGTGATCCGCCGGTCCATGTCGCGGATGCAATTGTAATAATAGTTGCGGAAGCGGCGCCACGACGCCTCATCGCCAAGGTCCATCGCGCCATAGGTGCGGATGTTCGAAGCG
The DNA here is from genome assembly GCF_059415685.1 of Sphingopyxis sp. GW821-FHT10B01. Taxonomy (NCBI): domain Bacteria; kingdom Pseudomonadati; phylum Pseudomonadota; class Alphaproteobacteria; order Sphingomonadales; family Sphingopyxidaceae; genus Sphingopyxis; species Sphingopyxis sp. GW821-FHT10B01. The sequence continues at coordinate 920,950 of NZ_JBWKNS010000002.1, read as the reverse complement.
GCGATGCCGCGATGCGCCTCGGGCTTGCCGCTCAGATCGTCGCGATAAAAGCTTTCGGGCAGCTCGAAACCATTGTCCTCGGCATAGAGCGGGTCGCCAGGCTCGCGGCGTAGCGGTCCGAGAAGATAGGGATGCGCCCGCGACGCCGTCTGCTTGCCGGTCGCGTCATAGAACATGATGTCATGCGGATTGAGCAGGCCGACAACCATGAACCACGGCTTGCCGGCCGCCTTGTCGCGCTCCTTGAAATCGAGGATGCTACGCGAGGCATCGGCGGCGATATATTGATCATGGCGATAGCCGTCCCACGTCAGGCCGACGGCTTCGCCATCGAACCCGTAATCGTCGAACCCATATTCCTCCATGGCATGCTCGGTCGCCGGATAGATCGTGCCCGAAACCTGATTCCAGTTCCGCTTCTCGTTGATCGGCGAAAGGTGCCATTTCCCCTTGTAGCTGGTGTAATAGCCCGCGGCCCGCATCATGTGGCCCAGCGTCGGCAGATCGGTCGGCAGCACCGGATCGTCGGCGCCGCTCGAGTTCAGATAGATACCCGTGCGCTGCGTGTGATGCCCGGTGAAGATCGTCGAGCGCGACGGGCTGCACGGCGTGGTCTGGACATGGTAATTTTCGACAAGCGTGCCGCGCGCCATCAGTTCGCGATGCCCCGGCAGCTTTTCGAGCAGTCCGGCGGGGAAGCTCGCAACGCTCTGCTCCTGATCGGTGACGATCATCAGAACATTGAGCTTGCGGCCGTCCGCCGCGGGGGCGCCTGCCCGTGCGCCGGACGCCGCGAGCACTCCGGCCCCGCCCATGCCGCCAACGAATGCGCGGCGTCCAACAGTCCAAACCATCTCGCGGCCTTTCCGTGTCAAATCCATGTGTTGCCTAGAAACGAAGCACCGCTTCCAGATTGACCGTCCGCGGCGGGTTGATCATCACGACATGGCTGTTCCCGCCGAGCAGAGGCGTGTTGATCGCCTGGCTGAACGTCACCTTGTTCGTGAGATTGCGCCCGACGAGCGCGAGTTCCCACGCACCGTCCTCCTTGCGAATGGCAAGGCGCGCGTCGACCTTCGCATAGCCCGGCTGCGCGTTCAGCGGGTTCATGTCGCCCTGCAGATAGGATTTCGACGTGTAATCGGCCGCGCCGCGCGCGCTGACGATCAGGCCGTCCGCCACCGGCACGTCGAACTGCACATATCCCGATGCCTTCCATTCGGGCGCGCGGGTCAGGCGCACGCCCGAAAGATTGTTCGTGGCGGGCAGGCAGGTTGCCGGCGCGTTGTAGAGGCAAGGCCCACCCGGATAGTCGTTATATTTCGCGTCGAGATAGGCGCCGGTTGCCCCGAGGCTGACGATCGAGCTGGGCCGGTACCGTGCCTCGACCTCGACACCTTGCGCCGTCGCCTTGGCGGCGTTGCCGGTGATGAAGGCCGTGCCGTTGTACGATGACACCTGCAGATTGGCGAAGCGGGTGCGGAACAGCGCGATGTCGAGGTCGAGCTTGCGATCGAACAGGCGCATCTTGGTACCGAGTTCCCACGCTCGCGCGCGTTCGTCATCGAAGTCGAACCGGCCGTTGTTGTTGCGGATATTGTATAGGAGCAGCCCGTCGTTCGACAGGAAGCCGCCGCCCTTGGTCCCCGTCGCATAGCTGACATAGGCCGAGACCGCCGGGCTGAATTCGTAGCGGAGACGCAGCGAATAATCCCATAGCTTCTCGGTGCGGCTGCCGCTGATATCGAAATCCAGATTGTTCGCGGGGATGCGCGGTCCGACATTGGTGCTGATCCCGCGCGCATCCTTCTTTTCATGGCTGTAGCGCAGGCTGCCGCTGAAGGTCAGCGCATCGGTCAGGTCCGCCTCGACGATCGCAAAGGGCGACAGCGACCAGGACGACTGGGTAAAGCCGCGCTTGCCCTCGGCCTGCGGCAGCGTCGTCCCGACCAGATTGCCGTTGTAGCTGACGAGTTGCAGGATATCGAGGTCGGCGTCGGTATAGGTGGCGCCGAACGCAAGGTTGATCCCGGCGGCGACGTCGCGCGATACACGCAGCTCCTGGAAGAACTGGCTGCTCTCTTCGGCTTGCAGCGTGTTGAGCAGGTTGATCGGCCCGGGGATGGTGTTGAACGTGCGTTCCGAATCCACCGCCTGATACGCGGTGATCGACGTGACCGACCAGTCGCCTGGGGTCCAGTTCATCGTCATCGCGCCAGTGCGCGATTTGGTGACGTCATATTCCTTCGGAAAGCCGCGGCTGAACCGCCAGAAGCCGGGCTTATCCTGCGCCGCCGCGCCGCCGCTGGCATTGCGGATGACGTTGCACAGATTGCAGTTCGCATTGCCGATATTGTTATAGACCGCGTTCGACCCGTTGATCTCGTTCCGGAACCCCTCGACCTTGAGCAGGACCTCGAAATCCTCGCTCGGCTCCCACAGGATCTGGGCGCGCCCCGACCGGTATTTCGACCCGTTGTCGTCAAAGCCGGTCAGCCGGTTTTCGATATAGCCGTCGGCCTGTCCGGCACCACCGCTCAACCGCACGCTCAGCGTGTCGCTGATCGGCCCCGAGAGATATCCGCTGAAATTCATCCCGCCTTGCGCCAGTTCGGTGCCCGCGCGGAACTCGGCCTGAAAATCGCGGGTCGGACGGCGCGTGATCATGCTGATCGCGCCGGCATTGGTATTCTTGCCGAACAGCGCGCCCTGCGGTCCGCGGACGACCTCGATACGCTCGACATCGAGGAACGGCACCTGCAACGACCGCGCACGGCTGGAATAGACGCCGTCGACGAACAGCCCGACCGATTGCTCGAACGCCAGATTGTTCGCGCCCGACCCAAGCCCGCGGATCGTGATGGCGTAGTTGCCGTTGGTGTTATCGATCTGAAGATTGGGAACCGATGACTGGAGATCGGTGAACAGACGCTGCCCCTGCTGCTCGATCGCGGCCCCCGTCACGACGCCCACCGAAATCGGGACTTCCTGCAGCGTCTGGGGACGGCGCGACGCGGTGACGATAATGTCGTCATTGCCCGCCGTTTCGGTTGCCCCGGCCGCCTCGGCATCCTGCGCCGCCGCCGGATGCGCGGCGGCAATCATCAAGGTTCCGGTGGCAAGCGCCGTCAAGGTCCGGTGGTGGCGTGTCATCCCTCTCTCCCATGTTCACGGCCACTGTTCGGCAGCGCGGTCCGGGCGCCCTCGACTCCATGGCCTTTCCTATTATGTATCAACTGATATATTTTGGCATCGCAAAAATCAATAGTATTCTAAGTATTTTTTGAACAAGCACGTAAAGCTCGATATTCCGCCGAAAACCCCGCGTTTGCCAACCAGCGGACAATTGCTTTACGCAGGGCAAGTTCGATGCGGCGACAGTTTTGAGGTTGATCATGACGATGGGAGATTCGGTCGAGGTGCCCGTTGCGCAGCCCGGGAGAGACGCGGTGTCGAATGCGTCGCGCAAGGGCGATCAATCGCGCCAGCGCATTCTCGAGGCCGCTCTGATCGAATTCGGGGCGGCGGGATTCCGCTCCACGACCACACGGCGTATCGCCGAACGGGCAAGCACGACGCTTCCGCCGCTGAACTATTATTTCGGCAGCAAGGAAGGACTTTATCGCGCCTGCGCCGAAGAGATTGTGTCGCGCTATGGGCAAGCCACGCATGACGCCGTGGCAAGAGCCAGGCAAACGATCGAGTCTCCGTCGGGGCCGGAGGAGGCGCGCGAAACGCTCAAGAATTTGATGGCGGCATCGGTCGAACTGATTCTCGGCAGCGACGCCTATATATTGGGTAACGGAATCATTGCCCGCGAGCTCGCCGAACCGGGCCCGGCGTTCGAGATTTTCTATGACCGCCTGTGGCTGCCCGGCATCGAGCGCAACTCGGCCCTGGTCTCGCTGATCAAGTCCGAACCCCGGATATCAGCCGAATCGCGTGTGCAGGCGATCCTGCTGGTATCGAGCCTCCCTTCCCTTCACACGCGAAGAATCGTTGCCCAAAGGGCGATGGCATGGCCCGCAATCGGGAGGACGGAACTGGACCTGATCAAACAGGTCCTGCATCGGCAAATCGACCAACTCTGAATATGGCTGGTCACATCAGCGTCATTTGAACCCTGGAACGGTCGGGGCAGACCCTTGGCAAGCAAGGGAGAATAAACGTACAGACGAACCGCGGCGATGGCCTTTGCACAAAGGCCAAGATTAACTTCGTTCCAATGATTGGTTCTCTAAAATCCGACCATGCGTTTAGCGACAATCACCAACTGGGCCTATGGGGCGACAGTCGTGCTGACCATCGTGTCGAGCACGACCATGATCTTCGCGTCGAATGCGCAGGATCGCGAACGCTCGGCGGTCGAACAGCGCTACTTGCTGGATCAGGCGACAGCCGAACTCGGAACCGATATTTACGCGCTGAGTGACCGGGCGCGACAGTTCGTCAACACCGAAGATCCCACCTATCTGGCGGCCTATCGCAGCGAAGTCGCGGCGCTCAAGGCCGTCGAGGATCGCATCCGTCATATCGGCGATGCCGGTGCGACGGCCGGCGAGCTCGCCGCGCTGAAGAAGGCCATCGCGCTTGCCGACACGCTCCACGACGAGCAGGAAACGGCACTCAAGGCCTTTGAAAGCGGAAACGCCGTCGTGGCGCGCCAGATATTGTTCGGCGCCGAATATGAACGGCAGCTCGACCGCGCCGAGATCGAGGTTCAGCGTTTCCAGGACCGGCTGGACAGCCGCATCGAAGCGCAGGTGTCGGAAGCGACCGATCTTTCGCGGTTGTGGAAGCGCATATCCGAGGTCGTGCTGGTGCTGACGGCGCTCCTCGTCCTGTTTGTGCTCTATTTCATCTTCAAGCAGCGCGTCCTGCATCCGGTCGTGCGGCTGAGCGATGTCGTCAACCGGCTGGCGGTGCAGGATTATGCCGCCGAACCGCCCGAGGTCAGCCATATCGACGAAATCGGCGACATGGCGCAGGCCATCCGCATCTTCCGCGAAAATGGCCTCGAACGCCAACGGCTGGAGGCCGAGCGCGATACCGACCGTAGCATGCGCGACCTGTTGTCGCGGATGACGCAGCGAATGCAGGGGTGCGACACGCTCCACGACCTGCAGGAAGTCGTCCAGCGCTTCGTTCCCGAGATCGCACCGGGGCTCCCTGGACGTCTCTACCTGCTCGACAGGCAGCGTAACCTGGTGGTCGAGGCGTGCGGCTGGCTGGGTCCGGTCCGGTCCGGCGACCAGTTTTCGGCGCTGTCGTGCTGGGCGCTACGGCGCGGACTGCGGCACCGTCCGGCGGGGGACAATGTCGATGTCCCCTGCGACCATATCGAGTGGGACGCAGACCATCCGGTCGACACCCTCTGCCTCCCGCTCACCGCGCAGCGCGAAACACTGGGCCTGCTCTATTTCGAAATGCCGATGGGCGACGCGACACGCAGCGCGGCGCAGTTGATCTATTTCGACATGCTTGCCGAAAATATCGGGCTGGCGGTCGCCAATCTTCAGCTCCGCGACACGCTACGCGAAATGGCGATGGCCGATTCGCTGACCGGCCTCGCCAATCGCCGGCAACTCGGCCATGTGCTCGAGACGCAATTCGCGCAGGCCGGGCGTCTCGGCGAACCGCTCGGTTGCCTGATGATCGACGTCGATCATTTCAAGCGGTTCAACGATATCCATGGCCATGAGGCCGGCGACGCCGTTCTCGGTGCCGTCGGGCAGGTACTGGCCAATGTGACGCGCGAAGCGAACCTCGCCTTCCGGTACGGCGGCGAGGAATTTCTGGTTCTCCTCCCCGGGCTATCGCTCGCACAGGCAGAGGAACGTGCGCAGGATATCCGCGCCCACATCTCGGCGCTGGAACTGGGACATGGCGGCAAGGACCTTGACCCGATCACGGTATCGGTCGGCATCGCCGTCGCACCGGATCATTGCGGCTTCGACCGTCTGGTACGGACCGCCGACGCCGCCCTGCTGCGCGCCAAGACGCTGGGGCGCGATCGCGTGGAAATGGCCCAGTTGCGCAAGGCAGCCCGGGAATAACAGGGCGGAAGAAATGCCCCCCGGGGCCGATGGCCCGTGTCAGCTGGTCAGCAACTTCAGGCCCGAAAAGAGAAGCACGGCCGCGAGCGCCGGGCGCAGCAGATGATCGGGTGCGCGGCTGGACAAGAGGCTGCCGACGATCACACCCGGGATCGACCCGACGAGCAGACTGGCGAGCAGCTGGAGATCGACATCGCCATAGAGCCAATGTCCCGACCCCGCCACCAGAGCCAGCGGAACGGCGTGCGCGATGTCGGTGCCCACGATCCGCGAGACCGGCAAGGTCGGATAGAGCATCAGCAAGGCGGTGACGCCGATCGCTCCCGCGCCGATCGACGAGATCGAAACCGCGATCCCGATAAACGCCCCGAGCATCACGGTCGGCAGCAGCGCGCGCCGGTCGCCCGGACCTTCGTGCCGCTGCGCGAACCGCATGAGCCGCCCCTGAAAGAGCGCCGCGAACGCCGTCAGGATCAGCATACAGCCGAGAAACAGGATGATGACATGCTCGGCGCGAGCGCCGATTTCCCCGAGCCCCTGCAGCGCGACGACCGACAGAACGGCAGCCGGGATCGATCCCGCGGCGAGACGGCGAAAAATATGCCAGTCGACCGTATCGCGCCAGCCATGGACGGTGCTCCCCACCGTCTTCGTCAATGCGGCAAACAAAAGGTCGGTGCCGACGGCCGTCTTCGGATTGACGCCGAACATCAGCACCAGCAGCGGCGTCATCAGCGACCCGCCCCCCACACCCGTCAACCCGACCATGATGCCCACCAGCAAACCTGCGGTCGCGTGCATCATGTCGACATGCTCGAAAAGATTTTGGAGCAATCCAATCACCCGGAAATCGGCAGACCCTTTCGACCTTCTGCCGGGGAGGACCGGGCCTGTCGAATGAATTTCCTGTCACCGGGCACAATCTGCCTGCAATGCCAGAGCAGGCTGGCTTTAGGTGGACTTAATCGCTGTTCCCCCGCGAAGGCGGGGGAACACAAGACGTCAGATGAAATCGAACATCTGAGGTTCGATTGCCAGCCACGACGCGCGCCATTCCTCTCATCGCCGATCCCGAAACGATCATTCCGCTTTCATTCGATCATTTGGCGAATAGATTGGCGCGGGCAGCCGCCCGCGCCATCCGATCGCCGGCGGCGCTACTCTGGACCGGTTTTTCTCCTGGAGCTCCGAAGAGCGTAACGATGGGCGTGAACGATGGAAATGGCGTGGCTTGAAGATCTGGGTGCCCTTATCCGCGTGGGGAATTTCTCGCGCGCCGCGGCGGAGCGCTGCGTCACGCAACCGGCCTTCAGTCGCCGTATCCGGGCGCTGGAAGAGTGGCTCGACGTCGAACTCGTCGACCGCAGTACGCATAAAATGACACTGACGCCCGCCGGCGAGCGCTTCGCGGTGATCGCCGAGACGGTTCTGCGGGACGTCGAGCATGGACGGCGGGAAGTTCAGGAAATTGCGGGAACATCGGCTTCGACGATCAAGATTCTGGTCACCCACGCCCTCGCGCTCAACTTCTTCCCGCAGTGGCTCGCGACGCTGCAAGCGAGGGCGGATTCGGAGATTCCGATCCAGCTGACCGCCGACAATATGGGTGCATCCGAAAATATCATGCTGACCGGAAAGGCGCATTTCTGCCTGTGCTATTTCTATCCCGGCGCGGCGTCGGTTCTCGATGGTGCCGGCTTCCAGTCGATATCGCTCGGCCCTGACGCGCTTGTGCCCGTCAGCGCGCCCGGCGGCAGCGACGGGGCGCCGCTCCATTCGATCACCGGCGGTGCAGGGGGAACGGTCAATCTGCTGGCCTATGGAGAAGGATCTGGCATGGGCCGCATCGTGTCGGCGATGTTCGAGACGAAGGCGATCCCGGTCAGCTTTGCACCGGTCTTCACGTCGCACACGCTGGTCCTCGCGCGGATGGCCAGGGACGGGAAAGGGCTTGCCTGGCTGCCGCTCAGCATCGTTGCCGACGATCTGGCGAAAGGCACATTGGTCCGGGCGGGCGATGCTGTCTGGGATATTCCTGTCGATGTCCGGCTCTATCGGCCGCGCAGCCGGCAATCGCAGTCGGCCGAAGCCTTCTGGAAGCTGGCCGCCACCTAGGCGCTATCTCATCCCGCTGCGCGAAACCGCGGCGATCGACCGGCCCGTGCTTACGCAGCGGCATCAAACCATCAGCAACAGGCATTAGCCGACACAAGCCAGTCCTTGGTAATCGCCAACGACCTTGAGCGGCATGACCCGAAATCGCCCGGCAACGGGTCCGGACCCGTGCACGCCCGAATTCGGACAGCATAACGGAATCTGGATTTTACTGCATGAAACAAATCGCTTCCATCGAAGCCATACTCTTCGACCTGCTCACCGCGCTCCTCGATTCATGGTCGGTCTGGAATCACGCGGCCGGGTCCAGCGCCGACGGACTACGCTGGCGCCGCGCCTATCTCGAACTGACCTATGGATGCGGCGCCTACCGGCCCTATGAAGACCTTGTTCGCGAGGCGGCGGCCGTAGCGGGCGTACCCGTGTCGGCCGCCGATGCCTTGACCGCGCACTGGAACACGCTCCGCCCCTGGCCCGAAGGCCCCGGAGTGCTGGCAAACCTGAGCGCACGCGGCATCAAATTGGGTGTCGTCACAAACTGTTCGGTCGCCCTCGGACGGCGGGCGGCGGAGCGGGTCGGTGTTCCCTTTGCCGCCGTCGTGACCTCCGAAGAGACGGGTTATTACAAACCGCGGCCCGAATCCTATCGCGCCGCGCTCGACCGGCTCGGCACCGATCCCGCCCGGACGCTTTTCGTTGCGGGCTCGCCGGCGGATATTCCCGGCGCGGCGGGTGTCGGCATGCCCGTTTTCTGGCACAACAGGGCGGGGCTGCCTTTCGTCGCCGATGCGGCACGCCCCTTTCTTATCGCCGATACGCTGGATCCGCTCGGAGCACTCGTATGAAGGATTGGGCCCATATGTTCGAGGGATTGAATACCCCGCACCTGCTTCTCGATGCGGATCGACTGGAGCGCAATGCTGCCCGCATGCGCGTCCGCTGTGACGCGCTGGGCGTTACGCTCCGCCCGCACCTCAAGACCGCCAAATCTGTCGACGTCGCGCGCATCGCTGCCGATGGCGGGCAAGGACCGATCACCGTCTCGACACTGGCCGAAGCCGAGCATTTTGCCGCGGCGGGCTGGCGCGACATCCTCTACACCACCGCGATCGCGCCCACGAAACTGGCCCGCGCCGAACGGATCCAGCGCGAGCATGGCGCACGCCTGCTGTTCGTCCTCGACAACAGCGATGCGGCAGCGGCCATCGGGAAAGAGGCGGCTTCGCTCGGCGCCCGCTTCGGCATCCTGATCGAGGTCGATTGCGGCGAGCACCGCAGCGGCGTCGCCCCCGCATCGGACGAGCTTGTCGCCATCGCCGACACGATTCGGGGCTGCGCGCCGCAGCTGGAGCTGATGGGTGTGATGACCCACGCCGGGCATAGCTATGCTTTCGACGATCCGGCCGCGATCGCGGCGCTGGCCGAGGTCGAGCGGTACGCAGCGGTCGCCTCCGCCGAACGGCTGCGATCGCGTGGCCACGCGTGCCCCATCGTCAGCGTCGGCTCGACACCCACCGCGCTCTTCGCCGACCAGCTGTCCGGCGTTACCGAAGTGCGCGCCGGCATTTACCTGTTCTGGGATCTTGCCCAATTGTCACGGGGCATGTGCGCCGAGGACGATCTGGCAATCTCCGTGCTGGCGACGGTGATCGGCCACCAGCCCCGCGGCCCCAGCCTCATTCTCGACGCCGGCGCCCTCGCCCTGTCCAAGGACGTCGGCGCCAACCGCTTCATGCCCGAAGCAGGCTATGGACTGGTCTGCGACGCCGCAACGCTGAAGCCGCTCGGTTCGCTGGCGGTCACAACGGTGCATCAGGAACATGGCAATGTCCCGGTTCCCGACGAAAGCTGGTTCGCACGCCTGCCAATCGGCAGCCTCGTTCGAATTTTGCCCAACCACGCCTGTCTGACCTGTGCGGCCTATGATTCCTATGCTGTATTGCGTGCCGGACAGCTGGCCGGACAATGGTCCCGCACGGGTGGATGGTAATTTCGGAGATCGACATGAGCGTTCAGAAAATGACAGAAATACGCTGCGCGGACGCCCCCGCCCCCGGCGGCCATTACGCCCAGGCCATGCTGCACGGCGACACCCTCTATGTTTCGGGACAGCTTGGTGTGACGAGCGCGACCCCGGATGCCGGAAATGTCCCGATCGCGGAACAGGTGGCATTCGCGCTCAACAACATCGCGGCGATCGGCCGCGTGGTGGGCGCGCAAATCGACGACATCGTCCGATGCACGGTGTACGTAACAGACATCGCCCATTGGGACGAAGCGAACCGGGCCTATGCGGCCTTCTTCGGATCCCATCGCCCGGCCCGCTCCATCGTTCCATGCAACCCGCTCCACTTCGGCGCACTGGTCGAGATCGAGGCCGTCATCGCTGTGAGTTCCTGAGGCAGGGCCGGGCTTCGGACGTAAAAGCCCGGTCGTTCCATAAAGGCCGGCGCAGACAATCGATGATCGCCGATACACCACTGGAAAACAGGTGAATTTCAACTGTCCGCGATCACCGCCGGACAGGATTTTGGAGGCCCGAGCCGGAATCGAACCGGCGTGCGCGGATTTGCAGTCCGCTACGTCACCACTCCGCCATCGGGCCTCATGCCAGATTGCCGCATCCTGAGTAGACGGGCCGGGTGTTGGACGGCGCCGCTAGTGAGCGGCTTTCGCGATCTTGTCAAGGATTCGCCAAAGCGCCCCCTTTGATGCCGCGCGTGCCGTGCGATGCGGGCTTGGCTGTCCGGCCGTTGGCAGCTATGCGCGGCGGATGTGCGGCTGCGGGGCTGTATTACCATTGCAATACAGCATGGCTTCGGCTAAAGCTGCCTGCAACAAGGTGATGCCCCAGGGAATCGGAAAAGGCTGATGGCGACGAAGTTTAGCGAAATCACGGCTGCGGACATGCGGTCCGCCATGATCGACAGCCAGCTCAGGACCAACGACGTCATCGATCCGGCCGTGATCGGCGCGATGGCCGCGGTGCCGCGCGAGGCGCATGTGCCCGCCGCGCTCGCCAGCGTTGCCTATACCGACCGCGCGGTTGCGCTGGGGCATGGCCGCGCCCTGAACGCACCGCTGGTGACCGGCCGAATGCTCGTTGCGGCGGCGATCCGTCCTGGCATGCGCGTGATGCTCATCGGCAGCGCCACGGGCTATACCGCCGCGCTGCTCGCGCGACTCGGCGCCGAAGTCCATGCCGTCGAAGAACAGAGCGACCTGATAACCGCGGCACAAAGCGCCCTCACCGACGAAAATATCCATTGGATCGCGGGACCGCTGATCGCCGGAGCGCCCGGTGCGGCGCCGTTTGACCGCATCATCATCGAAGGCGCGATCGAGACGCTGCCCGACGCGCTTGCCGACCAGCTCGCCGAGGGCGGCAAGCTGGTCGCCGCGCAGCGCGAGGGCGCCGTCACGCGGCTGGTTCAGGGTATCAAGGCTGGCGGGGCTATTCCGCTACGCAGCTTCGCCGACATGGACGTCGCGCCGCTGCCCGGCTTTGCCGCGCCGACAGGCTTCAAATTTTAAGGCGGCATCCCTCTTTGTTTCAGGCTGACATCTTTATGCTCGATACCGATAAGAAACAGCCTCTTCGCCGTGCCCGCTGGCTCGCCGGCCTTGCGGTCAGCGCGCTGGTGCTGGCGCCTGCGGCGCAAGCCGAAACACTTCAGGACGCGCTGGCCAAGGCCTATGAGAACAACCCGACGTTGACCGGCGCGCGCGCCGGACAGCGGGCAAACGACGAAAATGTTCCGATCCAGAAGGCGCTCGGCCTGCCCGAGGTCGGCGCCCGCGTCGACTATCAGGAAAACCTGGTGCTCCCCGGCAACGCCTTTTTCTCGCCCAAACGTTCCATGACCGTCGGCGGGCAACTGACCGTCCCCATTTATCAGGGCGGCGCGGTGCGCAACGCTATCAAGGCCGCCAAATTTCGCGTCGAGGCTGGTCAGGCAGATCTCCGCGCGACCGAGGCGAGCATCTTCTCGCAGACGGTGGGCGCCTATATGGATGTCATCCGCGATCAGGCGATCGTCCAGCTCAACCAGAAGAATGTCGCGGTCCTGCGCACCAATTTGCAGGCGTCGAGCGACCGCTTCGAGATCGGCGACCTGACGCGCACCGACGTTGCTCAATCCGAAGCACGGCTCGCGCTCGCGGAGGGCGATTTGCGCACCGCCGAATCGAACCTGATCGCCAGCCGGGAATCCTATATCCGCCTCGTCGGCGATGCGCCGGTCGATCTGCAACAGCCGCCGGCGTTGCCCAATCTGCCGGTGACCGCCGAGGAAGCTGTCGCGATTGCGCTGAACAACAATCCCGACATCGAGGCAGCAAACCAGCTCGTCAATGCCAGCCGCGCCGATATCGGCGTCGCGCGCGCAAGCCGCCTGCCCAAATTGTCGGCGACGACCAATGGGGGTTACACCAACAATCTGAACTCGATACCGCCGGCGAACACCACCTCGGAAAATGTCACGAAGAGCGCGCAGGCCGGCCTCTCGCTGACGGTTCCGCTGTTCCAGGGTGGACGTCCTTCGGCGCAGGTGCGCCAGGCACAGTCGCGCACCAGCCAGGCAATCGAAAATTATGTTGCCACTGAACGCAGCGTGATTGCCCAGACGCGCGGGGCCTATGCCGCATGGCAGGCGAACGAGCGAATCATCACGGCAACCCAGCAGGCGGTAAGCGCCAACGGCCTGTCGCTGGAGGGTGTGCGCGCCGAAAACAGCGTCGGCACCCGCTCGATCCTCGACATATTGAACGCCGAACAGGAATATCTGAACACGCAGGTGCAGCTCGTGTCGGCACAACGCAACTCCTATGTCGCCGCCTTCTCGGTCCTTGCCGCAATGGGCAAAGCCGAAGCGCGCGACCTCGGCATCGAGGGCGGCGCGCTCTATGATCCCGAAGTCAATTACAAGCGCGTGAAGGGGCAAATCTGGGATTGGGCCGACGATCCGGCACCGCAGCAAGTCGCGACCGATACCCGCGCCGTTCCGGCAGCCACCGCAGGCGTCCCCGTGGGTCCGCCGTCGCTGTCGCCACAATAAGGCTTGGCAAAGCCCGCCCCGAACCGGTAAGAAGATGGTTAATTGCCCTGTATTCGTGGGGGCTGAGGGGGCTGATTGATGGGCGACATGTCGCGGGAACCGTCGATGGAAGATATCTTGTCGTCGATTCGGCGCGTGATTGCTCGTGACGAGGCGCCCGGCGCCGTTCGCGAAACGCGGCCCGTCGAAGCCGACGATATTCTCGATCTTCAGGACGAAGAAGACGGCATCCGTGCCGAAGCCGCGCCGGTTGCCGACGAACTCGTCTCCGAAGCAAGCGCCGATGCGGCGCGCCAGTCGCTCGAAGCACTGACCGCGGCCATCGCGCCCGCGGTTGCGGCTGTGGCCGTATCCACGCCTGCCGCTGCAGGCCGCACGATGGAAGACGTTGTCCTCGACGCGCTGCGCCCGATGCTCAAGGACTGGCTCGACACCAATTTGCCGCCGCTCGTCGAGGCGATGGTGGCGAAGGAAATTACCCGGATCACCGGGCGGCGGATTTAACTAACCCGCCCAATCCTCCAGCAGGTAACGCGCGATCGCCAACGGCGGCGGCGCCATGAACGGCGCGCCGATATCGCCCGCGAGCGCCGCGCGAACCTCGTCCTTGTCCACCCACATCGCCGCCTCGATCTCGGTCGTATCAAGCGTCAGCGCAGGGTCGTTCGCGACCGCGCGGCAACCGATCATCAGCGAAGACGGGAACGGCCACGGCTGGCTCGCCACGTAAGACACGTCCGAAACGCGGATCCCCGCCTCCTCGAACAATTCGCGCGCGACCGCCTCCTCCAGCGATTCGCCGGGCTCGACGAACCCCGCAAGCGCCGAGAAGAAGCCCGGCGGGAACCCGCCCTGTCGCCCGACGAGCACGCGGCCCTCGCATTCGGCGAGCATGATGACCACGGGGTCGACACGCGGAAAATGTTCGGCGTTGCAACTGCCGCAGCGCCGCCCCCAGCCACCACGGAACAGATCGGTCGGCGATCCGCACACCGCGCAGAAGCCGTGCCGCGCGTGCCAGTCGACGAGGCTGCGCGCGCCGCCGTAGAGTGCGGCATCTTCGCCCGAGAGCAAAGGCAGAAGCCGCATCACCGTGCGCGACCGCGCATCGATCCGTGCGCCAGCCGGCGCTTCGCGGACGAAATGCGGAATTCCGGCATCGTCGATCCCGAGCAGCATCAGCGCGCGTTCGTCGGCAGGGTCGAGCGGCTCCCACAAGAGCCCGCCCCCCTCGCCGGGCACGAAATCGATGCCGTCGAGCACGAGGCAGCGTGCACGTGGATCGACCGCCGCGGCGGCAAACGCTTCCGCATTGGTGCGAAGCTGATCGGCGCGGTCGAGCCACGCGCCGGTGAATCCGAGCGGCAGCGGCATCAGCCCACGACATCCTTGAAAAAGGTTTCGCCGAACCTGCCCTGGAACGACACCGCATCGGGCGGCATGATCTGCGTATAGCCACCGACGCGATAACCAAGCTTGCGGTGGACGAAGCCGATCGTGCCCGCAGCGCCAGCCCAGCCGAAGATTCCCTCGCCACCCGGCGAGGTTGGCAGCGACACGCGCCCACCCGCGCCGAAGCCCTGCCCGTCGATGAAGGTTCCTTTGCGGTCGACGCTGTCGGCAATGAGGTTCGACATCGCAAGTCGCGCGGTTTCGGCTTTCATCACCCGCACCCCGCCAGTTTCGCCTTCACCGAGCAGCATCGCAAGGAAGCGGTCATAATCGCGCGCGCTCGACACCAGACCGCCGCCGCCAAACGGATAGGGCGGCGGATCAAGATAGATTGAACTCGCGGCCGGATCGAAAGGGATCAGCGCCCCGCCGAACGGCGCATAATTGCTGGCGAAGCGCCCGACATCCTTCGCGCCGACCATGAAAGCCGTGCTCGTCATCCCGAGCGGATCGAACAACCGCGCTTTCAGGAAAGCGTCAAACGCCTGCCCCGACACGACCTCGATCAGCCGCCCCATCAGGTCGAGGCTGATCGAATAGCTCCACTTGGTGCCGGGTTCATACACGAGCGGCAGCGCCGCGAGCCGGTCGGCCATCACCGCAAGGCTCGGGGCGGGCGTCACCGGCGCGAAGCCCGGTATCGGCAGGCGGCTCGCCTGCCCGCCGACGATACCCGCGTCGTCATAGGCCTTTTTGATCGGGCCTTTCTGGATGATATTATAACCGAGCCCCGCCGTGTGGGTCAGCAGTTGGCGCACCGTGATCGGACCTCTTGCAGGGCGAACGTCGGTGATCGAGCCATCGGCCACATTCTGCACCTGCATCTTCGCAAAGGCGGGCAGGAAGTCGGAGATCGGCTGATCGAGCTTCATCTTGCCGTCTTCGATCAGCAGCATCGCGGCAATGCCGGTGACTGGCTTGGTCATCGAATAGAGGCGCCACAGCGTGTCGGGGCCGACCGGGGTCGACGAATCGTTCGACTGCACCCCGGCGCCGAAAAACACGGGCGCCTCTTGTCCCTTGCCGATCGCGGCGAGCGCGCCGGCAAGCTCACGCCGGTCGACGAAGCCTTTGATGAACGCATTGGTCGCGGGATAGAGTCCCGCCCCGTCGACCTTCCACGCGAGCGCGGCGCGCGGCAGCAGCGCCGCGGCTCCGCCCAGCGCGATGCCGCCCATCAGCGCCCGGCGCGAAACCATCATATTCATGTGCGTCTCTCCAGCATCATCTTGTCGACCAGCTTGCGATAGAGCGTCGGCAGCCCGGCCGCGTCAAGGTCCGAGATCGGCCACCATTCGCCTTCCGCTGCGGCACCGGCGGCTTCGGGGGCGGCTTCGGGGGTCGCTTCGCGGCGCACCAACGCCAGCGTGAGGTCGAAATGGGTGAAACCATGATCGACGCTGACGATAACCGACTCGGCCAAACCCGACTCCGGCGCGCGCGCATCGGCCCAGTCGCCGCCGGGTAGCGCACGCATTCCGCCGAGCATGCCCTTGTCGGGGCGCCGGACGAGCCAGATTTGCGCATCGCGCTCGATCCAGTGCGCGACGCCATGGCGATGCGGCTTCGCCTTCTTCGGCGGCTTGACCGGCAGATGATCGATATCGGACCTTCCCCGCGCGCGGCAGTCGGCCATCAACGGACAGATCGCACACGCCGGACCACGCGGCGTGCAAATGGTCGCGCCAAGGTCCATCAGCGCCTGCGCAAAATCGCCGGGCCGGTCCTGTGGCACGAGCGGCACCAGCGCGGCGCGAATCTCGCGCTTGGCCATCGGCAGCGGGGTTTCGATCAGCCGGTGACGTGCCGTCACCCGCTCGATATTGGCATCGACGACGACCGCCGCGCGGCCAAAGGCAATCGCCGCGACCGAGGCGGCGGTATAGTCGCCGATCCCCGGCAGCACGCGCAGCGCGGCCTCGCTATCGGGGAAATGTCCGCCATGATCGCGGGTCACCGTGCGTGCGCAGGCGAGCAGGTTGCGCGCCCGGGCATAATAGCCAAGCCCCGCCCACGCCGCCATGACGTCGGCATCGTCCGCCGCCGCCAGATCGGCAACCGTCGGCCAGCGTTCGGTAAAGCGCGCAAAATAGCCGGCAACCGCGGCAACGGTCGTCTGCTGCAGCATGACCTCGGCCAGCCAGATTCGATAGGGATCGGGAGCAACGCCGCTGTTCGGCGCGATGCGCCAGGGCAGCACCCGCGCCGCGCGGTCGTACCACGCGAGCAGACGGCCTGCGAAGTCGTCAACGATGTTGGAAGTCTGGACGCTCACCCCCCGCCTATGGCATGGCCCCCGCTATGACGAAAGACGCAGGCGAGGATGCGCCGGCCAAAAAGGCCAAAGCGACAGGCAAGGCGAAAGCCGCCAAGCCCGCCACGCGCGTTTACGAACGCCCGCGCGGCGGCGAAGCGCGCATGGTGTCGGACCTTGTCCCCGAAATCGGCCGCGCCGCCTTTCGCAAATTCGGCTTTGTCCAGAGCTCGGTCGTCAGCCGTTGGCGCGAGATCGTGGGCGACCGGCTCGCCGACGTCACCCAGCCCGCGATGATTCGTTTCCCGGCCGGCCAGAAAGCGGGCGGCACGCTGCACCTGACGATCAGCGGCGCGCACGCACCGATGCTGCAACATGTCGCGCCCGACATCATCGGCGCGGTCAACCGCTTCTTCGGCTATGCCGCCGTCGCACAGGTCCGGATGACGCATGGACAAGTCACCCCGGCCGCACCCGTTCAGCCGCCGGCAATGCTCAAACCCGTACCCGCCGAACTGGGAGACAGCCTGCGTGACATCGGCGACCCGGAACTCAGGACCGTGCTCGAACGCATGGCGGCGGGACTGGGGACGGCACCCAAACTCCCTCGCATCAGTTAAAGGAACGACGGCCAACGATGTCCGCTTTTGACGATCCCCTTCTCGACCGCCGTACCGCGGTTCTTGCGCTTTCGGGCGCCGCGCTGACCTTGCTCGCGGCGACCCCCGCCAAACCGGCGGGCTGGTCGTCGACCGTCACGGCAAGCCCGATCGGCGCCTTTGTCGTCGGCAATCCTGCCGCGAAGGTGCGGCTGGTCGAATATTTCAGCTACACCTGCCACGTCTGCGCCGATTTCGCGAAGGCCGGCACGGTGCCGCTGAAGGCCCAATATATCGACCGCGGCCTCATCCTGTTCGAATATCGCAATCTGGTGCGCGATCCGGTCGACATGACCGCGGCGCTGCTCGCGCGTTGCGGCGGTCCCAAGGCATTTTCCGGCAACCACCAAGCCATTTTCGCAGGCTTTCCAGCCTTGATCGCCAGTATCCAGAAAGCCACCGACGCGCAGAAGACAAGCTGGTTCGAAGGCACCACCGGCGAGCGCGCACGCAAGATCGCCGCCGGCACCGGCCTGACCGCATTGATGCGCGCCCGCGGCTACACGCAGAAACAGCTCGACGCCGCACTCGACGACGAGGTCGCGCAGGCCGAACTCACCGGCATGACCAACATCGGGCTCAACGCCGACCGCATCGAGGGCACGCCAAGCTTCTTCATCAACGGCCGCAATGCGGAGGTCACCGCCTGGCCCGCGCTCAAATCGAAACTCGACCTCGCGCTCAAGGCCTCCTAAAAAGCGCCGCATTCCCGACTAGTGGAGAAAGATAGATTATGACCCTGCTGCGTAATGTCCTCCTGACCTCGATGGGCGCGCTCGCCCTCGCCGCCTGCGGCGACAGCAAGACCGATCCCTCGAAAGAGCAGGATGCGATCGCCAAGGTCGCGGCCCCCGCCGGCAAGAGCTGGTCGCAGGTCGTGCGCGTCGACGGCGACGGTGTGGTGATGGGCAACCCCGATGCCCCGATCAAACTCGAAGAATATGGCGCCTTCACCTGCGGCCATTGCGCGCAGTTCGCCAAGGATTCGCACGAAGAGCTGAAGCGCGATTTCGTCGACACCGGCCGCGTGTCGTACAAGCTGACCCCGTTCATGCTCCACCCGGTCGACGCAATTTCGGGCGCGATCGTCAAATGCACCGGCCCCGACCGCTTCTTCCCGCTCGCCGATGCGACCTTCCTCGAACATGAAGCGTTCATCGCCGGCGCGTCGAAGCCGGCGCCGGGGATCGAAGACGCGATGAAGCTGCCGCCCGCGCAGCGCTTTGTCGCGCTCGCCAAGGGCTGGGGGATCGATCAATTCTATCAGCAGCGCGGTGTCCCCGCCGCGACGATCCAGCAGTGCCTGAGCAAGGTCGAGAATGTCGAGGCGATCGAAAAGGGCACCAACGCGGGGGTCGAGAAATATCAGATCACCGGCACCCCGACCTTCGTCATCAACGGTCAGGTCGCCGAAGGCGTTGCCGCCTGGGGCCTGCTGCGCGACCGCTTGCGCACGATGGGCGCGCGCTGATCGCGAACCTGCGGGGGGTGGGCTCAGCCTACCCCCTTGCGACTCCCTTGGGCACGCGGCATGACGGCTTCCAGGGGGATATGTGACACCAAGGTTGCAACATCCGCGATTCGATGAACTGCACGAGGTGGCTTCGTGCAGATAAAGCGGCTGCGCCTCACCGGTTTCAAATCTTTTGTCGAACCCACCGAGCTGCGCATCGAACCCGGGCTGACCGGCGTCGTCGGCCCCAATGGGTGCGGCAAATCGAACCTGCTCGAAGCGATCCGCTGGGTGATGGGCGAATCCAGCGCCAAATCGATGCGCGGCGGCGGCATGGAAGATGTGATCTTCGCGGGCACCTCGTCGCGCCCGGCGCGCGACTTTGCCGAGGTGGCACTCCATTGCGACACCGAGGGCGCGCTCGTCGCCAGTCTGTCGGACGCTGCGGACGGCGACGATCTGGAAGTCATCCGCCGCATCGAGCGCGGTGCGGGGTCGGCGTATCGCGCCAATGGGCGCGACGTACGCGCCAAAGATGTCGCGCTGATCTTTGCCGACGCCGCGACTGGCGCGCATAGCCCGGCGCTGGTCAGCCAGGGCAAGATCGCCAATGTCATCGCCGCCAAGCCGACCGATCGCCGTGCGATGCTCGAGGAAGCGGCGGGCATCGCGGGCCTGCATGTGCGCCGCAAGGACGCCGAGCAGAAACTGCGCGCGACCGAAACCAACCTCACCCGCCTGTCCGAAATCGTTGCCGACATGGAGGTCCGTGCCAATGCGCTGCGGCGGCAGGCCCGCGCTGCCGAACGCTACAAGAAGCTGAGCGACGACATCCGCATCGCCGAAGGGCGGCTGATCTATGCGCGCTGGCGCGACGCCGCCGCCGCTGCCGACCAGGCGCGCCGCGACAGCGATGCCGCCGAAGCCGCGGTGAAGACTGCGCAGGACGAACTGGAAACCGTCTCCAAGGCCCAGACCGAGGTCGCGACCCGCGTCGCGGCGGCGCGCAGCGATGCGCAAGCCCAGCGCGAAGCCCTCGCCGAGGTGACCGCGACGCAGGTCCGGCTGCAGGGCGAAGAGCGCGCTGCATTGCAGCGGCTCGAGGATCTGGCGGCGCAGCAACGGCGACTTGCCGACGACCGGGCGCACGAAAGCGAACTCGCGCGCGAAGCGCATGGCGCGCTGACCGCGCTCGATACCGAAACCAGATCGCTGGCAAATGACATCGCCGGGCATGACGCGGGCAAGGCTGCGCTGTCCGACGCCAATCTCGCCGCGCAGGCCCGGCTGCGCGATGCCGAAGTGGCGTTGGCGCAGGCGCGCGCCAAGGCCGCGAGCGAAGCCGCAGACCGGCGCATCGCGGTGTCGGCGCGCGACGGTGCCGAAGCTGCGGTGCGGCGCGTGGCCAATGACAAGTCGCGCGTCGACGCCGAGATCGCCGCGCTCGGCGACAGCGCGGCACTCGCGGCGCGACATGCCGAAAGCGTCAAAGCTGCCGAAGCTGCCGAAGCCGCGATCGCTGCCACCGAGGCCGCACTGCACGAGGCCGAGGCCGATCGCGAAGCGGTCGCCGCCGACCTCACCGGCATCGAAGCCGGCCTCGCCGAAGCGCGCGCCGCGCTCGCCGCGCTCGATGGCGAGGCAACGACGCTCGAACGCGCGCTCGCGGCCGCGCGCAGCGACGCCGACCGCATCCTCGACCAGCTCCGCGTCGCGCCAGGCTATGAGGCCGCGCTCGCCGCCGCGCTGGGCGACGATCTCGACGCCGGCACCGATGTGGAAGCGGCACGCAGCTGGGGCGGCGCCGATGCCGCGAAGGACGATCCGTCGCTTCCCTCCGACACGAGGCCGCTCGCCGAATTCGTCAAGGCACCTGCGGCGCTCTCGCGTCGTCTTGCACAAGTCGCGGTTGCCGACAGCGACGACGGCCAGCCGCTCGCGGTCGGCCAACGCCTTGTCTCAATCGATGGCGTGATGCGCCGGTGGGACGGCTTCGTCACCCGCGGCGACGGTGCGACCGCGACCGAACGGCTACAACGCCAGAACCGTCTCGACGCCCTCGCCGCAGAGCGCCCGCAGGTCGAACTCGGCGTGCAGGAGCTTCGCGACCGCCGCGATGCCGCCGCCGCGAAAGCATCCGAATTGACCGAAGCCGCAGCGGCGGCGCGCAAAGCCCTCGCGCAGGCCGACGAAGCCCGCCGCACCGCACTCCGCGCCGCCGATCAGGCGCAGGCTGCGCTCGACCGGCACCGCGATGCTGCGGCGCTGTTTGACCGCCGGCTCGGCGAGATCGCCGAAGCGGCAAAGGAAGCCGCCGAAACGCTTGCGGTGCAGGAAGCCGCGCTCGCCGCGCTACCAGACGACAGCATCGCCCGCGCCGCGCTGGAGGGCGAAGAGCGGACGACCGAACGCGCCCGCACCGACGCAGGGGCCGCGCGCGATGCATTGGCGACGCACGAACGCACGCTTGCCGCACTCAGCGAGCGGCAAGCCGTCGTGAACGCCGAGATCAAGAGCTGGAAAGCGCGCGCAGGCGAGGCCGCACGCCGCGTCACCGAAATGGACAAGCGCGCCGATGCGCTGACAGCCGAGGCCGCGAAGCTCACCGACGTCCCCGCGCGGCTCGCGCAGCAACGCCTCGCCGCCGAGACGGAGCAGGCCGCGCTGCGTGAAAAGGTCGCTGCGGCCGAAGCACAGGAACGCGCCGCCGAGGCGGCGCTGCGCGAGGCCGAAACCGCGCTCAATGCGATCCGCGAGCGCGTCGCCGCCGCGCGCGAAACGCGTGCTGGCGCAGTCGCACGATCCGAAAACGCCGAGCTGCGGCGGATAGAAATGGGTCGGCTGTCGGGCGAACGTTTCGAATGCCCGCCGCCGCTGCTGCCGCAAAAGGCGGGGTTCGAAAGCAACATGGTCGGCGACGCCAATGCCGAATCGGCGCAGCACGACCGGCTGATCGCCGATCGCGAGCGGCTGGGCCCGGTGAACCTCGTCGCCGCCGACGAACTGATCATACTCGACACCGAGCGCGAGAAAAATGCCGCCGAGATCGAGGAGCTGACTCAGGCGGTCCATCGCCTGCGCGGGTCGATCGGCAATCTCAATCGCGAAGGCCGCGTCCGCCTTCTCGCGGCGTTCGAGGCGGTGAACGAACATTTCCAGCGGCTGTTCACGACCCTGTTCAACGGCGGGCAGGCCCATCTCGAACTCGTCGATTCGGACGATCCGCTCGAGGCAGGCCTCGAAATCATGGCGCAGCCCCCCGGCAAGCGCCTCGGTACGCTCACCCTGCTGTCGGGCGGCGAGCAGGCATTGACCGCGGTCGCGCTGATCTTTGGCCTGTTCCTCACCAACCCCGCGCCGATCTGCGTCCTCGACGAAGTCGACGCGCCGCTCGACGACGCCAATATCGAACGTTTCTGCGACCTGCTCGACCGGATGGCGCGCGAAACCAACACGCGGTACCTGATCGTCACCCATAATGCAGTGACCATGGCGCGGATGCACAGGTTGTTCGGGGTGACGATGATCGAGCGCGGTGTGTCGCGCCTCGTCTCGGTCGACCTTGGCGGCGCCGAAGAGCTGCTCGCGGCCGAATAAGGCTTAGGGCGCACTGCCCACGACCAGCATCGCCGCGAAGATCAGCAAACCGGCAAACCGGTTGCTGCGGAATTTGGCGAGCGCATCCTCGCCGTTCGCCGGGTCGAGCGTTACCACCTGCCCGGTCAGATGCACCGCAGCAGGCAGCAATGCGACGAGTACCAGCGGATCGGGGCGCACCGCCCACAGCGCGCCACCCCAGCAGGCGAGCGCAAACGCATAGCACATCGCAACGCCACTCTTCACATGGGGGCCCATCGCACGCGCACTCGACTTCACGCCGATCAGCATGTCATCTTCGATATCCTGCAACGCATAGATGGTGTCGTACCCAATCACCCACGCAATGCAGCCAGCGTAGAGCAAGGGCAGCGCATATCCTTCACCGCCGCCGACCGCGACCCATGCGACGGGCGCACCCCAGCTGAACACGAGCCCCAGCCACGCCTGCGGCCACCAGGTGATGCGTTTCATGAAGGGATAGCCGGCGACGAGGACCAGGCTGGCGAGCGCGACGATCTGCGCCGGTCGCGGCAGCTGGAGCAGCACGGCAAGCCCGACGAGCGACAGCAGCAATGTCCACAACAGGGCATTACGTACCGACACTGCGCCGCTCGCCACCGGGCGCGACGCCGTGCGCGCGACGCGGGCGTCGAGATCGCGGTCGACAATGTCGTTATAGACGCAGCCCGCGCCGCGCATCGCGATGGCGCCGAGCAGCAGCCACAGGAATAGCGGCCAGTGACTGATCGCCCCGCCGCCCAGTGCCAGCGCCCAGGCGCACGGCCAGTACAGCAACCACCAGCCGATCGGCCGGTCGAACCGCGCGAGCAGCGCATAGGGCCTGGCCGCAGCAGGCAGCAAGGCCACGAAACCGCGAAGCTGGCTGTCAGGAGGATGGGTGGCTGTCATCGGCAGCCGGGCATGTAGCAGCCACCGCGCCCGGGATAAACGACTGATATTGGACGACGCGCGGCCAAGGGTCAGGTGCAGGTCGAAACCGTTGCATTCTCGAGGTTGTAGACGGTGGTCAGATCGCGTCCTTCGCGAATGTTGAACGCCGCCTTCGTCCGGACCTGCCGCTTGCCCAGCCATTTTCCATAGAGCAGCGGCTGATATTCATAGACAATCTCTACAAACATCACCGCGGTTCCGGTCGCGGCGGTCACTTCCTGCCCGGGGGTCCCCATGCCAGCAATAGTCGGCTTGCCCAATGCGCCATCGTCTTCTTTGCCATAGCTGGATTGAACCTTGAGATTACCATAGCAGCGCTGCCAGTGGATCCACTGGCCGCCGCCGGTATTCTGTTCAAGGCTGGACAGAATGATCCGGCCATTGGCTTTGAAGCCCAAGCCGCGCGCCTGTTCCTCGACACCTGCGAAAACATCGTTGATATCGCGTTCGCGAATTTGTGGCTGCGACAGCGCGCTGCCGAAGGCGATACGCGAAGCGTTGTCCGCCGCGCTCAGCCCTATCTGGCTGATCCGCGTATTAGTCAGCGTCAGGTTCGCAATCTCCATGCCCGCAAAGCCCACAAGCACCAGAAAGGGGATGGCAAAGGCCATTTCGATGATGACCGCACCCCGCCGCTCGTGCAGCAGCCGTACAGCAGCGGCGCATATCCTGTGGGCAAGGGCGGTCATGTGCATTTCACCGGGTCGGCATCAGTACCGGCATTGAACGGTTGATTGCGAAGCACCGTTGTCGCCAGGATCGTCGTCTGCTGGGATTGCCCTAGCATCCTCCACACCGGCAGGACGCGAGTGATCTTCATCGACGCGGTATAGAGGACCACGTCGTCAGCTCCGCCGTTGCCGGTGCGCCCGCGGTCGGCATCCCAAACCCCGTTGCCGTTGATATCCTCGAAACACTCTTTCGGATTGGTGTCATAACGACCATTGCCGTTGCTATCCTTGAACGGTTCGGGGTCGCCAACCTGTTCAAAGCTGTCATACGCCTTGCGAACGAAAGTCACCTCGGCGTTCCTGAACACCGCTTGGACAGCCTCGCGCACCCTTTGGTCGAGCGCCGCCTGGCTCGCCATATTGGCTTCCAGCGTCGCGTCGCGCGCCGCTTTGGCTACCGCGCCCTGCAGAACCTGCTTGGAATAGAGCTGCCAGCTGTAATCGAAGATACCGAGCAACACGAGCAGGAAGAGCGGCGCGGTGAGCGCGAACTCGACCATCGCCAAGCCGCGCGTGTTGCAGCGCAGGCGGCGGCCAAACGCGGCAAGCGCAGTCACTGCGACAGCCTCAGGCGCGAAATCTGACCAGCAATCGACTGGAAAATCTGCTCGAGCCGCTTGGCGCTGCCCGTCTGGTAAGCCTTGCCTTGCGACGAACAGCTCATCAATGAGGGGTTCAGCGCGGTGCCGAAGCCGATCACCCAGATGGTGATATTATGATCCTTGTCCTTCGCCTTCGCGCACAATTGGGTGAAGCGGTTGTTGTGTCGCAGCGTCAGGTCCGCATCGCTCGTGTCGATCGACCCGCCGACGCGCTGCATCAAATGCTCATATCCTTGGGCGCCCAGATTGCCCATGTTCGCGGCCATCGCGCCGTCCGTCATAAAGATGATGTGACGGCTGATCGGGCGACCGTTCGTCCCCGGGGCATCCTGGGCATTTTCATCGGCGAAAAGCCCCCTCGGCGAGATCAGGCGGATACCCCACACCATACCCGAATCATGATAGGTGCCCCCGACCGACTGTAGCGCATCGATGTTCGACTTGAAGGTTGGCCGGTCAGTGGTCGTCATGGTCGTGAGCTTCATAACCGGCGCCGGGCAGACGCCCCAGCCGCTCTTCCAGTAGCGCGAGTAATTCTGCCAGCTGCCACCCTCGCTGGTCTCGGCCGTTACATAAGCGGAGTCGACCGTGATCGCCTGCTTGTCGACCGCCAGAATACCGCTCGGCGAGAGTTGGCTGGGCACAGTAAAGCTCGGCTTGTTGCCGACGGCACGCGAACGCGGAAAGGCCACTTCCGGGATCAGCAGCTGCCATTTGGTTTCTTCGGCGCTCGTCGGCTTCGAATCAATGTCCATGTCGAGCGCGGTGCCCGGCGCGGTCGTCGTCGCGTCGAAGGGTGTCGTGCGGCGTTCGGAAACACAGCCCGCCCAGGTATAGGTGCTGTCGACCCCACTGTCGCCGGTATCGGCGGTCAGCGAATAGGGCGACGACTTGGTCGCCGATACGTCGAACACGCGATCCTCGTAGCGATAACGGGTGCGGAAAGCCGCGGTCGGCTTCGTCACCGCGGTGTGAGTAAAGCTGACCGTGCGGCGCTGAAGCACGCACTTGCTGTTGGCGCTGTCCCAATTGTAGCGGTAATTATAATAGGAATGCTTCGTGCCGGCATCGTCAACCACACGGCGCACGTCGTCCTTGTCGACGAAATAGGCCCCCTTGTTCGCGTTGATCGTCGCCGACGACGTGGCCCGGCTGTCCGCCGGTACCGTCAGCCCCGAACAGGCGTTCGAGCTGGCAAAGCCGCTGATTGGGAACAGGTCCTCCCAAGCGGTGGTAGCAGTCGTGCCGGTCGTGGCCCCGTTGGGCACAGTCCCGCCGCTCCACGTCAGCTTCATAATCGGCGTCCGAGACGGCAGCAGCATATGGTTCGACAGCCAGCTGGGGTCCTTTTCCTGCAGCACCTTTCCGACATTAACCGCTGAGCTATAGGGCACGATGCCAAAACGCAGCCGTCCCGTGCCCTTGTCGGCGGTAGTCAGCGTATCGAAGAACACCATCGCCGCGCTTTTCAGCGCTTCGATGCGTTTGACCGCCGGATCCGGCTTGCCATCGCCGTCGGCGTCGTCGGGCTTTCCGTCGCCATCCTCGTCGAGCAGCTCGGTATTGGTTTCCATCGATCCCGTAACGTCGAGGACGAGCATCACGTCGGTGTTCGCAATTTCCAGCTTGGCAGCGCATGACGCCGACAAGTTGAACGCATCTTTGCCGAAAATGTACATCATCGCGGTCGGCAGCGTCGCCGTCGCGGCACCCGAAACATCGGTCACGCCCAGTGGCTGCGAGGTAAAACTGCTCGCCGTCGTGCCATAAATGCCGGCCGAGAAGTTTGCCGCGAACATCTTGTTCGCCTGCGCAATAGCCGCCGCATTATATTGGCCCGCCGCCATCGCGCGCCGCCCAGCGAGCACGCCAGCGTCGCACGCCTGTTGCAGGCGAAGCTGCGCCATATAGCCGCGGCCGATGTCCACCGCGGATCCGACGATTCCGATCACCGGCACGATTGCCGCCGCAGTCAGCATGAAAGCGTTGCCGCGCCGGTCGCGCAAAAGACTTTTGACGCCGAGCCTTAGCTGGCTGAACACGGTGCCTCGCATGGCCTAACCCCCTCTTCGACCGGCGGCGCGCCCCACTAGATGCGCCACTGGCACTCTCGCACCTAGGCGGGAACTGCTTACCAAAACGCTAATCCGGGGTGGACGGATCGATCCGGATCAACCGTTTTGACCCGGATCGGGACACTCTCATCGCCCTACGGCAAAAGATGAACAAAACGTCGCCTTGTGCTATTCGCGCCGCCATGCCCGCAACTCCCGCCTGGCCGCCCGCCAGCACGCCCCGCCTGTTCGTCGACCTGCCGCTGGGGCCCGATGCCGCCCCGGTGATCGACGGCCCCGCCGCGCATTATCTGCTCAACGTGATGCGGATGAAGGCGGGCGATCCGATCCTGCTGTTCGACAATATCAGCGGCGAATGGCTTGCGGTCATCGCCGATGCGGCGAAGCGGTCGCTGACCCTGCGTATCGAGCGACAGACGAAAGAGATCGAGCAGGTCCCCGACCTCTGGCTGTGTTTCGCGCCGGTCAAGAAAGCGCGGCTCGACTGGATCATCGAAAAGGCGACCGAATTGGGGGTCGCCCGCCTGCAACCGGTGATCACCGAACGCACGATCGTCGAGCGCGTCAAGCACGAGCGGCTGGAGGCGCAGATCATCGAGGCATGCGAGCAGTGCGGGCGCACCGCACTCCCGACGCTCGCCGACCCCGTCAAGCTGCCCCGGCTGCTGGCGGATTGGCCCGCCGGCCGCGCCTTGCTGTTCGCCGATGAAGCCGGCGGCGTACCGCTGGCGACGATCGGCGCTCCGGCACCGGCCGCAATCCTCACCGGGCCCGAAGGCGGTTTTACGGCGCGCGAGCGCGAACTGCTGATTGGAAGCCCCGCCGTCCGCCGCATTACGCTCGGCCCGCGCATCTTGCGCGCCGAGACCGCTGCCATCGCCGCCACCAGCCTGTGGATGGCGCAACATGGCGATTGGTCGGTGGGCGCCTGAGCTGCCCAAATCTGTCCCGTTGCCGAACAGAAATGCGGCCGAGTCACCGATTTTAACCGCATATTAGCTATGCGTCGGACATAGCGGCCCCATGCAACGGCAGGACCAGAGCCGATATTGCTGGCGTGGGGGTCAGCATGCGCAGTTTGTACGAGCCCTATTGGCGCTCGTCGGGCTGGTGTTGGCGCTCGCCGTCCGCCCGGCCGCCGCGCAAACGACCGCCACCTACAGCAACACAACGACCGGCACGATCAGCGAAACCGCGACCGCGTGCGCCAGTCCGATGGTGCGCAATTTCACCGTCGCGGCCAATGCGCAGGTCACCGACGTCAATATCGGGGTCCAGTTCACGCACAGCTATCGCGGTGACGTGCGCGCGACGTTGGTGTCGCCGGCCGGCACGGTCGTGGGCCTGATCACCAATGTCGGCACGTCGGCGGACAATCTGAACGTCCTGTTCGACGACAGCGCCGCCGCGAGCATCACGACGCACACCACGAACGACAATACGACAGCAGCGCCACCCTATCAGCGCGTTTTCCGGCCCGAAGGCTCGCTCGCCAGCTTCAACGGACAGGGTTCGGCGGGGACGTGGCAACTCACCATCTGCGATTCGCTGAACGGCGATAATGGCGCCTTCACGCGCAGCGACCTCATGCTGACGACGGTGCCGCTTTCGCCCTTTGCCGACCTGTCGCTGACCAAGTCGGTGAGCAACGCCGCCCCCGCGTCCGGGGCCAGCATCAACTATGTGCTGAGCGTCACCAACGCGAGCGGATCGACGCTGACGGCGACCGGCGTGACGGTACAGGATAGGCTGCCTGCGGGCTTCAATTTCACCAGCGCCTCGGGTTTCGGCAGCTATAACAGCACGACCGGCGTCTGGTCCGTCGGCAGCATCCCCGCGGGCACGACGCGCACGCTGACGATCAGCGGCACCGTCGCCGCGACCGCCGGCGCGAGCGTCACCAATATCGCCGAAATCAGCGCCTCGTCGGCATTCGACCCCGATTCGACACCGGGCAACGGCGTCGCGGGCGAGGATGACACCGACACCGCCGCCTTTACCGTGTCGGGCACGCGCGTCGCGGGCATACCGCCGACGCTCGTCTGCCCGGTGGGGATGACGGTGTACGACTGGGACAGCGTGAGCTGGTCCGCGGGTACGACCAGCGCCAGCCCGTCGTTGACGGCGATCGGCACGGCGAGCTTCAACATCGCGATCAGCGGCGGGGCCTTCCTCAGCAACGCGACCTATGGCGGTCCGTCCCCGACACGGCAGAATGTCGTGACCGGCGGGCTCTCCCCGGCGCAATATTCGATCTTCGAGCTCGTCGACTTCACCAGCCAAGCGGGCGTCGTCACCTCGACGATCACGCTGCCGACGGCGGTCCCGGGGGCGCAGCTGCGGCTATTCGACGTCGACTATGCATCGGGCCAGTTCGCCGATCGCGTCACCATCACCGGCACCTATAATGGCTCGGCGGTCTATCCGGTGCTGACCAACGGCGTTGCCAATTATGTCATCGGCAACAGCGCCTATGGCGATGCGCTGTCGGCCGATACCAGCGCCGAAGGCACGGTGGTCGTCACCTTCAACACACCGGTCGACAGCATCACGATCGAATATGGCAGCCACAGCCTGGCCCCCGCCAATCCGGGGCAGCAAGGGATGGCGATCCACGATATCAGCTTCTGCCGCCCGACCGCGAACCTTGTCATCACAAAGACGAGCAGCGTGGTCAGCGATCCGATCAACGGAACAACCGACCCCAAAGCCATCCCCGGCGCGACGATGCGCTATTGCATCCTTGTCACCAATAACGGCAGCGGCACCGCAACCGGCATTGCCGTCGCCGACCCCCTGCCCGCGAGCACGACCTTCGTCCCCGAATCGCTGCGCAGCGGCACAAGCTGTGCGGGTGCGACAACGGTCGAGGACGACAATGCGAGCGGCGCGGACGAAAGCGACCCGTTCGGCGCCTCGATCTCCGGCCCGATCGTTTCCGCCACCACCCCGGCGCTGACGCCCGCCAGCGCGATGGCGGTCGCCTTTGAAGTGATCATCAACTGATGACCCGATCTCCCCAAACCGGTTGGGCGCGGCTGTGCACCCTGATTGTCGTCGCGGGATCGCTGGCGACGTCCCCCGCCGGGGCGCAGCGCGTCATCGTCAATCCGTCCTTCGAAGCGAACGATCCGCAGGGACCGGGCGCCCCCAACTACGAAATCTATTCGAACGGGTCGGTGACCGGCTGGGATTCGGCGTCGGGCGAGATCGAGCTCTGGGACAGCAATTTCCAGAGCGTTCCCGCCTATGCCGGGTCGGTCTTTGCCGAAATGAACGCCAATGTCCCCGGCGCGCTCTACCAGAATATCTGCATGGTCAAGGACGAGACGATCGGCTGGACCTTTGCCCATCGCGCACGGTCGGGCGGCCCCGCAACCCAGACCGCGCGGTTCCAGATTGCGAACAGCGGCGGGACGCTGATCCAGAGCCTCGCCACCCAGTCGTCGACGGTCAACAATATATGGAACGTCAATACCGGGTCGGCCACCTACACCGGCGCCTCGGGGGTGCAGCGCGTCCAGTTCATCACGACCGACGCAGGCAGCATCGGCAATTTCCTCGACGATATCCGGATCACGCTCAACCCGTTCATCGAGCTGTCGACCGCGAGCGCATCGGGGGTCGAATCGCTGGCGACCGCCAACCTCCCGACGCTCACCGTCAACGGGACGCTGTTCACCGCGCGCACGGTGAATGTCAGCATCACCGGCGGCACTGCAACGCGAGGCACCGACTATACGACGCCGGGCGGCGGCGCGACCTTCACCGTCACCATCCCCGCGGGCACTTACCAGAATACGGCCGTTCCGTTGGGGATCCAGATTGTCGACGACACAGCAACCGAGGGCAGCGAGACGATCGAGATCGCGCTGAACAGCGGCACCGGCTATACCGTGTCGAGCACGACGAGCTGCGGCGGCGCGGCGCGTACGGCCAGCACCTATACGATCACCGACAATGACTCGCCGGTGGTGCTCGCCAAGAACTGGACCAACGGCATCGCCGGCGATGCGGTCGGCCTGTCGATTTCGGGCGGTTTCCTGCCGACGGCAGGGACGTCGACGGTGGGCGGCGCGGCAACCAATGCAACGGCGGTCGCTGTCGCGGGCAGCACGCTGACGCTGACCGAAGCCTATACGGCTGGCGTCGCCGCGAATTACAACAGCAGCATCGAATGCCGCCGCAACAGCGACAATGTCGTCGTCGCGACATCGGGCACCGGGCTCAGCCGCACCGTTGTCATGCCATCGGGCACTTCGCTGACCTGCACCTGGACCAACAGCCGCAAATCGGCGACGCTGGTGGTGCGAAAGACGTGGGTCAATGCGCAGACCACCAACGCGGTCCTCGTCGCGACGAGCGGCCTGATCAACAACGCCAGCCTGTCATCGGTCGCGAACAGCGCCAACGAGACCGACACCAACGCCGCGGTCACCGTCTATGCCGCCGAAGGCGCGACGCTGACCGAGAGTTTCACCGTCGGCAACGCGGCGAACTACGCGCAGGCGCTCGCCTGTTCGGGCAATGCGACGGCGCTTTCGGGCAATTTGCTGACGGTAAACCCTGCCGATACGGCGATCGTCTGTACCTTCACCAACACCTATGTCGTACCGCTGTCGATCACCAAGACATCGGCGCCGTTCAGCGACCCCGTCAACGGCACGGTCAACCCCAAGCTGATTCCGGGCGGCTTTGCCAATTACAGTCTGACCGTCTCGGCCCCGTCGGGCACGGCGCCGACGAGCAACAGCGTCATTGTCACCGATGCGATCCCGGCGAACCTCAGCCTGTTCGTCGGCACCTATACGCCCGGCCCGGGCCCTTTGCTCTTCACGCCGAACGGCAGCGGGCTGGCCTATGGTTTCACCAGCCTGTCCAGCACCGCCGACGATCTCGAATTCTCGAACAATGGCGGCGCCAGCTGGACCTATGCGCCGACCGCCGACGCCAACGGCGTCGACGCGGCCGTGACGCACGTCCGCGTCCGGCCAAAGGGCGCGATGGCACCGGGATCGAGCTTCACGATCAACCTGCGCGCGCTCGTCAAATAGAGCTTCTTCAACAGCCGATTGCATTCTGTACCGAACCGTCTAAATGCGCAAAATGAGCACGCGAACCGCTTCGGACAGCAACGATCCCATCGTCGAACATCGCGACCAGCTCGCGGTTCCCATGATCAAGGGCGAAAAGCCCAAGGACCGCTGGCGCATCGGCACCGAGCACGAGAAATTCGTCTATCGTACCGCCGACCACCGCGCGCCATCCTATGACGAGCCCGGCGGCATCCATGACCTGCTGATGGCACTCACCCGCTTCGGCTGGGAACCGGTGATCGAGGGCGGCAATGTCATCGCGCTCGCGGGCAGCGACGGCACCGTCAGCCTCGAACCCGCGGGCCAGCTCGAACTCTCGGGTGCACCGCTCGAAAATCTCCATCAGACCTGCGCCGAAACCGGGCGCCACCTGAAACAGGTGAAAGAGGTCGGCGCCGAACTCGGGCTCGGCTTCCTCGGCGTCGGCATGTGGCCCGACAAGACACGCGCCGAACTGCCGATCATGCCCAAGGGCCGGTACAAGATCATGCTCGACCATATGCCGCGCGTCGGCACCATGGGCCTCGACATGATGCTGCGCACCTGCACCGTCCAGACCAACCTCGACTATTCGAGTGAGGCCGACATGGTGCAGAAGTTCCGCGTATCGCTGGCGCTCCAGCCGCTCGCGACCGCGCTGTTCGCCAGCTCGCCCTTCACCGAGGGCAAGCCCAACGGCTATATGTCGTACCGCAGCCACATCTGGACCGACACCGACCCCGCGCGCACCGGCATGCTGCCCTTCGTCTTCGAGGACGGCTTCGGCTATGAACGCTATGTCGACTATATGCTCGACGTGCCGATGTATTTCGTCTTCCGCGACGGCAAATATATCGATGCTGCGGGGCAGAGCTTCCGCGACTTCCTGAAGGGCGACCTGCCGGCATTGCCGGGTGAGAAGCCGCGCCTTTCCGACTGGAACGATCATCTTTCGACCGCCTTCCCCGAAGTGCGGCTGAAGAGCTTTCTCGAAATGCGCGGCGCCGACGGCGGCCCGTGGAACCGCATTTGCGCGCTCCCCGCGCTGTGGGTCGGCCTGCTCTACGACCAGGGCGCGCTCGACGCGGCTTGGGATCTGGTCAAGGGCTGGAGCATCGAGGAACAACAGGTCCTGCGCGACGCGGTCCCCAGCGAAGGCCTCGACGCCCCGGCGCCCGGCGGCGGCACCGTCGGACAGCTTGCCCACCGCGTCCTCGACATCGCGGCGGCGGGGCTCGCCGCGCGCGGCGAGGTGAATTCGATGGGCGACAACGAAGTCGGCTTCCTCGAACCGCTCCGCCGCATCGCCAAGAGCGGCAAGTCCCCCGCGCACGACCTGCTCGACCGGTATGAAGGCCCGTGGGGTCACGACCTGTCGAAGATTTACGACGAGCTCAGCTTTTAAAGGCAGTCACAGCATTGGCGTGGAGAATGGACCTTTCCTCTCTTTCGTCATCTCCTCTCTTTCGTCATCCCGGACTTGATCCGGGATCCACGACGGCGCTGAAGTCATGGCCCCCGGATCACGTCCGGGGTGACGATGATCGATGGGCTCCCTGCGCTTCGTTTGCATCGGACCGATTCGCCCGCAAAAGTGCAGCAATTGCGCAACACTGCTGACATGAAAGTGGACGGAGTCCGCTTCCGCGATTGATTGCGCACGCTCGGAAAGCCAAAGAGCCTTTGGTTTTTCCACTCTCCCATCGTCAACTCTGTTTCAGGAAGCTCGCCCATGCGCCACTTTCCTTCCGCCATTGCTATAAGCGTCGCACTCGCCACTTCGGCATGGGCCGCACCCGCCGCTGCACAGGATGCAGCACCCGCCGCCTCCGAAAGCGGCCTCGGCGACATCGTCGTCACGGCGCAGCGGCGCGAAGAAAGCCTGCAGGACGTGCCCGTCGCGGTCAGCGTGCTGTCGGGCAATACGCTCGACGCGATCACCTCGACCGGCTCCGACGTGCGCGTGCTCGCGGGCCGTGTTCCCAGCCTGAACATCGAAAGCTCGTTCGGCCGCACCTTCCCGCGTTTCTATATCCGCGGTCTCGGCAACACCGATTTCGACCTCAACGCCTCGCAGCCGGTCAGCCTCGTCTATGACGACGTCGTCCTCGAAAACCCGATCCTCAAGGGCTTCCCGATCTTCGACCTCGACCGCATCGAAGTGCTGCGCGGGCCGCAGGGCACGCTCTTCGGCCGCAACACCCCCGCGGGCATCGTCAAGTTCGACACCGTCAAGCCCGGCAAGACCGGCGGCTATGCGCGCGCCAGCTATGGCCGCTACGGCACCACCCAGGTCGAGGTTGCGGCGGGCGCCGCCGACGACAACGGCTTCTCGGTCCGCCTCTCGACCCTGTTCCAGCACCGCGACAATTGGGTCGACAATATCGCGACGACGAAAAAGAACGATCTCGGCGGCTATGACGACATCGCCGCGCGCCTCCAGCTCCAGTATGAAAGCGGCCCCTTCACCGGCCGCGTCACCGGACAGGTCCGCATCTATGACGGGTCGGCAATCATTTTCCGCGCGAACACGCAGCTTCCGGGCAGCAACAAGCTCGTCGGTCTCGGCGGCGCGGGCACCGAATTCGAGCGCGACAAGGTTCGGCAGGACGGGCTGAATTTCCAGAAGCTCAACACCTACAATGTCGGGCTGAATCTCGAATATGATTTCGGGCCGGTGACGGCTTATTCGATCACCTCCTACTGGAACGGCAATTTCCGCAGCCGCGGCGACATCGACGGCGGCTTTGGCGCGGCCTTCTTGCCCGTGTCGGGTCCGGGCCTGATTCCGTTCCAGGCGCAGAGCCAGGACAATGTGCCGAGCCTCGACCAGTTCACGCAGGAAATCCGCATCGCGTCGAACAACAGCGGCGGGCTCGGCTACCAGTTCGGCGCCTTCTATTTCGACGAAAAGCTCGACATTTCGAGCTTCGAATTCGGCAGTCCCACCGACGCCGCCCCGTCCGCCATCGCGGTGCAGCGGCAGGACAGCGAAGCTTATGGCATCTTCGGTTCGGTCAACTATGCGTTCGACAACGGGCTGAAGTTCCAGGCCGGCGCGCGCTACAACCACGACACGCGCGATTTCGTTGCCTCGCGCCCGCTCGAAACCCGTCCGATCTTCGTCGTCAATCCGAACACCCCGGTCCCGCCGCAAAGCGCCAGCGTCAAGGGCAAGCTGCTGACGTGGGACGCCAGCGCAACCTATGAAGCGTCGGACGCGGTTACCTTCTATGCCCGCGTCGCGCGCGGCTATCGCGCGCCGTCGGTGCAGGGCCGCCTGACCTTCTCGCGCACGATCTCGACCGCCGATCAGGAAGAGACGATGTCCTATGAGGCCGGGATCAAGACCGCGTTCCTCGACAACCGCGTCCGCTTCAACCTGACCGGCTATTATTTCGACACCAAGGATCTGCAGCTTACTGCGGTCGGCGGCACATCGAACGCAGCGAGCCTGCTCAACGTCGATGCCAAGGGGCACGGCATCGAGGCCGAATTGCAGGCGGCACCCGCCAAGGGCCTGACCTTCTCGATCGGTGGCGCGTGGAACGTTGCGAAGATCGACGATGCCAATGCCTTTGTCGCGGGTTGCGGCTCGGCGACCCCGTGCACCGTGCGCGATCCGGTCCGCCCGGGCAGCCCCGGCATCTTCTCGATCGACGGCAACCAGCTGCCGCAGTCGCCCAAATGGACGCTCAACTGGACCGCAGGCTATGAAATCCCCGTCGGCGATGGCGCAATCTATGCCTTCACCGACTGGTATTACCGTTCGAAGATCCAGTTCTTCCTCTACCGCTCGGTCGAATTTTCGGACGACAAGCTGCTCGAGGGCGGCGTGCGCGTAGGTTACAAGACCGATCGCTTCGACATCGCGGGCTTCGTCCGCAACATCACGAACGACGCATCGCCGACCGGCGGCATCGATTTCAACAACCTGACCAGCTACGTCAACGAACCCCGCATCTATGGCATCGAGGCGGGCTTCAAATTCTAGGAATGCTATCCGCGCGGGGTTTTCCCCGCGCGGATCATGCCACCGGCCCGACGCGCTCGTCGGGCTCCAGCCGGATCAGCGGGCGCTTGCGGCCGGTCATCCGCGTGAACAGGCGCGGGATGAATGCATTCGCCTGCGCCCAGTTCCAGTAAGCGGCATAGGCCGGATCGGCGAGGAGATGTTTTTCCTCGGTCTTGGCGCGCCAGTAATAGACGCTGCTGACAAGGCCGAGCAGGATGACGTTGCGCGCGCCCTCGACCCACCCGCCCGCCGTGACAAGGAAGGGCAGCGAGCCGACCCACCAGCTCAGATTTTTCGAGATATAGGCCGGATGCCGCGTGAACTTGTAGGGACCATGGGTGATGACGCCGCGGTGCGTCAGGTTCGAAAAGCGGATGCCGAACGCCATCGTCGCCCAGCTGTAGACCGCGGTCAGCGCGACAAGCACGATGCCCCAGACGATCAACAGTCCCTCATGCCCCTGAAGCCAATAGCCCCAGTCGGAGCCGTTGATCTGGTAATCGAGCGGCCCGCCGTTCATCAAAATGAAGGGCGGGTAGCAGACCAGCGCCGCGACCCACGCCATGCCATAGGGGTTGGCCGTGCGGATATGCGCGTCGAGCGGCTTCAGCGTCAGGATATAACCGACCGTCGCGATGTGGACGTCGATCAGATACAGGAAGTTGATCGCCCATAGCCCGGTCATATACGGATTGGCGAGCACCTCGCTCATCGGCACGGTGACGAGTGCCGAGAAATTGCCCGGCACGATCGACAGCATGAAAGCGGTGAAAAAGCCCTTCACCGCCCAGGCGCGCAGATGATGCCCGATCGCGCGGCCGTCGACCGGCTGCCCCGGCGCGATCAGCCAGCGGCCGAACTGATAGCAGCCATCGCGCGGCTCGATCATACGGCGGTCGAGCCATAACATATAGGGGACCGAAACGAGCAGCAGCCACGGGGCAACTGTCTCGAGCAAATTCATCGAAAAGGCATAATTGCCCTCCCAATAATAGCGCATTGTCGCATAGATCAGCGCGATCAGCCCCCAGGTCGCCCACATCCCCGCAAGCTTCGTCAGGCTGATATCGAGCGTCTCACGCCAGGGTCGGCGCTGTGTCCAGTCGATTCCGGTCGACGGATTGCGGTGCACCTTGTCGACGAACACCGACCACAGCACCATCGGCAACCCGCAGGCGAGCACGCTGGCGATAGCCGAATTGGGGCCGTTCATTGCGCCGCGGCTGCCCCAGTTGACACCGAAGAAGGCTGCGATGTCGGGCGCGAACCGCGCGATCAGCAAATAGCTTACCAGCCCTGCGAGCCCGACGATGCCGACGCCCGCACTGACCGCCGAACGCGGGCGCACGCCGGAAGGCGCGGGCTGGTCGCTTGCCGATTCGGCAGCGCCCGATGAAGCGGATTTGGCCATGATATTCACCGCTTAACCCTACTCAAAAATGGTAAGCAACCCGTCAATATAAACCACCGATTCGCGCGCCATTTATTGCAGATTTGGTAGTGATTCCCCCGATTGACACCGTTCACCGCGCGATGGTTTCGACTCAGCCCGAGTCGCCCCTCAAAGATTCGCATGGCCGTGTCCCGACTGATAAAGCGCGCATCAATCGGGGCGGAGGGCTCCAATAAAACACAAGATGGGGTCGCCACTTGTCATCGAAAACATCGGGTCTGCGCGATTTGCGCCAGCGTTTTTCTGCGCTGTTTCAAGACCATGAAATCTTCATTCGCACGCACGGGCATGTCCGTTTCCTGCGTGTCAGCGCGGTCTGGCAAAAGCGCGTCGCGCTGATCGCCGGGCTGGTGCTGATCGCATGGGCCGGCGCCACGCTGGCCGTGCTCGTCAACCAGCTGCTCTCCTCGGGTGAGCGCGCCGCGGTTGCGCAGCAACAGGCCGCAGCCGCCGCGTCCGAAGCCCGGATCGCCAGATATCGCGATAACGTCGCCGAAAAGGCCGCCGATCTCGAAGACCGGCAAGAACAGCTCGAGGAATGGTCGAAGGTCCACTTCGGCGTCGAGCCCGCCGCGGTAACCCCCGAAATCGGTACCGAAGGCGTAGCCCCGGCTACGCAAAAAGCGCCGCTCAAGACCACATCGCTCGGAACCGGGGCGATGATCGACCCGAACCTGCCGCCCGAAGCGCAGATCCTCGCCCGGCTCGAAGCGCAGCAGGAAGATTTTGCGACGCGCCTGCTGACCGCCGTCAACGAACGTGCAACCAAGGCCGAAGGCGCCGTCGCCAAGCTCGGCATGAATCCCGCCGCGCTCGTCCGCAATGCCGCGGCCGGTCGCGGTGGTCCGTTCATTCCCTATCGCAGCCGCACCGGCCGCGCGAGCACGCTCGGCAAATCCTTCGCCGCGCTCGAAAGCGCGCTGTTTCGTATGGAAGTGCTCGAACGCACGCTTGTCGCCATCCCGTCCGGCCAGCCCGCCAACGTGCTGATGCTGTCGTCGAGCTTCGGCTATCGCAGCGATCCGTTCACCGGTGCCGGTGCGATGCACTCCGGGCTCGATTTCCCCGGCCCGATGGGCACGCCGATCCTCGCCGCCGCGCCGGGCCGCGTCGTCTATGTCGGGCAGAAGTCGGGCTATGGCAATGTCGTCGAGGTCGATCACGGCCAGGGCATATTGACCCGCTATGCCCACTTGTCGGGCTTTACCTCGACCGTCGGCGCGCAGGTCGCTGCGGGGCAACAGATCGCCAAAATGGGCTCGACCGGCCGTTCGACCGGCAGCCACCTGCATTTCGAAGTCCGTTTGAATGGCGTCGCGGTCAACCCGCGCCGCTTCCTGGAGGCAAAAGCCGATGTTCTCGAAGTCAAAGACGACGCAAGGCAGCGAGTCGGTTCCCTCGCTGCCGTCCGCGGTGCCCGCTAAGATGGCGACGGGCGCGCGTCACACGACCTTTTCGATCCTCGGGTCGGATGTCGTCGTCACCGGCAATGTTGCCGCCAGCGTCGATCTGCACGTCGACGGCAAGATCGATGGCGACCTGAAATGCGCCAACCTCGTCCAGGGCGAGGCGAGCGAGATCAAGGGCGCGGTCACCGCCGAGACGGCGAAGATTGCCGGCCTGCTCGACGGATCGATCGAAGCCAAGACGCTGATCGTCCACGCCACCGCGCGGATCACCGGCGACGTGGTTTACGAGAGCATCACGATCGAAAATGGCGGCAAGGTCGACGGCAAGCTGAGCCACCGCCGCCACGGGGCCGCCGCAGCAAAAGCGCCGCCGCCGCTCGAAATTGTCGAGAACAAGTCGGCGTCGGCCAGCTACTGATCGGGGGCTGCGACGCACGCAGCCCTCAATTCGATATCGCAACCTCGCGGTCCGCTACGCGTCCCGGCACATCATGGTGCCGCTGGACGACGACCTTGTTGCGGCCGCCGCGCTTCGCATCGTAGAGCGCTTCGTCAGCCAGCCGGTATAGCTGCTGGAAATCGCAGGCCGGCCGCACTTCGGCGACGCCGACGCTGGCGGTGACCAGCCGCTCGCCGACCGCCGCGCTGTGATCGCAGGCGGCAATCCCCCGCCGGATGCTTTCGGCAAAGCGGCCGAGAATAATCCCTTCCATCCCGATCGTCAGCAGGCCGAACTCCTCGCCGCCCAGCCGGGCAACCGTGCACATCGGCCCCTCCCACCGCTCGATCCGGCGCCCGATACCGCACAGCACCGCGTCCCCGGCCTCGTGACCATGAATGTCGTTGATCGACTTGAAACGATCGATGTCGACGATCAGCAACGCCGCCGGAAGATTGTCCGCGCGCGCACGTTCGAGCAGCGGGGTTACGCTTTCGATGAAACCGCGGCGATTGGGCAGCCCGGTCAGCGGGTCGCGCCGCGCGAGTTGCTGTGCCCGCGCTTCGGCGCGGCGCGCATGATCGCGCTCGATCCGCAAGTGGCCGAGCCGGCGCGTCGCCGCGGCCGCAAGCCACAGCGCCTGCCACGTCGCGGCGACCAGAATCAGCAACTTCGATCCCCCACCCCAGAACCCGTCCTCGACATCGACGATATGAACGAACGCTAGGGCCGCCATCGGCAGCCCCCAAGCCGCCAGGAAATCGCGCGCCTCCACCGAACCCCGCCGCCACGCCCACCCCAGACAGGCCGTCACCGTCAACAGATCGGCGACGATCACCAGTGCCAGCACGTCGGCGAGCGATCCCAGACTGCCGCTGCGCATCACCGCAAGCGGAACGCCGGCAACGCCGACGCCGACGCCGAGGGCGAGCGCGGCTGTCCGGAGCCGGTTCGATACCGCGCCGCGATCGACCGCCGTCACCGCGCTGACCGTCGCGAGCGCAATGGCCAGGCACGCGAGGAAGGTACAGATTTGGGCCGACAGCGTCCCGGCCATCGCCGGCACGAGCGCCAGATGCACCTGCGACCAGAGGGCGCCCCACAGCAGCATCGTGCCCGACCAGGCGGCCTGCCAGGCGAGATATTGGCGGCGCACCGCAAAGGCGAGCGACAGGCTGTAGATACAGCTGATAAGCAGCAGGGTGAGCGCCGCGCCGACCGCGGCCGCCATGCCCGCCGACTGCATACCCGCCTCGGCTTTGGAGATGATCCGTGCGTGGAGAAGCTGGTGGCTGGCAAGGCGGTCGAACCGCATCGTCACCGCGGTCAGCGGCGCACCGCGGTCGGGCGCTTCGAACAGGATTTGCCCGCCGACGCGCCAATATGAGCCGTAATCGGCTGCACGCACATGCTGCCAGCGCGTCGCGCCATCGGCGTAGGAAAAGGCAATTGCGAGCCGGTCGAACCGCGATTGATGAACCATCAATGCAACATCGTCGCGGTGGATACCGAGCTTGTCGAGCGGGACGCGAAGCCAGAGACTGCCCTGTTGATAGTCCGCTGCGGTCCCGCGGCACGAGAAGCGAAGCAGCGGCAGCTTACCGTCGGGAACGGCCACACCGCTTGTCGCATGGCAAACGTCGCGATCGAGGTCGAGCGGCATCGCCATCGCTTGCGGCGCCCACAGCGCGAGAGCGAGTACGACCATGCGCAGCCCGAACCGGCTGCACAGCTTCGCAAGGAGATCGCCCGCCGCAGTCATGCGCGCTCTATCGCATCAATATGTTCGGAAATGTTTACCATCATCAGGAAACCCGCGGCTCAGCGCCGATCGCGGCGGCCGACCCGCATTCTGACTTCGATCCGGTCGCCCAGACCGACCCGCTCCGATTTCCGGACCGCGACCTTGATTGGCAGCAGATAGCTTCCGTCGCGCGGGAAGAGCGAGGTCGCAAATTCGCTTTCCCCGATCGTTGCCACCACCGGCACGACCCCCCAGCCATAGCTCGCGGTCATCGCGGCATGGCGGATGGCGCCGACATGCTCGTCGGGAACAGCGGCAAAGAGAAAGGGCGCCGGCCCGCGCCATTCGATGATCGCGGCTTCGAAGACGATCCCGGCATCCATAGGCATCAGTTCCTCGGCGCCTGCCGCCGATAGCTGAGCGCCTCGGCGATATGGATGCGCCCGATGTCCGCGGCGCCCGCAAGGTCGGCGATGGTCCGCGCCACGCGCAGGATCCGCGTATAGCCGCGCGCCGACAGCCGCATCGCTTCGGCGGCCTGCGCCAGTAGCTGGCGCCCGGCCTCGTCGGGGGTCGCGACCGCTTCGAGCAATTCGCCGTCGATTTCGGCGTTGGTCCGCGCCTTGTGCCCGGCATAGCGCGCGGTCTGCGCGCCGCGCGCCGCCGCAACGCGTGCCGCGACCTCGGCGCTGCCCTCGGGAGGCGGCGGCAGGACGAGGTCGGCTGTGAATCTCGGAAGCTTGTGCGACTCCACCGTCGATATCACCTCCAAAAAAACGAAAGCTAGTGCGAATATCATGAAAGACAGTGACACTACTTTGCTCAAGAGAGAAAGCTAGTGCGACCAGTTTAAAGGGGCGACCCTCTTCCTTGGCCGCTAGAAGGGCATTCGTGGCGCTCAAAGACGAATTCGAGCAGCGGAAGATCGGCAAGACTGCGCAATCTTTCCGAAGTCAAATACCACTCACGGCTCCTTCCGGGCCGCAGTGGGTGGAATCGAACCTCGAATCCCTCGCCGTAAAGCAAATCGCATTCGTGCCGACGCTCTCGGATCTGATCACCCAGCCGATCATCCGATATGAAATGGCCGGCCAGAAGCGACAATATACGCCGGATATTGCCTGCATCTTCCAGTCGATCGAGAATCCATATCCGGAACGCTTCATCATCGAAACGAAGCCACGAAAGATGCTGGAGAAGGACCGCGCGAAGTTCGAGGATGGCTTTCATGCCGCCAGAGAGTTTTGCAGGGACATAAGGGCTGCATTCCGTGTCCTGCATGAAGGCCATCTACAGACGGCCTACCTCAGGAACGCGTTATTGCTTGCGAGGGAATATCAAAGAGACCCCGACTTCACTGCCAGCGATCTACTTGCCGGAAAATTTGGCGAACGCCGCTTTACAAAACGCGAGGGTGAAGAGGCGTTGAGTGAGCTCTATCCCGAAGCATGGGAGCGCGCCGAAATAATGCGCATCCTGATCGCTTGGCGCGAGCTGACATGTGATCTCATGCAAGATGTCAGCGAAGAAATCGAAGTGTGGTTCGTACGCTAGGCTTGTCACGTCATTCGGGATCGGTTGACCGGGATCTTCGCGCCAGACGTATCCAGGCTCAATCCGCGTAACGATACCGCTGCCGTCAAAATGAATGCGGCGCAGAGCAAGCTCGACGATCGCGTCGGAATCGGGAGAAGCGCCTGTGGTCCGGAGGGCGACTACCGAAGCGACCGCCTGTGGAATGTCGGTGACGCCTTCTCCGGTGCTTCCCTCGCGCAAGTCAACGCGGCGCAGCATCTTCCTGTCGAAGATCGAGCGGCTGCTGCCGCCCTCCAGCACGGTAAAATCCGCACGCATTTTCGTTCTCCTTCACACGCCGCAGGACTTGCGCGGCAGGAGAAAGAGTGAACCGAACGCGGCGAAAAAATGATCGGAAAATCAGCCAATTTTTCCGCTGAATCTAGTCGCACTAGCTTTCGCGTTTTTTATGATCTCCAAGATAAATCATTGTCGTGTAATGGAAAATTTCGGGATTCTTATAGCGAAGAAGATCGCCATATTCGCACTAGCTTCCGATATTCGCACTAGCTTCCGAGTTTCACATCGGCGGCGCTGACCGCCTGCACCTCGACATGCAGGTCGAT
The DNA here is from genome assembly GCF_059415685.1 of Sphingopyxis sp. GW821-FHT10B01. Lineage (NCBI taxonomy): Bacteria > Pseudomonadati > Pseudomonadota > Alphaproteobacteria > Sphingomonadales > Sphingopyxidaceae > Sphingopyxis > Sphingopyxis sp. GW821-FHT10B01. The sequence continues at coordinate 877,669 of NZ_JBWKNS010000002.1, read as the reverse complement.
GCGGTCGAGCAGCGGCCCCGACAGCTTTGCCTGATAATCGGCGGCGCAGCGCGGCGCCCGGCTGCACGCGAGCGCGGGGTCGCCGAGATGGCCGCAGCGGCACGGATTCATCGCGGCGACAAGCTGGACGCGCGCCGGGAAGGTGACATGCGCATTGGCGCGCGCGACGCTGACCTCGCCCGTTTCGAGCGGCTGGCGCAGCGAATCGAGCACCCCGCGCTGGAACTCGGGCAGTTCGTCGAGGAACAAGACGCCGAGATGCGCGAGGCTGACCTCTCCCGGGCGGACACGCAGCCCGCCGCCGACGAGCGCGGGCATCGACGCCGAATGATGCGGGCTGCGGAACGGCCGCGCACGGACGAGGCGACCGCCTTCGAGCCCGCCCGCGACCGACGCGATCATCGATACTTCGAGCGCTTCGGCGGGGGTGAGGTCGGGCAATATGCCCGGCATACACGCCGCCATCAGCGACTTGCCCGCGCCGGGCGGCCCCGACATCATCAGATTATGTGCGCCGGCCGCGGCGATTTCGAGCGCGCGCTTTGCCGTCTCCTGCCCTTTCACCTGGCGCAGGTCGGCGGTGCGAACCGGCACCTCGACCTCGCCCGGCACCGGCGGCGCCAGCAAGGCATTGCCCTTGAAATGGTTGAGCAGCGACAGGAGGTCGGGCGCGCCGAGCACCTCGACATTACCCGCCCACGCCGCCTCGGGGCCCTGCACCGCGGGACAGATCAGGCCGCGCTCGACGCTGCCAGCATGAATGGCGGCGAGCAGGACGCCCGGCGACGGCGCCACCCGCCCGTCGAGCCCGAGTTCGCCAACGACCACGTAGGCGGCAAGCGTCTCGGGATCGACGACCCCCATCGCGCCCAGCAGAGCGAGCGCGATCGGCAGATCATAGTGCGAGCCTTCCTTGGGCAGGTCGGCGGGCGACAGGTTGACGGTGATAACCTTGGGAGGGAGCGACAGGCCGATCGCGGCGATCGCGGCGCGCACGCGCTCGCGGCTTTCGCCCACCGCCTTGTCGGGCAGGCCGACAACGACGAAGCGCGGCACGCCGGGGGTGACCTGGCACTGCACCTCGACCCCGCGGGCGTCGATGCCGAGATACGCAACAGTGGAAACGACTGCGACCATATTTCCCCCGGAACAGCACAATGTGCCCCCTTTGTTCCGATCTCTTCTTTAGGCCCGGCGGCGGGAAGGTCGAGTCTTTTTCGGAAGTTGGCGAAGGTGCCGCGGAGCATATGGTCGATCGCGCATTTGACAACATACCAACTAGTCGGTATGTCGAGTCGCATGACGCCGAATCACCCCTCCTCCGAAACCGCATCGACCCGCGCTCCGCGGGGCAGCGCGCGCGCGAAGCTGATCGCCGCGGCGCATGCCACGGTGCGCAAGCAGGGCTATTCGGCAACGACGGTCGACCAGATCTGTGCCGCCGCGGGCGTGACCAAAGGTGCCTTCTTCCATCATTTCGCATCGAAGGAAGATCTGGCGGTTGCCGCCGCCGAAGGCTGGACCGAGCGCGCGCGGCCGATGTTCGAACTCGCGCCGCACGTCCGGCTCGAGGACCCGCTCGACCGGTTGCTCGGCCATATCGATTTCCGCCTGGCGATGCTCGACGGCCCAACCGAGGATTATACCTGCTTCGTCGGCACGATGGTGCAGGAAGCCTATTCGACCAACGACCGCATCCGCGCGGCGTGCGAGGCGAGCATCAACGCCTATTGCCAGGCGCTCGCCCCCGACATCGCCGCTGCGATGAAAGTTTACGGCGTGCCCGAGGACATCACCGCGATCGGCCTCGCCCAGCATGTCCAGTCGGTGCTGCAGGGCGCCTTCGTTCTGGCGAAAACGACGAACGACCCGGCGATTGCACGCGGCACGGTCACCCATTTGAAGCGTTATGTCCGGATGCTGTTCGGCGCGGGAAGCACGTCATGATGCGACAGATAATTGCCGCTGCGCGCCGCGCACGCTGACTTCAACAATCAACACCCCCCAAAGGAGAGAAGACGATGCCCCAGATGATTTTTGTGAACCTGCCGGTCACCGACCTCGACAAGTCGAAGGCCTTTTACGAAGCGGTCGGCGCGGTGAACAACCCCGCCTTCACCGACGACACCGCGGCCTGCATGGTCGTCGCCGAAGGGTCGATCCACGTCATGCTGCTGACCCACGCCAAATGGGCGACCTTCACGTCGAAAACGATCCCCGACGCGCACACCACCGCGCAGGTCCTGCTCTGCGTCTCGGCCGACAACCGCGAGGCGGTCGATGCTCAGGTCGAAAAAGCGACCGCCGCGGGCGGCAAGGCCGACCCGACCCCGACGCAGGATTTCGGCTTCATGTACGGCCGCAGCTTCGAGGATCCCGATGGCCATATCTGGGAAGTGATGTGGATGGACCCCGCCGCAATCCCCGCCGGCGAACCCGCCGAAGCATCGGCATAAGCAGAGCATAGGGAGGAGGAAGAGGATGACAGACCAACAAACCGGCAAGGGTCAGTTGATCGCGGGCCATATTTTAAGCGGCCTAGTGATCCTCTTCCTGCTCTTCGATGCCGGGCTCAAGCTGGTGTCGCCCGAAACGGCGATCAAATACACGCCGCCCAGCCTCGGATGGCCGCTCGACGTCCCGACGATGACGATGCTCGCGGTCCTGCTGCTGATCCCGACCCTGCTTTATATCTGGCCGCGCACCGCGATCCTCGGTGCGATCCTGATCACCGGCTATCTCGGCGGCGCGATCGCGACCCATGTGCGGATCGGCAGCCCGCTGTTCAGCCACTGCCTGTTCGGCGTCTACCTCGGCCTGATGCTGTGGGGCGGACTGTGGCTGCGCGACCCGCGCCTCCGCGCGCTGATCCCGCTGCGGACGGGAGCGAGCGCATGAGTTTCCAAGCCTATATCGACAATGTCGAAACCAAGACCGGCAAATCGGCCGAAGCGCTGAAGGCGATCGCGATCGACAAGGGCCTCGCCGACGAAAGCGGCCTCGCTCCGGGCGTCAAGGCCGGCGCGATCATCGACTGGCTGAAGCAGGATTATGACCTTGGCCACGGCCACGCGATGTCGATCGTCGCCTGGATCAAAGGGAAGAGGAGCTAGCCGCCGTCCCATATCTGTCGTCACCCCGGCGAAGGCCGGGATGACGACAGAGAAGCTAAAGCGAGAGGAACTAGATCATGCCTGTAAATCCCGACAGCAAACTCGAAGTCACCGCCTTCAACTGGGTTCCCGACTTCGCCCGCGGCTATGTCCGCGACCTCCGCCCGCGCTGGGCGTGCGAGGAAATCGGGCTCGATTATGCCGAGCATCTGATCAGCGCGATCAACCGCCCCGCCGATCATTTCCTGTTCCAGCCCTGGGGGCAGGTGCCGGTGCTGAACGACGGCGGTATCCGCCTGTTCGAAAGCGGCGCCATCCTGCTCCACCTCGCCGAAAAGGACGCGCGGCTGATGCCCCGCGACGCACAGGCACGCGCCAACACGCTCGCCTGGCTGTTCGCCGCCTATAACAGCGTCGAGCCGATGCTGTTCGAGCTCGGCAATGTCGACATCTTCGCGGCCGAAGAGGAATGGGCGAAGCTGCGCCGTCCGAGCCTGATCGAGTTCATCCAGGGTCGGCTCGGCCGCCTGAACGACGCAATCGGCGACAAAGACTATCTGACGGGCGAATTCACCGTCGCCGACATCGCGATGGCGACCGTGCTGCGCGAAGCCGTCGAGGCCGGCCTGATCGCCGAGCAGCCACGGTTGCAGGCCTATCTGGGTCGCTGCCTCGCCCGCCCCGCCTTCCAGCGCGCGATGGACGCGCAGCTGGCCGCCTTCAGCGAAGAAGCGGGACCGCCCGCCGCGCAATAGAGAAAACCCCTCCTCTTCAGAGGAGGGGTTGGGGTGGTGAAGGCAGCTGGGCGTGATGCCTCGACCACCACCCCGCTGCGACTAGGGCGCAAACGCCCAAGTCTCGCTGCCCCTCCTCTGAAGAGGAGGGGTTGAGAAGGGAAGAAGGAGAGACAAGATGACCTATGTAGAAGGATTTGTGGTCGCGGTGCCGACCGCCAACAAGGAAGCCTATCGCAAACATGCCGCCGAAGCGGCGCCGCTGTTCAAGGAGTTCGGCGTCGCGCGCATGGTCGAATGCTGGGGCGACGACGTGCCCGACGGCAAGGTGAACGACTTCAAGGGCGCCGTGCAGGCGAAACCCGACGAGACCGTCGTGTTCAGCTGGTTCGAATATCCCGACAAGGCGACGCGCGATGCCGCGACCGAAAAGATGATGAGCGACCCCCGCATGGCGGCGATGGGCGGCGAGATGCCGTTCGACGGCAAGCGCATGATCATCGGCGGATTCGACTCGATCGTCGACGACCGCGCCGCAGGCTCGACCGCCTATGTCGACGGCTATCTCGTGCCCGTCCCCGACGGCAACAAGGAAGCCTATCGCGCGATGGCCGAGAAGGCGTCCGAGGTGTTCCGCGACTATGGCGCGACGCGCGTCGTCGAGGCGTGGGGCGACGATGTTCCCGACGGCAAGGTCACCGACTATGCCCGCGCCGCGCACAAGAAGGACGGCGAAACCGTCGTTTACAGCTGGGTCGAATGGCCGAGCAAGGAAGCACGCACCGCCGGCTGGGAAAAGATGATGACCGATGAGCGGATGAAGCCCGATCCCGAGAACACCCCGTTCGACGGCGCGCGCATGATCTATGGCGGCTTCGCGCCGATCGTCGAAGCCTGACAGCCCGTTCCTCCCCGTGGCGCAGCCATGGGGAGGGGGCAGCGGCGGAGCCGCTCATGGTGGAGCCCGCCTTTCCACCACCGCTTCGCCGCGCGCCCTCCCCGTTGCCCCGCGACAGGGAGGATCGAGAGGAAGGACCCGAAAGATGATGAAACTTTATGGAACCCCGCCCACCCGCGCGTTGCGCGCGATGTGGCTCTTGAACGAACTCGACCTCGCCCATGAAATCATCCCGATCGACCTCGGCGCCGGCGAACAGCTGACGCCCGAATTTCTGGCGCTCAATCCCGCCGCGAAGCTGCCGGTTCTGGTCGACGGCGATCAGGTGGTGAGCGAATCGGCGGCTATCCAGCTCTATCTCGCCGACAAATATGGCGACCGGTTTCCCGGTGGCGGCCTGATCCCCGACACCCCCGAAGCGCGCGCCCAAATGTATCGCTGGCTGTTTTTCCTGATGACCGAGATCGAAGGGCCGCTGTGGCGGATCGCGTTGCACAGCTTCCTCTATGCGCCCGACGAGCAATCGGCCGCAGAAATTGCGCTGGCGAAGCGCGATTGCCAACGGATGATCGCGGTGTTCGAGCAGCATATGCAGGCGCGCGACTTTGTCGTCGGCGGGCAGTTGACGGTCGCCGATTTCAACGCCGCCTACACGCTCGATTGGGCGAGCCTCGAAGACATGCTCGACGATGCCCCCGCGCTGCGCGCCTATCTGGCGTCGATTTACACGCGCCCCAAAGCGCCGGCAACGATCGCTGAGACGATGGCCGCGCTGGAAGCATGACCTGCCGGACAGACGAGGAGATCGAGATGGCCCGCAACGACGCACGCAGCCCCAGCACCGAACGGCGCACCGCGTCGTGCCGGTGCGGCGCAGTGACGCTCGAACTCACCGGCAAGCCGATCGTCGCGGCGACCTGCTATTGTCATAGCTGTCAGGCGGCCGGGGCGGCGTTCGACAGGCTCCCCGGTGCGCCGGGGGTGGTCGGCACCGACGGCGGAACCCCCTATGTGCTGGTCCGCAAGGATCGCATCGCGTGGCTGTCGGGGTCGGACCAGCTCGGCGAGCATCGGTTGAAACCCGATTCGCCGACGCGGCGATTTGTGTCGCGATGCTGCAATTCGCCGATCGCGCTCGAATTCACCAAAGGCCATTGGCTGAGCGTCTATTCGGGGCGTATCCCGGAAAGCGAGCGCCCCGCGGCCGAGATGCGGACCATGGTCGGCGACCGGCGCGAAGGGGTCGAGCTGTCCGGCGACATCCCCAATTATGCCTCGCCGTCGGGCAAATTCATGTGGCGGTTGCTGACCGCATGGGCCGCGATGGGTTTCCGCGCCCCGCCGATCGAAGCGACGAAGGGATATGCACGATGAGCAAGGCCGTCGTCGAACGCATCGAAATGCTCAATGTCGTCAGCCCCAGCCATGTCGTGCGGGTCGAGAAGGCCAAATATGACGCGATGAAAGAGGCGCTGCTTGCGTCGGTGCCCAAGAGCCAGCCCGGCTTGACCGTCGCCGAGATCAAGATGCGGGTGCTGCCGCTGCTGCCCGAGGCGTTGTTCCCCGGCGGCGCGAAGGCCGGCTGGTGGCTGAAGGGCGTTCAGCTCGATCTTGAGGCGCGTGGGCTGATCGCGCGCGAAAATGTGACGCCGCTGCGGCTGCACCGGCTATAATGAACGCAGAAGGAATCGGGATATGGAACCTCTGTCCGTCCCCGGCGAAAGCCCCGAATATTGCGCCATGCGGGCCGGACCGTTCGCCGACGCGTTCGCGCGGCGCCGCCGGATCGAGGCGCCGCCGCCAAGCATCCCGTGTTCGGCCCGGCAGCCCCCTTCTGCCCCGGCCTGATCTGATCGAAATTAAGACAGCGAGGAGAGCGACGATGACCGAAGCATCCAATTTCATCTGGTACGAACTTATGACCCCCGATCCCGCGAGCGCGGCGTCCTTTTACGGCGCGGTCGTCGGCTGGTCGATCGCGCCGCAAGGCGAACAAGCCGCCGGCGGCGTCGACTATCGCATGATCGGCCGCAGCGACGGCGGCCATGCGGGCGGGGTGCTGGCGCTGAACGCCGACATGCTCGCAGGCGGCGCCCGGCCGATCTGGATCGGCTATCTTCACGTCGCCGACGTCGATGCCGCAGTCGCGGCGATCAAGGCCGACGGCGGCAGCGTCCAGATGCCGCCGATGGATATCCCCGTCGGGCGCATCGCGATGGTCGCCGATCCGCAGGGCGCGCCCTTCTATGTCATGGACCCCAAACCGCCCGAGGGCAGCGAAGGCATGGAAAGCGATGTTTTTTCGGTGACCGAGGCACAGCATATGCGCTGGAACGAACTTGCCACCAGCGACCCCGACGCCGCCATCGCCTTTTACAAAAAGCATTTCGGCTGGGGACAGGAAGGCGAAATGCCGATGGGCGAGCTGGGCGCGTATCGCTTCATCCAGCGCGGCGAGGTCGGTCTCGGCGCGGTGATGCCGCTCATGGAGGGCTATCCGGTCCCGGTGTGGAATTTCTACATCGGGGTCGACGATATCGACCGCGCGCGGGATGCCGTAGCCGCGAACGGCGGCACGATCACCAACGAACCGATGGAAATCCCCGGCGGCGAATATGCGATGAACGCGATCGACCCGCAGGGCGCGCCGGTCGGCTTCGTCGGCCCGCGCAAATAACCGGAGGAGAGAGACGATGGAAAACCAGCGCCCGACGACGGGACTGACCCCGCATATCGCCATCGCCGACAAGCGTGCGAGCGAAGCGATCGATTTCTACATCAAGGCGTTCGGCGCGACCGAGAATATGCGCATGCCCGCCGACGACGGCGTGCGATTGATGCACGCGCATCTGACGATCAACGGCGCGTCGCTGATGATGCACGACGAGTTTCCCGAATATGTCGCGAATGAAAGCGGTCCCCCCGACGGGGTGACTTTGCACCTGCACGTCGACGATGCCGATGCCTGGTTCGAGCGCGCGGTCGCCGCAGGCGCGAGCGTCGTCATGCCGCTCGACAATATGTTCTGGGGGGATCGCTATGCCCAGATAAAGGATCCGTTCGGCCATCTCTGGGCGATCGGCGGGCCCATCAAAGGAGAGAAATGATGACACAGCAACCGACAACCCAGCCCGTGAGCCTCTGCCTCTGGTACGACAAGGATGCAGAAGAGGCCGCCAATTTCTATGCCGCGACCTTCCCGAACAGCCGCGTGGGCGCGGTCCACAAGGCGCCGGGCGACTTCCCCGGCGGCAAGAAGGGCGACGCGCTGACCGTCGATTTCACCGTCCTCGGCATCCCGTGCGTCGGGCTCAACGGCGGTCCGGTCTTCCCGCACAGCGAAGCCTTTTCCTTTCAGGTCCATACCGACACGCAGGAAGAAACCGACCGCTACTGGAACGCGATCGTCGGCAACGGCGGCAAGGAAAGCGCGTGCGGCTGGTGCAAGGACAAATGGGGCCTCAACTGGCAGATCACCCCGCGCGTGCTGACCGACGCGACGATGGGCGGCGACCCCGAAGTCGCGAAGCGTGCCTTCGACGCGATGATGACGATGCACAAGATCGATATCGCGACAATCGAGGCCGCGGTGCGGGGCGAAGCCGTCGGTGCGGCGTAACCCGGCACTCTTCGCATGGGCCCTCTGCGGCACGCTCGACATCGTCTATGCGGCGGTGTCGAGCGTGCTGCGCGGCGGCACCGTCTCCTCTATGCTCCACGCCGTTGCCAGCGGGCCGTTTGGCGACGGTGCGCCGCAATGGGGCATCGGCGGCGATATCGCCGGCCTCGCGACGCACTATGCGATCATGGGCGCAATGGTCGCTTTCTGGTTCTTCGCCGTCCGCCGCATTCCGGCAATCGCGCGGCAGCCGTGGTGGCTGGCGGGCACGATTTATGGGCTGATCCTCTATTATGTCATGAACGGCATCGTGCTGCCGCTGCGCTTCGGCGTGCCCTTCCCCCCCGCCGATCTCGTCAAGGGCGCGATCGCGCTCTTTCCGCACATTTTCTTTGTCGGCTGGCCGCTCGCCTGGTTGACGCGCAAGGATAGCAATTGATGCTGATTTTTTATGGCCACCCCTTCTCCTCCTACACGTGGAAGGTGCTGATCGCGCTCTACGAGAAGGGGATCGAATTCGACTATCGCGTCCTTGGCCCCGATACCCCGCGCCACGGCGACGAACTCAAGGCGCATTGGCCCATCGGGCAATTCCCCTTGCTCGTCCATGATGGCGTGCCGCATTTCGAATCGTCGATCATCATCGAATATCTCGATCATCTGGTGCCCGAACCGCGAATGATCCCGCAGGATTTCGACGCGGCACTGAAGGTCCGGCTGCTCGACCGTGTGTTCGACAATCATGTGATGGGCAGGATGCAGGAGGTGGTGAACAACGCGCTGCGCGGCCCCGAAAACCATGTGCCGCTGATCGTCGAACAGGCGAAGGCAAAGCTCGATACCATCTATCGCTGGCTCGACGGCGAGCTGGCGGGCGGCGGCTGGGCGACGCCTTATGGCTTTACGCTGGCCGATTGCGCGGCCGCGCCATCGCTCTTCTACGCCGACTGGACCCACCGGATTCCCGAACAGTACGAGAATCTGCGCGCTTATCGCGCGCGGCTGCTCGCGCATCCGACGGTATCGCGCTGCATCGAGGATGCCCGGCCGTACCGTCCCTTCTTCCCGCTCGGGGCGCCCGATCGCGACTGAACAATATGTGTGCCCCGGCGAAAGCCGGGGTCCACGACAGTCGCACTGCACCTCTGGCCCCGGCTTTCGCCGGGGAACAGCTTGCGTCCCATATCGGGGTTAACGCGGCGCTGACGCTGCCTGTTCGCCATTTGATAGGCGCGCACGCGCGAAGGCGGACGCATGGTTTCGCCGTCCGCCATCCTCCGCACGCTCATCGTCGCCGCCTTGGCGGCGGTGCTCGCGTTCGCGCCGGCGCATGCGCAGCAGGTCATGACGATCACCACCACGACGGTGACATGGACCTATGCCGACGCGGGCGACGACGACGGCAAAGACTATATCGACGAAGACGCCGCGTTGCTCGATGACGAGGCACTCGCCGAAGACGCCGGTTTCGCAGCGACACGCCGCTATGCCCCGAACGCCACGTTCGCGACGCTCGGTCATGCGAAAGCGCGCTTCGGGCCCTTTTCGGTGATCGACGGCGCGACCGTCCGCATGGCGGGCGACGTCACCTCGGCAACGCCGCGCCAGTTCGCGGCGATGCGCGCCGCCTTCCCCGGAATCAAGCGGCTCGAGATGGTCGATTGTCCGGGCAGCCTCGACGAAGAAGCCAATCTGATCCTCGCGCGGGCAATTCGCCGGGCGGGCATGGAAACCGTCGTTCCGGCAGGCGGCTCGATCCGCTCGGGCGCGGTCGAACTGTGGCTGGCCGGCGTCACCCGCCGCGCGGCGCCCGATGCCGAATTCGGCGTCCACAGCTGGGCCGACGAATATGGCCGCGAGGCGAACGACTATCCGGCGAACGATCCGGTCCACGCCGAATATCTGGGCTATTACCGCGAAATGGGGCTGGACGACGCCAAGGCGCGCGAATTCTATGCGCTGACCAACAGCACCCCGTTCGACGACGTCCGCTATCTGACGCGCGACGATATGGCGCGCTTCGTGGCGCTGAATTAACCTCCCACGCTCGTCATGCTGAACTTGTTTCAGCATCCATGGCCGGACCTCCAATTCTACGCCGCGCCGTATGAAATGGCGGGCCATGGACCCTGAAACAAGTTCAGGGTGACGAAGAGATAGAAGCGCGCGCTCGATACTCGCCGTACTATCCTTGTAACACGCCGCCCCTCACCCCACATCGCCCCTATGGCGAAACGCAGCCTCTATCAGCGATTGCGCACGAACCCGCAGGTACGAACGGGGCTGTTCTGCCTCGGCATCCTGCTGATGATCGCGGCGCCGCTGCTCGGTCCGCTGCCCGGCCCCGGCTTCATCATCCTGTTTCCCGCGGGGCTGATGCTGAGCTTGCAGAACAGCGAATGGGCAAAACGCGTCTATGTCCGCTTCAAACGGCGCCACCCGCGCTACGCCGGCTGGACCGACCGGTTGATGCGGCGCACCAGCGCGGCGCGGCGGCGCGAGCGCGAGGCACTGTCGGCGGCGGAAGGCGAAACGCTGGAAAACCGTCCCAATGACAATTGACTTTGCACCGACTCTCGCTTATCCGCGCCTCCATCAGTGGCCGCCCACGTTTGGCGGCCCTTTTCTGTTAAAGCCTTTGACGAGAATTAGGGACAACCGCGATGAAGCGTACCTTTCAACCGAGCAACCTCGTGCGCGCCCGTCGCCACGGTTTCCGCGCCCGCAAGGCGACGGTCGGTGGCCGCAAGATTCTCGCCAACCGCCGCGCCCAGGGCCGCAAGAAGCTGTCGGCCTGATCGCTGACGTTTCTGCGCCAGTCAAACTGGTGCGAACGCTTTCAAAACGTAGCGAATTTCTGGCCGCCAACCGCGGCCTTCGCTTTCCCATGCCCGGCTTTGTCCTGCTCGTCCGCCAGCGCGGCGACGGCGACGATTCGCTGGGCATCGGCTATACCGTCAGCAAGAAGGTCGGCAATTCCGTCACCCGCAACCGGATGAAACGCCGGCTGCGCGAATTGTGCCGCGCCGCCTTGCCCGAATCGGGTGTTGCCGGCGCCGACCATGTGCTGATCGGCCGCCCGGGCGGCAACGACATCGTCTTTGCCGAGCTTGGCGACCATCTCGATTCGGCGCTGAAACGCGCGGCGAAGAAGCTCGTAAAACCGGCATGATCGCGAAATTGCTGATCCTGATCGCGCGCGGCTGGCAAATCGGCCCGTCGCGCATCCTGCCACCGACCTGCCGCTATTCGCCATCGTGCAGCGCCTATGCGATCACCGCGCTCCAGCGCCACGGTGCGATCAAGGGTGGCTGGCTGGCGACAAAGCGGCTATTGCGCTGCCATCCTTGGGGGGGCCACGGCCACGACCCCGTTCCCTGAACGGGTCATCCCCGACTTTTTGATACGAAGAGAGACCAACGAGCGTGGACGACAAGCGTAACATGATCACGGCCATCCTGCTGTCGGTGGCAATCCTGATCGGCTGGAATTTCGTCGCAGACAAATTCTTCCCCACGCCCGACAAACCCGATGTGACCAAGACGGTCGCGGGGCACGACGGCGCGGCGCCGGCCGCGGTGCCGGGCCAGCCCGCCGCGCTGCCCGCTCCCGGTGTCCCCGCGCCCGCCACGGCGCAGCCGATCCGCCCGATCGAGGCCGTGCTCGGCGAAGGCAATCGTATCCCCATCGACACCCCCGCGATCAAGGGATCGATCAACCTTGTCGGCGCGCGCGTCGACGACATCACGCTCAGCAAATATCGCCAGACGATCAAGAAGGATTCGCCGCCGGTGCGTCTGTTCGCGCCCGCCGGAACCAAGGCCGCCTATTTCGCCAGCATCGGCTGGTCGGCGCAGGGCGTCGTCGTGCCGGGCCCGACCACGCTGTGGACCGCCACGGGCACGAAATTGACCCCGTCGACGCCGGTCACGCTGAGCTGGGCGAACGGCGCCGGACAGACGTTCCGCATCGAATACAGCATCGACAGCGATTATCTGATCACCGCGAAGCAGACGATCGCCAACACCGGCACCACGCCGGTCGCGGTGCGCAGCGGGACCTATATCGACCGCACCGGCAAGCCGACCGATCCGCACGAACAGGACAGCTGGACGATCCACGTCGGCCCGACCGGATATCTCGACGGCAAGTCGAACTTCACCAACTATGACGAGCTGGAAGAGGCGGCGGGCAACACCGTTTCCTACACCTCGGCCGGCTGGCTCGGCTTCACCGACAAATATTGGCTTGCCGCGGTTGTCCCGGCGAAGGGCGAAAAAGTCTCGGCCGCGTTCAATTCGCTGCCCGGCGGCGCCTATCGTGCCGCCTTTGCCCGCGATCTCGTCGAGGTTGCGCCGGGCAAGCAGATCACGACGACCAGCCGCGTCTTTGCCGGCGCCAAGGAAGTCAGCACGCTGTCGCACTATCAGGACGATCAGGGCATCACCCGCCTGTCGAACGCGATCGACTGGGGCTGGTTCGAATTTTTCGAGGTCCCGATCTTCAAGCTGCTCGACTGGTTGTTCAAGCAGGTCGGCAATTTCGGCGTCGCGATCATGGTGCTGACGCTGATCATCCGTGCGCTGATGTTCCCGATCGCGCAGCGCCAGTTCGGATCGATGGCGCAGATGCGCCTTGTCCAGCCGAAGATGAAGGCGCTGCAGGAACGCTATAAGGACGACAAGCCCAAGCAGCAGCAGGAGCTGATGAAGCTCTATAAGGAAGAGAAGATCAATCCGCTCGCCGGCTGTCTGCCGATCGTGATCCAGATCCCGATCTTCTATGCCCTCTACAAGGTGCTGATGCTGACGATCGAAATGCGGCACCAGCCGTTCATCCTGTGGATCAAGGATCTGTCGGCGCCCGATCCGCTGCACATCCTCAACCTGTTCGGCCTGCTGCCCTTCACCCCGCCGTCGATCCTGTCGATCGGCATCCTCGCGGTGATCCTGGGCATCACGATGTTCCTGCAGTTCCGTCTGAACCCGCAAGCGACCGATCCGGTGCAGCAGCAGGTGTTCAAGATCATGCCGTGGCTGTTCATGTTCATCATGGCGCCGTTCGCGGCGGGCCTGCTGCTTTACTGGATCACCAACAACCTGCTGTCGATCGCGCAGCAGCAGTGGATGTACCGCAAATTCCCGCAGCTGAAGGCGGCACCAGCCAAGTGAGCGAAATCGAACTTGAACCCGGTGCCGATCCCGAACGGGCAGAGCGCGCGCGCAAGCTGTTCTCGGGACCGATCACCTTCCTGAAATCGGCGCCCGCGCTCGAGCATCTGCCGGCGCCGAGCGTGCCCGAAATCGCGTTCGCGGGCCGCTCGAACGTCGGCAAGTCGTCGCTGCTCAACGCACTGACGAACCGCAACAATCTGGCGCGCACCTCGGTCACCCCGGGGCGCACGCAGGAACTCAACTATTTCGACGTCGGCGAGAACCCGCTAATCTTCCGCCTCGTCGACATGCCGGGCTATGGCTTTGCCAAGGCGCCGAAGGATGTCGTCAAGAAATGGCGATATCTGATCAACGACTATGTGCGCGGGCGCGTGGTGCTGAAACGCACCCTCGTGCTGATCGACAGCCGTCACGGCATGAAGGACGTCGATCGCGAAGTGCTCGAAATGCTCGACGTCGGGGCGGTCAGCTATCGCATCGTCCTGACCAAGGCCGACAAGGTGAAGGCGACCGAGCTTGCTGCCGTGCTGGCGGCGACCGAGGTCGAGGCGCGCAAACACGCCGCCGCGCACCCGCAAGTGATCGTGACGAGCAGCGAGAAAGGCATGGGGATCGCCGAGCTGCGGACCGCGGTGCTGGAAGCGGTCGAAATTTAGAAGGCGCCCGGCGACTTGACTCCTCGGCCGTTCGTGTCGAGCGAAGTCGAGACACCCATCGGGATAGCGCAAGATCGAGGGGCATCTCGACTTCGCTCGATGCGAACGGATTTTTGGAGTTCGAGCTCGTTATGAAACTCTTCCTCGGCAACAAGGCATATTCAAGCTGGAGCCTGCGCGGCTGGCTGGCGGTCAAGCATAGCGGCATGCCGTTCGAGGAAGTCACCGTCCCCCTCTATGACGAGGACTGGAGCAACCGGCGCGAGGGCGACGAGTTCGCGCCGTCGGGCGGCAAGGTCCCGATCCTGTGGGACGGCGAGGATATCGTCGTGTGGGACAGCCTCGCGATCATCGATTATCTCAACGAAAAGACCGGCGGAACCAAGGGCTATTGGCCCGAGGATATGGCGGCGCGCGCGATGGCGCGGTCGATGGCCGCCGAAATGCATTCGAGCTTTGCCGCGCTCCGCCGCAACCACAGCATGAACATCCGCCGCATCTATCCCCCCGCCGAGTTGCTGCCCGAGGTTCAGGCCGATGTGATCCGCATCTTCCAGATCTGGGCCGAGGCGCGCGCGCGGTTCGGCGGCGGCGGAGATTTCCTCTTTGGCAGCTGGTCGGCCGCCGACATCATGTTCGCGCCCGTCGTCACCCGCTTCATCACCTATTCGATCCCGCTGCCGCGCTTTGCCGCCGCTTATGCGCAGGCGGTGATCAGCCACCCGTGCATGCAGGAATGGATCGGCGGCGCGCAGGCCGAGGACTGGATCATCGAAAAGTTCGAGGGGCCGGTCGAAGGATAACGATCGTCGCCTATCGACCGGTTGGAGACACGCCTGTTCCCGTTCGCATCGAGCGAAGTCGAGAGGCCCATCGGCGCGGCGCAAGGTCGAAGGGTGTCTCGACTTCGCTCGACACGAACGGATGAGGGAACGTCCAGAAACGACCGATAGTTGCCCTTCCCTTCATCGTCATCCCGGACTTGATAGGGGATCCACGACGACGGCGCAGCTATGGATCCCGGATCAAGTCCGGGATGACGAAGCGGGGGTAATTTCCCGTCCGCTTCCCCCCAAAGCCGTCGCAACCACAGAGGATCATCACGGAATCCGCGTCGTCGGATAGGGCGTGCCGTCCTTGTGGAAATAGCCGTCGGGCGTGAACAGCATGTCGATGTCCGAATAGCCGCCGCCGGTGTCATATTTCTTGCCGCCGCCCAGCGCGACGAAGACGCAGTCGGCGTCCGATTCATTGACGAGGTGGTGGCCGTTGGTGCTGCCCTTCGGCCACACCGCGATATCGCCCGGGCGCATCGGCGAGCGGCCGTCGTCCTCGATCAGCACCGCCTCACCCGAAATCATCACCAGCATCTCGTCCTCGCCGTCATGCCAGTGACGCTGCGACGACCAGGCGCCGGGTTTGAGCACGACATGGCTCGCGGCAAAATCGCTGAGTCCCGTCGCGGGGGCGAGCCGCCGGTACCAGCGGCCCTGGACCGGCGCATCATAGGGCGCGGGATAGCCGGTGGTGTTGGTTTGCGGGATCGTATCGAGATCG
This sequence comes from Sphingopyxis sp. GW821-FHT10B01, assembly GCF_059415685.1. Taxonomy (NCBI): domain Bacteria; kingdom Pseudomonadati; phylum Pseudomonadota; class Alphaproteobacteria; order Sphingomonadales; family Sphingopyxidaceae; genus Sphingopyxis; species Sphingopyxis sp. GW821-FHT10B01. The sequence goes on along the minus strand of NZ_JBWKNS010000002.1, from coordinate 861,918 downwards.
AGCTTGGGCATGGCAGTCCTCGGGATTTTGTTCTGCCTTTGTTTCGCACAAAGCCGGCGCGATGCAAAGCCTCGACTTGGGTATCGGCGAGGGGGTAAGGGAGCGGCATGACCATGACCGTCGATCCTGTCGAGCTTGCCAAGGCGCTGATCGCCGCGCCGAGCATCACCCCCGCCACCGGACCCGTGTTCGATGTGCTGGAGGCCGCGCTGACGCCGCTCGGCTTTACCGTCGAGCGCTTTATCGACGGCATCGAACCCGACGGGCCGGTCGAGAATCTGCTCGCGGTCCGGACGGGCAAAGGTCCGAAGCATTTCGGCTTTGCCGGGCATCTCGACGTCGTGCCGCCGGGTATCGGCTGGACCGGCGACGCCTTTGCCCCCGAGATACGCGGCGACCTGCTCTATGGGCGCGGCGCGGTCGACATGAAGGGTTCGATCGCCGCCTTTGCCGCCGCTGCGGCCGCAACCCCGGTCGACGCCGGAACGATCAGCCTGATCATTACCGGCGACGAGGAAGGTCCCGCAATCTTCGGCACCCGCGCGTTGATGGAACATATGGACGCGCGCGGCATCCGCCCCGACATGATCGTCGTCGGCGAGCCGACGTCGGTCAACCGGCTCGGCGACATGGTGAAGATCGGGCGGCGCGGGTCGGTCAATATCTGGATCGACGTGCCCGGAACGCAGGGGCATGTCGCCTATCCGCATCTCGCCGACAATCCGATCCCCAAGCTGGTCAAGATCCTCGCGGCGATCGACGCGGTCGTGCTCGATAGCGGCAACGACTGGTTCCAGCCGTCGAACATCGAATTCACCGATATCGAGGTCGGCAATGGCGCGACCAACGTCATCCCCGCGTCGGCGCGGGCGCGGCTGTCGATCCGCTTCAACGACCAGCACCGCGGCGCCGACCTCGTCGCGCTGATCGAACGCATCGCGCACAAGGTCGAACCGAACGCGAAGATCGTCGGAAAGATTTCGGGCGAAGCCTTCCTGACCCCCCCGGGCGATCTGTCGGGACTGGTCGCCGAGGCGATCCATGCCGAAACCGACGTGATGCCCGACATGTCGACGACCGGCGGCACATCCGACGCGCGCTTTCTCCATGCACTTTGCCCGGTGGTCGAGTTCGGGCTGACCAATGCGACGATGCACAAGCTCGACGAGGCGGTTGCGGTGGAGGATCTGCACACGCTGACCGCCATCTATCGCGGCATCTTGATGCGCGGGTTCCTTTAATCCTCGCGCGCCCGGCGCAGGATCACATAGACTGCCCCCGCGCCGCCATGGCTGATATGCGCAGGCCGCAGCGCGACGACCTGGTCGGCGTAGGGCGAATAAGCGAGCCAGTCGGGTAGCGACGCGCGGATGGCGCCGCGCGGTCGCGGGTCGCCGTGCATCTGCGGCAGGCGGTCGGCGCCCGGACGCAGCCGCCCTGCCACCACCAGCAACACGCGCGCGCCGCGCATCAGCCCGCGGCCGATCGCCTCGTCGAGCAAGGCCTGCGCCGAGGCCAGCGTATGACCGTGAAGGTCGATGCTGATATCGGGCCGCACCATTCCCTTGCGCAGGCGCCGGTCCCAATGGCCGTCGAGCGTCGCAGCGCCATGCGTACGGCGCGGCGGAGGAAGCTTCGCGGCGGGACGGAGCGGGGCAGCGGGCACGGCGGTGCTGCGCGGCGTCGGCTTTGGCGGGCTTACGGTGGGCGGCGCGACGGGCGCGAGCGGCGATTTCGCCTTGGCCAGCGGCTTTACCGTCGCCGCCACCTTCTTCCACAGCGCATTTTCGTCGGGAGCAAGTCGCCGCGCCATGGCAGCGTCAAAGCGCCGGGATCAGCCGCGCGATGCTGGCGCGCGGCAGCAGCAGCAGCGCCGAGCCGCGTCCCGCCATGCCGCCGGCGATCGCGCGCGCGTCGTCGCCCGCGCCCCAGAAGCTGTCGAAGCGATTGGCGCCCTTGATCGCGCCGCCGGTGTCCTGCGCGATCCACAAGCCATTCGGTTCGGCGCGGTCGAGCGACAGGAGGACGGGCGCCCCCAGCGGCACATATTTGGGGTCGACGGCGACGCTCGCGCGGCCCGTCACCGGAACGCCGAGCGCGCCGAGCGGACCAGGGCCGGTCAGCTCGCGGAAAAAGACCCAGCTGGGATTCTCGTTCATCACCGCGGCGCCGCGTACGGGGTCAGCACGCAGATAGTCGAGGATGCCCTGCATCGACGCTTGACCGCGCTGGAGCTCGCCGCGGTCGAGCAGCAGCTTGCCGATGCCAACATAGCCGCGGCCGTTCTGCGTATCATAGCCGATACGCATGATCCCGCCGTCGGGCAGGCGCAGGCGGCCCGAGCCCTGGATTTGCAGGAAGAAGAATTCGGCGGCATCGGCGGCCCACGCGATTTCGAGCCCGCGCCCGTCAAGCGCGCCGCTTTCGATCGCGGTCCGGTCAAAATAGCGTATAAAATTCGAGCCATCGACGCGGCCGCGAATCTTGCGGCCCTTCAGATCGTCCGAGAACAGGCCGAGGTCGGCTTCGACGAGGTCGGCGGGGCGGCGATAGATGGGGATGTCATAATCCGCGCTCTTCGTCCGCGACGCCGCGATTTCGGGTTCATAATAGCCGGTGACGAAAGCCGTGCCCGCGCCGACCTGCACCGTACCGAAATAGCGGGCAAAAAAGGCCGCAGCGTCGCTGTCCGGCCAGCGCTTCGCCGCCTCGCAGCTTTCGGTCCAGTCGGCGTTTTGCGTCAGCCCGCTGGTGTCGGCGCGGCGCTGGACCGAGGGGCAGCTGATGCGAAAGGCGCCGAGCGCGGCGCTCGCCCGTTCGGCCGAAACGCCGAGCGCGGCGACATCGGGACCCGCGACCACGCCCGCGGTCGCGGCGCTGGTCGCGTCGGCCGGACCCGGCGGCACGACGAGCGGCGGATTGGGGGTGGCGGGAACCGGGGTCGACGCGATCGTGCCGGTTTCGGACGGGCGCGGCCGATACGGACGCGGCGTGCCGACGGGGGTGGGCGGCGGCTTCGCAGCGACCGGCGGCGTGGCGGGGACCGCACCGGCGGCGCCATCGGGAACAACCGAAGCACAGCCCGAAAGCAGCGGCAGGATGGCAAGCAGAACGAATCCGGAAACGCGCGCGCGGCGCGGCGCGGCCGTCATGTCCGCGGGCATGGAATCAGGCCGATTCGGCTTCGTCGAGCACCCAGTTGGGGTCGTTGCTGCCGATCTGACGACGGAAGGTCCACAGATCGTCGGTCTGCGACGCGTCGCTCATCGAACCCGCGATCAGCTTGCCGTCGGCATCGCGCGTGACCGCGCTAATGTCGGCACGATAGCGTACCGTGACACGCGCTTCGTTGCGGTTCAGCTCGACCGCGGTGATCTTCGCCGAATCGATCCCCATCAGGCGGTTGTCGAGTTTTTCGCCGCGGGCTTCGCGCGCGGCGATCGCTTCGGCAAAGGCGTCGTAGCTGTCGTCGTCGCAGAGGTCGCGCAGCGTAGCGCGGTCGCCCGCCCAAAAGGCTTCGAGGATCATGCGATAGGCTGCCTCGGCGCCCTCCATGAACCGGCCCGCGTCAAAGTTGCGGTCGCTCGCGAGCAATTGGCGGAGGCCAGCCTCGGCGGCGGGTTCATAGACCAGACCCGATGTGTCAGGGACCGCGGGACTTGCCGTCGAGCCATCGCTCTCGTCGAGCCGGACCGGCGAGGCGGTCGCACGCTCGTCGCGGCGCGGCAGCACGGGTTCCTGTTCGTGCCCGGTGCGTTTGCCGAGCACCGAATAGAGCCGCATGCCGAGGAAGGCGGCAATCATGGCGAGCAGGACGATCGAAAAAGCAGTCACGGGCAAAAGTCCAATGCGGGCAATGGAAACATCTCGGCTGATACATAGGCGATCCGGCGCCTAGTTTCAAATAGCCATGGCCGCTGCGGCGCGGCAGGTCAACGATTCGCCCTTAACTATGCCATGGGATAGGGGGCCATTGTGCTGGCTGCCGGGCGCTGCTAAGCGCCGCGGCAACCGTCCGCCGCGGTTCTGACACGTTCCGCGGCCCGGATATTGTTTCCATCTTTTCAGTGAAAGCTTCATCACCATGGCTGACGAGACCAGCGCCGACATCAACAACCCCGCCCTTCAGCCCAATGGCGAAGACACAAGCCCGGCGATCGGCCTGATCTCGCAATATGTGAAAGATCTGTCGTTCGAAAATCCGAACGCACCCGCCGTTTATCAGTGGCAGGACGCACCGCAGGTTGACGTCCAGTTCAACATCGCCGCCGACAGCGTCGGCGACAATCTGTACGAAGTGACGTTGAAGATCGACGTCACGTCAAAGACCGATCAGGGCACGAGCTTCGTGATCGACCTGAAATATGCCGGCCTGTTCGGCGTCCGCAACGTGCCCGACGACCAGCTTCAGCCCTTCTTCCTCGCCGAAGCGCCGCGCATCCTGTTCCCCTTCGCACGCCGCGTCGTCGCCGACGCCGTTCGCGACGGCGGCTTCCCGCCGCTGCTGCTCGAGCCGATCGATTTCCACGGCCTGTTTATGCAGCAGGTCCAGCAGGTCGAAGCCGAGCAAGCGGGCGACGTGACGGTTGGCCAAGCCTGACCTGCATGATTTGGGCGGGCTGACAGGATGAGCAGCCTGATCAAAAATGTCGGGACGATCGGCGGGCTGACGATGATCAGCCGCGTGTTCGGTTTTGCCCGCGACATGCTGCTCGCGCGCGTGTTGGGCGCCGGCCTCGCGGCCGACGCCTTCCAACTCGCCTTCACACTTCCCAACACCTTTCGCCGCCTGTTCGCCGAGGGGGCGTTCTCGGTCGCTTTCGTGCCTATGTACAGCCGCGCGCTGCACGGGAGCGAAAGCGAGGGTGGCGGCGAGGAAGCGGCGGCGAAATTTGCCGACGATGTGCTCTCGGTCTTCCTGTGGGTGTTGCTGGCCTTCTCCGCGATCATGATGATCGTCATGCCGGCGATCGTCTGGCTGCTCGCGCGCGATTTCGAGGACGTGCCCGGCAAGTTCGAGCTCGCGGTCTATCTGAGCCGGCTGACCTTTCCCTATCTCGGGCTGATCAGCCTCGTGGCGATGCTGTCGGGCCTGCTCAACGCGCGGTCGCGCTTTGCCCCCGGCGCCTTCGCCCCGGTGCTGCTCAACATCGTGCTGATCGGCGGCATCACGGCGGGCTGGTGGCTGCGCGGAGACAGCGGCGATGATCGCATCGTCGCCACCGCGCTTGCCGTGTCGGTCAGCCTCGCAGGCGCGGCACAGCTCGCCTATCTTGTCTGGTCGGTGCGGCGCGCCGGGCTGCGGCTTCACTGGCGCCTGCCGAAATTCACCCCCGAGGTGAAGCGGCTCGGCCTACTGATCCTGCCCGCGACCTTTGGCGCCGGGATTTACCAGATCAGCCAGTTCGTCGACACTTTCTTCGCGACCTCGCTGCCGCAGGGATCGCTCACGCTTCTCAAGCTCGCCGACCGGCTCAACCAGATGCCGCTCGGCATCGTCGGCATCGCGCTCGGCACTGCGATCCTGCCGATGCTGTCGCGCCATATCCACAGCGGCGACGCGCATGAGGCGCAGCGGTTGCAGGGCAATGCGTTCGAGATCGCAACGCTGCTGACGCTGCCCGCTGCCGCCGCCCTCGCGATCTGCGCGCCCGCTTTCGTCACCGCCTTTTTCGTCGGCGGAAAATTCACCGATGCCGACGGCGCGATCATGGCGCAGATCGTCGCGGCGCTCGTCGCCGGGCTGCCCGCCTATGTCATCGTCAAGATTTTGAACCCCGGCTTCTTCGCGCGCGAGGATATGCGCACCCCGGTATGGACCGCGCTTGCCGCGCTGATCGTCAATATTGCGATCAATATTTATGTTGTCGAACATTATGGCATCGTCGGGCTGGCGGGGGCGACTGCGGTGTCGGCCTCGCTCAACTGCGTCCTGCTCTATACCGTGCTCCACCGCCGCGGCTGGTTCCATTTCACGGCCAGGCTCGCGAGCCGAATCGCGCGGCAACTGGTCGCCGTCGCCGCGATGTCAGCACTGCTGTGGTGGATGCTGCCGATGCTGAAGCCTTATTATGGGGGCGGCATATTCGACCGCATCTGGTCGCTCGTGGCGCTGGTGGGCGCCGGCGGCGCGGTGTTTTTCGCGGTCGCCTTCCTCGTCGGCGCGCTTGACAAGGATCTGGTCGCCATGCTGACGCGGCGGCGCGGCAAACCGGCCGCCTGACAGGAGTTTATCATGCGGACGCTATCGGGCATTCAGCCCACCGGAAATTTGCATCTCGGCAATTATCTGGGTGCGATCCGCAACTGGGTGCGCATGCAGGACGAGATGCCGGGCGAGAAGCTCTATTTCCTCGCCGATCTGCACGCGATCACCGTCTATAACGACCCCGCCGAACTGACCGCGAACACGCGCGAGATGGCGGCGGCGCTGATGGCGGCAGGGATCGATCCCGCGAAAGCCATCCTGTTCAACCAGGCGCGCGTCCCCGCGCATGCCGAACTGGCGTGGTTGCTGTTCTGCACCGCGCGCATCGGCTGGTTGAACCGCATGACGCAGTTCAAGGAAAAGTCGGGCAAGAACCGCGAGGGCGCGAGCGTCGGCCTCTATGCCTATCCGGTGCTGCAAGCCGCCGACGTGCTGCTCTATCAGACGACGCACGTCCCGGTCGGCGACGACCAGAAACAGCATCTCGAACTCGCGCGCGATATTGCCACGAAGTTCAACCTCGACACCGGGACCGAAACCTTCACCCTGCCCGAGCCCACGATCCCCGCCGCCGCGGCGCGGATCATGAGCCTGCGCGACGGAAGCGCGAAGATGTCGAAATCGGACCCGAGCGATGCGAGCCGCATCAACCTGATCGATGACGCCGACACGATCATGGCCAAGATCCGCAAGGCAAAGACCGACGCCGAACCGCTGCCGTCGGAGGCCGCAGGGCTCGAAGGCCGCCCCGAGGCCCGCAATCTCGTCGCCATCTATGCCGCGATGGCCGACGAGAGTGTCGATCAGGTGCTCGCACGCTTTGCCGGGCAGGGTTTCGGCGCATTCAAGCCCGCGCTCGGCGAGTTGCTCGTCGAAATCTTGCGGCCGATCGCGACGCGCCTCACTCAGCTCAAGGCCGATCCGGCAGCGATCGACGCCGCGCTCGATGCGGGTGCCGCGCGCGCATCGGCGTTGGCGCGGCCGACGCTCGACGCCGCCTATGCCGCATTGGGGCTGTGCCGCTAATCTCCGGGAAGAACTTGCTTATCGGCGGCGACGCCCCATATTCGCTATGGAACGAAGGTGCGACGAACCGGGTTCAACCAAGGTTAAGTCGCACCGGGATAGTCATGGTATATGAGGGCGACTGTTGTTCGCACCGAATCACGGAGCCAAGACGATGAGCAAGATGAACTTCCGGCGGCTGGGCCTGGCCGCAATGACCGGCGCAGCACTGGCGCTGGCCGGCTGCGCGACCCCGTTCAAGGCCGATGTCGCGCGCTTTCAAACCCAGCTTCCCGCGCCGCAGGGCCAGAGCTTCGTCGTCGAGGCAAGCAACCCTGCGCTGCAGGGCGGTATCGAATTCGGCCAATATGCGAACCTCGTGGCGGGCGAGCTGACCCGCTACGGCTACCGTCCCGCGACCTCGGGCGAGCGTGCCGATTTGGTCGTTCGCATGGACTATGGCGTCGACAAGGGGCGCGAACGCGTCGTGTCGAGCCCCAGCTTCGGCGATCCCTGGTACGGTGGATACGGCGGCTATTATGGCCGCGGCTTCTATCGCCCGGTCATTGTGAGCGGCCGCGGCGGACGTCGCTATGTCTATGGCTACCGCGATCCGTTCATGTGGGGCGGTTTCGGGCCCGGTTGGGGCGGCACCGATGTCAGCAGCTACACCGTCTATACCAGTGGTCTGAACCTCCAGATCAATCGTGCCGCCGACGGATCGCGCCTGTTCGAGGGCCACGCCGAGGCGCAGTCGCGCGACAATAATCTGCAGGCGATCGTGCCGAACCTCGTCGAGGCGATGTTCACCGGCTTCCCCGGGAATTCGGGCGAGCGGGTGCGGATCACCGTAGCACCGCCCGAAAAGAGCTGAAGCGCTGCCAACCCCAATCGAAAGGCCCGCCTCCCAATCGGACGGCGGGCCTTTTTGGTTTGGCGAGGGGCAAGTTCGGCTTCTCGGCCGGCAGCTGCCCTATCGATCATCGTCACCCCGGGCTTGGCCCCGGGGCCTGCCTTCTCGAAAGAAAAGGCGGGTCCCGGGTCAAGCCCGGAATGACGGAAGTGGATGATTGAAAGACAGCTCTCCACCACATCTTCAACCAGCGCACCGCAACGATGTGGGTATCTCCGGGGACAACCCCGGCATAAGTCTGTGGATCAGCCGTTGAGGCTGCGCCGGATCGCCGCGATCTCAGCGTCGAGCTCGCTGTCGGCGACGCGAAGCGCCTCGACCGTGCGCACCGCGTGGATCACCGTCGAATGGTCGCGCCCGCCAAAGCGGCGACCGATCTCGGGATAAGAGCGCGGCGTCAGTTCCTTGGCGAGGTACATGGCGACCTGCCGCGGGCGGGCGATCGCGCGAACGCGGCGCTTCGATGCCATTTCGGACTTGTCGAGCCGGTAGTGCGAGCACACCGCACGCTGAATCTCGTCGATCGTGATGCGCGGGCGCGCGGTGCGGACATTTTCGGCGAGCCGATCCTCGGCGAGCGCGAGGTCGACCGTCGTGCCGGTGAGCGCGGCATAGGCGAGCAGCTTGTTGAGCGCGCCCTCGAGCTCGCGGATGTTGCGGGTGAAATGCTTGACCAGATAGGCGACGACATTGTCGGGGACGTCGACCATCGGCATCGCGGCAAGCCGCTGACGAATGATGCGTTCACGCAGATCGTCCTCGGGTGCCTCGATGTCGGCGACCAGCCCGCCCGACAGGCGCGACAAGAGGCGTGCCTCGACCCCGTCGAGCATCGCCGGCGGGCGGTCGGCGGTGACGACGAGGCGCTTGCCCGCGGTCATCAGGTCGTCGATCGTGTGGAGCAGTTCTTCCTGCGTCGAATTCTTGCCGATCACAAACTGCAGATCGTCGAGCAGCAGCAGATCGGCGGCGCGCAGCCGCGCCTTGAACGCCATCATGTCGCCGCCGCGCATCGCACCGACGAATTCGAGCATGAATTTTTCGGCCGACATCAGGATGATGTTGGCGGTCGGGTGCGCCCTGGCATAATCCTGCGCCATCGCCTGGAGCAGGTGCGTCTTGCCCTGGCCGGTGCCCGAGCAAAGATAGAGCGGGTTGAACTGCGGCGCCTCGACCATCGCCATCCGGCGCGCGGCGTTGGCGGCAAGAATGTTGCTGCGCGCGACGACGAAGCGGTCGAACGACAGCCGCGGGTCGAAATTGAGCAGCGCGGGATTGGCAGCGGGTGCCGGCGGCGGGGTATCGAAGCTCGGCAGCGGCGATGCCGCGAGGACGGTGGCACGATCGTCCGCGGCCGCGCCGCCGCGCACCGTAACACCGCGAACCGCAGGCAGCTGCTGCCGCCACGCGAGTTCGAGCCGGTCGCCGAAGCGCTCGTTGATCCAGTTCGCCGAAAAGCGGCTGACGGTTTCGAGCGTCACGACGCCCGACAGCGCGCAATAGTCGGCAAAACGCACCGGCTTCAGCCAATGGTCGAAGGTGCGGACGCCAAGGTCGCGGCGCAGCCCTTCGGCGACGCGCGGCCAGAGCGTTGCGGCATCACCGCTCACTGCTCCACCCTTTGCGTCATGCCCATGCTGATTACCGCTTTCCGTCACGCTGTACCGCCCCCTCAGGTCTCTTGAGCGCCAGACCATCGGGCGGCCACCCACACGCCGACTCGTCGCCTGCGCCGGGCGCAGGCATCCTGCCCGGGACAAGCGGCCCGAAGAAGTGCGAATCATGTCGATGTGGCGGCCACCGGCGAAGGCCGACGACCCCCCTGTCTAGTCAGGGGTCGGTGAGTCGATCAAGGGCTGGCCCTGTAAAAATACTGAAATAAAAATCTTGACTCACCGGGGGTGACGGAAACGCGTCAAAGTGTCATTTTATGCATTATTTTCAATGGTTTATTTGTGACAATTCAGTGACCAAACAACGAATCGCAGAAAATCCGTCACTTACCGCGCTGCAACACTATTGCCATCGCCGTGTCACAATAGCGGACGCAAAAAAGGACCCGCAGGCATGAAGCCAGCGGGTCCTTTTTGTTCCCTTTCGGGACGGATCGAATCAGGCGATCGCGTTCACGCTCTTGGTCAGGCGCGAGAATTTGCGAGCCACGGTGTTCTTGTGGAGCACGCCCTTGGCAACGCCGCGCGCCATTTCGGGCTGCGCAGCCTTCAGTGCGGTTGCAGCGGCATCCTTGTCGCCAGCGGCGACGGCGTTCTCGACCTTCTTCACCAGCGTGCGGATGCGCGAAACGCGATTCTTGTTCACGACGGTGCGCGCCTGGTTGCGGCGGATGCGCTTTTTTGCCTGCGGCGTATTGGCCATAAATTCCTCGGTTTCCAAACGGTCTAAGTCAGTCGGAGCGCAGCGTCACCGGAGCAGCCGAATCGCGCAAAGAGGCGAATCAATGTCCGGATACGGCCGGTTCCGGTAACCCGGACCCTGCTCGAAGGGTGCGCGCATAGCCAGCATGGCGCATTTGGTCAATGCCTATTGCGGGAAAGTGCACGCATTACCGCTGGCATTTGGGGCAATAAAAGGTCGACCGGCCCGATTGCACAATCCGGACGATCGTCCCGCCGCACTCGCACGCCGCGCCCTCGCGCCCATAGACGCGCCAATCCTTGGCGAAATAGCCCAGATCGCCTTCGGGACTCAAAAAATCGCGCAAGGTCGAGCCGCCCGCCGCAATGGCCGCGATCAATATAGCCTTGATCGCGGGCACAAGCGCCGCAAGCTTCGCCTTCGACACGTCGGTCGCGGGCTTCGTCGGGGAAATACGCGCCATGTTGAGCGCCTCGCACACATAGATATTGCCCAGCCCCGCGACGAGCGCCTGGTCGAGCAGCATCGCCTTGATCGGTGCGCGGCGCCCCGCAAGCGCTCCCGCCAGATAGGCGGCATCGAATTCATCGGAAAGCGGCTCGGGGCCCAAAGTCACGAACGCCGGGAACATCGCCAGCGGATCGCCCGCCACGAGATCGACCGACCCGAAGCGCCGCGGATCGTGCAGGAACAACCGGTGCCCGGCCGTTTCGATCAGCAAATGATCGTGCTTGCCGGCCTCGCCCCCCTCGGTCCGCCAGCGGCCCGACATGCCGAGGTGGAAGATCATATGATCGTCGCGGTCGGTCGATACGATGCCATATTTGGCGCGGCGCGAGAGAGTGGTGACCGTCGCGCCGGTCAACCGCTGGGCGAGGTCGGCGGGAAAGGGCCGGCGCAGGTCGGGGCGAAATGTCGTGACCGCCGTCAGCCGCTGCCCTTCGAGGAAGGGGGCGAGGCCGCGAACGGTGGTTTCGACTTCGGGAAGTTCAGGCATATCGCGCATCGGGCTACGCGCCATTTGCCTGCGCTTCAACCCTTGGCTAAAGGCCGGTGCGACTTCGTTTCTCCCCGCATCAAGGCGCGACTCCATGACCAACCCCGACACCGTCAGCTTCGGCTATGAACAGGTTCCCGCGGGCGACAAGACCGCGATGGTCGGCGAGGTGTTCAGCCGCGTTGCGCGCAAATATGACATCATGAACGACGCGATGTCGGGCGGCATGCACCGGCTGTGGAAGGACCGCTTCGTACGCCGGGTGAAGCCGCGCGAGGGCGAGGCGATCCTCGACATGGCGGGCGGCACCGGCGATATCGCCTTTCGCATGGAGCCCTCGGGCGCGAGCATCACTGTCGCGGACATCAATCCCGACATGCTGGGCGTCGGGGTGGAGCGCGCCGCAGAGCGCGGCATCGATAGCCTGGTGTGGAGCGAACAGAACGCCGAGATGCTCTCGTTCCCCGACCAGTTTTTCGATGCCTATACGATCGCCTTCGGCATCCGCAACGTCACCGATATCCCGGCGGCCTTGAAAGAAGCGCATCGCGTGCTTCGCTACGGCGGCCGCTTCTTCTGCCTCGAATTCTCGACCAACGAATGGCCGGGTTTCGCACAGGCCTATGACGCCTATTCGCACCATCTGGTGCCCAAGCTCGGCAAGCTGATCGCCGATGACGAGGACAGCTATCGCTATCTGATCGAATCGATCCGCCGCTTCCCGCCGATGTCCGCCTTCGCAAAAATGATCCGCGAAGCCGGCTTCACCGCGGTGAAGGTCGAACCGATCATGGGCGGACTGGTTGCGATCCACAGCGGGTGGAAGGCTTGACCCGTCCCGTCACCCATATCGCCCGCCTGCTGAAATGGGGCCGCATCCTCGCGCGCCATGGCGCGCTCCGCGGAATCGAAAGCGCGCCGACGACGCCGCCGGGTGTGAAACGCCTGTGCCGGATCGCGCGACTCGGAACGATCCAGCCGAAAATCCCTGACTATGCCGCCGCCTTTCAGGCGATCGGCCCCGCCGCGGTCAAACTGGGCCAGACGCTCGCAACGCGCCCCGACATCGTCGGCGAGGAAGCGGCGCGCAACCTGCTGACCCTGCAGGATGCGCTCGCGCCCGTCGCGTTCGAGCGTATCCGCAAGGAAATCGAAGCGACCTTCGAGGCTCCGCTCGAAAGCCTCTATGCCGAATTCGATCCCGAGCCCGTCGGTTCGGCCTCGATCGCGCAGGTCCACCGCGCGGTGACGATCGAGGGCCGACAGGTCGCCGTCAAGGTTCGCCGCCCCGGCATCGACAAGCAGTTCGCACGCGACATCGAAACCTATGAATGGGCGGCCGCGCACCTCGAGGCACTGGGCGGCGAAGCGACACGGCTGCGCCCGCGCCAGGTCATCGCCAATTTCCGGCGCTGGACGCTGCGCGAACTCGACCTGCGCCGCGAGGCCGCCTCGGCGTCCGAGCTCGCCGACGCCATGGTCGGGGTGCCGACCTATGAAGTGCCGGCGATCGACTGGGACCGCACCGCCAGCCGCGTGATGACGCTCGACTGGATCGATGGCATCAAGATTTCGCACCGCGACGCACTGATCGCAGCGGGACACGACATGGAGAAATTGTCGGCGAACCTTGTCAACGCGTTCCTGCGCCAGGCGATCGCCGAGGGATTCTTCCACGCCGACATGCATCAGGGCAATTTGTTCGTGAAAGCCGACGGCACGATCGCTGCCGTGGACTTTGGCATCATGGGGCGCATCAACCGGCAGGCGCGCTACTGGCTCGCCGAAATCCTCTATGGCCTGACGACCGGAAACTACCGCCGCGTCGCCGAAATTCACTTCGAGGCGCAATATGTGCCCGACTATCACAGCGTCGAGGAATTCGCGACGGCGCTGCGCGCGGTCGGCGAACCGATGCGCGGCAAACCGGTGAGCGAATTGTCGGTCGGGCAGATGCTCGACGGATTGTTCGCGATCACGCGCGATTTCGACATGCAGACGCAGCCGCACCTGCTGCTGCTGCAAAAGACGATGGTGATGGTCGAAGGTGTCGCGACGATGCTCGATCCGAAGATCAATATGTGGAACGTGTCCGGCCCGTTCGTCAGCGAATGGATTCGCGACGAACTCGGCCCCGAAGCCGCGCTCGCCGACGGCATCCGCGAACAGGGCAAGACGCTGGCGCTGATCCCCGACATCATCCGCCGCCTCGACGCGCAATTGCCCAGGAAGGGCGCCGCGCCGCCCGCGCCGCCGCTTCCCGAAATTCCGCTGATGTGGGACAAGGGCGAACGCCGCCGCTGGTGGCGCTATGCGCTGACCGCGCTGCTTGGCGCGGCGGCTGGTGCAGCGGCGTTGAACTGGCTAGGTTAGGCCTATGACCAAGCCCCGGATCCTGCTCATCATCGGCGGCGGCATCGCAGCCTATAAATCGATCGAACTCGTCCGCCTGCTCCGCAAGGCGGGCTATATCGTGCGCTGTGTCATCACGCGCGCGGGCGAACAGTTCGTGACCCCGCTCACGCTCGCGGCGCTGAGCGAGAACAAGGTCTATACCAGCCTCTTCGACCTGAAGGACGAGGTCGAGATGGGGCATATCCAGCTCAGCCGCGAGGCGGACCTGGTGGTCGTTGCGCCGGCGACCGCCGACCTGCTCGCGAAGATGGCCACCGGCATCGCCGACGATCTCGCGACGACGCTGCTGCTCGCGACCGACAAGCCCGTGCTTGCGGCGCCTGCGATGAATGTGCGCATGTGGCTGCACCCCGCGACGCAGCGCAATGTCGCGACGCTCCGCGGCGACGGCGTCACGGTGATGGCACCCGACGAGGGCGAGATGGCATGCGGCGAATATGGCCCCGGCCGCCTGCCGGAGCCTGCCGCGATCAAGGATGCGATCGATGCAGCCTTGGCGAACGCGCCCGCTCCGGTTCCGCTCACCGGCCAGCCCGACTTCGCGCCCGCGAATCATCGCCCGCTCTTTGGCCGCCGCATCCTGATCACCGCGGGGCCGACGCACGAGCCGATCGACCCGGTGCGCTACATCGCCAACCGGTCGAGCGGGAAGCAGGGCTTTGCGATTGCCGCCGCTGCGGCCGAAGCCGGTGCCGAAGTGCTGCTGATCGCCGGGCCGGTGCCGCTGCCGACTCCGCCCGGCGTGATTCGGATCGACGTCGAGACCGCGCTCGAAATGGCGGCCGAAGTCGAGCAGGGCCTTCCCGTTGATGCGGCCATCATGGTCGCCGCGGTTGCAGACTGGCGTGCCGCGGACACCGCATCGCAGAAGATCAAGAAGGACGGCAGCGGACAGGTCCCGCCGCTCGCGCTCGCCGAAAATCCCGACATCCTTGCTGGCCTCGCCAAATCCCCCGGGCGGCCACCGCTGCTGGTCGGATTTGCTGCCGAAACCAACGATGTCATCGCCCACGCACAGGCGAAACTCGCGCGCAAGGGATGCGACTGGATCGTCGCGAACGACGTCGCCGCCGACCCGATGGGCGGCGAAAGCAACCGCGTGCATATCGTCAGCAAAGACGGGGTAGACAGCTGGGACCGGCTGCCGAAGCAAGCCGTCGCCCGCAAATTGATGGAAAAGATCGCCGATGAACTCGACACCCGTGCCCCCCCAGAACACCAATCCCGTGAATCCGATTGAAATCGCCATCCAGCGCCTGCCCAACGGCGGTGGCCTGCCCCTGCCCGCCTATGCGAGCGAAGGCGCCGCAGGCATGGATGTCGTCGCCGCCGAGACGCTGACGATCCGCCCCGGAACGCGGCACGCGGTCGCGACCGGCTTTGCGATGGCGATCCCTCCCGGCTATGAAGTGCAGGTCCGTCCGCGCTCGGGCCTTGCGCTCAAACATGGCATCACCTGCCTCAACACGCCCGGCACGATCGACAGCGACTATCGCGGCGAAGTGAAGGTGATCCTCGCCAATCTCGGCGACGAAAGTTTCGAAGTGAAGCGCGGCGACCGCATCGCTCAGCTTGTACCCGCCGCCGTTCAGCGGGCGGCTTTCGCCGAAGTGGCGACGCTCGATGAAACCGAACGCGGGACGGGGGGCTTCGGATCGACGGGCGTCGAAAGCGACACCGCCGACGAAACCGCGAACGCCGCAGGCCTTGCTTCGCTATCGGGGATCAAGCTGCGGCGCCCGGCCGAATAATTTGCTCAGCGACGCCGAACTCGACCGCTACGCCCGCCAGATCATTCTGCCGGCCTTTGGCGGTGCCGGGCAGGCGAAGCTGAAGGACGCCCATATCGCGGTCATCGGCGCGGGCGGGATCGGCTGTCCGGCGATCACCTATCTGGCGGCGGCAGGCGTCGGCAAGCTGACGATCATCGACCATGACGTGGTCGAACTGTCGAACCTGCAGCGGCAGCCGCTTTTCACCGACGCCGACATCGGCGCGCTGAAGGCCGACGTCGCGGCCGAGGCGGCGCGGCGGATCAACCCGCACGTCGACGCTGTCGCGGTAGCCGCTCGGCTCGACAACGAAAACGCCGAAACGCTGCTCACCGGCGCGAACCTGATCCTTGACGGATGCGACAATTTCGACACGCGGCTCGCGGTCAACCGCGTGGCCGTTGCGTTGCAGGTCCCGCTGCTCAGCGCCGCGATCGGCGCCTTCGAGGGGCAGGTTGCGCTCTATGAGGGCTGGCGCGCGGGTCAGGCCTGCTATGCGTGCCTCGTCGGCAGCGATCCCGACCGCGAAGGCATCAATTGCGCCGAAACCGGCGTGATGGGCGCGCTCGCAGGCATGATCGGCACGATGGCGGCGCTGGAGGCGGTGCGCGCACTCACCGGCCTCGGCGCGTCCTTGACGGGGCGGCTCGCGATCCTCGATATGCTGGGTCGGCGCTGGCGCGAAGTCGGCGTGCCCGAGGATCCGCTATGCCCGATATGTCGAGCCTGAACATCATCGTCGCCGTCGCCGAAGGGCGGCGGCTCTACGCTGCACTCGAAGCGGGGATGGCGGCGGCGGCACTGGGACGCCCGGTGCGCATCTTTTTGCAGGGTGAAGCGGCGGCGCTGCTCCGCGATCCCGTATCCTTTGCCGGCGACGAGGCACGCCGCGCCGCGGGGCAACCCGACCTCGCCTGGCTGGTCGAGGAAGCCATTGCGATGGAGGTCGCGCTGTTCGTTTGCCAGTCGGGGATGGCGCTTGTCGGCATCGCGGCGACCGGGCTGGTACCGCATGTTCGCGCCGCGGGCTTGGTCAGCTTCCTTGCCGAAATCGCCGCCGAGGATCGTCTGATCGTCTATTAGGGCCAGATTCTAGGGATTGTCGCAGACCTTGATCGCATCCGGCTCGGGGCGCTTGCCGTCGGGGACGAAGCGCGCGAGATACCCCCCGGCGTGCTGCTTGTCGTCGTAAGACACGAGCTTGTAACCCACCGCCTCGAACTCGCAGACGAGCAGGCGAAAGGGCGTGCCATGCTGTGCGATCGGGCGATCGCCGTCGACCACCAGCACCTGCCCGCCCTTGCGCAGCGCCGGGCGCATCCGCCAGAGGAAGGCATAGGGCTCGGCGATCTCGTGATACATATGGACCATGAAGATGCGGTCGAAACTCGCCGCGGGCAGGCGCGGATCGTCGACCGCGCCAAGTTTCAGCGAGACATTGTCGAGCCGTTCGCGCGCGACGCGGTCGGCGAGCCGCTCGATCACCTCGGGCATGATGTCCTGCGCGAGCACGCGGCCGCCCGCGCCGACCCGCTGCGCGAGGCGGACGGTGTAATAGCCGTCGCCCGCGCCGATGTCGGCGACGGTCATGCCCGGACGGACGTCGGCCGAGTCCATGACGTCATCGGCCTCGTTGACGCGGTCGCGCGCTTCCTCGGTCGACCATTTGGTCGACACGGTCGTCGCGACGGGCCGGTCGGCGGGCGGAAATTCGCGTGCGGTTTCGGTGCGGTCGCTGTCATCATCCCACGGCGCATCGCAACCGCCGAGCAGCGGCAGGATCGCCAGCGCGGCAAGGACGACCGCGCGGTTCATCAGTCGATGTCTTCCACTTCGACCTTTTCGCCGGTCACCTTCTGCGACAGCGCCGCGGCCATGAACGGATCGAGCGCACCGTCGAGCACGTCGCCGGGTGCGGTCGAGGTCACGCCCGTACGCAGATCCTTCACGAGCTGATAGGGCTGGAGGACATAGGAGCGGATCTGGTGGCCCCAACCGATCTCGGTCTTCGCCTGATACTCGCCCGAGGCCGCGGCTTCGCGCTTCTGCAGTTCGGCTTCGTACATGCGTGCCTTCAGCATCCCCATCGCCGTCGCGCGGTTCTTGTGCTGCGAGCGGTCGTTCTGGCTCGCGACAACGATGCCCGTTGGAATATGCGTGATACGCACCGCCGAATCGGTCGTGTTGACATGCTGTCCACCCGCGCCCGAGGCGCGATAGGTGTCGATCTTGAGATCGCCCTCGTTGATCTCGATGTCGATATTGTCGTCGATCACCGGATAGACCCACACGCTCGAGAAGCTGGTGTGGCGCCGCGCCGAGCTGTCATAGGGCGAGATGCGGACGAGACGATGGACGCCGCTTTCGGTCTTCGAATAGCCATAGGCGTTCTCGCCCTTCACCAGCATCGTCGCCGATTTGATGCCCGCCTGTTCGCCCGCCTGATATTCGACGAGCTCGACCTTGAATCCGCGCTTTTCGGCCCAGCGGCTGTACATGCGCTGGAGCATTTCGGCCCAGTCCTGGCTTTCGGTGCCGCCGGCGCCGGCGTGAACCTCTATATAGGCGTCGTTGGCATCGGCTTCGCCCGCGAGCAGCGCCTTGATCTTGTCTTCCTCGGCGCGCGCGGCGAGCGTCGCGAGGCTGGTCACCGCTTCATCGCCCAGCGCCGTATCGCCTTCCATGTCGGCCAGCTCGATCAGTTCGGCGGTGTCGGCGCATTCCTGTTCGATTGCGCGCGTCGCATTGATCGCCTCGTCGAGGCGGCGACGCTCGCGCATCACTTCCTGCGCCGCCCTGGGATCGTTCCACAGCGTCGGGTCCTCGACCTTCGCATTCAGTTCGTCGAGCCGCCGCACCGCGCGGTCCCAGTCGAGAAAACGTCGCAGCAGCGCCAGCGCGGCGCCAATCTTGTCGATATGATCCTGCGCTTCGGCGCGCATGTCCTTGCTCCTGAAATATGTTGGTCCCGCCCTTACGGCCTCAAGCGCCGCAGGGGAAGGAGGTGCGCGGCGTCAGATGATGCCGCCGCGGTCGTCGAGGAAGTCGCTGTCGGTGCGGCCCGACCGGCCCTTCTGGGTCGGAGCGCTCTGCCGCCGCTGCGTTTTGATCGGCTTGATTTCCTCTTCGCGGATCGTCCGGCGCGGTTCGCTTTCGGGCTTGAAGGCCTCCCAGATGATCGCCGCCTTGGGATCGGTACCGGGCCAGCTGCCATAGACGCGGCGGCCCGACTGGCGATCGATCCGCACCATCCTCACGCCTTTGGGCGCGGTGAAGGGAATCGGCTGGCTGTCGGCGAGCGATTCTTCGAAGAACTGCTTGAAGATCGGCGCCGCCATGCTGCCGCCCTGAACATAGCCGCCCATGTTTCGCGGCTGGTCGAAGCCGATATAGACGCCGGCGACGACATCGGGCGTCCCGCCGACGAACCAGGCGTCCTTCGGACCCGAGGTCGTCCCCGTCTTGCCGAACAAAGGCACGCCGAGATCGCGCAGCCGCACCGCAGTGCCGCGCTGGACGACGCCTTCGAGCATATGGACGACCTGATAGGCGGTCATCGGGTCCATCAACTGCTTGCCCGACTTGGCAAAGCGCGGCATCGGCCGGCCGTCCCAATCCTTCTTGTTGCAGCCTTCGCACGGCTTCCAGTTGGCCGGAAAAATCACCTTGCCGCGGCGGTCCTGCGCATAGTCGATCACGCGCGGTTTCAGTTCGCGGCCATGGTTCGCCAGCATCGCGAAGGCGTTGGTCATCTTCTCGACCGTCGTCGATCCGGCGCCGAGCGCGGTCGAGAGATAGGGTTCGTGTTTGCCGATGCCCATCGTCCGGATCGTGTCGACGATCGGTTCCATGCCGACCTGGCTTGCGGTGCGCACCGTCATCAGGTTGCGCGACTGTTCGAGACCCCAGCGCATCGTATGCTCGCCCGATCCGCCGCCGCCGCCGAAATTGCGGAAGCATTTGTTGCCGAGACTCGCACCCTGATAGACGCAGAACGGCCCGTCGACGATCATCGTCGCCGGAGTCATGCCGTTGTCGAGCGCGGTCGCATAGACGAAGGGCTTGATCGTCGAACCCGGCTGGCGTTCGGCCTGCGTCGCGCGGTTGAAGGGCGAGAGACGCACGTCGAAGCCGCCCTGCATCGCATAGATGCGGCCCGAATGCGGGCTTTCGGCCATGAAACCGCCCGAGACCTCGGGAATATTGCGGAGTGCATAGGAGGAGCCGCCGGTCGCCTTCACCGCGATCAGATCGCCCGGACGCATCGCGGAGAAGGCACTTCCCCCTGTCTTGCGATAGATCAGGGTCGCGGTGCCCGCGGGCAGCGTGCCGGTCGTGCCGTCGGCAAAGCCGATCTGCGCCGCGCCCGCCGATTTGGAAATGACCGCAGCGATCCGCCAGCCGTCGTAATCGATGCCGATGAAGCTCGACGCAAGGCGGCTGGCCCATTGGTCGTCGGCTTCGATCGTCGCGATCGGTCCCGACCAGCCCTTGCCTGCATCATAGCGGATGAGCCCGCGGCGCAGCGCGTTGGCGGCGGCGGCCTGCATCTTGCCGTCATAGGCGGTGCGCACCCACAGACCACCGGCATAGACGCTATGCGGTCCCTTGTCGGCGGTTTCACCGAATTCGGCGATCAACTGGCGCCGGACCTCTTCCATATAATAGCCGCCGACCTGTGCGATCGCGCGGTTGCCGCTGTCGGTAAGCCCGAGCGGCATCGCCTGGGCCGCGTCGCGCTGCGCTGCGGTGATCCACTCGTTGCGATACATTTCGCCCAGAACGAAATTGCGCCGCGCGATCGCCTTTTCGGCGTTGCGCGCGCGACCATAGGTTTCGGGCGCTTTGGGCAGGATGGCGAGAAAGGCCATCTCGTGCAGCTGGAGCTGGTCGACGTCCTTGTCGAAATAGGCACGACTCGCCGCCTGCACCCCGAAGCTGCGGCGGCCAAGCGGGATTTCGTTGAGATACAGTTCGAGAATCTGCTCCTTGGTCAGCGCATCCTCGATACGCATGGCGAGGATGATCTCGCGAATCTTGCGGCGGTAGCTCAGCTCGTTGGTGAGCAACAGGTTCTTCGCCACCTGCTGCGTGATGGTCGAAGCGCCGATGGGGCGGCCGCTGTTCGAGAGATTGGTGATCATCGCGCTGGCGATGCCCGGATAGTCGATGCCACCATGGCTGAAGAAGGTACGATCCTCCGCGGCCAGATAGGCGCGGACGAGCAATTGCGGATATTCGCTATATTCGAGCTGGACGCGACGTTCGCGCGCATAGCTGTGGACGGGCTTGCCCTCGGCATCGCGGACCATTGTCGGCAGTGGCGGTTCATAGTCGCGCAGCTGATCGACCGAAGGCAGATTGCGGGCAAACACCACCCAGATCAGCGCGAGGAAAAGGACGCCGGCGAGCGCAAGATAGCCAAGCCAGCGGAACCACCGCCGTGTCCACATATCGCGGAACCATGCGATGACGGCATTGCTGTCGCGGCGCAGGCGCAGGCGGAAATTGGGCGGACTGTCAGCGGCCATATGTCCCGCCTCTAAAGCCTGTGCTGCGGAAAGGGAAGCATGCTTGCGGCAAGGTGCGCGACTAGGCGCTTCCGGTCAGCCGCAGCAACGTCGAACGCAGCATCACGGCGACTTCGGCGAGCACCATATCCGCCGAAACGCGATCTTCTTCATAAAGCATTTCGTCGGCCGCGAAGCCCAGCTCGACCGCGAGCCGCAACTGCGGCCACAAGGTTTCGCGATCGGCCGCGGCGATGTGGGGAACGCAGATATCGACGAGCCGGTCGGTGACATGGCGATGCGATTCGAGCCGGACATGGACGAGCTGCGGCGACGCGTGGAGCGCGCGCAATATCCACACCGCCCCCGGTTCGGCGCGCGTCACCGCGGCATTCTCGATCAAAATATCGCCGATATGATCCGCCATCGCGGCAATCCCGGCGGGCGCATGCCGCGCGATCCACGCCTCGAGCACCGCATTCTGGCGCTCCATCAATCGCCGCCCGAGCGCTTCGAGCACCGCATATTTGTCGCCGAAATAGCGATAGAGCGCAGGGGGGCTCAGCCCGGCGCGCGCGGCGATCATATTGGTCGAAATCCGTTCGATCCCGACCTCGGCCAGCAATTCGCCCGCGACGTCGAGCAGTCGCCCCTGCGTCTGGCGCGCGCGCGCCTGCTGCGGTGCGCGCCGGACGTTGACGGTCACCGCGCGCGACCGCGGGCGCTGACCGGCCAGATGTCGACAAGCGTGTCGCCTGTAACGACGTGATAATGATCATAGAGGTTCACCGTCGGGTCGCAGTGCGGCACCGTCAGGCTGACCGGGTCGCCGGGGTGAAGCTGCGTTCCGATTTCGGGCGCGATCAGCGCCGCATGTTCGTCGCCCATGAACGCGAAGAAGGCGGTTACGGGCGCGCCGCGCTGGACCACGGCGACGCCGCCATCGGTCGACAGCGACTTGTACCCGGCGTCGATGGTAACCAGCCCGCTGTGGTTCGCGCTGACGACGCGCGCATCGACCGCCAGCGCGACCTCGAACGGCGGTTCGCCGCCATCGGCAATGTCGCAGTCGAGATATTGTTTGTCCATGAAGGCATAGCTGCCCGCCTGAAGCTCGGTAAAGACCCCGAGATCGAGGTCGATGCGGTGCGTGCCCGTGCCCGATCCGGTGATGAGGCCTGGCGCGAAGCCCGCTTCGGTCAAGGCAGCGATGACCTCCTGCAAATAGGCCGTGCGCTCGACAATCGCCGCGCGGCGTTCGGCATAATTCTCGATATGCTGCTGCGACCCGCAGTAGAATTGCACGCCGCGATATTCGAGGTTCGGCGATTGATCGATCGCGCGTGCCAACACAACCGCGGCTTCGGCCGACGCAACGCCGGTGCGCGCGATGCCGGGGTCGATATCGATAATGACATCAAGCCGGGTTTCGGCCGCCGCCAGCGCCGCGTCGAGGCGCCCGGCCACATCCGGATGATCGACGACCGCCATCAGCGCGTCGGCCTTTGCCGCCAGCGCCGCAAGGCGCAGGATCGCGGCGGGCGCGGCAACGGGGGACGTGATGAGGATGCCTGCAACGCCCCCCTCGGCCAGCACCTCGGCCTCGCCGATCTTGGCGCAGCAGACCCCGACCGCGCCCGCCTTCTTCTGGCGCAGCGCAATATCGACGCTCTTGTGGGTTTTGGCATGCGGGCGCAGCGCAACGCCATGATTGGCCGCGAGCGCTGCCATTCGCTGGATATTGCGGTCGAGCGCGTCGACGTCGAGGACGAGCACCGGCGTATTGAGGTCGACGCG
The DNA here is from genome assembly GCF_059415685.1 of Sphingopyxis sp. GW821-FHT10B01. Lineage (NCBI taxonomy): Bacteria > Pseudomonadati > Pseudomonadota > Alphaproteobacteria > Sphingomonadales > Sphingopyxidaceae > Sphingopyxis > Sphingopyxis sp. GW821-FHT10B01. Next base: position 838,925 of record NZ_JBWKNS010000002.1, on the reverse strand, counting down.
CGACCCCTGCCGGCCGATCAGATGGTCGTGCAAATCGCGGTCGGTCGTCATGCGAACAAGGTCTCCAGATGGGGGTTGAGGAATTTGCCTTCGGGATCGGCGGCGCGGCGCACAGCGGTGTATCGCTCCGCCATCGGATACAGTGCTGCAACATCGGCGCGGCCGAGCGTGTGGCGCTTCGCCCAATGCGGCCGCCCGCCAGCACCGCGAAAGATCGCTTCGGCATCGGCGAACAGATTGCGCCAGGGCATTTTTGCATATTGGTGCATCGAAATCGCAGCGACGGGCCCCGCGTTCATCGGACTCATCCAGATATCATCCGCGGCGACGACGCGATATTCGAAGGGGAAGGTGACCGGCAGGCGCTTCCGCCGGATCCAGCCGACGACCTCTTCCAGCGTTTCGAGCCCGGCGCTGCGCGGCATTTCATATTCCATCTCCTCGAACCGCAAATTCCGGTCCGATGGGAAGATGTTGTGCGCGGGGCCGCGGCGACGACCGGAAATGCCACTTTTCATCATCAGCCGCTGCAGCAGCGGGGTGAGAAAGGGCAAGCGCGCCGATATGCCGAGGATCCGGCGAAAGCTCGCCTCCTCCATATCGGTTGTGCTCGGCGGCGGATCGCAGGGGTCGCAGAGGTCGAGCGTTTTGAGGATCACATGATCGCTGTGCGGGAAGAACCAGAATTCGATATGGCGGTGCTTCCGGGTCAACTCCTCATAGCTTTCGCGCACTTCGGCCCAGCGGCGCTTTTCGATTCGTTCGGCAAGGTGAAAGGCAGGGACGACCGACACCTCGATCCCGGTCGCGATGCCGAACAGGCCGAGCGACAGACGCTGCGCCTGAAACAGGTCGGCGTTGGTCGTCGCATCGCACCAGCGCGCCTCGCCATCGGCGCCGAAGAGGCGGAAGCCGCGCGCAAAGGTCGCCAGCGAGCCGAGGTCGGCCCCCGTACCGTGGGTGCCCGTCGCCATGGCACCGGCGAGCGACTGCGGATTGACATCGCCCTGGTTGGCGAGCGCGAGCCCCTCCTCCCACAACGCCGCCGTCAACCGGCGGATACTCCAGCCGGCGGGGATACGCGCGGTCTGGCGATCGGCGGCGATGTGCATCTCGCCCGCCATATCGTCGAGGCTGATAATCAATTCGTCCGATTCGCAGAGCGGCATGAAGCTGTGCCCCGCACCGGTGACGCGCAGCTTGCGTGCGCCACGAACGAGCATCGCCAGCTCGTCTTCGCTTTGCGGACGGGCGAGCTGTGCGGGGGCGGTAACGCTGCCCGACCAGTTGCTCCAACTCATACCACTCTCCCGAATCCAGTCAGGCGAGGCTGCTTGCGCAAGAAAAGTTAGTCAAGACTATATTTTTGCGCCGAACGTCTGGTCTCCGCCGAAAGGAGCGGCTCCCCGGCGAAAGTGGCAACTAACGACCGATAGTTGCCCTTCCTTTCCTCGTCATCCCGGACTTGATCGGGGATCCACGACGACGGTGCAGCTATGGATCCCGGATCAAGTCCGGGATGACGAAGGTCTGAATTGGACCAAGAGTTGCTGTTCTCGGCGAAGGCCGAGGTCCAAGGCGCAACCCGCAGACGTCAGCTTTCTAACGCTCTGGGCCCCGGCCTTCGCCGGGGAACATGAGCGGTAGCGAACGTCCGCTTCCCAACCCAAAGCCGACACCGGCGCCAACCTTATGATTGCGGACGATCAGCGCTCAGACGCCGCAATCCGCCGCGCGAAATGAATCTGCACCGCATCGCGCACCCCGCGCGCGACCTTTTTCTGACCTGCCTCCGAAGCGAGGAACTCGCTATCGCTCTTGTTCGAGATAAAGCCGGTTTCGAACAGGACCGACGGTGTATCGGGCGCCTTCAACACAATGAACGACGCGAATCGGTGCGCGGTGGTGCGGAACGTGACGTCGCCCGATGCTTCGCGCTGGAGCAGTCGGGCGAAGTCGGAGGCGACGTTCATCGTTTCGCGCTGGGTCAGGTCGAGCAGGATCGCCGACACGGCGCCGCTGTGCGCGCCGAGATCGACGCCGTTGATGATATTCGCCTTGTTCTCGCGCGCTGCGAGCCGCGCAGCCTCTCGATCGGATGCGACTTCGGACAGGGTATAGATGGATGCGCCGCTCGCGGTTTCATTCTCCGCCGCGTCGGCGTGTACCGAAATGAACAAATCGGCTTTCAGCCGCCGCGCGATGCCGTAACGCTCCTCAAGCACCAGAAAGCGATCGTCGGCGCGGGTCAGGGCGACGCGCACCCGGCCCGATGCAAGCAGATCGGCGCGGATCGCGCGGGCGATCGCGAGCGTGATGTCTTTCTCGCGCTTGCCGCTGTGCGGCGAGATCGCGCCGGGGTCGTGCCCGCCGTGCCCCGCATCGATCACGACGAGCGGCAGACGGCTGTTGGCGGGTCCCTCGATTTGCGGCAGCGCGACCGCGGGCTTGGGCTTGCCGATCGGGACAGTGACGCTGTAGCGTTTTCCAGGTCGTTTGGCGCGAAATCCGGCGGGCGACTGTAGCTGAGGCCGCGGCGCGCGCGCGACGCCTTCAAATCCGTTTGCCCGGAGTGCCACCGAACCGCCAATCGGGGTCGCGCCCGCCTGCCCCCCCGGCACCGGGGTCGCGATCATGCCAAGCAGGGCAAGCAGCAGGCTCATCGCGCGTCTATGCCGCCCAAGGCGCGCAATGGTCCAGCGCTTATTCAGAACGGCAGGGGCCCGGCGACCGAATGGCGTGAACCAGGCATTAGTTATCCCGAGTTATCCCGGCTCAAACTCCGTCAAGCGGCAAGCTTGGCAGGCGATTCAGCATGTTCGGCGCTGCGGGTTTTCTTGCAACACCTGCGCGCCATCCTATCTTTGTACGGTGGTTGTGGTTGCCGTTGGCCCGTGCCGATGCTAGCACGCCCTCACTGACGGTGTCGTTCCCGGTGCCGTCCGGCCTTTTGAGGGGAAGGCCTGCTCCGCAAAACATGCGGATCATGGCCGCCTTGGTGCCGGACATGCGGGGAAGGACGACCTGCCGCCAGTCCACCCGGTTGACCGGACAGTCGGGGCGTTCGCATACGCCCGCCCTGCCCGCCCGCTCATCCCGTAACAGGTTGATGCCGCATGAGGCTTGCCATGCCCTCTTCTCATCCCGACGCGGGCGCTTTCGCCCCGGCCGTCGCCGGATGCGAAGACCGCATGCGCGTCCAGGACCGGACGCAGGCCCCCCGCGGCAATAACGTCTTTTTTCTTTTCACCCGTATCCGCCGTGGCTTTCCCTCGGGGAGGGTCGCGGGATTTTTTGATGGCGCGCTAAGGCGCGCTTGGAGTGTTACTAATGACCACGCGCATGTTGATCGACGCGCGGCACCGGGAAGAAACCCGGGTCGCCGTCACCAAGGGAAACCGGATCGAGGAGTTTGATTTCGAGTCCGCCGAGCACAAGCAGCTCAAGGGCAATATCTATCTGGCCAAGGTAACCCGTGTCGAACCGTCGCTGCAGGCGGCGTTCGTCGAATATGGCGGCAATCGCCACGGTTTCCTTGCGTTCAGCGAAATCCACCCCGACTATTACCAGATTCCGAAGGAAGACCGCGACGCGCTGCTTCGCGAAGAGGCCGAGCACGCCGCCGCCGCCGCGCAGCGCGCCGAGGAAGACCTCGACGAGCTCGAAGGCGATGTCGCCGACGTCGAATATCATGACGAAGACGACAATGGCGACAGCCGCCACGACCACGACGATGACCGTGACGATCATGACGATGGGCACGACGACCATGACGAGCGCGACGACAATGGCGACGCCGAGAATGGCGAAGGCGAAGAAGGCGCCGAAGGCTCCGAAGAAGGCCGAGAAGGAAACGGGGACGGCCGCGGCGATCGCCGGGGTCGTGGCCGTGGACGCGGCAACAACAACCGCAAGGGCGGCCGTGGACGCAGCCGCCGCAACGACGACGAAGACAGCGAAAACCGCATGTCGCTGCGCCGCCGCTACAAGATCCAGGACGTCATCCGTCGCCGTCAGGTGATGCTGGTCCAGGTCGTCAAGGAAGAACGCGGCAACAAGGGCGCCGCGCTCACCACCTATTTGTCGCTCGCCGGCCGCTATTGCGTGCTGATGCCGAACACGATGCACGGCGGCGGGATCAGCCGGAAGATTTCGAACGGCGCCGATCGCCGCAAGCTGAAGGCGATGATCGACGAACTCGCGCTGCCGCCGACGATGGGCTGCATCGTCCGCACCGCGGGGATGAGCCGCACCAAGGTCGAGATCAAACGCGACTTCGACTATCTGGCCCGCCTGTGGGACGAGATTCGCGAAAATACATTGGGGTCGAGCGCGCCGGCGCTGATCCACTCGGACAGCGACCTGGTGAAGCGCGCGATCCGCGACATTTATCATAAAGACATCGAGGAAGTGCTCGTCGAAGGCGACGAGGGCTATAAGGCGGCCAAGCAGTTCATGAAGCTGCTGATGCCCAGCCATGCGCGGCGCGTGAAGCAATATGCCGACCCCGTCTCGCTCTATCAGCGATACGGCGTCGAAGATCAGCTCGCCGGGATGCTCAATCCCGTCGTCCAGCTGAAATCGGGCGGTTACCTCGTGATCAATCCGACCGAGGCTTTGGTGTCGATCGACATCAACTCGGGCCGGTCGACGCGCGAACATAATATCGAGCAGACCGCGCTCAGCACCAATCTCGAAGCCGCGCACGAAATCGCGCGCCAGCTGCGCCTGCGCGACATGGCCGGCCTCGTCGTGATCGACTTCATCGACATGGACCATGGTTCGAACGTCCGTAAGGTCGAACGCGCGATGAAGGATGCGCTGAAGAACGACCGCGCGCGCATTCAGGTCGGCCGCATCTCGGGCTTTGGCCTGATGGAGATGAGCCGCCAGCGCCTGCGCACCGGCGTGCTCGAAGCGTCGACGCGTCCGTGCCCGCATTGCGAAGGTACCGGCCTTGTCCGCACTGCCTCGTCGGCGGGCCTCAGCGCACTGCGCCTGATCGAAGAGGAAGCCGCACGCGGCAAGGGCAACAAGATCACCCTGCGCGCGAGCCAGGAAGCCACCTTCTACCTGCTCAACGAAAAGCGCCGCGAATTGCGCGAGATCGAAGAGCTGTACGGCGTAACGGTCGAAATCCTGCCCGATGGCGAAACCGAAGGCGCGCGGATGGCGGTCGAAATCAGCGGTCCGCCGCCGATTGCACGACGCAGCTTCGCGCCGATCGCGCCGATCGAAGACGATGACGACGACGATTATCCCGAGGACGAGGAAGAAGAGGCCGCCGAAGAGGAAGCCGCCGAAGACCGTCCCGCTCGCCCGCGCGAACGCGCCCGCGAGGAAGGCGAGAGCGATACCGATGGCGAGGGCCGCAAGCGTCGCCGCCGTCGTCGCCGCGGTCGCCGCGGCCGCCGTGACGAGGATGGCAATGAAATCCCCGAAAACACCGAAGATGGCGATGCCGAGAGCGAAGCAGCCAACGAAGGTGAAGCCGAAGCTGCACCGGCGGAAGTCGAGGGCGAAGCCGTGGAGGCCGAGGAAACCGAAGCCAAGCCGCGCCGCCGTCGTGGCGGCCGTGGTCGCAAGCCCAAAGTCGACGCCGCCGAGGTGGTCGATGGCGAAATCGCCGAGACCGAAGCGGCTGCACCGGTAGAGGTGGAAGCTGCCGAACCGGTCGCCGAAGAAGCGCCGGCCGTCGAGGAAAAGCCGAAGCGCAAACGCGCGCCGCGCAAGACCAAGGCTGTGACCGAAACCGAAGCTGCCGAAGCAGCGGTAGAAGCCGTCGAGGCTGCGCCCGCCGTGGAGGCTGTGCAAGCCGAGCCTGAAGTTGAGGCAGCACCCGAAGCCGAACCGGCCAAGCCCGCACCGAAGAAGCGCGCAAGCCGTGCCAAAAAGGCCGTAGCCGCCGAAGCCGCGCCCGAAGCTGCCACGACGCGCGAAGCCGAACCGGTTGCCGCCAATGGCGACGAGGACGGCGAAGGCCCCGACGGCGAACCGCGTCGCGGCTGGTGGCAGCGCACATTTGGCAATTAATCGACCATGTCGATCGGGCAGCAATTGACCCGATCGCTTGCCCCCGCGCACCCGGGCCCCGGCGAAGCCACTCCGGCTTCAGTTGAGGTTCAGGCGCGCGGGGCAAGAAGCCCGGCAATGACCCGGTCAACATCGATTGCTTCCCGGGCGAACGCCGCGCGTTCGCTTTTCCGTATCGCCCTGACATTGCTCGCGATGTTCGCCATCGCGCTGCGCCCGGCAATGGCGCAGTCGATCCTGCGCGATGCCGAAACCGAGGCACTGTTTCAGGACATGATGGACCCACTGCTGGTGGCGGCGGGGCTGCAGCCGGGGCAGGTGCGCGTCCATCTGCTCGGTGACCGCAGCATCAACGCCTTTGTCGCCGGCAGTCAGGATATCTATGTCTTCAGCGGGCTGATCGAGGCGGCCGACAGCGCCGAAGAGGTGCAAGGTGTGCTCGCGCACGAACTCGGCCATGTGATGGGCGGCCACGCGATCCGCGTCAACGAAGGCGCCAAGACGGCAACGGGCATCTCGCTGCTCAGCCTGTTGCTCGGCGCCGCCGCGATCGCGGCCGGCGCGGGTGAGGCCGGTATGGGTGTGATGATGGCGGGCCAACAGGCCGCGCTCGGCAAATTCCTCGCCTTTACGCGCGTACAGGAATCAACCGCCGATGCAGCTGGCGCCCAATATCTGTCGAAGGCCGGAATCAGCGGCCGCGGCAGCCTCGCCTTTTTCAAGAAGCTCCAGAATCTCGAATTTCGCTATGGGGTCAAGCAGGACGACGATCAGGCCTATGGCCGCACCCACCCGATGTCGGGCGACCGGATACAGGCCCTGCGTGAAGTCTATGTGATCGATCCGGCGTGGACGAAACCCGCCAATCCGGCGATCGAGGCGCGGTTCCAGCGGATCAAGGCAAAGCTGTCGGGCTATATCGCCGATCCCGATCGCACACTGCGCAAATTCCCCGAGAGCAACACCAGCATTCCGGCGCGCTATGCCCGCGCTTATGCGTGGCACAAGAGCGCCTATCCGCAAAAGGCGCTCGCGGAGGTCGAAGGCCTGCTCGCGACCAGCCCGAACGATCCCTATTTCCTCGAACTCGAAGGCCAGGTTCTGCTCGAATCGGGCCGGCCCAAGGAAGCGATCCCGGCACTGCGCAGGGCGGTCACCAATTCGCGCTCGCAGCCGCTGATCAGCGCAACGCTGGGCCACGCGCTGATCGCGACCGAAGATCCCGCGAATTTTGCCGAAGCCGAAGACGTTCTGAAAACCGCCGTCGCCCTCGACAATCAGAATCCCTTCGCCTGGTATCAGCTCGGTATCGTCTATGCGAACAAGGGCGATCAGGCGCGCGCCGCGCTCGCCTCGGCGGAACGGTATCAGCTTGAGGGTGGACAGGCATCGCTCGCGCTGCGTAATGCGGAACTGGCGATGCAGGGCCTGCCCCAGGAATCCTCCGACTGGATCCGTGCACAGGATATTTCACTGGTGGCTCGCGCCGAGGTGGAACGCGAGCGTAAACGGCGTTAAATTCACCGGAACAATGCGGGAACCGCATCGCCGATATCGATGCGCAAGGGCAACACGTGACTGAAAAAAAAGACGATTATTACCAGCCATGGCTGCGCGATCCCGCGCCGACGCCGGACGCAGCCCCGCTGCCGCCCGCGTCGCATGACGAAGGATTGGCGAAACCGCGCGAAACGCCGCCCGTCGGCATCGACCTCTCGCGCTATTCGACCGACGAGAAGCCGGCACGCAAAGCGGCCGTCACGTCCGATCAGCTGAAAGCGGGTGCCGCTGGATTCTGGCAGGCGCTGCGCGACGGCGGCAGCGCCTTTGCCGACTGGACGATCCGTGTGGGCGACCGCGCCGACATCCCCGCCCGCGTCGAGGCGATGGAAATCCCGCGCCGCGCGCGCGAACTGGCGGCGAAAACCGGTGCGGTGACGGCGCGCGCCGCGCGCGCCGCCGGGCGCGGATCGGCACAAGCCAGCCGCGCCGCAGCCAAGGCAAGCGGCGAGGCGTGGGACAGGATGGCGCTCGGCGACAAAGTCGCCAAGCTGTCGAGCGAGGCCGGACGCGGGCTCGGCGAAGTCGCGGACAAGACCAGAGCAGGCGTTGTCGACATCGCCAAGGCGGGCTCGGAAAGCATCCGCGACAGCATCGGCGACACCGCGACCAAATTGCGCCCCGCCCCGCGCGAAGAGCTGGCACCGCCGCCTTCGGGCCTCGAACAATTGCTCGCGCGCGAGGAAGCTGCGGCGCGTCAGGCCGTGTCGGGCGCGCCCGACTTGCCGCTATTCGCAAGCGACGCGGCGATCGCGGCGGCCACCAAACCGGCAGCAACGGAGGGCGATGATCGCTCGCCGCTCGTCCAGCCGGCGGCGAAAAAGCCTGCAGCGACCAGGGCGATGGCCGCACAGCGCCTGCCGCAAGTAAAGGGAATGGGAATGGACGGCAGTTCGACACGCACATGGGGCTTCGCACTCGGCGGGATATTGCTGCTCGCGGTTGTCTTCTGGCTCGGCGGCCGCCTCGGCGGCGGGATGAGCAAGGGCGAGGTCGAAACGATCGTCGCCAATTATATCAAGGCGAACCCGCAGATCATTCCCGAGGCGCTCGAAGCGCAGCGCAATGGCGAAATCGCGAAAGCGATCGACACGATCCGCCCCGCGCTTGAAAAGCCCTACGCAGGCGCGTGGGCGGGCAATGCCAACGGCGATGTCACTTTGGTCGTGTTCACCGACTATGCGTGCGGTTTCTGCCGCGCGAGCGTGCCCGACGTCGACCGGCTGATCCGCGAAGACCGGCGCGTGAAGGTCGTGTTCCGCGAACTGCCGATCATCGCGCCGCAAAGCCGCGACGCGGCGCTGATGGCGCTCGCCGCCGCCCGGCAGGGCAAATATGACGCCTTCCACCACGCCATGTTCGCAGCGGGCTCGCTCGACAAGGCGGCGATCGCTGCCGCGGCGGCGAAGGTCGGCATCGTGACCGACGGCACCGCCGACGCGACCGCGAACGAAGCCCTGTTCCAGCGCGAACTCGACAGCAATCTCGCGATCGCAACCCAGCTGCAGCTCAACGCCACCCCGACCTGGATCGTGGGCAACCAGCTGTTTCAGGGCCAGATCGGCTATGACGGGTTGAAGCAGGCGGTCGCCAAGGCACGCGCGGCGAAAAGCTGAGCGGCGGGGGTATGGCAGCGACCGTCACCCACGATGAAGCGCTCGCCAACGCCCGCCGCCTGCTGAGCGGTGAGCCCGGTGCCGCGCTTGCACAGGCGCAGGCGATCATCGAGACCGTTCCGACATCGGCGGCGGCCCACCGGCTTGCCGCTCATGCGCTGCGCGCACTGGGCCGCGAGGGCGAAGCGCAGGCGGCTTCGCTCGCAGCCGTTGGCGCAACGATCCACGACGAAGCGATGGTCGACGCCGCGCTCGCGCTCGCCGACGATCGCTTGCCCGATGCCGAAGCCGCGCTGCGCCAGCGGCTGCGCGAAGATGCGACCGATGTCGCAGCGATCCGCATGCTCGCCGAAGTCGCGGGGCGCATCGGCCGCTATGAGGATGCCGAAAAACTGCTTTCGCGCGCCTTGCAGCTGGCGCCGGCTTTCGGCGCCGCACGCGCCAACCTCGCAACCGTCTATTACAAGCAGAACCGCTTTGCCGAGGCCGCCGAAACGCTCGATGCGGTGCTCGACGACGATCCCGACAACCCGGCGCACGCGAATCTCCGCGCCGCGGCGCTCGGCCGTATCGGCGGTTATGACGAGGCGCTCGCGCTTTATCAGGAGCTGACCCGGCGTTTCCCCGATCATGCCAAGCTGTGGATGAGCTACGGCCATCTGCTGAAGACCGTCGGGCGGCAGGACGACAGCATCGCCGCCTATCGCCGCGCGCTCGATGCCGATCCGGGGCTCGGCGAAATCTGGTGGAGCCTCGCCAACCTCAAGACGATCCGCTTCGATCGGCGCGACCGTGCCGCGATGGAAGCGGCACTCGTTGCCGCCGAACCCAAAAGCGAAGCCCGCGCCGACGACCGTCTGCACCTGCATTTCGCGCTCGGCAAAGCGTATGACGATGCCGCCGAATATGACTCCGCGTTTCGCCATTATGCCGCGGGCAACGCTATCCGCTCCGGCCAGCTCGGCTATCGCGCCGCCGAGACGCGCGCCGCGGTCGACGCGGTCATCGCCGCCTGCACCCCCGAATTCTTCGCGGCGCGCGCTGGCGCTGGCGATCCCACGCCCGATCCGATCTTCATCCTCGGCATGCCGCGCGCCGGATCGACGCTGATCGAGCAGATTCTCGCGAGCCATTCGGCAATCGAGGGCACGATGGAACTGCCCGATATCCCCGCGCTCGCGCTCGGCCTCGGCCGCGAGACGAAGGGCGACGGGCGGCGCTGGATCGAGGCGCTGGCAGAGGCACCGCCCCAACAACTCGCCGAAATGGGCGCAGCCTTCCTTCGGCGCACCACGGTACAGCGCAAGACCGACAAACCCTTCTACATCGACAAGCTGCCGAACAACTGGCTCTACACCGCGTTCATCCGGCTGATCCTGCCCAATGCGAAGATCATCGACGCACGGCGCCATCCACTCGATTGCTGCTTTTCGAATTTCCGTCAGCATTATGCGAAGGGCCAGGCATTCAGCTACGACCTCGCCGACATCGGCGGCTATTACCGCGATTATGTGCGGCTGATGGCGCATATCGACGCGGTCCAGCCGGGCCGCGTCCACCGCGTGATCCACGAAGCCTTGCTCGATAATCCCGAAGCCGAAGTGCGCGCGCTGCTCGCCTGGCTCGACCAGCCGTTCGAAGAGGCGTGTCTGGCGTTCCATGCCAATGCCCGCGCCGTACGCACGGCGTCGAGCGAGCAGGTCCGCCGCCCGATCAATCGCGACGGCGTCGGCCAGTGGCGCCCCTATGATGCATGGCTTGGCCCACTGAAACAGGCGCTCGGCCCCGTCCTTGGCGCCTATCCGGCCGTTCCCGTCGATTTCGGCTGAACGCGGCACGACAAAACGTTGCCTTTGAGCAACAGCGCACGACATTTTCGACCAACAACCGATGCGCCGCACCAACAAGGCTTGCGCTCACGCTGCACTGCGTCATTCTCGCGTCACATAGCTGTCATCGAGGGGGGATTCCATGCGGAAACTATCGGCAGTATTGACCAAAAGCGGTGCGTTCCTGCTCGGCAGCACGATGTTGTGCACATCGGGAACGGCTCTGGCCCAGCAAAAAAACACCGACGACGACCGCGACATCGTCGTCACCGCGTCGAAGCGCGAAGAAAATCTGCAGGATGTGCCCCTTGCGATCACCGCGATCGGGACCGAGCGGCTCCAGGAGTTGCAGGTCAAGGAATTCCAGGACGTCGTCAAATTCCTGCCGTCGGTGACGATCCAGACGCTCGCGCCCGGGTTCAGCCAGGTCTATTTCCGCGGCGTCGCATCGGGCGAGAACGCCAACCACTCGACCTCGCTGCCGACCGTCGGCACCTATCTCGACGAAATGCCGATCACGACGATTCAGGGCGCGCTCGACATCCACACCTATGACTTCGCGCGCGTCGAGGCGCTCGCAGGGCCGCAAGGGACGCTGTACGGCGCCAGTTCGATGGCGGGTACGATTAAGCTGATCACCAACAAGCCCGACACCAGCGGCACCTATGGTTCGGCGGGGCTCGAACTCAACAGCGTGGCGCATGGCGGCATCGGCGGCGTCGCCGAGGGATTTATCAATGCCCGCATCAGCGACCGCGCAGCGCTGCGCCTCGTCGGCTGGTACCGTCATGACGCAGGCTATATCGACAATATCGCGGGCAGCCGCACCTATCCGATCATCAAGCGACTGCGCGACGGCGAAGGCAATGTGGTCAAGGACCCCGACGGCAATCCCATCTTCCTCAACCCGCCCGGAGATGACATCACGCAGACCAATGCAGGGCTGGTCGAGAAGAATTACAACAGCGTCGACACCTATGGCGGCCGCCTCGCGCTCGGTATCGAACTCGACGACGACTGGACGATCCGCCCGACGCTGATGGGGCAGATCCAGAAAGCGAACGGCAGCTTTGCGCAGGAACGCTCGGCCGCGGTGACGCGCAGCCTGCAGACGGTGCAGTATAATCCCGAACGCAGCGACGACAAATGGATCCAGGCCGCCCTGACGATCGAGGGCAAGATCGGCAATTGGGATCTGACGGTGACCGGCGGGCACCTCCGCCGCAAGACGCTGACCGACAGCGACTATTCCGACTATGCCTATTTCTACGACGCGCTCAATGGATCGGCCGAATATCTCTACGACAACAATGGCGACCAGATCAGCCCGAACCAGTATATCAAGGGCATCGACCGGTATAAGCGGAGCTTCGGCGAAATCCGCGTCGCCTCGCCCGCCGACGCGCGCATCCGCTTTATCGGTGGCCTGTTCTGGCAGCGCCAGTCGCACAATATCGAGCAGAATTACATCATCGACAATCTGTCGGACGATCTTCAGGTGCCGGGCACCAACGACGATATCTGGTACACCAAGCAGCTGCGCGTCGATCGCGACTATGCCGCCTTCGGCGAGATCAGTTTCGACATCACCGACAAGCTGACACTCACCGGCGGAGGCCGTCTCTACAAGTTCGACAACAGCCTCGTCGGCTTTTTCGGCTACAACAACCCGGGCTTCAGCAGCAATCCGGTCTATGCGTGCCAGGGACCGCCGATCGTCGACGGTTCGCCCTGTACCAACCTCGACAAAAGAACCAAGAAGACCGATTTCATCCACAAGCTGAACCTGACGTACAAGTTCACCGACGATATCATGGCCTATGCGACTTGGTCGCGCGGCTACCGTCCGGGCGGGATCAACCGGCGCGGTTCGCTGCCGCCTTATGGCTCGGACACGCTCGACAATTATGAACTTGGGTGGAAAACCAGCTTTGGCCCGGTCCGCTTCAACGGTGCGGTCTATCAGGAGGACTGGAAGAATATCCAGCTATCCTTCCTTGGCGAGAACGGGCTGACCGAGGTCCGCAGCGCGGGCATCGCGCGCATCCGCGGCGTCGAGGCCGACGTCAGCTATCGCGCGGGCGGCTTCTCGCTCGGCGTCGGCGGTAGCTACAACGATGCGACGATCCGCCGCGATTTCTGCGCCATCGCCAACCCTTCCTTCGATTGTACGCTGGCTGGCCCTGGTGGCGAGGAGAATGCGCTGCTCGCTCCGTCGGGCGCGCGCCTGCCCGTCACCGCGAAATTCAAGGGCAATGCCGTCGCGCGCTATGAGTTCCCGATCAGCGGACTCGATGGCCACGTCCAGTTCGCGGTCAACCATATCGGCAAACGGCGGTCCGACCTTCGTACGATTGAGAATGATATCGTCGGCGATTTCAAAGCCTATACGACCGCCGATTTCAGCATCGGTGTGAAGGGCGAGAGCTGGAACGCCGAACTGTTCGCGACAAATCTGTTCGACAGCCGCGGCGTGATCAACAGCGCGGTCCAGTGCGGCGAGACGGTCTGCGGCGACGCCGGCGGCGACACGGCGAACGGCGGTGTCTTCTATGACAATGTCATTCGCCCACGCCTGATCGGGATCAAGGTCAGTAAGGATTTCTGATCGGGTGACCGATTTGCAAGCCGGACGCGAAAGGCCGGGCCAGAAGCTCGGCCTTTCGATGTGCATCGCGCTCGTCATGGGCAATATGATCGGGTCGGGGGTTTTCCTGCTTCCCGCCAGCCTCGCGCCCTTCGGATGGAACGGCGTCGCCGGCTGGGCGATCACGATTGCCGGGGCGCTTGCCCTTGCTTTCGTCATCGCGCGGCTGACGGTCGCCTTTCCGCAGGCGAGCGGCCCCACCGGCTTTGTCGAGCTTGCCTTCGGGCGCATCCCGAGCTTCATGATCGGCTGGGCCTATTGGGTATCGGTGTGGACCGCGAACGTCACGCTCGCAGTCGCCAGCGTCTCCTTTCTCGGCATCTTCGTGCCCGAAATCGGCGATCATATGGCGATCTCGACCATTGCGCTGATCTGGCTCGTCACCGCCATCAACTGGCAGGGCGCGCGCGCGGCGGGACGTTTTCAGGTCGCCACCCTGCTGATCAAGCTCGTCCCCCTGATCACCGTCGTCATCTTGATCCCGCTTGCCTTCGGGCGGAGCGAGCCGGTCGCGATCACGCCCTTCCCCGCCGAAGGCCTGTCGCTGGCGGCGGTCAGCGGCTCGGCGATTCTGACGCTCTGGGCGCTTCTCGGCTTTGAATCGGCGAGCGTTGCGGCGGACAAGGTCGACAATCCGACCGTCACCGTTCCGCGCGCGACGATCATCGGTACGCTGGCAACCGGCATCCTCTATCTGATCGTCTGTTCGGCCATCGCGCTGATGCTGCCTGCGGCCGAGGTCGCGAAATCGCATGCGCCCTTCTCGCTTTTCGTCGAAACCTATTGGGGCCATGGTCCGGGGCTGTGGATCGCGCTGTTCGCCGCAATCAGCGCGCTCGGGGCGCTCAACGGCTGGACATTGATCCAGGCCGAACAACCCGCGCGCATGGCCGAACAGGGCCTTCTGCCCGCCTGGTTCGCGCGAACCAACCGCCACGGCACCCCGGCGGCGGCGCTGATCCTGTCGAGCGTCATCGCAACCGCCTGCGTCATTCTGAACAACAACAAGTCCACAAGCGAGATGTTCACCTTCATGGCGGTGCTCTCGACCTCGGTGACGCTGTGGCTCTACCTCGCCTGCGCCGCCGCGGCGCTGCGGTTGCGGGTTGCGATCCCGGTCGCGCTGCTCGGCCTTGCCTATGCCATCTGGACCTTGTGGGGCGCCGGCGTCGGTGTCAGCGCGCTCAGCCTGGTCCTGATGGTCGCCGGCCTGCCCCTCTATGTCTGGACACGATTCAGCGCCAACGCGGAGCAAAGAAGCCCCGGTCGCGCAGAATGACCGCCGCCGCATTATGCCCCGGTGCGCCGGTGACGCCGCCGCCGGGGTGCGTGCCCGCACCGCACATATAAAGCCCCTTCACCGGCCCGCGATAACCGCCGTTGCCGAGTACGGGGCGCGCTGACCACAGCTGGTCGAGGCTCATATTGCCGTGCATGATGTCGCCCCCGACGAGCCCGAACTTGCGCTCAAGCCCCTTGGGCGACAGCCGCGTCTGGGCGACGATGCTCGCGCGGAAACCCGGCGCATGCTTCTCGACCGTATCGATAATGCAATCGGCCGCGGCTTCTTCTTCCTTGTCCCAGTCGCGGCCATCGGGCAACTCGGGCGCGAATTGCTGGCAAAAAAGACTGGCGACATGCTGTCCGGGCGGCGCGAGGCTGTCGTCGATGGTCGACGGGATCAGCATCTCGACGATCGGCGCCTTCGACCAGCCATGCTGTTTCGCGTCGAGGAAGGCGCGGTCCATATAGTCGAGCGTCGGCGCGAGAATGATCCCCGACTGATGATGCTCGCCCGGCTCCGGAAGACAGGTGAATTTGGGGAGTTCGCTCAGCGCAACGTTCATGCGGAAGGTCCCGCTGCCCGCCTTGAAGCCCTTGATCCGGCGCTCGTAACCCGCCGGCAGGTCGGACGCGTCCATCATCCGCTCGTAAAGCAGCTTTGGCCCGACATTGGCGATGACCCGCGCCGCCGCAATCTCCTCGCCGCCGACGAGCTTGACGCCGACGGCCTTGCCGCCGTCGACGAGCACCTTGTCGACCGGGCTTTCGAGACTGATCTCGACGCCCAAATCGCGGCAGACCTTCGCCATGATTTCGGTGATCTTGCCCATGCCGCCGATGCTGTGACCCCACGCGCCCTTCTTGCCGTTCACTTCGCCGAAGACGTGGTGGAGGAGAACATAGGCGCTGCCCGGGGTGTCGGGGCTGGCATAGTTGCCGACGACCGCGTCGAAGCCGAACGCGGCCTTGACCGCTTCGCTTTCGAACCAGCTGTCGAGCATCGTTCGCGCCGATTTCGTGAACAGGTCGAGCACGTCGCGCTGCTGTTCGAGGCTGAGGCCCGCAAAGCGCCGCCCCTGCCGCGCGCCATCGAGCAGCGTCCGAAGCCCGTCGCCGACATTGGGCGGAACCTTCAACGCCAGATCGCGCAGCAGTTCGGCAACATTTTCGAGCGCGTCATAATATTGCGGCAGCACCTCGGCGTCGCGGGCCGAGAATTTGCGGAACTCGGCCTGTGTGCGTTCAAGCCCGCCGCCGAGCTTGAGATAACCGCCGTCTTCTTGCGGCAGGAAATTGCTGATCGGGCGTTCGATGACGCGGTAGCCATGGTCGGCGAGCTTCATGTCGGCGATCACCTTCGGCTGGAGCAGGCTGACGGTGTAGCTGGCGACCGAATTGCGGAAACCCGGCGCGAACTCCTCGGTCACCGCGGCGCCGCCGACGACGTCGCGCGCTTCGACGATGCGGACCCTCAACCCCGCTCTGGCGAGATAGAAGGCGCAGACGAGGCCGTTGTGGCCCGCACCGATAATCAGGGCGTCATAGGCTTTGGTCATTGAAACTCTTTCGCAAGTGGGGATTGGACATGCTGGCGGCCGAAGCCGAGGCCGATGACCCGGCCCGGGATTCGCCGCAGCAGCGGAAAAATGTTGAGCAAGCGGACGGCGAGCGGCGCATGGTCGATCTCGCCGCGCAACATCGGTTCGATGACGCGAAGATGTGCAAAGCGCTGGAGCGCCTGCATCCGCGTCGTGGGCTTCCACCGGCGTGCCTGCACTTTGGCGAGCAGCGGGTCGGGGTCGGCGCCCGACGCCAGCGGCGCGGCGAGGATATTCGCGGTCGCGACGGCATCCTGCACCGCGAGGTTGATCCCGACGCCGCCGACAGGCGACATCGCATGCGCCGCATCGCCGATCGCGAGCAGGCCGGGGCGCGACCAGCGCGTCAGCCGGTCGAGTGCGACCGAGAGCAATTTCACATCGTCGAAGCTCCGGATCGCATCGATCCCGGCCGCAAGCCCCGGAACCAGCGCCACCACATCGGCGCGAAAGGCGTCGATCCCGCGCGCTTCGATCGCGGCAAAACCATTCTTCCCGATAATCCGCGCACATTGCCAATATTCGCCGCGCGGAATCGCGACGACCATGCCGCGCGCGTCGACGGTGCCGAGCGGCACGTCGGTCGGCGCATCGGCGGGCATCGGAATGCGGAACCACAGCACATCCATCGGCGCGCCGAGATCTTCGAGCGGCAGTTCGGCTGCATCGCGGAGCACCGAGCGGCGCCCGTCGGCGGCAATTACGAGGCGGGCGAGCAGCGTCTCGCCCGTCGTCAGCGTCACACCATTGACGCGGCCCGCGGCATCGAAGGTCGGGCCGGCCGCTTCGGTCGACATGCGCAAATCGAAGGTCGGATATTTCTTTCCCTGTCGCGCCACGAAATCGAGCAAATCCCACTGCGGCATCATCGCGATATACGGCGCCGCGACCGGCAGGCCTTTCAGCGACGCGATCGTGTAGCGCCCGCCGAGAAGGTCGAGCGTTGCGGTATCGACCTTTGCATGGGGCAGCTGCAGCAACGCATCGAGCAACCCGATTTCGTGAAAAAGTTCGAGAGTCGAAGGATGCACCGTGTCGCCGCGAAAATCGCGAAGGAAATCGGCGTGCTTTTCGAGGATGGTGACCGGCACGCCGGCGCGCGCGAGCAACAGGCCCGCAACCATACCGGCGGGGCCGCCGCCGACGATGATGACCGGATCGTTCATGCGCCCCTCCCTTCCCGTACGTTGCGACTAGCGGCTCCAGCCCGGCGCGGGCGCCTTCTCCAACCGCGCCTCGGGGATGATGTCGCGCATCCGCGAACAGAAATGCTTGAGACACACTTCCTTGTCGCTGAGCGGGCCCATGGTGAAGCTTTTCGACGCCATCCCTTGTTGAACGCGGGTGATCAGCTCGGTGTCCTCGGCGTTGACCTGACGGTTGATGCGCCAGTTGAGATAGCGCGCGGCCTTCATCTCGCGGCGCTCGTCGGGAAGGACATAGGAGATCTCGCGGATCAGGCAGGTCGTCGGCCCGGTCGGGAGCCACTGCATGAAATCGACCTGATCGGGATAGATGTCGAACGCGACATTGGGCCAGAGCTTGAAATAGAGCCAGTGGCGCTGGTTCGCCCCCGGCAAGTGCGGCACTGGCGGCAGCAGTCGCTGGTACATGCGCTCGGACCAGTTCACCGACGGACGGTCGATCAGATCGCCCCACATGCGGTCGACATTGTCCTCGGCCTCGACGCCATAGCTTTTGCCGAACAGGCGCGTGAGGCCGGGGTGCGCGACGGGAATGTGGAGGCCGTCCGAATAATTGTCGCCGACATTCTTCCAGTTGACCTCACGCGGGCGCAGCGTGACGCGGCCGAGCGCGCCGAGCTCCTCGAAGCGATAGGGCGCGACCTGCGCTTCATAGGGCGCCATCATAGATGCGACAGAGGGACCGCCGTCATCCTCGAGCCGGACGAACCAGAAGCCGCGCCATTGTTCGAGGCCGACGGGGACGAGCCCGGCCTTGCCCTTGTCGAGCGTCGGATAGCTTGCCGAATCGGGGACGCCGGTCAGCCGGCCGTCGAGTTCGTAGGTCCAGGCGTGATAGGGGCAGACGAGCTTTTTCGCGCAGCCGGTCGCCCCGTCGACGAGCCGCGAGCCGCGGTGGCGGCAGACGTTGGTGAAGGCGCGCACATTGCGGTCGGTGCCGCGGACGAGAATCACGCTTTCGCCGCAATAGTCGATGCTGTGCCAGTCGCCGACGTTCGGGATGTCGCTGTCATGGCAGACGACCTGCCAGCTGGGGCGGAAGATACGCTCCATTTCGGCGGCATGGAAATCGGGATCGCTGTACGTCCAGGCGGGCAGCGACCAGCCGTCTTGTGGGTCGATGTTGGCGAAAGTGTCGCGCAGCGTTGCCATGAGTCCATCCTTGTTGTACAGATGTATAACAATATGAACGCCGTTCGCCAAGCCTTTACGCGCGAAAGCGCCGATGCCCGCCGGGCCGACCTGATCGAGGCGACTGCGGCGTGCCTGGCCGATGTTGGCTTGGCCGGCACCAATGTGCGCGCGATCTGCGCGCGGGCGGGGGTGTCACCGGGGCTTTTGCGCCATTATTTCGCGGGAATCGACGATCTGGTCGCGGCGACTTACGAAGCGACGAGCGACCGGATGGATGCGATTTTTGCAGACGCGGTCGAAAGCGCGGGCGCCGATCCGCGCGCGCGGCTGAGCGCCTATCTGACCGCGAGTTTCCGCTCGCCGGTCACCGATCCCGAACTGCTCGGCGCCTGGACTGCGTTCTGGGCGTTAGCCCGCAGCGATGCGCGCATGGCAAACATCCACGCCAAAAGTTACGCGGGCTATCGCGCCCGGCTTTGCGAGCTGCTTGCCGCGTGCGGCGCGGCCGACGCCGAACGGCTGGCGATCATGCTGACGGCGATGGTCGACGGGCTGTGGCTCGAACTGTCGCTCGACTCGACCAGCTTCGGTGCCGAGGCGGCGATCGCGATGGTCGAGCGCGCGGTCGGCGCCTTGGTTTAAGAGCGTCGCCCCCGCCTTCGCGGGGGCGACGCGCTTTTACTTCGACAAATCGCGCAGCAGGCTGTCCCAATGCGCGAGCGCGGGGGCGATCGCGTCGACGGGAACGCGCTCGTTGAGCCCGTGCGCGAAGCTGTCGCTCGCCTTGCTGAACAGGCCCGCGACGCCATAGCTCGGTACGCCCTGAATGCGAAAATGATAACTGTCGGTGGCGCCCGCGCTCATCGATGGGATGATCGGCAGCCCCGGTGCGCGCGCATGCACCGCCTTCGTCACCGCCGCCACGACGTCGGGGCGCAGCGGCGAGGCGTCGCTCGCGCTCGCGTCGGGATCGGTGTTCACCTTGACCGCGGGGTCGGCAATGACTTTCTCGAGCTCGGCGCGCACCGTTTCGACGGGGACGCCGGGGAAGATGCGGCAGTTGATGTTCGCGGTGGCGCGCTGCGGCAGCGCATTTTCGGCATGGCCGCCCTTCACCAGCGTCGGCACGCAGGTGGTGCCGATCTGACCGACATATTCGGGATCGGCGCGGATCGCAGCGATCGCCTTCGCATCCGACGGATTGGCGGCGAAAGCCTTCAATGCCGCGCCGATATCGCCACCGACCTGATCGGCGACGATCGGCATGCCGACCTTGGTCAGCTCGTTCTGCTGCGGGGTGAAGCGGTACGCGCCGACCCTGGCGAGCGCGTTCGACAGCTGGACGATCGCATTGGTGCCCGACGGCCGCGAGCTGTGGCCGCCCGGGTTGGTGACTTCGAGCGTGAAGTCGGCATAGGTTTTCTCGCCGGCCTGCAGCCCGTAATATTTCGGCTTGCCGTCCTCGCCGATCGTCCCGCCGCCACCGTCGCCGTTGAGCGCGAATTCGGCGCCCTTATATTTGGCGGCGAGCGCGCGCGTGGTCGTCATCGCGGTTTCCTCGTCGCCCGACAGCAGCAGGATGATCGAACGCTTGGGTTTGAAGCCGTCCTTTTTCAGTTGCGCCATCGTCGCGACCATCATCGAGACGTCGAACTTGTTATCCTCCGACCCGCGGCCGAAGATATAGCCTTCCTCTTCGACGGGTACGAAGGGATCGCGCGTCCAGTCCTTGGGATCAGCCTCGACGACATCCATATGCCCGAGCAGCACAATCGGCTTGCCCTTGCCCGTTCCGGCGAGCGTTGCGGCGAAGGTTGCGGTTTCGCCTATGGGCGTGATGACGATATCGCTGTCGGCATAACCCGCAGCCTTGAGCACGCTCGCATAATAGGCCGCGAGCTTGGGCACCTGGCCGCGGCCTTCGACGGTCGGGATCGCGATACTGTCCTTCAGGATCTTTTTCGCCGCCTCGGCATCGGCGGGCTTGGCATGGACGGGCGCGGCGGCGAGCAAGGCGGCGGCGAGGGCGAGCGGGGCGGTGACGTTACGCATGGAGGCGGACTATGCCGCGTCCGGGCGCGTTCGCAAGGGGGCATCGGCTGCCGGACCGGTCCGCCGGTCAATCGGGCAGGATTTGCGCGAGCACGCGACCGGCGAGACGGGCGGTGGCGAGCAGGCGGGGCAGGTCGTGCCCGTTCCGCGCCTTGGCGGAAAGTCCCGACATCGTCGTGGCGACGAAATCGGTCACCCGGTCGGCGTCGCCGGGATAGCGGGCCGCAATATAATCGCGGATGAAGGCTTCGGCGGCGCGGTTCCGCACCCGGGCCGCTTCGCGGGCCGCCTCGTCGTTGCAGCGTGTCCCTTCGAGAACGGGGCAGCCGCCCGCCGCCGGATCCAGCGCATAGCGGCGCGCAGCGTCCTCCAGCACCGCCGCAAGACCCTCGGCGACCGGGACGTCGGGACGCAGGATCGCATCAAGCGGAATCGCGTCGGTGCTGACCCAATAATCGAGCACGCGGGCATAAAGCCCGGCCTTGCTGCCGAAAGCGGCGTAGAAACTGGGCGGATTGATGCCGAGCGCGTCGGTGACATCGGCGACGCTGACGGCATCATAGCCGCGCGCATGGAAGAGCTTCTGCGCCGTTGCGACGGCGGCATCGGGATCGAACCGCCGCGGGCGACCGCGCGACCGGGATTTATTTATAGTATCCATTACAAAATACCTTGACGAAAGCCTTTCGAATTTTATGTAGTGTTCCCTACATTATTAATCAAGGAATCTCCCAATGACCGAATTTCAAGGGAAGTCCGTTCTCGTCCTCGGCGGCAGCCGCGGGATCGGGGCGGCGATCGTGCGCCGTTTTGCAACCGACGGGGCGAAGGTCGTCTTCACCTATAACGGATCACGCGAGGCGGCCGAACAGCTGGCGACCGAAACCGGCACGACGGCGGTGCCGACCGACAGCGGCGACCGCGACGCGGTGATCGCACGGGTGCGCGAGAGCGGTCCGCTGGACATATTGGTCGTCAACGCCGGCTTCGCCCTGTTCGGCGACGCGCTCGACCTCGATCCCGACGACGTCGACCGCCTAATCCGCGTCAACGTCAACGCCCCCTATCATGCGTCGGTCGAGGCCGCGCGGCAGATGCCCGAAGGCGGCCGCATCATCGTGATCGGATCGGTCAACGGCGACCGTATGCCCATGCCCGGCCTGGCTTCCTATGCGCTGACCAAATCGGCGCTGCAGGGCATGGCACGCGGGCTGGCGCGCGATTTCGGGCCGCGGGGGATCACGATCAACATCGTGCAGCCCGGCCCGATCGATACCGATGCGAACCCCGAGGACGGCCCGATGCGCGAGCTGATGCACAGCTTCATGGCGATCAAGCGCCACGGACGGCCCGAAGAGGTCGCGGGCATGGTCGCCTGGCTGGCGGGCCCCGAAGCGGGCTTCGTCACCGGCGCGATGCACACGATCGACGGCGCGTTCGGCGCGTGATCTGTTCGGGGGGCGGTCGCGAGGCCGTCCCCCTGCCGAGAGCGAGGCGTCCAAAAGCTGCCGAAAGGCGACCTCTTTGTCCGTTCGCATCGAGCTCAGTCGAGATGCCCATCGGCGCGGAGTAGATCGAGGGGTGTCTCGACGTCGCTCGACACGAACGGGAATAGGGAACGTCCAGAAACGACCGGTGCGAAACGGACCTATTTTCATCGCCACCCCGGGCTTGGCCCGGGGCCTGACTCTCTCGAAGGAAAAGGCGGATCCCGGATCAAGTCCGGGATGACGAAGGGGGTGAAGCAACGTCCGCTTCGCCTAAGCGGTCATTCCCATCACGCCGCCTTCTTTGTCTTCGGCGGCAGGGTCTTGGGCTTGTACCGGCACAGATCGTCGACCGGACAGCGCCAGCATTCGGGGGTGCGCGCCTTGCAGATATAGCGGCCGTGGAGGATCAGCCAGTGGTGCGCGCCGACGCGAAACGGCCCGGGCGTATTCTTCTCCAGCTGCTTTTCGACGCCAAGCACGGTCTTGCCCGGCGCGAGACCGGTGCGGTTGCCGACGCGGAAGATATGCGTGTCGACCGCGAAGGTTTCGGCGCCGAACGCGCAGTTCATCACGACATTGGCGGTCTTGCGCCCGACGCCGGGCAGTTCGACGAGCGTGTCGCGGTCGGCGGGCACTTCGCCGCCGAAATCGCGCACGAGGATTTCACTGAGCGCGATGACATTCTTCGCCTTGCCGTTGAACAGCCCGATCGTCTTGATGTGCTGTTTCAGCCCGTCCTCGCCAAGATCGACCATCTGCTGCGGCGTCTTCACATCCTGAAAGAGCAACCGCGTCGCCTTGTTCACGCCGACGTCGGTCGCCTGCGCCGACAGCACGACCGCGACGAGCAGCTGATAGGTGTTGCCATATTGGAGTTCGGTCTCGGGGCTTGGATTGAGTTCCGCAAGCCGCCGGTAGAATTCGAAGATGTCGGCTTTCTTCATTTTACCCCGGACGCGCTAGCATGCTTCGCCTTCCACTCCATCGCGACGCGGACGCGCCGTTCGACCGACGGATGCGAATAGAAGATGAATTCCTCGACCGCGTTCGGGCGCGGGCTGCGATATTCGGCGGTCTTGACGAGCGCGCTGGCGAGCGCGTCGGGCAGGTTGGCGGTGCGCAGCGAATAGACGTCGGCCTCGCTCTCGCCCGTACGGACCAGATAATTCTGCACCGGCAGCGCGAGCAGCGCGAAGAGCGACACGATGAACATCATCACCGGAAAGCCGCGCGGATCGTCGATCGTGGCGCGGCTGCCGAACAGGCGCGTCAGCCGCGGAAACAGCCGGTCGGCGAGAAAGAAGAGCACGACCGCGAGCAGCGCGAAGACGATGATCATGCGCCAGATATGGCCGGACACATAATGACCGATCTCGTGCCCCGTCACCGCCTTCACCTCGTCGAGCGACGCGCCCTTCAGCGCGACGTCGGAGATGGCAATGCGCGCCGCATGGCCGATGCCCGAGACATTGGCGGTGAAATTGTTCGACTGGCGCGAGCCGTCGAACATATAGATGCGATCGGGCGAAATCCCCGCTTCCTTCGCCTGCACGACGAGCGCATCGCGCACCGGTCCTGCGGGCACGGGCTTATAGTCGTTGAACAAGGGCTCGATCAGGATCGGCGAGACGAGCAGCACCGTGGTGATGGCGAGCGCGGCGAGCCCGCCCGACCAGATCCACCAGCGCCTTCCCGCGCGGCGGATCAGCGCATAGATGCCGAGGAAGAAGAGCCCGCCGAACAGCGCGCCGAGCAACAGCGACATCGCATATTGGCCGATATAGTCGCCCAGCGGCTGCGCGGTGCGGCCATAGGCCGTCTCGCGCCACCAGCCGGCATAGACATCCCACGGCAATGTGATCAGGGCGGACAGCAGCAGGAAGGCGGCGCAGAGCAGGAAGGTTCGCGTCGCCCAGCCGCGCCGTTCGAGCTTTGCCGCCAGCCGGTCGAGGATGCCGAAACGGACAAAAAGAAGGGTAACGACGGCTGACACGACGACGCCCCACAGCAACAGCCATTCGCCGCCGCGCGTATAGTCGGCCGCCTTCGCAAGCGCCTCGGGACCGAGGCCGTCGATATAGGCGGCGGTGGCGGCGGCGGGATCGAAGGCCATGCGTATCTCCCTGCTGTGTTGTTTTTACAATACGGGCCAGAACATCGAGCGCAAGCGCCCGGTCAGAGCCCCAGCACTTGCGGCATCGTGTAGCGGCCGGGCTTCTGCCGGATCAGCCACAGCGCCGCACGCACCGCGCCGCGCGCAAAGATCGTGCGGTTTTCGGCGCGATGCGACAGCGTGATCATTTCCTCGGGTCCCGCGAAGATCACATCATGGTCGCCTGCAACGGTGCCGCCGCGCAGGCTGGCAAAACCGATCGTGCCGCGGCCGCGGGCGCCGGTGACACCGTCGCGGCCGCGCTCGGACCCGGTCGCGAGATCGATGCCGCGGCCGTCGGCGGCCGCCTGTCCGAGCAGCAGCGCGGTGCCGCTCGGCGCGTCGACCTTTTTGCCATGGTGCATTTCGAGGACCTCGATATCCCAGTCGGCATCGAGCCGCGCCGCCGCCTCGCGCACCAGATGCGCGAGCAGGGTGACGCCGAGCGAGGTGTTGCCGGTCTGGAGCACCGCGATGTCGCGCGCCGCATCGTCGATCAGATAATGATGGCGCTCCTCGAGCCCCGTCGTGCCGATGACGATCGGCGTCCTGGCCGCGACACAGGCATCGAGCGTCGCCTCGAGCGCCGCCGGCGACGAGAAATCGACGATCGCGTCGCTCGCGCTGGCGAGCTTCAATATATTCCCGCCCTTGTCGATCCCGAGGCTGTCATGGCCCGCCCCGGAAATCGCGGCGGCGAGCGCGACGCCCATCCGTCCTTCGCTGCCGATAATGCCGATGCTGGTCATATGCCGTCCCCTGACTATGGAATCCCCTTAGCCGCTCGTGTCGAGCGAAGTCGAGACACCGTGAGGGCGGGCGTTACCGATGGGCATCTCGACTTCGCTCGATGCAAACGGATAAGAGAGCGCATGGCTCAATATCATAATATCGTCATCCTCACCGGCGCCGGCGTGTCGGCCGAAAGCGGCATCGACACGTTTCGCGACGGCGGCGGATTGTGGGAACAGCACCGCGTCGAAGATGTCGCGACCCCCGAAGCCTTCGCGCGCGATCCCGACCTCGTGCTGCGCTTCTATGACATGCGGCGCGAGGCAATCCAGACCAAGGTGCCGAACGCGGCGCACGACGCGCTCGCGCGGCTCGATGCCGCATGGCCCGGCGAATTGCTGATCGTCACCCAGAATGTCGACGACCTCCACGAACGCGCGGGGGCGAAGCGGCTGATCCATATGCATGGCGAGCATCTGAACGCTTGGTGCACCCTTTGCGACGCGCGCAGTCCGTGGGCGGGGCCGCTGCTCGAACGGCCCGCGTGCCCCGCGTGCGGGGCGACCGGCGCGCTCCGGCCCGACATCGTCTGGTTCGGCGAGATGCCGTACCGGATGGACGAGATTTACCACGCGCTGAACCGCGCCGACCTGTTCGTCTCGATCGGGACGTCGGGCGCGGTCTATCCCGCGGCGGGTTTCGTGCGCGAGGCCCGGGCATCGGGCGCGCAGACGCTCGAACTCAATATGGAACCCAGCCAGGGCAGCCACTGGTTCGGCGAAGCGCGGCACGGCCCGGCGAGCCTGCTGGTGCCGCAATGGGTCGGGGAAATGCTCGGCTAGCGCCGCGCCGCGAAAAAATCTCTCAGCAGCGTCGCCGCCTCGCCAGCCCCGATCGCGTCGTAAATTTCGGGCCGGTGGTGGATCGTCGGCTGCGCGAAGGTCCGCGGGCCGTGAACGACCGCACCGCCCTTCGGATCGTCGGCGCCGTAATAGAGCCGCGCGATTCGCGCGTGGGCGATCGCACCGGCGCACATCGCGCAGGGTTCGAGCGTCACATAGAGGTCGCAGCCGTCGAGCCGCTCGTTGCCGAGCTTGGCCGCCGCGGCGCGAATCGCGACGATTTCGGCATGCGCGGTCGGGTCGTGCGATTCGCGCGGGCGGTTGTGGCCTTCGGCGATCATCACGCCGTCCTTGACGATCACCGCGCCGACGGGCACCTCGCCCCATTCTGCGGCGATGCGGGCAAGATCGAGCGCGCGGCGCATCGGTTCGGGAAGCGGGAATTGGGCCATAAAAACGGCCTATGCGCTTGACGAATCTCCTGCAAGCCGATAAGCGCGCGCCTTTCCCGGCTCACTCCGGTCCTGCATCCCCCGATTGATCGGGACGCACCCGGACGCCGAACCGAAATTTTTGTACGAGGACAAACATCATGTCGCGCATCTGCGAACTGACCGGCAAGGGCCGTATGGTAGGCAACAATGTCAGCCACGCCAACAACAAGACCAAGCGCACCTTCCTGCCGAACCTGCAGAATGTGACGTTGCTGTCGGACGCGCTGGGCAAGGGCGTCAAGATGCGCGTGTCGACCCACGGCCTGCGTACGGTCGAGCACAATGGCGGCCTCGACAACTGGCTGGTCAAGGCCGGCGACGACCAGCTGTCGGCTGCGGCGCGCAAGGTGAAGAAGGAAGTGACGAAGAAGCTGGCCGAAAAAGCCGCTTAATCGCCTTCGATTCGCTGAAGCAATCAGGCGGCCGGGTTACCGGGCCGCCTTTTTGCTGTCTGGCGTACGCCTGGGCGGCAGGTCGACCAGTTCGAACTGCAACAGCAGGCTGCGCTGCCACACATTGAAATTATCGTCGGCGACGAGCCACAGCCAAGTACGTCCTCCCTCGACCGAAATCGCTGCGCCTTCGTAATTTTCGGCGAGCGGCACCGGAACGCGGCCGATCGTCTGCGACCGAACGACGGCATCTTTCTTGATATCCAAGGGATCGACGATTGCGATGATCGTCGTGAACACGGGATCGAAGCCGAGCCGCCGATGCACGAGAAGGATGCGCCCGTCGGGCAGCGCCGCGGCATCGCTGACCAGCCCCTTCCCCCGCGAATCATAGAAGAAGCGAATCGGTGCCGGCCCCGGAGCCGCGGGATCGCCGGTATAGATCAGCGCCTCGCGCCCGCGCGGATCGCCGTCGGCATCTTCGGAAAAAACGACCGTCCGCCCATCGGCGAGCCGCGCCATCGCCTCGGGCCCGCGGTTCGAGGGCCAATGCGGTTCGGGCAGCTTGCGCCGCGATTCGATTTGCGAAAGATCGGCGTCGAGTCGCCAGATCTGATTGACATTCTCCAGCGCGAACCAGCTCTTGCCGCTTTCGGGATCGACAAACATCGCCTCGGTGTCGGCCATCGACTTGCGCGCCGGGCGGCCGTCCGGTGTCGGCAGCGGCTGGATGCGCACGTTTGAAACAACGCCGCGCGAATCGAGCGTCAGGCGCGTCCAATAGCCATTGTCGCCGATCAACTGGAATCGGTCCCGCCCCGTCCGCGCAATCGCAGAGAAACCGCCGAAGCGGCTGTGCGGGCTGACGAGACGCCAACCCCGCACGAAACGCATCGTGCCGTCGGCCTCGGGCGCAAAGACGAGCGGACGCGCTTCGGCCTGCTCGGTCCGATCCTCGGCCGGAAAGCGCATGACGGTGCCCGGCACCGGGCCGAGGGCAAGAAAAATCAGGGCGGCGGGTAGGAGACGGCGCATGGCCGCGGAGTTAGGGTGGCGGCACAGGAAAGGAAAGCAGTTCACCGCAGAAAGCTGAACATGAGCCAACAATGATGTTCAGGCTTCGCTCAATGCGAATCGGGCAAAACCTCTTCATCGACAAAGCCCAGACGGGCCAACGACGACGAAGGAGAACGACAATGAAAAAGATGGTGACCCTCTCGATCGCCGCCCTGATGTCCACCGTGACGCTGGGCATGGCGGCCCCCGCCGCCGCACAGAACGGCTATTATGACCGCGACGGCTATTCGAGCAGCAACGTCCGCTATGACCGCGACGATCGCCGTTACGACCGACGCGACTATCGCCGGGACAACCGCCGCGATTACCGCAACGATCGCCGTTACTATCGCAACAATGATCGCCGGGGCTATCGCCAGTGCGACAATGGCACCGGCGGCACCGTGATCGGTGCGATTGCGGGCGGCCTTGCCGGTCATGAAATTGCCGGTCGCGGCGACCGTGCCGTCGGCACGATCATCGGCGGCGCCGTCGGCGCCATCGCCGGCCGCGCGATCGACAAGGGGAATGACGGCTGCCGTTAAAGGGCAGTCCCGACCCCCAATAATTTCCTTTCTACCTTTCACCCCGTCCGGCCCCGTGCCGGGCGGGGTTTTCCTTGCATGCCAGGGGTGCGGGAGGAGGCGCTTGCCATAATGCCCGGGAAAGCCTAGGTTTGCTGCCAAGTGCACGCTCGCGGTTTTGCGGGCGCGTGAGCAGAACAGGTTACAATAGCCATGCGGCAAATGGCAGCGCCATCAGGGCGACCGCCGCGGCCCGGCCCGGCGGTAAAAGGACGAAACAAGGCAGACGGCGGTGAACGTCCGATGCCGATCACGCGGCCGCGCAGCTATGCCGCGATCGACCTTGGCACCAACAATTGCAGACTCTTGATTGCGCGCCCGCAAAATGGCGAGCTCGTCGTCATCGACGCCTTTTCGCGCATCGTCCGTCTGGGCGAAGGCCTGCACGGCAGCGGACGCATCAGCGACGCGGCGATGGACCGCACCGTCGCCGCGCTGTCGATCTGCGCCGACAAGCTGCGCCGCCGCCATGTATCCTTGTCGCGCGCGGTCGCGACCGAAGCGTGCCGCCGCGCAACCAACGGCGAGGAGCTCGCGGACCGGGTCCGCCGCGAAACGGGTATCGTCCTCGACATTATTTCGGCGGCCGAAGAGGCGCGGCTCGCGGTTCTTGGTTGCCACAATCTGATGGAACCGGGCGAAGGGCCGGCGCTGATTTTCGACATCGGCGGCGGCTCGACCGAGCTGATGCACGTCGATGTGTCGGACCATGACGTCAAGATCCACGACTGGATCAGCGTGCCGTGGGGCGTCGTGTCGCTGACCGAACATGCGCCGCTTCCCGATGACAGCCTGGCCGGGCGCCAGGCCGCCTATGCCCATATGCGTGAGGTTACCCGCGATGCCTTTTCCGCCTTTGCCGACCGCGCCGGGCAGTTTGCCGGACAGAAGCTGCGTCTGCTCGGGACCAGCGGCACGGTGACCACGCTCGCCAGTGTCTTCCTCGACCTGCCGCGCTATGACCGCCGCGCCGTCGACGGGCTGGTCGTCCCGTCGGACGCGATGCGCGATATCAGCCGCCGCCTCGCCGATGCGAGCATTGCCGACCGCGCCGAGATCGCCTGCATCGGCCGCGAGCGTGCCGATCTGGTCGTCGCGGGCTGTGCAATCCTCGAAAGCATCATCGACCTGTGGCCCGCCGTACGCGTCGGCGTCGCCGATCGCGGTATCCGCGAGGGTATCTTGCGCACGCTGGCGATGCAGGGCCGCGATATTCCCGTGACCCGCCGCGAGTATCGCAAATGAGCACCGGAAGCGGCAAAGGCGGAAGCGGCCGGGGCGGCCTGCACGTGCGGGTCAAGACCGCGAAAAAGCGGAGCGTCTCGTCGACGCGCTGGCTGCAACGGCAATTGAACGACCCTTATGTCCGCCGCGCGCAGGCCGAGGGCTATCGGTCGCGCGCTGCGTATAAGTTGATCGAGCTCGACGAGAAATTCGGTTTTATCAAAAGAGCGCGCGCCGTTGTCGATCTGGGCATCACGCCGGGTGGCTGGTCGCAGGTCGTCCGCAAGGCGAATCCGCGCGCGCGCGTCGCGGGGATCGACCTTTTGCCATGCGAGCCGATCGAGGGAGTCGAGATCCTCGAGATGGACTTTATGGACGATGCAGCGCCCGACGCGCTGATCGAGGCGCTCGGCAGCGCCCCCGACCTCGTCATTTCGGACATGGCGGCGAACACCGTCGGCCACCAGCAGACCGACCATCTGCGCACGATCGGGCTGGCCGAAACCGCCGCCGATTTCGCGGTGCAGACCTTGCTGCCCGGCGGCGCTTTTGTCGCCAAGGTGTTTGCAGGCGGCGCGGACCACACGCTGCTGACGCTGCTCAAGCGGCATTTCACGACGGTGAAGCACGCGAAACCGCCGGCGAGCCGCAAGGGATCGCCCGAGCTCTATGTTATCGCGCAGGGTTTCAAAGGGCGTCAGGGTGCGGAAGAAACGGACGCCGAATAGAGGCAAAGCGATTTGAACGAGCCGGGGGACATGATCGATGGGTAAGACGAGGCAGTCGGTCGCGGCTGTAACGCTCGCAGCGCTGATGCTGGCATCGTGCGGCGGCGGCGGTGGGTCGGGCACCGGAGGAAGCGGTGGCCCGGTTACCGTCACTCCGACGCCAACTCCGACGCCCACACCGACCGCAAATTGCGCGCTCGCGTCGCGTCAGGCCTTTGCCAAAGCCGTCATCGACGAATGGTATCTGTTCCCCAATGATGTCGCGAGCGGCGTCAGTCCCGCGAGCCATGGCAACGTCCAATCCTATATCGACGCGCTGGTCGCGCCCGCGCGCGCGCTGAACAAGGACCGGTTTTTCACCTACATCACCTCGATCGCCGAAGAAAATGCCTTCTACGCCAGCGGGTCGAGCGCGGGTCTCGGCGTCCGCATGGTCTATGATGCCGTGAACCAGCGCATCGTCATCGCCGAGGCCTATGAAGGCGCACCCGCCTTTGCTGCGGGCATCGACCGCGGAACCGCGATCGTCGCGATCGGCACCAACAGCAGCAATTTGCGCAGCACTTCGAGCATCGTCGCCGCCGAAGGAACCGCAGGCCTTACCAATGCGCTCGGTCCCAACGATCCGGGGGTCAGCCGTGTTCTGCGTATTACCGACGCCAGCGGCACCCGCGATGTCACGGTGGCAAAGGCCGACTATTCGCTCGACCCGGTTTCCGACCGCTACGGCGCCAAAATTATCGCCGAGGGCGGTCGCAATTACGGCTATCTCAATTTGCGCACCTTTATCTCGTCGGCGGATCCGCAGCTGCGCGCGGCCTTCCTGAATTTCCGCAATCAGGGTGTCACCGACGTCATCATCGACTTCCGCTATAATGGCGGCGGGCTCGTTTCGACGGCCGAGCTGATAGGCGACCTGCTCGGGCGCAACCGGTCGTCGAGCGAGATATTCTCGCAAATGAACTTCCGGCCGTCGAAGGCATCCGGCAACAATGAAACGCGCTATTTTGCCGCACAACCCGAATCGATCGCCCCGACACGAATCGCCTTCATCGGCACCGGATCGACCGCGTCGGCGAGCGAACTCGTGATCAATTCGATGCTGCCCTATCTCGGCACCAACATGACGCTGGTCGGCAGCAACACCTATGGCAAGCCGGTCGGCCAGATCGCGCTCGACAAAGCCGAATGCGACGACCGGATGCGTGTCATCGCCTTTGCGACGGGCAATTCGGCCGGCGCGAGCGCCTATTATGACGGACTGGCCCCGAAAATCGCGAACAGCTGCGCCGCGGGCGACGATCTGAGCCTGCCGCTCGGCGATCCGCGCGAAGCGTCGGTCCGCGCGGCGATCAATTTCCTTTCGGGCACCGCGTGCACGACACGCATCGCCGATGCCAGCACCGGCGCCGCGGCGCGGAGCAGCCGCGCCGTGGCGCCGGCGAGGCAGGAAATGCTGATGGCCGAACAACCGAGCGCAGCGCAGCGCGACCTGCCGGGGCTGTTCTAGGATCGTACCGCTTCAATCGGGATCGTGCCGACGGTTGCACTGCAACAATTGACCGCAGCCGCAAAATGCGGCTAACGGCCGCGGCAAGCGACTGGTTCCCCGGCGACGGGGATAATAGGGAACGGGAAAACCCCGGCTGCCCCTGCAACTGTACGCGGCGAGCCATCGGCCACTTGCCATTGGGATTTCGGTCCCGAGAAGGCGGTCGACCGGCGCTGACCCGCAAGCCAGGAGACCTGCCCGTCGCCGTCGTCTTTCGCGCGGACAGGGTGTTCCGGGCGGACGGGGGTAAACCCGCATGACGACAAGTCTGGCCGCGTTCGCGCGCGGGCTCGATGTCGTGCGTCCCCAACGGACAACCGCATCGATTCCGCGCGCGTGGGCGGCATTGTCGATGGGGTATCCAATGTTCAAGTTTGTTTTCCGAAGTTCGATCTGCCTTGCCGCCGTGGCGGCATCCTCCGCGGCGTCCGCCGACGAGGCGTCCACCGCGCATGCCGTCGCCGCCGATGGCGACAGCATCATCGTCACCGCGACGCGCGCGCCGCTGACGCTCGACGAAGTGCCCGCCTCGATCGCCGTGCTCGACAAGGACGCGATCGACCGCGCGCAGGATATCGGCGTCACCGAGCTTCTGCTCCGCACACCGGGCATCAGCATTTCGCGCAACGGCGGCTATGGCACGTCGACATCGCTCCGCATCCGCGGCGCCGAGTCCGATCATACCGTTGTCGTGATCGACGGGGTGAAGCTCAACGATCCCTCGTCGACCGGCGGCGGCTTCAATTTCACCAATTTGCTCGCCGGCGACATTTCGCGGATCGAAGTGCTGCGCGGGCCGCAGTCGATCCTGTGGGGCAGCCAGGCGATCGGCGGGGTGGTCAATGTTGTGACCGCGTCGCCCGAAAAATCGATCGAAGGCAGCTTCGATCTTGAAGCCGGATCGCGCGAAACGGTGAATGCGCGCGCCGCGATCGGCGGCCGCACCGGTCCGTTGAGCTGGCGCATCGGCGGTCAGCGTTTCACCACCGACGGCGTCTCGTCGCACGCCAGGGCGTTCGGCGGGGTCGAGCGCGACGGCTATCGCAACCAGAGCGTTTCGGGTCGCGCCGAACTGGCGCTGGCCGACAATGTCAGCGTCGACGTGCGCGGCTATTATTCGAGCGGCCGCGTCGAATTCGACGGCTTCAACGTCGACAGCAATGATTACGGGCAGAACAAGGAGTTCGTCGGCTATGCGGGGCTGAATGTCGACCTCGTCGGCGGACGCTTCCGCAACCGCGTCGCTTTTGCCTATACCGACACCAACCGCGACAATTTCAACCCCGACCGCGCGCGGCCGCAGAGCTTCGAGGCCGACGGCAAGAACAAACGCTGGGAATATCAGGGCAGCTTCGACATCTCCGACCGCATCACCGCGATCTTCGGGGTCGAGAATGAGCGTTCGGATTTCCGCAGCCGCTCGCCCGCGGCGTCGCTTGCAACGCCGGTTCCGGCTTTTGCACGCGGCAAGGCCGAGCTGACGAGCGTTTATGGCCAGCTCAGCGTCGAACCGGTCGACGGGTTGACGCTCAATGGCGGCGTTCGTTACGACGATCACGATCGCTACGGCGGCCAGACTTTGTTCGCCGCAGGCGGCGTGTGGCGGCTCTCCACCGGGACCGTCCTGCGCGCGAGCTATGGCGAAGGCTTCAAGGCGCCGTCGCTGTATCAGCTGTTCAGCGAATATGGGAATGTCGCGCTCGATCCCGAGGCAGCGCATGGCTGGGAAGCCGGCATCGAACAGCATCTGTTCGATTCCAGGCTGGTCGTCGGCGCGACCTGGTTCGACCGCAAGACGACGAACCAGATCATCTATAACAGCTGTTCGTCGACGACGACCAACCCGATGTGCTTCGTGCCGGGCAATCCGACGACGCGGCGCTTCGGCTATTATTCGAACGTTTCGCGCAGCGAAGCGCATGGCATCGAAGCCGCAGCCGCGCTGACCCTCGGCGGACTGAAGCTCGACGGCAATTACAGCTGGATCGTCGCCGAGGATCGCTCGCCCGGCACCGCTAATTTCGGCAAATGGCTGCCGCGCCGTCCGCGTCAGACCGCCAATGCGTCGGCGAGCTACGGCTTCGATTTCGGGCTCGAACTCGGCGCGGCGGTGCGCTGGTCGGGCAAAAGCTACGACAATGCGAGCAACGCCCAGCGGCTCGACGATTATACGCTCGTCGACCTGCGCGCCGAATATGCGCTGGCGGACAATGTGAAGCTGTTCGCCCGCGCCGAAAATGTCTTCGACGAGCAATATATGACCGCCTTCCGCTATGGGTCGCTCGGCCGCAGCATCTACGCCGGCATCCGGGGGCGCTTCTGATGGCGGCGCTGTCGCAGCGCGGCGCGTCGGCGCTCTGGGTCTCGCTGCTGACCGCCGCGAGCACCGCGACGACGCTCGCGCTCGCCTGCGCGACGCCCTTTCCGGCGCTCGCGGCGCTTGCGGCGGTGCATATGCGCCGCCGGGGCGGCATCCTGCTGATGCTGCTCGCGTGGGCGGCGAGCCAGTTCGTCGGTTTCTTCCTGCTCGGCTATCCGCGCGACGGAAGCACGCTGGCATGGGGTGCCGGGCTCTGCACCGCAGCGGTGGGCTCGGTGCTCGCCAGCTATGCGGTGCTGAGCGCGCTGAACTATCGCTCGGTCGCGGCGCGGCTGAGCCTCGCTTATGCGGCGGGCTTTACCGCGTTCAAGGGCATCATCCTCGCATGGGCGCTGGTTCTCGGCGGGCTGCACACCGCGATGGCGCCCGACCTGCTCGCCGAGCAATTTGTCCGCAACGGCGCGATCCTGATCGGGCTCTATGCCCTCTATCGCGCGCTCGTCGCGGTGGGTGTTCCCGCCCCGCCGCAGCCGATAGCCGCATAATGCTGACGCGCGTCGACCCGGGGCCCGCGGTGGTGGTGTGCAACACGTGCCGCCACAGCCGCGAGTCCCGGGACGACGCCGGCGGCGTGCGCGGCGGCGCGCGGCTCGTCGCGGCGCTGCGGCGCCTCAAGGAAGACGAACCACGCTACGCCGGCATCGCGGTGCAGGAAATGGCGTGCCTGTTCGCGTGCCAGGATTTTTGCACCGTCCACCTGCGCGCGCCCGACAAGGTCGGCTATGTCATGGGCCGGTTTCAGGGCAACGACGATTCGGCACGTGCCATCCTCGACTATGCAGTCCACTATGCCGCGAGCGAACATGGCCGCGTCCCCTTTTCTCTTTGGCCCGAAGGCGTCAAAGGCCATTTCATCACCCGCACCCCGCCGCCAGGATTTATCGCCGAATGACCAGTTTTCCGTCGCTTGACGCCTTCGAGGCCGCGCTCGCCAACCTGCGCGAGCCCGACCCCGATGCCGAGGCGGACGCACGGGTTCGGCAAGCCGAACTGACCAAACCCGCGGGATCGCTCGGGCGGCTGGAAGAGCTTGCGATATTCTTTGCCGGCTGGCAGCGCCGTGCGCGGCCGCGGATCGACCGCGCACGCGCCGCCATCTTCGCCGGCAATCATGGCGTCACCGTCCACGGGGTCAGCGCCTTCCCGGCCAGCGTCACCGCCCAGATGGTCGCCAATTTCGCGAACGGCGGCGCCGCGATCAACGCGCTCTCGGGCGCAGCGGGGCTTGAACTCACGGTCATCGCGCTCGACCTCGACCGGCCGACCGCCGATTTCACCGTCGCCGCCGCGATGACCGAGGACGAATGCCTCGATGCGCTGAATCGCGGCGCTGCCGCCGTCGAGGCCGATCTCGACCTGATCATAGTTGGCGAAATGGGGATCGGTAATTCGACGGCGGCGGCCGCGCTCTGTGCCCGCAGCCTTGGCGGCAATGCGGCGGAATGGGTCGGCCCCGGCACCGGAATCGACGGCCATGGCGTCGCGCGCAAGCTGCAGGTCGTCGATCGGGCCATGGCCTTCCACGCCGACGCGCCGCGCTCGGCGTTCGAGACGCTGCGCCGTGTCGGCGGGCGCGAAATTGCCGCGATCGCCGGTGCAATCGTGCGCGCGCGCCAGCTCGGTGTGCCGGTGCTGCTCGACGGTTTCATCTGCACGTCGGCAATCGCCCCGCTCGCGGCCGACAATTCCGCGATAACCGCGCATTGCATCGCGGGCCATTGCTCGGCCGAACCGGGGCACAAGCGCCTGCTCGACCTGCTTGGCCTCCATCCGCTGCTGAAGCTGGACATGCGGCTCGGCGAAGGCAGCGGTGCGGCGGTCGCCGCGAATATCATCCGCAGCGCGCTCGCCGCGCACGACAAGATGGCGACCTTTGCCGAGGCGCAGGTTTCGGCATCGCTGTGACCGGCTTTGCGCTCCATCTGCTGCGCCACGGCGCACCCGAAACGCCGGGATTGCTGATGGGCCGCACCGATGGCGCACCGACCGCGGAAGGCATCGCCGCGTGCGTGGCGCAAGCGGAAGATCTCGGCATCGAAAAGCTTGTCGCTTCGGATCTTCGGCGCAGCCGCGATGCCGGCGAAGCGATCGGCAAGGCCGCGGGCGTCACGCCGACCATCGATCCGCGCTGGCGCGAACTCGATTTCGGCGACTGGGACGGCAAGGCGGCGAGCAGGGTCGATCCGGGCGCGCTCGGCGGCTTCTGGAACGATCCCGATGCCAACCCGCCCCCCGGCGGCGAACGCTGGTCGGCGCTGGTGGCGCGTGTGTCGGCGGCGATCGCCGACCTTGACCCGACCCCGACGCTGATCGTTACCCATGGCGGCGCCATGCGCGCCGCGCTCCATATCCTCTGCGGTTTCGACCAGCGCCAGCTCTGGGCGTTCGAGCTTCCTTACGCTTCGCTGCTCTCGCTGCGCGTCTGGCCGGGCGAACCGGCTAGCGCGCAGATTGCCGGGCTGTATCCATGAAGGGGCTGATCGTCGCGATCCAGTTCCTGACGCGCCTGCCCACCCCGCGCGTCGCCGTATCAAGCGACGAGTTCGCGGCGTCGATGCGCTGGTTTCCCGCGGTCGGCCTGATTGTCGGCGCGCTCGTCGCGGGCGCGGGCTGGGCGGGCGCCCGGATCGATCCGTGGACGGGTGCCCTGTGCGCGCTCCTGATCTGGGTCGCGGTTACCGGCGCGCTGCATCTCGACGGGCTTGGCGATATCGCCGACGCAAGCGGCGCCGCGCACAAGGACCGCGAGCGGCTGATCGCCGTGCTCGGCGACCCGCATGTCGGCAGTTTCGCTGTCGTGACGATCGGGCTGCAGCTGATCGCCAAGCTGGTGCTGCTCCACGCCTTGCTGGACCGCGGCGCCTTTGTCGCCATCGCGCTCGTCCCCTTTGCCGCGCGGATCGGCCCGCTGGTCTGGTCGCGC
Source organism: Sphingopyxis sp. GW821-FHT10B01 (assembly GCF_059415685.1). Taxonomy (NCBI): domain Bacteria; kingdom Pseudomonadati; phylum Pseudomonadota; class Alphaproteobacteria; order Sphingomonadales; family Sphingopyxidaceae; genus Sphingopyxis; species Sphingopyxis sp. GW821-FHT10B01. The sequence goes on along the minus strand of NZ_JBWKNS010000002.1, from coordinate 801,418 downwards.
GCGCTGCCCGATTTGCACGCGGGGCTCGGCTCGCGCTTCCGCAATGCCGTGCGGCCGATCGATTTCGTCATCTGGGCCGTGTTGCTGTTGGCGGCGGCGTGGGCGTCGCCCTCGTTGCTTGCCACGCCGCTCATCTTCCTCCTTTGGGGCTGGTGGCTGATGCGCAAGATCGGCGGCATCTCGGGCGACGGGCATGGCGCGGGGATTGAAGTCAGCGAAAGCTTTCTGCTCGCTGCCGCATTGCTGCTCGCGCATTGCCCGTGAGCGGTCGCTGGACCTGGCACGGCGGTGGGATCGAGGCCGCGAAACGCCATTTCGGCACGAACGAGGGGTATGACTGGATCGACCTGTCGACGGGGATCAATCCCCACATATGGCCCGGCGCAGCCGACATGGCGTTCGACTGGCAGCGGTTGCCGGAACCCGAGGCGCTGACACGGCTCGAAGCCGCTGCCGCTTCCTTTTTCGGCGTCGACCCCCGCCACGTCTGCCCGGTGCCGGGGACCGAGATCGGCCTCCGTCTTGTCGGCGGGCTGATCGGCGGCCCGGCGCGCCACATCGCGCCCGGTTACCGGACCCATGGCGAGATGATCGCCGACAGCATGGCCACCGGCTGGTCCGAGGCGCTGAATCCGGACGGCACGCTGATCATCGCCAATCCGAACAATCCCGACGGCCGGCTGATGGACGGCGAGACGATGCGGGCGCTACTCGACGGTCGCGGTCCCGGCGGCTGGTTGCTGGTCGACGAAGCTTTTGCCGATGTCGATCCGGCGCACAGCATCGCGGCGTCGGTCGACGATGATCGGCGGCTGATCGTCTTCCGGTCCTTCGGCAAATTCTTCGGCCTCGCGGGCGTGCGGCTCGGCTTTGTTGTCGCGCCGCATGGCATCGTTGCGGCATTGCGCGAGCGGCTTGGCGCCTGGCCCTTGTCAGCCGCGGCAATCGCCATCGGCACCGCCGCCTATGCCGATGCCGACTGGATTGCGGGAATGCGCCGCGACCTGCCGGTCGAGGCCGCGACGCTCGACGCGATGCTGGTGCGCCGGGGCCATCGGCCGACGGGCGCCTGTCCGCTTTTTCGCCTGATCGAGGTCGACGATGCGCACGCGTTGTTCGAAAGGCTCGCGGGGCGCGCGATCCTGACGCGTCCCTTCGCCGATCAGCCGCGCTGGCTGCGCCTCGGCCTACCCGCCGATACCGGCGCGCTCGCACGGCTGGACGCGGCTCTGACCGATGGCTGAACCCGTCGCGCTCACCGCGCTCGCGCTCGACGCCGCTTTTGGCTGGCCGCGCGCTCTCTATCGCCGCATCGGCCACCCCGTCGGCCTGTTCGCGCGCCTGATCGACCGGTGTGAGATGCGCTGGAATCGCCGCGACCATGGCTTCGCCGCACGGCGCGCGCTCGGTGTGCTCACGCTCCTTCTCCTGCTGCTTGTCGCGGTGGGGCCCGCCTGGGTGCTCCAGCACATGCTGATCGCGTCGCTCGGTGCGTGGGGCTGGGTGGCGGTCGCCATCCTCGCCTGGCCCGCGCTCGCGCAGCGCAGCCTGTTCGACCATGTTCGCGCGGTCGCCGACACGCTCGACGGCGGCGACCTGCCCGGCGCGCGCGCCGCCGTCGGCATGATCGTCGGCCGCGATACCGCGACGCTGGACGAGGCCGGCGTTGCACGGGCCGCGATCGAAAGCCTCGCCGAAAGCTTTTGCGACGGAGTCGCCGCGCCGCTCTTCTGGCTGCTCGTCTTCGGCCTTCCCGGCATCTGGGCCTATAAGGCGATCAACACCGCCGACAGCCTGATCGGGCACCGCGAGGAACGCTGGTGCGCCTTCGGCTGGGCCGCGGCGCGCCTCGACGACCTCGCCAATCTGGTCCCCGCAAGGCTTTCGGGCCTGCTCCTCTGTCTTGCAGGCGGCGGCGGATGGCGCATCCTGTGGCGCGATGCGGGCAACCATGCGTCGCCCAACGCCGGCTGGCCCGAGGCGGCCATGGCGGGGGCGCTGGGGCTTCGACTGGCGGGGCCGATCGCCTATGACGGCGCCATGTACGACAAACCATGGATCGGCGAGGGCGACAGCGATGCGGGCGGGGACGATATCGACCGCGCGCTCGCCGTCTATGTTCGCACCTGCCTGCTGCTGTGGCTGATCGCGGGAGCCGTCTCATGGCTGCGCTGATGCTGCAGGGCACCGGCTCCGACGTCGGCAAGTCGGTGCTTGTTGCAGGTCTGTGCCGTGCCTTCGCCAATCGCGGCCTTCGTGTCCGGCCGTTCAAGCCGCAGAATATGTCGAACAATGCCGCGGTCACGATCGACGGCGGCGAGATCGGGCGCGCGCAGGCGTTACAGGCGATCGCATGCCGCGTCGAACCGCACAGCGACATGAACCCGGTGCTGCTGAAGCCGCAGGCCGACCGCACATCGCAACTGATCGTCCACGGCCGGGTGCGCGGGACGCTGGGCAGCGGCAATTTTCGCGAAGCGCGCGGCGCGCTGCTGCGCGAAGTGTTCGAAAGCTATGACCGGCTGCGCGCGGATTGCGACCTTGTCGTCGTCGAGGGCGCCGGATCGCCCGCCGAAATCAACCTCCGCGCAGGCGACATCGCCAATATGGGCTTCGCGCGCGCCGCGGGCGTCCCGGTCGTATTGATCGGCGATATCGACCGCGGCGGCGTGATCGCGTCGGTCGTCGGGACGCGCGCGGTGATCGACCCCGAAGACGCTGCGATGATCCGCGGTTTCCTGATCAACAAGTTCCGCGGCGATCCGGCGCTGTTCGAGGATGGCTATCGCGAGATCGAGCGGCGCAGCGGCTGGCCGGGCTTCGGCGTCATTCCGTGGCTGGCGGCGGCGGCGCGCCTGCCGAGCGAGGATGCGGTGATCCTCGAGCGCCCGGCCGACCCGCGCGAGGGCCGCAAGCTGGTCGCTTGTCCGATCCTGCCGCGCATCTCGAATTTCGACGATCTCGACCCGCTCAAGCTCGAATCCGGGGTTGAGATCGTCATGGTGCCGCCGGGGCGGCCGATCCCCGCCGAAGCAGCGATGATCGTCCTGCCTGGCTCCAAGGCGACGATCGCCGACCTCGCGGCGCTGCGCGCCGAGGGATGGGATATCGATATCAAGGCGCATCACCGGCGCGGGGGACTGATCATCGGGCTTTGCGGCGGATACCAGATGCTCGGCCGCCGGATCGCAGATCCGCTCGGGATTGAGGGGGCGCCGGACGCGGTCGACGGGCTGGGCCTGCTCGACGTCGAGACGACGCTCTCGCCCGCCAAGACATTGCGCCGGGTGCGCGGTGAGGCGCTGGGCGCCGGAATCGAGGGATATGAGATGCATATGGGCGAAACCCGCGGTCCGGGTGCCGCACAGCCCTTCGCGGTGCTGGACGGCGGTGCAAATGACGGCGCGATCGGCCGCGACGGCCATGTGATCGGCTCCTATCTGCACGGCCTGTTCGCTTCGGCCGACCTGCGCCGTGCGCTGCTCGAGCGCGTCGGCCTCGCGGGCAGCGGCCGCGACTATCGCGCCGATGTCGATGCGGCGCTCGACGAGATTGCCGCCGACCTGTCGGCCCATGCCGATATCGACGGCCTGCTTCGGCTCGCGCGGGACGGCGCGTGACCGGATCGTCGCTCTTCGTGCTGGGCGGCGCGCGATCGGGCAAGAGCCGCTATGCGCAGAGCCGCGCCGAAGCGATGGCAGGCGATCCGGTGTTCGTCGCGACGGCGGAAGCCTTCGACGACGAGACGCAGGAGCGCATCGCGCGCCACCGCGCCGACCGCGATGCGCGCTGGCGCACCGTCGAAGCACCGCGCGACCTGCCCGCCGCGATCGACGCATGGAACGATCCCCAAGCGGTCGTGCTGGTCGACTGCCTCACGCTGTGGGTGTCGAACCTGCTCCTCGCCGACGCCGATATTCCGCGCGCAGGGCGCGAATTATGCGCTGCGATCGCCCGCTTCGAAGGGGCGCTGATCCTCGTCGCCAACGAAGTCGGGCTGGGCATCGTGCCCGACAATGCGCTGGCGCGGCAGTTTCGCGATGCCGCCGGACAGCTCAATCAATCGGTCGCAGCAGCGGCCGACGAAGTCGTCCTGTTGACCGCAGGCCTCCCGCTCACCCTCAAGCCGCGCAGCTAGCGCCACCGCGCAAACGCCCATTTTCCGGCATTATGCTGAATAGGGCGTTTACTATCGCCATGAAGCTTATCCTCATCCCGCCCCGGCAAATGCGGGAGCATGAGAACATATGCCCATCTTGTCGCTGGCGAGTCGCGGTGGTTTCCTGTTTCCATCGCGATTGCCGCTATGGCGCTGGCGCCGTCGGCCGCCCATGCCTCGTCCAAGCTGCTCAACGCGAAGGCGTTGCCGGGCAGCAAGGCGATGTGTCCGGTCGCCTCAAGCTCTGCTTCGCCAGCACCGATGGACATATCGCGCGCCATATTGGGCGGCGCGCCGAGTGCGCTCGACCGCATCCGGTCGGATCAGCAGGGCGGGTCGGCCGCGGCCCCTAACGCTCCCGTGTTGACCACCGCCGGCCTGGGCACATTTCCGGCGCGCATGACGCTCGAGCCCGCGAGCCGCGCGCCGGTTTCCTTCGCGCTGCCCGGCATCGCCAACTGCAATGCGCAATCGATCTTTGGCCCCGCCCCCGAAACCGGCGCGGACGATGATCCGGCGGCCGAACTCGGCACGCGGGCGATCCCGGTCAAGCGGACGCGTTTCGACGATCGCTGGGATCATGTCCGCCGCGCCGCACCCGCCGCGCTGATGCAGGGCAAGCTGCGCCGCGCCCATGCGTCGCCGGGTCTTGGCGAAAAGGAACTGCTGGCGCGGGTCAATCAGTGGGTGAACCGCGAGATCGCCTATGTGAACGACGACCGCAACTATCGTCAGCGCGATTTCTGGGCGACCGCCGAACAGACGATCGCGCGCGGCAGCGGCGATTGCGAGGATTTCGCGATCCTGAAAATGCAGATGCTGCGCGCCGCCGGGGTCGATCCCGACCGGATGAAGCTGGTTCTTCTCCGCGACCTTGCGGCGAATGCCGATCATGCGTTCCTGCTTGTCCAGACCGATGCAGGGAAGCTCGTGCTCGATAATGTGACCGACCGCCTTTACGATGGCAGTCAGGCCAATGCAGTGCGCCCCGTCCTGTCGTTCAGCGGAAACCAGCGCTGGGTGCATGCCTATCGCGGCACGCAGCCGTCACCGAACCTCGTCGCGCTTCCGGCATCGCAGAAAAGCTATACGCTGGCGCTGAACAATCAGCGTTCGGTGAGTGCCGATCCGCTGACCTTCAAGACCGGCTTGAGCAGGTAACTCAACACCGATTTCTTCCCGGTCACGATTTCGACGTCGCACAGCATGCCCGGGGTGATCGGCAGGCGGCGGCCGTTCGACACCAGATAGCTATTGCTCGTCTCGACCACGACGGTGAAATAGGCCTGCCGCTCGACCTCGTCATAGATGCTGTCGGCGGAGACGCGCACGACCCGGCCCTTCAGCCCGCCGTAGATCGAGAAATCATAGGCCGTCACCTTGACGTTGGCGGGGTCGCCGACCTTGATGAAGGCGATATCGCGCGGCGTCACGCGCGTTTCGATCAGCAATTTGTCGCCCAACGGCACGACCTGCATGATCTTTTCGCCCGCATTCACATAGCCGCCGACGGTGTTGACGAGCAGGTCGTTGATGACCCCGCGCGTCGGCGAACGAATTTCGGATCGCGCGAGCCGCCCTTCGGCGCCGCGGATCGTTTCCTGATTGACCGCCATCTTGGTCGTCAGCTGGCTGCGCTCGTTGAGCGCCTCCTGCTGGAAGTCGAAGCGCGCGCGCGACACTTCGGCGCCCGCCTCCTGAACCGCCGCCTGCGAGCGCGAAATCGCCTGGCGCGCGGCGGCGAGGCGGCCCTGGATATCGACCACTTCGCGCTGCGCCGTCAGCAGTTCGGTCTGCGGAACGACGCCTTTGGCCGCAAGCGGTTCGAGCATCGTGACCTGTTGGCGTGCGAGACGCAGGCTGCTCTCGAGCGACGAGGCGGTGGCCTGCGCTTCGCCCATATCGCGGCGGCGTTGCTCGACCCCGGCGGAGAGCGCGGCGAGCTGGCTTTGCAGCGACGAACGCCGCACCTGCGCCAACCGCATTTCGTCGCCGCAGCTTTCGCCGGTGCATCCGGCCCCGCCGCCTTCGCTGGCAAGGCGCGCGGCGCGCTGCCCCAGCCGCGCATTCTCGGTTTCGAGCTGGCCGAGTTCGGACTGCGACGATGTGTTGTCGAGGCGGACCAGCAACTGGCCCTTCTTCACCGTCTGCCCCGAGCGGACGAGGATTTCGCGGATCGTCGAAGGTTCGGCCGACTGGATGATCTGGACCTTTGACGAGGGGATGACACGGCCCTGCCCGCGCGTCACTTCGTCGACACGCGCGATGCTCGCCCACGACAGGAACAGGACAAAACCGGCGGCGGCGGCGACCATGATCTGTTCGCTACCGCGCAAACGCTGCCAGAATTTCAACATGACATGCGCCTCTATTTACCGGCCGCCGCGTCGAGCGCAGGCTGTACGCCCTGCTGGCTCGTCAGGCTGTCGAACCGCGATTTGCTCTGGGTGGGATCGGGAATATTCGGAACCCAGCCTTTGGTCACATCGACCCGGCCGCCGACGTCGGTATCGGTGCGGCGGTCGGTCGGATCGCGAACCGGAGCCACCGCATCGGTCGCCACGATTTCGCCCGGAAGACCCTCGGTTGCCGCGCTACCATGATAGAGCTGGCTGAACGCCGGGATCCATTCGGCGCCGGCATAAGCGTCGGAGAAAGCCCGCGGCTTCCCCCAATTGCCCGGCCAGCGATAGAAAATATGCGCCCCGATCTGCTCGATTTTGGTCAGCTTCGGCGCCCAGCGCGGCAGGACATAATCGGCATGATAGTGCGTTGCCATGCCGACGCTGGTTTCGACATGGCCGCTCAGCGCCGCGCGGGCGATCTCGGCCGAGCGGCGCCACAGGGCGGGTACGGGCGGACGGCTCATCGCGCCGTCGCACGCAAAGCTGAACTGGCAGCCGGGGCGCGAGCTGCCCTGATAGATCACGCCGCACACGGTATTGGGATAGGCGGGGTGGCGCATCCGGTTGAGGATGACCTGCGCGACCGCGGCCTTGCCGGCGTCGGACTCGGTCGCCGCCTCGTAATAAATGGCCTGCGTCAGGCAGCGCTGCGCGTTCGTCGCCTGCGCCACCGTCAGCGTCGGCATGATGAATGGCCGCGCCGCCTCGACCGGCAGGGCCGAAACCGGAAGCAACGCGTTGCGCGCAACCGCATCGGCGCCCTCGGCCGTCGGGACGATCGAGTCGGTTTCGGTTTCGGTGATCAGCTTTGCGATCGCCTTTTGTTTGGCGGCTTTTGCCGTCACCACCGGATCGGCGGTCCAGCCGGCGACCCAATTCTCGAAACCGCGCGAAAGCCGGTCGTTGGTCGACGCAAACAGGATCGCCGCGGCCACCAGCGCGAAGGCCAGCAAGACGATCTTCAGGCTCTTCGACGCGCCCGGCCGAAGCGTTTCCGCATCAATCCACGGCGCGTCGGTCGCGGCGGCGCCGTCGCGCCCGATGTTGAGCTCTGGGATCATGATGTCGGTTCCTTCGTCGATCGCGCGAGCACTTCGGCGCGCGGGCCGTCGGCGATGATCCGCCCGCCGTCGATCACGATGATGCGGTCGCACATCTGCAGGATCGCCTCGCGGTGGGTCGCGATGACCACGGTCTGCGACTTGGCCACTGCGGCATCGAGCGCGTTGATGAAAAGCCGTTCGCTTTGCGTGTCCATTGCGCCCGTCGGTTCGTCGAGGAACAAAAGGCGCGAGGGCGACGCGAGCGCGCGCGCGATGGTGAGGAAACCCCGCTGCCCGCCCGACAGCTGCCCGCCACGCTCGCCCGTGCCGCGGTCGAGCCCGGTTTCGTCGCGGCCCATGAACCGGTCTGCGCCGATCGATTGCAGCGTGGCCAAGAGCTCGGCATCGGTGGCCGACGGTGCGCAAAATTGCATATTCTGCTTGATCGAACCGCTGAACAGCACCGCATCCTGCCCGACAAAACGGAACTGCGAGCGCAAATAGATCGGCGAATGCTGGCGGCTGTCGAGACCGTCGATGAAGATATTGCCGGCCTCGGGTGCATAGAGGCCGCAGAGCAGACGCCCGAGCGTCGATTTGCCCGATGCGACCCGGCCGACAATCGCGATCCGTTCGCCCGCATCGATCTTCAGATTGATGTCCGACAGCGACGGCGCTGACGCGCCCGGATAGGTGAAGGACAGACCTTCCACCGCGACATTGCCCTTGTCGATCGTCAGGTTCAGCGCGCTGCTTCCCATGCGGCGCTCGTCGTCGGCTTCGATCATCTGCTGGATGCTCGCCATCGTCGTCAGCGCCTGACGCCCACGCGTCATCAGGAAGGCGAGCTGTCCGACGGGGGCCATCGACCGGCCGGCGAGCATGACGATGGCGATAATCGCGCCCATCGAAATCTTGCCCGCATCGAACAGATAGAAACCGCCCACCACAAGAGCGAGGCTCGAAAATTGCTGGCCCAGCGTCGCAAGATTGATCGCAGCGGCCCCGGTCCGGCGCATCGTTGCCTGCGTGCGCGCGCTGGTGTCGACCATCCGGCGCCACTGGCCCAGCACCTGACCCTCGGCCGCGCAGCTCTTGACCGTTTCGGCCCCGCCGATCGTTTCGACCAGCATCGCGTGCTGGATGCTGGCGTCGGCCTGATTGTCGAGCGAGGCCTGCACCATGCGCCGCTGCAGGAAATAGCCCGCAACCCCCATCACCAGGATGATCGAAAGCGGCACGAGCGCGAGCCAACCCGCAAGCACGGCGATCATGATCAGAAACAGGAACAGGAAAACGATGTCGACGAGAAGGACGATCGTCGTCGAAGCAAAGAAATCGCGGACCGATTCAAATTCGGAAACGCGCCGCGCGAGCATTCCGGTGCTGCCACGGCGGTCCGCCAGCGGCATGTTCAGCACCTTCGCGAAGATTTTTTCCGACAGTTTGACGTCGAGTTCGCGGCCCAGATCGTCGAGAAGCGTGGCGCGCGCGAGGCGAAGCGCAAATTCCACCGCAAAGGCGAGCAGCGCGCCGACGGCGAGGACCCAAAGGCTCGACACCGCCTTGTTCGGGATGACGCGATCATACACGTTCATCGTGAACAGCGGCAGGGCAAAGCCGAGCAGATTGATCATCAGCGCCGCGCCGAGCACCGGGTAGAAGGACCGGCGCATCCGCCGGATCTCACTCCAGAACCAGTGGCGCTTCGTGGCCTCGTCCCACGGCCGTTCTTCGGCGCGGATCGCGGTGGGATCGGCGGCGACGGCGACCGCCTGCCCCGCGTAGCTCTCTTCGACGCTGGTTTCGTCGGCCCAGACCGGCGCATCGGCGCCGGGCTCCCAGACGAGATATTGGCTATCGCGCGCTTCGATCAGCACCGCGCACGACGCGTCCTTGCGGCGGATGATCGCGGGCAGGTCGCGGGCAAAGTTCCTCACCTTGCGCGCATGGATCTGCTCATTGTTGATGAAGCACAGGTCGAGCGCGGCTTCGGCCTGATGAAAGGGGAGGAAGCCCCTTTCATCGCGCGCCAGCGCCGACAGCGCGCCGCGCTGAAAATTCTGGCCGAAATGCTGCGCGACAAAGAGGATGCAGGCGATCAACGGATCGCCCGGCACCTCTTTGCCGATACGCGCTATGGAGGATTGATCCTGCACCATATTGATATTTTCTACTTAGAATCAATCCACTAATAAATTATTGCGGGTAACGGCGACGCTGGAGTTCGGCGGGTGCCGGCGGACCATAACCCACTTTTTCACGCGCATAGACACGGCGCGATTCGGGGGCGGTCAGGTTGAAAGCCTCGAGCAGGCTGTTGGTCGATGCCAGCACCTGATAGACAGCAAACATCTCCGAGAAACGCGCCGTTTCGGCCCGGACCTGAACGTTAAAGCGCGTGTTCTGCGCATCGAGAACGTCGAGCAACGACCGGCGGCCGACCGAAAATTGCTCGCGATAGGAAATGAGCAACTCGTCGGTCGACTTGCTCTGGTCGACGAGGTCGCGGAACACCGCAGTCTGGGTTTCGCGGCTATTCCACGCGCGGCGGGTGTCGGCCTCCGCATTGCGCTCGGTTTCGTGCAGGCGGAAGCGGCTCTCGCTCGCACGGCGGACCATTTCTTGATATTTCGCGCGGTTGATCCCGCCATCGAAAATATCCCAGCGCATGACGACGCGGCCCAAAAGGTCGTTCGTCTCGCCGCGGAACGCGTCGATATCGTCACCGATCCGGCCCGACAATTCGAGGCCGATGGTCGGGAAGAAATCGCCTTTCGCTTTCGCGGCGTCGGCATTGGACGCATCGACGTCGGCCTGTGCCTCCAGCACCTTGGGATGCCGCGACCGGGTCAGGCCAACGGCTTCGCTGAGGCTGACGGGCAGCTTTTCCGCCATCGCGGGCGGCATCTGCACGTCATCGACCTGAAGCCCGCTCAGCGCGAGCAGCTCGATTTTCGCATTCTGGAGGGCTTCCTTCGCTTCCGACACACGGACGCTGGCCGCCTTCGCGCGTTCCTGCGCCTGCTGAAGATCTGCGACGCTGATCGAGCCGGCGGTGACGCCGCTCGACAGGTCGGACACCAGGCTGTTGTGAAAGGTCATATTGTCTTCCGCCGCGGCGACGACGCGCTGCTGCAGCAGGACATCGAGATATTGCCGCGCGGTTTGCAGGGCAATGAACTCGGACCGTTCAAGCACGCGCAGCGCAGCGCCATCGACGCGCGCCGCCTGACGCAGCTTTTCGCCATGGCGCCGGCCGAAATCGATCAGCGTCTGGTCGGCGCGGAGCGAGGCTTCGAGCGGATACAGCTCGTCGTTGGCGATACCGAGGTTGCGCCGCGTCGCATTTTCGAGCCGGCGAACGCCCGCCGACATTTCGAGCGTGACGCGCGGCAAATACAGGCCTTTCGCTTGCTCGAGTTCGAACTCGATCGCCTGCTTGTTCATTTCCGCCTGATTGATCTGCGGATTGGAATCGATCGCGACCGCCATGACATTCTGCATGGTGGTGGGTTCGGCAAAGGCCGAACTCGCGAACAAGGATATGGCGATGGCCGAGGCAAAGCCGGCGAGCTTATATTGCGGTTTCATCACTGTCCCCCCGTCCCGTTCACTTCAACTTCAACGCGCCGGTTCTCCGGCGTGCGCTGGCCGTCCACAGTCTGGACGCGCGGCTTGCGCTCGCCCATGCCCGACACCGCGATGGCATCGGCCGGAATGCCCGCGGCACCCATCATGTCGGCGATCACGCGCGCACGGCGCAGCGCCAGACCTTCATTATAGCTGTCGGAGCCCGACCGGTCGGTGTGACCAACGACCGTGAAGCTGCGCCAGCCGCAGCGCGTCCGGTTTTCGGCCATGAAAGCGGCCGATTGGCCCGCGTCCGCAGGCGCGACGGTCGAATTCCAGTCGAAGAAGAAGGTCGACGCGACCTCCGGCGGGCAATTTTCCGTCGTTGGCGGGGCAGGCGGCACGAGCGGCGCTTCGGGTGCCGGCTGCGGCCCACGCGTCATCATGCCATAAGCGAAATCGCAGCGCCGCAGGCTTTCGGCGTCCTTGATGTTCGACTTCAGAAAGCCCTTTGCAATGCCGCACTGGACCTTCGCTTCCGAAGCCCAGGTATAGACGTTGCTGTTGGCGGCAACGACCGAGCGGTCCGTCGTCAGCGCCAGCGCCGCATCATAGCGGGTTTGAACCTCGGTTCGCACCTGGCCGATCGGCTGGTCAGCGAGCGTCTGCGCCAATGCGCTGCCCGGCTGGGCGAAGGCCAGCGTGGCAATTGCCCCCGCCATCCATTTTCCCGGTTGATGTGCCATGCTCGTCTCGCCCTCCCGTTATTATAAGCAATATTGGTCCAAAAATGCCGATCAGGCGGCCGCCATATTGTGAAGATCCTGCTCCAAAGGCTGGCTGATCGGGAACGCTACATCCGGCGCCACCTTCTGATCGAGGAACTGCGCCAGATCGAAGGCCGGCGTCTCGCTGGCGGCGACCTGAACCGGTTCGCCGCTGCCCACGATGGCGTTGATCAGATGGTCGACCGCGCCGGTTTCCATAACCTCTGCGAGCACCGCGACGGCCGCCGGATCATGCGCCGCGACGTCGGCGCCGGCAGGCGCCGCTGCGGCGGGCAAGGCGCCCAGCGCAAGCAGGCCGTCCATCACGCCGGTGTCCGACGGTCCCCGGTCGGCGATCATATCGAACAGCGAGTCCGAATCGGCGGGGTCGCTATTGCCGCCGGTTTCGGTGCGCCAGCCGCTGTCCTGCGCGTCGTCGATCGAGGCAGCGCTATGATCCTCGGAATGCAGTGTTGCCGAATGATCGGGCGTGGCGGCTTTCGGCGTCTCCGAAAGACTGTCGCCGGCAATCCCCGAAGCGGTCCCGGCTGGTGCGAAGGGCGCAGCCACTGCGGCCCCCGTTTCCGTCGGCACGACGACCTGCGCCTCCTCCGTTGCCACCGGCTGCGGTGCGACATTGTCGGGCTGGGCTTCGCTCACAACGGCAACGAGCGAGGCGGCGACCAGCGAACTCGTGAGCGCCTGATTGCCCGCAGAACGCTGAACATCTTCGGCCTCGCGCGCCGAGGCACGGGTGCCGAGCTGCGTATCGAGCTGGGCTTCGATATAGTCGCCGGTCGACCCGTCGGCCCGGGTGAAGGTACCGCGCGCGGTCACTGTCTGGCCGTCGATCGTTTCGTCGGCATGCGCCGCGCCCGTGGCGATCGAGACGATGCCATGATCGGCGAGGCCCGAAAGCTCGCCGGCATCGCTGACGCCGTCGGCATTGGCATCCTGCCAGACCAGCAGCTTGGCGAAGGCGGCGTCGTTCGCATCGACCACCCCGTCGCCATTGTCGTCGAGCGACGCCAGCGCCGCGACACCGTTCGCAAACGTCCCACCACCGAAGCCGGGGGTGAAGATTTCGGTCCCGTTGTCGATGGTGCCGTTGCCGTCGAGGTCGACGGCGAGAATGCCGTCGTTCGACGAATTCCACGTTACCCGGTCGGCCGCGCCATCGGCGTTGATATCGAACGCTGCTGTCGGGCCAAAGGAATAGCCATCGCCATTAAGGTCGAGGATGATCGGATCGGCGGCGCCGACGAAGTTGGCAGCAGACAGATTGCCATAGCCAACGCCGTTGATGGTCATGATATGCTCGACCACCATGCCGTTGTTGCCGGGATCGGTGGCGTCACTGATCGTCACCGAATAGATGCCGGCATTGGCCGTGCCCGTTGCATCGGAATAGACGATAAACGTATAGGTCCCGGTCGGGATCGCGTTCGTCGCGGCCTGGATAAACCCTTCGATCGTCGATCCGTTTCCGTCGTTGCCGAGCGATGTGGTGACCCACGAATTGTTGACCAGTTCGATGATTTCAGTCCCGGCAGCGATGTTGGTCTGGGTCCCGGTCACGGTCACGAAAGTCCCATCGGTTTCGCTTGTTCCGGCAACGGAGACCGCAATCTTGTCCTGCGCGACATTGAAGCTCGAAACGGTCACAACCGTATCATCGCCGGTGCCAACAGCATCGTGATTGAACACAATCTTGTCCGCTGCGGCATCGCTGCCTAGATCGACCGTCCAGTTGCGCGGGGTGAGTGCGCCAGCGTTGATGGTGACCGTATCGGCGCCCGCCCCCGCATTGACGACGCTGTTCGTCCCGGTGCTCGCGGTGATCGCGTCGCCGTTCGCCGAGCCCGTAATGGCGATCGTTTCGGCCTGATTGCCGAGGTTGATCGTTACGCCAGCCGCCGCACCCGATGCGGAAACCGCCTCGACATTCACCAGCCTGCCATCGGCAAGACCGTTCAGGTCGGCCGAGGTCGAAGTCAGAACGATGGTGTCGGTTGCATTGCCGCCAAGGTCGATCGTGCCGCTCGCCTGAATGATCGCGTCGAGCTGAGCCCCGGTCAGCGTCAGCGTGTCCGCCCCGCTGCTGCCGGTGATATTGCCGACTTCGACATTGCTGACCGCCGGGAGGCTGGCGGCGGTGAGGTTCACCGCGCCGCTGAAGGTGATGGTCAGCACATCATTGGTGTTTCCACCAAGGTCGATCGCGCTGAACGACAGCCATTGCGCTATCGACATCGTCACATTGTCGAGACCGGTGCTGCCGGTCAGCGTTTCGATGCTGCTGATCGTGCCCGTCGTAAAATCGACCGCCGTGGCGTTGGTCAGCTCGATCGTGTCGTTGTCGGCCCCGCCGTTGATCGACTCGCCCGCCACAAAATTTCCGTTAGCGAGCAGGAAGCGATCGTTGCCGGCGTCGCCGGTCAGCACATCCGCACCGCCGCCGCCGGTGATCGTATCGGCACCGGCGCCGCCCGAGATCGTGTCGATGCCGGAACCGCCGGTAAGCGTGTCGCCGCTCGCCGAACCGACGATGGTCAAGGCTTCGGTCTGGTTGCCGAGGGTAATCGTCACGCCTGCGCCAGCCCCGGCCGCCGAGATCACCTCGACGCCGGACAGGCCAGCGTTGGCGAGCGCATTCAAATCGCTTGAGGTCGAGGTGAGATTGATCGTGTCCGCACCGCCGCCGAGATCGATTGTCCCGGAGCCATTCAGGATCGCGTCCAGTTGCGCGCCCGTCAGGGTGATCGCATCCGCGCCGCCGCTACCACTCAGATTACCCGTTTCGACGTTGCTGACCGCCGTTGCGGAAGCCCCGGAAATATCCAGCGCGCCACTGAAAGTGACGGTCAGCGTGTCGCTGCCACCCGCCAGATTGATCGTGTTGAATGCGGCCCACTGCTGCGCCGACATCGTCACGCTGTCGTTGCTGCCACTGCCGGTCAGCGTCTCGACACCGATGATCGCACCGGTCGTGAAGTTCACCGTGGTCGCATTGGTCAGCACGATGCTGTCGGTCCCGGCGCCGCCGTCGATAAATTCGCCCGCGCCGAAGTGACCGTTGGCGAGGTTGAAGGTATCGTTGCCGCCAAGGCCATACATATAGTCGCTGCCGGTCTTGCCGACGATCGTGTCGTCGGCACCGTCGCGGCCGACAAGGATATCGTTGGCGCTGGTGCCATCGAGCTGCGTCTCACCCGCTTGCGCACGATTGACGGTAACGCGTGCCGTATCCGTCGGCGTGGTCGCGTAGAAGAAGCTGCCGCCGTCCGTGTCGTTGTCGGTGAAGGTGAAATTCCCGCCGCCGCGCGTCACACCGGTCGCGTCGGTAATATTGCTCGCCGCCCCGGTAATCGCCGTGCCGGCCTGGTCGTTGGCAAGCAGCGCCGCTTCGGCGATCTGGATCGCCGCACCCGAGCCGCTGGCATTGGTGATGACGATGTCCGCGCTCGCAATATTGCCGCCGCCGGGGCCGCCGCCGTCGACCACCGTCACGGTCAGGGTCGAGCCCGCCGTGTCGCCATCGCCATCGATCACCGAATAGTTGAATATCTCCGTTGCCGCCGTGGGGGTGGCGTCGGGAGCATAGGACCAGATTCCAGTCGCGAAGTTGAGCGTCAGCGTGGCGCCCTCCGGCGTCGTCGCCGAGATGCTGTTGCCCGCCACATTGCCCGTGAGGGTACCCGTCCGGGTGATCGTGTTGTTGCCATCCCAGGTATAGGTCGTGCCGCTAACCGTGATCGACAGGATCCGGCCACCGTCGCCGCCGAAATTGTCGTTGGCATCAAGGTCGCCGCTGACCGGCAACGCCACCACGGCGTCGAGCAACGTCGCAACAAGGTCGTCGAAATCGGTCACCACAATCGGGGCCGGACCGCCGTCGACATTGACGTCCTGCAACCGCGGAACGCTGATCCCGTCACCGACGCCGATCGCGGTGACATTGACGTTACCGGCGTTGACGAAATTGATCCAGTCGGCCCGCGTCGCGTCGGCGAGCGAATTGCCGCCGGTTCCCGTCTGTTCGTTCGGATTGCCGTCGCTGAGGAAGAAGACCTGGTTGCTGGCGGTCGGGCTGGGGACATAAAAGTCCATCAAGGTCTCGATACCGGCGGTGAAGTCGGTGCCGTCATTGAAAGGCCTGCTCCCGCCCTCCGCCGGGTTGTAGCCATCGACGGCGTTCACGAAGCTCACCGGATCGGTGAAGACACCAAGATTGCTGGCAGTCGATGAAAAGCCGATGAGGCGGATCGAGACATTGCCGCTGGAACTGCCGAACAGCAGCAGGCCGGCTTCGCGAACCGCGCTGAGCAGGGTATTGAGTTCGGTGTTGTCGATGCTGCCCGAGAAATCGATCACGAAGGCCGCGTTGAAATCGAGCGTCGCTTCGGTGGTCGTCCCCGAATCCGCGGTCGTCGTCGGACCATCGTCCTTGAACGTCAGCTGCTGGCCGATATTGATCGTGGCCTTGGCGCTGTCGCCGTCACCATCGGTAATTGTTCCAGTGACCGTGATCAGATTGGCGGCGGCGAGCGTTTTCGCATCGTCATGTGCCGCGCCGGGGCCGCCATCGACGTCGTGCGCGATCGCGCGAATCTGATCGAGCGTGATGTTGCCACTGGCGTCGACGGCAACAGTGAAGACCGTCGGGCCGCCTGCGCCGGCGGTGCCGACCACCTGATTGCCGACCAGCGTCAGCACGACGGCTTGTCCCGTCGCCGTGTCGACGAGACCGGTCGAGCCGGCGTTGATGCCGAGCGCATAGGTCACGGTCCCCGGGCCATCGGCGCCATAATTGGTCGTGAACACCGCAGCGCTCATCGCATTGGCGCCGAAGTTCGATTCGTCGACCGTAAGGATCGGCAGCGGAGCCGCGACCGCGATCGACGGGCCATCGTCGGCGAAGCGGATGTTGCCGCCGAGGTCGATCGACGTCGTGCTGGTCCGGGTGTCGCCATCGGCATCGGTGATCGTCGCCGTGCCGGTCAGGTTGACGAGACTGTTCGCGAGCGTCGCAAACTGCCCATCATAGGGTCCAGCCGTGTTGCCGGGCGTCGCATGATCGATTTCGGCGAACTGGGTCAGCGTGACCGCGCCCCCTGCGTTTACCGCGAGCGAGAAGATCGTGTTCGCGCTGGTAACGCCTGCCGGGGTTGCCGAAGTCGAACCGACGATCGAACCGTCGGGCTGGGTGTACAGGCGGATCGCCGCGCCGTTGCTCGAAAGGCTTGCAAGACCGCCGTTCGCGACAGCGAGGCCGAGCGAATAATTGAGCGTCGTCGTGCCCGCGCCATCGGCACCATAGGCCGAGTTCAGCACAAAGACGCCGCCGAAGTTCGCGGTCGAAGTCGCGGTGTCGGAGATGGCCGCGCCGATCGTCTCGGCATCCTGCGTCGTGAGCAAGACGCTGTTCGTATCGTTCGCGGTAAGCGTCACGGTCGGCAAATCGTCCGAAACGGTAACCGTGACGGTGCCGGTCGCCGTATCGCCATCGGTGTCGGTGGCAACGACGCCGACCGAACCCAGGTTGACGAGATCATCGACATTGACGCCCGGATGGTCGTCATAATTGTCGTTGAGCGTCGCGGTGACCGATGCATTGCTGCCGACGCGCACCAGGTCGAGCGTCACGACGAGCCGCGCGCCGTCCGATCCAGTGATCTGCGTGTCGGAGACGCGCACCCAGGTCAGTCCGCCGCCGAGGCCGGCGAGGCTGGCTGCGAAAACGATCGAGGCAATCGCGTCCGCGCCGGGCGTGAAAACGAGCGTTCCGTTCGCCGAATCCGGACCCGCCGGGGTCGAGCCATCGGACAGATTCTGGTCGTCGAGCGCCAGCGTGATCGATCCGCCCCCGATGGGATTGGCGCCGTCGGTCAGGCTGATCACCTGCGTCGACGTCGACGGATCGCCGTCGCTGTCGGTGATCGTGTAGCTGAAGCCCGCATTGACCGCTGCGGCATTGTTCACCGGATTCGGGTCGAAGGTCCACACGCCCGCCGCGGTGAAGGTATAAACGCCGTTCGCGGTCGTGATCGTCGTCGTGCCAGCCGGCGCGATCGCGGTGGTTGTCGCGCCGATCGTTACCGACGTGACCGTCGCGCCATCGGCGCCGCGCGTGTCGTTGGTCAGCAGATTGCCGCCCACCGCCGCGGCATCCTCGGCGACGATGATGTCGGCATCGGGCCGTGCAGTCGGGACGTCATCGATGATGTTCACGGCCAGCGTACTGCTGGTGGTGTCGCCGTCGGTGTCGGTGAGCGAGACGGTGAAATTCTCGAACAGGCTATTTTCGTTCGCGCCCGTCGCGTGGGTTTCGGCGGCATTCAGCGTATAGGTATAGCTGACCTCGCCCGTTGCGGCGTTATAGGCGGTGATCTTCAACGTGTTGCCAAGCGGCGTGGTGATCGTCGCGGCGGTAAATACGCCGTTCGCGATCACCTGCGTCCCGTGCACCGACAGATTGGCGACACCGTCGGGCGCCGAGATGTTGAACGTTCCGGTCGCCGTCAGCGCCGCAGCGTTGGGCGAGGAACCGGTCAGCAAATCATCTTCATCGACCGTCACGTCACCGCCCTGCGCCTCGGGGGTCAGGTTGGTGATCGTCACGCCGTCGTCGGAGCCGGTCAGCGTCACGGTTACGCGCGCCGAATCGCTGTCGCCGTCGGTGTCGGTCAACGTATAGTTGAAGATATCGGTCAGCGTCTGACCCGGCGGCAACGCATCAATCGCGGCCTGACCGGTTGCATTCAGCGTGTAGGTCTGCGTGCCGTCACCGTTGAGCGTGAGCGAACCATAAGTCCCGGTCACGCTGGTGAAGGTGCGGCTGCCGAAGCCGTCTGGGCCGGGATTGTCGTTCGTGTCGACGTCGAAGACGACGAAGCTCGGTCCGCCTTCGGTCAGCGAGATATCGTCATTCACGGCGATCGGCGCACCATCGGCAATACTGACCGAAAAGTCCCCCGTGACCGGGTCGCCGTCCGCATCGGTGAGCGTGACGGTGAAACCGATCGTTTCGGCAACCGTCGTCGTCGTGACGCCCGCGTTGGTCAGACTGATCTTGCCGCCGCCGCCGCCGACGCTCTGGCCGTAGATATCGATCCAGTCGATGAACTTGCCAGCCGGCGCCTGCAGGTTCAGCGTGCCGACATTGCCAGCGGTCGTCAGATTGCCGAACGTGCCGTCGGTATAGTGGACGACGAGCTGCAGCGTGTCGGCTGCAGCGAAGTTTGTCAGGCTGAATGTCGCATAGCTGATCTCGGGCAATATCGCGGGCGGCGGTGTATAGCCGCCAGGGCCATCAAAATCCTCAGCCGGCGCGCCGAAGTCAAAGCGCATGAACTCGCCATTGTTGAAATTATTATTGGCAATGCCCCAGCCGCCCGTCGAACCGTTTACGCTGGAAAGCGTCAATCCGGCGGGATTGGTCGCGCCCGTGCTGTACCAGGTCGCTGCGTTGAAGGCGCCGCTGGTCATCCACCCGGCCACGACGGAAACATCGCCGCCGCCGCCGGTCAGGATCTGCGATTGCGTGGGACCGGCACCGAAGGAAGACGCGCCGCTGATCGGCGTATTGACCACATCGCCGTCAAGCGGTGCGAGCAGGTCGAACACATATTGGCTCGTTCCCGGATTGACGGTGAGCGTGAACACCGCGGTGTCGGTACCCGGATCATAGATGCCGTCATTATCGGTGTCGGCATAGGCCGTCAGCACGTTGCCCGACTGATTGGTCACGAGCGTGTGGCCGCCCGAGGTCATGCCGCTGACATTCGCGGTGATTGTGCCAACCGTTGCCGGCGAATCGGCACCGACCGAGAAGGGAATCGCACCCGTCGTGGTCACGGCCGCGGGATTGTTCGAAGTGGCACCGTTCGGAATCACCCCCAAGGTGGGCGTATCGTCATCGAAGGTGATCTGCAGCGAACCCGTCGCCGGCGAACCGTCGGCGTCGGTGACCGTATAGCTGAGCGTTGCGGTCGCGTCATTTTCCGCATTGCCCGTGGCATGCAGGACATTGTCGAGCAGCGTGACCTTATAGGCACCGGTCGCGGTATCGGTAACCTGCACCGTGAACAGCACGCCGCGCGGCCCCGTGGCCGTCAGCGTGTTCGTCAAGCCATTCCAGCCATAGGTCACGGTTTCGGTGCCGACGGTGCCCGTCGTTCCGTTCATGGCAGCGAAGCCGATCGAGCCTGCGCCGTCGCCCCCGAAATTGTGGACCAGCACACCTCCGAACGTCGCCTGATTGTTGTCGCCGTCGTCGTTGGCGTCAGGAAGATCGCCGGTGCCGCCGGGATTGCCGCCCGACAGCGCGTCGTCATCGACCGAAGCAAGCGTTGTGCCGGCGGTCGGGACGTTGGCGTCGGTGATCGTGAAGCTGATCGTCGAGGTTGCCGGGTCGCCGTCACCGTCGGTCACGGTGAACGAAGCCGACGCCGCCCCGGGACCGACGACCGAGGCGTCAGCGGTAAAGCTGTAACTGCCGTCCGCCTTTACCTTGATCGTGCCGTTGCCGATGTCGATCGCTTGAGAGAAGTTGTCGCCGCCGAAGACCAGGACGGTGCCGTTGATATGAGTCACGCTGGCGCCATCGGCGCCCGGGACGAAGTCGAGCGTCCCCGTAACCGTCGCGCCTTCGGCAACGGCCTGGCTCGGTTCGACCGAGGCTGAGGGAATATCGTCGATCACCTGCACCGTGACGACGCCCGTGGCGATATCGCCGTCGGTATCGGTCGCCTGTACGGTGACGGTGCCAAGCGCCGCAGTCTGCGCCGCCATGGCGAGTTCGTGCGGCAGATTGTCCGCCAGCGTCACGGTGACGGTCGCCGAAGCGGTTGCACCGGGCGCAACGCTGTTGCCAGCGGGCGGGGTCAGGCTGATCGTGATCGCGGCGGGACCGCCGAGCGTCAGCGAACCGATGATGGTCTGTCCGCCGGGTGCCAGCGTCCAGAAGAGGTCGGTGCCCGCGCCGTCGATATTGGCCGCAAGACCCGCGACGCCGGTAAAGGCGAAGCCCGACAATGTATCCGAACCCGCGGTGAAGCTGAGATTGCCGCTCGCCGTTTCGGCGTTGCTCGCCGGGTTGCTGCCGATACCGTTCAGCGCGGCTTCGTTGACGGTCACCGTGATCGGGGTCGCATTCACCGGGTTCGCGCCGTCGGTGATCGCGATCGTCAGGCTGTCCGAGGTCGGATCGCCATCGCGGTCGACCGCCGACAGGGTGAAGCTGGCGGACGGATTCGCGGCATTGTTCTGGTTGCCCGCGGCGGTAAAGCTGAAGGTGCCGTTGGCGTTGACCGTGAGCGTGCCCGTCGGCTGGACGATCGACACGCTGCTTCCCGGCGCCAGCGACAATGTTTGGTTGGTGCCCCCGAAATTGACGTTGACCGAGGTCACGCCATCGGCGCCCTTATCGAGCGTCCAGGTGCCGTTCGCGGTCGCGCCTTCGACGACGCTGATCGGCGTGTCGGAGACGTTAAGCGTCGGCAGATCGTCAACGATCGTGACACCGAATGCGCCCGAGCTCGTCGTGCCGTCGCCGTCGGTGACGGTGAAGCCGATGCCCGGCAGGAAATCGCTGTCTTCGCTGCCCGGAACCGCCTGATCGATCGCCTGCGACAGGGTGACCGTATAGCCATAGGTGACTTCGGTCGCGCCGGGGCCGGCGGTCGCCGTCGTCAGGCTGATGCGGATCACTTCATTGCCTGCAACCGATCCAACGAGGTCGTTTCCGACTTTCGCGAAGGTCACAGCCACACCGCCAACGGTCAGCTGCGTGTCGAGCGCGGCGCTGTCGTTGAGGACGAGCGAGCCCGCAAGCGTCGCCGGGACGTCGCTGCCGAAATTGACGATGATCGTGCCATTGGCACTGGCGCTGCCGGTCGAAGCCACTTCGCCGGGCAGGCCATTGTCGGCATTCGCACCGGCAAGGCCGTCCTCGTCGACCGTCACATTGACGGGTGTGCGGATCTGCGGCGCCGAATCGGCGGTCAGCGTGATCGTCGCGGTGGCGACCGACGTGTCGCCGTCGCCGTCGGCGATCCGGTACTGGAAGCTGACATTGCCGGTTTCCTGTGCACCGGGCGTATAGGTGAAGGTGCCGTCGCCATTGTTGACGAGCGTGCCGGTGCCGGTCAGCGACCCGCCGACAAGCTGGACTGCGGACGGCTGAACGCTGTCGGCGCCCTGCACATCGTTGGCGAGCACGTTGATCGTGACCGGCGCATTCTCGATCGCCTGCGTCGCACCGTCGTCGACCGCGGTGGGGACGTCGTCGGTGATGCGGATGTCGATCGTCGCGCTGGCGGTCGAACCATCGATATCGGTGACGGTGACCCCGACGCTGTCGGTGCGACTATCCTCACCCATCGACGGATGGTCGGTGCGGTTGTCGGTCAGCGTGTAGCTGTAGGTGAACGTCCCGCCGATCACCGAGCCGTCGGCGCCGGTGACAGGCGTAAAGCCGGTGACGTTGAGCGTGCCATAGGCGGTCTGGACAAACTGCGGCGTGAAGGCCCCATTGGCGACAACGAGCGTCAGCGGTGCGCCGAGCGGCACGCCGTTGAAGCTGGTGAGTACGACCGTGCCCATCCCGTCGGGGGTCGACACCGAAAAGCTGTTGCTGTCGGTCACGCCATCGGGGCTCGTGTCCGAACCCGGCGCTTCGCCGGGACGCACCGGCAGATCGTCTTCGTCGACGAACAGCTCGGCACCTTCGGCATTGAGGCCGTTGATCGTCACGCCATCGTCGGCGCCGTTGATCGTGATCGTCAGCGTCGTCGTCGCGGGATCGCCGTCACCGTCGGTGATCGTATAGGTAAAGATCTCGGTCAGCGTCTCACCCGCCGACAGGCCCTGCACCGGCTGCGCCGCATTGTTCAGCACGTAGGAATAGCTGCCGTCGGCATTGAGCGTCAGCGTGCCATAGGCCCCGGCAAGCCCGGCGCCCACGGTGCCGACAGTCGCGCCAAAGTTGACGCCCGTCACGCTCGCGCCATCGGCTCCCTGCACATCGGCGACCCCGTCGGTCGTGTTGGCATCGGTACCGCCCGTACCGGTCAGCACATTGCCGTCAGCCGTCGCGGGATTGTCCCCGTTGCCGCTGTCCTCGGTCACGCTGTCCACATCGGGTTTCGCTGTCGGAACATCGTCGATGATGTTGATCACCAGCGTATCGGTCGCGGTGTCGCCGTCGCTGTCGGTTACGACCGCGGTGAAGCTGTCCGACGTATTGTCGCCCGCGGTGTTGGTGGTCAGCGTATAGCTGTAGCTGTACGCGCCGCCGCTGACCGTCACGGTCAGCACGCCGAGCGACGTCGTCACGGTGCCGCCGGCGGTCACATCGACGCCGTTGATCAACAGCGTATCGACGCTGTCGTTGCCCGTGGTCAGCGTAAAGCTGCCCGTCGTGGTCTCGCTGTTCGACGCGGCATTCGATCCGGCCGGCAGCCCCGCCTCGTCGACGCTGTTGTCGGCGCCCAGATCGATCGTCGGGACCGAGTCTTTCGCCAGCGTCACCGTCACCGTCGCGGTCGCGGTGTCGCCGTCGCCATCGGTGATCGTATAAGTGAAGCTGTCGCTGCCTTCCTGGCCCGCGGTCGGCGTATAGGTGAAGGTTCCATCGCCATTATAGACGACGCTCCCCTTCGTCGGAGCATCGCCCAGCGCGACGCCCGTCGCCGGGTCGACGCCATCGGCGCCGCGGACGTCGTTGCCCAGCACATTGATGACCACCGGCGTGTCTTCCGCCGCACCCGCGCTGTCATCGGCGGCTGTCGGAACATCGTCGATGATAC
This sequence comes from Sphingopyxis sp. GW821-FHT10B01, assembly GCF_059415685.1. NCBI lineage: Bacteria > Pseudomonadati > Pseudomonadota > Alphaproteobacteria > Sphingomonadales > Sphingopyxidaceae > Sphingopyxis > Sphingopyxis sp. GW821-FHT10B01. The sequence continues at coordinate 777,661 of NZ_JBWKNS010000002.1, read as the reverse complement.
GGACGTCGAGGCTGGCGTTCGCGCTCGACCCGTCGCTGTCGGTGACGACGACGGCGAAGCTGTCCCCGACAAAATCCTCACCCTGGCTTGTGTGGGTCAGCGTGTTGTCGGACAGCACATAATTATAGGTGAAGGTCCCGCCGGTCACCGAACCGTCGGCGCCGATAACGGGCGTGAAGCCCGTGATGTTGATGACCCCCAGCGGACTCGTGGCGGTGCCCGCGGTGAAGACACCGTTCGTCACGACCTGCACGCCGCCGATCGTCACATTGCCGAGCCCGTCAGGGGTCGACACGGTGAAATTGTTCGTCTGGGTCAGCGCCCCCTCATCGGGCGACGAACCATCGATCAGATCGTCTTCGTTGACGATGACTTCGGCGCCTTCGGCATTCAGGCCATTGATTGTCACGCCATCGTCGGCGCCGTTGATCGTGATCGTCAGCGTCGCCGTTGCCGTGTCGCCGTCACCGTCGGTGATCGTGTAGGTAAAGGTCTCGGTCAGCGTCTCGCCCGCCGACAGGCCCTGCACCGGCTGTGCGCCATTGTTGAGGACGTAAGTGTAGCTGCCGTCGGCATTCAACGTCAGCGAGCCATAGGCTCCGGCAAAAGCCTCGCCCAACGTTCCGCCGGCCACGGCCGTCACCGTCGCACCATCGGCGCCTTGAGTGTCGGCGACCCCGTCGGTCGCATTGGCGTCGCCGCCACCCAAGCCCGTCAAAACATTGCCGTCGGCGGTCGCGGGATTGTCCCCGTTACCGCTATCTTCGGTCACGCTGTCGGCATCGTTTAGCGCCGTCGGCACGTCGTCGATGATGCGCACGTCGAGGCTGGCATTGGCGCTCGACCCGTCGCTGTCGGTCACCACAACGGCAAAGCTGTCGGTGACACTGTCCTCGCCCGGCGCGCCATGCGTCAGCGTGTTGTCGGACAGCACATAATTATAGGTGAAGGTTCCACCGATCACCGAACCGTCGGTGCCGAGCACTGGCGTAAAACCGGTAATGTTGACGGTCCCGAGCGGACTCGTGGCGGTGCCCGCGGTGAAGATGCCGTTCGTCACGACCTGCACGCCGCCGATCGTCACATTGCCGAGCCCGTCGGGGGTCGACACGGTAAAGCTGCCCGACTGGGTCAGCGCCGCCGCGTCGGGCGACGAACCGTCGATCAGGTCATCTTCGTTGACGACAAGTTCGCCGCCTTCGGCGTTCAGGCCGTTGATCGTCACGCCATCGTTGGCACCATTGATCGTGATCGTCAGCGTCGTCGTCGAAGTGTCGCCGTCACCATCGATGATCGTGTAGGTGAAGGTCTCGGTCAGCGTCTCGCCCGCCGCGAGGCCCTGCACCGGTTGCGACGCATTATCGAGGACATAGCTGTAGCTGCCGTCGCTGTTCAGCGTCAGCGAACCATAAGCCCCCGCAAGCGGTTCGCCCACCGCACCGCCCGCGACCGCCGTCACGGTCGCGCCGTCGGCGCCCTGCACATCGGCGGCCCCGTCGGTCGCATTGCCGTCCTCGCCGCCAGCGCCGGTCAGGACATTGCCGTCCGCCGTCGTCGGGCCATCCTCGGTCACGCTGTCGCTGTCGGCGCGCGCGATCGGCGCGTCGTCGACGATGTCTATGTCGAGCGTATCCGTCGCGGCGTCGCCATCGGCATCGGTGATAACGAGAGCGAAGCTGACCGTGGAGCCGTCACCGTCGAGCGTGTTGTCGATCAGCGTGTAGACATAGGTGACCGAGCCCTGCCCGGTCGCGGGATTATAGGCGTAGCCGGTGACGACGAGCGTCCCCGTTGCATCGCTCGCGACTGTCTGGGGCAGCGATCCGGGCGTCACCACGACGCCACCGATCGACACGCTGCCGACGCCGTCGATCGCGGTGAAGGTGATCGTGCCGCTGGTCGATGCGCCGCCGCCGCCGCCTTCGCCCGCCGCAAAGGTCGAACCGGGGGTTTCGCCTGCGCGGCCCGCCAGATCGGCTTCATAGACGATCGTACCGCCATTACCCTCCCCGTCACCGGGGACGAAGGTGATGACGGTCGGCGCATCGGCAATGCTGATCGTCAGCGTCGCCGTCGACGTGTCGCCGTCGCCATCGGTAATCCGGTAGGTGAAGACGTCGTTGACGCCGCCGGGCGTGCCCGGAGTCCGGACATAGCTATAGCCGCCCTGCGCGTTGATCGTCAGCGTGCCATATTGGCCCTGCACCGTACCCGGTGCCGAAAAATTGCCTTCGCCGCTCGCGCCGCGAATGCCGGTCAGCGTCGCGCCGTCGGCGCCGGGCGTGTCGGCCCCCGCCGCGCCGCTGGTCGTACCCGCGCCGGTCAGCACATTACCCGTTTCGGGTGCAAAGCTGCCCACCGCAACCTGATCGGTGTCGTTGCGCGCGGTCGGCACGTCGTCGACCACCGAAATGGTCAGCGTCGCGGTCGCGGTGTCGCCGTCATTGTCGGTGACGACAACCGTGAGCGGGTCAGTCACATTGTTGTTCGCGTTGGTATTGTCGGTCAGCGTGTAGCTGTAGCCGACATTGCCAGGCGTCAGGCTGGTGATGGTCAGCTGGCCGAGCGGCGTGGTGACGACCTGCCCGACGGTCGTGATGACCGTGCCGTTGATCGTGATCGAATCAAGCCCGTCGCCGGCGTCGTAGACGATCGACCCGGTGGTGGTTTCGCTATTCGCGGCGCTGTTGCTGCCGGCCGGCTCGTTGCCGCGCGCCGGAAGGCCGGCTTCGTTAACGCTGGCAGTCGCGGCGACCACGCCGGTGGGCTGGTCGGGCGTGACGATGACGATTTCCGGCTCTTCGTCGATAACATCCGGCAGCAATTCACGCTCTTCCGGCTGCGGGAAAGCGAGTTCGGTATAGGGCAGCAGATCGCCGAGCGCATAAGCATCCTGGATCGGGCCTTCAGGGTCGGCGAAATTGCCGCCCGAACTGCGGACACCGGCTTCGGGGTTCAGCTCGCCCAGATTTTCCAGCAGCTGAGCGACCGTGCTCGCAGGGACCGTATCGCCATCGAGGACAATCGAGGGGATATCGACCGCGCCGCCCGGAATGATGAACACCTGACCGTTCGGCAGGGTGATGACAAGATCAGCCCCGGACACCGTGATATCGTCGATCGACGCGCCGGCGGGCAATATGATGCGTCCGCTCGCGTCCGGAACGAGGATAGCCTGGATCGCCAGCGGGATGATCGATGCAGTCGCAGTGACGTTTGCGGCAGCGGCAAGAAATTCGCTGCCCGCCACAGCCTGGTTCGATTGGTCGGTCGATGCGCTGTCGCGCTGGGGACCAGCCATTCCATTCCGGGCCGGATTGTCAAAAGCATCCATGTCAATTTCCCTCGAACGCACCTTGCCCTGCCGCAAAAACGGCACAGCAAATGTTTCACAAATTTCAGTGCGACCCACGGTCCGAGCGACTCGGACTTTCCCCACCCATGAGGAAAGCATGGATTCTCAAGATTCCGCAAGCGCGTTAACACATTTTCAGGAAACGATAACTTTCGTTAAATTCCGCATAGATTAACAACAATTGGCTTGGATGATTGTTATTTATATTCAATAGTATAATTCGCTCTTCAGAAGAGCATATCGCCACTATCCCGGGCCTGTTTCCGTCCCAATTCGAACCATAAAATGAGATGACGCGTCATCACCAAGCGTGCTGAAAGGGGCGAATCCGCCCAAGTCCGGAACTGGTTTAAGGAGAGTCGTACAGACGTCCGAGCGATCATCCTGCTCTATGTTCAACGCAGAAAATGCGTCCCGACAATGCAATATTAAGGTTACTGGGCGATAGCAGGTCGCCAAAGGAGACGCTGGTGGGATCGTTGCTGGCTCATATCGCAGACCCGGTCGAAACGACCGACCGCAGGCGGACGAAACGCCGCACCCTCCGGCTGGACGTTGCGGCCCGCTCGGCGACGACCGAATCGGCTGTCGTCATCCGCGATCTTTCGCGGACAGGCCTGCTAATCGAAACCGACGCCGTCTTTGCAATCGGCGAGACCTTCATCCTGATCCTGCCCGAACTTGGGGCAGCCCCCGCGCGCATTGTCCGCAGCGATGGCAAAAGCTTCGGGTGCGAGTTTCTGTCGCCCGTCCCGGCTAATGCGATCAGCGCGGCGTTGCTCAAGGCGCCCTACAACGAAGAAACGGGCGAGATTGCCGAAAGCATAGCCGTCGGCAAGACCGATACATTCATTGCAAAGCGCCCGTCGAGCGCCCTTCTCTTCACTGCGGTAACCGCCTTGTTCACGGCGATGCTGCTGCTCGTCCTCGTTGCTCTTGCGTCACTGAATTTCTCGTCCGATTGACCCCGGCGTTTGAAGGGAGCGTGACGAAGGCCGCGCCCGTTCGTGCGGCGCGTTCGAGATTGTCATGCGAACCGCTTTATGCCGATTGCTGCCGGAGAGCGGCCGCCCGATATGATGACGGCGCGGTCACGCGGCGCGCTCGACCTGCGGACTCTCGGTCATCCACGGCGCCAGGCGCTGTCGCCGCACATCCCGCGCTGCGACGCGCTCGGCGACGACCGCATACCGGTTGCCTTCGACCAGCACCTCGGGGACGAGCGGCCGGCAATTATAGATTGATGCCATCGCGGCACCATAGGCGCCGGCGGAATGGAATAGCGCGAGATCGCCTTCGCCGACCTGGTCGATAGTGCGCGCCGTCGCGAAGGTATCGCCGCTTTCGCAGATCGGGCCGACAATATTGGCGATGAAGCGTTCACCCGACGGGCGAACCGCCGCAAACTCGTGCCACGCATCGTAAAGTGCGGGGCGGGCAAGGTCGTTCATCGCCGCATCGACCACCACGAACGGGCCATTTCCACCCGGCTTGACCCAGAGGACGCGCGTCAGAAGGACTCCCGCCTCGGCGGCGATGAAGCGCCCGGGCTCGAACAGCAAGGTCGCATCCCAATCGCGAGTGACATCGGCAACCATCACGCCATAGGCTTCGACATCCGCGCCCGGCTGGCCCGGCTCGTAGGACACGCCGAGCCCGCCGCCGAGGTCGACATGATAGACGCGGTGCCCCCGTTGCCGCAGCGCGCGGATCAGGTCGCCGACTTTGCGATAGGCCGCCTCGAGCGGCGCGAGATCGGTAATCTGGCTGCCGATGTGGACGGCAAGACCATGGAGGTCGAGGCCGGGAAGCGCCGCGAGCCGGTCGTACATCGCCGGGGCTTCGCTGAAAGGGACACCGAATTTGCTGTCGCAGCGCCCTGTCGTAATCTTCGCATGCGTGCTCGCATCGACGTCGGGATTAATACGAAGCAACGCGGGCGCCCGTTTTCCGCGCTGCGCCGCGAGAGCCGACAGCAATTGCCCTTCGCGCTCGAGTTCGAGGTTGAAGCGGCCGATCCCGGCATCAAGCCCGGCAATCATTTCGGGCGCCGTCTTGCCGACGCCGGAGAAGACAATGTGGTTGGCGGTTATCCCGGCGGCGAGCGCGCAATCGAGTTCGCCGCCGGAGACGATGTCGGCTCCATAATTTTGACCGGCGAGAATATGGAGCACGGCGAGCGACGGATTGGCCTTCACCGCGAACATCAGCTGCTTGCGAGGCACTTTGCCAAGCGCCGCACGAAAGCGCTGCGCCGAACGCCGGAGCGCATCGGCCGAATAGACATAGGCGGGGGTGCCGATGGTCGCGGCGATCGTTTCGAGCGCGACCGCCTCGACGTGCATCTCGCCGCCGCGCAAGTGAAATGAGGTCATCGATTATGTCCTTGAATGAATGATCAGCGCTTACCGCGCAGGGTCTGCCGGGCGGTCCGTATCGCGCCCGGCAGTTCGCGGTGACGGCTTCGCTCGACACGGAGCGCGAGTCCGACCCTTTTGCCGCCGATCAGGAGAAGAAGGCCGCCTGCAGCCACCAGCACGCCAAGGAGGCCGACGATATCGGCACCATCCGCAGCCGCCGGCGCGAGCCGGGTTGCCAGCGCGCCGGCGGCGATCAGCGCGGCGCCTGCCGCGCGCCAGAAAAGATCGCGCCGGGTCACTTCTTTCCCTCCCGGCACTTTTCATGCCGGTCCCAAAGGACCGTGTCGCCGGCGGCGTGCGCGAGCCTGGCGAGTTCGCGCTCATTCTCGCCGGACGACGAGCAGAGAAGCAGGTCCGCCCGGAACTCGACCTCTTCGCGCATCGCGCGGTCCATATCGCCTGCCTCGAAGACGAGGCCGATGGCCGGGTCGGTCTGGCGGGCGGCCGCCCGCCGGGCGTTGGCGATCAGCCGTGGATCGCTATCGATCCCGCGCCCCTCGATCGCGACGAAGCCGAGTTCGCGCGCACGGTGGACAGCATGGATGAGCAACTCGCCCGCGCCGCAATCGGCGTCGACAATGCGAATGCTGTGCCGACCGCGCTTGCGCAGGCCCCGGAGCTTGCGAAGCATCGCGGGCCAGCGCCGGTCCTTCTCGGCCTCCCTTCGCGCGCCTTGCATCGCGACCGATCGGGCGGCGGCAGCGGGAGACATCCACAGGATGGCTGCGGGCGTCATGAGGGAATAGCGCATGGTCACCCTCCTCATGCCGCTTGCGCGACCGCTGTCTCGTTCGCCCGCAGCGGAACGAAGGAAACGGCGGGGACCAGCGGATGAACGGCGGCGACGGCCTGCGCGCCCGGCACGCCGCGACATTCGGCGCGGGCAAAGGCCCAGGCCGCGCCCTGGGAAATGAAGCGGCCTTCGAGCTGCCCGTTACAGCCCTGAACCAGCCAGTGACCGGCCAAGTCGCGGCCGACGAATATCGTCAGGCTCGATCGGTCGGGCTCCGCGGGAATCGCAGAAATCATGATGAGATGCTCCTTGGCTACTCAAATCGGATCCGGACATCGGACCGCGATGCCGGCAATCTATTGAGCCGCGCATAGGGATTCGAGATCGAGGAACGGCACCGTCCATTGTATTTTCATTTGTTTTCAATGGAAATTCTGCGGCGGCCTTCCCTCGCTTCAGACAAGCAAGGGTCGCGGCTGGGCCGGCGAAGCGAGCGAGCCGCGCGCCACTTTGCCGAAATCGGCAAAATCATATGAGAATACTATGCGACCGGGAGTTTCGGTCTCTCGAATTCAAACGCGTGCCTCACCTATTCGGGGATCCGCAGACGACTCGTGCCACACCCCGTGGCCAGCGCCATGCTGGAGCAAAACCATGCAGGATCTTCTCTGGATCGGCATCATCCTCGCTCTCCTTGCCGCGAGCCTCGGCTACGCGCGCCTGTGCGACGACGCGTAGAGGATGATGGCCATGACTCTCGATCTCTGGCTCGCGGGGACCACCGCGCTCGGCCTTCTCATCTATCTCGTGGCTGTGCTCGCACGGCCCGAACGCTTCTAAGGGAGGCGAGCCCATGACCTTTCAGGGATGGTTTCTCATCATCGCGTTCGTTGCAATCCTGCTCTTGCTCTGCAAGCCGATGGGCCAATGGCTGTTCGCGCTCTACGAGGGGCGCCGCACACCGCTCCACCGCATATTCGGGCCGGTCGAAACCGGCTTTTACCGCCTGTCGGGGATCGACCCGGACGAGGAACAGGGGTGGCGGCGCTACGCGGTCCACATGCTGATCTTCAACGCGACGCTGCTGCTCTTTACCTATGCGATCCTGCGGCTGCAGGGCGCGCTGCCGCTCAATCCGCTCGGGTTCGACGGGGTCAGCGAGCATCTCGCGTTCAATACGGCGATCAGCTTTACCGCCAACACCAACTGGCAAAGCTATGGCGGCGAATCGACGATGTCGAACCTCAGCCAGATGCTGGGGCTCACGATCCACAATTTCCTCTCGGCGGCGACCGGCATTGCGCTCGCCTTCGCGCTGTTCCGGGGCTTTGCGCGCCGCAGCGCGACGACGATCGGCAATTTCTGGGCCGATATGACGCGTGTCACCCTCTATCTGCTGCTCCCGATCTGCGTTGCCATCGCAATCTTCTATATCGCGAGCGGCGTTCCGCAGACGCTGGCGGGTTCGGTCGATGTGACGACGCTCGAGGGCGCCAAGCAGACGCTGGCGCTCGGTCCGGTCGCGTCGCAGGAAGCGATCAAGCTGCTCGGGACCAATGGTGGCGGCTTTTTTAACGCCAATTCGGCGCATCCGTTCGAAAACCCCACCGCGCTCACCAACCTCGTCCAGATGCTGTCGATCTTCCTGATCGGCGTCGGGCTGACCTGGTGCTTCGGCAAGGCGGTCGGCAACACCCGCCAAGGCTGGGCGATCCTCGCCGCGATGATGACTTTGTTCCTCGCGGGCACCGCGATCATCTATTGGCAGGAAGCCGCGGGCAATCCGATCCTTCATCAGCTTGGCGCCATGGGCGGCAATATGGAGGGCAAGGAAGTCCGCTTCGGTATTGCCGCCTCGTCGCTCTTCGCTGCGGTCACGACGGCGGCCTCATGCGGCGCGGTCAATGCGATGCACGACAGCTTCACCGCATTGGGCGGCCTGATTCCGCTGTTCAACATGCAGCTGGGCGAAGTCGTCATCGGCGGCGTCGGCGCGGGCATCTATGGCTTCCTGCTGTTCGCCATCCTTGCGGTGTTCGTCGCGGGGCTGATGGTCGGGCGCACCCCCGAATATGTCGGCAAGAAGATCGAGGCGCGCGAGGTCAAACTCGCGGTGCTCGCGATCGCGGTCCTGCCGCTCGTCATTCTCGGCTTCACGGCGATCGCTTCGGTCACCGAGGCGGGGCTTGCCGGGCCGCTCAACAAGGGGCCGCACGGCTTTTCGGAGATCCTTTACGCCTTCACCAGCGCCGTCGCGAACAACGGGTCGGCCTTTGCGGGCCTGTCCGCCAACACGCCCTTCTATAATGGCATGCTGGGCGTCGCGATGTGGATCGGCCGTTTCTTCATCATCGTGCCCATGCTGGCGATCGCGGGCGGGCTGGCGGCGAAGAAATATACGCCGGAAACCGCAGGCAGCTTCCCCACCACGGGGCCGCTGTGGACGGGCTTGCTGATCGGCATCGTGCTGATCGTCGGCGGCCTGACCTTCCTTCCCGGCCTCGCGCTCGGTCCCATCGCCGATCATCTCGCGATGATAAACGGCCAGCTCTTTTAAGGATCCAGGCAAATGGCCCAGTCCACCCGTGCGTCCGAAACCAAATCCCTGTTCACGGCAGACCTGATCGTTCCGGCGATCGGCGACGCCTTCCGCAAACTCAACCCCAAGGAACTGATCCGCAATCCGGTGATGTTCACCACCGCCGTCGTCGCGCTGCTGCTGACTGCCCTGCTCTTTGTCGGGCAAGACGGTCTTGCGGCCGGCTTTAAGCTGCAACTCGTCATCTGGCTCTGGCTGACAGTGCTCTTTGGCACCTTCGCCGAGGCGCTCGCCGAAGGGCGCGGCAAGGCGCAGGCGGCATCGCTGCGCGCCACCAAGGCCGAACTGACCGCGAAAAGGCTGAAGGGCGATGGCAAGGCGTATGAAAGCGTTCCCGCCAGCGCGCTTCGGGTCGGCGACATCGTGCTTGTCGAGACGGGCGACCTGATCCCGTCGGACGGCGACGTCGTCGGCGGTGTCGCGTCGGTCAACGAAGCCGCGATCACCGGCGAAAGTGCGCCGGTGATCCGCGAGGCGGGCGGCGATCGTTCGGCGGTCACTGCGGGCACGCGCGTCATCTCCGACGAGATCCGCGTGCAGGTGACGGTCAATCCGGGGCAGGGCTTCCTCGACCGGATGATCGCGCTCGTCGAAGGTGCCGAACGGCAGAAGACGCCGAACGAGATCGCGCTGACGCTGCTGCTCGTCGGCCTGACGATCATCTTCCTGATCGCGGTCAGCACGATCCCCAGCTTCGCGAGCTATGCGGGGGGCAGCATCCCGGTTGCGATCCTCGCGGCGCTGTTGATCACGCTTATCCCGACGACGATCGCGGCTTTGCTCTCCGCCATCGGCATCGCCGGTATGGACCGCCTCGTACGCTTCAACGTGCTCGCAAAGTCGGGCCGCGCGGTCGAGGCGGCGGGCGACATCGACGTGCTGCTGCTCGACAAGACCGGCACGATCACGGTCGGAGACCGGCAGGCGACCGAATTCCGCCCGGTCGGCGGGCAGTCGATGTCGGCGCTTTCGGAGGCTGCGCTGCTCGCTAGCCTCGCCGACGAAACCCCCGAAGGCCGCTCGATCGTCGCACTGGCGCGCGAGAAATTCGGCCAGACGACGGCGGAACTCCCCGCCGGTTCCGAGATCATTCCCTTCACCGCGCAGACCCGCATCTCGGGCATCAAGCTCGGCGATAGCGTAATCCAGAAGGGTGCGGTCGATTCGGTTCTGAAGGCCAATCCGGGCGCGGGTGCGACCGCCGCCGCAACCGAACTGCGGCGTATCACCGACGAAATCGCGCGCGCGGGCGGCACGCCGCTCGCGGTCGCGAAGGATGGGCAACTGCTCGGTGCGATCTTCCTCAAGGATATCGTCAAGGCAGGCATTCGCGAACGGTTCGGCGAACTGCGCGCGATGGGCATCCGCACGGTGATGATCACCGGCGACAATCCGCTCACCGCGGCGGCGATCGCCGCCGAGGCCGGGGTCGACGATTTCCTCGCGCAGGCAACGCCCGAGGACAAGCTCGAACTGATCCGCAAGGAACAGGCGGGCGGGCGCCTTGTCGCGATGTGCGGCGACGGCACCAACGACGCGCCCGCGCTCGCGCAGGCGGACGTCGGCGTCGCGATGAACACCGGCACGCAGGCGGCGCGCGAGGCAGGCAATATGGTCGATCTCGACAGCGATCCGACCAAGCTGATCGAGGTCGTCGGGCTCGGCAAGCAATTGCTCATGACGCGCGGCGCGCTGACGACCTTCTCGGTCGCCAACGACGTCGCCAAATATTTCGCGATCATCCCCGCGATGTTCATCGTGCTCTATCCGGGACTGGGCGTGCTCAACGTCATGGGGCTGAAAACCCCCGAGAGCGCGATCCTGTCGGCGATCATCTTCAACGCGCTGATCATCCCGCTGCTCGTGCCGCTCGCGCTGCGCGGCGTTAAGTACAAGCCGATGGGCGCCGGCCCGCTGCTCGCGCGCAATCTCGCCGTCTATGGGCTTGGCGGCCTTGTGGCACCTTTTGCCGGCATCAAACTGATCGACCTCGCCGTCGGCGGCCTGGGTCTCGTCTGAGGAAATGACAATGAACAAGGATCTCATCACCTCGCTGCGTCCGGCGCTCGTCATGACGCTGCTCTTCGCGCTGCTTCTCGGGCTCGCTTACCCGCTGGCGCTCACCGGCATCGGGCAGGCGCTCTTCCCGAACCAGACGAACGGCAGCCTCGTCGAGGAGAATGGCAAGATCGTCGGTTCGACCGTCGTCGGCCAGGCCTTCACGTCGGAACGCTATTTCAACACGCGCCCCTCGGCGGCGGGTGACGGCTATGACGGGCTTGCGTCGTCGGGCTCGAACCTCGGGCCGACGTCGCAACTGCTCGTCGACCGGGTCAAGGGCGATGTCGAGAAATTGAAGACTGCAGAGCCCGGCAAGGCCGTGCCGTCCGATCTGGTCACCGCATCGGGTTCGGGGCTCGACCCCGACATCTCCCCCGAGGCCGCTTTCTATCAGGTCGACCGCGTTGCGCGAGCGCGCGGGCTCGACCCGGCAGCCGTCCGCGGGCTCGTCGAACAAAGCATCGACAAGCCATTTCTCGGCCTTCTCGGCGAGCCGCGCGTCAATGTGTTCAAGCTCAATCGACGACTCGATGCATTTGGCGCTAAACCCGCCGCGTGACAGAGTCCGACCGACCATCTCCAGAGGCCTTCCTGCGCCAGGCGGCGCAGGAAGGCCGCGGCCGTTTGAAAGTGTTCCTCGGCGCGGCGCCCGGTGTCGGCAAGACGTGGGAAATGCTCACCGACGGCCGGCAACGCCGCGAAGCCGGCGTCGATGTCGTCGTCGGTGTCGTCGAGACCCACGGCCGGCGCGAAACCGAGGCGCTGGTCCACGGGCACGAGATCATCCCGCGCCGCGATGTCGACCATCAGGGCCATAGTCTCGGCGAAATGGACATCGACGCCATCCTCGAACGCCGCCCCGGGCTCGTGCTTGTCGACGAGCTTGCCCATAGCAACGCGCCGGGCAGTCGCCATCCCAAGCGCTATCAGGATGTCGAAGAATTGCTCGACGCGGGCATCGACGTCTATTCGACGATCAACATCCAGCATGTCGAAAGCCTCAACGACGTCGTCGCGTCCTTTACGCGCGTCCGCGTCCGCGAAACCGTCCCCGACAGCATTCTAGAAAATGCCGAGATCGAGGTTGTCGATATTCCGCCCGATGAGCTGATCGAGCGGCTGCGCGACGGCAAGGTCTATATTCCGCAGGAAGCGACGCGCGCCCTCACCCATTTTTTCTCGAAGTCGAACCTCACGGCGCTGCGCGAACTCGCACTGCGGCGCGCGGCGCAGGCGGTCGACGCGCAGATGCTCGAGCATGTGCGCAGCCATGCGCTGGCGGGCAGCTTCGCGGTCGGCGAACGCATCGTCGTTGCCGTGAGCGAGCTGCCCGTCGCGGCCGAGCTTGTCCGCGCGGGCAAAAGGCTTGCCGATGCGCTGAGGGCACCGTGGACCGCAGTCTATATCGAGACGCGGCGCAGCCAGTCGATGTCAGACGACGATCGCCGCCAGCTCGCCGACACGCTCGCGCTGGCCTCGCGGCTCGGCGCCTCGACCGCCACCGTGCCGGCAGCGAGCGTCGTCGAGGGGCTGCGCAGCTTCGCCGCCGACGCGCGGGCAACCCAGATCGTCATCGGCAAGTCGACCCGGCCATGGTGGTTCGAGATGCGCCACGGGTCGGTCGTCGACCAGCTCGTCCGGACGATCGATGATGTCGCTGTCCATGTCCTGCCCGGCGAGCCCGCCGCGCAGCCCGGACAGCAACGCAGCCGCATTGTCGTTCCCGGACGCTGGGGGCGGCCTACGGACTATATCTGGTCGCTGATCATGGTCGCCGCGATGACCGCGCTGGGCCGCCTGCTCCTCGCCGCGATCGATCTTGGCAATGTCGCCTTGCTCTATCTCGTACCGGTCATGTTCGCCGCGGCAACCTTTGGTGTACGCGCCGGCCTGTTTGCGGGCCTCGCGTCCAGCCTTGCCTATAATTTCTTCTTCCTGCCGCCGACCGGCACGCTCAGCGTCAACAATCCCGAAAATATCGTCAGCATTCTTGTGCTGCTCGGCGTCGCTGTGGTCACCAGCCAGTTCGCGGCGCGCGTGCGCGCGCAGGCCGATCTGGCGCAATGGAGCGCGCGCCAGAATGCCGCGCTCGCCAGCTTCTCGCGCCAGCTGACCGCCGCGCCCGATCAGGATGTGCTGATGCATGCCATCTGCGCCGAGGTCGGGCGCCTGCTCGATGTCCGCACCGCGCTGCTGCTTCCATCCGCCGACGGGCCGACGTTGCGCGCCGCGGTCCCGCCCGAAGATCGGCTCGAGCAAATCGAGCGTGCCGCGGCGCAGTGGGCCATGGACAATGCGCAGCCCGCCGGGCGCGGATCGTCGACGCTGACCGCGTCGGACTGGCTGTTCCACCCGCTGCGGACGACGCGCGGCGTGCTCGGCGTGCTCGGCATGACGCGCGACGATGCGCGCGAGCCCGTCCGGTCCGATCAGGTCCCGTTGTTGATGAGCCTGCTCGATCAGGCGTCGATCGCGCTCGACCGCATGGAACTCGAAGAGGCGTCGCTTCATGCGCGACAGGTCGAAGAACGCGATCGCCTGCGCTCGGCACTGCTGTCGTCGGTCAGCCACGACCTCCGCACCCCGCTCACCGCGATCCTCTCGGCGGCGCAGGAGATGCGGCGGCATCCCTCACCGATGCTGGCCGAGACGATCGAGACCGAGGCGCTCCGCCTCAACCGGTTCGTATCTAACCTCCTCGATATGGCGCGCGTCGAAGCGGGCGCGCTGCCGATGAAGGTCGAGGCGACCGACCTGTTCGACGCTGCGGCGAGCGCCGCGCACGATACGCGCGCTTCGCTGGCGGGCCATGAGGTGAAGGTCGATATCTCGCCCAATATCCCGCTCGTCCGCGTCGATCCGGTGCTGCTCCATCATTGTCTGATCAACCTTCTCGACAATGCCGGACGCTATGCCGATCCCGACACGCCGATCATCATTCGCGCGCGGCGCATGGCGGACGCGATCCAGCTCTCGGTCATCGATCAGGGCCCCGGCATCGCCCCCGGAAACGAGAAGCGCGTCTTCGAAACCTTCACGCGCCTCGAGGGAAGCGACCGCGCCAAACATGGCACCGGCCTTGGCCTCGCCATCGTCAAGGGCTTTGCCGAGGCGATGGGCCTGTCCGTCGAGGCGAGCAACAATGAAGAGCCGCACGGCGCCCGCCTTACCATCGGCATTCCCGAAACGCTGATCATCACGAATCTCACCGACAAGGACATCCCATGAAAGTGCGTCACAAGGTTCTCATCGTCGACGACGAGCTTCATATTCGCCGCCTGATTCATGCCGCGCTGGCGCGGGCCGACTATGCGATTGTCGAAGCCGAGAATGCCCGTGAGGCGATCGAGCGTCTTCGCGAAGAGCGGCCCGACATCACCTTGCTCGATCTCGGGCTACCCGACCGCGACGGGCTGGAACTTGTTCCGCTGTTCAAACAGCAGTCCGATACGACGCTGATCGTCGTTTCCGCACGCGACGCGACCGAAGAGAAGGTGGCGGCGCTCGACCTGGGCGCCGACGATTATCTGACCAAACCCTTCGACACCGACGAACTGCTCGCGCGCGTTCGCGTTGCGCTGCGCAACCGGCTGACCCGCGACGGCGGCAACCTCAGCCTGTCGGTCGGCGATGTGACGATGGACCTGATCGCGCGGACCGTGACAAAAGGCGGCAAGGAGGTGCACCTCACACCCAAGGAATATGCGGTGCTTGCCCAGCTCGCCCGTTTTCCCGGCCGCGTCATCACGCACAACCAGATCATGGCCGAGGTCTGGCCGCACGAGCATGAGCATCATGTCGAATATCTGCGCGTGCTCGTCCGCACGCTGCGCCAGAAACTGGAAGCCGACCCGCAGCAGCCGCGGATCATCTGCAACGAGCTTGGCATCGGCTATCGATTGCGCCTCGCCGGAGACAATCTCGCGGAAGAAACCGGCGCGCATTGATTAATCGGCGACCGACGCAGCCATCATATGCAAATTCTATGACATCGACCGCGTGCCGCTCTCGAATTCAAATGGCCGGATCGCCTAAATCCACGGTCATGATTCGCAACAAAATCGAGCCGCTGCCTCCGGCGCATCCCGGAGTGCGCGATCGTGTCGTCGACTGGCTCGGCGCGCAGGGTCCCTTGCTGTTGACCATCTACATGTGCAGTGCCGTGGCGCTTGTCGCCTTTATCGCCGACACGATGCGCTGACCGGTCAGATTTCGACCTGCGATCCGAGTTCGACCACGCGGTTGCTCGGAAGCTTGAAGAACTCCATCGGACTTTCGGCATTTTGCACCATCCAGGCGAAGAGCTTTTCACGCCAGATCGCCATCCCCGGCCGGCTCGAGGCGATGAGCGTCTGACGGCTGAGGAAATAGCTGGTATCGAGGCCCCCGATCGGCCCGCCGGCGCGATCGAAGCCGCTCATCGCGGTAGGGATATCAACATCTTCCATAAAGCCGTGCCGGAGCCGCACGCGATAGAAGCCCTCGCCGGAATCGGTCGCCTCGATCCGTTCATCTGGCGCGAGGTGCGGCACGTCTTCGGTGACGACCGTCAATATGATCACGCGTTCGTGCAATATCTTGTTGTGCTTCACATTGTGAAGAAGCGAAGGCGGCACGCCCTCCACCGACGCGGAGAGGAAAATCGCCGTTCCCGGAACGCGCTTGACCGAGGTGGCGGTGGATTTGACGAACAGGTCGAGATCCATCGCGCCAAGCTGGAGATAGTGGCGCATGATCTTGCGCCCCGTCGACCAGGTGGTGAGGAGTATGAATGCCGTCGCCGCCACAAGGAGCGGAAACCAGCCGCCGTCGGGAATTTTTGTCACGTTCGATGCAAAATACGCCCCGTCGATGAGGAGGAACAGACCCGTGACACCGCCAGCAAGCAGGGGATGCCAGCGCCATACCTTGAAGGTCAATATTCCGAGCATGCACGCGGTGAGAACCATGGTCCCGGTGACGGCGATGCCATAGGCCGCAGCGAGGTTGCCCGAGTTGCGGAAGCCCAGAACGAGCGCGATGACGAGCACCAGCAGCGTCCAGTTGACGAACGGCACATAGACCTGCCCGACCGTCGAGGCGCTGGTGTGAAGGATGCGCAAGCGCGGAAGGAACCCGAGCTGGACGGCTTGGCGCGTCACCGAGAAGGCGCCCGAAATCACCGCCTGGCTCGCGATGATCGTCGCGAGTGTTGCGAGGATCACCAGCGGCAACCGCGCCCATTCGGGCGCCATCAGAAAGAAGGGATTCGCCGCGGCCGCCGGATTGTCGATCAGGAGTGCACCCTGCCCCATATAATTGAGCATGAGGCATGGCAGCGCCGCATAGAGCCACGCGATGCTGATCGCCTTCCGCCCGAAGTGCCCCATATCGGCATAGAGCGCCTCGGCGCCCGTGACGGCGAGGACCACAGATCCGAGCGCGAGAAAGGCCAACTGCGGATCGAGAGAAAAAAAACGCATCGCCCAGAGCGGGTTGACGATCCCGAGTATCTCGGGATGCCCGGCGATATTGGTGATGCCGAGCACGGCAAGGACGATGAAATAGATCGCCATGACCGGGCCGAAGAGGGCGCCGACCCTTTCGGTCCCGAAACGCTGGATCAGAAAGAGCGCGATCAGGATCAGGATTGCGATCGGCAGCACGAACCGCGCGAGCGACGATTGCACCACCGTCAGACCTTCGACCGCCGACAGCACCGAAATGGCGGGCGTGATGATGGCATCGCCATAAAAGAGCGCGGTTGCAAGAACACCCAGCATCGCGATTGCAGGCGTCCAGCGCGTTTCTCCGATCGTTCGGGAAATGAGCGCCAGCAGGGCCATGCTCCCGCCCTCGCCATCATTGTCCGCGCGCATCACGATGAAAACATATTTGACGGTGACGATCAGCATCATCGTCCAGAAGATCAGCGACAGCACGCCATAGATATGGACGGGGTCGACGGTCAGCGGATGGTGGCCGACGAAGCTTTCCTTCAACGCATAGAGCGGCGAAGTGCCGATATCGCCGAAGACCACGCCGAGCGCGCCAAGCGCGAGCGTCGGAAGCCGGGCCTTGCGATGCGCGGCGCTTGCCGATCCGGTATCTTCGCTTCCCGTGCTCATCAACCAGTGCCCCACATCATATCAAGGCGTCGGCAATGCCATGGAACGGCATAGGATCTCCATGTCGGAAACCCGTGACCTTCATATGAATGGCATATGATTGGCCGTGCGAAAGCCCATGTCGCGCCCAATCATATGCAATCTCAACGCCGGACGGTATTTCCCGATCTCGATTTCCTACGCACGCATGCGTAGTTGAACGACCTCCTCGTGGAGGTCTGACATGAAGAAATGGCATGAAACGCTTGCGGCCAATCTGGGCCTGCGCGCCGGCGGCCTCGCACTACTGGTTCTGGGGTGGTCGGTCGCCATCCGGCTTCATCAGTTGGCGCTGACCACTTCGCCCCGTGATGCAACCTCGTTCATGATGCTGCTGGCGGCGATCGTCTTCCTTTGCGGGAGCGCCGGAAGCGCACTGCTGTTCGTCGGCCCCGGCCTCTGGGAAACCGTCGAGGTTTCCGAGCGCTGGAGGCGTTTGCCTTCGCCCGACTTTGAAGCCCCGCTGTTCCTCGATCGCGACTAGCAACCAATCAACCTGTCGCAGCGCATAGCAAAAACACTATGCGATCTGGCCTTCGCCGCTCTCGATTTCCAATGCCGCGCTGTCCTAGTTGGGCGTCCTCGCGAGCCTCCGCCATGTCCGGCCGGGGCATTTTCAAGAGGACAATATGAAAAGCATCATCTCGGCCGTCGCGCTTGCGGCAGGACTATCGCCCGTTGCCGCTCTGGCTCAAGAAGACGAAAAGCAGGCGGTTACCGTCACGGGCTCGGCGACGGTCGCATCGGACTATCGCTTCCGCGGGGTCTCGCAATCCGACAAGGAAATGGCGATCCAGGGCGGCCTCACGGTCACGCATGAGAGCGGCCTTTACGCCGGTGCATGGGCATCCAATCTCTCGGGCTGGGGCACGTTCGGCGGCGCCAATATGGAACTCGACCTGATTGGTGGATACAAGGCGTCGATTGCCGACAATGCGACGCTCGATGTCGGCCTCGTCTGGTATATGTATCCGGGCGGCGCCGACGAATCGGATTTCGCCGAGCCCTATGTCAAACTCACCGGTACCACGGGCGCCGCCACGCTGACCGCCGGCCTTGCCTATGCGCCCAAGCAACATGCTCTCGCAAATGTGTCGAATGCGCCAGACAGCCGCGGCCAGAACGAGGACAATCTCTATCTCTGGGGCGATGGTGCCTTCGCGATCGCGGGGACGCCGCTGACGGCCAAAATGCATGTCGGATATTCGGATGGCAATCCCGGCCTCGGCCCCAACGGCACGAGCGTCGCGCCAACCGGCCGCTATTGGGACTGGTCGCTGGGCGTCGACGCGACCTGGCGCAACCTGACGCTCAATCTTTCCTACGTCGATACGGACATCAGCCGGTCCGACGCGGCGCCCCTTCAACCCAATTTCAGCAAAGGACTCGATGGCGCTGGCTCCATCGCCGATGCGGCGGTGGTCGCGAGCGTCACGGCTTCCTTCTGACAGCCGATCGATCCGGGCAGCCTCCCGCTGTCCGGATCCGGCACCGCAACCGCTCGGCCGTTGGTTTCCCGGAAGCGAATTCGTCGCGCGCGCGTGACCACCGCCCATACAGCGGTCACAGTTTTCCGTGTATTTTTCAAGATACTGGAGCGGGCGAAGGGATTCGAACCCTCGACCCCAACCTTGGCAAGGTTGTGCTCTACCCCTGAGCTACGCCCGCTCTGGCGGCTGGAAACTGGTCGGTTCCAGCGGGTGAGGCGGGCGATTAGCACCGGCTTTTTGACTCGGCAACCCCTGATTGTGCATTTTCTCCGAAGGGTTGGCATCTCGCCCGCAAATCCCACATAAGCGGGGAAAGAGTCATTTCCGCTGGCGCGGAGGCGACACCAAATCAAAACAGGAGCACATTGCGTGGCCACGCTCGGTCTGAACCCCACCGAAAAGGAAGCCGTCGAAGCCTTCCGCCGCGACGTCGTCGAGCCGTCGATGACCAACCTCGTCATCCTCGATTTCTGGGCCGAATGGTGCGGCCCGTGCAAACAACTCGGCCCGGTCCTCGAAAAGGTCGCCGCGGATTATGCCGACAAGGGCGTCGTGCTGGTGAAAGTCGACGTCGATGCGAATCGCTTCATCGCCGGTCAGTTTCAGGTCCAGTCGATCCCGACCGTCTATGCGATTTTTCAGGGTCAACCGGTCGCCAACCTGACCAACGCGCGCACCGAAAGCCAGCTCAAGACGATTCTCGACCAGCTGCTCGCCCAATTGCCAATCGAAAGCGAAGCGACCGCGCGCGCGGTCGAGATCGCACCGCTGATCGAAATGGGTGACAATGTCCTTGCCGAGGGCGACGGCGCGCGCGCCGCGAGCATCTTTGCCCAGATCCTCGAAATGGCGCCCGACAATGCGGCAGCGCATGGCGGGCTAGTCCGCGCCCTCCTGCTGGCGGGCGATATCGATGGCGCGCAGGCTGCACTCGATATCGTGCCGGCCGAAATCGCTGAAGACCCGGCCATCGTCCAGGCGAAAAGCGCGCTGACGCTGGCCGCCGATGCGCCCGATGCCAGCGAACTCGCCGCCTTCGAGGCGGCGGTCGCGGCGAATCCCGACGACCATCAGGCGCGATTCGATCTCGCCGGCGCGCAGATCGGTGCGGGTCAGCGCGATGCCGCCGCCGACAATCTGCTGCACATTGTTGCAGCCGATCGCGAATGGAACGAGGATGCCGCACGCGCAAAGCTCTTGTCGCTGTTCGAAGCCGTCGGTCTCGAAGATCCGTGGGTCGCCGCGCAGCGCCGCCGCCTGTCGCTGATCCTGTTCGGCTGATGGCCGAAACCGCGCCTCTGACTATCCAGCGGATCGCGATTTTTCCGCTGACCGGCGCGGTGCTGTTTCCCGGGCTGCATTTGCCGCTGCATATCTTCGAGCCGCGCTATTCGGCGATGGTGCAGGAGATGCTGGCGCGCGACCGGCAGATCGGGATGATCCAGCCGCGCCAGATTCCCGGCCAGGAAGATCGCGAGCCGCCCGCGCTCTATGACGTCGGCTGCGTGGGACGCATCGTCGATGTCGAAGCGCTCGAGGAAGGCCGTTTCAATCTTGTCCTCGAAGGCGTTGCGCGCTTTCGCGTGCGCCGCGAACTCGACGTCACGACGCCGTTCCGGCAGGTCGAGGCCGAAATCGAAATCGAACCCGAAGACGACGCGGTGCTGGCAAGCATCGAGCGCGCGAGTCTGGAGCGCGAGGCAAAGCGCTTTGCGGCGCGGCAGGGCTATGTCGTCGACTGGGAGTCGGTCGGACAGCTCGACGACGCCACCCTCGTCAACGGCATCGCACAGGTCGCACCGTTCGACGCCGCGGCAAAGCAGGCCTTGCTCGAAGCGAGCCCGATCGACGCCCGCGCCGAACTGGTTGTCCAGTTGATGCAATTCTTCGGCCGCTTCGACGGCGACGACGGACGCGTGACGTTGCAGTAGTTCGGGTCAATACGGTTTACGCAATGCCGCGTGGCGGGTCATGTCGGCGAGCGCGCGGCCCACTCGCTCACCAGACGTTCGGCGACGCGTTCCCGGCAAGGCTTCGAGCGCGGTCCACGCCTGGAAATAATCTGTTACCGCCTGTTCGAGCGCATCGCTTTTTGCCGACATGCTGTTGCCCCATCGTCCGCGGCATCATTGCCGCGCCGACAAGGATAGGAAATCATGCTTAGCGCCGGCCTGCCGCGCGCTTAAGTAGTAATGCCTAGATTTCGGCGCCCGCGAGCAAGCGCGGCAGGTCGCCCGCCTCGCCGCGCGCCTCGTCCATGAAGAAACGCTTGAGCAAAGGCAGCCGCTGCACCGCGCCAAGCCCGGTTCGGCGTACGGCAGCGGCGGTGCGTCCCGGGATGCCGAACAGGCGGGTCAGCCCGTCGGTCGCGAGGCTGACCATCATATTGTCGAGCCCGCGCCAGCGCTGATAGCGCGCGAGCAACGCCGCATCGCCCAGATCGAGCCCGAGCCGCGCGCCCTCGACGAGCACTTCTGTGAGCGCCGCGACATCGCGCAGGCCCAGATTGAGCCCCTGCCCCGCGATCGGGTGAATGCCGTGCGCGGCGTCGCCGACAAGCGCGATCCGGTCGGCGACGATCGAGGCGCTGTGGTGAAAACCGAGCGGATAGGTCATCCGCGGGGCGACCAGCTCCATCGCACCAAGCACGCCGCCGGCGCGCTTTTGCAATTCGGCGATGAAACCGCGTTCACCGAGCTTGGCAAAACCCGGGCCGTCCTTTTCGGCGACCGTCCACACGAACGCCGAGCGGTGCCGCCCCTGCGCGTCGTCGACAAGCGGCAGCAGCGCGAAGGGGCCCGACGGATAAAAAATTTCATGCGCGACATGGCCGTGCGGCTTTTCGTGCGCGACCGCACCGATCATCGCATGATGATGGTACGACCAGTTCGCGATGCTGAACCCGGCGGCATCGCGGGTCGGCGAGCGGCGGCCTTCGGCGACGACGAGCAACGGCGCATGAAGCCGCGTACCGTCGGCAAGCGTCAGCGTGACGCCATGCGCATCCACGTCGCGCGACACGACCTGTGCCGGCATCAGCAGCCGGACGAGCGGCGCATCGGCAAGCCCTGCGGCGAGGGCGAGGCGGAGCTGGCGGTTTTCGATCATCGTGCCGAGCGGGGGATCACCCTCGGCGGTGACAAAATCGAGTTCGCCGCCGTGGCCGCTGTCGGGGGCACCGTCGCCCACCTTAATGGCGCGGATCGGGCAGCCATGGCCGGCAAGGCGCCGCGCGATACCCAGCACCTCGAACATCTGCCATGTCGCGCTGGCGATCGCCGAGGCGCGGCCATCGAACCCGGGCGCAATCGTCGCCACCGGGTCGGCTGGGTCGACGATCTGGACCGACAGGCCGTGGTGGGCAAGGGCAAGGGCGAGCGCCTGGCCGACAAGGCCGCCACCCGAAATCAGGACATCGCTGCGCAGCATTTCGCTCATGGCTTTGCCCTAAAGCCTGTTTCCCCCGGAGGGAAGCATTGTGATCGTCCCCGGAGGCCCGCTGGGCGGAAACAGGCTCTCGTGCGGCAGGGCGGTTGGAAAGGCTGTGGGGAGCTGCGGCCGCCTGCTTGACGGCGAGTCCGCCCCATGCGCATATCGCCGTGGTTAACTGACAGGGACCCGAAAAGAGCATGGCTAGCCGCAAGGCCCCACCCGCAAAGGCCGATTGGCGCACCGTTTTCCGCCAAAGCATCGCGCGATCGCTCGTGATCGCGGCGGCGGTGGCGCTCGGACTGTTCACGCTATTCCTGACGCTCGCGCTCGTCACCTATGACAGCACCGACGCGGCGCTCAACACGGCCGCACACGGCACCGCCGCCAACTGGATGGGCGGCGCGGGCGCGTGGTTTGCCGACCTTGGCCTGTCGATCGGCGGCGTGGCCATCGCGCTGCTGCTGCCGCTGCTCGGCATCATTGCGTGGCGGCTGTGGACCGGCGAAGCACAGCCCTATTGGCCGCGCCAGCTCGCATACAGTTTCATCGGCATCCTGCTTGTCGGCCTCGGCGCCGAACTCTGGTCGCCGGCAACGAACGCCCCGATGCCTGCGGGCTGGGGCGGGATTCTCGCGCTGCTGATCGGCGGCGCGATCGCACCCCTGTTCGCGCAGGCGGGCGAGCCCGCCGCCGCGCTGATCCGCTTTGCGACGATCCTGCTGCTTGTCGGGCTTGGCCTTTGGCTTGCATGGCGTGCGTTGCGGCTCGAAAAGGGGTGGGCCTCGCGCTTCAAACTGCCGGCGGCGGAAGGCGTCAGCCGCGTTGTCGAGCCGGCGCGGGTGGCAAGCGACGATAGCGTGGCGCCGACCCCGGCAGACCGCGCCGTCCGCCCGCGGGCGATCGCCGAGCCGAGCGACCGCGCGCCGCCCGAGATCGCCGATCCCGCGCAGCGTACCGCGCCCTCGAAACCCAAGGCCAAACCGCAGACCGAGCTGTTCACCAACTATCAGCTCCCGTCGATCGACCTGTTGTCGCCGCCCCCGCCGGGACCGACCGGTCAGATCGACAAGGCCGGGCTGGAGCGCAATGCCCGCCTGCTCGAATCGGTGCTCGAGGATTTTCAGGTCAAGGGCGTCGTGACCGCGGTCCGCCCCGGCCCCGTCGTCACTATGTACGAACTCGAACCCGCGCCGGGAACGAAAGCGAGCCGTGTATCGAACCTCGCCGACGACATCGCGCGCAACATGTCGGCGCTCTCGGCGCGTATCGCACCGATCCCCGGGCGCACGGTGATCGGGATCGAGCTGCCCAACGCGAACCGCGAGTCGGTGGTATTGCATGAGATTATCGGCAGCGCATTGTTTCAGGATCAGACCGGTGCGCTTCCGATCATCCTTGGCAAGAATATCAGCGGCGATCCGATGATCGCCGACCTCGCCCCCATGCCACATCTGCTCATCGCGGGTACGACAGGATCGGGTAAGTCGGTCGGCCTCAACGCGATGATCCTCTCGCTTCTCTATCGCCTCGGACCCGACCAGGTGAAGATGATCATGATCGATCCCAAGATGCTCGAGCTCAGCGTCTATGACGATATTCCGCACCTGCTCGCTCCCGTGGTGACCGAACCCAAGAAGGCGATTCGCGCCTTGAAATGGGCCGTCGAGCAGATGGAAGACCGCTACCGGATGATGTCCTCGCTGTCGGTCCGCAACCTCGCGAGCTATAATGACAAGGTTCGCGGCGCGCTCTCCAAGGGCAAGTCGCTCGGCCGCCGCGTCCAGACAGGCTATGATCCCGACACCGGCCAGCCGATCTATGAGGAAGAGGCGCTCGATTACGCGCCGCTGCCGCAGATTGTCGTGGTCGTCGACGAGCTCGCCGATCTGATGATGACCGCGGGCAAGGAGGTCGAATTCCTGATCCAGCGGCTGGCGCAAAAGGCGCGCGCGGCGGGCATCCACCTGATCCTCGCGACCCAGCGCCCGTCGGTCGACGTCATCACCGGCGTCATCAAGGCGAACCTGCCGACGCGTATCAGCTTCAACGTGACGTCAAAGATCGACAGCCGCACGATTCTGGGCGAAGCGGGCGCCGAGCAGCTGCTCGGCAAGGGCGACATGCTCTATGTCCCCGGCGGCAAGCAGATCACCCGTATCCACGGCCCCTTCGTATCGGACGACGAAGTCCGCGCGGTTGCCGACCATTGGAAAGGCCAGGGCCGCCCCGACTATATCGAAAGCGTCACCGAGGACCCCGAGGACGGCGGTTTCGCGATGGAGGGCGCCCCCGCGGGCGGCGACAGCGCCGAGGACCGCATGTATGCCAAGGCGTGCCAGATCGTCGTCGAAAGCCAGAAGGCGTCGACCAGCTGGCTCCAGCGCCAGCTCCGCATCGGCTATAATAGCGCGGCGCGCCTGATCGAGCGGATGGAGGATGAGGGGCTGGTCAGCCCGCCCAACCATGTTGGCCGCCGTGACGTGCTGACCGATCAATATGGCCAGCAGCGATAAGGGAACCATCACCGCCTTCACGACTTGAACAGCGTCCGGCAGCGGGGTTCACGGCGGGTTCAATACCCGCCTGCAAGGAAACCCGCCCCCCGTATCGACGAACAATCGCAGAATGAGAGCCAGATGACCCTGAACTATTCCCTGACCCGCCTCGCCGCCTGGACGCTCGCGCCCGTCGCGGCCGCAGGCCTCGCGATCGCCGCGCCGGCGATCGCTCAATCGGCGAGCACGCTATCGTCAGTGCAGTCGCATCTGAAGTCGACAAGCTCGATGACCGCTGATTTTGTCCAGACCGACCGCAACGGTCAGCGGCTGAACGGGAAGCTGACATTGAAGCGCCCGGGCAAGATCCGGTTCCAGTATCAAAAGGGTATCCCGCTGCTGATCGTCGGCGACGGCAGCTCGCTGACCATGATCGATTATGAAGTTCGGCAGGTGCAGCGCTGGCCGGTGAAGAATTCGCCGCTCGGCGCCCTGCTCGATCCCGACCGCGATCTGACGAAATATGCCAAGGTCGTGCCGACGGGCAGCGACGATGTGTTGAGCGTCGAGGTCAAGGATCCGAAGCGCCCCGAATATGGCACGATCACCATGGTGTTCGTCCGCGACGGGTCGGCGCCGGCGGGGCTGCGGCTGCGCGGTTGGGTCGCGCTCGATTCGCAGAACAACCGCACACGAATCGACCTCACCAATCAGAAATTCAACGTCGCGATTGCCGATTCAGCCTTCAAATGGACCGACCCGCGTCCGAACAAACGCGGACGCTAAGCTCCCGACCCTATGAGTGGCGCCGTTCCCGGTCGGGATCGGCGCCGTTTTTCCGTCCAAACGACATGACGGGTCGACGAACTGCAAAAACGGCGTGGGAGCGTGTATTTTCGTTCAGCTTGGCGACAGGGAAGACCCGCTATTTCATCTCTCGAAGGCGCCAACACGGCCCCCGGATTTGGGTTTCCCCCTGTTGCCCCACCCGGACTGCCAGGTGCCTTCATTCAAGAGCGTGACGAACGCTGACCTTGAACCCCCGTTCCACCGCCCCTGGAACGGGGGTTTAATTTATCCGGCGCCCCGGTCTCGCAGCTTAGGTGGCTGGACGGTTCCGGCGCACGCCGATAGAGCCACCGCATGACTCGCACCAGCATCGCTTCGTGGAATATCAACAGCGTCCGCGCCCGTATCGGTATCGTCGAAAAATTCCTGCGCGAAGAAGCCCCCGACGTCCTCTGCCTGCAGGAGACGAAGGTCGAATGCGGGCTGTTTCCGCCCGACATGTTCAAGCGGCTCGGGTATGAACATATCGTCACCCATGGACAGCGCATGCACCATGGCGTTGCGATCGTCAGCAAGGTGCCGCTGACCGACGTGCGCAAATATGACTGGCAGGCAAATGGCGAAGCGCGGCATGTCGGCGTGACGCTGCCGTCGGGTGTGCGGCTCGACAATGTCTATATTCCAGCCGGCGGCGACATTCCCGACCGCGAGCTGAACCCGAAGTTCGGGCAAAAGCTCGATTTCTTCAGCCGCATGACCGAATGGTCGGCCACGCTGGCGGGCATGCCGACAGTGCTGACCGGCGACTTCAACGTCGCGCCGCTCGAAAGCGACGTCTGGAACCACAAGGCGCTTCTCGACGTGGTCAGCCACACGCCTTTGGAAGTTGAAACCCTCGCGCGGCTACAGGCGGCATCGAACTGGGTCGATCTCGGGCGCCACTTCGTCCCGGCGCCGACCCGGCTCTACACCTGGTGGAGCTATCGCGCGAAAGACTGGGAGGCCTCGAACCGCGGCCGCCGCCTCGACCATATGTGGGTGACCCCCGATCTGGTGTCCAAGGCAGTGTCGCACCGCATCGTCCAGCCGGCGCGTAGCTGGGAACGCCCGTCGGATCATATTCCGCTCATCACCGAGTTCGATTTTTGAGCAATACCGGCGCCCGGCAGGCGGCGCGCGCGATAGACGCGCTGCGGCGCGGCTGGCCGTTCCGCGTTGCGGGAAAGGACGGCACGCTCGACCTGCTCGCCGTTGAAAGTGCGCGCGACGACGCGCTCGCCGAATTCGCCAGCCGCGATGTGCTGCTTTCGGGCGAACGCGCGGTGACGCTCAAACTTACCAACCAGCGCGTCGCCGCAACGCCGGGCCCGGCCCGGCTGGCCGGCGCCGCCGATACGGTCACGGCCGCCCTCGCGATCGCCGATCCGGCGCTCGATCTCGCAAACCCGCTCAAGGGGCCGTTTCGCACCATCGCTACTGGCGGAGAGACCGCCGCCGTTGCCGCGATGACGATCGCGCGCCATGCGGGGCTGCTCCCCGCATTTTTCGTGCGCGAAGCCTCCGGCGATGCCGAAACCACATGCACTGTCGATGATGTCGCGGCGCTGCTCGACCCCACGCGGCTCCAGATCGCGGCCCGCGCGCGCCTTCCTGTCGAAGCAAGCGAGACCGCCGAAATCGTCGCCTTTCGCTCGCCCGAGGAAGCATCGGATCATGTCGCGCTCGTCATCGGCAAGCGCGACGCCAACCCGCCCGTCGTCCGCCTCCACAGCGAGTGCCTGACCGGCGACGTGCTCGGCAGCCTGAAATGCGATTGCGGACCGCAGCTCCACGCCGCGCTTCACGCGATGGCCGACGCGCCATGGGGCGTGCTGCTCTATCTGAGGCAAGAAGGGCGCGGCATCGGTCTCGTCAACAAACTGCGCGCCTATGCCCTGCAGGATCAGGGCTATGACACAGTCGACGCCAATCTGCGGCTCGGCTTCCCGGTCGAGGCGCGCGATTTTGCGA
This sequence comes from Sphingopyxis sp. GW821-FHT10B01, assembly GCF_059415685.1. Classification (NCBI taxonomy): domain Bacteria; kingdom Pseudomonadati; phylum Pseudomonadota; class Alphaproteobacteria; order Sphingomonadales; family Sphingopyxidaceae; genus Sphingopyxis; species Sphingopyxis sp. GW821-FHT10B01. The sequence goes on along the minus strand of NZ_JBWKNS010000002.1, from coordinate 750,131 downwards.
TCGCCGGGCGAATGCTCGAACTCCTCCATATCCCGCGCATCCGGTTGATGACCAACAATCCCGAAAAGGTCGCGCGGCTTGAGAAGGAAGGCGTCGAAGTGGTCGAACGCTTGCCTCTCGCGCTGCCGACAAACAAATATAACGAGCAATATCTCGCGACCAAGCGCGACCGGACCGGGCACCAGCTCTGAACGAAAAAGGCGCCGGACGATGCCGGCGCCTTGATCAAATCAGTGCACGAAGCGCGCGACGACGTCGCGATAACTTCGGCTGACCTTTACCTGCGCGCCCGATCCGAGCACAAGGAAACATTCGCCGTTGGTGTGCGGCTTGACCTGCTTGACCTGCGACAGGTTGACGATCGTCGAGCGGTGGACGCGCTGGAAATTGCGCGGGTCGAGCCGCTTTTCCAGATCCTTCATCGTCTCGCGCAGGATCAGGCTGTTGTCGGCGGTATAGATGCACATATAATCACCCGCGGCGTCGATGCGTTCGATGCTTTCGACGTCGACGCGGAAGATCTGGCCGCGATCCTTGATGTTGATCATCTTTTCATAGCGGTCGGCGGCATGCGCGTCGGGCTGGGTTTCGGCATCATAGTCGTCGACCGCATCGGGGGCGACTTCCGCGAGCACAGTCTTCAAGCGTTCGACTTCGGCGACGCCGCGCTTTTCGGCGAGCCGCTGGCGGACGCGGTCAAGCGCATCGGCAAGCCGCTCGGGCTCGACCGGCTTCACAAGATAATCGACTGCCTGCGCTTCGAACGCCCGGATGGCATGGTCCGAATAAGCAGTAACGAAGACGACGAGCGGCGGTTCAACCTCCATCAGCCCCTGGATCACCGAAAAGCCGTCGAACCCCGGCATCTGGATGTCGAGGAAAACAAGGTCGGGTTTGTGGGTCTTGATCTTGCGTATCGCCTCGCGGCCATTTTGCGCGGTGTCGACGATTTCGACGTCCGTATGCGGTTCGAGCCGCAGTTGCAGGCCTTGGGTGGCCAGTTTTTCATCATCCACCAGGATGGTTCTGATCGTCATGTTCTCTCGGTTCCAATCGTCATTTGCCCGTCGGGCTGGAACGGAAACTCGATTACCACCGTGAACCCGCCCTCAGCGCCCATCTGGACATCGAACCGGTGCTGGTCGCCAAAAGCCTGCGCCAACCGGTCCCTGATATTGGCTAAACCCACACCGGTCGATTCCGTTGCAAAGCCAGTGGTGGGGTCCATGCCGTCGGCTGACAATCCCGCGCCGGTGTCGGACACGGTGATCCGGACATTTTGACCGGCCAACTGTGCGGAAAGCGTGATATCGGCGCCGTCTTCCTGCGGCGTCACCGCATATTTGATCGCGTTTTCGATCAAGGGCTGAAGCAAAAGCGAGGGCAATCGGGCACGCGAGACAGCTGGATCGATCGCGAAATGCGGCCGCAGCCGCTCCTCGAAGCGCATTTTTTCGATATCGAGATAGAGTTTCAGCGTCTCGATCTCCTGCGCCAGCGTCACTTGCGCGGTCGGCTCGTTCGCGAGCGTATAGCGCAGGAATGCTGACAGGCGCGATAGCATCGCGTTCGCCGGTTCTGTCTGTTTCAGCAGCACAAGCGTCGAAATGCTGTTCAAGGTATTGAACAGGAAATGCGGGTTGAGCTGATAACGCAGCATCGCGAGTTGCGCCGACGCGGCCTGCGCCTCGAGCCGGAGGACGCGATCATTCTGTTCCTCGAGCTGAAGGAAATAGTTGATTGCGAAATAGAGCGCCGACCAAGCCGCGAGCGAGGTCGCGTCGATATACATTGCGCCGAGCAGCAGGCTGGTGAAGCCCGCCTCGCTCGCCGGATTCTGGATCTGCGCGACCCACGCGTCGATAAAGGCCCAAAGCGCGGTCGCGATACCCGAAAGGCCAAAACTGACGCCCCACATCAACAGCGGGCGGCGGCTGATCAAGGCCCGGTAACAGACCGAAAGGATCAGCGAGAGCGAAAAGCCGGTGATCGCGGAAATCGTCTGCGGCACGAGGAAAGTGAACGGCTGGCCGTTGGCAAGCCCCGACACCCCGCGCAGGCCGAGCCATGCGGCCCAGCCCAAGATCTGCAGATTCCAGAAGGCCCGGACCTTGTTATCGAAAAACGGGCCCGGCGAAGTCAGTCGAAACAGCGGCATGAGAGTCCGTGCAATTAAGGTCGGCAGCCGCGCACGCGCAGGCGGAAACCGGCGTGCGCGATCATTCGGCCGGGACCGGCGCCAGCGCGCCGTCGGCGCGCACGCGCGCCTGGCCCAGCGGCTGCAGTTCCGCCCGGTGCTTCCACAGCAATTCCTTGTACCCGATCACCCGGCCATCGTGCGCGGTCAGCGTGACAGGGCCGATCGGCTGTTCGTCGCGCGCATCGACCAGCACCGGGGTAGAAGGCACGCCCGCCCCCCATTTTTCGCCCCATTGGCGCAGGGCAATCATCGCGGGGAGCAGTTCGATGCCCTTTTCGGTCAGCTGATACTGAACCTTTCGCCGGTCTTCGGCCATCACTTCCCGCGCCATGATACCATGGTCGACCAGCCGCGACAGCCGGTTCGAGAGGATATTGCGCGCGATGTTCAGTTCCTGCTGAAACTCCTCGAAATGGTGGACGCCGTTGAAGGCCGCGCGAAGGATCATGAACGACCATCGCTCGCCCATCGCTTCCAGCGCCAGAGGCAGCGCGCAATTGCCCCCATCCATGTCGCTTAGCAGTTCGCGTAATTTTCCCATAACCAATGCCCTAACGTAAAATCACCCCGTGCGCCAAAAAAATATAGAGCCTGCGTTGCAATTTGCAACTCAAAGGCTAGGGAGCGTTTCGCAACCTTTCGGTTGCGCAAAAACAGGAGCTCCACATGCCCGAATTCAAGCTTTCTCCCCGCACCCATTTGATCTCGATCGCAGGCGCCGTGGCGCTCGGCGGCCTGACACTCTGGTCGTCTGCAGCGACAGCAGCAGGCGGCACCTATTACCGCGCCGAACTCGCCAGTCCGGCGCCCGAGGCGCGCTTTGTCGCACGCGATGTCGTGTGGGCCTGCAAGGGTGCCAGCTGCATTGCGAGCCAGGGGACGAGCCGCCCGCTGATCATGTGCTCGGCACTCGCCAAGGCGGCCGGCCCGGTGGCAAGTTTCGTCGCCAAGGACAAAGCGCTCGACGCCGATGAGCTGGCGCGCTGCAACGCCGCGAAGTGACCCGGCGCGCGGGACGGTTCAACCTCCCCCGCCCGTGCTCGCCAATCGCAAAAAGGCCGCCGCACCTCTCCGGAGGTGCGGCGGCCTTTTTGCTGCCCCGAGTTTTTGCGGATCAGGCAGTGAGGCGATTGCGGGCGATAACGAACGACCAGCGCGCCAGCGCCGGCAATTGCGCGGCGACATAACGCGGATCGGCGCGAAAGGCACGGCGCACGAGGTCAAGCCGCCAGCGGCGACTGCTGCGAAGTGCAAGCCCGAGCAGGATTTCGCTCCGGCTACGCTGGGGCAGCACGTCGGGTAAAGCGCGTTCGACGATTTGCGCAGTCAGGGCCTGAATTTGCGCGGCACGCTGGCTGGTCAGGCTGCCGCCATGCTTGCGATAGATATACAGATCCTCATGCAGCGCGACGAACGTGAAGCGCTGCGCCGCACGCAACCAGAAATCATAGTCCTCGACCCCGAACAACCGGATGTCATAGCCGCCAAGCGCCTCGGTCACCCGCGCCCGATACAGGAAGCAGGCGCCGACATTATTGCCATAGAGCAGCCGGTCGATCGGCCCCACACGCGAGCGTCCGAGTTCGCCCCCCGCTTCGTCGATCAGCGTGAAATCGGCGTAGACGACATCGGCCTCGGTGTGCGCGTCAAGCGTCGCCACAAGACGGCTCAGCATTTCAGGCCGGAGCAGATTGTCGTCGGAGGTCCAGCTGTGCAGATCGCCGCGCGCAGCCGCAAAGCCGCGATTGAGCGCCGCGGGCAAGCCGACATTGGTATCGAGCCGCAGCACCCGCACGCGCGAATCGCGCCGGGCGGCCTCCGCCATGATCGCGGGCGATGCGTCACACGACGCATCGTTGACGAGGATCAGTTCGAAATCGTGGAAATTCTGAGCCAAAACCGAGTCTATGGCCGCAGCAAGCCAGCGCGCGCCGTTGTGCACGGGCATCACCATCGACACCCGCGGTGGCGCCGTCGAATCGAGAGTATCGGTCCCCATCGGGGGCCGGTCCTACCCGCGGCGACCGATGCTTCCAATCGCCTTTACCAAAGTTGCTAACCTCTGGCGATTTCACGCAAGCAAATTTCGCATTGCAATATATGCGCCAAGGGCGACATTGAGCATGATGCTGAGGCAATATGAACTTGTAGAGCGCGTGCGCGCATATGATCCCGACGTCGACGAGGCGCTGCTGAACCGCGCCTATGTCTTTACCGTCCAGAAGCACGGCAGCCAGAAACGCGCGTCCGGCGACCCCTATTTCAGCCATCCGGTCGAGGTGGCGGGCATTTTGACCGATCTGCATCTCGACTGCGAGACGATCGTCACCGCGCTGCTCCACGACACACTCGAAGATACGCTGACCACACCCGAGGAAATCGAACGGCTGTTCGGCGCCGACGTCGGCCGGCTCGTCGATGGCGTTACCAAGCTGTCGAAGATCGAAGCGCAGACCGAAAATGAGCGCGCCGCCGAGAATCTTCGCAAATTCCTGCTCGCCATGTCGGACGATATTCGAGTGCTGCTGGTCAAGCTTGCCGACCGGCTGCACAATATGCGAACGCTGCATTTCATCCAGAGCCCCGAAAAGCGGCGGCGTATCGCCAAGGAGACGATGGATATCTATGCCCCGCTCGCCGAGCGGATCGGCATGTATGAGTATATGCGCGAGATGCAGCTGCTCGCCTTCAGCGAGCTGGAGCCCGAGGCCTATGCGACAATCACCGGGCGCCTCGCGAAACTGACCGCGGGCGGCAAGGACAAGGTCGCCGCGATCAGCCGCGAGTTCAAGGAACTGCTCGCGAAAAACGGCATCGAAGCCGACGTGTCCGGGCGCGAAAAGCATCCCTATTCGATCTGGCGCAAGATGCAGGAGCGTCACGTCAGCTTCGAGCAGGTGACCGACATCATCGCCTTTCGCATCGTCACCCCGACCGATGCCGATTGCTATGCGGCCTTGGGGCTTCTCCACCGGAAGTGGAAAATGGTCCCCGGCCGGTTCAAGGATTATATCTCGACCCCGAAGCGCAACGGCTACAAGTCGCTGCACACGACAATCATGCACCAGCAGAATATGCGCATCGAAATCCAGATCCGCAGTCTCGGCATGCACCAGCAGTCCGAATTCGGCTTCGCAGCGCACTGGGCGTACAAGCAGGGCGGCACCGTCCCCGACGGACAGGCCGGGTGGATCCGCGACCTGATCGAAATCCTCGAACAGACGCACGATCCCGAAGAATTCCTCGAAAACACGCGGATCGCGATGTATCAGGATCGCATCTTCGCCTTCACGCCGAAGGGCAGCCTCCACCAGTTGCCAAAGGGGGCGACGCCGGTCGATTTCGCCTATGCCGTTCACACCGGACTGGGCGACCGCACCGTCGGCGCCAAGGTCAACGGCCGGCTGGTTCCGCTGCGCACCCAGCTTTCGAACGGCGACACCGTCGAGGTTTTGTCGTCGGACAAGCAGACGCCGCAACCCGCATGGCTGGGCTTTGCGGTCACCGGCAAGGCACGCGCCGCGATCCGCCGCCACGTCCGCTCGAAGGAAAAGGTCGAACTCGCAGCGCTCGGTCGCAAGATGTACGACGAGATCGCCCTTCGCCTGCCTAACAAGGTTGGCGACAAGGCGCGCGCCGCGGCGCTGACGCGGCTCAAGCTTGAGGACGACAGCGCCCTCTATGTCGCGATCGCGAAGCAGCGGCTAACCGACAACGCCGTGCTCGAGGCGCTCGTCCCCGGCATCACCGCAGAAATGAAGAGCAAGCCCGGCAAGCTCGTGCAGGGCGCTGCCGTTTCCATCGCCGGACTGACCCCCGGCGTCGCCTATCAGCTCGCCGACTGCTGCCACCCCGTTCCCGGCGACCGCATCGTCGGCCTGTCGCGCCCCGGCGAGGGGATCGAAGTGCACGTCATCGACTGTCCGAAGCTTGCCGACGGCATCGACGCGGACTGGATCGACCTGCGCTGGCAGGAAGACAGCGAGGGCGGCAATGCGCGGCTGTGTATTGTCATCCTGAACGAGCCGGGTACGCTCGCCGAAATGTCGGGCATTCTCGCAGCCAATTCGGCGAACATCACCAATTTGCGGCTGTCGAACCGCGAGGGCGGATTCCACACTTATGACGTCGTCGTCGAAGTGCGCGACGTCCAGCATGTGATGCGTATCCTCTCGGCGCTCCGCGCGTCGGACACGGTGGTGCAGGCCGAGCGGCAGTAAAGAGGCGGCGGAGTCCGTTTGGGGAGGAAAGCTGCCATCTCCCATTTTCGTCATCCCGGACGTGATCCGGGATCCACCGCAGCGTTGAAGTCATGGCCCCGGATCCAGTCCGGGGTGACGACGAAGATTGATCGGGCGGCTTCCGGTCGTTTCCTGCCGGTGAACTGGCCTCTCCCCTTTCGTCGCCCCGCGTCGGATCCAGTGTCCGGTCGGCGCAAGGACGGCGTACAATTCCAAAGTTCAGGAAAGTTCAGCCTTGTGCGTCACCCGATTTGCACCCTGCGGGATGCTAGAAGCGCCAGACCGTGACCGCTTGCGCAAACCGGCCAGCATCCGCTTTTGTCCACCAGATGAAAGAGCCGGGATGAAGGCTGGCATAGCCGGATATTGTAGGAAAGGCCTTTTTTGAAGGTGTCGGATTTGGGGTGAGAGCAACTAACGGTCGTTGGCCGCTCGGGCGCTAGTTCGTATAGAGCAAAGGCGGCCGCCAGGCATTCTGGTCGACATCGTCGCTGACCTTGTAAACCAGCCCGCGGCTGTTGAGGAACAGCTTCTCCATCTCGGGCCGCGTAAAGGGACGCGATCCCAGGCGGCCGAACACCGCCATCTGCCCGCCCGTCTCGTCGACCGCACGGTCGCGGTCGAGCCCCTTCGACAGCGCAAGCGCCGGCGACGGCGTCTTCGCCCAGGCGATCAGCTCTGGGGTCGGCTTCGGCGAGAAGCCGTAAAGGCCCGGATTGTCGGGGCTGGTCAGCTGGAGCACCTTGATGCCGTTCCGTCCGTCGGCGACATAGCCGAAGAGCGAGGCGTTGGTCGACGCGACGATCACATCCTCGGCATCGGTCAACGCGCCGCCGAAGGTCAGCCCCGGCCAGACGACCGGCGCAGCGGGACGCGTCACATCGACGATGACGAGGCCATCCTGCTTCGCCGCAACATACATATAGGTCCGCGCCAGATAGATTTTCCGCGCGTTGGCAAGCCTCACCGTACCCGCAGGCACCGCGACCGGCTGTGCCAGATTGGTGACGTCGAACAGCTTCACGCCCTCGGCATCGGTGACCCAGAGGTAGCGGAACTGCACCGCGCTCGCGCGGGCATCGGTCAGCGGCAGCTGCGCGGTGACCTTGGGCTGGAGCGGTGTCGACAGATCGAGCACGACCAGCCCGGCGTCGGTGGTGATATAGGCCATGCTGCCCGCGAGCGTCACATGCCGCGCGCCCGCCAGTATATTGCCCTCGTTCCAGGTCAGCGCGCGTTTCAGCTTGTTGTTGCGGAACTCGGCGTCGGCCAGCGTGTCGATGTCGACCAGAACGAGGCCTTCGACGCTGTCGGTGATCACGGCATAGCGATAGATATCGTGCATCACCTGTTCGTGGTTTTCGGGGAAATTCTTCACGATATTCTCGTTGCGCGACACGCTGATCGGCTGGGTCGTCGCGATCGCCATGCAGGTCGCATTCTTCGTCTTCACCTGCGTGTCCTGGCCGAGCGGCGAGAAGGGCGCGCGAACGATGCGGTCGGAGAAGCCCTTGTTGCCGACCGAGGCAATGTCATAGACGCGGAACCCGCCCCTGCCTTCCGCGACGAACATATATTCGCCGCGCTGCTGCAGACAATTCACCCGGCCGCTTGTGCCCTGGACGATATTGGCGAACTCTTCGAGCGCGTGCGTTTCGCCCGAGCCCTTTTTATCGAAGGTCTTGCCGCGCACCCAATTCTTGAGCTCGCGCCCATTCTGTTCGACGTGCAGTTTCCAATAGTCGGGATAGGCATATTTCTGGAGATAGCTGCCGATCACCGCCTGCGGTTCGTCCCATTCGGTGACGCGCGTCGCCTGAAAGCCGCTATCGAGTCCCGACCAGACGTTGAGCCCGACGAAATTGACGAAATTGGTGCCAAGCAAATTGAGCTGCGCCATGATCGCATTATTGTCGTCGGCCGCCGACAAGTGGCAGTCGCTGCACTGCTTGGTTTCGGAACGGCGCACCGTGTGCGGGAAATGCGGCGCGAACGCCTGGCTCGAATAGCCCGCCGACGAGATCGGCGGCTGCTGCACATAGATGCGTTCGCGGTTGATGTTCGTCGATGACAGGACCAGCGCCGAAGTCGAACGCACCGGGGTAATGATCCCGCGCACCTCGCCGTTCGGGCCGGGCTCGCCGGGCTTGGTCAGCTGATGACGGCCGAGCTGGAACATTTCGTCGCGCGCCACCTGCGGGTTGTAGGTCGCGAAGTTGCGCGTCTCCTCCCCCTCGAAATGGTGCATCTTGGTCTTCCAATTCGCCTCGATCGGCAAATGGCAACCGCCGCAACTCGTCGTCCACGACAGGTGACAGGTGAAGCAGGTCATCTTGTCCTCGCCGTGCGCGCGATCTTCCTTCGCGACCCCCGGCCCCCATTCGAACTTGCCGTCCTCCGATCCCGCGCGCGCCATCAATTTCGCGCGTGCAGCCTTGGCATTGAAATGCGGCCCGGGGGTCACCGCCTGTTTGACCAGGCTGACCTGCCATTCGAGCTTCGGATCGACGATCGAGCGCTGGATCAGACCGATCACTTCGGCATCGTCATTATACTGAAATTCGAAGCGGCGGCGGCCGTCGGGATTGCGGAGCAGCGCGAGATTATTGCCCTGCGGCCGCGCCGCGACGTTCGAGGTCAAGAGATTCGGGAAGGCGTCGGCGGTGCCGTGGCAATCCTTGCAGCTGATCTCGACCGCATTCGCGACCTCGCCTTGGATATAGCCATTGCCATGGCTGTCCTGCGCGAAGTGACAATCGGCGCATTGCATGCCCTTTTCGGCATGGATGTCCATCATATGGACCGCCTTGCCGGGGTTGATCCCGGGCGGCACGAACTTGCCCTCGACGCCGGGCTTGCCCGGATCGGCGCTCGAAAGACACAGATCGCGCTCTTTGGGGTCGCTATAATGGCTGCAGCTCTTGCGCCATTTCTCGGGATCCTTCGGATCGATGATGTTCGCAGCGTCGGTGCCGTAGGTCGCCATATTGCCGTCGGCGGTCAGCAGGTTGCCGTTGCGGTCGCGCTTGAAGATGCCGCGGAAGTTCCAGCCATGGCCGTGATAGTCGGCGAACTGCGTGTCCTTGTTGCTGTCGTTGACGTCATAGACGTCGCGCAGGAATTCGACGTCGGCCCACAGCCCGCGCGTTGCCGCAGCTTCCGGATTGCGTTCGAGCACCTGATGCACCTCGGCGGCGGTCGGATAGCGCTGTTGCTTGTATTTTTTCTGATAGTCCGCGTCGCTCATCCCCGGTGGGCGCGGCGCGCTGTTGTCGGGGCCCGGCCACATCTGCGGCGCGTCGGATTCATAGTCCCACATCGTGTAGCCGAGGTACGAGTTCAGGAAGATGTTCGGCTGGTGCATGTGGCATGACATGCACTGCGACGTCGGGATCGCGCGGGTGAACGCATGGCTGATCGGATGCCCCGATTCGCGGCGCGGCCGGGGCGGTTGCTGCTGCGGACCGGCCGCGCCCGCCGCCGGATCGATCAGCGCGCCATGTCCACCGGCACCCGGCTCGTCGTTCGGCGCCATATGGGCCGGTTCGGCATGACCGCCACCGCCGGGCTTTTTCTCAGCCCCATGCCCGTCGCCGCTTTCGGGCGCGCGCAGCTTTTCGCGGATCGTCGGATCGACCGTGTCGGTCTCGCCGTCGCGGCCGAACTTGGCATAAGTCAGGCTGTGCCGCGGTTCGCGGTCGTTGGCATAGATGACGTGGCAGCCCGAGCAGCCCGAATGGCGATAGTCGCCGGGCTGGTCGTTGGTGCCCATGAACCACGACAGCGGGTCGTTCAGGCGCGTCTTGTGGATGTTGAGTACCGGGATCGACACGCGCAGCCCCGTGCCGGGGCCGCGGTTCGACTGTTTGAGGTCGGGGCGCCCCGGCTCCTCGAGCCGCTGGATGCTGCCAGTCGGGTTCGGCAGGCCGATTTCGGGGAATTGCGTGTTGATGTTGCGTCCGCCGCGTTCGAACACGCGGAAGACGTCGCCCGGCGGGATCACGCTCCAGCGCGGCAGCGGATACATTTTCGCAAGTGCCCCACGCTTTTTCTCGTCATCGGTCAGGATCTTGTCGAAGCCGAAGCCCGGCTTGCACGCTTCCTTATATTCCTCGGCGGTCAGCCGCGACGAGGGCGACAGGATGCACGCGGGTTCGCCTTTGCGCGTGTAAGCCTCACCGAACACGTAATTTTTATAGGGAACGATACCATTGTTATACGCCGCGCCGCCCCACAGCATCGCGCCGGTCGACATCATCGACCGCTCGGTCGCCTCGATCACCTCGAGATGGCACGATCCGCATGCCTCGCGCGCGACGCGATAGTCGCTGGGGTTCACGAACCGGATGAATTCGGGCGATTCCTTGTTGAGCAGCGTATAGCTGCGCTGCGGGTTCGCCGAACTGTCGTGCCATGCGCCGGGCAAGGTCGGCTGCGGATGCGCGAGCGCCATCACCGCCTTGTTCGTTGGATGCTGATAGCCGAGACTGGGGGTGCCGCGTTGGCTCGCATCGCCGCCATGGCAGTCGGTGCAGCCGAGCCGCACCGCCGGGGTCGCGTGCATCGACGGCTGGTCGGTGCGCGTGTGGCAGCTGTAGCAGCCTTCCGATTTCGCGCTGACATCGGCCTCGCTCTGCTCGCGCGGCGCGGGCGGGGTGAAGCGATATTCGATCTTGAGCGGCTTTTCCTCTTCGGACGCGCGGACGGCATTGGCGCCGAACGCCAGCGTCATCAGCAGAAAGGCCAGAAAAGCGAAAAGCTTGCGGAACATCGTCAGAAACTCACGATCACATTGGCGAGGACGGAGAGGTAGGCGTCGTTCTTCTGCTTGTTATCGAACAGATCCTTGAACCCCTTGCCCGGCAGCAGCACCGCACCGCTGAGCCGCCCGACGATATTCTGCGTCGCTTTCGGCCGCCAGATCGTCGCGACCGAGAGATCATAGCCGATATCTTTGGGGATCGACCCTTCGGTGCGCAGTGCCTGCAGCGACGATGTGTTTTCGAACCACAGATGGTTGAAATTGGTGCTGACGCGAAATTCGGGGGTCAGGTCGAAATCGGCGCCCGCGCCGATAAACACCGTGCCCGGGTTGTTGAAGTTCGACTGCCCCTCTTCCTTCGACGAGCGCAGCGAATTCAATATGCCGTTGCGCCCGCTGATCGCGATGACGCGTCCGCCGCCCGCGAAGGGGATCGTCTGGCGGATCCAGTAGCTGGTGTCGGCGCCGCCGAAGATCGGGTTTTCGAAGATCGCGTCGTAGCCGCCCTCGGTGTTGTTATACGGATCGCCATCGCCGGTCGCATAGAGCCCCGACAGGCGGAACCGCATCCAGTCATGGTCGTAACTGAGCTCGACCGCGCCGAAACCGGCGCGGATTTCGGCGGGCTTGCTGGTGAAAAAGCTGTTCCGGTCCTCGCCGAGCGCCGCGTAAAAGCTTGCGGTGACATTGATCCGGCCGATCCGTCCGTCGGCGCTGTAGCCCAGATAGACGACATCATATTCGCGCCCGCGCAGGTCGCCGAGCAGCGCCGGCCGCACCGGAAAGCCGTTGTGGTCGATCTGCACGTCGTTCTTTTCGCGGTTCATATTATAGGTCACGCTGACCTGGCTGGTCAGCCCGACGAACGGGAAATCCTGGCGATAGAGATTGCCGGTGAACACGAAGTCGCTGCGCGGGGTCTGGGTGATGTCGTTGAGGCCGCTGTTGGTGTCCTTCTCAAGCCGCCAGAAGGCCGCGAGATTATATTGGAAGCGGTTGTTGTCGCGATTGCCGAACAGGCGGATGCCGAGCTGGCTGTCGTTGAACAGAAAGCCGCGGAAGTCGCTCTGGAACGGCTGGATGCCGAGGCGGATCGAATAAAAATCGAACCGGTCGGACGTGTTGCCGAGATGCTTGTCGACGAACAGCTCCTGTACGCCGAGGAACGAGTCATAACGATGGCTCGCCTTCGACGGGCGCACGTCGAGCACGCGCCGTTCGGGCACGTCGACATAATTGGCCTGATAGGCGAGGGTGACGCGATATTCGATGTCGGGCGGCTTGAACGCGGTCGATCCCTTGATCAGCGCAGCACCGGCGATGAAGGTTTGCGCAAAGACGAAGCTGCGGTCCTTGCCGAACACGTCGAGGCTGCCCGGCCGCTCGGTCGTCTGCACGCCGACCGGGATCGGAAAGGTGCGCGGTTCGAACACCGTATCGGAGACCGCATTGGCCACGATAAACCAGTCGTCGCCTTTGATCGGCAGCCATTTGACTTTGCTGCGATCGATCGCGCGGTCGCCTTTATAGGTGTTCTGGTGATAGGGGTCGAACCAGCGTTCCTTGACCACGCCCAATGTCTCGATGAGGCGCCAGCGGTCGGGGACCGGCAATTGGTCCTCCATCCCCGGAAACGCCTGCGGCGGCGGCGGGCGCAGCGCGCCGACATTGTCCTGCGTCAACTGGTCGGGCAGGTCGGGCGTATAACCCGGGCGGCGGCGGCCCTCGATGATCCCGGTGACGAGATCGTCCTTGACCATCTCCTGCCAGTCGACCGGCGGTGGCGGCGGAATCAGCTCTTCGGCGGGCTGCGGCGCAGGCGCGGTTTCGCCCGCAACCGGCGGCCCCTCGGGCGCGGACGGCGGCGGCGTGACATCGGCTCCCGGCGCGCCCTGCGCCGCGAGCGTTGCGATGATCGGCCAAAGACTGCCCCCCGCCATCATCATCTATAGCCCGTCGCAGACATTCTGGTTCACCGTGTCGAGGAACGGGGCGAAGGGACAGCTGATATAACGCAGGCGAACCCCGGCGCCGACGTTGACGACGACATTGTCCGAGCGGATCGCCTTGGGCGCATTGCCGATACCGCCGACGCGCGCGCCGCCATTATGGAGCCCGAGAAAGCTGATCATATCGTCCTGATCGATGCCGTCGCCCGACACGCCGATCGCGCCGACCAGCTGATTGCCGCGATAGATGGGGACCGAGCCGGGGAAAATCTGGATACCATTCTGCAGCCGGTTCTGCCCCGGCATGACATCGGGCAGCGTTGTGCAGCGCGCGGGCGTATCGGGGTTTGCACTCTGCAAGAAACCGATGTGCTGGCCGAGATTGCCGATGATCAGCGCCGATTGCAGCCCGGTCGAGAAAGGGTTGAACTGCGCGATCGGACGCGACAGCGGCCCCTGCGGGCGGCCGACCTCGCCGTCGGGGAAATAGGGCCGCGCAAGGTTGCCGATCGCGCGATCGGCATAAGCGACATTTCCGGTGAGGGCCGCGGCGCTGTTCAGGAAGGTCCGCGTCGCAGTGACAAACTGGCGGATATCGGCGCTCGTATTGGCGCTCAGTTCAGTTCCCGCCTGCGCGCCCGAGAAGAAGGCCGCGGTGCGTGCCTTTTGCAACGAGACGTCGGTGCCAAAGATCGGCGCGTCGGGCGAACGGACGATGCCGAGCACCGATCCGTAGGTGTCGACGATGCTGATCGTGACCTGCGCACGGCTGTCGAGCGGGCGGCGGATCTGCGCGCGGGCGCGGCTCATCACGGTAAAGGCTTCCTCGAGCACCGCGCGCGCCTCGGCCTGCGTCAGCGGCGCGCTGTTCGTCGCGCCGTCGGTGCCGGCGCGCAGCGGATAGCGGTTCGCGCCGCTGCCGTCGGTGAGGACGAAGGCGTCGCGGTTCGAGAATTCGGCGGCGGTCGAGGCGCGGATGCCCGACGCTTCGCTGCCATAGGCGATCCCGGCGGTGATCGCGGCATTGGCATAGCCGGTGACCGCGACAAGATTGCCCGCGACACCGTTGAGGCTCGCGAAGCTCGCCCCGCCGCTGCTCGTCACCCCGGCAAAGGTTGCGTCGGAGAAGCGCAAGGATGTGCCGTCGACGGCGATCCTGTCGGCGGTGATCGTACTGGGCGCCTCGAACCCGCGGGTGCCCGCGAGCGCGATAAATTCTTCGGGGTCGTTGTCGATGTCGAGGATGTTGGGATCGCTGCCGTAGACCCCGTCACCCATCACCCCGATGCCGCCGACGAGCACACCATTTTTGTAGAGCGGCAATCCGCCCGGATCGGCGGCGAGGCCGAGCGGCGAGCGTTTCGGACCGATCAGCGCCGCCGCACCCGGGGCACCAAAGCGCGCCGACAGATCGCTGCAGGGCAGCTGGCTGAACTGCACCCCGAACAGCGGGCCGCTTTCAAGACCCACCGTGGTTGGCGCAGGCGGGAAATGCTGCTGGACGATCTGGCTCGCGGTGCGGGTCGAAAAGGCGTTGCCGCCGCTCGACAGATAGGCGCCGGTCACCGCCTTCGCGATCGCGCCGCCCTCGGCCGGGAAGGGCACATTCTGCGCGTCGATATTTACGCCGTTCGGCGCAGACGCGGTCGTCGCAGTCGCGCGCGCGCCGTTCATGCGGAACACGCCGAGCACATTGCCAACGCGGTCGGTCACCGCGATCACCGACGGCAGCCCGCGCGCCTGCGCCTCGGAAATCGCCTGCGCCAGCACGCGCTCGACGTCGGTCGTGGTCAGCGCTTCGGCGGCGGGCGGCGTATACAAACCGCCCGTCGGGGTCGGCGTGGGAGTCGGGGTGGGTGTGGGCGTCGGGGTTGGCGTACCACCGCCGCCTCCACCGCCGCACGAGGTGAGCAGCAGGGCGCCCATCGCGGCGAAGGCGGCCGAACGGAAAAGATGAGTCTTGCTTCGCATGATCTTATCGCAGCGCCCCGATCGCGCGCACGGCGCTGCCGAACGAAGCCTGGAATTCGGTGGGCTTATAGGCGTTGGGGTCCTTTACCGCGGCATAGGCGCGGTCGATATCGCCGCGGATGCCTGCCGCTGCGCCCACGGTGACGCGGCCCGACGACACCATCGCGTTGAGCAAGGTATCGACCCCCATCACCGCCTGCTGCGACCCCGAATAGTCGGTGTAGCGATCGCTGATCGCCTTTGCCGAGATCGCATCGACCATCGCAAAGGCGTCGGCGCCCGAGAAATTGCGCGATGCGAAGGCGCTTTTGAGCGCCGCGACCGTCTGCGACAGCTGCGCCGCGGCGGCGACCGCGCTCGGCCGGTCGGTCGCCATCGCCTTGTGGAACGCCGCGGTGCGCGCCGCGAGCTGATCGGCCAGCGCCGGCGCCGCAAGCCGCGCGGCGGCGGCCAGCATGATCAGATTTTCGTCATTATAGGGCGGCATTCCTTCGGGGATTTGACGTCCCGCATTGTTCACACTCGTCTTCACCGGCTTCGCCTGATCGAAAATACGGCGGTGGCAGCTGTGGCAATCGAGGAAATAAAATTCGGGGAACATCCCCTCGGTCCCGCGCCGCGTCTGGAACAAGGCGAGGCTGCGTTCGATCGCGGTCGCCTGCCCGACTGCCCACATCTGGACATGATCGGTGCGCCGGTTCGCCGCGCCGAATTTGCGCCAGCCATAGTCGGCGTCTTCCTGATGATGCGCCTGCAGCGAGGAGAAAAGGTCGAGTTCGAAGGCGATGCGCGGATGGCCGGCGGCCATGATGCGGTGGGTGACGAACTGGCCGTCGCCCGCCGAACCGAAGTGGCAATCGACGCAGACGCCCGCGCGGACGACCGGATCCTCGAGCTTCTTGAGCCCCGCCGACAGGTTCGCGAGATGTTTGTCGCGCATTTCGCGGTCGGGATCGGCGTTGGTTCCGACGCCGGCATAATGGCTGGCGAGCCAGCCGCCTGCGGGGCCATGGCACGATTCGCAGCCGACGCCGTCTTCGGCCGGAACCGCGCGCGCCGTGCCCGCCGTGCTGTGGCAACCGATGCACATCTGCGCCTTGGCGGGGTCGCCG
The DNA here is from genome assembly GCF_059415685.1 of Sphingopyxis sp. GW821-FHT10B01. Taxonomy (NCBI): domain Bacteria; kingdom Pseudomonadati; phylum Pseudomonadota; class Alphaproteobacteria; order Sphingomonadales; family Sphingopyxidaceae; genus Sphingopyxis; species Sphingopyxis sp. GW821-FHT10B01. Next base: position 733,896 of record NZ_JBWKNS010000002.1, on the reverse strand, counting down.
ATACCCAGGTTGCGGGCGATGAACTGGCTGCGGTTGTTGCTGAGCACCGCCCAGGCGCGGCTGTGCGCGCCGCCGGGGGTCGAGGGTTCCTGCCATTTCATCAGCTCGTCCTGGCGGACGACGGTCCCGTCGCCCTCCATCCGGCCGTGGCAGGTCGAGCCCGCGCACGAAGCGACGCCGGTATAGCGCGCGCCGCTTTCGCCTTGCGACCGGGCCGGGGGGGCGAAGACGAACGCCGCGACGACAAGCGCCAGCAGCATCGACGCAAGGGCGGCAAACGCCGCGCGCGTCGGAACATGGGCGGCAAACGCCGCCAAAGGCCGATCGCCGCGCTCTTTCCCAGCGTGCGCCGTCATCCGCAGAACCCCTTTTTCCCCAACCCGGCGCCTTTACGCCCGAAGCTGCGCTTTATACCACCCCAAATGCCAGCATCGCGTCGGCCACTTTTTTGAAGCCGGCGATGTTCGCGCCCTTCACATAGTCGATATAGCCGCCGCCGCGGTCACCATAGGTCAGGCAGCTCTTGTGGATGCCGTCCATGATGTCCTTGAGCATCTGCTGCAACTCGGGTTCGCTCCAGCTGCGTCGTCCGCTGTTCTGGCTCATCTCGAGGCCAGAAACGGCAACACCGCCCGCATTGGCCGCCTTGCCGGGCGCAAACATGATCTTCGCATCCTTGAAGACATGCACGCCTTCGAGGTTGGTCGGCATGTTGGCGCCTTCGCTGACCGCGATACAGCCGTTCGCAACGAGGGCCTTCGCGTCGTCGCCGAGCAACTCGTTCTGCGTCGCACACGGCAGCGCAACATCGCATTTGACCCCCCACGGCGTTTTGCCCGCGGTGAAGCTCGCGCCCTTGAACTCGTCGCAATATTCCTCGATCCGCCCGCGACGATGCGTCTTGTGCGTTTTCACCCAGTCGATCTTTTCCTGCGTGATGCCGTCGGGATCGTGGATGAAGCCGCCCGAATCCGAGAGCGTCAGCACCTTGCCGCCGAGCTGGACGATCTTTTCGGCCGCGTGCGTCGCGACATTGCCCGATCCCGAGATGACCGCGGTCTTGCCGACCAGATCCTGCCCCTTCGCGGCGAGCATGTTGGCGAGGAAATAGACCGCGCCATAGCCCGTCGCCTCGGTGCGGATCAGCGAGCCGCCCCATTCGAGGCCCTTGCCCGTCAGCACGCCGGTAAACTCGTTGGTGATCCGCTTGTACTGGCCGAACATGAAGCCGATTTCGCGGCCACCCACCCCGATGTCGCCCGCGGGCACATCGATGTCGGCGCCGATGTGGCGATAAAGTTCGGTCATGAAGCTCTGGCAAAAGCGCATGATCTCGCGCACGCTCTTGCCCTTCGGGTTGAAGTTCGACCCGCCCTTGCCGCCGCCCATCGGCAGCCCGGTTAGCGCATTTTTGAACGTCTGTTCGAACGCGAGGAATTTGAGCACGCTTTCGGTAACGCTCGGATGAAAGCGGATACCGCCCTTGTATGGGCCGATGGCGTTGTTGTTCTGGACGCGCCAGCCGCGCTGGACGCGAATATTGCCGCTGTCGTCTTCCCAGCAGACGCGGAAAGACACGACCCGGTCGGGTTCGGCGATGCGCCGCAAGATTTGCTGCGCGTGATATTCTTCCTTGTCGGCGATGAAGTCGAAGATGTCTTCCGACACCTCCTGAACTGCCTGCACGAACTCGGGCTGACCCGGGTTACGCTTTTTTACGCCTTCCATGAACGTCGAAAAATCGACGTGATCCGAAACTGCCATGCACCCCTCCCCTGTATGACTGGGAAAGCCGGTGCGACCCCTGACGATTTTATCGTTGACCGACCTTGTATGCCAAAGGCTACACCATCGCCAAGCAAAGGCAATATGACAGCGCGCACAGGCGACATTTTTTCGAATGCGCGCACAGAGGGGCAAAAATGAACGAGAGCAAGAGCATGTCGGGCACCAACCGGACCATATTGATAGCGGCCTTCATTCTGCTGGCGGCGGCGATCGGCTATGCAATCTGGCGCGATTCCGTCCCGTCGGCAGCCACCCCGGCCACGGATGCCGCCGCTCCGTCCGACCAGCTCGCCGAACTGGAGGCGCGGACGAAGCGCGAGCCGAACAGCGCCGAAGCGTGGACCGCGCTCGGCGCAGCGCGTTTCGATCTCAGCGATTTCGCCGGCGCGGCGGCGGCTTATGAAAAAGCCGTCGCGCTTTCATCCGATTCGGCGGGCCTCTGGTCGGCCCTCGGCGAGGCGCGGGTGATGGGGAGCAACAGCGACCCGATGCCGGCCACGGCGCTCGAGGCGTTCAACAAGGCGATCGCGCTCGACGCCAAGGATCCGCGCGCGCGCTATTTTCTCGCCGTGAAGAAGGACATCGGCGGCGACCACAAGGGCGCGATCGAGGACTGGTTCGCGCTGCTCGCCGACACCCCCCAGGGCGCACCGTGGGAGGCCGATCTGCGCCGCACGATCGAACAGGTCGGGCAAATCCACAAGATCGACGTCGCGGCGCGGCTCATGAACACGCAGGCAAGGCCGCTGACCGCCAATGAAATGCCGGTGGCCGCACGCGCGATCCCGGGGCCGACCCGGTCCGACATGGAAGCGGCATCACAGCTGCCCAAAGGCCAGCAGGACCAGATGATCGAGGGCATGGTGAGCGGGCTCGAGGCCAAGCTGAAGGCCAATCCCGCCGATGTCGACCGCTGGATCATGCTGATGCGCAGCCGGATGACGCTGGGCGAAACGGCGAAGGCGGCGCAGGCGCTGAAGGATGGCATTGCGGCAAATCCGGCAGCAGCGGGACGGCTGAAGGCGCAGGCACAGCTGCTCGGCGTGCCGGGTGCGTAAAAATCCCCGTTGGCGCGCGGCCCGGAACGGGGTACGCCGCCGTCGCTGCGGGGGGCAACCAAAACATAGGGTCGCCGCGGCATTTTTGCCGCGAGACGCTTTCGGACGTATCTGCCTGGGACAGCCGTCCACTCTGTATCGGGCCTCGTGGTCGCAAATGACCGGCTGACGCACGGGTTGCCGAAGCCACCGCACATCAGCCAGTGCGGGATTAACCCGCCATCAACGCCGCATTGCCGCCCGCCGCGGTGATGTCGGTCGAGATCGATTTTTCCTCGGCAAAGCGGTGGAGATAGTGCGGGCCGCCCGCCTTCGGGCCGGTGCCCGACAGCCCGCGCCCGCCGAACGGCTGCGATCCGACGATGGCGCCGATCTGGTTGCGGTTGACATAGACGTTTCCGACCTGCGCGCGCGCCGCGATATGCGCCGCGACTCCGTCGATGCGCGTGTGGACGCCGAGCGTCAGGCCATAGCCCGAGGCGTTGATCGCATCGATGAGCTGGTCGAGCTCGCCGCCCTTCCACGTCGCAACATGCAGCACCGGGCCGAATATCTCGCGCTTCAGATCGGTGACATGGTCGAGGCGGATCGCGACCGGCGGGACGAAATGCCCGTCCGCGGGCAGGTTCGTGCGGTCCGCTTCGGCGATCACGCGCCCCGCGGCGCGCGCTTCGGCGACATAGGCGGCGATATTCGCGCGCGCTTCCTCGTCGATGATCGGGCCCACGTCCGTCGCAAGGATCGACGGATCGCCGACATTGAGTTCGGCCATCGCGCCCGCGACCATTTCGATCATCGTGTCGGCGACATCCTCCTGCACGCAAAGCAGACGCAGCGCCGAACAGCGCTGGCCCGCCGACTGGAAGGCCGAGGCGACGGCGTCGCGCGCGACCTGTTCGGGCAGCGCGGTCGAATCGACGATCATCGCGTTCGCGCCGCCGGTCTCGGCGATCAAGGTCGCGATCGGCCCGTCGCGGCCAGCGAGGCTGCGATTGATCATCCGCGCGACCTCGGTCGAGCCGGTGAAGGCGACGCCGATGATGTCGTTGTTGCCCGTCAGCGCCGCGCCGACGGTCTCACCGCGGCCGGGGAGAAACGCAAGCACATCGCCGGGGATGCCAGCTTCGAGTAGCAGTTCAATTGCGGCGTGCGCGATGAGCGGGGTCTGCTCGGCGGGTTTCGCGAGCACGGCATTGCCCGCGGCGAGCGCCGCCGACACCTGCCCGAGGAAGATCGCGAGCGGGAAATTCCACGGGCTGATGCAGACGAACACGCCCTTGCCTTCGAGCATCAGCTCGTTGCGCTCACCCGTCGGGCCGGGCAACGCGACGGGGTAGGTGAAGTCGGCGCGCGCCTGCGCGGCGTAATAGCGCAGAAAATCGATCGCCTCGCGCACCTCGGCAATCGCGTCGACCAGCGTCTTGCCGGCCTCGTCGATCGCGAGGCCGAGGAACAGCGCGTCGCGCTCCTCGAGCAAATCGGCGGCGCGCTCGAGCCGCTCGGCGCGAAATGTGCCGCCCGCAAGACTCCAGTCGCCATGCGCCTTGCGCGCCGCCGCGACGGCATCGGCGACCGTCGCCGCATCGGCTTCGATCACCTGACCGACGACCGCGCCCGTAGCCGGGTTGCGCACCGGTTCGGCCGCGCCTTTTCGCGGGGCACCGCCGACGATCGGCGCCGCGACCAGATCGCTCCGCCGCGCCGCGCCGATCGCTGAAACCAGCACCTCGGGCACGCCGGGGTCGCCAAGGTCATAACCGCGCGAATTGCGGCGCTGCGGGTCGAACAGGCCGAGCCCGGTCGCGATGTTCGACGATGAGGCACTCGCGACGCTGCGCGGATCGACCGCGAGCTGTTCGGCGGTGACCCCGGGGTCCGAGAACTGGTGCACGAAGCTGGAGTTGGCACCATTTTCGAGCAGGCGCCGGACAAGATAGGCGAGCAGGTCGCGGTGCGTTCCGACCGGCGCATAGACGCGCACCGGACGCGGCGGCGGGAACAGTGCCACGAGCGCGTCATGCGCGCCCTCACCCATGCCATGCAGCCGTTGCAGCTCATAATCGACGCCGGCGAACAGCTCGGACACAAAGGCGAGCGTCATCGCATTATGGCTGGCGAAGGCCGGATAGATGCAATCCTGGCAATCGCGCAGCAACTGGGCGCAGCGCATATAGTTGAGGTCGGTGTGCAGCTTGGCAGTGAACACCGGGAAGTCGCCAAGCCCCAGCGTCTGCGCGCGCTTGATCTCGGTGTCCCAATAGGCGCCCTTGACCAGCCGCATCGACAGCTTGACGCCGCGTGCGCGGGCACGGTGCGCCAGCCAGTCGATCACCGCCGGCGCGCGCTTCTGATACGCCTGGATCACGATGCCGAGCCCGGTCCAGCCGTCGGCGATGCCGGCGTCGATCAGCGCCGCGAACACGTCCATGTGCGGTTCGAGGCGGTCGCTTTCCTCGGCGTCGATCATCAGCGGGATGTTGACCGCGCGCGCCGCCTGCGCGAGCTCGATCACCTTTGGCACCAGCTCGCCGGTCACACGCGCGGCTTGCAGATATTCATAGCGCGGGTGGAGCGCCGAGAGCTTGATCGAAATACCATGATTGGCGTGCGGATCGCCCGCCTTCGCCGACTTGCCGATGCGCGCGATGGCATTGGCATAGCTGTCGTAATAGCGCGCCGCATCGTCGGCGGTGCGCGCAGCTTCGCCGAGCATATCGAAGCTCGCGAGCTCGGACTTTTCCTTGTCGGCGCGCTTGACCGCGGCGTCGATCGTCTCGCCCATCACGAATTGCTGGCCCAGCATCTTCATCGCCGCGAGCGCCGCCTGCCGGATCACCGGCTCGCCCGAGCGGCGCACCATCGATTTCAGCAAGGTCAGCGGGTTCGCCCGGCTGCCCATCGCGTCGAGCATCAGCGTCGCCGACCCGAGCGAAAGGCCCCGCGCCGACAGCGCGACGATCAGCGGGCTGTCGTCATCCTCGCCCTCTTTCCAATGCCGCCCGGCGATCTTGTCGCGGATCAGCGCATTGGCGGTCGCACTGTCGGGGACACGCAGCAGCGCCTCGGCGAGGCACATCAGCACGACGCCTTCCTCGGTCGACAGGCGATAGCGGTTCATCAGCTGGGCGACGAGCGTTTCGCGATCGCCCTCGGCCTTCGCCTTGCGGATCAGTTCGAGCCCGCGCCGGGTCACGGCGTCGACACTCGCCGAAGAGGTGGCAAGGGCAGTGCGCAGCTCGGCGACAATGTCGGATTCGCTGCGGCGGGCGAGGGCGCGGATGGGCGCGCGATCGGGGCTCTGGATCATGGCCCTTTCTATCATATTGCCGACAGTCGATCTGACTTGTTTTTGCAGGATAGATATATGAATTGACCAAGTTTGAGATAAAACTTAGTCCATTCTCATGAAAACCGCTTCTTCAACAGTCGAACTGGACGAGTTTGATCGCAAGATTCTCGCGATTCTGGGCCGCGACGGGCGGATCACCTTTACCGAGCTGGCGTTACAAGTCGGATTGTCGAAGACGCCGTGCCAGCAACGCGTGAAGCGCCTCGTCGACAGCGGCCTGATCGTCGGCTTTCGCGCCATCGTCGATCCGGCGAAAGTCGGGCTCGACCATGTCGCTTTCACCGAGGTGAAGCTGTCCGATACGCGCGAAGACGCATTGAAGCAGTTCAATATGGCGGTGCGGCAGATTCCCGAGGTCGAGGAATGCCACATGATCGCGAGCAGCTTCGACTATTTGCTCAAGGTCCGCACCCCCGATATCCGCCGCTATCGCATCGTGCTGGGCGAAAAGATTTCGAGCCTGCCGCATGTCGCGAGCACATCGACCTTTGTCGCGATGGAAACGATCTGCGAATCGGCGCGCTGACGCAGAGACAGGGTATTCCTGTGCGGTCTCAGCCAGCCCCGAAAAGAGACGCCGTGCGGCCGGCATTTGTTTTTTCGTAATAGGCGCAGAAGCGGTCCGCCGGAAGCGCCTCGGAATATCGCCAGCCTTGAACGAATTCCACGCCCGCTTCGCGCAGATACGCCTCCTGCGTCCCGGTTTCGACACCCTCTGCGACAATGTGGAAGTTCAGGCCATGGGCCATTTCGATGATGTGCGGGATAATGATGCTGGTCGCGGCATCCTTGCCGATCGCGTCGACGAAGGATTTGTCGATCTTGAGCGCATCAAGAGGCAGGGTCTCGAGAAGCGAGAGGCTGGAATAGCCGGTGCCGAAATCGTCGATCGCCACAAGATGGCCTGCCGCGCGGGCCTGTTCGATCGTCGCGCGCGCGGCGGCAGCATTCATGAAACCGCGCTCCGTAGCCTCGAGCCAGATTTGCGCGGGCTCGACATTCGCTTCGGACAAGGCCGCTGAAAGGACGGCGAGAAAGCGGCCGCTCTGCATATCGGCCGCCGAAATGTTGATGGCAACATGGATCGAGCGATCCTTTCGCAGCATTTCCGCAAGGTCGGTAACGACGACGTCGATGATGAGATCGGTCAGCGGTTCGACAAGCCCGGTCTGCTCGGCGAGTGGGACAAATAGGTCGGGCGCAACCCATTCGCCGCCGGGGCGGTGCCACCGGGCCAGCGCTTCCGCGCCAACGCAAAGTCCTGTCGAAAGCTCGATGATTGGCTGATAAAAGGCGACGAACTCGCGGCGGCTGATGGCGATTTCGAGTTCCTTGCGCGGCGAAAGGCGTTGCCGCGACAGCCAGAGCACGAGGCCGACCAGCGCAGCGGAGATCGCAACGCCGATCGGTACAAGATACCATAGATCGCGGTCGATCCGCGCCTCCACCAACGCACGGTCGGTTATGGCAAAGGCGCGGAGACCGTTTCGCTCGCTCGACGCGAACATCTGGTTCTTCCAGCGTCCCGAGCCGCCAAGGCTCGCGATATGTGCAACGAGTTCCGCGTGCGCCGGCCCCGAGGTTGACAGAATTTTTCCGTCCAATGTGGCGACGCCGAGCGTCATCTTCGTATCGGTCAGGACGTCGACCAGCCGCTCGGGCCTCATCAGGACATTGTGGTCACCGCGGCTGAACGCATGGACCGTTTCGCCGTTCGTTACGATGGGTCTGACATTCAAGCGAACGTCGATCGCATCCGGCAGCCGCGTGTCGGCCACCCTCGCGGCAACGGCGCGATCGACGCTGCCCCAGCTTGTGCAGGCCAGCTTTCCGTCCACGAAATAGCCGACTTCGTCGACGGGCTGCGTATCGATCGTCAGTTGCCGCATGCGCGCGATGTGCGCGGGGCTGCAACCATTCCAGTTTTCCTGCTCCAACCGCCGAAAGACGCCCTCGACCATCCGGATATTGCCGGTTGCACGGACGAGCGTCCAATCTGCATATTCGACGAGATGCCGATGTTCGTCCTCGACGGCCTTGTGCCGCGCATAGACGGCTATCGCGATCAGCGGCAGAACTGCGGCGAGAATCGCCAGGCATGATGCCATGACAATGATCGTCCTGCGCCGCATATTCGTCCCGTCGAACATCATCCCTCGATGACGCCTCCCGCGCGATCAGTCGAACGAAATATCTGGGAAGAGAAGGAAGGGCGCGATCGTCGCGGGGCTCAGACCGGCGGCCCATGCACCTCGGCCGTGCCATCTTTCGGTAAGCAATTGACCCATGGCCCCAAACGCGGCAAAGGCGGCCATCTCAACCGTTGCCGCAGGAACCGTTTGCAAACTGGTTTCCCGCCCGGGCAGAATGGTTGAAATGCGGGTGTAGCTCAATGGCAGAGCAGAAGCTTCCCAAGCTTACGACGAGGGTTCGATTCCCTTCACCCGCTCCACCTTCACCGACTGGCTGACGAACGCGATATCGCGATATGCGGTGAGGAAGGATATGTCGGCGGCATCGCGGCCGACGCAGATGCGCGCCATTTCGGACGCGCTCGCCATGCCCGTCGCATCGACCAGGTGCCAGTCGCCGTCGAGATAGACTTCGGCGACAGCATGAAAATCCTGCGGCGTGACTCGCAGCGCATAGGCACTCGCCATGCGCGCCGGGATATGCGCCGCGCGCGCTAGCGCGATCATCACATGCGCATAGTCGCGGCACACCCCGCGGCGTTCGACGAAGCTGTCGAGCGCCCCCGTTTCGGCATCGCTCGCCCCGGAGACATAGGTGAAGCGGCTTTCGATCCAGTCGCGCATCCGGCCGATCTTCGCCCCGCCCTCATGATCGCCGAACCGGCGCTCGACGAAGGCGTGGAACTTGTTCGACGGGCAATAGCGCGATTCGTTGAGATAGGGGATTGCCTCGGCGGGCAAGCGATGAAGCGGCACCGCGGCGAGCGAGCGGAAGTCGGTGTCGGGCCGGTCGATCTCGACCCGCGCGCGATATTCGGCGCGCAAACTGCCCTCGGCGCGCAGCCAGATCGGCTCGCAAATGCCGTCGGCGGCCGGAACGCGCGCGATAAATTCGGGCGTGCCGACGTCGAGCGAGGCGTCGAGGACGCGCTGGCCATGGCCGTGCGCCGCCTCGATCTGGAGCATCAGATCGACCGGTTCGGACAGCCGGTAATTTAGGGAGGCGGAAATTTCGAGTTTCATCTATCCGCAACGCATGAGGGAGGGTTCGGTGGCGCTAGGGACGGCAGAAAGAAAGAGCAAGTGACGGCGGCGCGTACGATCCCGTTCATTGTCGCGACGATCTTCATCGACGCAATCGGCTTCGGCATCATCATGCCAGTGCTGCCGCAGCTTGTGATGGAGATCGGCCATACCGATCTCGCGAGCGCGATGGGCATCGCCACCGCGATCGGGCAGGTAATGGCGATCGCAACCTTCCTCGCTTCGCCCGTGCTCGGCAATCTCTCCGACCATTTCGGGCGGCGGCGGGTCTTGCTGTTATCGCTGGCGGGTCTCGCGGCGGACTATATTCTGCTGACCGTCGTGCAGACGCTGCCCTGGCTGTTCATCGCGCGCGCAATTTCGGGCATTTTCGGCGGCAGCTTTGCGGCGGCGCAGGCCGCGATTGCCGACGTTACGCAGCCGGTAGACCGGGCGCGCAATTTCGGTTTCGTCGGCGCCGCCTTTGGTGTCGGCTTCATCGTCGGGCCAGTAATCGGCGGACTTCTAGGCGAAGTGAGTCCGCGCGCACCGTTCGTCGCTGCGGCGGTCCTCGCCGCAGCGAACATGCTCTACGGCTATTTCATCTTTCCCGAAACATTAGCGCCCGAACGGCGGCGCACCTTCGACTGGCGCCGCGCCAATCCGCTCGGCGCCTGGAAGACGATGCGCAGCCTGCCCGGGATGGGCGGCGTCGCAGGGGTGCTCGTGCTGTGGCAGATCGCAAGCCTCGTCTATCCGATGACGTGGAGCTTTTATTGCATCGCGCAGCTTGGCTGGACGCCAGGGATGATCGGCGCGAGCCTCGCTGCGGTCGGCGTGATGATCGCGATCGGGCAAGCCTTTGTGGTCGGACCCGCGGTCGCGCGCTTCGGCGAGCGCGACGCGGCAACCTTCGGGATCCTCGTCGCAGTGGCCGTCTATGTCGGATATGCCTTCACGACTTCGACCTGGGGCGCCTTCCTGTTGCTGATCCCTGTCGCGTTGCAGGCACCGGTACAGCCTTCGCTGATGGCGATGATGTCGCGGCGCGCCACCGCTGAAACACAGGGGGAGGTACAGGGAATTTCGGCGATGGCGATGGGACTCGGCCAGCTTGGCGCGCCCGCCTTGCTCCTTGGTACCATGGCCTATTTCACCGCCGATGGCGCGCCGGTGCATTTTCCGGGCGCGGCCTTTGTTGTCGCGGCGATTTTTGGCCTGCTGGCGATCCTGATGCTCCGCCGCCTGCCGCGCACCACGCGGACGAGCGGCGACGAGCCGGCCGATCAGATACCGCCGTCGGTTACCGCATAGCCCGCGGCTTCGAGGCCGGCGGCGAGCATCGCGACGCACGCCGCGACCTGCCCGCTTTCGGTCGAACGGACAACGAAATTGGCGCCGGTGCGGCCGTCGCGGAAAAAGGGATAGCTGCCGATCGCGACGCCCGGATGGTCTTTCTCGCCCTGACGCAGCAGGTCGGCAATCTCGCTTTCGGGCGCCCACGCACCGATCGTGTGCGCGACGAGCGGTGCGCCGCCTTCCAGCTCGCCGGTCAGCGCGTCGAGCATGCCCGCGGTGATGTGCGGCACCCCGGCCATCACAAACAGATTGCCGATCCGGATGCCCGGCGCGCCCGACATGCGGTTCGGGATCAGCTCGGCACCGTCGGGCACGCGCGCCATGCGCAGCCGCGCCTCGGTCAGCTCGGTCCCGCGCGCGGTATAATAGCGTTCGAGGATCGCGCGCGCCGCCGGATGGATCACCACACCGACGCCGAGCGCCTTGGCCACCGCATCGACGGTGATGTCGTCGTGCGTCGGCCCGATGCCGCCGGTGGTGAACACATAATCGTAGCGCGCCCGAATCGCATTGAGCGCATCGACGATCTCATCCTCGATATCGGGGACGATCCGCACTTCGCGCAGCCGGATCCCCTGCACTTCGAGCCAGGTCGCGATTTGCGCGACATTCTTGTCCTGCGTGCGGCCCGAGAGAATCTCGTCGCCGATCACCAGCACAGCGGCGGTCCAGATGCGTTCGTCGCTCATCGCTTTGCCTTAGCTGCGAACGGTGACAAAACAAGCCCGGTGGAACAGTGAGAATGTTCCTGATATGTTCTTTCCGAATCGCAATGATGCAGGAGAAGCACGATGGCCGACGAACTGATTTTCTATACCAACCCGATGTCGCGCGGACAGATCGCCCGCTGGATGCTCGAAGAGGTCGGCGCGCCCTATGAACCGCGCATCCTCGATTATGGCACGACGATGAAGGATGCGGCCTATCTGGCGGTGAACCCGATGGGCAAGGTTCCCGCGGTCGTCCACGACGGCAAGGTCGTCACCGAATGCGCCGCGATCTGCGCCTATCTGGCCGATGCCTTCCCCGAAGCCGGCCTCGCCCCTGACGTCGCCGATCGTGCCGATTATTATCGCTGGTTGTTCTTCACCTCGGGACCCGTCGAACAGGCGATCACCGCGAAACATTTCGGGGTCGAACCCGATGCCGACCAGCAGCGAATGGCGGGTTTCGGTTCGCTCCCTGCCGCGCTCGACGCGCTCGAAAGTGCGGTTTCGGGCAAGGCGTTCGTCGCGGGTGATCGCTTCAGCGCCGCCGACGTCTATGTCGGCAGCCAGATCGACTGGGGGCTGCAATTCGGCACTATCGCCTCGCGCCCCGCTTTCGAGGCCTATGTCGCCCCGCTGCGCGAGCGCCCGGCATACAAGCGCGCCAAGGAGATCGATAACGGCCTGATCGCCCAGATGCAGGCGGCAAGCCCGGCCTGATCCGAACGTCGGTTTTCGGGGTGGTGAACTGCATTGCCTTCTTTCATTGTCCCGGACTCGATCCGCGATCCGTTGCCTTATGGGCAGCTGTGGCTCGCGGATCGGGTCGGCCCGCCACCCGTGCGACAATGTTGCAAAGTTCAGGGAAGTTCAGCCCTGTGCGTTGCCCGATTTGACAGTGCGGCGTGCTGGACGCGCCCGGCACGCCCCGCCGCAACCCGCAACCCGGGGCGGTGACCGCTTTTATCCACCAAATGAAAGAGCCGAGAGGAAGGCTGGCACAGCTGGATAATGTAGGACAGCGACTTTTTGCGAAGGGTCCGTATCGGCTTTGGGGTGGGAAGCTGCCTCTTGGGCACCCCGGCGAAAGCCGGGGCCCATGCAGAAACACGTCAGGTTTGCGCCAGGCTTCTGGACCCCGGCTTTCGCCGAGGCGCCCATCTCTATGGGCAGCAATCGGTCGTTAGCTGCCATAGCGTTTAAAGAACGCGGTGACGCGGCTGGCGCAGGAATTATCCTACATCACCTTTGATCTTCGCCGCATTTCGGAACATTTCGAGGGCCGCCTGCTTGGCTGCTTTGCGCTGTCCAAGCGGGTCGCCGGCATGATCGAAATCTTTGCCCACTTTCGGCGCGGATTGGTGCAAGCGCTCTTTCCTGCGAGCACTTCCCGTTCTCGTATGGCTTGCTGATACGACACTAGACATGTCCAGCTAATAGTACTGCGCCCTAGAAAGCGGAACGACAGAAATCAGTTGCAAGCCGCCATTCGGCTCGCAAATTTTCGGGCTCGGCCAAACCCCCAAAGAAAGAGCCCGGCGAATCGCTTCGCCGGGCTCCCTTGTTTCGGTCTTCATCCGTCCGCTTAGTCGCGGCTGCCCATGAGATTGAGCAGGAAGGTGAACATGTTGACGAAGTCGAGGTAGAGCGTCAGCGCGCCCATCACCACCGACTTGCCGACAAAGTCGGTCCCGCGGACGTAGAAATACATGCTCTTGATCTTCTGCGTGTCATAGGCGGTAAGGCCTGCGAACAGCAGCACGCCGATCACGCTGATCGCGAGGCTGAGCGCGCTCGACTGCAGAAACAGGTTGATCAGCATCGCGACGAGGATGCCGACGACACCCATGATCAGGAAGGTGCCGAAGCCCGACAGATCCTTCTTGGTCGTATAGCCGTAAAGGCTAAGACCAATGAACGCCGCCGCAGTCGCGAAGAAAGTGGTTGCGATCGAGGTGCCCGTGAAGGCGATGAAGATCGTCGACATCGACAGACCCATCACCGCGGCATAGACCCAGAACAGCGCCTGCGCGGCTGTGGTCGACAGCTTGTTGATGCCAAAGCTCAGCACCAGCACGAAGGCCAGCGGCGCCAGCGCGACAACCCACATCAGCGGCGAGCCGATCAGCGACGCGGTAAAGCCCGACTGAAACGCCAGCAACGCGACGATGCCGGTCAGCAGCACGCCCGAGCCCATATAATTGTAAACCGACAGCATGTACGACCGCAGGCCGGCATCGACGGCCTGGTCCACTGCGTTCGCGCCGGCACCAAAACCGGAAGCCGCCACATTGGGGTCGTTCCAATTCGCCATTGTCATTACTCCATCACCGGCCAGCCCATACCGGCCGTAGGCGACAATATCGGGATTTTTCCGTCCGCTTTCAAGCGAAACCGGAATTCTTGCATCTTTCGGTGTTCGCGCGGCCGCAAACGGCTATGCTTGCCCGGCCATGTCGAGCCATCGCCTGTTCGTCGCCCTGCGCCCGCCGCGCCCTGTCCGTGACCTGCTGCGTGCCGCGATGCACGGCATTTCTGCCGCGCGTTGGCAGGACGACGACCAGCTCCATCTGACGCTTCGTTTTGTCGGAGACGTCGACCATCACCGCGCCGAAGATATTGCAGCAGCGCTCGGCGCGCTGCACGCCCCCGCCATTTCCGCGCGGATCGCCGGGGTTGGCCTGTTCGACCGCAAGGGACATCCGCACACGGTCTGGGCCGGGGTCGAGCCACTGGCGCCGCTGGCCGGCTTGCACCGCAAGGTCGACCAATTGCTGGCGCGGGCCGGCGTCGCCGCAGAGACGCGCGCCTTCGTCCCGCACATCACACTGGCACGGCTCAATCGCACCGCGGGACCCGTCGCGCCCTTCCTCACCCAGAGCAGCGGGCTTGTGAGCCCATCCTTCGATTTCACCCATGTCATATTATATGAAAGTGAGCTCGCGCGCGGCGGCGCCCGCTATCATCCCGTCGCGCGCTACCCGCTCGACGCTTCGGCAACGAGCGCGGCGGCGACCGCGCTGACATCGTCCCATGTCGCGGCAAACCCACCATCGTCGCCATAATAGGGATCGGTCACGCTCTCGCCCGCGCGGCCCGGCACCAGATCGAGCATCAGCTGCAGCCGCGCGGTTCCGTCGGCCGGGGCGATAGCGCGGGCATCGCGCAAATTCGTTTCGTCGGCCGCGAGGATACGGTCGAAGCGATAGAAATCCCCGGGGCGCAATTGGCGCGCGCTGAGCCGCGATATGTCGGCGCCGCGACGCCGCGCTTCGGCCTGTGCACGATGATCTGGAGGGTGTCCGACGTGCCAGTCGCCCGTACCCGCCGAATCGAGCAGAGCATCGATGCCCGCATCGGCAAAAGCCGCGCGCGCGGCGCCCTCGGCCAGCGGCGAGCGGCAGATATTGCCGAGGCACAGAAAGAGGATCGCCGGCCGAGCATTTTGGTCCTTGTGCATGTTGCTCCTCTTCGCACAAAGTTGAACCGACTTTCAACTTGCGCCTTTTTCCGGCTCTGCTAGCCATGAGCCATAATAGATAACGCGTCAGGGAGAGGGTTGCCAGATGGCTGAAACCGCCAGCGAGAATGTCACGTCCGATGCGCCGGTTTCCGCCGAGCCGAAAGCGACCGGTTACAGCTGGTATGTCCTTTCGGTGCTCGTCATCGTCTATATCCTCAATTTCATCGACCGGCAGATCCTCAGCATCCTCGCGGTCGATATCAAGGCCGACCTCGGCCTGACCGACGCCGATATGGGTTTCCTTGGCGGCGCTGCCTTCGCGGTTTTTTATGCACTGTTCGGCATTCCGCTCGGGCGCCTTGCCGACAATTGGAGCCGGGTGAAACTATTGTCGATCGGTCTCTCGCTGTGGTCAGTCATGACCGCATTGTCGGGTTTTGCGTATAACCAGTTCACCCTGACCATGGCGCGCATGGGCGTCGGCGTCGGCGAGGCGACGGCGAGCCCGACCGCCTATTCGCTGATCTCCGACTATTTTCCCAAGAAGCAGCGCGCGACCGCCCTCGCCATCTATTCGTCGGGTCTCTATCTGGGCGGCGGCGTTTCGTTGTTCATCGGCGCCTTGATCGTCGAGGCGTGGAACAGGGGCTATCCGGGCGGCGGCCCGATGGGACTGGTCGGATGGCAGGCGGCGTTCCTTGCGGTCGGTATTCCCGGCCTGATCGTTGCGCTGTGGGTGGCGACGTTGCGCGAACCGGCACGCGGCGCGATGGACGGCGTCCCGACCCACGGCTCGCCCACGCCGTTTCGGGCATTCGGCAAGGATCTGACGATGATCGTACCGCCACTGACGCTGTACGGCGCGTGGCAGCGCGGACCGGCGGCGCTTGCGATCAACATTGGCTTCGCCGTTGCTGTCGCCGCCTTCGCATGGTGGATGATCAGCCTGACGGGCAATGTCCCGCAGTGGTCCGCCGTGGGCCTTGGCTATTATGCGGTATTTTCCTGGGCATGCACATTGCGGGCGCACGATCCGGCGACCTTCCGGCTGATCTGGGGAACCCCGGCGTTCATTTGCACGACCTTGGGTTATGGCTTGGTCAGCCTCGCGGCCTATGCGCTCGGTTTCTGGTCGGCGCCCTATGCCGAAACCGTGCTGGGGTTACCCAAGCAGGAACTGGCGTTCATATTGGGTGCGAATGGCGCGGTCAGCGGCTTTATCGGCGTGATCCTCGGTGGCCGGCTGGCGGATTATCTGCGGACAAAAAATCCGGCCGGACGCATCCTGATGATCATCTTCGGCGTAATCGCGCCGATCATCCCGATCTGGGTGGGCTATACGACAGAAAATGCGGCGCTATTCTACACCATGAACTTCCTCGCCGGAATGTTCGGCGCAACCGCGCTCGGTGCGGCTGCCGCGACGACACAGGATCTGGTGCTGCCGCGGATGCGGGGAACAGCGACGGCCGCCTTCTTCCTTGGCACGACCTTGGTTGGACTGTCGTTCGGCCCCTATATGGTCGGGCAGATTTCCGATCTTGCCGGCACGATAGTCGATGGCAAGCCGGTCGGAGATTTGCGCACCGGCATCCTGTCGCTGATCGGCGTCGCCCCGATCGCGCTCGGTCTGCTGATCTACGCCTACCGCGCCGTTCCGCAGGCCGAAGCGACGATCATCGAACGGGCGGCGGGCGGCTGATCTTTCGATCGAGACGCCCGCCAGGAACGTCAGTCCGGGTTTGAGGGGTCGCCTTTGCACCCCTGCTTTGGCGGGAGTGAAGCAGTGGAAAGCGGGTTTACTTCCCCGCCTCTTTGACGATCACCCCGCAAGCGACACGGCCGCCGCTGTTGCCGCTGGGATCGGTCTTGTAATCATCGGGTCCGGCATGGATCACAAAGGCGGCACCATCGGCATCGAGCAGCCCGCCGTCGCCTTCGAAGCGCGAGCCGACGAGGCGCAGCGTCGCACGGCCGATCTGGTCGGGCTCGATCACGAGGTTGGGCAGGTCGCCATGATGCGCGCCCATCGGATTGTCGCGGCCATGCTGGACACCGGTCGGGTTCCAATGCGGTCCTGCGCTGACGAAATCAGGTGCCGCGCACTGGCCGACGGCGTGGACGTGCATGCCATAGGTGCCCGGTGCGAAGCCGCGCGCAACCAGTTCGATCCGGAGACCGCTGGCGTCGCGATAGATGTCGGCGCGGCCGCGATCGGCGCCCCGTGCATCGGTGAGCTGCGCATACGCGTCGGCCTTAGGAAGCGTGGTTGCCGGTTTCTTTCCCATCCCGGCGCAGCCGCTGAGCGCCACAGCCGTGATGACGGCAAACCCCTGGACCATCATCTGTTTCCGGCGCGAACCAATCGTCATCTTGCTGCTCCCTGCAATTACCGTCTGAATCAGAACGTCGCCGCGGCGCGTTTCGATCCCCGTTCGACGATGGCTGTATTTGCCGCGGGTTCCAAGCCCTTATCACATCGGCAGTGTGACAAAGCGTTGCGCCAAAAGAAAAGGGCCGCGAATTGCTTCGCAGCCCCATCCTTTAACCGTGTGACTTCGATCAGAGATCAGAAGACGCGGGCATATTGCTCGTTGCCGACAAAGCCCAGCTTGCCGACATTGCTACGCTTGATCACCGCAAGCACCCGATCAACGACGATGTACCGGGCGTAGGGATCGGGCTGGAACTGAAGTTCCGGCTCGACCGGCAACGCCTTGGTCTGCTCGAGATAGGTTGCCAGCTGCGCCAGATCGATCGGCGTCCCGTTCCAGGTGATCGTCCCCGCGGGGTCGATCATTACCTTGTTCTTTTCGGGATCGACGTTGCTCGGGCTGTTATCCGCAATCGGCAAATCGATCTTTACCGCGTGCGTCTGGACCGGGATGGTGATGATGAACATGATGAGGAGCACGAGCATGACGTCGATCAACGGCGTCGTGTTCATATCCATCATCGGTTCATTTTCGTCCCGTTCTCCAACTGCCATGGACATGGGTCTATTCCTTTTTATCTATGCCGCAGCCGCCCTTACAGGCGAGATACCGCGATCGAACCAGCAGCCGGTTCGGAAATGAACCCGATTTTCTGGAAGCCAGCGAACTGCATGGTGTAGATCACCCCGCCGATGCACTGATACGGCGTATTGATGTCGCCGCGAATATGGACTTCAGGGAAATTATCTTCGGTGATATTTTCCGGACCGCCGATATCGGCAATCAACTCTTCGAGTTTCTTCTGTCCGCGTTCCAGCAGCTGCTTCGAATCGATCGGGGTTTGTCCCCAATAGACTTCGCAAGCGGCGCTATCGGAATTGGGCTCGCCATCACCGTCTGTATCCGCCGAACGGATCGACAGCAGCACATTCTCAGGCTTCGTCGTCGTCACCTCGAACGCCACGTCGGGCAGCTTGAGGTTCACCGTCTGCACCACCACGGGGACCGTGATGAGGAAGATGATGAGCAGCACAAGCATGATGTCCACGAGCGGAGTCGTGTTGATTTCGGACATTGGGCCTTCTTCGCCCTTGTCGCCTACACTCATCGACATAGGATTATCATCCTGTCAAAAAAATTACTGTCACGGACATCGGGTCGGCGCGCCTTCGGCCCGCCCTCCCTGTCCAGCGGACCCCGCCCGTCGCCAAGTGGCGAACGGGCGAGGATCCAGGAGACCAATCAGGCCTTCTTCGGTGCCGCAGCCGGAGCAGCAGCCTTCGCCGTACCCAGCGAAGCCGGCTTCACCTGACCGTTCGACATGATCGAACCGAGAACGTCGTTCGAGAAAGTCGACAGGCGGCGAGCGATCGCCTTGTTGCGGCTCTGGAGCCAGTTGAACGCGAGCACCGCGGGAACCGCCACGATCAGACCGATCGCGGTCATGATCAGAGCTTCACCGACCGGACCGGCGACGGTATCGATCGACGCCTGACCCGATGCACCGATCTTCACGAGAGCGCGAAGAATACCGATAACGGTACCGAACAGACCGACGAACGGTGCAGTCGAACCCACGGTCGCAAGGAAGGCGAGGCCGCCGTTGAGCTTCGAGTTGATGTGGTTCTGCGAACGCTCGAGCGTGCCGTGCATCCAGTCATGCGCTTCGACGGGATCGGTCAGCTTGTTATGCTCTTCGTTGGCGCGCAGACCGTCTTCGACGACCTGGCGATAGGCGCTGTTCTTTTCGAGCTTTGCGGCACCATCGGCCAGCGTCGGCGCGCGCCAGAAGTTGGCGTCGACCGCCTTGCCCTGGTTGATGACCTTATTCTGTTCGAACAGCTTGGTGAACAGGATGTAGAGCGTGCCGATGAACATGATCAGCAGGACAAGGAACGTGACCTGCGACACGACGCCGCCTTCGCAAAGCGCCGGAACGAGGCCATAGGGGCTCGCGCCTTCTTCCTTCACGCACATCGATGCAGGCATCAGGCTGAACCCTGCATCGTGGGCGGCTGCCGGCGCCGCAGCGGCGGCATTTGCGATCAGATTAAACATACTGGAAATCCCTCTCAAAATATTCGGTAAGTTCGAAACACAGATCCGGTCGCGCTATCAGCGCGGAATCTGCCAACGGATACGATTGCTGTAGCTTCCGCCCACGGGATTACCCGCGCGATCCTTGCCCGGATTAAACCGGCCACGGCGCTGGATAAGCTTGCAGGTTTCGGCATCGAGGTCGGCATGACCGCTCGACGCGGTCACGTCGCACGAAGTGATGCGGCCATCGGCACCATAGGTGACGCGGAAACCGGTGGTACCTTCACGCTCTTCGCGCATCGCACGAGCCGGATAGTCGTCGTTCGTCGCCCAGCGGCCCGGATTGCCTTTCGGCGTACCGGCGGCGCTCATATCGGGCGTCGGCGGCGGCGCAGGCGGTGCCGGCGGCGTATAAACCGGCGGCGGGGGCGTCGGCGGAGCTTCACGCACCGCCTGAACGACGTTGGGGCTCGGCAACGCAACAGGCGGCCGCGGAATCACAACCGGCGGCGGCGGCGGCAGGACATTGTCCGGCGGCGGCGGCGGCGGCGGCTCTTCCGGTGGCGGCGGCTCTTCGACGTCCACCACGTCCAATTTTTCGGCGATCGATTTGACGATACTGATATTCAGGCCGTTAACCAGGCCGTAGCCCAGAACTGCCGTAAACAGACCAACCAAGACAATCGCCACTACCCTGTTTTTAGGGTCGACATTATCACCATAAGCCATTCAGGGACGACGCTCCTTGCTAGATCATCCTGACACCAATTCCCTGCCGACGGGTTTGGTTGTCAAAAGCCCGGATGATTTCCGATGCGTTCCACAGACCCGGCGGCGCTACGTTCGGCTTATTATGTTTTTACCGGACGCTTCGCGGCCCGTCCTATCGCGGTGGCGGCAAGTTCGCAAACCCTTTATCAGCGGTTAATGTGCCTTGTCCCATGATGGGGTTTTGTATGCCGTTACCGGTGTCATAGATGATGGAAAGTAGATTGATCATGCGACTCCCCCACCCGGCCGCCATCGCCGGAATTTTGATATTGAGCCTTGGAATCCCGAGCGTTTCTGCCATGCAGGCGCCGGTCCCTGCGCCCGTGACGAGTCCTTATAGCTACGCCGACATCGCCGATCTCGCGACGGCCGCGCCGATCGCGCTTCACGCGCGCATATATAAGGCCGCGGCGCTCAAACCCGCCCAGGCACCCGGAATCGCAACTGGTTACGCTCGATTCTATGTCGAAGCCGATGTTGTCAGCCTGATTCGCGGCGCCGGGCCGCTGGCGGCGCGAATCTCTTATCTCGTCGACCTGCCGCTCGACGCGAAGGGCAAAGCGCCAAAGCTCAAAAAGAAGCAGCCGGTCCTGCTGTTCGCGCGTCCGGTCGCAGGCGCAGCGGCGGGAAGCAGCAACACGGGCAGCGTCCGGCTGATCGCCCCCGACGCGCAGCTGCCCTGGGATTCTGCGACCGAAGCCCAATTGCGCGACATCCTGACCGAACTCGTCAAACCCGGCGCGGCGCCCGCGATCACCGGCATCGCCAATGGTTTCCACGTTCCGGGCACGTTGCCCGGCGAAGGCGAGACACAATTGTTCCTCGACACTCGCACGGGCGAGCCCGTTTCGCTGACGATTTTGACCGCCGCCGACGGATCGCGCCGCTGGGCGGCGGCGTTCGGCGAGATCGTCGACGGCTCGGCGGCGGTGCCCGCTCGGGGAACGCTTGCCTGGTACCGGCTCGCGTGCGGCCTGCCGCGCAGCCTGCCGCTGAACAAGCTCGCGGGCACGGCCCCCGAGGACCGCCGCAAGGCGGCGTCCGACTATGGCATCATATTGGGCGCGCTCGGCGAATGCACGCGCACGCGCAAGCCGCCGGTCGCAGGATAAAGATTTGCTTCGGCGCGCCTAAGGCGCGCCGGGCTTGTTTCCCGGGCAAAAGCCGATAGGGCCGCAGGCATCGGCGGGTAGATACCCGCGCCTTTTACGGAGTGCCCCCATGTCGCCTCATCCCGCCCCGACCATTCCCCGCCCGCCCCTGCGTGTGGCGCTTGCGGGAATTGGCGTCGTCGGTGGCGGCGTCATCCGGCTGCTCGAGGCGAATCGCGACCTGATCGCGCGGCGCGCCGGCCGCGCGATCGAGATCGTGGCCCTGTCGGCACGCGACCGGCACAAGGATCGCGGCATCGACCTGTCACCCTATCGCTGGGAAGACGATATGGACGCGCTCGTCGCCGCCGACGATGTCGATGTCGTCGTCGAGATGATCGGCGGCGCCGACGGCCCGGCACTTACCCTGGCACGCCACGCGCTCGGCGCGGGCAAGGCGCTCGTCACCGCGAACAAGGCGATGATCGCCCATCACGGCCTCGACCTCGCCCGGATCGCCGAGGAAAAAGACACGCCGCTCAAATATGAAGCTGCAGTTGCGGGCGGCATTCCGGTGATCAAGGCGATCCGCGAAGGCGCGTCGGCGAACGAAATCGCGCGCGTCTATGGCATCCTCAACGGCACCTGCAATTATATCCTGACGCAGATGGAGCGGAATGGCGCGAGCTTTGCCGACGCCCTCGCCGCGGCGCAGGCCGAGGGTTATGCCGAAGCCGACCCGACCTTCGACGTCGACGGCATCGACGCCGCCCATAAATTGTCGATCCTTGCCGCGCTGTGCTTTGGGACAAGGCTCGATATCGGAGCAGTGACTGCCGACGGCATCCGCAATCTGATCGCCGCCGACATTCGCGAGGCCGAGGCGCTGGGTCACCGCGTCCGGCTGATCGGCATGGCCGAACGCGACGCAAATGGCCTTTACCAACATGTCCAGCCGTGCCTCGTCCCCGCCGACCATCCGCTGGCTTATGTCCCCGGCGCGCTCAACGCCGTCGTCGCGGAAGGCAATTTCGTTGGCCGCCTCTTTTTCGAGGGCGCAGGCGCCGGCGCGGGACCGACGGCGTCCGCGATCGTCGCCGACATCATCGACATTGCGCGCGACGAATATGGCCCCGCCTTTGCGATGCCCGTCGATTCGCTCGACCACGCCCCCGTCGCCGATGCGGGTGCGCGGATCGGCAAACATTATGTCCGCCTGATCGTCGAGGACCGGATCGGTGTGCTCGCCGAGATCGCGACGGCGATGCGTGACGCGGGCGTGTCGATCGAAAGCTTCATCCAGCGCGGCACCGATGAGGAAGGCAGCGTCGTCATCGCGCTGGTCACCCACGAAGGTCCAGCCAGCGCGATTCATGCCGCGCTCGATAGTCTTGCCGCATCGGACCATGTCGTCGGCGCGCCGATGCATATGCCGATTCTCGCGCTTTAGGGCTCTTCTTCAGGCGCCGCCGGCGTGCCGGTTTCTGGGTCGGTCGCGCGCTTCGTCGCTTCAAACAGCGCGTTATATTCGGGGCCGGGTTTATACCGGCCGCCGATCGACATCCAGTTATGCGGCAGCGTATCCCAGATCATCGCCTGTGCCTCGGCGCGCGGCAGCTTGGGCGGCGCCTCGCGGCCTTCATTCGCGATCGCGCGCAGTTCGGGCGACAGGCGGTGGCGTTCGGTGTCGGTGCCGCACACGTTGATCGATCCGTCGTCGGCGGGTTTGCAGCGCCGGATCGGGTCGACCATTTCCTTTGCCTTCGCGGCCGCCTCGTCGGCTTTGGACCTTGCCGACGGAGGCGCAGGAGGCCCAACCATCTGCGCCAGCGCGGGCGACACTGTCATGGCGATGACGCATGACAGCGTAAAAGCGGCGCCGAATCGGGCGAAGCATCCTCGACAAGCAGCGCGTGCATCCATATGGCGCCCACCATGCCCGACCGGGGCGACAAGGCAAGATGAAAGACGGAGAGCAACGGATATGACGGATACCGGCAGCAACCTCGACCGGGTGCTCGTGCTCGAAATGGTGCGCGTCACCGAAGCCGCGGCGATCGCCGCGGCGAAGCTGATCGGGCGCGGCGACGAAAAGGCCGCCGATGCCGCCGCCGTCGAGGCGATGCGCACCGCGTTCAACACCCTCTATATGGACGGGACCATCGTCATCGGCGAGGGCGAACGCGACGAAGCGCCGATGCTCTATATCGGCGAAAAGGTCGGCAGCGCGCCGGGCAAGGGTCCGAAGATCGATATCGCGGTCGATCCGCTCGAAGGCACGACGATCACCGCCAAGGCCGGCCCCAACGCCCTCGCAGTGCTCGCGATCGCCGAAGAAGGCTGCCTGCTCAACGCGCCCGACGTCTATATGGACAAGCTCGCGGTCGGCGCCGGCTATTCGCCGGGCATCGTCAATTTCGACAACAGCGTGCGCCAGAATGTCGAAGCGGTCGCCCGCGAAAAGGGCTGCGCGCCCGAAGAGATCATCGTCTGCGTCCTCGATCGCCCGCGCCACGAGGCGACCATTGCCGAACTGCGCAGCATCGGCTGCGGCGTTGCGCTGATCCCCGACGGCGACGTCGCGGGCGTGATCGCAACGACCAACCCCGACACCAATGTCGACATTTATATGGGCAGCGGCGGCGCCCCCGAGGGTGTGCTCGCCGCGGCGGCGCTGCGCTGCGTCGGCGGCCAGTTCAAGGGCCGCCTGCTGTTCCGCAACGACGACGAACGACGCCGTGCGAAGCAATGGGGCATCGAGGACCTCGACCGCGTCTATGACCTCGAAGACCTCGCCAAGGGCGACGTGATCTTTGCCGCCACCGGCGTCACCGACGGATCGCTGCTGCGCGGCGTCAAACGGCGCCGCGACGGCGTGATGACCACCGAAACCGTCGTCATGCGCGCGTCGTCGGGCACGGTGCGCTGGGTGAAGGGCGAACATCGGACGGCGTGATGGAAAGCGGAGGGCCCGCACGTCCGGCGAGCCCTCAACCTTCCTACATTTTGAGAATTCCCATGCCAGCGTTCGCATGGAGATCCTCAATCAACGCTTTCACCCTTTTGGCGAGGTCGCCGACCGTAATCGAACTGGTGTCGAAAGCGGTGCGATCAGCAGTGCCCGTCGGGACGCCCCATCCGGGGCGCGGCGAGGTCAGCACCCGTTGCCCATCGATCAGCAGCGAACGGTCTTTGAGAATTTCGAGATCGCCGGCGTTGTTGATCTCCAACTTGTCTTCCAGCCCGAACGCATTGGTACGGGTTGCGACGGTCCATTTGGATCCCGTGCCGACGTCGACCTCTGTCCGTATCTCGGTGGGGACGATGTTGGCGCCAACATATTGACGCAGGGCCAGACTGTCCGCCGTCGAATATTGATTCAGTTCATTCGGCCAATACCATGGCGCGGTGTCGAAATTTCCCGTTTCGCCGACGTTGGCATGGTGGCCGTTCAGCTGATTGGACATATTTCCGCTATTATCTGTCCAGCCTGACGCCAGAGTCACCGCGCGGCCGGCGAATAGGCGATTCTGACTGGCATCCGCTTCGATGTTTCCAGCCCCGGCGACATTGTCTTCGGTATATGACTTGCGCACGAAATTGTTGCGCGCATAGCTCCCCAATACGGCGCCAAAGCCGGCGTTCGATTGGCTAACGATATGCCCGATGTCGTTATCGATCGTATTGCCGAGCTTCCAGCCATCGCCCCCATTGTCCCGGATATCGGCCGAATCGATCGAACCTGCGTTACAGTCGGGCACGCCCAGCGGAAAATTGGCCGTCGTCGTCGTGTTCGTATGATCTACGAGTAGGCCGGCCCCTCCAGCTCCATAGCTATGGAGTCGACCGATCCACCAGAGGTTGGCGTTGATTGAGCTCGCGCCGGCTTCGTGAGCGCCGATGAAGAGATTGCTGCTCCCCGCGTTCGTTACGCAAATCCGCGGCGCTTGCCAGCGCGAACCGGTCACCTGAACGTTGACGCCCGCGCGGTTCGGTTCGCTGTCATATTGAACACCGTCGGTGCCGGATTCGTCGCCCGCGAAGAGGAAGCCCACGCCGTCGAAATCCTTGATGAAACAGGATGCCGAGCGCAGCGATTTATCGCTCACAAGAACACCCGCGCCGGCAAAGATCACGCGATCGGGAACCGTGATTGTCGACGTGTATCGATAATGACCATCGACGCAAATCTGACGGCCACTGGTGGCGGCCGACAATATTGCGCTTTCAATAGCCGCAGTGCTGTCTGCTACGCCCGCAGGATCGGCACCTCCAAACTCGCTCACCAGAATCATTTCACAACAATTGCTCATTTCTCGTTCCTTCATGCTAGCCGTCCAACGAGCGGCCAGATGGAACAAAGAAAGAACAAATCCTACATTGCAACCTACATTAGACGCCTTTGGCATCGCGCAAATTGGCGGCCGCTCAGGCGAATAGGTAAACCAGCGTTTGCTCCACCCACTTCATCTGTATTACCAAGATAATACAGATGGGCGATAAATGACGACTTCTTCAGAAAATCCCGGCCGCCAGTCCCGCCGCCAATGCGGCACCGAGGTCGCGGGCTTCGGCGAGGCGATCCGGCGCGATCGTCTTGGGGGCGAGGATCGCTTCGGGGGTCTGCGCGGCGGTGTTCACGATGACCCGATCGGCGACGCGTTTCAGCCGCCAGCCGGTCGCGATGCGGTCGAGCTGGCGCTGAGCGTTCTCACCGTCGGATCCCGCACAGATGATCGTCGCATAAGGGCGGCCTTGGAGCTGGCCAAGGCAGGGGTAATAGCAGCGATCGAACATCTCTTTCATCGCGCCCGAGAGCGCGGCGAGATTTTCGGGACCGACGAACAGATGGCCGCCGGCTGCCAGCAACAGGCCGGGCGTGACGTCCGCCACCGCGACAAGGTGCGCCGCCGGACCGGCGCCGTCAGCCGCAGCCCTCGCGAGCGCCTCGCTGCCGCCGGTGCGGCTGTGCCAGGCGATGAGGAGGTGCGGCGCTTCGGTCATGTCCCGATGCTTGCCAAGCGTAGAGGCGCGGCGCAAGCTGCCCCGACATATGGGGGAGATATGACATGCGCCGACTGACCGCCCTGCTGCTCGCGAGCAGCCTGCCCTTCGCCGCGACTGCGCAGGACGTCGCGAGCGAAGCGACGCGCACCGCACAGGCCGAAATCGCTGGGCGCCTGCCGCTCGATGATCCACGCGACGAGGCCAATGTGCTGCGCGGCAAGCTTGCCGAGATTCCGGGCGGCGTAATCCTGACGAAGGACGGCAAGACGGTATGGGACCGGCGGCCCTATGCGTTCCTCGATACAAAAGAGGCGCCCGACACGGTCAATCCGTCGCTCTGGCGACAGGCGCGGCTGAACGCGGTGCACGGATTGTTCGAGGTGGTGCCGGGCAAGATCTGGCAGATCCGCGGCTACGATATTACGGTGATGACGATCATCCGCGGCAAGACCGGCTGGATCGTCGTCGATCCCCTGCTGTCCGAGGAAGCCGCGGCGGCGGGGTGGAAATTGTTCGCCGACACTGTCGAAGCAAAATCGGGCAAGCTGCCGATCAGGGCGGTGATCTTCAGCCACAGTCACAGCGACCATTTCGGCGGCGTCGGTGGCATCGTCACGCCCGAACAGGTCAAGCGCGAGAAAATCCGCATTATCGCGCCGCATGGCTTTTCGGAGGAAGCGACCTCTGAAAATGTGCTCGCCGGCACCGCGATGGGGCGCCGCGCGCTTTATATGTTCGGATCGATCCTCGCCCCCGGACCCTCGGGACAGGTCGACACCGGTCTGGGGCCGAAGCTGTCGTCGGGCACGATCGGCTATATGGAGCCGACCGAGACCGTCGCCGCAACCGGCGGGACACCGACGATCGACGGGCTGGCGTTCGAGTTTCTCGATGCGGGCGGGACCGAGGCGCCCTCGGAGTTCGTCTTCTACATCCCCGCCTACAAGGCGCTGCACACGACCGAAGTCGTCACCCACACGCTCCACAATGTCCTGACGCTACGCGGGGCACAGGTCCGCGATGCGTTGCACTGGTCGAAGGTGATCGACGCGATGCTGCTGAAATGGGGCGGCAAGGCCGAGGTCGCGCTGGCCTCGCATCACTGGCCGACATGGGGTGCGGGCGAGGTCGGCAATTTGCTCGCCAACCAGCGCGACGCCTATCGCTATGTCCACGACCGCACGCTGTTCCTCGCCAACCGCGGGGCGACGCTGCACGAACTGGCCGACCAGACGCCCGAGGCGCCCGTGCAGGGCAAGGATTTCTCGACCCGCAATTATTATGGCACGCTCAATCATGACATGAAGGCGGTCTATCAACGCTATTTCGGCTGGTGGGACGGCAATCCGGCGAACTTCAACCCGCTGCCGCCCGAAGCGTCGGCGCCCAAATATGTCGCGCTTGCAGGCGGAGCCGACAAGCTGCTTGCCGCAGGGAAGGATGCGCTGAAGGCGGGCGATTATCGCTGGGCCGCCGAACTGCTGGGCAAATTGGTGTTCGCGCAGCCGGACAACAAGGACGCCCGCGCCGCGCTCGCCTCGGCTTATGACCAGCTCGGCTATCAGGCGGAGTCGGGGGCGTGGCGGAACTATTATCTTGCCGCCGCCGCGACGCTGCGCGGCACAGCGATCGAGAATCTGTCGGGCAACGGGCAGAGCCGGTCGTTTGTCAGCGCGATCCCGACCGCGGTCTTTTTCGACGCGCTCGCGACGCGTTTCGACGCGGCCAAGGGCGCGGCGCTGAAAGGAACGTTCCAGTTCGTGCTGCCCGACAGCAGGGAGACCGTCGCGATCGTCGTCGGCGGCGGGGTCGAGGTGCCGCGATATGGCGTGACCGACGCCGCGCCAACCGCGACGGTGACGATCGACCGCAAGACACTCGACGACGTGATGCTCGGGCAGGCGCAATTCCCCGCGTTGCTGCAATCGGGCGCGATCAAGATCGACGGCGACCGCATGGCGTTCCTGTCCTGGTTCGCGCTCCACCCGCCCGCCGATCCGCGCTTCAATGTGGTTGTGCCTTAGGCCCGCCAGCGACTAACGGAGGAATATGACCGACACCCCTGCCGCGCACCCGACCGACCCCTTCGACCCCGACGCGCTCAACGCCGCCGAGGGGCTTGACCCGGTCGATCCCGCCTATGCGCAGGTCCTTCGCATCGCGACCGCGCTCAACCTGATCCCGCTCGCGATCGGCGCGAGCGTGTTCGATTATCTGCTGATCCGCCACATCGAGGGGCCCTATGGGCTGATCACCGCGCTCGCCTGGTTCATCGCGATCGTCGTGATCGCAACCTTCCCGTCGCGGCGCGTATCGCGTTGGGGGTACAAGATCGGCGAGGGGCAGCTCCGCGTCGCGCGCGGCTGGCTGTTCCGCACCGACACGATCGTCCCCTTCGTCCGCGTCCAGCATATCGATGTCGGACAGGGGCCGGTCGAACGCTGGTTCGGGCTGTCGCACCTGATCGTCCACACATCGGGCACGCATAACAGTATGGTGACGCTGCCGGGACTCCACGCCGACCTCGCCGCCGCGATGCGCGAGACAATCCGCCGGCATATCCAGACCGACTTCGCATGAGCGAAGCCACCGTTTCCGGACCCTTTGCGGAGGGCGAACCACAGTGGCAGCGGCTGCATCCCGCGACGCTGGCGCTGGCCATCGTCAAGCTCGGGCCGCGCTCGCTCAACTTCCTGCCCGCCGTCGCGGCACTCGGCTTCACCGGCAACTGGGTCTATATCGTCCCGGCAATCCTGGCGTTCCTGCTCTTCTCGCTGCTTGCCGCGTGGTTCCAGTGGCTGCGGTTCCGCTTTGCCGTCGGCGACGACGAGGTGGTAATCGAAAGCGGCGTCCTGTCGCGCCAGCATCGCACCATCCCGTTCGACCGCATTCAGGACGTCAGCATCGAACAGGGGCTGGTGTCGCGCGCGCTGGGCATCGCGAAGGTCGGGTTCGAGACCGGCGCCGGCGGTAAGGAGAATGACGCCAACCTCGACGCGATCGCGCTCGAAGCCGCGCAGGCGCTGCGCACGACGATCCGCGCGCACCGCAGCGGCGAGGTTGCGGCGGCCGCCACTGCATCCGATGCGGCCGAAACGGTGCCCGCCGCGGGGGACCGGCTGCTGTTTACGATGGGACCGCGCCGGCTGCTCGCCGCGGGGCTGTTCAACTTTTCGCTCGCCGCGCTTGCCGTTGTCGGCGCGGGCATGCAGTTCTTCGACGGGCTGCTGCCGTTCGATTTCAACGTCTTCAATCCGATGGACTGGATCGACATCGCCGAAGACTATGGGCTCGACCAATGGTTTCTCGCGCATCGCTGGATCGCCGGGGTTGGCGCGGTCCTGTCGCTCCTGCTCATCGGTTTTGTCAGCGGCATCGCAACGATGTTTTTCGCCAATTGGGATTTCCGCCTGACGCGCGAGCCGCGCGCGCTGCGCCGCACGCGCGGCCTGACGACGCGCACCGACGTCGCGGTGCCGGTTCGCCGCGTGCAGGCGGCGATCCTCGTCACCGGCTGGTTTCGCCAGCGCTTCGGCTGGCATGAACTCCGCCTGCAAAGCCTGGCGAGCGACGGGGAGAAGGAACGCGACCATCAGGTCGTCCCGTTCGGCAAGTTCGGCGAGATCGATCCAGTGCTGAATGAGGTCGCGATTTTGCGCCCCGGCGCCGATCAGCCGTGGCAGCGCAGCCACCGCATCGTCGCTTTGGGACCGATCATCGGTGCCATTTGCGCGACGATCGGCGGCGGGGTCGCGCTCTATCTCGGCAATGCGGTGGGGTGGCTCGGGCTCGTCGCGGCGCCGCTGATCGCGCTGATCGCCTTCTGGGCGGCGCGCTTCCATCGCTGGGCCGATCTTGGCGAGCAGGTCGCGATCCGCCGCGGGGCATGGAAGCCCAAGATGACCTTGCTACCGCATGCTTCGGTGCAGAGCGTCGACCTCAAAACCGACTTCATCCTGCGCCCGCTCGGCCTTGCAACATTGGTGTTCGGCGTTCCCGGCGGCAGTTCGCTTGCCGCCCATGAAATTCCCGCCATTCCGATCGCGACCGCGCGCGATTTGCGCGACCGCATCCTCACGGCGAGGGCGCGGCGATGAGCGGCGCTGCGCTGGGCATCACGCGGTCGATCATCGGCCAACCATGGCATTGGCGGCGTGCCAGTGCCGACAT
Source organism: Sphingopyxis sp. GW821-FHT10B01 (assembly GCF_059415685.1). Lineage (NCBI taxonomy): Bacteria > Pseudomonadati > Pseudomonadota > Alphaproteobacteria > Sphingomonadales > Sphingopyxidaceae > Sphingopyxis > Sphingopyxis sp. GW821-FHT10B01. The sequence goes on along the minus strand of NZ_JBWKNS010000002.1, from coordinate 703,443 downwards.
GGGCAGCGAAAATCTCGCGCCCGACGACCTCATTACGCAGTTGCTGCTCGCGCGCGGCGTAACGCGCGACGATCTCGACCGCCAGCGCACGCCGACCTTGCGCGGCTTCATGCCCGACCCGTCGCTGTTCCGCGACATGGACGCCGCCGCCGCGCGGCTCGCCGATGCGGTCGAGCGCAAGGAAGCGGTGACGATCTTCGGGGACTATGACGTCGACGGCGCGACCTCGGCGGCCCTGCTCGTGCGGCTGCTGCGCGGGCTGGGGCTTCCCGCGGGCGCCTATATCCCCGACCGGTTGATGGAGGGCTATGGCCCCTCGGGCGCGGCGCTGGTCAAGATCGGCGAAGCCGGGTCGAAGCTGGTCGTTACCGTCGATTGCGGCGCGCAGGCATTCGAGGCGATCGCCGAAGCCAAAGCGGCGGGGGTCGAGGTCATCGTCGTCGATCATCATCAATGCGCGACGACGCTGCCCGCGGCCTTTGCGCTGGTGAACCCGAACCGGCTCGACGAAGTGCCCGACGCGGCAGTGCACGGCAACCTTGCCGCGGTAGGGGTCGCCTTCCTGCTCGGCGCGGCGCTGCTCCGCACACTCCGCGCGCGCGGTTTCTTTGCGACCCGCGACGAGCCCGCGCTGATCGACCTGCTCGACCTTGTCGCCTTGGGCACTGTCGCCGACGTCGCGCGCCTCACCGGCTTTAACCGCGCGCTGGTGACGCAGGGGTTGAAGGTCATGGCGCGGCGCGGCAACACCGGCATGGCGGCGCTGATGGACGCCGCGCGCCTCACCAAGCCGCCGACCGCGAGCGACATGGGCTTTGCACTCGGCCCCAGGATCAACGCCGGCGGGCGCGTCGGCAAGTCCGACCTGGGCGTGCGCCTGCTGACGACGTCGGACCCGCAGGAAGCCGCCGAGATCGCGCAGGAACTCAACCGGCTGAACGAGGAACGGCGCGCGATCGAGGCGGGCGTGCTCGAACAGGCGATCGACGCGAGCGCCGCGTGCGGCAATGCGCCGGTGGCGATCGTCGCAGGACAGGGTTGGCACCCCGGCGTGATCGGTATCGTCGCCGGGCGCCTGAAGGAAAGGCTCCACCGCCCTGCCATCGTCATCGCGATCGACGAGGACGGCGTCGGCAAGGGATCGGGCCGCTCGATCAGCGGCGTCGACCTCGGCGCCGCGATCCTCGCGGCGAAGGAGACGGGGCTACTCGTCGCGGGCGGCGGGCATGCGATGGCGGCGGGGCTCACCGTCGCTGCCGACAAGGTCGACGCATTGGGCGCCTATCTCAACGACCGCCTCGCTGCGGACGTCGAGCGCGCGAGCGGCGACAAGTCGTTGCTGATCGACGCGGTGCTCGCGCCGCGCGGCATCTCGCCGCTCTGGTGCGACGCGATCGAGAGTGCTGGGCCTTACGGGGCCGGCTGGCCCGCGCCGCGCGTCGCGACCGGGCCGGTGCGGATCGTCGAATCGGGGATCGTCGGCACCGACCATGTTCGCCTGATCGTATCGGGCGACGATGGCGCGCGGTTCAAGGCGGTCGCATTCCGCAGCGCCGAAACCGAACTCGGGCAAACGCTGCTCCACGCGCGCGGCGGACGCAAGCTGTGGCTCGCGGGCCGCGCAAAACGGGACGATTGGGGCAGCCGTCCGGCCGCCGAACTTCATCTGGAGGATGCGGCATGGGCCGACTGACGGCCGGCCGCGGCTGGCCTCGAGGGCCAATTGATTCGCCGCCGCGCAACATTTTTGCGCGCGATCCCACCACTGCGCTTGACCGCATGATCTTGCGAGTCTAATGCGCCGCTTCACCGAACGACGGCCCCTTCGTCTAGCGGTCTAGGACGTCGCCCTTTCACGGCGAAAACACGGGTTCGAGTCCCGTAGGGGTCACCACCGGAAGCGGAAAGTCGTGGACTTCCGGGCAAACCGATATATTCTGCTGCTCTCTACTACGTTTTCGGTACATAACCGGGTACATAGTTGAGGCTATAGCCCCTGCTGCCGAGGGCTTAATATCGGCGGGGTCGGCTCAAGTTAGATTGAGCCTCGACCGGGGTGCGCCGACTTGAGCGGAGTGCACGTCCCACACCTTCAGCGTCGCGACGGCGTCTATTTCCTGCGGATGCGGGTTCCAGACGCCATTAGGCTGCAAGTCGGCAAGACGGAGATTGTTCGGTCTCTACGGACCTGTTCACTCCGCAAAGCTCGACGGATTGCGGCCTTGCTCACTGTTCAGGTGTTGGAGGCTTTTGACGTGATTAAATCGACTGAGATGACTGTGCTCGCTGCACGGAAGCTTGTGCAAAGCTGTTTTGTGCAATTGATCGAGGAACAGGAAAAAATAGGGCCTTATCTGGTTCGCACCAGCGACCCTGATAACGAATTGCTGGAGCAACGTGTTTTGTCGCAGGACAGGATCACCGAACTCAAAATGCAATCGGAAAGCCATCGCTTTGATGGAGAGGTATACCAACGTGTCCGCGATCTCATGGTTCGACACGGGTTCACGCCCACCGAACTGTCGGACGCTCGGTACATCGACCTTGCCGATGGCGTGGCGCGGGCACTGGTAGAACAACAGCGTCTGGTTCAACTCCGCGCCGACGACAGGCTGGCCCAATTCAAACCGACCGATCCACTGTTCGATGGCAATTACATCGAGTTCATGGGCTCGCCTGTCGCTGATCCAAAGGGCCCGTCGCTAGGCGACGCGATCAGTGCGTTTCTAACGACCCATAAGAAAATCTGGAAAATAAAGACCTACAAGGCTCGGTCCACTCAGCTTGGATATTTCGTCGAGCATGTTGGCGCAGCCCGCCCAATCGCGAGCATCAAAGCCAGTGATATCCGCAGCTATCGCGATGCGGTGCTCACACTGCGGGCAAGCCCCGGATCGGCTCTGCCGCAGGGGTTTTCTGTGAGGCAGACGGAAAATGTGAAGGCTCGCATCGACGCCAAAACCGCAGACCTGATATTTCGTCCGGTGAAGACGTTTTTCAAATGGGCGGTTTCAGCAGAGGGTTTGATCGATGATAATCCGGCGCAGTCGGTCAAGGTGATCATCAAGCAAGAGAAAATGGTGGGGCGTACTCGCCGTCCCTTCGAAGCACATGAGATCGAGACACTCTTCTCCTGCCCGCTGTTTGTCGGCTGCAAATCCAAAGCTCGCCGGTTCATCCCCGGCGACAAGATCATTCTGGACGGAAAATACTGGCTCCCCGTACTTGGCTTTTACACCGGCTGTCGGCTCGGTGAACTTATACAGCTTGCGATTGGCGACGTCTGCACTGACGGCGGTATCGCCTATCTGGATATCAACGAGAAAGCCCTAGTCGGAACGGAGCGGAAATCCGTCAAGAGCGTGGCTGGTTTGCGGAAGGTGCCGCTACATCCTGACTTGATCAAAATGGGCTTCCTCGAATTTGTCGCCAAAAAGGCCAAATACGACAAGCCGTCCGTTAGGCTGTTCAGCGACCTGCCGTTCGGGATCGATGGTCAGGCTTCGACAGAGTACAGCAAGGTCTTCGGTCGGCTGATGGATCAGGTCGGCCTTACTGACCCCCAACTCGTATTTCACAGCTTTCGCCACGGCGTTGAGGACGCCCTGCGCGATGCAGGTTGCCAGCCCTATGTGATCGACCGGATTGTTGGACACGCCGACACCACGATGGGCGGTAAGTATGGAAAAGGCGTTTCGCTGTCGGTGCTTTTCGATGCCGTGACGGTAATGAAGCTGCCGATGGAGTTGCCCAATCTCCTCCTGTCCAAACAGGGAGAGGCGCTATGATCCTCTCGGAAGCGGAATTGCTCACTCAAGCATTGAAGCAGAAGCTACCCCGTTTGGTGGCGGTTGTGCTCGCTCACATTCTCCACCATGAGCAGTTAAAAGGGGGCATCGAGATTGCGGGGCAGCAGTGGCGCTACCGAACTGTCGAGGAGATCAGCAGCCGTGTTGGATACGGTCTTCGTTCGGTCGCTAGAGCGATTGCGGAACTCGACGGGCTGGGCCTCATTGCCAAGCGAAGCATTTGGGACCCGCGCCACCACGGCAGAAGGGTAAGTGCGTTTCGGGCGCTGCCGCCTGCGCTTTCGATTTTCGAGGACGCGCAAGCACATCGAGAACAAGGGCATAATCGGACGAGAAAGCACGGCAGTCCCCAAGAGGCCGGCGGTGCGGTACCGAAGTCCACATCGACGCGTGATCGAAACTGCCAAAGTGACAGCTTCATGTACAGTCAACCGAACATCGAACAGAACATCGAACTGGTCACTCTGCCGCCACCGGCAAGAGAGAACCAGTTTAAGTTTCTTCCCGATAATGAGCTTCGGGAGGAAATCCTGATAGGCTCGTTCCAAGGCTATCTCGATCTTGTCAGTATTTCGGAACAGCCGTCCCAGGCTGCCGCAAAAGCTTTCTGGATTTGCCTCGAAATTGCTGTCAACCAGGCGAAGGGGGATTTGGTCGAGCCGTTCGATCCGGTGGTATCGAAGAGGGTTGGGACGTTTCTCGCGCTATTTGAAAAGCCCCACAACATGTGGCTGAGCACCGTCGATCAATGCGCCATTGCCGTCTGGGCATATGTTGAATGGCCGAGCTTTCGGAACATGATCTTCGAACTAACGTCGAAGGTGACGGAGACGTCGATGAGTTCGTACCATCTCGAAAAATATGCGTACTTGATCATAAATGAGATGAAGCGGAGGAAAGCATATTGCATAGCACCCAATGTTCGCGAAAAATGGTTGAGCGGGGGCTTCAGCTAGTGCTCTCCGGCATATCGTCCCTTCATTTGGCTCTGATATGCCGGGAGACGGCTCCTAGCCTGTACGAAGCGATATTGGTCGATTTGGACTGTACGATAGCCGAGCACAAAGGCAGTCTTAACAGGTAAATCAACTTCAACCTGATATTGATATGACCAGCTATGTTTTCTACGGACGGGTATCAACTGGCAAACAGCAGGCCTCCGGCCTCGGGATAGAAGCTCAGCGGGAGGCGGTGCAGCGATACGCTGCCGGTGCAAGCGGCGAGATCATCGGTGAATACATCGAAACGATCTCCGGCGCGAAAGCTGACAGACCCCAACTAGGGAAAGCTCTTGGCCATTGCCGCCGTACCAAATCCGTGTTGCTGATCGCTCGACTGGATCGGCTGTCTCGTTCGCTCAGTTTTGTCGCGCAGCTTCTCGATGCCAATGTAGAAATCCGATGCGCTGACATGCCGGAAGCAAATCGCCTCCTTTTGCAAATGTTGGCCGTATTCAGCGAGCATGAGCGAAAGTTGATCGGCGACCGCACTCGTGCCGCACTCGCCGCCGCGAAGGCTCGTGGGGCAATCCTCGGCGCGAACGGTAAAGTTCTTGCAGCCCGAAACCGATGTGAAGCCCAAGCCCACGCTGACAGTCTTCGGCCAGCTATTATGCAGGCGCGGGCAGCCGGTTGCCTATCGTTGCCTCAGATTGCCGATTTCCTGACCTCTCAGGGGCATCAGACGGCATCTGGTGGGCAATGGCACCCCATGACGGTCAAGCGCGTACTGGATCGATTGCGGGCGGCTTAGCGCCTAGCCTTCAAGGCAACATCGATCAATTCGGTGACTAATTGCAGATCGTTATCCGATAGCGCCGCTAATCTTGCCGTCAGACGGTTAAGGTTCGGGCGAGCAAGTTTTCCGTGGGGAACGTCTGACGTGAAAAGTTCGGCGGGATCGACCTCCAAGGCATCGGCAAGTCGCTGAATGTTGGGGAAGCGAACGCCTGTGCCACCACCTTCGATCCGCACGATCATGTCGGCGCTGATCCCGGAAGCATCGGATAATTGGACCTGCGTTAGACGCAAACGCTTCCGGTGAGCAGCTACTAGCCGCCCAAAGCGCCCCATGAGTTCCGCTGCATCGCCCATAAATTCCTCGCCGCCACCTGTAGAGTGCGGCGTGAAAAGGCGTCTGCGCAGTCAGTTGCGGAAAATCATAAATCTTGCAATCAATTGCAAATGCCGGTTGAAATGAAACTCGGAAATCATTTCCGGGTTCGGTCGATTTTACGATTGCGGGCACCGGTCACTAAATCGGGGTGGCAACATTATGATGAAATTGCTGGTGGGCCTGGCGGCTATTGTTTTGGCCAATCCAGTTTTGGCAGGGGCGGAAGAAAGGGTTTCCCCGGATGTAGGCGAAACCAAGAGCGCGACGGTCGGAAGTCCGATCTGGGAGCATTATCGTTACGATGGCGCGACGGGGGTCATCATCGACGGCCCTGTCTCGGCGAATTGGGGTTCAGCCGAGAGCGTGAACCTTCCCGCTGGCATCGGCCTATTCGTTATCCGGGATCGCAAGCTGAAAGCGTGCCGCGAACGCGTAACTTTCACGCGACTACCGGGCGCGCCAGCAGCTTGGACCAACTGCTTGGTCGATAGCGAGGACGACGGGAAATTCGACAAGGTGATATATTCCGCCGATGGCATCTCGAAACGCGTTGACCCACCCGTCCCCTATCATCGCGGAATAGTGGAAATCTCAGGCGACGGCGGCAGCAACTTTCGCAAGGTCATCGTCTTTTCGGGGGTCGGAGAGGGTACGATCCGGTTCAGTTATCGCGAGTTCTCCAATGACATGGCACGACCGGCGTTCACCGAAGACCTGACCCTGCCTCTTGGAAGCTCGTTCCCACAAGACATCGCGATTAAGGATCAAGTGTTTTCGATCTTAAAGCTCGATGGGATGGGGTTGCATTTTCGGCGGATCAAATAGCTATGAGCTTGGATCGCGGCGACCCAAAATCTGGAAATCCCGCACGTGTCTTCGTGAAGGTCTCGACGATTTTGGTGGGGTTGTTCCTGCTATTCTGGGGCGTCGTCGCGATTGTCGAAGCGCAGGGCGTTCCCGATATCGTCATGGGTGCGTTCATCATTGCGGCATCGGCATTTGCCATTCCAGCCATCGCCCACAAAGCCGCACGGCGTTTTCCATTTGTGTCCCGATCTTTCGGGCCTGTCATCGGGATGGTCAGCGTGACGGTGGTCGGCTTGGCGTGCTTCTTCATCGGGGTAGGTCTGGAAAAGCGTTTCGATCCCGAGGCTGCTGCTGCCCGTGAGATGCGGACCGCAAAATTGACCCGGAACAGAGAGGAAGCCGACAATAAATTCGAGGCGGACCGTCGCAAGGCCGCGCAACATAAGGAAGAGGCAAAGTTCCAATCTGCGCCGAATGACCGGGCCGGAACCGAGCAAGCTTTCAACAGGCTGTGGGCGTCGGTGACGGGTGCACTCAAACCATGCGAACAGGCGCAACAATCGTTGGGTCAGCAATTGCGGAACGGTTCGTTTTCGGCGGCTGCCTATCGGGAAGCAGAAAGTGGGCGGCAATCCTGCTTCTCGGCATATCGCAAATTGCAGACCCTTTCGCCGCCGTCTGGCGTTTCGGGCGATAGCGAAGCAGCCACCAACGCTGGATTAGAAGACTGCGCGTCCGCTGCGATGGCCAGAATGACGTTTTTCGACATCGCATCGGACATAATCGACGGAGAGCGCCAGCCTTCTCGATTGGCCGCTGCACAGGCGCAGAATGACGCTGCGAAGGCGGCGACCCTCCAATGCGTCGCTCATATCATTGACGGCGCGGCCAAAGCTGGCGTGAAAATCACTCAGAAGTGACGTTTTTCTGCGGTTTTTCCTGCCATCTCTGACGTCCCAAAGTTAAACTCCAGGGCAACATAAACCTTGGAGAATGTATGATTTTTACGCTCGGATATTCGAACCGGACGCTTCCCGAATTTTTGGGGGAGCTTGATCGGCGCAGCATCACGCAGATTATTGATGTGCGGTCGTCACCTTGGTCGCGGAACGCGGCGTTCAATGCGCCCCAAATCGAAAAATGGTCGGGGAGCCACGGGATCATGTTCCGGCAATGGGGGGATGTGCTCGGGGGGCGGGCAGAAATCTCGCTCGACGATCCGCGTTACATCGAACGGCTCGAACAGATTGTAAACGCGGCGCGCCGGGAGCCGATCGCGATCTTTTGTGCCGAGGGCGATCCTGATGCCTGTCATCGGAGTTGGGACATCGGTGCTAGCCTGCTGATCCGATATGGCATCGTCGCCCGCAGCATCTGCCGTGACGGACGCGAAGAAGATATCACCGACACCCTCGCACGGGTTCGGCCAACCAATTTTCGGATTGAAATGCGAACCGCGTTAGCCGCCCAGATTGAATTATTCTGACGTTCGAGTTCCCGATTTTTGGGGGGCTGGAAAGGGGCAAAATTCTCGCCGAACTCGCGTAGACGCGACACAATACCAAGATCATGATTTTGTGGGATAAACCCTTACACTACCCCACAAGATTTGCGAAGAAGAGACCCTCAAAACCCGCGCCGAAAATGGGCCAAATTGTCGTTCTAAAGTGTTCTCAGGCGGGACGCCATGTACGGGTTACAAATCCACCCGTCAGCGTTCAAATCGCATACTCCGGAAGAATACCCAATATGCTCTGCGCAATCTCGCGAGGCTTTTCAGCTTGAGACAGGTGATCGACTGCGCGAGCGAAGCGCCCTCCGAGCATTAGGGGATAAAGTGACGCCGCCGTATGTGGGCATCTCGACCTCCGGCGCTCTCCCATCATTCTACAGCGGCTATTGCAATCTAGGCCTTGTCCGCCGAAAGCTATGCTGCCAGATATGATGACTATGATACCCAAGCTGCAAACCACCCTCGGGGCGCTCTACGAAGCTGATTGCCTAGACTTTTTGGGCAATGTCGGCTCCGAAACCGTGGATCTTGCGTTCGCTGACCCTCCTTTCAACCTAGGCAAGGAGTACACATCTAAAATCGATGACCAACTTGCGGAAGGAGACTACCTGACTTGGTGCCAAGAGTGGCTCGACGAGATGATCCGTGTATTGAAGCCGGGGGGGGCGCTGTTTCTCTATAATCTGCCGAAGTGGAACCTGCCCCTTGGCGCGTTCCTGATGCAGAAGCTCACTTTTCGCCATTGGATCTCGGTTGATATGAAATTCAGCCTGCCGATAAACGGCAGGCTATATCCCTCTCATTATTCCCTGTTGTACTTCGTAAAGGGGAAGCGCGCCGGTATTTTCCATCCCGACCGGATACCAGTCCCTTGTTGCCGCCACTGCGGCGGCGAGCTTCGGGACTATGGAGGGTACAAAGACAAAATGAACCCACTCGGGGTTAGCTTGACCGACGTTTGGTACGACATCCCTCCGGTGCGACATGCTAAGTACAAGAAGCGCGGGGCCAACGCGCTTTCGTTGAAATTAATGGATCGCATTGTGGCCATCGCGAGCGATCCTGGATCGTTGGTACTTGATCCATTTGGAGGTTCCGGCACCACATTCGTCGCTGCCGAACTGACGGGTCGCAATTGGATCGGCAGCGAGCTTGAAAGCTCATCTATTTTGGATAGATTTGCTGATATCGGGGGTGATCGAGACCATATCCGAGAGATCCACGCGAACAAAAACCGCCTGTTCACGGATGCGGACATTAGACGGGCAAAGCGAGCCGGACGCCCGCTATCGACGAGCTACAATCTACTTCCGACCCAAGATGGGGTCGGGTGCTGCTCGACCTGTGACAACGATCAAGCCGACTTCTTCGCCTGAGCTTCCAACTTTAACCGCCCTTCCTTTGCGCGACCGTCCATTCCCGTTACCAAATAGGGCAAGTTCGCGTCTTGGCTAAGATGGTCGTGTTCAACAACAGTGAGAGCGAGCAGGCCTCGGCCAACCATTTCCCGAGTACGCCCCCAAAAGGAAAGATATGGAGAGAGTTCGGCAATGTTGCCCACTCGATCCGTCATATGTCCGTACAACTGGCGGCTGGGGACGATCAGAACACCTACTTGTATGTCGTTGTTGCTAAGGGCCAAGCACAGCTTATTCAGAGAGCGATGAGAAGAAGAGATGTTCCCCGTTTCCCATTCAAGAGCAACTCGCGTGCCGTCCGGGGTTTCGCTCATAAAATCGAACCCGCCGAAAGAGGCTGCTAGCGGTTCGGAGTACGGATCACCATCCGGATATGTATGGAACACCGCTTCTTCTTGGCCGCTCCGAAGGCGAACCGGCGCTTCGGTCAACCACGTTTCCTCACGCATGTGCTCGACGAAACGATTTTTCAGATAGGTGACCCCATTTCGACTTTTCTTATCAGAAGAAATGTGACGGAGGGTTAGGGCTCCGCTTCCTCGCGGATGATCAATTTTCTGAATGGCTCTAACGTAGCTTTCGTGCGCGAATTTCCACGCATCCAATCCAACTATGTCGCCTTCATCGAATATGATAATCGTACGAAGCCATTTCATATTCCCGCTCCCGGCAGGTCTTCGGTGAGAACTGGGATTGTGCACTGCAAAGCGCGGCATAGCAGGCATAGCATCGTGAAAGTGAGGTTACGCTGCCCGCGCTCGACGCCTCCAATATATGACCGGTCTACGCCAGCTATTGCCGCCAGTTCTTCTTGGCTCCATCCAAACGACATCCGCCTCTCGCGGATGCGTCTCCCGAGCAAGGAGAGATCGCAAGCTTCCATAGACGATCCTTGCATCATCTGCGGACTATTCGTCCACGGACTATGATACCCAAGTGTCGAGTGGCGTCCATGGTCAACGCGAATGTCATATTTGGCGAAACATCTACGGATCAATTGGCGATGCGGTCTCGGCGCCCAGCCCCAGTTCCGTAGTGTAGCCGCTAGCGCGTGACCATCTAAATACCGACGCTCATTTCGCGAGCATATCCCCGCAAACTGGCGTTTCCAAGTCGGTGCGACTTTTGATGGACGTGAACATAAAGCTATCGGAATATAGCTTTGAATTTGGGGAGAGATGCAATGGATCGCGCCGCCCGTAAGAGGCAACTGAAAGAGGATGAAAAGAAACTCGCTTCCGGATTGAACGTCGGCTCTATGGATGGAGACGAAATAGCAAGCCTGATGCGGATGCTACGCGATAAATTACGTGCCTGCACCCATCAGCGCAGCGTCGCACCAATGATGCAATTCCTGTACGCGAACGCAACAATGGGGGCGAAGCACAATGCGGATGTGCCCATTGCGTGTGGCAGGGGGTGCTCGCATTGTTGCAATATTTGGGTCGATGCAATGGCGCCCGAAGTTTTCCATGCAGTCAATTCATTCGAGCATCGCCAAAAGAGCAAAATTGTCGATGCAGTTGAAACGGCATATGCCGCAACAATCACCAAGTCCTTCGATGACAGGGGAGAGATGGTTACCCCTTGCCCTCTCTTGGCGGGCAACCTTTGCAGCATCTATCCGGTACGCCCATTGGTTTGCCGCACTGCTGTTTCCGCAGATGCCGAAATATGCCGCCGATCTTATCTGACTGTAAGTGGAGAAGATATTCCGACCCCCATGATCTGGATGGTTTTTCGTCAAGTTTATGGCGTGGCGCTTGAAGGTGCACTTTTACACGCTGGACTTGCTCATCGTTCCGTAGAGTGGAACGAAGCTCTCCGGCTTGCACTCTACGAACCCACGCTGGAGCGCCGATGGCTTGAGGGCGAGGACGTTTTTTCCGGCCTCCCTCGTGCGGTCACGGGGGACACCTTCGACAATCCTCAATGGCAAGAAATTTACCGAGCAGCATTTGGATCGAGCCCGCCCAAATAGCTTCGGACATCCATAGCAAACTTCGCAATCCGTGGTGGAAGGAATTTCGATTGGCAGAGCCGTTGACTTTAGCGACAGGGATGGCGCTCGCCCTGTCTTCGTCCGTTCTCGCGTCGTGTCTGACCCAAGGCATTACGGCTTGGCGGGAACGAGGAAATCGCAAACGCGAGGTAAGTTATCTGGCATTGCGCCTTGCGACCAAGTTCGAAAACTATGCCCAAGATGCCGCTTCGCATGTGGGCGGCGTGAATGATTTTCGCGCTTCCCCGAGTGAAGGCGTTTCCATGGACCTTCCTGTCTTGGAAGCTCTGCCTTCGGAGCAAGAGAGGTGGCGCGACCTAAGCGTCATCCTAACCAACGAGGTCTTGAGCTTCGACAACGATCGTCGATCACAGCAAGGACGTGTCGACAGTGAAAGCCGGGAAGATATGGAAGCCGCTATCGACATATCGCGGGACCAAGCGATCCTTCTCGGTATTCGAGCTTTGAATATTTCAGCGATGCTCCGGAAGCTTCACAAACTCCCCCCGTTCGATACTGACAACCACTGGCTGGAATTTCTGATCGACGAATATGAGCAGCTTCCAAAACACACTAAGGTGCGCTGGTCCTTGCCGGGAGCGGCACCAATGCCCTGGTGGAAGCGGGGGCCATTTCTAGTACTTCCGCAACGGTCTTTTGATGCTTAGCGCCTTCGGCCAGTTCCCGTAGCGTGAAAGTCTATATCGCCAACTTCGGACGCGAAAATTACGCGTGGCCGGACTGCCTCTCTCGCCATGAGATCACGACGATGCAAGACGAGCGGGTCCACGAACTATGGAAGGCGGGCGACCGAAAGGGATATATTGATTTCTGTGTCGCGAACCTGAGGACAATGAAGGGGATTTCTCCTACCCGTCCCGTTGCTGGCAGATGGTTCAACTTGGGCACAATCATAACCGAGAGCAGCGGTGACATGTGGCTCCATCAGGATGGCAAACATCTATGGTGGACGATCACGACAGATGGCGCACCGCTCATTGAGCTTGGCCCCGACCTCAAACCCAATCCCGATGGTCCGCCGAACGTTTATTATTACAGGAAGCCAGCGCAGCCATGGTCCAACAAGAACCGGAAGGGCGAACCGATAGAATGGAAGGGGCTGCACCCGAAGGCCCCGGATTTTCTGGTCACGGAAGCAACCCTCCAGAAGCTGAGCGACGATTACGCCGAATATGCCCTTGCCCTGATCGACGGCCATGATCTCGGCCCATGGCACGACCGCCCCGAGTGGAAAGCAAAGACCGAGAGCGGCTCGCGAAAGCAGCCGGTGCGAACATACAACGCGATGCAGATTGCCTTCTTCAATATGGCGAATGTCGCATGGGAAACGACCCTGAACGCCAACGGCCAGAAGGTGATGCGAAATGTCAAAAACAAGGATTTCGGCTTCGCAGATCGAGATGCACTCATTGCCTATATCGCTGACCTATACGAGGCCCAGGAAGGATTGTGCGCTATCACTGGCCTGACGCTGCAATTCAAAGACGGCGACGACCACCAGCTATGTTGCTCGTTGGATCGTATCGACAGCCAAGGTCACTACGCACCGGGCAATCTCCAGATCGTTTGCAAGTTCATCAACATGTGGAAATTGAACCGCGACGACACAGAGTTTCGTCGCTTGATCGAGATCGTTCGAGGATCGTCGGGTTTCTGAGCGCGTCGCAATAAACCGGTGCCAATGCCCCGAATTTCAGGTACACAAAACCAGTACATAAATCGGTACACAGAACACAAATCAGAGACGGATTTCCGGTATTTTTGGCGCAAGTTGGAAGAGAGCAACTCCTCCCGTAGGGGTCACCAACATCCTCTCCCAGAGGGTATCAGAACATTCCATAAATGGCCGATTTATCGGATGTTTTTGGTATGCATATCCATATGGCGCAACTACCCGCGCCACCGGGCACCAACATCTCAATGGTATATTTGATGGTAGCGCGGCCCTCTCGAATCGGACGGCACCATCATGGCGCTTGCCGCTGTTGCGATCAAAAACGCCAAGGGCCGGGGAGTGAATGGCCGTTCCCGGAGGCCGACGTCAAAAAGGCCGACGCGGGCAAAGCCTTGTCCGGCGATTAACTCACCTTCGCGGTCGGCATTACCCAAGCTTCTCCCCGCCCGCTGAGTTTGTAAACGAAGCCCTCGCCGCTGCGAAGCGCGTTGCGCAAGCCCTTCACCAACGGGCCGATCGCGACGTTGAGGCTGGCGGAGTACATCAGCATGAAATCGCCGTCGACGACGAGCTCGCTGTTACCGTCGAGCGTGACGGTTTCGATCTCTTCGACCGGAACGGGAGCCTCGACAGCGAAGACACCCTTCCCGCTCAATTTGGGTTGCATCAACCCATTGCCGCTCAGAACGCCCGCGACGGTCTGATGACGATGGGTTGTCAGCGATATGCCGGCGGCGCAGGCATAGAAGGCGCGGTCATCGAGAAGCAGAGCATCGGCCTCTCCGTCGATTTCGGCGAGAATGAAGTTGCGGCGCCCGGGTTCCGTCCAAATAATACCATGGCCGGAAAACTTCGTCGCGAAGGCGGATTCACCAGTACCGGCAGATGAGATCGCGCGGCTTAAAAAGCCTTTGTCTTCGTGCTTCTGGACAGTCGTTTCGATCTTGCCGTGCATATATTGGAGCGCGCCAGGCTCGAGCAGAACGCTGCCACCGGTGAGCGTGATGCAAAGCTGATAGACGTCGGTGGCTTCGGCAACATAGTGGAAGCCACCTTCGGTCGTCGGAATGCCACGGGTTATAAGCCGCTTTTCCACGAAACGGTATTTCTCGATTTTGACGCCGCCGCCCTCGACAGTGTCTTCCAGTTTGCGAAATTCGGCCATGTGTACCCCCCCTCGCCGCTTCGCTCAACGAAACGGGTTGTCGTCGTTGGAATAACGCTCATCTATGAATCGCGTGTTGTTGGTGAAAGCGGCAATGTCGTGCTCTGCGAGATCGCGAAGCATCGCGTCGACACGCTCCTGAAGCTTGTCGAGGCTGGCGCCGAGATGGAAGCTTGCCGACTTCCCCGTTCGCTTGAAGATTTCGTCGCGATGAAACGCGGGCACGTCGATGTAGCTCTGGATGAGCTGCGGAAGATGGACGTCGCGCATCTGGGCCGTGTCGACGCGGCTGAAGCTCGGTACCTGCTCGCGCTCCATGGCTTTCTCGACATTGTCGATCGCGGCGAGAATCTGGAGTGCTTTCGCTTTGGCGGTTTTGGGAATGCGTTCGTCGTTATAATTGAAGGTTGGGGCTGGCGGCGCTGCAGGAGGCGCAGCGGGGACGCGGTTATCCGCCGGCGCTGCCTCCTGTCCGCCGAAGAGGCGGCCGAGCAGTCGAGAGATGCTCATACCGTTCTTTTTCCTATCTGCTCATCTATTCTCGTGTCTTCCATAGCTTTGCATATCGAGCTTTCCAAGAACAGCCGGGGCTGCGCTACAAGGAACGGAGAGCAGACAGTTGCTGATGCTCGAGCGAGTCGACCGACGTCACCACATCGGCAAATGCCGAACGCAGTGAAGCGACCTGCCGTGCGGCTTCGCTGCCGGTGAGATCGATCTGATGATTGCCGTCGGCCGTTGCAGCGCCGGATCGGTCAATGAGCGAAGACGCGGCTGACCTCACCCCGTTTATCCGGTCGAGGACCAGATTCTGGTTCGCGAGCGTCTGGGCTGCGACGACAGCCGTTTGCAGGGCAGCAATAGTCGTCGAAGACGCGCGATCGATGCCTTTGACGAGATCGAAGTTATTCGTTTCGATCATGCCGAGCATGGCGTAACTCTGCTGGGACACGGCCATCTGCGTAAGAAGATCACCATGCCTCTGACGCACTTCGAACAGCGCCGAAGTCCGAAGCTTTTGGGCTTTGGCTGGATCGCTCTTGTCGAGTTGAGCAGACAGCTTCTCGAAACGCTCATCAAGGCTGGCGCACATGCCGATCGCTTCGGCGAGACCTTCCAGAAGCGGCCGGGACAGGGCTCGATGTCCCGAAATCGCGACATTGTCGCGAAGAAGCAAATCCCGGCTTTCCACCATTGTCGACAGCGCGGCTTCGATGTCCGCTTCGGAGTTTCGATATCTGTCGAAATAACTCGCGATCTGATTGGCGCGCGGGAACAGGCCGAGAAACTTCTTCGGCTTGATGAGGTCTTCCCCGGGCGTCAGCTGATCGAGTATCTGCCTGAGACGGGCGAGCTGGGTGTTGATCGCGGCGACCGCGCGTTCGCGGATCGTGTTGCGGGATAACGTCAGGCGAGCCTGGTCGGCGAGTTTCCGAACCTCTTCATTCCCGATCGACGTGATCTGCCGAAGCAGCCGGTCAAATTCGGGATTATGGATGTCGATCGTGAGGAATGACCCGGCGAATTCGCGCGCGACAGCTTTGACCCTCGCGGCGCTGGCTGTGTCGAGGGCAAATTCGTTGCTCTGAGCCGGGACATTTGCCCCGGGCGCCTCAAGACGAAGATCGCTCACGGGCGCAAGCTTCGTGTCATGCGACGCGCACTCCGGCCTGTTCATCCGGGCCGGAGACGCCGTGCGCCTGAGCACGTTTGACGATCATGCCGGCCCATGGCGCGTGCGTTGCCGGTTCGCACATGCTGCCGTTGCGTCCGAATACGGCAGGCGCTTCCTGACTGAGAATGGCGCGCGCCTCGTTCATTTCGAGGACGTCCGGCCGGTAGACCGAATGAATGACCGAGATCTGGTCGGGATGAATGGCCGTTTTCGTGAGCAGTCCATGTTCGATATCTTGCTGGACCTCGGCGCGCAGCACTTCGGGCGCCGAGAAATGTTCGAAGACGGGAGCGGCAACGGAAAAACCGTTTGGAATGAAGGTGCCCGCAATGTCGCGGATAACGTTGCCGAGAGGTCCATCATAGGCCGTACGATAGCGCGAGCGACGAATGCCGAGAAGCGCCAGAATATCATTGCCGCCGATCCGAACTGCCGACACGCGTTCCGAATAGGGCTGCAGCTGGTCGCACATCCGCGCGAGCGCAGATCGATCGAAGGCCTCTTCGCCTTCGATCGTCGGCATGATCCGGTGTTCGGACTGCATCAACGCCGTGAGCCAGACGGGCAGCGACTGCGTCGTAACCTTGGGGAGTACGAAGCCTTCGACATGTTCAATGTCCGGCAGCTGCAGCAGATGCGTCAGCATGCGCAGGTTGCGCGGCCGCACGTAGACCTTGAGGTTCGAAGGGGTCCCGGCGAGTTCGGCAAGCAGGTTGCTCAATCCGGCGAGAGCCTCAGGCACCTGGTCGTCGCGGATGGCGTCTTCAAGGCAGACGACCATCGAACGCAGGTCATGAATCGACCCGTACGCCATGGCGCGCGCTGTGCCGTTAATGGCAGGAACATAGAGGGTAGCCCCCAGCTCGACGGCGTTCATTGCTGGTCTCCTCCCAGGTCTTTGATGATCGTGATAGCTCGGTAGGTCGGCATATTTCTTTCAATTACCCGCACCCCCGCTTGGTCAGCCAAAAGGCAAATGTGAGCGACGTCGGGATCGTCCCGGCGTTGCACATAGATCCGATCGGGAACGCGGCGCAGGATGGCCCGCGTAGCCTCTGCAATGCCCGGCTTGATCCGATTGAGATCGCGCACATCGCACTCGGCCGCAATCGACTGGATCATTGCATCTGCTTCGGTTCGAACATGTTCGGCCGCTTCGGCAGTCCATGCGTCTGTATCGGGAATCCAGTCGCTTGCCCGTTCGACTTCAGCGATAAAGTTGCGGCTGACATCGTTTGCGCCATGTTCGGACATCGAGACGCAAGCGTGGAAATCATCAGGGCCAACGAGGTCTTCGTTGAGTATGGACCGGCTGACGAGGCCCGAGACGATACCATTGAGAAGGCCACTGGGAATGACATAGTCGTCGAACGTCGCGGCGAGATTCGCACGGCCGGCTGGATCTGCGACCACAGCCAGAAAGGGCTCGAAAGGGCTTGTTTGAAGAGACCGGTCAAGTTCCGCTCGAATGGCGCCCTTGCCAGTCCAGCCGTCGACGAAAATCGAATTTTCGGTGCCGTGGCGCGAAGCGACATATTTCAGCGCATTTTCGTCGATGCCGCGTCCACGGATGATGCTGATCGAATAGTGCCAGGTTTCGACGCCGAGCTTGTTGAGGGCATTCTTGAGGAGAATGCCGATCGGCGTGCCTGCTCGAGCGAGCGAGAGGACAACGCAGCTCTGCGAGGTCTGCGGCCGTCGCTGGATGGCACGCGCAAGCTGGCTGACGTCGTGACGAAGACGCGCGGCGTTGGCCGCAAGCGCGGTTTCGTAGAGCTTCAGATAACGATCGTCGGGCGCCGCTTCAACAGACAGCATTTCGGAATAGTGGCGCTCACCCGATTGAATGAGGGCCTCCTTTTTGGCGATGTCCGTCGTTTCGATCTGCGAGGGTTTGAGGAGAAAGATGACATCGTTGGGATCATAGGAACCGGAGAAGGTCCAGCTTCCGGATTCGTCGAGATAGGGGCTGTTGGCCAGAGTGTCCGCCATCATCAGTCGATCCATTTGCTGCCGTCGACGATGTGCGCCCAAAGCTGAGACTTGGTGGGGGCTGCCGCGAAGTCGCAGAGATCCATGAAGCCCACGTCGGAAACACTGTCGCCGATGCCGATGATTGGCTGATTTGGTTGTTCAACCCGCAATTTGGCGATGAGATAGCGTGCCGCATGGCGCTTGCTGAGCCATGGCGGCAGATACGCGAGGTTGTTGCCGTTCCGGTGGCAACGCCATCCTTCGGGCAATGACGGAGCCAGTTCGGCCTCGAGCTGCGCCAGCGCCATGTCGTCGTGCGCGTTGCTCTTGATCACGATGTAGAGATCAAGACCGTTCTCTTCGACCGACCAATGGCGAAACCGATCGGTGCAGAGGCTTCCGGTGAGCTCTGAATAAACGTCGCTGACGGGGGCGGCCTGACCTGCTGCGATCTCGAGCTGGCTATGCCAGATGAGATCGAGCGCACCATGATCGTCGAGAATGCAGCCGCCGTTGGAGCAGATCGCCGGCGAGCTCGGGATGTCGACCCGCGCGAGCACGTCGCGGCCGCGCGCCGTCACAGGAACGACCAATCCGGCTTCGAGCCAAAGCAGAAAATTCTGCTGCATCTTGGTGGCGAATCCGCTGGCGGTGCCATCCAGAAGGCTGCTCATCTGACGGAGTTCGGTCGCGCCCGGGGGGCACTTCGGCATCGTCTGGAAGAGCGTGTCGTCGAGGTCCGTGAGGATTACCGGCGCCATTTCATTCCTCCTTTGCATAGCTGCAGAGAATGACTTCGACGCGGATTGACGAACCGAGTGCCTGCAAGGCGGCTCGCGCTTCTTCTGCTTGGCTGGCGACCTGCTCCGCGACGATCAAAACGCGGTCGGGTTTATGACGGAGGATGTTGTAAAGGAAGCACGGAGCGCCGCTGCCATAGCTGTCACTGAAGGTTGATTTACTCTGCATCGCGAACCCCAGCAAAACCGGGCTGCGAGTGATGCATTGGACCGCTGCGACGCCGCCTTTTTGCTCGATCTCTTCCGCGACGAGGAGCGCTTCATATGAATGCTCGCCTTCGCCGAGCACGAGAATACGCTCTCCCGATTCGACGTCGATGGTACTCCGGATAGCATGTTCGGGGAGACGAAGCCCGCTTCGGCTTCGCATCCCGTCCCGGGGTGCTCGCCCGGGTATATTTGATCCGGCGGCGAGCGTCTGGGGATGAGTAACGTCGGCCGCTTTCCACTCCATCGCGCCGGCGAGGATCGAGATGGGGAGGGTCGGACGCGGCATGGCATGAATATATCGCTTGCCGCTCCAGTCGGTGATGCAGCAAGTTGCGACCAGCTCAAGGTCGGGCATCACATCCAGCATCGCATTGGCAACGGCGACATAAGTGTTGCCAGTGCTGCATTCGTCGTCGACGATGACCAGAGTTCGCGCGGCACGGACGAGATCTTCGATACTGAGATTGGCCACCTGGATGAGATGGGTTGTCGCGTGACTATGTCCTTCTTCGAAGGAAGCAATCAGATTGGCACCGTCGACAATCTGGCGTGAGGACTGAAGATAAGCGACATCCCGGCGTCCGTGGGCTTCAAGATATGAGGCGAAGACGCCTTGGCCAAGGGCGGTTGCCGTTTCTGCCATGCCGAGAACGACGATCGGACCCGGCAAATCTGCCGGGAGCTTTTGGCCGAGCTCATCCATCGCGCGGCGCATGTCGGCCGGCGAAGCGGGGAGATGCCGCCCCAGAACCTTCGAGACGATCAGAAAGCCGCGCTTGGGATTGGCGCGTGCGGCGAAGTCACAAAAGGCTTCGAGCTCGGCGACATGCTCGGTGGCGATCTCGAGGGTGCCCGTTGGAAACTCGATTTCAGTCTTTTGCAGCACGGACATGGGACTCTAATTTCCTTGGACAATCAAATAACCAAAAGCGCAGCGAACGGTTTGAACCGAACCGTCTTGTTCGCGCTTTTCGGGAGAAAGGCGCGCCTATTCGAAGGGCTGCTGAATTTTCAGAATACCCCGAGAATTTACTTCGATCTTCGCACCAAAGCGACGAAGCAAATTTTCAGGATCGATTGCACTCATTTGGGGGCAATCCACTTGGTTCCAGCCATTTCGGTCAATCTCGGCAACGGCGACATATTCATCATCAACACGGCCGGTAGATCCGCTTCGCCGGGTGTAGGCAGAAACCGCGACCGAGCGAATGCCGCTACTGACCGAAAAACTATGGCCAATCAAGCGAAGGATCAGGGGTGAAACATGGCCAAGACAAAGCGCGGCCAGATCCTTCTGCGTGATGTTTCTGATGACGCAAGCCCCGCGTGGGCCGACCGATAGCGATGCCCCAGATTTGCCGGGATTCATGCGAACGCCCGGCAAGAGCGTAATGCGCTTTTGAAATCTGAAGCCCATGGATCGGCCGCCCCTGTTTGGATCAGCTGGTAACGAGAATGCTGATGACGGATTGCCGGAGCCGTTGAACGACGTTGCGGCGATCATTGTCTTGGGAGAGATTGGGCGCCGGGATATCGATTCCGGAGGCAGCGAGCATTTCGTGAACGAGGCTGACCTTGATGCCGAAGTTCACATTTTCGCTGATTGCGCCGCGATCGCGTAGATTGCCGTGGGCAAGCGACGACGAGGTGATACCGACGAGGTTGCCATATTCGTCCAGGATTGCGCCACCGGACGAACCCGAGCCGATTGGCGCCGTGAACTGGAAGCGTGCGACATCGCCCTCCCAGCCCTTCAGGCCCGAGACGTTGCCGGTCGACACTTTGAGATCCGCGCCGAGCAGGTCCATGAGCGGATAGCCGGCAGCAAGGACGGATTCGCCGAGCCAGATCGCCGCTGTATTCCGCATCGGCAGCGGCGTGCCGTCGAGGTCGCCCTGAAGGATCGCAAGATCGTGCATCGGGTCGACTGCAATCATGGTGAGGGCCTTGCCCCCGCGACCGGTTTTGAAGTCGCTGCCGCCTTCGATGACATGGGCATTTGTGACGACAATGCCTGGTGCAACAAGCACACCGCTGCCCGATCCCAATGGCGTGCCCGGCGGCGCACTGCGACCGCCGCGCTCTTCGCCACCCCAGCGATCCTGATTGCCGTCCCCTCGCTGGCGGCCGGGAATGTCATCCACCGAGAATTTGCGGGCCCGAGCAAATGCTTCGATGCCGAACGTATAGCCTTCATTGGCAACTTTGACGCGGCGTGTACCGTCGCGAAGATAGGCTTCCGCGATGATGACCGCCGCGAGCTGCTCGGCCGGGACGGGAAAGTCGAAGCTGTTGCCACCGATTTCGACGATAATCGGGTAGCTGTCGTTGACGAAGCCACCGGTGCGGTCGTCGGTCATATAGAGCAGGATTTCAGCCTTTTCGCCGAGATCAGCCATGTCACTCAGACGCCATTCGCCAGTGGGACCACCGCGTTCGAGTGGCTGGAACGCGCCCTGGGGGGATACGGCGACGACGGTGATCCGGTCGGCATTTCGGCCGTTGATGCGGATCGTGCAGGCGTCATTGAGACCGATGGCGAGGCGCTCGCCCGGCTGTGTGCTTCTCATCGAGATCCCCCCTCCGGAATCATGCCGCGACGGGCCTGACGACAGTTGAAAACGCGACTTCGGTGTCGATTTCGGTTCGGTCGATCGTCTCGGGCATAAGGCGTCCGGTAAGCAGGCCAGCCCAGTCGGCAATGAGGCGGCAGCCGACTTGGTCGGCATAGACGACACCACCGGCGGGCCGTGCATTGATTTCGAGCAGAATCCAGCGACCGTCTTCTGCGCGGCGGAACTGGGCGTTCACGACGCCATGCAAAGCGAATTTGGCGACGATCGCGGCGACGACATCTTCGAGAGGATGCCGTGAGACGATATGCTGGCGGCCGGTACCCAGCTTCGTCCGGGCCGCATATTTCAGCATCTGTCCATGGACGGCGAGAATATCGCACGAGATCTCGGGCCCGGGAAGATAGGGCATCACGACAATATCGTCGATCGGGCCGCGCAGCTCTT
This sequence comes from Sphingopyxis sp. GW821-FHT10B01, assembly GCF_059415685.1. Lineage (NCBI taxonomy): Bacteria > Pseudomonadati > Pseudomonadota > Alphaproteobacteria > Sphingomonadales > Sphingopyxidaceae > Sphingopyxis > Sphingopyxis sp. GW821-FHT10B01. The sequence continues at coordinate 681,239 of NZ_JBWKNS010000002.1, read as the reverse complement.
GATCGCGAACGGCCGAGAGATATTGCTCGGGACGGATGCGACGGCGTTCGGAGTCCTGGAGATGAGCGACTGGCGACACGTCCATGAGACGCCAAAAGCCAAGGCCGTTTACGCCGTGGCGCGGCTTGACGCAGGGTCCGGGTTCGCCTTCGCCCGACGGCCAGTCGCCGATCAGCCGTTCGAGATCTTTGCTCCCTTGAGCGAGATGGGTCGGGAGATGATGCTCCTCGCCCGCAAACTCGGCTGCGAAAAGATATTTGTCGTCAAGGACTTGCAGTGTCGCGATCGAGGCCGGGAGATGCACATGGCACGGCAGGTCGGCCGCTGCGATCAATGCGCGGCGACGGGTGGGAATGAAAATGTCGATTTCATGCGTGGCGATCATATCGCGGACCCACTGGAGGTAGCTCTGCTGATCATCATCTTCGACACCGTCGCCATCGATCCAGGTTTCGGTCGGGCCGTTATAGTGGGCGCTTTGCGGGGAGACGCTGACATAGACGTCCAGCGTGGGATCGGCCGCGCGCATCAGACCGGCGATGGGAGCGAGCGAAAAGCCCCGGTTGAACCAAATTCTTGTGTTACGGGTCATCGTGGGTGTTTCATGAAATCATGAGGGTCGCAGCCCCGGCCCTTATAAGGCCGGGGCGACGATCAGCCGAGGTTGACGCCGAGGCTGCCAGCCAAGCCCGAGAGGCCGCTTTCCCAGCCTTCGCCGATCGCCTTGACCTTGATATCGCCTTGCGGGCCGCGATAGAGCTCCACGAAGATCAGCGACGTGTTGGCGCTACCGTCCTCGGACAGATCGAAGCGAGCCAGTTCCTTGCCGTCCGCATCATCGAGGACGCGTGCATAGGCATTTGAGACCGATCCGAAATTCTGGCGGCGTTCGACACCTTCGTGGATCGTGACGGCAACGACGACCTTTTTGACGTCGGCGCCGAGCTTGGCGAAATCGACCTTGATCGTCTCGTCGTCGCCGGCGCCGTCGCCGGTGCGATTATCGCCGCCATAAATGACAGCGCCGTCGGGCGTCGACTTGTTGTTGTAGAAAATGAAATGCGCGTCGCTCAAAACCTTGTCGTTCGCGCCGACGACGAAGGCCGAGGCGTCCAGATCGAATGCTGCGCCATCGGTCTGGCGAACATCCCAGCCGAGGCCGACGGTCACGGCGGATACGTTGGGAGCTTCCTTCGTCAGCGAGACGTTGGTGCCCTTGCTCAATGAAACTGCCATGACGGCTCCTTATGGTAGAAGATGATGGCCGCCCCGCGATTTGTGCGGGACGGCCATCGGTAGTTATCGGTTAGCCGACGCTGACGCCATAGTGGCTGGCGAGCGGGCCGAGGCCACCCTTGAATCCCTGGCCGACGGCACGGAACTTCCATTCTTCACCATGGCGATAGACTTCGCCGAGGATCATCGCAGTTTCGGTCGACGCGTCTTCCGACAGGTCGTAGCGGACGATTTCGGTGCCGGTCTTGTTGTCGACAGCGCGGATGAAGGCGTTCGAGACCTGACCGAAGCTCTGGCCGCGCGATTCGCCTTCGTGGATCGTCACAGCGATCGCAACCTTATCGATTTCCCCCGGAATCTTCGAGAGGACGATCTTGAGCTGCTCGTCGTCGCCGTCGCCTTCACCGGTGCGGTTGTCGCCCTGGTGGATCACGGCGCCGCCGACATCCTTGTTGTTGTAGAAGCAGAAATCATTGTCGGCGCGGACCTTGCCATCGGCTTTGAGCACAAAGGCCGAAGCGTCGAGGTCGAAGTCCTGGCCATCGGTCGCCCGAACGTCCCAGCCAAGGCCGATCATGATTTCGTCGAGGCCGGGCGATTCTTTCGAGAGGCTGACGTTGCCGCCCTTTGAGAGAGAGATAGCCATAAAACTTCATCCTTCCTTGTTTTGACGTTGTTGGCCGCCCGAAGACGGCCGGGTAAGCGTAGATTATATGGCGGCGGCTTCCGGCTCACCGTTCGGATGTGCACGGTTCCACCGCACCGACGACCAGAAGGCGATCCCGATCAGGACGGCACCGATGACGCCGGTGATGACTTCGGGGATGTGCTGGAATGTGTTGATGTACATGATCGCCGCCAGAGCGATGATCGCGTAGAATGCGCCATGTTCGAGATAGCGATATTCGGACAGCGTGCCCTGCTTGACCAAAAAGATTGTCATTGAGCGAACGAACATTGCGCCGATGCCAAGGCCGATGGCGATAATGAACAGGTTGTTCGAAAGTGCGAATGCACCGATGACGCCGTCAAACGAGAAGCTTGCGTCGAGGACTTCGAGATAAAGGAAGGCGCCGAAGCCCGCCTTGGCAACCTGACCGGTCGTTGCGACCGGCGCTTCGAGCACATGGTTCACGATTTCCACACCGATGAAGGTCAGCAGCCCGGCGATCGCCGCGATGATGAACGTCAGTGCATCGGCGTCCGAGAGCATCATCGAGGTGAGATAGGTCATCAGGAGCACGAAACCGATCGAGATGGCTTCGATGTCACCGACTTTGGCGAGCGGCCGTTCGATAGCCGCGATCCAGTCGACTTCCTTGTCGGCGTCGAAGAAATATTTGAGACCGACCATACCGAGGAAGGCGCCGCCGAAGCCCATCAGGCCGATGTGGGCGCCGTTGAGGATCACTTCATATTGTTCGGGATCGTTGATCGCGAGCTTGAGAGCTTCGATGGGGCCAAGCCCAGCTGCGATCATTACGATCACGAGCGGAAAGACGATGCGCATGCCGAAGACCGCGATCGCGATACCCCAGGTCAGAAAGCGCCGCTGCCATACGGGGTCCATGTCCTTGAGTACCGAGGCGTTGACCGCCGCGTTGTCGAAGGAGAGCGAGACCTCGAGGACTGCGAGAACCGCGCAGATCCAGAGAATGCCGAGAGCACCGTCTACGGTGCCGGTGAGCTCCCAACCGTACCACCCGCCCAGGCCAAGTGCGAAGACGGTGAAGATCAGTGATCCGCCAAAATGTTTGAACATTGGAAATGCCTTTTGTCATACGCCCCGAGGGCGAAAATCAGTCTTTCCGAGCCGCTTGCCATTGCATGTAAATGCCGATGTCGTCGGCAAATGGCCTTTGGCTCTCGTAAAATTTCATATGCCGCTTCATGCTGAGGGAACCGCCATCATTGTCGATGAGGGCGATCCCGCAAAGCCGGCAGTTGTCGCGCCCTTCTTCGATGCGAACTTCAATTTCGGGCTGTCCGGGGATGTTCATCCGGACGACGCCGTCGGTCTTGTTCCAGTTCGGGACCCCGTCATAGATGAGGGCGAACACAGCGATGCGCTTGATCTTGTCGAAGAAGCGGCCGTTGACACGGATGGTTTCGCCACCGGTGACGGCGCCGGTGCGATCGTCGCCTGAGAGAGATATCCACGGTTCCCGGTCGTAATCGCCGAAGGACCGGCCGAGTGCCTGGATGACACCCTTGTAGCCATCCTGCATCTCGAAGAGCACACCGAGATCGAGGTCGATATTCTTCGAGCCGCCGCCGAAGAAACCCTTCTTCTGATCGCCTTGTGACCAGTTGAGGTTGAGGACAATCTCGCCGAACGTATCGCCCGTTTTTTTGAGGCTGACACTCGGGCTCGACTTCTCAAGCGTGATTTTCTTCAGGCTGACGGGCGCAGATGGCGCCGGCGTGGGGGCCGGTGCCGGCGCGGGTGCAGGAGCGGGTGTCGGCGCCGGAGCGGGCGTATCAGCGACTTCGCCGCCGAAATGGCTGATCAGACTGGCGAGGCCGCCCGTGAAGCCTTGCGCGATAGTGCCGCAGCGCCAGCCCGAGCTATGGCGATAGAGCTCGACCATCATAACGGCCTTCTCGTTCGTCAGATGCTCGGCGACGTTGAATTCGGCTTTGCCCTGGTCGATCGTGATGGTCAGCGGCCGTGATTCAGCGATTGGACGGTCGTCGTGGGTCGCTGTGAAAACGATCCGGTCGATGGTCGCTGGCAGCGCATCGAGATCAAGCGTGAAGGCTGCCTTGTCGGAAGACGACGAAAGGCTGATTTCGCCATTGGGCGAACGCGAATTGGAGAACAGGACGACATATCGATCGTCGCCGATTTTCTTGGCCGCATCGAGGCCAAAGGCGGCGATGTCGACGCCAGCAAGACCGAAGGAAACTGCGACTTCGCAGCGCCCACCGATCCCGAGATCGTTCAGGCTACGCTTCTCGCCTTTTTGTAACTGCATGGTCGCTTCCTCGTCAAATTGGCGCACCCTCACAAGAGGGCGCGCCATCGTTCATCGAATGAGGGTGGGATCGGGTCAGATCAGACGCTGCGACTGCTCGACGAGCTGCTGGACGTGAGCACCCTGCGTGCGCTCGCCGATCGCCTTGTAGATCCATTCGCCGCCGCTGCGCTTGAGCGAAGAAAGGATGAGACCGGTATAGGAGCCGCTGTCGCTGATGTCGTAGCGCGCGAGCTCCTTATTGTTCGAAAGGTCGATGACGCGACCGAAGGCATTTTTGACCTTGTCGAAAGTCTGGCCACGGAAGCTGGTGACGGTGAGAACCAGAGTTTCGACATTGGCCGGAAGGCGAGTGAGATCGATCGAGATCGTTTCATCGTCGCCGTCACCTTCACCGGTCAGATTGTCGCCGCTGTGACGAATCGAGCCGTCCGAGCTGACGAGTTTCTGGAACCAGACCGTTTCGACATTATTACCGGCAGCGTCAAAAGCGAGGCATGACGCGTCAAGGTCGATGCTTTCATTGCCGCCGCTAAGCTTGGCAAAGAAACCCGTTGCGGGCGCCATGTCCCACCCAACGCCAAGGGCGATGCGCGTAAGGCCGTTCGAGCCGGCTTCTTTAGCGAGACTGACGCTCGAGTTTTTAGTAAGCGAAATTGACACGACTTTTCCCCAATAAATCCTGAGATAATTCTAGTAATATAAAGCGGTAAGCTTTGTGTCTACATGCTTGCACCGACGTCCCGTAACAATTTGTGAACGGCAGATGATCGGCAAAATCACCCACGAACGGCGCCTCTGGCTACATCAAAAATGGATTAATGACGTCAACCATTTTGACGATGCTCCACTATCGAACTGGTGAGATCCCGGGAAACCGCAACTGTTGTTCCGAGCAGCGAGAGCTTTACCTGCACACCGATCAGGATTTGGTACGGCGATGGCCCCCTCGGGTGCAAACAAGGCCCAAAATCAAGGTTTCCGGAATCGCGACGCTCGAGATCGACTCGATCTGCAGGACCAACCATCCTTGCCCGGCCGTCAGCGGGGCTTCGGCGCAAAATCATCTGGCGGGCCTCGTCGGACAAGTCGCCGGCAGGGCAAGTGAGGGCTACCCCCAATGCTCCGAAATGGCGCCGACGCGGGCAATATCGCCGAGTTGCTGCGGTTGCAGTTCTTCGCCGGGCTGGCGCCGCCGGAAACCGATTGCCGATCGCCCTATGCTTTTCCGGTAACCAGCGTGCGCTGTTCGGCGCGGCCCATCGACAGCAGAATAGGATCCGCCGCTTGCCGCGCCGTAAAGTCGGCCTTGCCGGTGAGGCCCTGCCAGCCGATACCGATCAGCGATTGCGCGATTGCGCCGCCCAGCGTGTCGCCGGGACCGGGCAGGATGATGACGTCGGGGGCATATTCCCGGACCGCGACCTGCACCGACAGCGCGAAATCATAGGGTTCCAGTATCTGGTGGCCGAAGGTGTAATCCCAAACGGCAGTCGAATCGCTCGCATGGCGTCGCCAGATATGGCCGCGCCCGTCGACCATCGGCAACGCCGAGCGGCCAAAGAGCGAATGCGGGAGTTCGGCCTTTGCCTTGTCCGAGCTGCCGAACATCAGCGGCGTGTGAAAGGGGCCGTGCCCCGCGAGACGGAGCAGATCGCGCCCGGGGGTGGCGGGCGCTTCGGCGAACAGAGCGGCAAGGCCTTCTTCATTGCCCGCGAAGACGAGCATTCCGGCGAGATCGATCGAGAGCGCGAGGGCGTGGCCGGGGCGCGATCCAATATTGGCGACGAGAGCGAACAGGGTTTCGCGCAGGCCGGGAACAGCGCGCCAATCCTCGTCGACGACCTGCAGCAGGATCTGCCCGCCCGGCCCGTGCGTCTGACTGTTGAGCCCCATCGCATTGCTGATGCGGAAGCCGTCCTCGACCGAGACCGCACCGCCGAGTGCGAGCGCACTGTACCAGCCCATCGAATTGCCCAAGGCCGCCACAACGTCGAATTTTTCGCGGTCGATGCTGAGATAATCGAGCACCGTCGCGGTGTAGATGAGCGGCGCCGCGACATCGCCGCGCATATGCGTCGCAACGCTGAAGCGGTCGGCGCCGTCGAGTTCGGTCACCGTCGGCTGGCCCCGCTCGCGGCGCTGCGCGTCGAAATTGGCGATCAACTCGCCAAAGCGTGCCCCATGGAGCCGCGCGATGCTGCCAAGCTCGCCCTTGCCATAGGTGCCGCGCCCCGGGGCGACCACGAGGGCGGTTTTGCGCGCGCTCATGCCAGCAGCTCCCGCGCCGCCGCGGCAATGCTGTCGCGGCTCGGCAAAGTCAGCGTCGCCGCGCGGCCGAGCGGAATGAAGCTGTCATCGGCAGCGATACGCGCGAGTTTCTTGCCCGGCGTTCGCTCGACGAACAGCGCCATCAGCGCCTCGCTCTGCGACCCGGTGATGCGGCATTCGTCGACAATCAGGATGCGTTTCGCATCGCCGACTGCGGCGACCAGCTTATCCTCATCGACCGGGCCGAGCCAGCGCAGATCAATCACCCGCGCTTTCACGCCCTCGGCTGCGAGCAGCTTTTCGGCTTGGCGCGAGAGATAATAGCCGTTGCCGTAAGTGACGATCGCGAGGTCGGTGCCATCGCCGAACACACCGACGTCGCCCAGCCGGATCGGCGCGCCGTCGCCGGGCGCTTCATAGGTGCTCGTCCACAGGCCATCGCCGTCTTCGTGCAGGTCGCGCGTCATATAGAGCGCGATCGGTTCGACGAAGACAACCACGCGCTGTTCCTCACGCGCGAGCCGGACGCATTCGCGCAGCATATGTACCGCGTCGCGCCCGTTCGATGGTACCGCGAGGATCACGCCCGGGATGTCGCGAAAGACCGCGAGACTGTTGTCGTTGTGGAAATGGCCGCCGAAACCCTTCTGATAGCCGAGCCCCGCGATGCGGAGGACCATCGGATTGGTATATTGGCCATCGGAGAAAAAGCTCAATGTTGCCGCCTCGCCGCGGATCTGATCCTCGGCATTGTGGACATAAGCGAGGAACTGGATCTCGGGCATCGGCAGGAAGTCGTTGTGCGCCATACCGATCGCGAGGCCGAGGATTGCCTGTTCGTCGAGCAACGTGTTGACGACGCGCGCCGAGCCGAAACGCTGGTGGAGCTTGGCAGTGACGTTATAGACGCCGCCCTTTGGCCCGACATCCTCGCCCGCGACGACAATTTCCTTGTGCGCGAGCATCAGGTCGGCGAGCGCCCAGCTGAGCAGCCGCGCCATATGCTGCGGCTTGTCCATCGCGCCCGCGTCGCTGCCGAACATCGCCTTGCGATCCTCTGTCGACGGCGTGTTGGGTCGTGTGACTTCGCGCTTCGGCGGAACGACGCTTTGCATCACATGGGCGGGCGTCGTGATCTTGGGCCGCAGGATCGCCGCCTCGGCCTGCCGCGCCAGCGTCGTGCCGATCTCTTCATAGGCATCGGCGATCTCGGCGGGCGACATCCAGCCCTGCCCCGCCATCAGCGCCGCGCCGGCGAGCAACGGGTCGCGCGCCTCGTCGGCCTCGATCAGCGCCTTCGGCAGATAGGCGCCCTGCACGTCGGAGCCAGCGTGGCCATAGAGCCGCACGGTCGCCATATGGAGGAACACCGGCTTTCTGTATCGGCGCGCGTAATCGGCAGCCTCGGCCGCACCGGCATAGGCCGAGACGAGGTCGGTCCCGTCGCATTGAATATAGTGTAGCCCGGCGCGGTGGCGGAACTGCGCCTCGATCCATCCCGTCGGGGTGCGCGTCGAAATGCCGATGCCATTATCCTCGCACAGGAAGATCAGCGGCATTGGCGACCCCTGGAACGCCGCCCAGCCCGCGGTGTTGAAGGCGCCCTGCGCGGTCGAATGATTCGCCGAAGCGTCGCCGAAGCTTGTCAGCACCACCGCATCGTCGGGAAGCGGCAACCCGGTCATGCCGAGGCGGCGCGCGATGCCGATCGAAAAGGCCGCGCCGACCGCCTTGGGCAGGTGCGAGGCGATCGTCGAGGTTTGCGGCGGGATATTGAGTGGCTTCGACCCGATCACCTTGTGCCGCCCACCCGAAATCGGGTCGTCCGACGAGGCCGCGAAGCTCAGCAACATGTCCCATGTCGGCGTCAGACCGGGCACCGACCGCGCACGATGCAGCTGGAAGGCGTTCGAGCGATAATGGAGGAACGCCATATCGGTGACACGCAGCGCTGCGGCGACCGCGGCGTTGCCTTCGTGCCCCGACGATCCGATCGTGTAAAAACCCTCGCCGCGCGCCTGCAAATGACGCGAAAGGCGGTCCATCTGGCGGCTGGTCAGCTGCGACAGGAAAATGTCGGTCGCCTCCGCCCGCGACAGGCCGACCAAAGCGGGGTCGGGGGCGTCGGCGCGATCGGGCAATTTCCCCTCCGCCAGCGCCGCGAGGAATTTTTCATGTACCGCTTGCGCCGCGTCCACCTGTCTCTCCTGTCGCGCGGCCCCTGGTTACGAGCGTAACAAACCGGCCGATTTTGCCGCGCGCTAGAACGGGGCCGTCCGGCGCGCAAGCATCTCTTGCCTTGCCTCACTCGCTCGCGCTACCACCATATACGATGAACGACCGGGGCGAGGCCACAATTTCAACATGATATCCCTGTGGATCGCCCAGTCCTCGGCTGCCGTCGACTCATCCAGCCAAGGGTGGCTGATCGATCCCGAGCTTGTCGATCCGGGCTATAGCCAGACGATTGCAGGCGGCGAGATCCAGACCGCCTTTCCGCCTCCGCCACCCCCGCCACCGCCAACACCCGAATGGCTGAAATCGCTGTTCGATGCGATCGGCAGCTTTTTCCAGTGGAGCGCCCCCGCCGCAAAACCGTTGCTGTGGATTGCGATCGCGGTGATCGTGCTCTTCCTCCTCTATCATTTTGTTCCCGCCTTTGCGCGCTGGGTCGACAATCTGCCGTTCCGGCGCAAGCCCGGCGGCGGCGATGAGGCCGACAGCATCGGCCTCGCCGAAGCCGGCGCCGCGCGCGCGCTGCTCGCCGAAGCCGACGCGCTTGCGGCCGAGGGGCGCTACGCCGAGGCCGTACATCTGCTCCTCTATCGCAGCGTCGAGGATATCGAGGGCCGCCGCCCGGGGCTGGTCAAACCCGCGATGACGTCGCGCGACCTCGCCGAAGCGCGCGACCTGCCCATGATCGCGCGCGATGCGTTCAGCCGCATTGCGCGCGCCGTCGAGATCAGCCTGTTCGGCGGGCGATCGATCGACGCCGGCGCGTGGCAAACGTGTCGCAGCGCCTATGCCGAGCTGACAGTGCCGAAGAATTGGGCGCGCGGATGAGCGGCGCGGCGGCAACGAACGACGGCTTCAACCCGCGCCTGATCGCCGGCGTGATCGTGATCGGGGTGATCGCCTTCATCGCGCTCTGGGCACTGATCGCGCTCGGCCCACAGATCAGCAGCGGCAACGACGGCGGCGGCCATGCACTGTCAAAGGCGGTGCCGGGCTACGCCGGCATCGTCGACCTCGTCGAGCGCGCCGGCGCCGATGTCGAATTGCGACGGAAGGTCGATACGACACGTTATGACGACCACAAGCCCTTGCTGGTGCTGACGCCGACCCATCGCACCCGCCCGGAAGAGATGACCGAGTTGCTCGACGCGCAGGGTGGGCACCCTATATTGATCGTCCTGCCCAAATGGCAGGCGGGTGCGATACCCGGGCAAGCTCCGAAGCCGGGCTGGGTCAGCGCGGGATTTGCCGATACGCCGCCCGCGAGGCTGCTCCCCGAAGCGAAGTTCGGCAAAGTGAAGATCGAGGCCCGCGCCAGCAAGGCGCAATCCGTTCCCGTCAACATCGCCGGAAGGACATTTACGGCCTACCTCCCCGACAATGCGCAGACGGTCGAAAGCGACGAACTCGACGTGCTGATTGCCGGCCCCGGCGGCGGGTCGGTCCTCGCGCAGCTGCGCGGCCGCGACGTCTATGTCCTCGCCGACCCCGATCTCATCAACAATTTCGCCTTTGCCTCGCGCGACCGGGCGCGCGCCGGCGCGATGCTGATCGACGCGCTGGCCGAATATGCCGACGCCGATGCGCTCGCCTTCGACGTGACGCTCAACGGTTTCGGCGGTCAGCGCTCGTTGCTGCGCTTTGCCTTTGTCCCGCCGTTCATCGGTATCACACTGTGCCTGATCGCCGCCGGACTGCTCGCATTGTGGCAGGCGTGGATGCGCTTTGGTCCGGCGCTGAGACCCGGGCGCGCGATTCCGGTATCGAAGTCGGCGCTGATCGCGAACAGCGCCGACCTGATCCGGCAGGCGCGCCGCGAACTCGACGGCGCCGACGCCTATGTCCGCAGCCAGCGCAGCGCGATCGCGCGGCGCCTCCACGCGCCCGGCGGGCTCGACGATGCGGAGACCGACCGCTGGATCGACCGGCATCTGCGTGCAGGCAGCGACCTGTTTTCTTCGCTCGCGCGGCGCCTGCCGCTCGCGCGTAACACCCACGAGTTTCTCAGCGACGCGCAAGCGCTGCACGACATCAGGAAGGATTTACTCCGTGACAGCTAACCCCGTCGAAAGCGTCCAGGCGCTCGGTGCAGCGATCGAAAGCGAAGTCGCCAAGGTCGTGTTCGGGCAGGGGCCGCTCACCCGCATGGTAACGATCGCGCTGCTCGCGGGCGGCCATGTGCTGCTCGAAGGTCCGCCGGGGACCGCCAAGACCTTGCTCGCGCAGGCGTTCGCGCGCGCGACGGGCCTCGCGTTCGGGCGCATCCAGTTCACCCCCGACCTGATGCCCGGCGACATATTGGGGTCGAACCTGTTCAACTTCCAGACGTCGAGCTTCACCCTCACCAAGGGACCGATCTTTACCGAACTGCTGCTCGCCGACGAAATCAACCGCACCCCGCCCAAGACGCAGGCCGCGCTGCTCGAAGCGATGCAGGAACGGCGGGTGACGATCAACGGCGAGGCGCATGTGATGAGCCCGCGCTTCACCGTGCTGGCGACGCAAAACCCGATCGAGCAGCAGGGCGTCTATCCGCTGCCCGAGGCGCAGCTCGACCGCTTCCTGTTCAAGCTGGTCGTCGATTATCCCGCCGCCGACGAGGAACGACGCATCGTCGCCGATCATGGCGGGCGGTTCAAAAGCCCTGCGGTCGCCGATTTCGGGGTGACCGAAGTCGCCAACGCCAAGACGATCGAAGCCGCGATCGACACGATCGCGACCGTGCGGCTTGCCGACGAAATCGTCGACTATATCGTCCGGCTCGTCCGCGCGACGCGCGAAAGCGCCGACCTCGAATGCGGCGCCAGCCCGCGCGCCGCGACCCTGCTCGCACGCGCCGCCTGTGCCGCCGCGGCGCTCGACGGGCGCGATTATGTGATCCCCGACGATATCCAGCGCCTCGCCGCCGGGGTGCTGCGCCACCGCGTGATCCTGTCGGCGGCCGCCGAGATCGAAGGGCGCAATGTCGAACAGGTCGTCGCCGCGCTGCTCGACCGCGAGGAAGTCCCGCGGTGATCTATCCGACGCGGCGAGCGATCTACTTGCTGCTACTGGGCGCCCCGATGGCGCTCGCGCTCGGGCTTGTCCGGCCCGAGCTATGGCTCGTCGCGCCCGGATGGATCGGTGTCATCCTTGCCTGCCTGATCCTCGATTGCGTTGCCGGCGCCAATCCGCGTCACCTGCGCCTCGATGCCCGCTTTCCGCATCAGGTCGGCGTTGGCGACCCATTCGACCTTTCGCTCGCTGCGAGCGGTCCTGCGGTGCCGCCGCGCGCCGAACTCGCGCTCGCGCTCGACGAACGGCTCGCCGAGGGCGGGCGCCTCGCGGGCGACATGCGCCGGGCGAGCACGGGCGAAACCCTTGTCCGCACGCTCTCGCTCACCGCCTCGCGGCGCGGGCAGGCGCTGGTCGAGGCGCTATGGGTCCGCTGGGCGGGGCCATTGGGGCTCGTCTGGAAACAGCGCAAATTTCCGATCGACGGCGCGATCAACATCGTCCCCAGCCTGCGCGCCGTGACCGACGAGGGCAGCCGGCTGTTCCAGCGCAACAGCTGGTTCGGCCTCCGCCAGCAACGCTTCCGCGGCGAAGGCACCGAATTTGAGGCGCTCGCCGAATATCAGCCGGGGATGGACCGCCGCGCGATCGACTGGAATGCGTCGGCGCGCCACGTCAAACTGCTCGCCAAGGAATATCGCGTCGAACGCGACAATCGCGTTGTCCTCGCAATCGACAGCGGGCGGACGATGGCCGAGCCCGTCGGCGGCATGCCGCGCGTCGACCGCGCCGTGTCGGCGGCGCTGCTGCTCGCCTATGTCGGCCTCAAACTCAACGACCGGATCAGCTTCTTCTCCTTCGCCGCCAAGCCGCATACGCTGACCCCCGCCTATATGCACACGCAGGATTTCCCGGCACTGCAGCGCGCCGCAAGCCTGATCGACTATGCCCATGTCGAAAGCAATTTTACCCTCGCGCTGACGACGCTGAGCGCGCAGCTCAATCGCCGCTCGCTGATCATATTGTTCACCGAATTCACCGACGCGACGAGCGCCGACCTGATGATCCGCGCCGCGGGGCGGCTGTTGAAGAAACATCGGCTGCTGTTCGTCGTGATCAAAGACGAGGAGGTCGAAAGCGAAGAGCGCCGCCGACCCGAAAGCGCCGCCGACGTCACGCGCTCGAACGTCGCCGCGGCGATGCTGCGCGACCGGCAACTGGTGATCGCGCGGCTCCAGCGCCTCGGTGCCGATGTCATTGAAGTGCCCGCCGACGCGATGGGCGCGAGCGCAGTCGAGGCCTATCTCGGCATCAAAAGGGCGGGCAGCCTGTGATCCCGCCCCCTGCGCCCGCCCGCGCGCTCGACGCGCCGAGCTTTTCGACCGGCCGTTTTCGCGCCGAACGCGAGGCCGACTGGATCGCCTTCGATTTGCTGCTGACCCGGCTCGAAAAGAAGGGCGCGGCGGCGCTGACCAGCGACGAGTTGCTGCAACTGCCGCTGCTCTATCGCGCGACGCTGTCGTCGCTGTCGATCGCGCGCGCGACCAGCCTCGACAAGGCCTTGCTCGATCATCTCGAGGCGCTGTCGATCCGTGGCTATTTTCTCATCTATGGCGTGCGCGAGAGCCGGCTCAATCGCCTGCGCCGCTTCTTTCTCTACGACTGGCCCGCCGCGGTGCGGTCTGTGTGGAAGGAGACGGTGATCATCGCGCTGATCATCCTGCTCGGCGCGCTGACGAGCTATTCGCTCGTCGCGAGCAACCCCGAATGGTATTTCAATTTCGTCGATGAAGAGATGTCGGGCGGGCGCGACCCGCGCGCAACGGTCGAATTCCTCCAATCGACGCTGGGTCATGGCAAAGCGGCGGCGGGCGAGGCCGAAAGCGGGCTCCACATCTTCGCGACCTATTTGTTCACCCACAACAGCCAGGTCTCGATCCTGTCCTTTGCACTCGGCTTCGCGTTCGGTGTGCCGACGATGATGCTCGAATATTATCAGGGCATCGGCCTCGGCGCGATGATGGCAGTCTTTACCGGCAAGGGCCTCGGCTATGATTTCGGCGGCTGGCTGTTCATTCACGGCACCACCGAATTGTTCGCCGCCGCGCTATCCGGTGCGGCGGGGCTCCGGATCGGTACCGCGGTCGTCTTTCCCGGCGCGCGCGGGCGACTGCAGGCCGCGTCGGAAGCCGGGCGCACTGCGGGCAAGGTGATGGTCGGCGTGATCATCATGCTTTTTGCCGCAGGATTGCTCGAAGGCTTCGGGCGTCAGCTGATCACCGACACGATGCTGCGCTATGCCATCGGTTCGCTGATGCTGCTGTTCTGGATCGCCTATTATTACATCCCGCGCCGCGAGGATGTCACATGACCGCTGCTGCCGCCAACGCCAGATCGCGCGACGCACGGGCGAAGAAGATTCGCCAGTTCATCACCCCCGAGGGCGTCGATCTGGAACTGAAGATCGCGAGTTCGGGGCTGCGGTTTGGCGCATTGCTGGTCGACCTGATCCTGATTCAACTCGCGCTGCTCCTCTTTTTCCTGCTGATAGTCTGGGCCGGGCTCGCGTCGAAATCCGATGTCGTGGTCGCCATCTGGCTGCTCGGCGCCTTCCTGCTGCGGACCTTCTGGTTCATCGGCTTCGAGCTCGGTTCGCGCGCGGCAACGCCGGGCAAAAGACTGATGGGTATCCGCGTCGTCGCACGCGACGGCGGACGGCTGACCGCCGATGCGGTGGTCGCGCGCAACCTGATCCGCGAGCTCGAGCTGTTCCTGCCGTTGATGATGCTCGGCGTCGGCGCGGCAGAGGACATGGTGTCGGGATGGATCGTGCTCGCGGGCGTTGCCTGGTCGCTGACCCTCAGCCTGTTCCTGCTGTTCAACCGCGACCGGATGCGGATGGGCGATCTGATCGCGGGCACATGGGTGGTGATGGCGCAGCGCGCAAAGCTCGACGCCGATATCGCAACCGACACGGCGGGCGACGCGATGGCCTTCAGCGAGGCGGAACTCGCCGTCTACGGCATTTTCGAGTTGCAGGAGCTCGAACGCGTTCTACGCGGCCGCGATCCGCGCGCGATGCGCGACGTCGCCGACGCGATCCGCGCCAAGATCGGGCGTCCTGTCGCCGAAGAGGATGACGTCTTCCTGCTCAGCTATTATCGCCATTTGAAAGCCCGGCTCGAGCGCAAACTGCTGTTCGGCAAGCGGCGAGAGGATAAATATGCCAGTGACTGACACCCCTGCTACTGAGAATGGCGTGACCCAGGCGCTGCACCAGCGTCGTTCGGTACGCGCCTTTACCGACCGCGCGGTCGATCCCGCGCTGCTGAAGGATATTTTCGCCGCGGCGCAGCGCGCGCCATCGGGCGGCAACCTCCAGCCTTGGCAGGCGACCGTGCTGACCGGCGCGCCCTGGCAAGCGGTGAAGGACGCCGTCGCGGCCCGCGTCGCGATGGGACGCGCGGGATATGAGCCCGAATATGACATCTATCCCAAGGGGCTGACCGAGCCGTGGGAAGCGCGCCGCTTCGGCGTCGGCGAGGGGCTGTATGCCGCACTGGGCATCCCGCGCGACGACAAGGCGGGGCGGCTCGCTCAGTTCGTGGAGAATTACCGGGGTTTCGGCGCACCGGTGATGCTTTTCCTACATTGTTCGCGCATCATGGGACCGCCGCAATGGTCGGACATGGGCATGTGGCTGCAATCGGTGATGCTGCTGCTCGTCGAGGCCGGTCTCGCCAGTTGTCCGCAGGAATGCTGGGCGATGTACGGCGCGACGATCCGGCGCGTGCTGCCGCTAGACGAGGGACAGATTTTGTTCACCGGGCTTGCGATCGGCTATGCCGACACCGATGCGGCGGTGAACCAGTGGACGGTGCCGCGTGCACCGCTCGAAGATGTGATCGATTGGCAGGGATTTTAGATGATGATCAGCAAACACCCAGGTTTTCGCTATGGCGCCCTGGGCGCGCTGATGCTGGTCGTCGCGGGCTGTACTGCGATCCCCAAACCCGAAGCGCCGCCACCGGCGCCGCGTCCGGTCGCCCCCGCGCCGACCCCGGCCCCGCTGCCGACGCCCTCGAAATCATGGGAAGACCGCGCGGTCGACGCCGGTGCATGGCGCTATGACGCGAGCAGCCGGATCGCATCGTTCGTGCCCACGGGCAGCGCAAACCCGCTGCTCACGATGGCGTGCAGCGGCAGCGCCATTCGCCTGACCTCGGCGCTCGCGGGCAATGTCAGCCTGCGCACCAGCGCCGGGACCGACCAGATCCGCTTCGACGGCGGCAGCGCGAGCCTCGCGAACCGCGACCCGCGGCTCGACCGCATCGCCTTCAGCCGGGGCCGCTTCGCGCTCGAAACCCCCGGCGGCGGCGCGCTGACGCTGCCGGTCCAGTCCGAAATCGGCCGCGTGATCGAGGATTGCCGATAACTGGTGGGGACTATCCCCCCAATTGGACCGTTCCGCCCTTGATCCAGCCCCAGCGGCACGGCCCCTGATATTCGCGCGCATTGGCCACCGACTTGCCGACCCCGCACATATCGGGATCGGTGCCGGGCGCGGCGAAGATGACGCCGAACCAGGCATCATTGTCAGCCGCTTCGCACAGCGACACATTCGCGCCGCCGGCGAGTTTCGCCTTGATCGCGCGCGTTTCGCCGGGCGCCCAATAGACGTCGGTGCCGCCCGGCTTGACTCGGCTGACGCTCGAACAGGCAGGCAAGCTCGGCCCTTCGGTGCCGATCATCACCGCGCGCGTCGCCAGCGGCTCGCCTGCAACCGCGGGCGCATTGTCGGCGGGCGGCGCAGGCTGGCTGCACGCGGCGAGCGAGAGGATGAAGGCGGCGGCGAGCGGATGCGCGAGACGGTGTTTCATGCTTTGAAACTAGCCGCCGCGAGGCGCGCGCGCAACGCTCGTCGCCACAGCAGCGAGAGCCGCATTTTCGCTTGGGTTTTCGGCCCCGCGACCCTATATAATCGATATGACGGACACCCCTGAAAATGCGGCGCAGAGCGCCAATGCCAACCTGCCCAATTCCAACGCCTATGGCGCCGATTCGATCAAGGTTCTCAAAGGCCTCGACGCGGTGCGCAAACGGCCGGGCATGTATATCGGCGACACCGACGACGGGTCGGGCCTGCATCACATGGTGTTCGAGGTTTCGGACAACGCGATCGACGAAGCGCTCGCGGGGCATTGCGACCTTGTCCTGATTACACTGAACAGCGACGGATCGGTCAGCGTCGAGGACAATGGTCGCGGCATTCCGACCGGCATTCACGCCGAGGAGGGCATTTCGGCGGCCGAGGTCATCATGACCCAGCTCCACGCCGGCGGTAAGTTCGAAAACACCAGCGACGACAATGCGTACAAGGTGTCGGGCGGCCTGCACGGCGTCGGCGTCAGCGTCGTCAACGCGCTCAGCGAGTGGCTCGAACTCACCATCTGGCGCGACGGCCAGGAGCATTGGATGCGCTTCGAACATGGCGATTCGGTGGGCCCGCTCAAGGTCAACGGCCCCGCCCCCGCCGGCAAGAAGGGGACGCGCGTCACTTTCTCGGCCTCGACCGACACGTTCAAGAATGTCCTCGAATTCGATTTCGAAAAGCTCGAGCATCGCTACCGCGAACTCGCCTTCCTGAACTCGGGCGTCCGCATCAAGCTGGTCGACGCGCGCCATGCCGAGCATGTCAGCCACGACCTGTTCTACGAAGGCGGCATCGGCGCGTTCGTCCGCTATCTCGATCGCAACAAGACCGCGCTGCTGCCCGATCCGATCGCGATCAGCAGCGAGCGCGACGGCATCGGCATCGATGTCGCGCTCGAATGGAACGACAGCTATTATGAAAATGTGCTGTGCTTCACGAACAATATCCCGCAGCGCGACGGCGGCACCCACCTTGCGGCGTTCCGCGCCGCGCTGACGCGCACGCTCAACGGCTATGGCGACAAATCGGGCATCCTGAAGAAGGAAAAGGTCTCGCTGACCGGCGAGGATATGCGCGAAGGCCTGACCGCGATCGTCTCGGTCAAGCTGCCCGATCCCAAATTCTCGTCGCAGACCAAGGACAAGCTCGTTTCGTCCGAAGTCCGCCAGCCGCTCGAAAGCCTGATGGCCGACCGGATGACCGAATGGCTCGAGGAAAATCCTGCTTATGCCAAGGCGGTGATCCAGAAAGTCATCGACGCCGCCGCGGCGCGCGAAGCCGCGAAGAAGGCCCGCGAACTGACGCGGCGCAAGGGCGCGATGGATATCGCCTCGCTGCCCGGCAAGCTCGCCGACTGTCAGGAACGCGATCCCAGCAAATGCGAACTCTTCCTCGTCGAGGGTGACTCGGCAGGCGGATCGGCCAAGCAGGGCCGCGACCGCAAGGTGCAGGCGATCCTGCCCTTGAAGGGAAAGATTTTGAACGTCGAGCGCGCGCGCTTCGACCGGATCATTTCGTCGAAGGAAGTCGGTACGCTGATCCAGGCGCTCGGCACCGGGATCCGCGACGAGTTCAACCTCGAGAAGCTGCGCTATCACAAGATCGTGATCATGACCGACGCCGACGTCGACGGCGCGCATATCCGTACGCTTTTGCTCACCTTCTTCTATCGCCAGATGCCCGAGATCATCGAGGGCGGCCATCTCTACATCGCCCAGCCGCCGCTCTACAAAGTGGCGAAGGGGCGGAGCGAGGTCTATCTCAAGGACGATAGCGCGCTCGAAAACTACCTCGTCGACGGCGGGATCGATGCGCTGATGCTGGAAACGAGCGGCGGTGCGCGCTCGGGCAACGACCTCCGCGACCTGATCGAGCATGGCCGCCGCCTGCGCGCGCTGATGCGTTATGTGCCGCGCGGCCATAATTACGAGCTGGTCGAGGCCCTGGCGCTGAATGGCGCGCTCGATCCCGAACTCGACGATGCGGGACGTACCGCAGCGGGAATCCGCGCCGCGGAATGGCTCAACATGGCCGAAAGCGCGCTCACCGGCGGTATCGAAGCCAAATGGACGATCGTTGTGGTCGACGGCGGCTACACGCTCGAAAAAAGGTGGCGTGGGGTCAGCGACCATCACGCCATCGACGCAGCCTTCCTCGCCAGTCAGGAAGCGCGCCGGCTGCACAAGCTCGCTGCCGAACAAGCCGACACCTATGCCCGCCCGGCGCGTCTGGTGAAGGGCAGCAGTGCCGCCGCGCAAGCCGCCGATGCCGCTGCTCTTGCGGCGGCCACCGAAGCCGAGAATGACGCCGACGCCAATGACGGCGACCTGCCTGCTGCAAGCACCGGCAAGGTCACCCCGATCACCCGGCCGTCCGAACTGCTCGAGGCAATTTTCGCCCACAGCCGCAAGGGACTGGCAATCAGCCGCTACAAGGGGCTGGGCGAAATGAATGCCGAGCAATTGTGGGAAACAACGCTCGATCCCGCCAATCGTTCGCTGCTGCGCGTCGAGGCCGATCAGGCCGATGTCGCGCACGAAATCTTCGAACGGTTGATGGGCGACGAGGTCGAACCGCGGCGCGATTTTATTCAGACAAACGCGCTGTCGGTGGCGAATCTCGACGTATAGTTTTCAGTTACTTCCGTTAAAAAACGGTCCAGATCGAACACCCGACCGCAAATAGGGTTCAGTTTAACGCGCGGCGGCTTGCCTTGGCAGGCCGCCGCTGCTTTTGGCGCAGCCTCTGACAAGGGGATGATGCCATGCGGGTCTTTTCAGCCATGCTGATACCGCTTCTGCTTACGGTTTCGGCCGCAGCGCAGGATGCCGAAATCACCAACGACACGGCCGTCGCGATCGATGACGAAACCGAAATCGGCGGTGGAATGGCAAGCTATTACGGCGACGAACTTGCCGGCAACCGCACCGCGAGCGGCGAGCGATTCGATCCCGACGAGCTCACCGCTGCGCATCGGTCGCTTCCCTTCGGCAGCATGGTGCGCGTCACCAACACCTCCAACGGCGACAGCGTGATCGTCCGTATCAACGATCGCGGTCCCTTTTCGCATGGTCGGGTGATCGATGTCAGCCACGCTGCAGCGCGCGAAATCGGTATGCACCGCAGCGGTACGGCACGCGTGAAGCTGGCGCTTCTCGACAACGACTGAGCGTGCGCCCTGGGGGCGCCCCCATACCTAATCGAAGACCGACCAGCCCGCCGCATAAGCAAAATGTTCAAGCGCCACGGCGCCCGCAAGCGACGTCCCCGCCTCGTTCAATCCCGGTGACCAGACCGCGATCGAGCCTTGCCCGGGCGCAATGCACAATATCCCGCCGCCGACCCCGCTCTTGCCCGGCAAGCCGACGCGGAACGCGAACTCGCCGCTATTGTCGTAATGGCCGCAGAGCATCATGATCGCGTTGATCCGCCGCGCGCGGTGCGGGTCGAGGAGCTGCTCGCCGGTCAGCGGGTCGCGCCCCTCCATCGCAAGGAACAGCCCGGCGCGCGCCAGCTGGCGGCAAGACATGGCAATTGCGCATTGGCGAAAATAGACCCCGACCACGGTTTCAACGGGATGCTTCAGATTGCCGAACGAGTCCATGAAGTGCGACAGGCTGCGGTTGCGCGCGCCGGTCTCGGATTCGGAGAAGGCAACCTCGAAATCGATTCCAACGCTGTCGTCGCCCGCGCGGGCACGCATGAAATCGACGATCTCGTCAGCGACCGCATCGCCGCTGCGGCCGTCGATCAGCCGGTCGGTGGTCGCGATCGCGCCCGCATTGATGAGCGGGTTGCGCGGGATGCCATGTTCGCTTTCGAGCTGGACGATCGAGTTGAAGGCCGATCCCGACGGTTCGCGTCCGACGCTGTCCCACAGCGAGCTGCCGACACGGCGCAAGGCAAGCGCCAGCGTGAATATTTTCGACACCGACTGGATCGAGAAGGGTTCGTCGGCGTCGCCCGAGGCGTGGACGGTCCCATCGGGCAGCGCGAGCGCGAAACCCAGCTTGTGCGGATCGACCTTTGCCAGCGCCGGAATATAATCGGCGACCCGGCCTTGGCCCAGATGCCCCGCGGCCAGCGTCATCGCCTCGTCGATATGGTTACGAAGATCGTCGGTCATCCCGTCCGCCTACCATAATCGTCGCGCAAAGCATGTATTTTCATTTTTGAAGAAATATTCTATACATCCGAAATCAAGTGCAGCGAATCGGGAGAATGGGACATGGTCGATCATCCACGAGGCAAGGGCCTTTCCAGCGCCGTCAGCTATCAGGACAGCAAGGCGGCATTCCGCTGGCTCGAAGATGCCTTCGGGTTCGAGCCGCTGTTCGTGCTGCTCGACGCCGACGGCAATCTTGCCCATTCGGAAATGGGCTATGGCGATTCGGCGGTGATGATCGGCAATGAATGGTCCGACGATCACAAGAGCCCGAAGTCGATCGGCGGCAAGAATAGCCAATCGGTGCACGTTCAACTTGGCGTCGGTGAGGATATCGACGCGCATTGCGAACGCGCCCGCGCCGCAGGGGCCGACATCATCGCCGAACCCGAAACGCAATTCTACGGCGACCGCAGCTACCGCGCCAAGGATCTGGAGGGCCATATCTGGACCTTTGGCGTAACCGTCGAGGAAAAGACGGCCGAGCAATGGGACGCCGAGGGCGGTTTCACGACGAAGACGCGGCTCGACGATTGAGCACCGCGATCGACCGCACGCTCGCCGCGCTCGCCGATCCGCATCGGCGGCGCGCGGTCGAACTGCTCGGCCAGCGTCCGCGCAGTGCGGGCGAACTCGCAGGCGAACTCGGCCTCGCAGCGCCCGCGATGAGCCGCCATCTGCGCGCGCTCAAAGCTGGCGGACTCGTCGAGGACAGTCACCCCGCCTTCGACGCGCGCGTGCGCATCTATTCGCTGAAGGACGGGGCAACGGCGGACTTGAAGCAGTGGCTCGCCGAGACCGAGGCACTGTGGACGCACCAGCTCGCGGCGTTCAAGGCGCATGTCGAGACCGGCGCATGAACGCTGCGGTGATCGTAGCGCTCCGCGTCGGCGTGTCGCCGGACATCGCCTTCACCGCTTTCACACGCGACATCGGCCGCTGGTGGAAGAGCCATCCCTTGTTCCAGCTTTCGCGCGCAGGCGACGGCGCGCTACGCTTCGATCCCGAGGGGCCGGACGGCCGCCTCATGACCCGCTTCGATGATGGCCGGGAGTGGGAGATCGGGGCGGTGCATCACTGGCTTCCGGGCGAACGTCTCGCCTTCGGATGGCGGCTGCCGAACTTTACGGCCGATCAGGCGACCGAGGTCGATGTACGCTTCGAGGCCGTGGGCGACGAGACTCGCGTGACGGTCGAGCATCGCGGGTGGGACAGCATCCCGCAGAAACATGCCGCGCGCCACGGGTTCGAACTCATGCTGTTCCAGCGGCGGTTGGGAGAGCATTGGCGCGGGTTGTTGGAGCATTTCGGAGAGCGGCTTTAGTCACTGGACGGCAGAAAAGCTTGCCCCGCACGATGCGCCGCCCCACCTTCCCACCGATGGACCTCCCCGCCCCTTTCACCGACTGGTTCGCCGCGCGCGGGTGGCGGCTGCGGCGGCATCAGGCCGATATGCTCGCGGCGGGAACGCGTGGCGAGAGCGCGCTCCTCGTCGCTGCAACCGGCGCGGGCAAGACGTTGTCGGGGTTCCTCCCAACCCTCGTCGACCTCACGCAGCACCCGACCGACCGGCTGCATACGCTCTACGTCTCGCCGCTGAAGGCGCTTGCCGCCGATGTCGAGCGCAATTTGCTCGGCCCGATTGCCGACATGGGTCTCGACATCAGCGTCGAAAGCCGCAGCGGCGATACCTCGTCGGACAAGAAAGCGCGCCAGCGCAGCCGGCCACCGAACATTCTGCTGACGACCCCCGAGTCGCTATCGTTGCTGTTGTCCTACCCCGACAGTTTCACCATGTTCGCCGATCTGAAGACGGTGGTGATCGACGAGATCCACGCCTTTGCCCCCGGCAAGCGCGGCGATCTGCTGAGCCTTGCACTCGCACGGCTCCAGCAGATCGCGCCCGGCCTGCGCCGCGTCGGGCTGTCGGCGACGATCGCCGACACCACCGCCTATCGCGGCTGGCTGGCGCCGAATGGCGAGGCCGAAACGGTCACGCTGGTCGAGGGCGAAGCAGGCGCCGACCCCGATATCCAGATATTGCTGCCCGAAGGCGCGGTGCCTTGGGCGGGGCATTCGGGCCGCTGGGCGGTGCATCAGGTAATGGAAGAGGTCGCGAAGAACCGCACGACGATCATTTTCTGCAACACCCGCGGGCTCGCCGAGCTGACCTTTCAGGAACTGTGGAAGGTCAACGACCTCAGCCTGCCGATCGCGATCCACCACGGCAGCCTCGATCGCGAAGCGCGGCTGCGCGCGGAGGCGGCGATGGCCGAGGGGCGATTGCGCGCGCTCGTCGCGACCTCCAGCCTCGACCTCGGGCTCGACTGGGGCAATGTCGACTGCGTGATCCAGATGGGCGCCCCCAAGGGATCTTCGCGCCTGCTCCAGCGCATCGGACGCGCCAACCACCGGCTCGACGAGCCGAGCCGCGCGTTGATCGTGCCCGGTAACCGCTTCGAATATCTCGAAGCGCGCGCCGCGCTCGACGCCGTCGAGGCGGGCGAGCGCGATGCCGACCGCTTCCGCCCCGGCACGCTCGACGTGCTCGCGCAGCATGTGATGGCGCTCGCGTGCGCCGCGCCCTTCAAGGAGGCCGATCTGCTCGCGGAAATCCGGTCCGCGACGCCCTACCATTGGATCGACGCCGGGATATTTACCCGCCTCCTCGGCTTCGTGTGCGACGGCGGCTATGCGCTCAAAAGCTACGACCGCTTTCGCCGGCTCGCCCCCGACGGGCAGGGCGGCTGGCGCATCGCCCACCCAAGGCTCGCGGCGCAGCACCGGCTCAACGCCGGGATCATCGTCGATGCCCCGACGCTCGACGTGCGGTTCAAAAACGGGCGCCGCCTCGGCAGCGTCGAGGAATATTTCGCGAGCACGCTGACAGCGGGCGACACCTTTGCCTTCGCCGGGCTCAGCCTCGAGGTCGAATCGATCCGCGACACCGATCTCTATGTCCGCGCGACGACGCGGCCCGCACGAATCCCGAGCTATATGGGCGCGCGTATGGCGCTGTCGACGCGGCTCGCCGACCGGGTTCGTGGCTTCCTCGCCGATCCGTCGAGCTGGCAGCGCTTCCCCGAGGATGTGCGTTTCTGGCTCGAAATGCAGGCGTTGCGCTCGGTTCTCCCGCGCCCCGGCGAACTGCTCGTCGAGACATTTCCCCACGAGGGGGTGCACTATATGGTGATTTACCCCTTCGAGGGCTGGAACGCCCACCAGTCGCTCGGCATGTTGATCACCAAACGGATGGACCGCGCGGGGCTGCAGCCGCTCGGCTTCGTCGCGTCGGATTATGCACTCGCCATCTGGTCGCTGCGGCCGGTCACCGACCCCGCCGCATTGTTCGATCCCGCGATCCTCGAAGACGAATTCGTCGAATGGGTGGAAAGTTCGCACCTACTGAAACGCGCGTTTCGCGAGGTTGCCGTGATCGGCGGGCTGATCGAACGGCAACATCCGGGCAAGCGCAAGACGGGCAAGCAGGTGACGTTTTCGACCGACCTGATCTTCGATGTCCTGCGCAAATATGAACCCGACCATCTGCTGCTCGAAGCCGCTTGGGCCGACGCGCGCGAGCGGCTGACCGATGTGGCGCGTCTGGGCGATCTGCTCGACCGTGCGGCAGGGACGATGCTCCACCAGCCGCTGCCGCGCGTGAGCCCGCTCGCAATCCCGATTCTGGTGCTGATCGGGCGCGAGAATGTCCCGGCGGCCGATATCGACGATGCCCTGCTCGGCGAGCTGGCGGACAGCCTCGCGGAGAAGGCGATGGGATCCATTTCGGCTGCAAATCAGCCAATATCATCGTCATAGCCGCCGCGACCTGTATCCGGCGTTTTGCTTGCTGCCGGGCCCGATGAGGCGTAGATTGCATCAAAATATACAGAGGATGCCAGCGATGACCCAAGCTTTCCAGCGGTCCGTCCTATTGGCGCTGCTGCTCGCCACCCCCGCGCTGCTCGGTGCAACCCCGGCGCCCGCCGTTCCGTCACCCCTTCCGGTCGCTGCGCCCTCGCCAACCGGCGAAGCCGTTACGCCGCCAGTGGTCGTCGTCCCCTTCATCGAGCCCTTCGACCTCGATGCCTCGCGGCGCATGTCGGTGCAGGTCATGGTCGGAGGCAAAGGCCCCTTCGCCTTCCTTGTCGACACCGGCGCCGAGCGGACAGTCATCGCGCGCGAACTCGCCGAGCGGCTGGGGCTGGCCGAGGGCGCCAAGTTGCGGCTCGCGACGATCGGCGGGTCGACCACGGTGCCGAGCTATCGCGTCGCGGCGCTCCAGATGGCGAAACTGCATCTCGCCTCGGTCGAGGCCCCCGCCTTTTTCGGCCGGCATCTCGGCGCCGCGGGGTTGATCGGCGTCGACATGCTCGAAGAGCGGCGCATTCTGATCGATTTCCGTAAGGAAACCATGCAGATCCTCGAAACGCGCCGGCGAGCTCAACCGATCATACGCGACGACGACGCGATCGTCGTCACCGCGCGCAATTCGGCGGGACGCCTGATTCTCTCCGACGCGCGGCTGAACGGAAAACGCATCGACGTGATTGTCGACACCGGCGCCCAGACGAGCGTCGGCAATATGGCGCTGCAAAAGCTGGTCGCGAGCACGCGCGCCAACCGCTATCCCTTTACCTCGACGATCCTCGATGCGGTGACCGGCGAAGCGGTGCCCGCGACGCAGACCGCGATCAAACGGATCGTGATCAACGGAATGGACGTCAACAATCTCCCCATCAGCTTTGCCGACGGCCAGGCGTTTCGCGCGCTGGGATTGAACGACCGGCCCGCGCTGCTGCTCGGGATGGACAGCCTGTCGCTGTTCGACCGTGTCGAGATCGATTTCCCGAACAAGCGCGTCGTCTTCGATCTGCCCGACGGGGCGAGCCGCGAGGCGGGCCAACGCTTTGCCGCAAACACGGCCCAGCGCGGCACCTAGAACGCTTGCAGGCCGCATGCGGCGCCTGCATAGCGGCGCCATGTCCGCCGCGCCGACCTTTGCCTTCGCCGGCCAGCTGTTCCAGATGCTGGCCGACCGGGCGCTGTTCTGGCCGCGCCATCGTGCACTGATCGTCGCCGACCTGCACCTCGAAAAGGCAAGCTGGTACGCCGCGCTCGGCCAGCATTTGCCGCCCTATGACAGCCATGACACGCTCGACCGGCTCGCCGCGCTTGCGGCCGAAACGCGAGCGCGTGCAATCTGGTGCCTCGGCGACAGCTTCCACGATCGAGACGCCGTCGATCGCATCGCTCCCGCCGTTGCCGATCGGCTGCTCGCGCAGTCGGCGTCGGCAAAACTGCTGTGGATCGCGGGCAATCATGACGGACTCACCGGCGGCGCATGGGGCGGCGAGGTCGCCGACGAACTGGTCGTCGACGGCATCGTCTTTCGTCACCAAAGCCAAAGCCGTGAAACACGGCCGGAGATCTCGGGCCATTTTCACCCGAAACTACGCTTCAACATTCGCGGCCGCCATGTGGCGCGGCCCTGTTTTGCGGGCGATGAGCGGCGTTTGATTCTACCTGCTTTTGGTAGCCTGACCGGCGGGCTTGCGGCCGAAGATCCCGTGATCGCAGAAAATTTTGACGGTCCTTACGAGGCCATGCTTGTCGCGCGGGGCCGCAGGCTCTGCTTCCCCTGTCCCGGCCGCACGCCCGATGACGCTACGGCAAGCCGCGCAGTCGCTGCGGACTAGCGCCCAACCCGCACCGAACAGGCGCTTTTCTGCCTGTGACCCAAAAGCATCACCGCGCCAAAAACGACGCAAATACGTGGCCCACGCTAGATTGGTCGCGCAATTGAGTTATGTTCCGCGGGCAACAAAAATAATGAAATATTGAGAGGAGTGCCCGATATGAAATCATCTTCCCTTCGTGCTGCCCGTTTTCTTCGAACGAGCGCGCTTGGCGTCTCGATCGCCATGGCGGCGGTCTCCGCTCCCGCCTTTGCACAGGATGCCCCGGCCGACACCGCGACCGATGACAGCGGCAACACGCCCATCATCGTGACCGCGCAGGGCCGCGCCCAGGTCCTGTCCGACGTGCCGGTCGCTATCTCGGCCGTCAGCGCCGAAACGCTGCAGAACAGCGGCGCGAACGACATTCGCCAGCTGAACCAGCTCGCCCCGTCGCTGCTTGTCTCGTCGACCGGATCGGAAGCCAATGGCTCGGCGCGTATCCGCGGTATCGGCACCGTCGGCGACAATCCCGGCCTCGAAAGCTCGGTCCCCGTGTTCATCGACGGCGTCTATCGCTCGCGGTCGGGTATCGGCCTCAACGAACTGGGCGAAATCGATCGCATCGAAGTGCAGCGCGGCCCGCAAGGGACGCTCGGCGGCCGCAACTCGTCGGCCGGCCTGATCAGCATCTATTCGAAAAAGCCCGATTTCCAGTTCGGCGCCACGGGTGAGCTCACCTATGGCAATTACGACTATTGGCGCCTCGGCGGCAGCGTCACCGGACCGATTAGCGACACGCTCGCCGCGCGCATCGACGGCGTCTGGGTAAAGCGCGACGGCTTCCTGCGCGATACGAACAACAAGCGCGACATCAACAATCGCGACCGCTATTTCGTGCGCGGCCAGTTGCTGTTCGAGCCGACCGACGCCCTGTCGGTGCGCCTGATCGCGGACTATACGTCGCGCGACGAGGAGTGCTGCGGCGCGACCTATGTCAGCCCGACGGTCAATCCCACGATCGGCAATCTCAACACGCCGAGCAGCCCGGGCGCGGGGGCGACCGCGACGAGCAACAACATCATCAATGTGCTGCGCGACCTCGGCCAGCCGCTCGCGGCATTCAACCAGGGCTATAGCCGTGACATTTCGGTGACTCCCGGCCGCAGCTTTGCCGGCAAGACCAAGGATTACGGCTTCTCGGGCCAGATCGACTATGATCTGGGCAGCGCCAAGCTGACTTCGATCACCGGCTACCGCGAATATCGGTCGAGCCAGGCCGGCGACGTGGACTATGGCACGGTCGATATCCTCTATCGCGCCGACAGCAAGGATGCCTATCGCCAGTTCCACACCTTTACGCAGGAACTGCGACTGCAGGGCGAGGCCTTTGACGGCAAGCTCGACTGGCTGGTCGGCGGTTTCTACGCTAACGAAAAGCTGACCGTCCGCGACAATCTGCGCTTCGGCAAGCAATATGGCCGCTTCGCGGCGTGTCGCCTGATTACCGGCACGGCGCTCGCGGGCCTCTATTCGCCGACCAACCCGTCGTGTGTCATTCCCGGCGTGGGTCAGGCGACGCTCGCGGGCGCGACCGGCGCGTCGGGCCCGGACATCGTCGCAGCCCTAACCGCGCTCGACGGTATCAGCGACAAGGGCAGCATCAACGACCGCTATTTCCAGAAAGATACCAACTGGGCGCTGTTCACCCACAATATCTTCCACATCACCGACAAGCTCGATTTCACCTTTGGCGTCCGTTACACCAACGACAAGAAGAAGTTCTCGGCCACCTTCACCAACGACAACACGGCCTGCACGACCGTTCAGGGCCTTGTTCTCAACGACCTGACGACCACGACTGCCGGTACGCCGACCCAGAACGCCACCGCGCGCGCGCTGGCCGGTGCCCTCATCGGGCTTGCCTGTCAGGGCAATTCGACCGCCGAGTTGAACAATGTGTCGATCAAAGACAAGCGCAGCGAGGATGAATTTACCGGCACCGCGATTCTGTCGTACAAGCCGCTCGACGACCTGATGGTCTATGCGAGCTATTCGCGCGGGTACAAGGCGGGCGGCTTCAACCTCGACCGCTCGGCGCTGAAATCGCCGATCCTGCCGTTTGCGGCAACCGCGGGCGGCGCGCAGGGGCTGGTCGGCAACCTGCAGTTTGATCCCGAAACCGTGCAGAGTTATGAACTGGGTGCCAAATATTCGAATGGTCCGTTCAGCGCCGGCCTGACCTTCTTCCGGTCGGATTTTTCGAGCTTCCAGCTGAACACGTTCAACGGCACCGTCTTCCTGGTGCAGAATGTCAACGGGTGCGACAGCAGCCTGAGTGGCGGCGACCGCGACCAGAGCAAGTTTACCGGCGTGCCCAATTACAACGCGGCGGCGGCAACCACGGGAGCGTGCGCAAAGGACGATGTCAGCTATGGCGTACGGACCGAAGGTTTCGAACTCGAAGCCTCGCTGGTTCCGGCGCGCAGCTTCCGCATGACCGCGGGGCTGACCTATGCGAAAACGAAATATCGTAACAATCTGGTCGGCAATGATTCGGGCGCCCCGCTCGATCAGGCGCTTCGTCTGCTGCCGGGCAACAATCTGTCGAACGCGCCCGAACTGGTCGCAACCGGCAGCGTCGCCTGGACCCCCGACATCGGCAGCAGCGGACTGACCGGCCTCGTCTATATCGATGGCCGCATGACCAGCGATTACAACACCGGTTCGGACCTGTTCCCGCAAAAGGCGCAGGACGGTTATGCGCTGTTCAACGCCCGCATCGGCATTCGCGGTCCCGACGAGAAATGGGGTATCGAATTCTGGGGCCAGAATATCTTCAACAAGCAATATGCCCAGGTTGCCTTCAACTCGCCGTTCCAGGAAGGCGCGACGTCGACGACCACCGCCTTTGCCGACCCGCAATATCCGGGCGGCCGCCAGATCTTCTCGCAGTTCCTTGCCGAACCGCGGACCTATGGCGTGACCCTGCGCGGCAAGTTCTGATCGCGTAAGAAATGATGGGAACCGCCCGCTCGCTTCGGTGAGCGGGCGGTTTCTTTTTGTCTCTGACGACGGAGCCGGCTGGTGCCGCGCCCACGTCAGTGAACCGGGTTAACGCGCCCGCGCTGCCTGATGCGCAATGTCGGTGATGAGCTTGCGGAACAGCACGCCGCCCGCCGTGCCCGACGATTTGAGCGCGCGCTCGCAATCGAGCAGACGGCTCATCAGCCGCGCGATCCGCACCGAATCCCAGATATGGAGCTGCGCCGTCACCGCATCGCGCTCCTTCCAGAAAATGCCGCTGGTGCGCGCCGACACCACGGTTGCGGGGTGGGCGCCGCCGTCGACCTCGGCGCGCAGACGCGCGAGCGCCATCGCGCGGATCGCGAGCGCACGGATGATCCGGATTTCGGCGACACCGACCGCCGCCGCCTTGGCCAGCATCGCGGGAAGATCGCGCACTTTGCCGCCGAGCGCGACATTGATGCACTCGCTGACATCTTCCTCATGCGTCGCGGCGCCAAGCGCGGCGATATCAGCGGCGGTCACTTGCCGCTGGCGATCCGGACCGGCGTCGAGATAGAGCGCCATCTTCTCGATCTCGCGCCGCATCAGCGCCTGATCGCCCGACACAAGGTCGACAAGCAACTGGGCATCGGCGTTGGCGAACCGCAGCCCTTGCTCCTCGGCTGCCGACATCGCGATGCCGACCAGTGCGCGCCGGTCGGGCTGGTAGCAAATTGCAGCGACGGCATGATCGGAGCCTTCGACCAGCTTGACGAGTTTCGATTTGGCGGTGACCGACGCGCCGGTCGCGACCACCGGATTGATCGCGGTTTCGGCGGCGAGCAAGGCCTCTACCGCGGCGAGGCTGTCATCGCCGCTGCCGGCAAGTTCGAGCCGGATCACCCGCGCGGACGAAAAGAGCGACATCGATGCGGCTTCGGCCGCGAGCAGCGACGGGTCTTGCGAAAGCTGGGACCCCGTCAGGTCGAGCCGTTCGGCATCCTTGCCGGCGAGGCGGGTCAGATGGCTCGCAACGGCCTCCATCGTCGCCTCGTCGGGGCCGGTGAGGAGCGTGAAACGAACCGCAGGGTCGAGGCGCGAGAGGCGTTCGAGGTCGGCGGGCTTGACCGTTTTCATCGCCGCTATGGTGTTGGGGCGGGTGTCGCCGGCGCAGGCAGCTGACCGCCGCCACGGTCGGCATAGACCGCGAGCCGCGAGACGATCTGGTCGGCGACCGCAGAGGCGAGCCGTTCGAGCGCCGAGCTTTCGGCGGCGATCGTCGCATATTCGCTGCCCACAACGTCGATCCCGGCGTCCGAAAAGGCCGTCGCATCGAGCACCACTTCGCCGCTCGCGGCATCGACAAGCTGGTAGCGCGCGCGCAAGGTGCGCCGCTCGCGCGTCACCGCATCATCGGCGCGGACGCCAAAACCGGTGATCGAATCCTCGAGCCGGACGTCGAGGCGAAGCCGCTTGCCTGCGCCATGTCCGCCCTGTGTCGCCTGAAGCCGGTCGCGCAGCGCATTGCGGACGAGCCAGCCCGAATGCCCCTCGATCGGCGCGACATCGACGTCGGCGAGTATCTGCGCCACCGCCCCCTTGCTGCCATTTGCGTACAAGGGACGCAGTCCGCAGCCGCCGAGCATCAGCGAAGCGGCGACAAGCGAGGAGGTCAGGACAATACGCATCAGGGAACGATATTCACCAAACGGTCGGGGACCACAATCACCTTCTTTGGCGCGGCGCCGCCGAGCAGCTCGACGATCCGCGGGCGCGCGAGCGCCGCGGCTTCCACTGTTTCCTTGTCGAGGCCTTTGGCGAGCGTCATCGTATCGCGCAGCTTACCCGCCATCTGGATGGCGATTGTCACTTCGTCATCGACGAGCAGTGCCGGATCGGCGGCGGGCCACGCCGCATCGGCGATCATCGCGGTGGTACGCTGGCTCGCCGGAAGTGCAGTCCAGGCTTCCTCGGCGAGATGCGGCATCATCGGCGCGACGAGGAGGATGAGCGTGCGACACGCCTCGGCACGCGTGGCCGAGGCTTTCGCTTTCTCGATCTCGTTCGCGAGGGCGTGAATCTTCGCAACCGCTTTGTTGAAACCCAGCGCCTCGACATCGATCGCCACGCCGACGATCGTCTGGTGCAGCTTGCGCGCGAGTGCTTTGTCTTCGGCCCCGTCACCGACATTTTCGGTGTCGCCGAACAGGCGCCACAGGCGCTGGACGAAGCGCCACGCGCCCTCGATGCCCGCCTCGCTCCACGGCAGATCGCGCTCGGGAGGACTGTCGGACAGCATGAACCAGCGCACCGCGTCGGCGCCATATTGGTCGAGGATGGCGTCGGGATCGACGACATTCTTCTTCGACTTCGACATCTTGATCACGCGGCCGACATCGACCGGCGCCCCGTCGGACGTCAGCGTCGCCCCGTCGGCCGTCCGCACAATTTCGTCGGGGGTGAAGAAAAGCGATGCATGGCCTTCACCCTGCGAGCGGCTGTAGGTTTCGTGCGTCACCATCCCCTGCGTGAACAGGCTCGCAAAGGGCTCGGCGATGTCGATCATGCCCATATGCTTGAGCGCGCGCGTCCAGAAGCGCGCGTAGAGCAGATGGAGAATCGCATGCTCGATGCCGCCGATATATTGATCGACGGGCAGCCAGCGGCGGATCACTTCGGGATCGAAGGGCTTGTCCGACGGCGAACTCGCGAAACGCAGGAAATACCACGACGAATCGACGAAGGTATCGAGCGTGTCGGTCTCGCGCACCGCTTCGCCACCGCACGACGGACAACGCACATGTTTCCACGTCGGATGGCGATCGAGCGGATTGCCGGGAACCGAGAAGTCGACATCCTCGGGCAGGACGACCGGGAGCTGGCTCTTGGGAACCGGCACCGTGCCGCACGCGTCGCAATGGATGAAGGGGATCGGCGTGCCCCAATAGCGCTGGCGCGAGACGCCCCAGTCGCGCAGGCGCCACACGGTGGTGCCCTTGCCCCAGCCTTCATGCTCGGCGCGCGTGATCACCGCAGCCTTCGCTTCGTCGATTGTCATACCATCGAGGAAATGGCTGTTCACCAGCTTGCCGGCGCCGGTATAGGCCTCGTCGCCGGTGAAATGCTGTGCGATGTGGTCGCCGTCGGCGATCACGCGGTGGACGGGCAGTTCGTATTTGCGCGCGAAATCAAGGTCGCGCTGATCGTGCGCAGGACAGCCGAAAATCGCGCCGGTACCATAGTCCATCAGCACATAATTCACGACCCAGACGGGCATATGCCAGTCGGGATCGAGCGGATGCTCGACCGACAGACCGGTATCGAAGCCCAGCTTTTCGGCCGTTTCGAGCTGCTCTGCCGACGTCCCCTGCCGACGGCATTCGGCGATGAACGCGGTCAGCTCGGGGGAATCCTTCGCCAGCCGCTCGGCGAGCGGATGGTCGGGCGAGATCGCCGCAAAGCTTGCGCCGAACAAGGTGTCGGGGCGCGTCGTGAACACGTCGAAACCGACCGCGCCGCCCGCGAGCTTGAATGAAAATTCCAGCCCCTGCGACTTGCCGATCCAGTTTTCCTGCATCAACCGGACCTTGTCGGGCCAGCTCTCGAGGCTGCCGAGTCCTTCGAGCAGTTCCTCGGCGAAGTCGGTGATCTTGAGGAACCACTGCGACAGCTTTTTCTTCTCGACGAGCGCGCCCGAGCGCCAGCCGCGGCCGTCGATCACCTGCTCGTTGGCGAGCACGGTCATGTCGACGGGGTCCCAATTGACGTAGCTGTGCTTGCGCGTGACAAGCCCTGCAGCAAACAGGTCGAGGAACAGTGCCTGTTCCTGCCCGTAATAATCGGGTTCGCAGGTCGCGAGTTCGCGGCTCCAGTCGATCGCAAGGCCGAGCCGCTTCAGCTGGCCGCGCATCGACGCAATATTGTCGCGCGTCCAACCGCCCGGGTGGACGCCCTTTTCCATCGCGGCATTTTCGGCAGGCATACCGAACGCATCCCAACCCATGGGGTGGAGAACGTCGTGCCCCGTCATCCGCTTGAAGCGCGCGAGCACGTCGCCCATCGCATAGTTGCGGACATGTCCCATATGGATGCGCCCCGAGGGATAGGGGAACATCTCGAGGATATAGGCCTTGGGCCGGTCAGGTTCGTCAGCGCCGCCCGTCTCGTTGGTGGCAAAGCTGTTCGCCGCCTCCCACGCCGCTTGCCAGCGGGCGTCGGCGGCGAGGGCGCCAAAGCGCGGTTCGCGGGTCATTCTTGGTTACCCCGTTTGTCTGTCGGCCGGCGCGAACCCGCGCCGCCCTATATTAGTCCTTGAAGGCGCTGCGGCGCAGGTCGCGGGCGCGGGTGAGGATGATTTCCTCCAGCTTCTGCACCGTCGCCGCCTGAACCGGCGCATCGACCCAGGCGCCGCCCTGCGAAACCTGGCGCGAAGCCGCCACACGAAGCGCATCGGCGCGCAGATCCTGATCGAGGATCGACACGGTTACCTTCATCCGCTCGCCCGGATTACCCGGGTTGGCATACCAGTCGGTGATGACGACACCGCCCGCCGAATCGGCCTGCAACAGCGGCATGAACGACAAGGCGTCGAGCGAGGCGCGCCACAAATAGCTGTTCACGCCGATCGTCGTCACCTGGCTTGCGGCGAGGTCGGCGCGCGGACGCTCCTTGCTGGCGCACGCCGAAAGGCCGAGCGCCGTAAGTCCGAGCAGCGCGAGCGTGGCCGGACGACGGCCGAGCGTGGCAAGGACGGAAAGCTGGGACATGCCGATAACACCTTATCTTTTGGGCGCCACCGGAAGCAGAAACCGGGCCGCGCATAACAGAATTGTCAGCGTCTCTATCGCCCTTGCCGCCGTCGGGCAAGCGCGGCAATTGCGGCCTCGGCGCGGTTCAGATTCTGGTCAGACTCAAAGTCGCGGACAAAGCCGACTGTGCTGATCGTGCAACAATTTCGAGGAAAAGCCCGACGGGTGCGATAATTTGACGGGATTCACTGGCAATGCCCCGCCAAGAGTCCTATTTAGCGAGTCGATTGGGGTTGGAGTCGTAAAGCCATGCCGCGGAAACCGCGACATTTTTGGAAATTCGGTCTCACCGCTTTGGCGGTGGTTTCGGTTGCGTTGCCGCCGGCGCTTGCCGCGATGTCGCGCACCGACCGCATTCGCGACACCGTGCTTTCGGAAACCCTGCTTGGCCAATTCACCCCGGCATCGGGCGATACGCGGTTGATCGCGCGCTACAACAAGATGTCGGACGAGGCGCGCCGCAGTTTCAGTTTCACCCCTGCCCTGACCGACGAGAGCCGCAAGAACCGTGCGATCACCGTTGTGATTCGCGCCCGCGACGACGCATCGAGCGCGACGCGGACGTCGGCCCTCGCTGCCGGCCGCACCGCACCGATCGCCATTGCCCCGGTCAAATATAATCTGGGCGCATCGGTCGGCTTCGAGAAATTCGTCACCCCCTCGCTGCCGCGCGGCACCGACCTTCGCAACCTGCCGGTCGCGAAGGCTCCCGAGCAGGACGAGAAAAAGTCGCGCTTCGCCACGCGTATGGTCAACCGCAGCAGCGACCCCAGCGGCGCGACCGACCGCGTCACGGCTCCCGGCGAAGTGCCCGCGCTCGATGTGGTCAGCAGCTATCGCCTGACCAAGAATCTCGATGTGACCGCGGGCGTCCGCTATCGCGTCGACGACCGCGTCGAGCCGCTGACCGATTCGCGGCGCGACAGCCAGGCTGTCTATGTCGGGACGGCCTTCCGCTTCTGACGCGCTCGGCGCTTCGTCGCCTTTTCTTCCCACGCATCGATCGCCGCCCAGCCGGATTGCTTTCCGTGCGCGCGGCTTAGCGCGCGCGCGCGCGCTGCGGTCATCCCGCCCAGTGCGACCGCTTGTACGCCCGACAACCGGGAGAGTCGCAGCCACGCCGCCAAACCGAGTGCAGGAGCGCCTGCGTGCGAGCGCGTCGTGTGAAGCGGCGAAATGAAGACGCCATCGGGACCGGCCCGGCGCGCGCGGCGCGCCTCGCGCGTGCCATGGACGGGGATCGTCACCCGCAGGCCCAGCCGACGCGCTTGCGCGGCGCGGCCGGCATCATGCTGGCGAAGATGGACACCGTCGGCGCCCCAGCGCCGCGCGATGTCCGGCCGCCCTGCAAGCAGCACGGTTAACCCCCGCGCCCGCGCGATGTGCATCAGCCGTCGCAGAAGGCGCCACCGCGCGCCCTGCGCAAGCCTGTCGTGGCGCAGGACAATGCCGCTGCCCGGCGGCAGCAGCGCCGCCAGCCTTGCCATCCCGATCGTCAGCCGCTCGTCGCTGAAAAGCCATCGGTGGGGCAATTGGGGTGGCAGGGGGTGGCGTCGGACCATCGCCCTTCCTATAGGCGCGTCGCGGGCGCACGCAACGCGCCGAAGAGGACAAGATGATGACCGAAGCAGCAGAGCGACTGGCTGGAGTACAGGCAAATATCGCGGCCGCAGCGCAGCGCGCGCAGCGGCGCGCGGGCGATATAAGCCTGATAGCGGTGTCGAAGACCCACGAGGCGCAAGCCATCCGCCCGCTGATCGCCGCGGGGCAGCGCCATTTCGGCGAGAATCGCGTGCAGGAAGCGGCCGCGAAATGGCCCGGCCTGCGCGCCGAAACGCCCGACGTCGTGCTCCACCTG
Organism: Sphingopyxis sp. GW821-FHT10B01; assembly: GCF_059415685.1. Classification (NCBI taxonomy): domain Bacteria; kingdom Pseudomonadati; phylum Pseudomonadota; class Alphaproteobacteria; order Sphingomonadales; family Sphingopyxidaceae; genus Sphingopyxis; species Sphingopyxis sp. GW821-FHT10B01. Next base: position 645,074 of record NZ_JBWKNS010000002.1, on the reverse strand, counting down.
ATCGGCCAGCTGCAATCGAACAAGGCGGAGGAAGCCGTCGCGCTGTTCGACGCGATCCATTCGCTCGACCGCAGCTCGCTGGTGACCGCGCTCGCGCGCGCCTGCGAGAAGGCGGGCCAGCAACCGCAGTTGTTCGTCCAGGTCAATATCGGCGACGAAGAGCAAAAGGGCGGCTGCGCCGTGGCCGACCTCCCCGCACTGCTCGCCGAAGCAAAGGACGCGGGGCTGACCGTCGGAGGGCTGATGGCGATCCCACCCGCCGATGTCGAACCCGCGCCCTATTTTGCGCTACTTGACGAGCTCGCCGAACGCCACGCGCTGCCGTTCCGTTCGATGGGGATGAGCGCCGATTACGAGACTGCGGTGACGCTGGGCGCGACGCACGTCCGCGTCGGGACCGCATTATTCGGTTCGAGATGACGTTGTAATCGCACGAGCGCCTTCTCCCTGTTGCATCGCGGCAGGGGAGAACCCCCTCGTTCGATGCAATTGTCAGGCCGGCGGGCGCTTCCACGGCGCAGCATAATGGATCGCCACCGCAGTGGCGGAGGCTTCAATCACCGCACGCCACCAACGGCTGATCAGTTTCGTTTCGCTGGACTGAACCATTGTTCTTCTCCTTCAAGTGGGCCGCCGCAGGGAGGGGAGCGGGCCTGACGGCCCCGGCGGCTACCGGCTCCTTTTACTTCCGGCCTGGTGGTGATTGGCGCCCAAATTGACCGTAGCATCGACCAATTTTCGCACTATATCGGTCATCATGCGAAAAATGGCCGATCTCGACGATTTTGACCGGCGGCTGCTCGACCTCGTTCGCCAGAACAACCTCGAACCCGCGCGGATATTGGCCGAGAAGGTCGGCCTCTCCCTGTCGGCGGTGCTCCGCCGCTTGCGGCGGCTACGCGACGAAAAGATCATCGTCGCCGATATCGCCGTGGTGAACCCGGCGCTGACCGGGTCGGCGCTCACCATGCATGTCCTTGTGCGGATGGAGCAGGCGGGGCCACAGACCATGGACAATTTCGCGCGCCAGATTGTCCACCATCCCGAAATCACCGGTGCCTGGGATGTGACCGGCGACGATGATTTCCTGTTGAAGGTTCAGGTCGGCTCGATGGAGGATTATGACGTCTTCACCCGTCGCGCGCTCGGCGAGGACAAGGGCGTCCATTCGTTCAAGACGCTGATCACGATCCGTAACGTCATCGAAAATGATATCGCACGGCGTCCACTGCGCGAGCGATGAGGCTCGCGCCGGTTGTGCCCCGATTTGCCATCATCACCAACCTCGCCCAGAAGGGCGCGCGGAGGTGTGTATGGCGACCGCGGTTCATCTTCATGGGTACCGATACAGTGTCTATAACCGGATCGCCCGGTTGGCCCTGCTATCGAAAAGGGTCGCGCACGAGACGGTTGAGGTCAATCCGTTCGCCGAACTCGCGGAAGCCCATTGGATGTTGCACCCGTTCGGCCGGGTTCCCGTACTGGTCCACGGGGCGTTCGAGCTGTTCGAAACGGGTGCGATCACACGCTATGTCGATCGGGCATTCCATGGCCCGCCGCTGCAGCCGGAGCGTGACGCCGCCCTGGCCCGAATGGACCAGGTCATCGCGGTCATCGACGCCTATGCGTATTGGCCCATGGTCAGGCAAGTGTCGTCACACGCCTTTTTCCGCCCGTATTTTGGCGAGCCGTCCAGTCGAGCGGAAGTCGATCTGGGCCTTGAGGCCTCCCGTAAAATCCTGTCGTTTCTGGACCGCGTCGCCAGAGAAGGCGACGTCCTGACCGGGCGCGACATCACCCTTGCCGACTGCCATCTTGCGCCGGTGATCGACTATTTTGTGCGCGCGCAGGAAGGAAGCGATGCCCTGTCCTTGCAAGAATGGTGGGAGCAGATGTCCGTTCTGGACGTTCTGAAGGCCACCGATCCATTTGCGGCCGACAATTCTGCTCGTGAACAAGCGTAATGTTCAACGATGCGACCCACTCCCGGGGACAGCCGGCATCCAGGCACGAAAAAGGGCGGCGCAAATGGCCGCCCTCTGGATCTGTGCTGATGCAGCGCCATTCCGTTCAGCGTTGCCGAACGGATCGATGCATCACTTGATCTTGGCTTCCTTGAACTCGACATGCTTGCGCACGCGCGGGTCATATTTCCGCACCGACATCTTTTCGGTCATCGTGCGCGGGTTCTTTTTCGTGACATAGAAAAAGCCCGTGTCAGCGGTGCTCACCAGCTTGATCTTGACGGTCGTCGGCTTGGCCATGGCCCTGTTCCTCGAAAAATCTGCACATCCGCCGGAGGTCCGACCGATGCGGCGGGACTAGGGGCCCCGACGTTGGTGTGAAAAAACATGGAGGGCCGCGCACAAGGCGCCGCTTCCAATATCCGCGCGCCTCTGACCGGATTCGGCGCTTCTGTCAAGCAAAAGGAGCGGGCGGGCGGCACAGGGCCGCCCGCCCGGGAGGGGTCCGGTTCCCGATATCAGGCGTTCTTGATCTCGAAGCGAACGCGCATTTCCTTCCAGCTTTCCTCGGGCACGCCGCCGCGCGTCGCAGCCTTGAAGCGCCACTTGGTGAGCGCACGCCGTTTCGTCGCCTCGAAAAACGCCGGATCGTCGGTGCTGACCAGCTCGACTGCCTTAACCCGTCCGTCGGTGCCGATCAGCACGCGGACCACCGCAACGCCCTCGATCCCTTCGCGCTGCGCGCGCGCCGGATAGTCGGGCTGAAAAAGACCCGCATAGCGCTGATCGAGCTGTGCGAGCACCAGCTTTGGTGGAGATGGCAGGTCGATGATTTCGGGCACCACGGGCCCGGTTCCGGTTCCCGCCGGCAATTCATAGCCCTTTTCGGGCCCGGCGAAGGGCGGATCCTGCGCCAGCGGTTTGAACGGCGTTTCGACCGTCGTGGGGGTGCTTTTCACCGCTTTCTCTTGTGCCCGGGCCTCGGGCTGCGGTTCGGGCGGCTTCGACAAGATGACCGACTTCCACCGCGACGGAGAGGTTTCCGGCTCGTGCACGATGATCATCGGCGACAGCGCGACCGCCACGACAAGCGCGGCGGGCAATCCCACCGCAAGCAGCGCCGCGACCGGGTGGCGGCCGTTATCGCTGCCATAGCTGTTGCGCGGTAAGGTCGCCGACGCTCCGGCAGGCGCGGTGGTGGCCTCGGGCACCGCCAATATGGCTGAAATCAAGGGTATCAGGGTCATGGCATCTCTCCTTGCCTCAATGACCCGGCCTCGCGGCGTTTTGACCATCCCCGTCGGCCAAGTCAGATTGAAGTGATATTATAACATCACTTATCTTGTCAAGCAGATCGGTAAGCAAGCATTACGGCAACGCGACGAGGGCCTGTCAGGCGGCCGAAAGCCGCGCCACCGCCTGGTCCTTGTCGATCAGCGGCAGCAGTTCAGCCATGTCGGGGCCGTGATCGCGCCCGGTCAGCGCGCGGCGCAGCGGCAGGAAAAGCGCGCGGCCCTTGGTCCCCGTCGCCTCCTTCACGGCGGCGGTCAGCGCATGCCAGGGGTCGGCGCTCCAATCGATCGCCGGGGCCGCGGTTGCTGCCACGGCGAGCACCGCCCGATCGGCCTCGTCTGCCGCCACAGGAACAAACGGCCCGTCGAATATCGGCACCCAGTCGGCCGCCTCGGCGACCGTCATCAGGTTCGGACGAATCGCATTCCAACGCGCCTCGGTGATCGCGACGGGCAGCCGCGCTGCGACGGCCGCATGGTCAGTATGGTGAAGGATCTTCTGGTTGAGCAACGCCAGTTCGGCCTCGTCGAAGCGCGCCGGAGCCCGGCCGAAGCGCGCAAAATCGATTCCCTCGATCAGCGGCGCAAGACTCGTCACCGGCTCGACCGGGTCGCTCGTCCCCAACCGCGCGAGCAGCGCGGCGAGTGCGATCGGCTCGATCCCGTCCTCGCGCAGGCTCGCCATGCCGAGCGAGCCCAGCCGTTTCGACAGCTTCCCCTCGGTCCCGACGAGCAGCGCCTCATGCGCAAAGGCGGGCGGTGCAGCGCCGAGCGCCGCGAACATCTGGATCTGCGTCGCGGTGTTCGACACATGATCCTCGCCGCGCACGACATGGGTAACGCCCATCGCAATGTCGTCGATCACGCTCGGCAACAGGTAAAGCCAGCTGCCATCGGCGCGGCGCACCACGGGATCGGACATGGTTTTAGGTTCAAAATGCTGCGGTCCGCGAACCATATCGGCCCACTCGATCGCGGCGTCATGATCGAGCCGGAAGCGCCAGTGCGGCGCGACGCCTGCAGGCACCGGCGCATCGGCAGGCTTGCGTTCGTAAACCGGGGGAAGCCCGCGCGAGAGCAATATCTTGCGCCTTATGTCGAGTTCTTCGGGCGTCTCGTAACAGGCATAGACGCGGCCCGCCGCCGCCAGCTTGGCAAATTCAGCCTCATAAAGCGCAAAGCGCGCCGACTGCCGCTCCTCGCCGTCGATATCGAAACCGAGCCAGGCAAGGTCGGCGCGAATCGCATCGACATACTCCTCTTTCGAACGTTCGAGGTCGGTGTCGTCGATCCGCAGCAGGAAGCGCCCGCCATGTTTGCGTGCCCACAGCCAGTTGTGAAGCGCGGTGCGGACATTGCCGACATGCAGGGTGCCGGTCGGTGAAGGAGCGAAGCGGGTAACGACGGTCATGCAGCTGATTCTATTCTCTGGCATTTCATGGATGTGCGGGAATGTCCCACGCGGCGCGGCGGCGAATGTTCGACGCCCCACCCCTCGTCAAGCTGCTTCAGCTTGGCGGTGCACTGCAGGCGTTCAGGCAAGGACGGATCGGTTGTCGCGATTCCGTTCCGCGTCAGCATCCGGCGGAGCGTGAAACTGCATTTTCGGCGCGCACGCCCGTCATTGCAGCTGATCTCCTCGATCTTGATCGAAACATTGTCCCCGTCGCGGCCCGCAGCCCATTCGTTGCTCACTTCGACGTTGCCGTTTCCGATCATCGCGTTGAGGCGAACATCGTCGAAAATCGCCGAACAATATTCGCACGGCGCCTCAGGCTCCGCCATGGCAGCGGCGGCGAGCATGAGGAGAAGCGATGCGATCATGCCGTCCGGAACCCGTGGGTGATCGGATAGCGGCGGTCGCGGCCGAAATTGCGCGTCGACAGCTTGACCCCCGGCGGCGCCTGACGGCGTTTATATTCGGCGAGCATCAGGAGCCGCTCGATCCGCACCACGGCGTCGCGATCGAAGCCATAGCGCGCGACAACATCGTCGACGCTCGCTTCCTCCTCGACCAGCATGTGAAGCATGCGATCGAGATCGGCGTAAGGCGGCAGGCTGTCCTCGTCCTTCTGGTCGGGGCGCAGCTCGGCGCTTGGCGGCTTGGTGATGATCGTGTCCGGCATCACCGGAGTGACAGGATTGCGCGACAGGCGCGGCACATTCTCGTTGCGCCACTTGGCCACCGCGAACACCGTCATCTTATACGCGTCCTTCAGCGGGTTATAGCCGCCCGCCATGTCTCCATAGATCGTCGCATAGCCGACGCTCATCTCGCTCTTGTTGCCCGTCGTCAGCAGCATCGGACCGAACTTGTTGCTGAGCGCCATCAGCGTCACGCCGCGGATGCGCGACTGGACATTTTCTTCGGTGATATCGACGTCCTTGTCGGCGAAGGTCCCGCTGAGCATCGCATCGAACGCCTCGACCGCGGGGACGATCGAAATCGTGTCGAGCTTGCACCCGATCATGTCGGCGCAGCCCGCGGCATCGTCGAGGCTCGTCTGGCTGGTAAAGCGGCTCGGCATCATCACGCACCACACCTTGTCGGGGCCGAGCGCGTCGGCGGCGATCGCGGCGCAGATCGCCGAATCGATCCCGCCCGACAGGCCGAGCACGACCCCGGGGAAGCGGTTGCGTTCGACATAGTCGCGCAGGCTCAGAATCATCGCGCTGTAGATGTCGGCGGGATGCGCTTCCCACTCGGCAATCGCCCCGCTGTCGCAGATCCAGCCCGCCGCGCCTTTTGTCCAGCGCGTGACGCGCTCCTCGGGCTCCCAATCGGTCAGCCGGTGCGCCGTGCTGCCATCGGCATTCAGCACGAACGAGCAGCCGTCGAACACCAGCTCGTCCTGTCCGCCGATGCGGTTGAGGAAAATCAGCGGCAGACCGGTTTCGGCGACACGGCCCGCAAAAACCTGGCTCAGGCGGCGATCGTCCTTGTCGATCTCGTAAGGACTGCCATTGACCGAAATCAGCAGCTCGGCGCCCTGCCCGGCGAGATGCTGGCAAACCTTGGGCAGCCAGCCATCCTCGCAGATCGGCAAGCCGAGCCTGATCCCGCGCCACGCGACCACATCGGGAAGCGGGCCCGGGGCAAACACGCGTTTTTCATCGAACGTGCCGTAATTGGGAAGCTCATGCTTCCGCCGCGTCGCAACGATCTGGCCGCCGTCGAGCAGCGCGACGATATTGTAGAGCGCATCGCCTTCCCGCTCGACCGAACCCACCAGCATGGCCGGGCCGCCATCGGCGGTATCGGCCGCCAGCTCGGCGAGCAGTTTCGCGGCGCGCTCCGCCAGTGCGGGCTTCAGCACCAGATCTTCGGGCGGATAGCCGATCAGTTGCAACTCGGGGTAGAGGATCAGATCGGCATCCGGGTGTCGCGCCCGCACTTCGCGCATCGCTGCGGCGTTGGCGGCGAGGTCGCCGACGACTTGGGTCATTTGCGAAAGGACGATAGAGAGCTGCTGGGTCATGCCCCGGCTTTACGACCAACCACCTGTCCCGTTCAACCGAAGAGAAGCGTCCAGAGAGTCCGCCCCGGCGCCATGGCAACCACGCCCGCTGCGATCAGCCCGAAATAGGTCCCGCGCATGGTCCGCAAATGCCGGTCGATCTGTCCGGTTTTTGCGAACCAGATCGCGCGCGGCACCTGCACCAGGACGAGCACCGAAAAGAGGTGGATCGGCCCGATACCGCCGGTGATCGTGCGGATCCAGAAACTGTCGATCGCCGTTACGACGATCATCAGCGCCCAGACGCGCCCGGCGATACGATGCAAGGCGTCGCCCTTGCGCTGACGCCCGAGCAGCCATGCGCCGAGCGGAACCGCGGGAACGACCGTCGCGAGATGGACCCAGATCGCAAGCGGCGGGGTCTGATAAGCCGGTCCGCCGCCACTCGAACGGAGGAGCGCGGCCCCGGCGATCGCACCGACGACCAGCACCATGAAAAAGCCGATGCGACGAAGATGCGCGGCGCGGGAGGGGTTGGGAGCGGGAGCGGTCATCGGTAAAATCCTGTTGCCTGGCGTCGATGCCTCCTCCCTGCCCTTGCGCCGTTCGCGGGCAATCGCATCTTCGCCGAGCCGGCGGATTTCTTCGCAAAACGGGGCGTTTGGCCAATTGACGCTTCGTGAAATGGCACGCACAAGGCGCGACATGTTGAAGCGGCTGACGATCGAACTGCTGGTGATGATCGCGCTCGGGCTGCTCATCGGGCTACTCGGCCCGTTCGGCACCTTTGACGCGCCGCCCGCGCAGCGGATGGTCAGCTGGGTGGTCTGGCTGCTCGCGGGCTATATGCTCTTTCGCCCCACCGGCGTCGTCGCGAACTGGCTGTGCGAGGCGACCGGACTGCCACGCTTCGCCGGCAAGCTGCTCGCGATCGCCGTCGCCGGCGTCCCGCTGACCCTGATCATCACGATGATGGCGACGCGCATGGATTTCGCCGAAACCCTCGGCTGGTCCGGCTTCTGGACGATGTACCTCTATATCTGCGTCATCTCGGCGGTCGCCTTCACCACGATGGCCGCACTGTTCGAGCGCGCCGATACGGCGGCCGACCTCCCGACGGCCCCGCCAGTCGCACAGCCCAAGCAGGAGGCGCCACCCCTTGCCATAGCGGCGCTACCGCTCCCGCCCGGCTTCGGTCCCGTTCGTGCGCTGAAGGGTGAAGACCATTATGTCCGCGTCATCGGCGACGGCCGCGAGGAGCTTGTCCTGATGCGGATGCGCGATGCCATCGACCGGCTCGGCAACGTCCAAGGCCTGCGTGTTCATCGCAGCTGGTGGGTAGCCCGCGACGCCGTCGCGTCGGTGCGCCGTGACGGGCGGACGGCCGTCATTATCCTGACCGGCGGGCATGAAGTGCCCGTCGCGCGCGACATGATGCCGCAATTGCGCACGGCCGGATGGCTTTAACCCCTTCCCCTTCCCGTCCCGGCTGGGTAAGGGGGCGCGCAATCCCATCCGCTGCGAAAGGGCCTTGCGCGCCATGAAACTCATCTCCGGCAACAGCAACCTGCCGCTCGCCCGTGCGATCGCGGACTATCTGGAACTGCCGCTGACCGACACCAGCGTCCGCCGCTTCGCCGATGAAGAGGTCTTTGTCGAAATTCACGAAAATGTCCGCGGCCAGGACGTCTTCATTGTCCAGCCGACCAATTTCCCGGCGAACGACAATCTGATGGAATTGCTCATCATCACCGACGCGCTGCGCCGCGCCTCGGCAAAGCGCATCACCGCAGTCGTCCCCTATTTCGGCTATGCCCGCCAGGACCGCAAACCCGGCCCGCGCACCCCGATTTCGGCCAAGCTGGTCGCCAATCTCATCACCACCTCGGGCGCCGACCGCGTCCTCGCGATCGACCTGCACGCGGGGCAGATTCAGGGCTTCTTCGATATCCCGACCGACAATCTCTATGCCGCACCCGTGATGAGCGCCGATATCCAGGCGCGTTTTGCGGGCAAGAATCTGATGGTCGTGTCGCCCGACGTCGGCGGCGTGGTGCGCGCGCGCGCGCTGGCCAAGCGGCTCGACAACGCCCCGCTCGCGATCGTCGACAAGCGCCGTGAGCGCGCCGGCGAGTCGGAGGTCATGAACATCATCGGCGACGTGAAGGGCCGCTTCTGCATCCTGATCGACGATATCGTCGATTCGGCCGGTACGCTCTGCAACGCTGCCGCCGCGCTGAAGGCCGCGGGCGCCGAGGGTGTCGTTGCCTATTGCACCCACGGCGTGTTGTCGGGCGGCGCGGTCGCCCGCGTCGACGCGAGCGAACTCACCGAACTGGTCATCACCGATTCGATCCAGCCGACCGACGCCGTCAACGACAGCAGCAAGGTCCGCGCGCTGACCGTCGCGCCTTTGCTCGGCGAAGCGATCAAGCGCATCGCCGACGAATCGAGCGTCTCCTCGCTCTTCGACTGATCGGTCTCAGCGCGCGAGCAGCGCGCCGGCGATCAATTCCAGTTCGCGGCGAAAGCTTGCATGATCGGGCGCCGCATGGACGAGGCCCTTGGCGGTCCAGCACAGCGCCTGCGCCATGCTGCCGGCGCGCGACACCGCCGCGCCGGGTCCGCCGAGCCGGATCGCGTTCGCCATCGCAGCGACAAGCTTGCGTTCGGCGGCGCGCACCATCTCACCCGGTTCGGGGGCCACCATCACCGCCACTTCGATCCCGTGCGGCGACGCGCGCAGCATCGCCATATGCTGTCCTGCCCACGCATCGAGCGCAGCAAACAGGCGTACGACCAGCGTAGCGCCGGGATTTTCCAGACTGCGGAGCGCATCGGCGAGCGACCGCTCGATCAGCGACGTCGCTGCCCATTCCGCCAGCACAGCCTTCGATCCGAAGCGATTGTAGAGCGCCTGACGCGACACGCCGGTGGCGCGCGCCAGATCCTCCATCGACGCTTTGCGAAAACCGGTGCGCGCGAAAACGGCGAGCAGAAGGTCGGCAGAGATTCGGTCGGACATGAGCCCATTTTTACAAATTATATCATTTTTGTACATTTGATATATCGGGTGATTGGACCCTGCTTCCGCCGCTCGGGGGTGGCGGGCGCGGCGCGGCTGCGCTAGCGGTGACCGCATGTCGCTCACCTCCGATCTCATTCTCGCCAATCGCCTCGCCGACGCCGCCGGCGAAGCGATCCGTCCCCTCTTCCGCACCGCCTTCGCCCATGAAGCGAAGGCCGATGCGTCGCCCGTAACCGAGGCCGACCGCGGCGCCGAGGCGGCGATGCGCCGCCTGCTCGATGCCGAAGCGCCGCGCGACGGCATCATCGGCGAAGAATATGGCGCCGAGCGCACCGACGCGTCGCGCCAATGGGTGCTCGACCCGATCGACGGCACCGTCAGCTTCATGGCCGGTCGCCCGATCTTCGGCACGCTGATCGCGCTCTTGCAGGATGGCTGGCCTGTGCTCGGCATCATCGATCAGCCGATCAACGGCGAACGCTGGGTCGGCGCGCTCGGGCAACCGACCCTGTTCAACGGCAAGCCCGCGCGCACGCGTACCTGCCGCGACCTTGGCGACGCCGTGCTCGCGACGACCGGCCCGCAATATTTCAGCGACCATGATGCCGGACATTTCATGGCGCTCGCGGCAAAGACCGCGCACAAACGCCTGATCTTCGGCGGCGACTGTTATAATTATGGCCTGCTCGCGAGCGGCCATGTCGATCTGGTGGTCGAGGCGGGGCTGAAGCTCCACGATTATGCGGCGCTGGTCCCCGTCGTCGAAGGCGCCGGCGGAACGATGTGCGACTGGAACGGCGACCCGCTAAACGCCGACAGCGCGGGACATGTCATCGCGCTCGGCGATCCGGCGCGGCTCGAGGATGTGATCGAAGGGCTCGCCTGCCACCACGATCACGGCTGAGGCGATGCCGCGCCCGGCCCCTGTCGCGCCATCGTGGCAGCCCGGCTATGCCGTCGCTGCCATCCTTGTTTTTCTGGTGGAAACCGCGATCGCCCTGTGGGTCCGCGACGGCTTCGTGCGCCCCTATCTCGGCGACGTTCTCGCGGTGATTCTCGTTTATCTGGCGCTACGCGCCATAACGACGCTGCGCATAATCCCCGCTGCCCTCGCCGCTCTGGCTGTCGGCCTCGCGGTGGAAATCGGGCAGGCGATGAACCTGCTGGACCTTTTCGGCCTGTCGGATCACGCGGTCGCGAGAGTCGTATTGGGAACGGCCTTCAGCGTCGGAGACATTTTCTGCTATACCGCCGGCGCCGCCATCGCTGTCCTCGCCGAATATGCACGCGAACGGGTCGCGGAACACGGCAAGGTGGGTCGCGCACGCGTTTAAATGGCCTCGTTGCTTGCATTTCGGTGCGAATCTCCCTAAGCGCCCCGCTTCCGATTGTGTCGACTGGCTGAAAGGGCTGCCAGGTCGATACGCAAACGGACTTCAAAAGGAGACCAAAATGCCCAAAATGAAGACCAAGAGCGGTGTGAAGAAACGCTTCAAATTCACCGCCTCGGGCAAAGTGAAGCACGGCGTTGCCGGCAAGCGTCACCGCCTGATTTCGCACAATTCGAAATATATCCGCACCAACCGCGGCACCAGTGTGCTGAGCGATTCGGATGTGGCCCATGTGCGCCTCTGGGCGCCCTACGGCCTGAAGTAAGGAGCGCTAAGGCATGTCACGCATCAAACGCGGCGTCACCACGCGCGCCAAGCACAAACGCGTATTGGAACAGGCGAAGGGCTATTACGGCCGTCGCAAGAACACCATTCGTATCGCCAAGCAGGCGGTCGAAAAGGCCGGCCAATACGCCTATCGCGACCGCAAGGTTAAGAAGCGCAATTTCCGCGGTCTGTGGATCCAGCGCATCAACGCTGCGGTTCGCGCCGAAGGCCTGACCTATTCGCAGTTCATGCACGGCGTGAAGCTGGCCGGGATCGAGCTCGACCGGAAGGTCATGGCCGACCTCGCGATGAACGAAGGCAATGTCTTCGGGACGATCATCGCCCAGGCGAAAGCGGCGCTGCCCAAGGCAGCCTGACGCTTTCAAGCCAAGGTACAGAAACAAGGGCGGTCCCGACGGGGCCGCCCTTTTTCTTTGGAGTGAGCCGAGCAGCGGAAGACGAAGCAGTTGCGGGCCACAACCCGACAGCTCGCCTTATTGATACTCCACCGTCACCGGAATCCGCCCGCGATAATCGCCGTCGTCGAGGCCGGCGATCTGAAGCCGGCCGCCGAAGCGGAACTGCAGCCGCCCATCGGCGCCCAGTCGCGGCGCGGCGGACAGGTCGGTGACAAGCCCGGTGACACGCGCGGTGCGGCCATGCCCGCCCTCAAGGTCGACGGTCGCGGGCAGGATGACGCGCACCTCGGCGCCCGGCTCGCCGCGCACGGTGACGACGCCGGTCAGGGCGAAACCGCCAAGGTCGACGACATCGCCGCGGACGCGGCGCACGCCCGACACCGGATCGACTTCGACCTCGCCACCCATCGCACCGACCGCGACCCGGCCCATGTCGAGCTGGGTTTCGACGTTGACGCGCAGCGGCGTCTCCGCTTTGCGCGCGGCGGCACTTTCGGGCTTGTCCTGCGCACAGAGCATGCACTGCGCCGCCGCGATCGACGGGCTGGCAAACGCCAGCACAGCCCCAAGAAAAAGACGCAGTTTCACGGCTGTGGCCATAGCGCGCCCATGGTTAATCCGCGGTAAAGCGGGCGCGGCGCTAATCGCTGGCCTGTTTCCTGCTTTTCGGCCACATGTGCGCGATGACCAACCCTCCGCCGTCCCCCCGGCTGAACGCCCTCGCCACTGCGGTGCCGGGGCACGATATCCATACTGCGTTCATCGACTGGGCGACGCCGCGACTGGCCGACGAGCGCGTCCGCGCGATCTTTGCGCGCATGACGGCGCGGTCGGGAATCGACCATCGCTGGTCGGTCCTGCCACCGACAGCCAACGGTGGGTCGCCGGTTGCCGCGGGCGGCTTCTACGACGTCCCCGGCCTGCCGCCGACCTCGGCGCGCATGGCCGCCTATGCCGACCACGCCCCCGATCTTGCGATGCAGGCGATTGCGGCGCTCGGCGACGCGCTCGTCCCCGCCCGCGTCACCCATATCGTCGTCGCAAGCTGCACCGGCTTTGTCGCGCCCGGAATCGACCAGATCATCGCGCGCCGGCTCGGCCTCTCGCCGTCGGTCGAGCGCGTGCTGATCGGCTTCATGGGATGTTATGCGGGGGTCACTGCGCTGCGCACCGCGCGGCATATCGTGCGCTCCGAACCCGGCGCGGTGGTGCTGGTCGTCAGTGTCGAACTGTCGACGCTACACCTCAGCCTTGCCGACAAACCCGAACCCTTGCTGGCGATGCTCCAGTTCAGCGACGGCGCGGCGGCGGGCATCGTATCGGCCGCGCCGCACGGACTCGAACTGGGCGAAGGCCGTAGCCTCGCGCTCGAAGACAGCGCCGACCTGATCCGCTGGGACATTGGTGACAAGGGTTTCGAAATGCATTTGTCGGGCGAGGTTCCGGGGCGATTGCGCGAGGCGCTGTCGGCCCCTGCCGTGCGCGATCAGCTCTTCGGGACCGGCGATCCGCCACCGCTGCTTGCGGTTCATGCCGGGGGGCGCTCGGTGCTCGATGCCGTCGAACATGCGTTGGGCGTTCCTCCGGATGCTCTTGCCGACAGCCGCGCGGTGCTCGCACGGTTCGGCAATATGTCGTCGGCAACCATCCTGTTCGTGCTCGCCGACATGATGGCGCGCGGCGCGACGGGGGAGGGGATCGCGATCGCCTTTGGTCCCGGCCTCGCCGCCGAAGCGATCCGCTTCACCGCATCATGAACCCCTTCACCCGCCTTCGTGTCCCGATCGAGCGCGAAGAGGAAATGGACGCGGCCGAGCTTCCGCCCGAACGCTATGCCCGCGTGCTCGCCGACCTGTCGCGGATCAACGGGCTGACGATGGCGCCGCGGCCGACACTGGGCTTTCTCGATCGCGTCCGCGCGCGCGGCGTTGGCGACCGCCCATGGCGTATCCTCGATGTCGGGTTCGGCGCGGGCGACATGCTCGCACGGATCGCAAATTGGGGCGAAAAGCGTGGGATCGCGCTCGACCTTGTCGGCGTCGACCTCAATCGCAAGAGCGAGGCGGTGGCGGCGGTGCGTCTGGGTGAGCGGGCACGGTTGATCACCGGCGATTATCGGGCTCTTGCAGGGCAGGGATGGGACATCATCCTCTCCAGCCTCGTCACCCATCATATGACGGCGGGTCAGCGCGCCGAATTCCTGCGCTTCATGGACGGGGAGGCGGCGCGCGGCTGGCTGGTCAACGACCTTCACCGCCAACGCCTGCCCTTTGCCGGCTATCCGCTGCTCGCCACATTGGCGCGCGTCGACCCGATCGTCCGCCGCGATGGGCAATTATCGGTCGGACGCAGCTTCCGCCGCGCCGAGTGGCGGGCGATGCTGACCGAGGCGCTGCCCGAAACCGCCGAGGCCTGCCGCATCTTCCGCAGTTTTCCTTATCGGCTGTGCGTCGAGCGCATCCGGTGACAAACCCGCAGGTGATCGTCATCGGTGCAGGCCCCGCAGGGTCGGCAGCAGCGATCGGCCTGGCCCGCTCCGGCGCAAAAACCTTGCTGCTCGAACGCGCCCGCGAAACCGGCGACGCGCTGTGCGGCGGCTTCCTGAGCTGGAAGTCGCTCGCGCGGCTCGACGCGCTCGGTATCGACCGGGCGACGCTCGGCGGCCAGCAGGTCGGGCGCGTGCGACTGTTCGCCGGCCGGAGAATCAGCGAAACCGCGCTGCCCGATGTCGCGATGGGCATATCGCGCCGCCGTCTCGACAGCGCCTTGCAGGCCGCCGCCGAGGACACCGGAGCCGCGCTGGAACGCGGTGTCCATGCCACCCTGATCGAGGGCAGTGGCGTGCAGACGCGCGACGGCGTCCTCCTGTCCGCCCCGGCGCTTTTCCTCGCGGCGGGCAAGCATGGATTTCGCGGCTTTCCGCGCGAGCCGGCAGCATGGCAGCGCGCAGATCCGGTGATGGGCCTGCGGCTGAGGCTTCCGCAAAATGCCGCGCTCGACCGGCTGATCGGCGATGCGGTCGAGCTTCACCTGTTCGATCGCGGCTATGCCGGGCTGGTGCGGCAGGAGGATGGCAGCGCCAACCTGTGCCTCGCGGCGCACAAGTCGCGCCTCGATGAAACGGGGGGCGAGCCTGCCGCGCTGCTCCGCGCGCTCGGCGACGCGCATCCGCGGCTCGGCGAGCGATTGGCGTTTGCCGACTGGTCGCAGGGCGTCGATGCGATCGGGCACGTCCCCTATGGCTGGCGGACCGGCGAGACCGCGGCCGGGCTGTTCCGGCTCGGCGACCAGGCCGGGGTGATCCCGAGTCTGGCGGGCGAAGGCATGGGGCTGGCCTTCGCCAGCGCCGAAGCGGCAGTAGCGGCTTGGCGTCGCGGCAATGCGGGCGCCGCCCCCCTGTTTCAGCGCGAACTCGCGGCGCGCATGACGCGGCCCTTCGCCATCGCGAACCTCGTCTGGCGCGCAGGCGAAAATCCGCGGACGGCGGGTCGTTTGACGTCGTTGGCGGCAAGCTTTCCCCCGCTCGTCCGCTGGGCGATGCGCGCGACGCGAATCCGGGGCGGCTGAGCGGTGCGCCCTTGCAGCAAGGCGCGTTCGGACCGATATAGGATCTAACGCGGGGATGCCCGAAACAGGGCGGCCCCCTCAGGAGCTCAGCCACCATGACCAACGTGAAATCCGACACCGACCTCGACCCGATGGCCCGCCACGTGCTGCGCGAGGGCGGCACCGAGCGCGCCTTTACCGGCAAATATACCGATCACAAGGGCGACGGCCTGTATCGCTGCGCCGGATGCGGCGAGCCTCTGTTCGACAGCCGCACCAAATATGACAGCGGGTCGGGCTGGCCCAGCTATACTGCGCCCGCCGAGAATGCCGCCGTCAAGGAGCTGACCGACTCCAGCCACGGCATGGTACGTACCGAGGTACGCTGCGCAAAATGCGAAGGCCACCTCGGCCACGTCTTCCCCGATGGCCCCGGACCGACGGGCCTGCGCTATTGCATCAACAGCGCGGCGCTTGACTTCGAGGGTCGCGGGCAGGATGAGGCGACAACCGGCAGCGACTGAACCGTCCGCGCCGGTCTGATGCATCAGGGGCGACGCGAGGGAAGGAACACGGGCTTTGCGCCGCGAAAGACAGCAGGCTTCGTCGAATAAATCGTCATCGTCCAGCAAACGGAACGGCACGCCCGACGGCACGCCGTCCCGCGTCCGCGTCTGGGTGCGGCGGATCTTCCGTTGGGGCCTTGGTCTCGCGGTTGTCGGGCTTGTCGCGCTTGCCGTCGCCGTCGGTATCGCGGTGCAGCGGATGCCGAGCTTCGAGGAGCTCAAGAAATCTCCTGCCGGCCAGACGATTCGCGTCCGCGCCGCCGACGGGACCGTCTTCCTGTCGCTCGGGCCGAATTATGGCCGCTGGCTGACCCTGCGCGAAACCCCGCAGGTGATGCAGGATGCGATGGTTGCGGTCGAGGATCGGCGCTTTCGCTATCATCCCGGGCTCGACCCCGTCGGCATGGTACGCGCGGCGGCCGTCGCGGTGCAGAACCGCGGCAGCGGTCGCCGTCTGCAGGGCGCATCGACGATCACGCAGCAGCTTGCGCGCAACATCTTCCTGTCGAACAGCTATGATTTCCGCCGCAAGGCACGCGAGATGATCCTTGCGCTCGCGCTCGAATGGAAATTCTCGAAGGACGAGATCCTCGAGCTCTACCTGAACAAGGTCTATTTCGGCGGCGGCAGCTATGGCATCGACGCCGCATCGAACAGCTTCTTTGGTCATAGCGCGACCGAAATGTCGCTGTCCGAAGCCGCGGTGGTGGCCGGGCTGGTCAAGGCGCCGTCGCGCTATTCGCCGACCGCCGACGCAAGCGCTGCGCTGGGCCGCGCCGGAGTTGTGCTTGATGTCATGGTCGACGCCGGCGTCATTACGCAGGCGCAAGCCGACAGCGCCGAGCCCGCCAATGTCCAGCTCGCCAAGGAAACCGGACAGAATAGCGCGCGCTATTTCAGCGACTGGGCGCTGCCACAGCTCGACATGCTGATCGACGAGGGCAGCGAGGCACTCGACGTCTATACGACGATCGACCTTGGCATGCAGCGTGCGGCGACTGCATCGATCCAGGCAAACACGCCAAACGGCGTGCAGGGTGCGCTCGTCTCACTCGACCGTGACGGCGCGGTGCGCGCAATGGTCGGCGGCAAGGATTATGTGTCGTCGAACTATAATCGCGCGACACAGGCGCTGCGCCAGCCGGGATCGGCGTGGAAGCTGTTCGTCTATATGGCTGCGCTCGAGGCGGGCTATAAGGTCGGCGATCAGGTCGTCGACGAACCGGTGACGATTAACGGCTGGTCGCCCCGCAACTCGTCGGGCCGTTTTTCGGGCACGATGGATCTGCGCAGCGCCTTTGCCTATTCGGTGAACACCGTCGCCGCGAAGCTGGGCGATGAAGTCGGTTTTTCGGCGGTCGCCAATATGGCGCGCCGTTTCGGCATTACGACGCCGGTCAATACGCACCCGTCGATGGTGCTCGGGAGCGCCGAAGTTCGCGTGATCGACATGACCGCCGCCTTTGCCGCTGTATCGCGAGGCGGGATATCGGTGCAGCCCTATGGCATCACCAAGGTGACGACCGCCAGCGGCAACCTCCTTTATCAGCGCCCCGCCGAGCGCGGGCAGACATTGGTCGACCATTGGGTCGCCGCCGGAATTACCGACCTGCTTCAGACCGCAGTGAACACCGGCACCGGCAAGGCGGCACAGATCGGCCGCCCCGTCGCGGGCAAGACGGGGACGACGTCGAGCAACAAGGACGGCTGGTTCCTCGGTTTTTCGAGCGGAATCACCACCGGCGTGTGGATGGGCCGCGATGATGCGAAACCCGTCGGCGGGCTGCAGGGCGGCCGCGCACCCGCCAAGGCTTTTGCCGACTATATGCGCGTCGCGGTCGCAAGGCGCCCGGTCGAGCAGTTCGACACCGAAGTCGTACTGCCCGAATGGCAGCTCGAGGACGAGGGCGAAGCCTATATGGGCGAGCCGGGCGAAGGCGGGCTGGTCGACGATAATGGCATGCCGATTGAGCTGCCCTATGACAGCCGCACGCCCGAAGGCGCCGAGCCGGCGGCGCCGTCCGAAGACGGACCAGTGCTCGATCAACAGTGGATCGAGGAACAAACCGGACGGCGAGGCCCCGGCGACAACAGCGCGGCGCCGAAAAACGGCGCCCAACCCAAGACGGTTGCCACGCCGCCGGTCATCAAGGCGCCGTCGCAGCGAGCCCAGCCGGACGCTTCCAACTAGTCTCCGATTAGGTCGCGAAACGATAGCGGTGGAGCGAGCGCCCTTCGCGGCGAAGCCAGCTACGCGCCACCGCGACATCGCCATCGTGCAATGTGTCGACCAGCGCATGAAACGCCGCGCCATGGTCCATGTGCCGTAAATGCGCGACCTCGTGCGCCACCGTCGCGCGCCGGACATGATCGGGCGCCATCACCAGCCGCCAGCTGTAGCGCAGGTCGCCGTCATGCGTGCAACTGCCCCACCGGCTGCGCGGATCGCCGACCCCGACGCGGCCGACCGTGAGGCCCGCCGTTGCCGCGAGCTCGCGGCTTTCGCGCTCCATCAGATCGAGCGCCTGCCCCTTTAGCCAGCGCTCGACGCGGCGCCCGACGCTTTCGGCGGGGCCGCCGACGCGCAGCGCTTCGCCATCGAGCCAGATCGCCCGCGGCGCCGTCGGCAGCCAGTCGACATAGCGGTCGACGCCGAGGAAGGGTAGCGACACGCCCGGTCCGACAGCCACCGGCAGCGCCGCCTTGCCGACCTGTTCGGCAAGCCATTGCTGCTGTTCGCCTGCCCATTTAAGCGCTGCACGCTCGTTGGTTCGCCGCGGCACTGTCAGTCGCAATTCTCCGCGCGCGCCGTCGAAGACGAGGCGGTAGCGGCGCGACTGGGCATGACGGACGACGCGCACCGGCCACGCGTCGTCACCCACCCAGATATGCGGCCCTTCGGGCGCGAAGTCAGACGACGCGTTCGACAAGATGATTCTCGAGCGGCCCGGCCATATCTTCACCCACCGTCCAACCGACGATCGACTCGCCTGCACGGTGCACCGCATCGCGATCGCCGCAGACCAGATAGTGCCAGTCGGGCAGGGGCTCGCCTTCGGCGCGCAAGCGATAGGCGCAGCTTTGCGGCAACCATTCGATGTCGGCGACCTTGGCTTTGGTCAGCGTCAGGCAGTCGGGAACATGGCGGCGACGATGCTTGTAATCGCCGCAGCGCGCGGTGGAGAGGTCGAGCAGCCGGCACGCGACATTGGTCGGATAGATGCGGCCGGTGTCCTCATCCTCCAGCTTGTGCAGGCAACATTTGCCACAGCCGTCGCACAAAGCCTCCCACTGGCCGGCGTCGAGGCTAGCGAGCGGCGCTTCCCAGAAAGGAGGCGCCTCGCCGCGCGTCACTTGACCCACTTCGCCAGTTCAGCAGCGACCTTGTCGGGCGCGCCCTCGTCGGGATCCGTCGACGGATCGTCGAGCGGTAACAGCGCGAGCGGCTTGCCCGTGGGATCCATCAGGAACGCGAGTTGGCTGTGCGCCATCAGATAGCGGTCGGGCGCCGAGCCCTCGACCTTGTTATAGGTCACGACATAGGCCTTCGCGACCGCAGCGATCTGTTCAGGCGTTCCGGTGAGACCCAGCAGGCGCGGATGATAGCGCGCAACAAAAGGTTTCAGCGCCTCGGGGGTATCGCGCGCCGGATCAACCGTGATGAAAAGCGGCGCGACCTTGGCACCCCGCGCCGCATCGGCCTTTTCGAACTGCGACAGTCCGCGCATCAGCTTTTGCAGATCGACGGGGCAGATGTCGGGGCAGAAGCTGTACCCGAAATAGACAAGCCGGTATTTCCCAGCGAAATCGCTATCGCGAACGGCTTTGCCATTCTGGTCCATGAGGGTGAAGGGGCCACCGATACGCGCCCCTTCGAGCGGCGGTTTGGCGGACGGCGCATCGGCGGCACCATTGCATCCTGCGAGCGCCGCACCAAAAACGAGGATCAGGCTTGCACGGACAAGCTTTTGTCCCATATCTGCGATATTCATCATGCGGCCAGCCTTGGTCGGCTAGCCGCCGAAAATCAACCATTCTCGTCGCGCTGTCGCGGCGATTCCTGCCGGGGGTCACCCAGATCATGTTTCGACGCGCGGAGTTTCGCCTCGCCTCTTTTGTTCTTGCATTGCTAGCGGCTGCGGGCTTGTTTCACGGCCCCGCGCAGGCGCAGTACCGCGGCGGCTATGCCTTTTTGCAAGCGGTCGACAGCCGCGACGGCACCAAGGCGACCGATGCGTTGAAGGACGATCCATCGCTGATCAACGCACGAAATCCGGACACTGGCGAAACCGCCCTCATCATCGTCACCAAGCGGCGCGACATCACCTGGGTACGCTTCCTGCTGGGGAAGGAGGCCGACCCGTCGATCTCCGACCGCCAGGGGACGACCCCGCTGATGCACGCCGCGCTGCTCAACTTCACCGACGGCGCCGAGGAACTTCTCAATGACAAGGCCCCCGTCGATCAGGCCAATCGGCGCGGCGAAACGGCGCTTATCCTGGCGGTGCAGTCAAAGAATGTCGCGATGGTCCGCTTGCTGATCAAACGTGGCGCCAATCCCGACAAGGCCGACCATGTCGCCGGTATGTCGGCCCGCGCTTATGCCACGCGCGATGACCGTACCGGACAAATTGTCGCGCTGCTTAACGCCAAGGCAGATACGCCGATTCGCGACCTCGGACCAACCTTTGGCCCCAATTGATCAACTCAATGTGATATCTTAATTGACAATCACATTTCCATGTGAGACATGAAAACCATGTCTACACAGCTCATCGAGCGCATCCGCGCCATCGTCGACGACGGGTCCATGTCCCGTTCGGGTCTTGCACGTGCCGCAGGCCTTCACGCCAACAGCCTGCGCGACCTCGATTCACCTGGCTGGAACCCGACCGCCGAAACGCTGCGCAAGCTGGAAAACTGGCTCGCAAACGGCAGCGATCTGTCGCCGATGGCGACCCCGGAAGAGATTATCGCCGAGGCACGCAATGGCCGCATGTTCATTCTGGTCGACGACGAAGATCGCGAGAATGAGGGCGACCTTGTCATCCCGGCACAGATGGCGACCCCCGACGCGATCAATTTCATGGTCACTCACGGCCGCGGCCTCGTCTGCCTGACGCTGACCCGGCACCGCGTTGAGGAGCTTGGGCTCGAGCTGATGAGCCGCAACAACGGAACGCGGCACGAAACCGCCTTCACCACCTCGATCGAGGCTCGCGAAGGCGTCACCACTGGCATTTCGGCGGGCGACCGCGCGCGCACCGTGTCCGTCGCGATCGACGGGGGAAAGACCCGCGACGATATCGTCACCCCCGGCCATATTTTCCCGCTGATCGCACGCGACGGCGGTGTCCTCGTCCGCGCCGGCCACACCGAAGCGGCGGTCGACATCAGTCGGCTCGCCGGACTCAACCCGTCGGGCGTGATCTGTGAGATCATGAACGATGACGGGACGATGGCGCGGCTCGACGACCTCGTCCCCTTTGCGCGGCGCCACGGGCTCAAGATCGGCACCATCGCCGACCTGATCGCCTATCGCCACCGCAACGACCGACTGGTCGAATGCGTATCCGACGAGCCATTCGAATCGGATTATGGCGGCGAATGGCGGCTGAAATCCTATCGCAACAAGATCGACGGCACCGTCAATCTGGTGCTGCAAAAGGGCGCGGTCGATCCCGAAGGCGTGACCCTGGTGCGCATGCATCCGGTGTCGATCTTTGACGATATCATGGGCCAGCCCGGACCGAAGAAGCGCCGCTTGCAGCGCTCGATGGAAGCCGTCGGCGAAGCCGGCGCGGGCGTCATCGTGATGCTGATGCGGCCGCTCCCCGGTTCCGCCGCGGCCGAAGCCGTGCCCCCGCCGTCGGGCGGCATGGACCTTCGCACCTATGGCATTGGCGCGCAGATCCTCGCCGACCTCGGCGTCCACGCGATGGAGCTTCTCACCCCGTCGCACACCAATATCGTCGGACTGGAGGGCTATGGCCTGTCGGTCGTCGGCGAACGCTCGATCCCCGGAGAGGCCGAATAATGGCGCATGTACTGATCGCAGAAGCCCGCTTCTATTCGCACCTCAACGACATGCTGCTCGACGGCGTGCGCAGCGCGCTCGAGGCCGAGGGGCATAGCCACGAGACGGTAACCGTCCCCGGCGCGCTCGAGTTGCCCGCCGCCATCTCGCTCGCCGCCGACAGCGGACGTTACGACGCCTATGTCGCATTGGGCGTCGTCATCCGCGGCGAAACCTATCATTTCGAGGTCGTCTCGAACGAAAGCGCGCGCGGCATCATGGCGCTGACTCTCGACGGGCTTGCTATCGGCAACGGCATCCTCACCGTCGAGGATGAAGAACAGGCGCTTGCGCGCGCCGACAGGACGCGCAAGGATAAGGGCGGCGAAGCGGCGAAAGCCGCCCTCGCCATGCTGGCCCTGAAGGAACAATTCGGCATTGGTTGATCGCCCGCCCCCCAGCCGTTTTTCTGTCGTCGAACGCGGCGGCCGGCTGGTGGTCATCGACAAGGAAACCGGCCAAACGCCGCCAACGGCGGCCGAGCGGATGGACATGCACGACCGCAACATGGGGGTCGAGCCGATTCGTCCCGCCAAACCCAGCGCCGCGCCCGACATGTCCGCCGCGGCCCGCGCCGAATCGGGGCTGAGCGCCCGGCCCGCGCCAACACAGAAAACGCCCGCGCCCATTGCGGCGCGAGCTGCGGCCCAGAGCGGTAAGGACCGTGTCGCTGCCGCGATCACCGAGCGCAACAAGCGGCCGTGGAACCACGCCCCCAACGACAGACCTGCTCCGATAGCCAGCTCCGCGCCCGCACAAATCGCCAGTTCCCGGCCCCTGCAAGCCGGAGCGCGAAAAACGATCGTCACGGGCAAATGGTGGGATGCCAAAGGCCCCCGCACGATCGAACTGGGCCCGAAAGGTCAGCAGGTGCTGAGCGGCGGCTTCGTCACCCTCTTTTTCGCGGTTGTCATCGCGGCAATCGTCGCCCTGTTCTTCGAGCCGCTGCTGCTCTTTGTCGGCGCCTTCCTGTTGTTCCGCTTCGGCGGCAACATCCTGGGGCCGATCGGGGCCGGCCTTGTCGACAAGGCGCTCGCCGAAAAGGGCTGATCCGGGCAGCACCGCCACCCGGATCCCGTAACCTTATGCCGTCACCAGCGCCGGATAATCGGTGTAGCCTGCCGCGCCTGGCGAATACCAGGTCTGCGGATTGTCCGCGGCCCATTCGGCACCGCTCTCGATCCGTTCGACAAGGTCGGGGTTGCCGATGAACGGGCGGCCAAAGGCGATCGCATCGGCAACGCCGCTGGCGAGCGCGGCTTCGGCGCTTGCCACGTCATAGTCGCTGTTGAGGATCAGCGGCCCCTTGAACGCTGCACGGATCGCCGGCGACTGCTTCGGCACATCGGTCCGGCCGAACGTACCCTCGGGGCCGGGTTCGCGCAGTTCGAGGAATGCGATGCCGAGCGCGTCGAGCGCGGCGGCAGCAACGGGAAACAGTGTTTCGGGTGCGCTGTCGTCGACGCCCTGCGTCGCCCCGTTTGGCGAAAGGCGGACCGAGACACGGTCTTTGCCCCATACGCCGATCAGCGCCTCGGTGACTTCGCGGAGCAGGCGGATGCGATTTTCGACCGAACCACCATAATCATCGTCGCGCAGATTGCTGCCGTTACGCAAAAACTGGTCGATCAGATAGCCGTTGGCGCCGTGAAGCTGGACACCGTCGAAACCGGCGCGCTTCGCATTTTCGGCCGCCTTCACATAGTCGGCGATCACGCGCGGGATTTCGTCGAGGCGCAGCGGGCGGGCTTCCTCGAGGTCCATCCGGCCCACCGGTGTATGCGCCCGGCCCTCGCCGACCGTCGCCGACGCCGAGACGGGCTGCTTTCCGTCGTTGAACACCGAATGGACAAGCCGGCCCATATGCCAGAGCTGCGCAATGATGCGCCCGCCTGCCGCATGCACTGCGTCGGTCACCGGCTTCCAGCCTTCGACCTGCGCGTCGGTCCACAGACCGGGTGCGTTGGGCCAGCCGAGCCCTTCCTGCGAAATGCCGGTGGCTTCCGAAATGATCAGCCCCGCCGACGCTCGCTGGCTATAATAGTCGCGCGCCAGCTCGTTCGGGACAAAACCCGGGCCCGCGCGGCCGCGGGTCAGCGGCGCCATGATGATGCGGTTTGGCGCCTTGATCGCGCCCAGTTCAATCGGATCGAATAGCGAAACGGCCATAATTCCTCCACGGCTCACTTTTGCATGGGCGCCCCGAACGGTCGCCGCTATGGGCACCGAAGCTATGGACGTCGCGGCGCCGGCACAATGGTGCGTAGCAAAAGAAAATCTAAATGACAGCGAAGATGGATAGTATCGACGAAACAGAGGCCGCGGGCACCGGTGCGAGCCGCTGGGCCTTTGCGGCGCTGATCGGCGGCAACATCGCGCTGTCGCTGGGGGCGATGCTCGTGCGGATGGCCGATACCGGCCCGACGGCCTCGGCCTTCTGGCGGATGACCCTCGCGCTGCCGCTGTTACTGATCTTTGCCTGGCGCGAGACGGGCGGGCGGATGCCGCCGCGGCCAGCCATATTCATCGCGGGCGCCGCGGGCCTTTTCTTCGCACTCGATCTGGTCGCATGGCATCTCGGTATCCTCCAGACGAAGGTCGCCAACGCCACCCTGTTCGGCAATTGCGCCAGCCTGCTGCTCGTCATCTGGGGCATCTTCCTGACGCGCGCGATGCCGCGCGGCTGGCAGGCAGCCGCCATCCTGCTCGCCTTTGCGGGGTCCGCGCTCGTGATGGGGCAAAGCTATGAATTGTCTTCCGATTATCTCGTCGGAGACCTTCTGAGCCTGCTCGCGGGCGTGCTCTACACCGGCTATGTTATCCTGATGCAACGCGTGCGCGGCGAACTGGCCCCCTGGACCGCGCTGGCGATCGCGTCGGCAGTGTGCGTGCCCATCCTCCTCGGCACCGCGCTCGCCCTCGGTGAAACGGTGATGCCGCAGAACTGGACCCCGCTGGTCCTGCTCGCATTGGCAAGCCAGGTGATCGGTCAAGGGCTGATGATCTGGTCGCTGCCGCGCTTTTCGCCGCTCGTCATCGGCCTCACGCTGTTGATTCAACCCGCCTTCGCCGCACTGACCGGCTGGATCGGTTTTGGCGAGACGCTCTCGGCGATCGAGATTTTCGGTGGCGTGATGGTCGGCGCCGCGCTTGTCTTGATTAGGTTGCCGAGCCGCCGCGCGGAGCCTATCTGACTCCTATGGCTTCTATCCTGCCCGCCGACCCCACGCTCGACGAGATTCGCGCTGCGCTCGCGCCGCTGATTGCCGCATCGGCGGCATTCGACGGCTTCAGCCCCGCTGCGCTCGACGATGCGGCACGCCGCGCCGCGGTCGATCCTGATGTCGCGCGGCTCGCCTTTCCGGGCGGCGGGCGCGACATGGTCGATGCGTGGTTTGCCGACATCGACGCGCGCATGGCGGCGAAATGGCCGGCCGAAAAGCTTGCGGCAATCAAGATTCGCGAACGGATCACAACTTTGGTCGAAACGCGCATCGATCTGCTCGCGCCGGATCGCGAGTCGCTCCGCCGCGCATTGGCTTTACTCGCCCTGCCGACCAACATCCCCTTCGCTGCCAAGCTGGGCTGGCGCAGCGCCGACATGATGTGGCGGCTCGCGGGCGATACCGCAACCGACTATAATCACTACAGCAAGCGCGCGATCCTCGGCACGGTGTATGCCTCGACGATGGCGGTGTTTCTGAACGACGAGAGCGAAAGTTTCGCGGACACGCGCGCTTTCCTTGCGCGCCGGATCGACCAGGTCATGCGTTTCGAAAGCTGGAAATATCGCCGCGCGTCGCGCAGCATCGAGCGGCCAAGCCTCGCGCGCTTCGTCGGGCGCCTCCGCTATCCGGGGCGGTAATCATAAATTGCAAAGCAGGACTGGCGCTCGGCGATCGATATTGATAATCGCTCGCAAATGACTGCTTTGCTCGAAAACATACTGGATCGGGCGCCGCTGGGCGTCGCGGTGCGGATCGCCCGCATCGACTGGAACGCGATGACCGAGGACGAAGGACGGCGCCTGCGCGAATTCGGGCTGATGGAAGGGTGCGAAGTCACCCCGCTCCACCGCGGCAGCATCTTTTCGCGCGACCCGCTCGCGCTCACCATCGGACGCATGAAAGTGATCATCCGCGCCAAGCAGGCCGCGGCGATCGAAATCGAGTCCATCGCATGACCGGCGCTATTCCCTCGATCGCGCTCGTCGGCAATCCCAACGCCGGCAAATCGAGCCTGTTCAACGTACTGACCGGGGCGCGGCAGAAAATTGCCAATTACCCGGGCGTCACGGTCGAGCGGAAAGCTGGACATGCGAGCTTTGCCGACGGCCGGCCGATCTCGCTGATCGACTTGCCCGGCACCTACAGCTTGACGCCAGCGAGTCTCGACGAGGCGGTGACGCGCGACGTCGTGCTCGGCAAGCAGGATGGCGAGAAGCGCCCCGATGCGCTGATTGTCGTGCTCGACGCCGCGAACCTCGACAATCATCTCTGCTTCGCGCTCGAACTGCTGCAACTCGGCCTGCCGACGGTTGTCGCGCTCAACATGCTCGACCTCGCCGAACGCGACGGGCTGACGCTCGACGCCAAGCGCTTGTCGAAAGAACTCGGCGTGCCCGTCGTACCGACCGTCGCGGTCCGCAAACGTGGAATAGCCGAACTGCTCGTTGCGGTTGATGGCGCGATCCAGTCGCACGCCTCGAGCGGCGTCACGGCGCCTGCCGAAGCGAACGATGCATCGCTGCACCAGCGCGCCCGTAAAATCGCGCGCGCGGCGATCCTGAACGAAACGCCGGTGCGCCGCTGGACCCAGCGCATCGACAATATCGTTCTCCACCCTGTCGCCGGCCTCGTCATCCTGCTCGCGCTGATGTTCGTGATGTTCCAGGCGGTCTATGCCGCCGCCGAGGCACCCGCGGACTTTCTCGAGGGTGGGATCGGCGTGGTTCAGCAATGGGTCGTCGCCACCTTCCCCGACAATTTCCTGCGCGGACTGGTCGTCGAGGGGCTGCTCGCCGGCGTTGGCGCAGTCGTCGTCTTCCTGCCGCAAATTTTGATCCTCTTCCTCTTCATCCTGCTGCTCGAGGCGTCGGGCTATATGACCCGCGCCGCCTTCCTGATGGACGGATTGATGGGCAAAGTCGGCCTGTCGGGGCGCGGCTTCATCCCACTGCTGTCGAGCTTCGCCTGTGCGGTTCCGGGAATCATGGCGACGCGCGCAATCCCCGACGAAAAGGACCGGCTGACGACGATTTTGATCGCGCCGCTGATGACCTGTTCGGCGCGGCTTCCCGTCTATGCGCTGATCATCGCCGCCTTCATCCCCAATCAGACCGTCGGCGGATCGCCCGTTGGACTGCAGGGACTGGTGCTCTTCGGCCTCTATCTATCGGGGATCGTCGGTGCGCTTGTCGTCGCCTATGTCCTGCGCCGCACCGTGGCGAAAGGCAGCGCGGCGGGCTTCATGATGGAAATGCCACGCTACCAGATGCCGCGGATGCGCGACATCGCGATCGGCTTGTGGCAGCGCGCGTGGATCTTTCTGCGCCGTGCCGGGACGATCATCGCGATGACCACCGTCGTCCTCTGGCTGCTGCTGACCTTCCCCCAGGCGCCCGAGGGCGAAAGCCAGGTCGAATACAGCATCGCGGGCCGCATCGCGAGCGGGCTGGAAGTCGTCGTCAAACCGATCGGCTTCAACCACGACATCGCGCTCGCACTGATCCCTGCGATGGCGGCACGCGAGGTTGCGGTCTCGGCAATGGCGACGGCGAATGCGATCGACGCGGGCGACGACGAAGACGCGATGGCGCAGTCGCTCGGCGAACGGCTGCAGGGCAAATGGAGCATCGCGACCGCGCTCGCTTTCCTCGCCTGGTTCGTCTTTGCACCGCAGTGTATTTCGACGATCGCAATTACCCGCCGCGAGACCAACGGGTGGAAATGGCCGCTGTTCATGGTTGGCTATTTGTTCCTTCTCGCCTATGCCGCTGCTGGAATCACATATTGGACCGCCGTCGCCTTTGGGCTCGGCTGATCCTCCAACTTTTGAGCGGAGCGGAGCGGCAATGGCTGGCAGCGTCAACAAGGTAATTTTGATCGGCAATCTCGGTGCCGACCCCGAAATCAAGTCGTTCCAGAACGGCGGAAAGGTTGCGAATCTCCGCATCGCGACCTCCGAGCAGTGGAAGGACCGGATGACCGGCGAGCGCAAGGAGCGCACCGAGTGGCATCAGGTCGTGATCAACGGCGAAGGGCTGATCGGCGTGGTCGAGCGCTATCTGAAAAAGGGCTCGAAGGTTTATATCGAAGGTAGCTTGCGCACCCGCAAATGGCAGGACCGCGACGGCAACGACAAATATACGACCGAGATCGTGATCGCAGGCATGGGCGGCACGCTGACCATGCTCGACGGCGCCCCCGGAGGCGGCGGTCGTGGATCGCGCGGCGGCAGTGGCGGCGGTGACGATTGGGGTGCCTCGTCCGGCGGCGGCGACAGCTGGAAACAGGGCAGCGGTTCGGGCGGATCGTCCGGCGGCGGCTTCGGTGGCGGCGGCAGTGGTGGCAGCGGCGGTGGCCGCCCGCCCTTCGACGACGATCTGGACGACGACGTTCCCTTCTGAAAATAGCATGAGGCGATGGCAAGCGACCTGATAACCGCCGCGGATGTCGCGCGCGGCGTATGCCGCCTGTTTGCGCAGGCGGGGCTGGTCGCCATTCCGGAGGTGCCGCTGCCCAACGGGCGGCGCACCGACCTCACCGCGATCGACGCCAAGGGCAATATCACGATCGTCGAGATCAAGGTCAGCCGCGCCGACCTGCACGGCGATGGCAAATGGCCCGACTATTGCGACTGGTGCGACCGTTTTTACTGGGCGCTCGCGTCGGGGCTCGACCCCGCGATCCTCGAAACGCCCGATTACCGTCCCGAAACCTCGGGGCTGATCATCGCCGACCGTTATGGCGCGGCGGTGGTGCGCGAAGCCGCGAGCTGCAACCTCGCCCCGGCGCGGCGCAAGGCTGAGCTGCTCAGGATCGGGCGGCTCGCGATGCGGCGCTCGATGGTCGCGGCGGATCCCGAGCTGGCGGCGGGCTGGATGGAAATCTAGGCGCCGTCAGAGCGGCTCGCTACGCTCGAAATAGACGCACCAGATCAGCGCGGCGCCCGACAACGCCGTCCACAGGATCAGGCCGATCCACAGCCCCGCCCCCATCATCACCGGCATGACGATCAGGACGAGGGCAAGCGCGAACGACGCCAGTGCAACCCGCAGGAAGTTCCGCAACGGACGCCGGCTGTGCTGTTCGACATGATCGATAGCGAAACCAAGCGCGACGACGATCGCGGTCAGCGCGATGCTGAAAAGATCGATGCCTTGACGCAGGAAATTCAGCAGGAACAGGACAGCGGCGGCGAGCCATATCGCATAGCGCCAGCGCATTCGACGCGGACCCGGCGCGCCGCCTGCGGTCATCTGCGCGCCTGCATCCGGGCAAGATAGCGCGCGAGGATATCGATCTCGAGATTGACCGGCCGTCCCGCGGCGGCTTCGTCGAGTGTCGTCATTTCCTGCGTGTGCGGGATGATGTTGAGCGTGAAATAGGCTTCGCCGTCCGGCTGATCGGTCACGTCGTTGACGGTCAGCGACACGCCGTCGACCGTAACCGAGCCTTTGGCGGCGATATGCGGCGCGAGCGCGGCGGGCGCGGCCACCGTGACGGTCACGCTGTCGCCGACAGGGACCACCGACACGATACGGCCGATGTCGTCGACATGGCCGGTGACGATATGGCCGCCCAACTCGTCGCCGATCTTCAGCGCGCGCTCGAGATTGAGGCGGCGACCCTGATCCCACATCCCCGGCGCAGTGCGCGCGAGCGTCTCGGCGCTCGCGTCGATCGCGAACCAGCCGCCGGGCCCGTTGCTGTCATCGTCGACGCCCTTGTCGACCACGGTCAGGCACGCACCCGAACAGGCGATCGAGGCGCCAAGATCGATCGTGCCGACATCGTAAGCGGTCGCGATGACGAGCCGCGTGTCGCCGCGATCCTCACGGCTGCGAACGGTGCCGATGTCGGTGATAATGCCGGTGAACATGGGTCGCTTTATCCTTCTCTGGCCCGCTCGTAGACGTCGAGCCGGTCGCTGCCAAGCAGGCGGCTGTCGGTGAGGCGCCAGCGACCGTGCGCGCCGGCCAGATCGGTGAGGCCGATGTCGCCGAGCGCTGGCTTGCCGCCGCCGATCAGAATCGGCGCGCGATAGAGCAGCAGCCGGTCGACCCGGTCGGCGGCGAGGAAAGCCGACGCCGCGCCGGCGCCGCCCTCGACCAGCACCGAATCGACATCGTCGATCGCTTCGGGCGAAGATACGGCCGTCCAGCCTTCGGGCGCTTCGCCGCGGGTGAACAGAAATTTCTTCGGACTGCGATTTTCGAGCCCCGGCAATCGCACGTCAAGCTTTGGCGAATCGGCGTCGAGCGTACCGCGCCCGACGAGGATCGCCTGATGGCTGGCGCGTTCAACATGCCCGTGCGCACGGGCACGTTCACCGGTGATCCAGCGACTCGCGCCGTCGGCGCGCGCGATGCAGCCGTCGAGCGACGTGGCGAGCTTGAGCGTCACGAACGGCCGTCCCTGCGTGGCCCGTGTCCACCATGGCGCCATCGCAGTGCGCGCCTCGGCCGCCAGCCGGTTGAAGACCACCTCGATCCCCGCCGCCTGCAGCCGCGCGATACCCTGGCCGTCGGTGCGCGGGTCGGGATCCTGCGCGGCGATGACGACGCGTGCGATGCCCGCCGCGATCAACGTATCGCTGCAGGCCGGTCCGCGCGGGCTGGCATGTGCACAGGGTTCGAGAGTGACATAAGCGGTCGCACCGCGCGCTGCCTCGTTCGCCGCCGCCAGCGCCATCGCCTCGGCATGCGGACGCCCGCCGGGCTGGGTCCAGCCGCGCGCGACGAGCTTGCCATCCTTGACGATCAGACAGCCGACATTGGGATTCGGCGCCGACGCCGGCCGGCCGCGTCGCGACAGCGCGACAGCGGCGGCCATCCAGTCAGTATCGGCAGGGCCAGTTCGCACCGCCGGTCAGCGATCGGTCGCCGCGCCGCCCGCTTGCCCGCGCGCAGCGCGCTCGGCGAGCGTCGACCGTTGCTGCGGGGGCAAGGCGGGAGCCTTTTTCAGGTCCGCGGCTTCGTCGCCCAGCGTTTCGCGGGTCACCTTGTCGGCTTCGGACGAATCATATTCGACTCCAAGACCATCGGCGAGCCGCTGAAACTCCGCGCGGCGCTGGGCATTGGCGCGCGTCGTTTCCTTCGCGCGCGCAATCCAGTCAGCCCGAATCTCTGCCGCGCTGCGATTGGCAGTCCAGTTTTCGAAATAGATGATCTTGGTCTTTTCCTTCTCATAAGGAATAAGATGCTCGGAAAACCCATAGAAAATGACGAGGGGCAGCACGATCGCGAGCCCCCAGCTCGTCCAGCGGTGCGGGCGCGGTTCGCGCACATAGGCCCAGAAATCGGACAGGCCGCCGCCGACATCCACATTATTGAACATTCCCATGCCCTCAATTTAGGCGATGTCGCGGCGATTTGCGAGAGGAAGCGAAACAGCCGGGGATTGCAGAAAATGATCGCTGCTAACGTTCTCGATTGCAAAAAATGCAATAGCGGATGCTCATTTCGCAGTTGCAACATTCATTGTGCACTGCAATATCACACTTGCCTTTTAGGCATCCTCTCCCAAAACTTTCACGGGCCACCTTCGGGTGGCCCTTTTTTTCGACCTTTTTGGTTGAGAGATGAGGATTTCCGCGCCGAACGGCGAAAAACCGCGAATCAATCCTGCAAGGGAATCCGTTTTTCGAATCGGCGCACCTCGGCAATGAAGCTGCCGGGCAGCGGTGTTGCGCCGCCGCCATCCAGATCGATATGCGCATAGCTGATCTCGATATCGGTCAAACGCTCGCCATCGCGGAAGATCCCGCAATGGACGGTGAAGCTCGTCCGGCCGAACCGGCTGATCCGCGCCGCAATCGTGATCTGCTCATCGAGCCGGGCGGAGCCGTGATAATCGATCTCGCTATGCACTTCGCGGATGTCAGTACCATATTGGTGAAAATAGGGTCCCGGTTGCCCCTCGCCCAGCGCACGAAAATATTCGGTGACGCCGATGTCGGCGTAGACCAGATAATTGCCGTTGAAGACAATATTCTGTCCGTCGATCTCGTTGAAGCGCACGCGCACCGTTTCGTGAACGCGAAAATCGTCCTGCGGAACATCCCAGTTGCTGCGGTCCATGGCCGGTCAGGCCGCAAGCGCAGCGGGGGAACGATCGAGCGGGGCGCACGCCGCTTCGAGCCAGGCGCGGTCGTCGCCCCGCATTCCCGGAGCAAGTTTTTCGAATACCGCGGCATGATAGGCATCGAGCCAGTCGGCTTCGGCAGGTGATAGAAGCGACACTTCCACCAGATTTTGGGCAATGGGCGCAAAAGTGATCGTCTCGAACCCCAGCATATCCTCCTCGGCGCCGTCGATGCGGAGCGCCGTGACGATGACGAGATTCTCGATCCGGATACCGAAGGCGCCCGCCTTGTAATAGCCGGGCTCGTTCGAGAGGATCATCCCGGCGTGGAGCGCCTCCTCGGTCCCCGCCTGTCCGCCGGCGGGCTTGGCGATGCGCTGCGGGCCTTCATGAACCGCCAGATAGGTTCCGACCCCGTGACCGGTGCCGTGCGCATAATCGACCCCGTCGGCCCACAAATATTGGCGCGCGAGGATATCGAGTTGGCTGCCGCGTGTCCCCTTGGGAAAACGCGCGGTCGCGAGCGCGATATGCCCCTTGAGCACCTGCGTGAAGCGGCGGCGCATTTCGGCGGTCGGCGTTCCGATCGCGATCGTGCGTGTGATGTCGGTGGTGCCGTCGGCGTACTGCCCGCCCGAATCGACCAGATAGAGCGTGCCGGTCTCGATGGCACGATTGGTCGTCTCGTCGACCTTATAATGCGGCAATGCGCCATTCGGCCCTGCAGCAGAGATGGTGTCGAAGCTCAGATCGACGAGCCCGCCGCCCTCCTCACGAAACTCGCGGAGTTTCGCGGCGGCCCCGAGTTCGTCGAGTCCCCCCTGCGGCGCGACATCTTCCATCCATTGCAGGAAGCGCGCCACCGCCACCCCGTCGCGCACATGCGCGGCGCGGGTGCCGCCCAGTTCGACCTCATTCTTGATCGCCTTGGGCAGCACCGCCGGGTCGCGATAGCGCGCAATCTTTGCGCCCGCCGCTTCGAGCGCGGTGAAGATCGCGGCAACCGCGCGGTCGGGATCGACCGCAACCTTCTTGCCCGAGAGATTGGCGAGCGCAGCCTCGAACGCATCGCGGTCGTGGATGCGCACGCTGTTGCCGAGGTGGGCGCGCACCGCGTCGGTGATCTTTTCGGGGGCGATGAACAGATCGGCGGTCGCATCGGCGTGCAGCAAGGCAAAGGCGAGCCCGACCGGCGTGTGGCTGACGTCGGATCCGCGGATGTTGAAGGTCCACGCGACCGAGTCGAGTGCGGTCATCACCGTCGTTTCGAGGTCGTGCGCCTTCAGCCAGTCGGCGATGACTTCGCGCTTCTCGACCGCGCTTTGTCCAGCCAGCGAAACGTCGTGGACCGAGACGGCCGCGGCGCTCGGCGCCGGCTGATCGTCCCACGCAGCATCGAGCGGGTTCACATCCACCGCAACCAGCTGCGCGCCCTTATCCGCGAGCGCCCTTCCCAGGCCGCGCGCCCAGTCGATGCCGTGAAGCCACGGGTCGAAGCCGATCTTCTGCCCGGCGCTGACGTTATTGCCGAGCCATTCGGCGACGCTCGACTGCGGCACGCCGACATAGTCGAACAGCGACCCGTCGACCTGATCGCGCACCTGCACCGTATAGCGGCCATCGATGAACACCGCCGCCTTGGCGGGCAGCACCGCCGCAGTCCCGGCCGACCCGCCGAAGCCCGTCAGCCACGCCATGCGCTGGGCATAGGCACCGACATATTCGCTCATATGCTCGTCGCTGATCGGCACGACAAAGCCGTCGAGGCCGCGCGCGGCAAGTTCGGCGCGGACGCGGGCGAGGCGTTCTGCATGGACGGGGCTGGACATGACGCGTTCCTTATTCCTACATCGCGGCAATCCCGCCCAATCGGGCGACACCGCGGGGGATTTTATGATGCGCGCTATTTGGATGTTTCTGGCAGCAATTGCCACCCCGCTTGTCGCGTCCCCTGCCCTGTTCGCCAAAGAGAAAGAGCCTGCATTGACCAGCCCCACCCCCGTCCTGCCCGCCGCCCCGGTCGCGGAAAAGCGCCCGCACGAGACGGTATTGCACGGCAAGAGGTTGTCGGATCCGTATCACTGGCTGAAGGATGAAAGCTATCCGACCGTCGATGACAAGGATGTGCTCGATTATGTGAAGGCCGAGAACGCCTATTTCGACGCCGCGATGAAGCCGCATGCCGCCCTCGTCGAAACGCTGTTCCAGGAAATGAAGGGCCGCATCAAGGAAGCCGATTCGAGCGTGCCGCAGAAGGACGGCGACTGGATTTACTGGGTCGAATATGAAGAAGGCGCCGAATATAAGAAATGGTACCGCAAACCGGCGTCAGGCTCCGGCGAGGCGATCCTCATCCTCGACGAGGTCGCGATGGCGGCGGGCAAGGAATATTTCCGCCTGTCCGACGTGTCGGTCAGCCCCGACGGCAAGCTGATGGCCTATGCCGTCGACGACAATGGGTCCGAACGCTTCGAAGTGCGCTTCAAGAATCTGGTGACCGGCGCGGCGCTGCCCGACGTCATCCCCGGAACCCTGTCATCGCTCGTCTGGACGGCAAAGAACGACGCGCTTCTCTATGGGCTCGCGAACGAGAATTGGCGCACCGACAATGTCCGGCTGCACAAGCTGGGCACCCCGGTCGCCGAGGACAAACTGCTTTACAAGGAAGCCGACATCGGTTTCGGCGTCGGCATCGGCAAGACCGCGGCGGACAATTATATCGTCATCGCGACGGGCGACAATGAAACGAGCGAAGTCTATCTGCTCCCCGCCGACAATCCCGAAGCGAAGATGCAACTCGTCTCGGCGCGCAAGAAGGGCCGCGAATATAGCGTCGATGAGCGCGACGGGACGCTCTATGTCTATACCAACGACGCGCACGCCAATTTCCGTGTTGCGACAGCAAGCGTCAAAAAGCCCGATGAATGGAAGACGTTGATCCCCGGATCGGACACGAGCTATATTACCGGGCTTGCGATCTTCCGCGACTATTTCGTGCTCGAAACCCGCGAAAAGGGCGTCGACCAGATCGATGTCCGCAAATATGATGCGCCGTTGACCCCGGGGCGGATCAAATTTCCCGAAGCCACCTATGTGGCGGGGCTGGGCGACAATCCCGAATATCATCAGGACAAGCTGCGCCTCGATTATGAATCGATGGTCACCCCCGACACCGTGTACGATTACGATCTCGCGAGCGGAAAGCTCGAGACGCTGAAGGTGCAGGAAATCCCATCCGGTTATAACAAGAGTGAATATACAACCGAATTGGTAAGCATGCCGGCGCGCGACGGAACCCCGGTGCCGGTGTCGCTGGTGTATAAAAAGGGCACCCCGCGCGACGGCAGCGCGCCGATGCACCTATATGTCTATGGTAGCTATGGCTACCGCGTCCCGCCGGGCTTTTCGACCACGCGGCTCAGCCTTGTCGATCGCGGCATGATCTATGCGATCGCGCATGTCCGCGGCGGCGACGATCTTGGCCGCGCCTGGTATCTCGCGGGTAAGACGACCGAGCGCAAAAATACGTTCAACGATTTTGTCGATGTCGCGAAAGGCCTGATCGCGCAGAAATATACGAGCGCGGGCAAGATTTCGATCGAGGGCCGTTCGGCGGGCGGACAGGTGATGGGCGTCGTCTATAACGAAGCGCCCGAGCTGTGGGGTGCGGTGCTCGCGGGCGTGCCCTTCGTCGATGTCATCAACACGATGGTCGACGAAACGCTGCCGCTGACCCCGGGCGAATGGCCCGAATGGGGCAACCCGATCACCGACAAGGCGGCGTTCGACTATATGCTGAGCTACAGCCCGTACGACAATGTGACCGCCAAGGCCTATCCCCCGATGCTGGTGTCGGCGGGCCTCAACGATCCGCGCGTGACCTATTGGGAGCCGGCGAAATGGGTCGCCAAGCTCCGCGCGACGCGCACCAACGGCGCTCTGCTGCTGCTGCGCACCAACATGGGCGCGGGGCATGCGGGCAAATCGGGCCGCTGGGGCGCGCTGCGCGAGGATGCCGAAGAGTTTGCGTTCGTACTGACGCAGCTGGGGGTCGAAAAGTAACGGCGACGCTCAGGCGACTGGGCTCGCTATTCCTTGCCCAGTCGGTCCAGCCACGCCTTGGCCTGTTTCGGCTCGCCCGGTGCGGTTGAGGCTACCGGACCGCGCGACGCCTCGAATTCTTCGTGCAGCGCGAAGGACTCTAATCCCAGTGACTTGCGTATCTGGTCTATTTCTTCGCCCCGGTCGCACAGGTCGGTAACGACCGGTTCCCATTTGGCGCGGGCCGCGCGATCTTTTGTGTGGCCAAACAAGCCCCAGGAGCCGGCAGCGACCCTGCGAAGGGCATCGAGAAGAACATCCGCATACTCGGCTTCGAGCTCGAGGCGACGGCCATCAAGGCGCTCAAGACGATCCGCCCGGCTCATCGCGGCGGCAAATATCCACGCGCCGCCAATTCGGCTTCCAGCGTTGCCGCGTCCTTGAACTGGTGCCCCGCGATCCCGAGCGATTCGGCGCCCGCGACATTGGCGGCCACGTCGTCGATGAACAGCGCCCCCGCGGGGTCGATGTCGAATCGCTCGATCGCGAGGCGGTAGATCGCGGGATCGGGCTTCACCAGTTTTTCGGTGCCCGAGACGATGATATCGCGAAAGCGGTCGAACACCGGCTGGGTCGGGCGGAAGCTCTCCCAGAATTCATGGCCGAAATTGGTGATCGCGAACAAAGGCACGCCTGCAGCGTCGAGCCGCTCGACCAGTTCGAGGCTGCCGGGCATCGGCGCCGGGATCGTCTCGTTAAAGCGCGTGGCATAGGCGTCGATCAGCGGTGCATGATCGGGGAATTCGGCCTTCAGTTCGGGCAGCATGTCGGCGAGCGGGCGTCCGGCGTCATGCTGAAAATGCCACTCCGGCGTGACGACGTGGGTCACGAACCATTCGAGCTCGTCGCTGTCGACGATCAGCTTCGCGAACAGATAGCGCAGATCCCAGTCGAAGAGGACACGGCCAACGTCAAAGATCACGCTATGGCGAATCATAGGGACTCCAGACACGCGAAAGCGCCGCCGGAAGCATCCGACGGCGTAACGCTGGTCATCAAAAGCAAACGGGGCAAAAGCACCCCGCGCAGGGGCATTAGCCCTGGCGCGCCTTGAAGCGGCGGTTGGTCTTGTTGATCACATAGGTGCGGCCACGACGGCGGATAACGCGGTTATCCCGATGGCGGTCCTTCAGCGACTTCAGGCTGTTGCGAATCTTCATGATCTCTGTCCGTAAATCTTGGCGTTGTTACGCGAAGCGGCGCAACTATGGGGAAGCGGTCCGAAAGTCAACCGCCTTTCCGGGCGTTTTCAGCCCGCCAGCGCCTTTTGCCGGCGTCGCTGAACCGACGAGCCATAGCCCATCGCCTCGCGATATTTGACGACTGTGCGCCGCGCAATGTCGTGACCCTCGGCCGACAGTTTTTGCGCGATCGTTTCGTCGGAGAGAATCGCCTTGCCATCCTCGGCCTCGATCATCGCCTTGATCCGGCTCTTGATCGATTCGGACGACACCGCGCCGTCGCCCTCGGTCGCCGAAATGCCGCTCGAGAAGAAATATTTGAGCTCGAACAGCCCGCGCGGGCAGCTGAGATATTTGTTGCTCGTGACGCGGCTGACGGTCGATTCGTGCATACCGATTTCCTCGGCAACCTGCCGCAGCGTGAGCGGACGCATATGCGCGACGCCGTGGAGGAAAAACCCTTCCTGCTGCTTCACAATCTCGCTCGCGACCTTGACGATCGTACGCTGACGCTGATCGAGCGCGCGCACCAGCCAGTTGGCGCCGGCGAGCTGTTCGGACAACCAGGCCTTGCTCTTCGCTGCGGCGCCCTTCGCGAGCTCGGTATAGTAGCGGCGGTTGACGAGTAGCCGAGGCAGGGTGCCGCTGTTGATCTCGACCGCCCAGCCCTTCGCGGTCCGGCGGATATAGAGGTCGGGAACGACAGCCTGCGCCGCGCTACCGCCGAATCGCAGACCGGGTTTCGGATCATAGCTGCGCAGTTCGCGAATCATGTCGGCGAGATCCTCGTCGTCGACCCCGCAGATGCGCTTCAATTGCGGGAAGGCGCCCTTCGCAACAAGGTCGAGATGCGCGATCATGCATGCCATCGCAGGGTCGTAACGGTCGGCCTCGCGCGCCTGAATCGCGATGCATTCGGCAAGGTCGCGGCCGCCGACCCCGGAAGGATCGAAACATTGCACCCCCACAAGCACCGCCTCGACAAGCGCGAGCGGAACGCCGAGCCGCTGCGCAAGCTCGGCCAGATCGGCGCGCAGATAGCCCGTCTCGTCGATCATCGCGACAATCTGTTCGGCGATCATCGCCTCAAGGCCACTGAAGCGCTCGCCGACCTGCGCGAGCAGATGGGCATGGAGCGTTTCATCTTCGCCTGCGAAGCTGTCGAAGTCGATTCCCTCGCTGTCCGCGCCCGACAGGCCAACACTGTCGCTGGCGCTGTCGTGGTGGAAGCTTTCGGCGGCGAGGTCGACGTCGAGGTCGTTCTCGGTGCCGCTGTCGGAGGAAAGCGCCTGATCGGCATCGAGCGACGCCGCTTCGGTCGCGGGCGCGTCCTCGCCGCGCTCATCGCCCGGATCGCTGCTGCTGCCATCGCTGTCGGCCGCGGAGGCATCGAGCAGCGGATTGCCCTCGAGCGCCTCGGCGAGATAGGCTTCGAGTTCGAGATTCGACAGCGCCAGCAGCTTGATCGCTTGCTGAAGCTGCGGCGTCATCACCAGCGATTGCGACTGGCGGAGATCGAGGCGCGGACCCAACGCCATGGCTGGCTATATTATTGCCCAGCGCGCTCCCGCGAAGGCGGGAGCCCATCTCCGGTCGGCGCCATTTTGAACCCACCGGAGATGGGTCCCCGCCTTCGCGGGGACACACGGAAATTTTTCTGGCGGCAGTCCGCAAAGATCACAGGGAGAAGCCCTCGCCGAGATAGAGGCGGCGCACCTCGGGGTCGGCAACAAGCTCTTCCGGCGACCCGGCAAGCAGGACCTTGCCGTCATAGATAATGCAGGCGCGATCGACGAGGTCGAGCGTCTCGCGGACATTGTGATCGGTGATCAGCACGCCGATGCCGCGCGTCTTCAGATCGACGACGAGGTCGCGGATGTCGCTGATCGACAGCGGATCGATGCCCGCGAAGGGTTCATCGAGCAGCATGATCGACGGATTGGCGGCCAGCGCGCGTGCGATTTCAGCGCGGCGCCGTTCGCCGCCCGACAGCGCCATCGCCGCCGAATCGCGCAGCCGCGTCAGCCCGAATTCGTCGAGCAGTTCCTCGAGCCGGCGTTCGCGCGACACCTTGTCGGGCTCGCTGAGTTCGAGCACTGCACCGATGTTCTGCGCAACCGTCATCCCGCGAAAGATCGAGGTTTCCTGCGGCAGATAACCCAGGCCGAGGATCGCGCGGCGGTACATCGGCAGCGCGGTGATGTCGGCTCCATCGAGCATGATGCGTCCGGCGTCGGGCTTTACCAGGCCCATGATCGAATAGAAGCAGGTCGTCTTGCCCGCGCCGTTCGGACCGAGCAGGCCGACAACCTCGCCCTTGCCCACCGACAGCGACACGTCGGACAGGACCGTGCGCTTGTCATAGCTTTTCGCGATCGAAATGACCGCGAGGCCGTTGCCGGCCGCGGCCTCGTCGCGGACATGCGCCTTGTGCTCGGTGACGCCATGGTCACCGTCTGCGGTCAAAATTGCCGGGGTCGCTTCGTCGTCGGTCATTCTACATCGCTTCCTGATGACATGTGCGGGCGTTACCCGAGGAGCGCCGCCAACGTCAATCTGGCAAGATTTTTGCAGGGTAACGTCAGACGCACCCGGAAGCCGCCTTTAATGCGCCGCCTGCGGCCCACGCTCGATCCCCGACAGGGCGAGTTGTTCGTCGATCGCGGCGAGCAGCCGCGCCAGCGCCGCTTCGTCCTTCGCTTCGGCACGCGCGACGAGTACGTCCTGCGTGTTCGAAGCGCGGAGCAGCCACCAGCCGTCGTCGGTCAGCACGCGGGCACCATCGGTACGGTCGACCTGCGCTCCCGATGCGGCTAGCCGGTCGAGGACTTCATCCACAATGGCGAATTTGCGAACCTCGTCGACCTGGAAACGCATCTCGGGCGTATTGATCATCGGCGCCATGTTGCCGCGCAGCTCGGTGACGCTCTGCCCCAGCTTTGTCGCCGCCTCGATCAGCCGCACCGCAGCGTAGGGCGCATCGTCATAACCATAATAACGGTCGGCAAAGAAGATATGCCCGCTCATCTCGCCTGCCAGCGGACTGCCGGTTTCCTTCATCTTGGCCTTGATCAGGCTGTGCCCGGTCTTCCACATCAGCGGCTTGCCACCGAGTGCGGCGACGCAGTCGAACAGCGCCTGGCTCGCCTTCACATCGGCGATGACCGTCGCACCGGGCAGGTCCCTGAGCACCGCGGCGGCATAGATTTGCAGCAGTTGATCGCCCCATATCACGCGGCCCTCGCCGTCGATCGCACCGATACGGTCGCCGTCTCCATCGAAAGCGACGCCGAAATCGAGGCTCTTCTCCGCGACCAGCTTGCGCAGGTCGGCCAGATTCTTCTCTTCGGTGGGATCGGGATGGTGGTTCGGAAAATGGCCGTCGATATCGGTAAACAGCAGATGATGCTCACCGGGCAGGCGCGCCGTCAATTTCTCGATGACGGTCCCGGCGGCGCCGTTGCCGGCGTCCCAGCCGACACGGAAAGCCTTGCCGGCGAACCCCTCGACCAGCCGGTCGACATAAGCGTCGATGATATCGATGCTATCCGCCTTGCCCTCGCCCCCGGAATCGACGGACTCCCAGTCGCCCGCGGCGGCCATTTCGCCGATGCCCAAGATATCGGCGCCATAGAAGGGACGCCCCTGCATCACAAATTTGAAACCATTATAGTCGGGGGGATTGTGGCTGCCGGTTATCTGTATGCCGCCGTCCACATCCTCGGTTGAGGCCGCATAATAGAGCATCGGCGTCGGCCCCAGTCCGACGTTGAGCGCATCGATCCCCGCCCCGTTGATTCCCTTGATCAGCGCGTCGGCGAGCATCGGCGACGACAGGCGCCCGTCATAACCGACCGCAACCCGCTTGCCCCCCGCGCGGCGAACCAGCGTCGCGAAGCTGCGCCCGATGGCGTAGGCGTCGGCATCCGACAGCGTATCGCCGACGATGCCGCGGATGTCATATTCGCGCAGCATCGTAGGGTGGAAGATATGAGTCATGGTTGGTCCTTTGGGAGAGGAAACGTCAGGCAGCGGCGAACAGGTCGCCGTCGGGATGGAACCGCTCGCGCGCGGGAAGGTTCAATCCGCCCATCGCCTCGCGCAATTCCTGCCGCGCGACGACATGGCCGATACCCATGCCGCCCAGATGCGCCTTGTCGAGCAACGTGAGACCCGCCGGGAAAAGCTCGCGATAGATGACGCGCTCGCCGAGCCCCGGAATGACACGGAAGCCGACGCGGCGCGACAGCTGGGTCAGCGCCTCGCCGACGCGGCGCATATTGTGTGCGTCGACGTGCTGAAGGCGGTTGCGCAGGATAATCCAGTCGATCGTCCGCCCATCGGTCTTGGCGCGCGTCTTGCGCGTGTCCCAGATGAGTTCGGAATAGAAGCTCGGCCGGACGACCTGAAAGGTCTCGGGATCGACCTGACCGATCAGGTCGAAATCGATGAAGCTGTCGTTGATGGGCGTGACGAGCGTGTCGGCGCTCGTAGCCAGATGCCGCGCGAAAATATCGTCGCGGCCCGGCGTGTCGGCGATGATATAATCGGCATCTTCGCTCAACCGCGCGACCTGTTCGTCGAGTTGCTCGATCGTCGAACCTTCGAACACTTCGAAGCGGGGGGTCGGCAGCGCGATGTCGCGGCGCTTCGCGGTCTGTTCGCGATTTTCGAGATAGCGGTGAAAGGTGCGCTGGCGCGGGTCGAGATCGATCCCCGCGACGCGCCAGCCCTGACTTGCCAGCGCGACCGCGAAATGCACGGCGCAGGTTGATTTTCCCGTCCCGCCCTTTTCATTGGCAAAGATGATGCGGTGCGGTGCGGGCTTCGTCATGAGCGTTGCGATTTTCCTGTTTGCGCGGCATGGGCGGCCGACGCGCGAAATGATATAGTCGCGCCAATATCGGAGGGCGACCGGGCGTGCAAATCATCCGTGACATCGCAATGCTGCACCGTGCCGTTACGGCACTGAAGCAGGGCGGCAAGAGCGTCGCACTCGTACCCACGATGGGCGCGCTACACGACGGCCATATCTCGCTCGTCCGCATGGCAAAACGCGTGGCCGACCATGCCGTCGTGTCGATCTTCGTCAACCCGACCCAGTTCGGCCCGAACGAGGATTTCGCCGCCTATCCGCGCGACGAGGCGCGCGACGCCGCGCTGCTCGCGCAGGAAGGCACCAGCCTGCTCTGGGCACCCGACGTCGCGACCGTCTATCCGCCGGGGCATAGCACGCATATCGAAGTCGCCGAGCTTGGCGCCGATTATTGCGGCGCCGCGCGTCCCGGCCATTTCGACGGGGTCGCGACCGTCGTCGCCAAATTGTTCAATCAGGTGCAGCCCGATGTGGC
This sequence comes from Sphingopyxis sp. GW821-FHT10B01, assembly GCF_059415685.1. Classification (NCBI taxonomy): domain Bacteria; kingdom Pseudomonadati; phylum Pseudomonadota; class Alphaproteobacteria; order Sphingomonadales; family Sphingopyxidaceae; genus Sphingopyxis; species Sphingopyxis sp. GW821-FHT10B01. Next base: position 602,127 of record NZ_JBWKNS010000002.1, on the reverse strand, counting down.
GATCTTTGGCGAGAAGGATTGGCAACAGCTTGCGATCATCCGCCGCATGGCGCGCGACCTCGATTTCACGGTCGACATTTTGGGGGCGCCGATCGCGCGCGACGCCGACGGCCTCGCGCTGTCGTCGCGCAACGCCTATCTTTCCACCGGACAGCGCGCTGCCGCGACCGCCTTTCCCGATGCGTTGAGGGTCGCGGCGAAGGCGATTGCCGGCGGCGGCGATGTGATCGAAGCGCTCGCCAAAGCCGAGGCCGCGATCCTCAAAGGTGGCTTCGACAGCGTGGATTATGTCGCGCTCGCCGATGCCGACAGCCTTGAACGACTGGGCGCCTTTCGAAAGCCGGCGCGCCTTCTGGCGGCGGCGCGGATCGGCAAAACGCGGCTGATCGACAATTTATCGGTCGACTGATTGGCGCGGACATCCGCGGATTTTGGCCATTCCCGGCAAATATCCACAAGAAAATCGAATCGCCGTTAACCTTTTGTTGACCATAAACCGCAAGGTTGGGACCCGAAGCTTCCTGTGGGGGGAAGCGACAGGGGGTTTTTATGGCCAACAGTCTGAAGTCTGCCCAATATCTGATCGAGAGCCGCTTGCTCGACGCCGCCCGCGGCGACGCCGGCGCCTATTTCGATCTGGGCATTGCCTTTTCCACCGGCACCGGCGGGGTCGATGTCGACCTGATCCAGGCGCATAAATGGTTCAACCTTGCCGCACTCGGCGGCAATATCGAAGGCCAGCAGTGCCGCGCCGATCTGTCCGACGAAATGTCGCGCGACGAAATCGCCGAAGCACAGCGTCAGGCGCGCGCCTGGCTCGACGAGACGGCCCGCCGTCCCGCCGCCCGGCGCTTCGCGGCCTAATCCTTCCGCTTGAAGGGCGTGTGCCCTTCCAGCCATTCCATTTCGGATTCTTCCGCGCGCCGCTCCTGTTCGAGATATTCGGCAACGGCGCGGCGAAATCCCGGATCGGCGATGAAATGCGCCGACCAGGTCGCAACGGGGCCATAGCCGCGTGCAAGCTTGTGCCCGCCCTGCGCACCCGCCTCGACCCGCTTGAGGCCGCGCGCGATCGCAATATCGATCGCGCGGTAATAGCATAGCTCGAAATGCAGATAGGGGATGTCGATCTGGCAGCCCCAATACCGGCCATAGAGCGTGTCGGCACCAAGAAAATGCAGCGCCCCGGCAACCGGGCGTTCGTCGCCATCATAAGCGATCAACAGGATGATCTGCTCCGCCATCCGCTCGCCCATCAGGTCGAACGCTTCGCGCGTGAGGTACGGATGGCCCCATTTGCGCGCGCCGGTGTCCTGATAGAAGATCCACATCGCATCCCAATGTCCGGGACGGATCGCATCGCCGGTCAGCGCCTCGATGCGCAAGCCTTCGACCGCCCGCGCGCGTTCCTTGCGAAGCTGCTTGCGCTTTGCCGACGTCAGCGTGGCGAGGAAATCGTCGAAGCTGCCGTAACCGGCGTTGGCGAAATGGAACTGGATGTCGCGGCGGACAAGCCAGCCTGCGTCCTCGAACAGCGGCATCTGGCCGGGCGCCACGAACGTGGCATGCGCGGACGACAGCCCGTTCTGCCGCACCACCGCCTCGGCGGCGCGGAGCAACAGCGACGCGTCGCTGCTATCGCGTGCCAGCAGGCGCGGTCCCGGCACGGGGGTAAAGGGCGCCGCGATCTGCAACTTGGGATAATAATCGCCGCCCGCCCGCGTCCAGGCATCGGCCCAACCCTGATCGAAGACATATTCGCCCTGGCTGTGCGATTTCAGATAGGCGGGCGCAGCGGCGAGCAGCGCCCCCCGCTCGTCTTCCACCAGCAACGGCGCCGCCTGCCAGCCGGTGCCCGCCCCGACGCTGCCCGATTCTTCGAGCAGCGCGAGGAAGGCATGGCCGACAAAGGGATTGCCGCCATCGTGCAGCGCGTCCCACGCTGCGGCGTCGATCGCGGCGACGCCGGTGCCCAGCGATATCGTTCGTGCCGGCGGGTCGGCTTCGGCCATGATTTATGCCGGGCGCACCGCGACGATCGCGTCAGCTTCGACCGCGGCGCCGAGCGGCAACACCGCTACACCGACTGCGGCGCGCGCGTGGCGGCCCGCTTCGCCGAACAGCGTTTCGAACAGGTCCGAGGCGCCATTGGCGACCTTCGCCTGATCGGTGAAATCGGGCGAGCTGTTGACGAACACGCCCAGCTTCACGATCCGCTCGACACGCGACCAGTCGCCGTTCAGCGCCTGCCCGATCTGGGCAACGAGCATCAGCGCAACGCGCTGTGCGGCATCCTGACCGCCCGCCACATCCACGTCGTCGCCGAGACGGCCGGTGACGACCTGCCCGTCTCGGAAGGGAAGCTGGCCGCTGACATAGAGCATGCCGCCCTGCTCGACGACGGGCACATAGGCCGCGACCGGCGCAGCGGGCTTGGGGAGTTCAAGACCGAGTTCGGCGAGTTTGGCGGTGATATCCATGAGTTAAGTCCTTGTTACGCCGTTTGAGGGGCAGGGGCGGGAATATTTTCGGCAAGGCGCGCCAATATCCATTCGCGCGCCGCCGTCCAGTCGTCGATTCGCGCATGGGCATAGGGCGAGGGCGCGATCTTGCCGGCAATTGCCGGCTCGCCGACAAGATGGAGCCGCCACACGTCGGGCGCTTCCTGCGCGACCGAATGATGATGGCCGGCCAGATCGTCGATAAACACCGCGACCGAGGGCTGATATTGCTCGATCAGGCGGCGTACCGGTTCGCCCTTGCCGCCGCGGCTGCCGATAACCGGCGCATGAAAGTCGTGCAGCGCGAGCTGGTCGATGCGCGCCTGCTGATGTTCGGGGCCGACATTGGTGAGGACGACGATATCGGCCTCGGCGCCGATCGCCGCCATCGCCGCGAGGGCACCCGCGATCGGATATTGCCGCGTCATTTCGTGCCGGAAAAATCCGTCGAGCAGCGGCCAGACCTCGGCCGCCTCAAGCGGCGTACCGCATTCCTTGCGCTTCAGCGCGTTGGCGAAGCTCGCATCCTCGATGCGAAAGATCACGCCATGTTCGGCGTCGACCCATTCGGCGAACGGCACGACCATGTGCATCAGCACCTCGTCGCAATCGGTGATGACGAGCGGGCGGTTCATGCGATGGTTCCTTCGAGTCGCTGCGCCGCGGCAGCAAGGGTGGCGGGCGGCACCTGCAATGCATCGGCGCAGGCGACAAGATCATTCTCATGCGCAGTCAGGAACGACAGGATTGCGGCAAGCGTCGCCTGTTCGCCCAGCGATGCGCGCAGTTCATCGGGCGCAAGCCCGGTCAGGCCGAGCAGGCGTTCGGCTCGCGGTTCGTCGCTCAATATCCAGCCGAGCGCCTGAAGCGCCAGCGCAGCATCGCCATCGTGCAAGTCATGTGTCCCTTCGTCGCGATGCAATTGTGTCGTGCGGCCGATTCGCCTAAACGGGCCGCAGACGCAAGGTGGGGAACATAAGTAACATGGGCAAGACCATCCTGGTCGTCGAAGATAATGAGCTGAACCTGCGCCTGTTCTGCGACCTGCTCAACGCCCATGGCTATAGCGCGCATCCGGTCCGCGACGGGCGCGATGCGCTGTCGAAGGCACGCGAAGTGGCGCCCGACCTGATCATCATGGACATCCAGCTGCCGCACGTCAGCGGGCTCGAGCTGATCGGCCAGATGAAGGCCGACCTGACGCTGCGCGCCGTGCCGATCATGGCCGTCACCGCCTATGCCGGAAAAGGCGACGAGGAACAGATCCGCGCCGCCGGGGCCGAAGCCTATGTGTCGAAGCCGATTTCGGTGATCAAATTCATCGAGAGCGTGGGCGCGTTCGCATAGCAGCGCGAACGACGGCTTACGACCGATAGTTGCCCTTCCTTTCCTCGTCATCCCGGACTTGATCCGGGATCCACGACGACGGCGCAGCTATGGATCCCGGATCAAGTCCGGGACGACGAAAGCGTGGAACATCTGCTTTCCACCCCATAGCGGTCGCCGCACCGCCCCCACATGAAGAGGCGGCGCGAAGCTTTCGCTCCGCACCGCCTCGACAATGGTTCCAGTGGAAACCATCGCCCCCCCGCCCGATCCGAAAAGCCGTGGGTCGCAGAAAGCTGCCGGCCGGGACGAAGCTCGGAAAACCAGTCGTCTCTTTCAGGTCCCCGCCAAATCCCCATCCTTTGACGCGACGCTGTCGGCGCTTGCCGATACCGGGGGCAGCGGCATCGCTGCCACGCCCGATATTCCCCTCGCACGCCCACTCCCCACAAGCAGACAACGCAACTATGGCGTAGCCCGCGCGGATAAAATTGTAAGAACCCGACACCAAATGGCGGCGCGCCATTGTTTTTCATGCATATTGCCGCTTAGAACGGGACAGCATGCCGCAACGCGACGCATTTCCTCACCCCCCGACCGGCGCGCGCATCTCCACGCGCTTTTTCCCCCTGTCGGACGCACTGCGTCCCTACATCAGCACCATCTATCTGAGCGAAGTCGCGGTACCCGACGGCAGCCGGGTCGAGGATTATCTGCACCCCGAATGGGCGAACCTGCGATTTGTCGAGGGCGATCTGCCGCTCGCGGCGATCGGTGGCGGCCCGGTCGTTGAAACACCGCGTTTCGTCGCCACCGGCCCGACGAGCCGGGCGAGCTACTTCGCGGCCGGGAACATGCGCACATGGGGGATCGGCGTCCTCCCGATGGGGTGGGCCAAATTCATTCCCCTGCCCGCCGAAGAGCTCGCCGACCGCTTTACCGACGGCAACGCCCATCCCGCATTCGCCGCCTTCGCGCCGCTTGCGGGGGCGTTGCGGCACGTGAATGACGTCGATGCCGCGGCGGCCCTGATCGACAGCCATTTCTGCGCCCTGCTCGCCGGCGCGCCGCCCGACGATCCGGCGATACTCGCCGCCCATGTCGCGCTGGTCGACGACGATCTGTCGAGCGTTGCCGATCTTTCGGCCAAGCTCGGCCTCTCCGAGCGTTCGATCGAGCGATTGAGCCATCGCGCCTTCGGCTTTTCGCCCAAGCTGCTTCTACTCCGCCAGCGCTTTCTGCGCTCGCTCGCGCGCTTCATGCTCGATCCGTCGATGGCGTGGATCGATACGATGGATCATCAATATTATGATCAGGCGCAGTTCACGCGCGATTTCCAGCGTTTCATGGGGATGAGCCCGCGCGATTATGCCGCGCGGCCCAAACCGATATTGGGCGCCGCGGCCTTCGCGCGCGCAGCGGCGGCCGGCGCCGCGGTTCAGGGGCTTCACAAGCCGGCCGGATAGACCCGGCTTCCGCCAAGTGACTTGACCCACGCCCGGCGTTCGGTGCAAGCGGCAGGCAACGGACGCGCGGTCAGCCGCCGTATCCATGGAATAGAGAAGCATGAGGCCGGCAGCGCCAGCGCCGCCGGAACAGGACGAATGACGATGAGCGATATCGAGGCCATCCAGACCCAGCTTTTGGGCGACATCGAAGCGGCCGCCGACGCCGGCGCGCTCGAGGCGCTGCGCGTCGCCGCGCTCGGCAAGGCGGGCACCATCACCGCGCTGCTCAAGACGCTGGGCGGCATGACCCCCGACGAACGGCAGGCGAAGGGGCCGGAAATCCACAGCCTGCGCGAAACGGTGACCGCCGCGCTGGGCACGCGCAAAGCGGCGCTCGACGGTGCGGCGCTCGACGTGAAACTCGCCGCCGAAGCGATCGACATGTCGTTGCCCGCCGACGCCACGCCGCGCGGCAGCATCCACCCGGTCAGTCAGGTCATGGACGAGCTTGCCGAAATCTTCGCCGACATGGGCTTCGCCGTCGCGACGGGTCCCGAGATCGAGGACGACTGGCGCAATTTCACCGCGCTCAACATCCCCGAAACGCACCCTGCGCGCGCGATGCACGACACTTTCTATTTCCCGGAAGTTGGCGAAGGTGCCGCGCAGCGGATGTTGTTGCGGACACATACATCGCCGGTGCAGATCCGGACGATGATGGAAAAATCGCCTCCTATCAGGATCATAGCGCCCGGCCGGGTGTATCGCAGCGACAGCGATGCGACGCACACGCCGATGTTCCATCAGGTCGAAGGTCTCGTCATCGATCGCGGCATCCATATGGGTCATCTCAAATGGACGCTCGAAACCTTTCTCAAGGCCTATTTCGAGCGCGACGATATCGTGTTGCGCCTCCGCCCGTCCTATTTCCCCTTCACCGAGCCCTCGGCCGAAGTCGATGTCGGCTATAAACAGGAAAAGGGCCGCCGCATCGTCGGCGGCAATGGCGACGACGACGGCCATGCGTGGATGGAGCTGCTCGGCAGCGGCATGGTCAACCGCCGCGTCATCGCCAATTGCGGACTCGATCCCGACGAGTGGCAAGGCTTTGCTTTCGGCGTCGGCGTCGACCGGCTCGCGATGCTCAAATATGGCATGGACGATCTGCGCGCCTTCTTCGACGGCGACCAGAGGTGGTTGTCGCATTACGGGTTCAACGCGCTGTCGGTCCCGACGCTGAGCGGGGGGATTTCGGCATGAAGATCACCCTCGACTGGCTGAAAGAGCATCTCGACACGCAGGCGACCGTCGACGACGTCGTCGCGACCCTCAACCGCATCGGCCATGAGGTCGAAGGCGTCGAGAAGCCCGCCGAAAAGCTCGCGGGCTTTCGCGTCGCCAAGGTGCTGACCGCCGAACGCCATCCGCAGGCCGACAAGCTGCAGGTGCTCACCGTCGACACCGGCGACGGAGCGACACCGCTCACCGTCGTCTGCGGCGCGCCCAATGCGCGCGCCGGCCTGATCGGCGTGCTCGGCCTGCCCGGCGCGGTCGTCCCCGCGAACGGCATGGAGCTGAAGGTCGCCGCGGTCCGCGGGATCGAATCGAACGGCATGATGTGCTCGACGCGCGAGCTCGAGCTGGGCGACGATCATGACGGGATCATCGAGCTGCCCGCCGACGCGCCGATCGGCACGCCCTTCGCCGACTATAGCGGCGCGGGCGATCCGGTAATCGACATTTCGATCACCCCGAACCGGCAGGATTGCATGGGCGTGCGCGGGATCGCGCGCGACCTCGCCGCCGCCGGGCTCGGCACGCTGAAACCGCTCGACGTCCCGACGATCGTCGGCGAAGGCGCGCCCGCGACCGAAATCCGGACCGACGATATCGAAGGCTGCCCCGCCTTTTACGGCCGCACGATCCGCGGCGTCACCAACGGCACCGCCCCCGAGTGGATGCGCCGCCGCCTCGAAGCGGTCGGCCAGCGCTCGATCTCGGCGCTCGTCGACATCAGCAATTATGTGATGTTCGACCTCGGCCGCCCGAGCCATATCTATGACCGCGCCAAGCTGACCGGCGCGCTCGTCGCGCGGCGCGCCAAGGCGGGCGAAACGGCGACCGCGCTCAACGGCAAGGACTACACGCTCACCGACACAATGACGGTGATCGCCGACGACAGCGGCGTTCACGATATCGCGGGCATCATGGGCGGCGAGCATAGCGGGTGCAGCGAGACGACGACCGACGTGCTGCTCGAAATCGCTTACTTCACCCCCGAGCGCATCGCGCTGACCGGACAGGCGCTCGCGCTGACCAGCGACGCGCGCAGCCGGTTCGAGCGCGGCGTCGACCCGGCATTCCTCGACGATGCGACCGCGATCGTCACGGCGCATGTGCTCGCGATCTGCGGCGGCACGCCGTCGGCGGTGACGCGCGCGGGCACCCCGCCCGCCGAGGTGAAGACGGTCGATTACGACCCGGCGCTGTCGGCAACGCTCGGCGGCATCGCGATCGCCCCCGAACGGCAGAAAGAGATTCTCGCCGCGCTCGGTTTCTCGGTGATCGACGCCGAAGTCGGGGGGGGCGGCCGCTGGCAGGTCGCGGTGCCAAGCTGGCGCCGCGACGTCGATGGCGCGCCCGACCTGGTCGAAGAAGTCACGCGCATCACCGGCTTCGACGCGATCGCGTCGGTCGCGCTGCCGCGTACCGACGGCGTCGCGAAACCGACCGCCACCGCCGAACAGCTGCTCGAACGCCGCATGCGCCGCGCTGCGGCCGCCGCAGGCTTCGACGAAGCGGTCACCTGGTCGTTCATCAGCGAAAGCGATGCCGCGCCGTTTGGCGGCGGCACATGGTCGCTCGCCAACCCGATCAGCGAAGACCTCAAGGTCATGCGCCCGTCGTTGCTCCCCGGCCTGCTCGCCGCGGCGCAGCGCAACCAGAACCGCGGCGCCGACAGCATCCGCCTGTTCGAAATCGGCCGCCGTTACCTGTCAGACGCCGAGCATCCGACGCTTGCCATCCTGATGGCAGGCGACAAGCGCACACGCGGTTGGCAGGCGGGCAAAGCCGCCCCGTTCGACGCCTTCGACGCCAAGGCCGCGGCGCTGGCGCTGCTCGAAGCCGCGGGCGCCCCCGCCGACAGGCTGCAGGTGATGGAAGCCGTCACGACCGGTAGCATCTGGCACCCCGGCCAGTCGGCGACGCTGCGGCTCGGGCCCAAGGCGGTGCTCGCCGAATTCGGCGCGCTCCACCCGCTGCTCACCCGCGCTTTCGACGTCGACGGGCCGGTGATGGCGGTGCAGATCTTCCTCGACGCGATCCCCGCGAAACGCGCGAGCGGTCCTGCGCGAGCGGCCTTCACCCCGCCCGCGCTGCAATCGGTGCGCCGCGATTTCGCCTTTTTGGCCCCCACGGCTTTGAGCGCCGCCGAACTGGTCCGCGCGATCCGCGGCGCCGACAAGGCGAGCATCGTCGATGCGCGCCTGTTCGACCGCTTCATCGGCCAGGGCGTGCCCGAAGGTCAGGTGAGCCTGGCGGTCGAGGTCGAACTGCAGCCGCTGGAGAAGAGCTTCACCGACGCCGAGCTGAAAGCAATCGCCGACAAGGTGGTCGCCGCGGCGGCGAAGGCCGGGGCGATTTTGCGGGGGTGACCTCGACTCGCGCCGACGAGACAAAAGGGAGAGTTTGACCATGGACACCCGCCACCTCGTCGACCGCGAGATCGCGCCGATCATCGACCTGTTTCCGCGGGTCGAACTCGATTCGGCGCCGATTGCCGACATCCGCGCCAGGGCGGCACAGAGCTATTCGATCTTGCCGCCACCGGTGATTGCGCCCGAAGAGATTATGGTGCCGTCGATCCACGGCGGTCCAGAGATTCCGGTTTTCCTTTACCGCCCGGCGGCGAACCGGCCGGGCAGCGGCGCTATCCTTCACATCCATGGCGGCGGCATGGTGATGGGGTCGGTGAAGCAGATGCAGGCGGGGCCGGCCGCCATGGCTGCGGCGGCAGGCGTGCCGGTCGCATCGGTCGAATATCGCCTCGCGCCCGAGCATCCCTTCCCCGCGCCGCAGGAAGATTGCCATTCGGCGCTGGCCTGGCTCGCGGGCCAAGCCGAGGCGCTTGGTTTTGACGCGAGCCGGATCGTCGTTGCGGGCGAAAGCGCGGGCGGCGGGCTTGCCGCCGCGCTCGCGATCATGGCACGCGATCTCGGCGGACCGGCGATCGCGGGACAGCTGCTCACCTATCCGATGCTCGATCACCGGACCGGCGGCGACGCCTGCCCGTACAGCAATCCGACAACCGGCGAATTCATCTGGACGCGCGCGAGCAATCGTTTCGGCTGGCGCGCGCTTCAGGGCGATTACAAGACCGACGACGAACGCCGCGGCTGGTTCTCGCCCAGCCTTGCCGCGGACCTTTCGGGCCTGCCCCCCGCCTATATCGCGACCGGCAGCCTCGACCTCTTCTTCGACGAAAATCTCGACTATGCGCGGCGGCTCGTCGCGGCGGGCGTTCCGGTCGACCTGCACAGCTATGCCGGCGCGATCCATGCATTCAACGCGATTCCCGACGCGGCGCTGTCGCAGCGCTTCAACGGCGGGTTGTTGGCGGCCGCTGCCGCGATGACGGCGTCGGCGGGCGACTGAACGGCGGCGGCGGCTTTCGACCGATTGCAGTCAACCGCTTTTGGACGTCGAGGTCAAAATAGCGGACGGCCGACCCGCCCACCTTACGGAAAGCGGAGCGAGGCTCGGGCCCAAGAAGCAAATCATAGCTTCAGGTGCTCGGTTGTTATTGACCCATCGCAGTCATCGCCAGCTGCAGGCGGGCGGATAGATTAATCCGGCTATTCTGAAGCAGCAACATTCTGGCCTGCGACCCTTTTCTCCGATGGCGGCAACAGGGCCATCAGCGCGTCCTTTTCAGGGCGCCAAGCGAAACGCAGCGGCTCCATAATATACGCCGTCACGGGTGTTTCCGCCGGAATGTTTGCGCTGGTGCCGTGGATCAAAAATCCTCCAAGCGCCGAAACAAAGAGCATCGTCCCGACCGACAGGGCGGTGTGGCTTTTACCTTCATCATAGACGGTGCCGCTCAGCCGCACGGGGCCATCAGGCATGTCGACGCTGACCAACCGGATTTCGAGCTTGCCCTTCTTGCCCACATGGCCGTTCCGCTGCGCCCGCGACACTTCTCCGAAAACCGAGGTGCCAACCGGGACCACAACCTTGCCACGAAAACTCACGTTTTCAACAACCTCGAGGCGCACGCGGTCGCCAGGCTTGCTGTCTTTCGTCGAAAGCGCGGTCGTCGTTTGCAGCCTGAGCGGCGTCCCCATAGGAAGATAATAGCGCTTCGCCAGCGCAAATGGCGGGCCATCGGCTGCCGATGCCTGATAGGCTGCCTGAGCGTGCGCGCTCCCGGCTGCCAGTAGCGCCATTGCACCGCAGATTGCTTCCCAACGTCTCATAGCCCACCCCCCGCTTCGAATCGCTTCGAAGAAAATAAGCCGTGAGGGTTAAGAAATAGCGATCAGTAATCTATCGATGCCTGCTATGCAGTCATGACACCAAAGGCCACATATAACGCCGAGTTTCTTCCGGTACTTCGATTGAAATTGACGTTGCTCTCGGCAATGTCGCGGCGGCACGAATGGACCGGCAATTGCTGTTTCCTCGCCCTGACCCAAGACCTGCCTTTTCTTTTCAATATTGAGCGAGCGGAAGGCGGGTCCCGGGTCAAGCCCGGGATGACGAACAAAGGAGGTTTGGTTTCTAAGCCGCCACGGCGTCTTCGCTCTGGCTCGTCGCCGCCTCCAGCAAGCGCTTCTCCAGCGATTTCACGCGCGACGGGCTGTCGATCTTGTCGCCGATCAGGTCGGTCACGTAAAATGTGTCGACCGCGCGCTCGCCATAGGTCGCGACATGCGCCGAGTGCACCGTGACCTTCGACTGGAACAGCGCATAGGCAAGCTGGTTGAGCAGCGCCGGGCGGTCCTGCGCATTGATCTCGATCACCGTGAAGCGGTTCGACGCCTTGTTGTCGACAAACACATTGGGCGCGACGCGAAAGGCTTCGGCGCGGGTGCGGGGTAGCGCGCGCGCTTCGAGTTTCGGCAGCAGCTTGTGCCGATTGGCGAGCGCATCCTCGATCGCGCGGGTCAGCCGGTCGATCTGACCGGCCTCGGCAAAAGGCCGGCCGAGCGGGTCCTGGACGAGGAAATTGTCGAGCGCGAGCCCGTCGCGCGTCGTGTGGATGCGCGCATCGATGATATTTCCGCCAGCCAGATGGATGCCGCCAGCGATGCGATAGAAGAGCCCCGGATGGTCGGCGGCGAGCACCATCACCAGGGTCGCGCCACGATCCTCGTCGGGAACCGCGGCGATATGCAGCGCGGCGTCGCCCGCCCGCTGCATATGCGTCAGGTTCGCCGCGATGACCTCGACCGGTTCGGCGATCCAGTAGCTTTCGGGAAGGCGTTTCGCGAATTTGGCGAAATCGGTTTCGTCGAGGCCGAGCGCCGCGATCACCGCCTCTTTCTTGCTTTCGATGCGTGCCTCGCGGCCGCGTTGTTTGTGGCCGAGGCGCAGCACTTCCTCGGCGGCATCGTAGAGCTCGGTGAGCAACTGGCGTTTCCAGCCGTTCCACACCCCGGGTCCGACGGCGCGAATGTCGACCACCGTCAGCACGAGGAGCAGGCGCAAGCGCTCGGGGCTTTGCACGACCTGCGCGAAATCGAGGATCGTCTTGAAATCGGCGAGGTCGCGCTTGAACGCGGTCGCCGACATCAGCAGATGATAGCGCACGAGCCACGACACCGTCTCGGTCTCGGCTTCGTTCAGCCCCAGCCGCGGACAGACGCGCAACGCGAGTTCGGCGCCGAGCACGCTATGGTCGCCGCCGCGCCCCTTGGCGATATCGTGGAGCAGCACGGCGACATAGATCACGCGCCGCGAATGGATCTGGTCCATGATTGCGGTCGACAGCGGATGATCGCCCTGCAGCCGGTTCTGCTCGATGTCCGCCAGCAGGCCGATCGCGCGGATCGTATGCTCGTCGACGGTATAATGATGATACATGTCGAATTGCATCTGCGCGACGACGCGGCCGAAATCGGGAACGAAGCGGCCGAACACGCCGGCTTCGTTCATCCAGCGCAACACCGTTTCGGGGTCGCGCGGACTGGTCAACACGTCGAGGAACAGCGCGTTCGCGCGCGCGATGCGGCGCACGCCCTGGGTCTCGATCAGCTTCGCGTCGTGCCGCGCCTGCCGCATCGCCTGCGGATGAATTTCGAGGCCATGTTTGTCGGCGAGCGCAAAAATCTCGACCAGCCGCACCGGATCCTGCTGGAAGAAGGCGTCGGACGGCAGCGCGAGCCGGCCGCGGTCGAGCACGAAACCGTTGAGCTTGCCCGGTCGCCGCCGGATCGTCGGCAGGAAGCGCCGCCCACGCGCCGCCATCTGGTCGTCGAGATGCGCGAGGAAGGTGCCGGTGACGTCCCCCACCGCCTTGGCGTGGATGAAATAGAGCTGCATGAAACGCTCGACCGCGCTTTTCCCCGGCCGCTCGGCAAAATGCATTCGATGCGCGATCTCGCGCTGGAAATCGAAGGTCAGCCGGTCTTCGGCGCGGCCGGCGAGAATATGGAGATGGCAGCGCACCGCGAGCAGGAAATTCTCCGCGCGCTCGAACTGGCGCAGCTCGTGCGCCGACATCAACCCCGCAGCGACCAGTTCGGGCACGGTGCGCACCCGGTGGATGAACTTGCCGATCCAGAAGAGCGTGTGGAGATCGCGTAAGCCCCCCTTCCCTTCCTTCACATTGGGTTCGACAACATAGCGCGAATCACCCATGCGCTTGTGGCGCTCGTCGCGTTCGGCGAGCTTGTCCGCGACGAAGGCGCGCGCATTGCCCGCGACCACTTCGGCATCGAAACGCGCCGACGCCTGATCGTAGAGATCGCGGTCGCCCCAGATGAACCGCCCCTCGAGCAGCGCGGTGCGGATCGTCAGATCCTCTTTCGCCGCGCGCACCATCTCGTCGAGCGAGCGCGACGAATGGCCGACCTTCAGCCCGAGGTCCCACAGCGTATAAAGCTGCGCCTCGATCACCTGCTCGGTCCAGCTCGTCTGTTTGAACGGGGTGAGGAAGCCGATATCGATATCGCTGTGCGGCGCCATTTCGCCGCGTCCATAGCCCCCGACCGCGATCAGCGTGATCCGCTCGCCCGATGAACGGTTTGCCGACGGGTAGAGATGGCTGGTGGTGAAATCATGGCTCAGCCGGACGATCTGATCGATCAGGAATGCCATCGCGCTCGCCGCAATACGGCCCGCCGAAGGATGATCGAGCAGCCGGCGGTCGATCTCGGCCCGGCCATCGTCGAGCGCCCCCTTGAGCAGCGCGACCATCGCGCGGCGGCGCGCGCCGGTGTCCGACGTATCGGCGGCGATCGCTTCGAGGCGATCGGAGAGGAGGCGGCGGTCGATGATCGCGCGGCGGTCGGGCAAGGCGTCGAAAATGTCGCTCATCGCCAAATCCTCATTCTATTCCGCCGCGAGAAGCTGCTTGAGGCGGTAGAGCGCTTCCAAAGCCTCGCGCGGCGCGAGCGCGTCGGGATCGATCTGACCAAGCGCTTCGCGAAGCGCATCTTTCACCGCCGCGGGCGCTTCGGCAAGCGTCGCGGCGAACAGCGGCAGATCGTCGAGCCCCGCGGCAAGCCCGCCGGTCTTCTCGCGCCCCGCCTCGAGCTTGGCGAGCACCGCCTCGGCGCGCTTGACGACGCCGGCGGGAACGCCCGCGAGCCGCGCGACCGCAAGGCCATAGCTGCGATCGGCCGGCCCCTCGGCGAGTTCGTGGAGCAGCACCAGATCGCCCTGCCATTCGCGCGCGCGGACATGGTGGAGCGAGAGCGCGTTCAGCGTTTCGGCGAGTCGCGTCAGTTCGTGATAATGGGTGGCGAAAAGGCAGCGGCACTTGTTGATCTCATGCACCGCCTCGACCACCGACCAGGCGAGCGCGAGCCCGTCATAGGTCGAGGTGCCGCGCCCGACCTCGTCGAGGATGACGAAGCTTTGCGGGGTTGCCTGTGCCAGAATCGCGGCGGTTTCGACCATCTCGACCATGAAGGTCGAACGCCCGCGCGCGAGATTGTCGCTCGCCCCGACCCGGCTGAACAATCGGTCGACGAGCCCGAGTTTCGCCGACGCCGCGGGAACGAAACCGCCCGCCTGCGCGAGCACGACGATCAGCGCGTTCTGGCGCAGGAAGGTCGATTTACCGCCCATGTTCGGGCCGGTGACGAGCCAGAGCCGGTCGCTTGTCGAGAGCGAGACGTCGTTGGGCACGAACCGTTCGCCCGATTTCGCGAGCGCAGCTTCGACAACCGGATGGCGACCGCCGGTGACGTCGAGGCACGGCGTATCGGCGAGGTCGGGACGGCACCAATTGTGGCTCATCGCATGGTCGGCCAACGCCGCGGCAACGTCGATTCGCGCGAGCACGTCGCAACTCGCAGCGATCGCCTCGCGCCGCGCCACGGCGGCATCGGTGAGCGCTTCGAGATGCGCGGCCTCGGCAGCGACGGCGTGCACTCCCGCCTGCGTCACCCGGTTTGCCGCCTCGTGGAGGTCCGACGAGTTGAAGCGGACGACCCCCGCGAGCGTCTGGCGATGGGTGAAGCCCGATTCGGGCGCCATCAACGCATCGGCGTGCTTTGCGGGCACTTCGACATGATAGCCGAGCACGCCATTGTGGCGGATCTTGAGCGAGGCAATGCCGGTGCGGTCGCGATAGCCCGCCTCGAGCAACGCAATCGCCTTGCGCCCGTCGCGTGCGGTTTCGCGCAAGGCGTCGAGTGCATGGTCGTAACCTTCGGCGACATAGCCGCCCTGCGCCGCGTCGACCGGCGGCGTCTCGATCAGCGCGCGGCCGAGTTCGTCAACGAGCGTGCCGTGACCGTCGAGCCCCGGAAGCAGGCGCGCGAGCAACGGCGGCAGGTCGGCGCGGCGCGCGAGCCGTTCGCGCAGCAACCGCGCGCCGCCGAGCGCATCGCGCAGCTGCGCCAGGTCGCGCGGCCCCCCGCGTCCGGCAACGAGGCGGCCGAGCGCGCGTCCGGCATCGGGCAGCGCCCGCAGCGCCGCGCGCAGCTCGCCGCGCCACAACGCATCGCGCGCAAGCCCGTCGACCAGGTCGAGCCGGTCGAGAATCGCGTCCTTGTCGGTCAGCGGACTGGCTAGATCATCGGCGAGCAGCCGCGCGCCCGACGCCGTAACAGTACGGTCGATGGTGCCAAGCAGGCTGCCCTCGCGCGCACCGGCCCCCGCCCCTGTCATCGTGCGGACAAGTTCGAGGCTTTCGCGCGTCGCGGCATCGATGGCCATGCGGCCCGAGGCGAGGTGGCGCACCGGCGACTGGAGGAAAGTGGGCCCGCCAGTGCCGACATGGTCGAGATAGGCGACGAGCGCGCCCATCGCCGCAATCTCGCCGCGGCCGAATTGCCCAAAGCCGTCGAGCGTCTGGACACCGAAGAAGGTTTCGAGCCGCTTCTGCGCGGCGGTACTCGAAAAATCCCCCGGCGGACGGCGCACGATCTGACGCGCCGACGAGATCGGTAGTTCGCCCGCCGTCTCGCTGAGCAGCAGCTCCGACGGCGCGAGCCGCGCGAGCTCGGCATCGACCGCCAGCGCCGGCACCGCGACCACTTCGAAACGCCCGGTCGAAATATCGGCGGCGGCAATCGCCACCTCGCCATCGCTGCCGATCTGCGCGAGCGCGGCGAGGCGGTTGGCGCTGCGTCCTTCGAGCAAGCTCTCTTCGGTCAGCGTCCCCGCCGTCACGAAGCGCACGATCGCGCGTGCGACAAGCGCCTTCGATCCGCCGCGCGCCTTTGCCTCGGCGGGGCTTTCGACCTGTTCGGCGATCGCGACGCGGTGGCCGGCACGGATCAGGCGGGCGAGATAGGATTCGGCGGCATGCACGGGCACGCCGCACATCGCCACCGGCTGCCCGTCATATTCGCCGCGCGAGGTCAGCGCGATGTCGAGCGTCGCCGCTGCGGCTTTGGCATCGTCGAAGAACAGCTCGAAAAAATCGCCCATGCGATAAAAGAGCAGGCAGTCGCCCGCATTGGCCTTCAAGGACCAATATTGCGCCATCATCGGCGTCGCGGACGGGGCGGACGTGTTGCTGTTCGCGGGTTTGGGTGCGGTTGCGGGCATCCGCCTCTGCTTAGTGATTGGCGGCGGCATGGCAAGGTGGGGTTATGCGATGGCGGCTTTGGGGTGGTGAACTGCCACTTGTGCACCCCGGCGAAAGCCGGGGCCCATGCGGAAACACGCGAGGTCCGCGTCAGGCTTCTGGACCCCGGCTTTCGCCGGGGCACACATCTCTATCGGCAGCAATCGGTCGTGAGCCGCCATATTGTTCCCCGGCGCAGGCTGCGGCCCAGAGCGTTGGAAAGCTGGCGTTGCGCGATGGCGCTCTGGGCGCCGGGGAACGGCTTCTTTCGGTCGATTCCGGTCATTGGGTCTAGATCGGCGACGGATGGCCGGAATGGGGTGGGAAGCTGCCACTTGTGCACCCCGGCGAAAGCCGGGGCCCATGCGGAAACACGCGAGGTCCGCGTCAGGCTTCTGGACCCCGGCTTTCGCCGGGGCACACATCTCTATCGGCAACTATCGGTCGAAACCGGCCTCTCATTCTTCGTCATGCTGAACTTGTTTCAGCATCCATGGCCTGCGCGCTCCTCCCGGCCCGGCGCGGTTTGAAAGGTCCGGCCATGGACCCTGAAACAAGTTCAGGGTGACGAGAGAGAGATCGCGCCCCATTTTATAGAGTGACGCTCCCTTCGCGCGGGCCACGGCTTTGCAACATTGGCGGGGTTACAATCGGCGCGCGCGACGTTAGGGAATGGGCTCGGGCGCGCATCTTGTAGATCAGTTGAGAGGATAAATGATGGACAGCGGCAGCAAGGTGCAATTTTCGGACCGCGAGGCCCTGCTTTACCACGAATACGGCCGGCCCGGGAAAATCGAGATCGTCGCGTCGAAACCGATGGCGACGCAGCGCGACCTGAGCCTAGCCTATTCGCCCGGCGTTGCGGTTCCGGTGCTTGCGATCGCCGAGGATCCGGCGAAGGCCTATGACTATACGATCAAGGGCAATCTGGTCGCGGTCATTTCGAACGGCACCGCGATCCTCGGGCTCGGCAACCTCGGCGCGCTCGCCTCGAAGCCGGTGATGGAAGGCAAGGCGGTGCTGTTCAAGCGCTTCGCCGACGTCGATTCGATCGACCTCGAGGTCGACACCGAAGATCCCCAGCGTTTCATCGAGGCGGTCGAGCTGCTCGCGCCAACCTTTGGCGGCATCAACCTCGAGGATATCGCCGCACCCAACTGCTTCATTATCGAAGCGGCGCTGAAGGAACGCATGAACATCCCGGTGTTCCACGACGACCAGCACGGCACCGCGATCATCACCGCCGCAGGCCTGATCAACGCCTGTTACCTGACCGGCCGCGACCTTGCGACGGTGAAGGTCGTCGTCAATGGCGCCGGCGCGGCCGCGATTGCCTGTACCTCATTGATCAAATCGATGGGCGTGCGGCACGAAAATGTCATCATGTGCGACCGCAAGGGCACGATCTATCAGGGCCGCACCGACGGCATGGACCAGTGGAAATCGGCGCATGCGGTGCCGACCGAAGCGCGCGACCTGACCGAAGCGCTTGTCGGCGCCGACGTGTTCCTCGGCCTCTCCGCCGCGGGCGCGCTGAAGCCCGAGATGGTGAAGGACATGGCGCCCGCGCCGATCATCTTTGCGATGGCGAACCCCGACCCCGAAATCTCGCCGCCCGATGCGCGCGCGGCGCGGCCCGACGCGATCATCGCCACGGGCCGCTCGGACTATCCGAACCAGGTCAACAATGTGCTGTGTTTCCCCTTCATCTTCCGCGGCGCGCTCGATGTTCATGCGACCGCGATCAACGAAGAAATGAAGATTGCGGCCGCCTATGCCATCGCCGATCTTGCGCGCCAGCAGGTGCCCGAGGAAGTCGCCGCCGCTTACGGCGGCCGCGCGTCGAGCTTCGGGCCCGAATATATCATCCCCTCGCCCTTCGACCCCCGCCTGATGGAAATCGTGCCCGCGGCGGTTGCCGAAGCGGCGATGAAGACGGGCGTCGCGCAGCGACCGATCGACAATCTAGACGATTATCGCACGTCGCTGCGCGCCCGGCTCAACCCGACAACCTCGGTGCTGACCCTCGCTTACGAAGCCGCGCGCGCGAATCCGAAGCGCGTCGTCTTTGCCGAAGGCGAAGAGGAAGTGGTGCTGCGTGCCGCGATCCAGTTCCGCGACGGCGGGTACGGCATTCCTGTGCTCGTCGGGCGCGAGGGACTGCACGACAAGCTGCGCGCGATGGGCGTTGCCGACGCCGAAAGCTTCGAAGTCCACAACAGCGTCAATTCGCCGCATGTGCCCCAGATGGTCGAGATGCTGTACGAGCGGCTCCAGCGTCGCGGCTATCTGCGCCGCGATATCGAGCGCATGGTCAATCGCGACCGCAACATCTTCGGCTCGCTGCTGCTCAAGCTCGGTCTTGCCGATGCGATGATCACCGGCACCACCCGCACTTATTCGCAATCGATGCGCGAAGTGCGGCGGGTGATCGATCATGCCGAGGGCAAGACGCCGTTCGGCATCCACGTCCTTGTCGACCAGCATCACACGATCTTCATGGCCGACACCACGGTCAACGAGCGGCCGACGGCCGAGATGCTGGCCGATATCGCCGAGCGCACTGCGCAGGTCGCCCGGCGCATGGGCCACGAACCCCGCGTCGCTTTCCTGTCCTACTCGACTTTCGGCAATCCGCCGGGAAGCTGGCTCGACAATATCCGCGAGGCGGTGTCGATCCTCGATACACGCAATCCCGGCTTTGAATATGAAGGCGAAATGGCGCCCGATGTCGCGCTGAACGAGAAGGTGATGAAAAACTATCCCTTCTGCCGCCTGTCGGGACCCGCGAACGTGCTGGTCATGCCGGGCCTGCAATCGGCGAACCTGTCGGCGAAACTGCTGCGCGAACTTGGCGGCGGCGCAGTGATCGGTCCGATGCTGATCGGCATGGAAAAGCCGGTGCAGGTCGCAACGATGGCCTCGACCGCGTCGGACCTCGTCACCCTCGCGGTGCTCGCGGCGGGCGGGATCGCCCAATAAGAAAAAGCGGCGGCGCCAAAGGCGCCGCCGCTTCATTATCCCGTCGATCTGAAGTCGTGCCTACGGCCCGCCGGGCGCACCGGCACCCGGGGCCCCGACCGCCCCGATGTTGCCGAAAATATCTTCGAAGAAACTGCGATGCCGGCCCAGCGTGGGCGTCTTGTCGCCCGACGGACTGATCCGGCTCACCAGTTCGAGGCCGGTGCGGTCAACCGCAGCAACATTCCCCGCGGGGTCGAAACGGACGCGGAGCACTTGCTGATCGACCGGACGCGGCTTGGCAAAGGCGAGCTGGCGCGTTTCGCGCGATACATAATAATATTCATTGTTGCTGAACTGGCCGACGAACGTCGGACGGCCGAGCGTCTTTTCCACCGATTCCCGGTTGTCGACGCCCGGGGTGATCGCTTCGGTCAGCAGTGGGTCGACGACATAGCCCTGCCGCCCCTTCAGCTGCGCACAGCCACTGGTGGCAAGCGCGACGGCGAGGCCGAGCACGACGAGGCGCGCGCGCGCGGCAGGAAGCGAAAGGATCGAATTCGGCATCAAATATCTCCGTTGCGCCTGTCCGCCGCTTGTCCCGGCGGTCGGCGCTGGCTATCGCGCCTCTTAACCGCAAGCAGACAGCGCACACAAGCCGCTTGTGCCGCGGCAAAGCTTGCCACAAGCTGACCGGGTTCTGACCCCACCCCTTTTCGGGCGGCGCGAATGCGCCTAAGCGGAGGGCATGATCTCGCTCAGCAAATTTTTTCGCTCGCAACCCGACCCGCGCGAGGTGCGTCGCCCGCTGTGGGATGCCGTCGTCGCCACCGCGCGGGCGCCGCACTGGTACGCACAGGGCACCGTGCCCGACACCCTCGACGGGCGGTTCGACATGATCAGCCTGGTGATGGCGCTGGTCCTGCACCGGATCGACGAGGATCCGGCGCACGGGCTCGCGGGCGTCCAGCTCACCGAATTGTTCGTGAACGACATGGACGGACAGATGCGCCAGATCGGTTTCGGCGACATGGTCGTGGGCAAACAGGTCGGCCGGATGATGAGCGCGCTCGGCGGCCGGCTGGGTGTCTATCGCGCCGCCGACGGATCGGACGAATTGCGCGCCGCGCTGGTGCGCAACCTGTGGCGCGGCAACGAGCCCGCCGAAGCGGGGCTGGCGCATGTGATGGCCGAAGTGGCAGCGCTCCGCACCTCGCTCGCGGCGATGCCGGTGCCCGATCTGGTTGTCGCCGGTCGCCTTGACGGAGCGCAAGCGTGAACGCCCCCGAATTTTCGCTGATCGTGACGCTGGACGATGCGGCGCATGGTCGCACTATTTCGCTCGAAGCGGATGCCGAAACGCGCGAACGGATCGCCGCTCGGCTCGACTTGATCGCGCTCGACCGCTTTACCATCACTGCAGAAGTTCGGGCAATCGCCGGCGGCATTGGCGCACGGGGAGAGGTTCAGGCCGATCTGGTCCAGGCCTGCGCCGCGACCGCCCTCCCCGTCCCCACGACGATTGCCGAACCGTTCGACCTGCGCTTCCTGCGCGATCTCGACGCCCCCGTGAGCGAGGATGACGAGATCGAGATCGAGCTGAACAGCGACGATTGCGACCTGCTACCGCTCGATGGCGACAGGATGGATCTGGGGGACGCGGCGGTGCAGTCGCTCTCGCTGGCGCTCGATCCGTTCCCGCGTCACCCCGACGCGACACGCATCCTCGCCGAGAAAGGCGTGCTCAGCGAAGAGGCGGCCGGGCCGTTCGCGGCGCTCGCGAAGCTGCGCGGAAAGCCCGGCGCCTAGCGACCTCCGTCGGGCGCAGGCTTCGCTTCTTCCTCGACCAGATCGGCAACCGCGGCGTCGAGCCCGGGCTCGTCCTTTGCGGGCGGCGTTTCGGCCTTCGGCTTGTCGGCCCCCTTCTCGTCACGCGTCGGTGGCAGCGCGCCGCCGAGCGCATTGGCAAGGCTGAGCAGTTGCTCACCGATCACCTTGTCGACCGCGGGCGCGATCTCGCCGACCTTGAAGCGCATATAACCGCCAACGACATAGTCGAAACGCAGCGCGCTGCCCGTCGGTGTTTCCTTGATCTGGATCGTCAGCGTGCCGGTCAGCGCCTCGCCCTGAAGCGGGCCGAAGGCACCCGACAGGCGGAGCATCTGATTGGGTTTCGAAAAGAGGATGCGCGCGTGCTGGACGCTGCCGACGCCCGAACCGGTATCAGGCAATTTCTCGCAGAAACAGCCGCCCGCTTGGGAATCGAGCCAGAAGTTTGCCGCATCGCCCGACCAGCTATGATCCTTCGACCACCAGCTTTGCGGCATGCGGAGCATTTTCCACACGTCGGCGGGGGTCGCAGAGACCTGCGCCGTATGCGCTACGCTGAAGCCAGCTTCGCTCTGGTCCACCACTTTGGCGTTCGCCGCGGGCACGAAAGCAAGCGCTCCGATCATGGTAGCGCCTGCCAATAGTCTGGAAATCACCATCCGCCTGTCCCCCTCGACGCCTCAATAACCGGCGCCGGGGAAACTGACTAGCGGGCAGTCGCGAGGATGGTTTCGATCGCGTCGTTGACCTGGTCGATCGGCGCCATGCCGTCGACATGCGTCACAATCCCGCGCGCTTCGTAGATTGGCAGGATCGGCGCGGTCTTGGCGCGATATTCGGCCATGCGCGTCCGAACCGTTTCCTCATTGTCGTCAGGACGGCGCTTGAACTCGTCGCTGCCGCAAACATCGCAAACATCGTCCACTTTGGGCAGCTTGTAGCGGTCGTGATAGCCCGCGCCGCATTTGGCACAGCTGAAGCGGCCGGTAATGCGATCGACAAGCGCGTCTTCCTCGACCTGCAGCTCGATCACATGGTCGAGCTTGCGGCCGCGGTCGCTGAGGATCGTGTCGAGTGCCTCGGCTTGCGCGGCGGTGCGCGGATAACCGTCGAAGATTACCGAAACATCGCTGCCGAGTTCGTCGAGCCGCTCGCCGATCAGGCCCGAGACGATTTCGTCCGAAACCAGCTCGCCGGCGTCCATCACGGCTTTCGCCTGCACCCCGATCGGCGTGCCCGCCTTGACCGCGGCGCGAAGCATGTCGCCGGTCGAGAGCTGGATCATGCCATGCTCGTCTTCCAGGCGCGCCGCCTGCGTTCCCTTGCCCGCCCCCGGCGGACCCAGCAAAATAATATTCAGCGTCATGGAGGCCCCTGTTTCCTGCCCGTTGCCCTATTCTTCTGGCGCGGATGGACGTAGCGGGCGCTTTAGCGCCGCGCAACGCCCCCCTTCAATTTGGCCTTCTTGATGAGGTCGCCATATTGATGCGCGAGCATGTGGCTCTGGATCTGGCTGATCGTATCGATCGTCACGTTGACGATGATCAGCAGGCTGGTGCCGCCGAGCTGGAACGGAAGGCCCGACCCGGCGATGAAATATTCGGGGATCAGACAGATCGCCGCCAGATAGGCTGCACCGATCACGGTGATGCGCGTCAGCACATGGTCGAGATAGGCGGCGGTGTTCTTGCCCGGGCGGATACCGGGGATGAAACCGTTCTGGCGCTTCAGATTGTCGGCCGTTTCCTCAGGATTGAAGACGACGGCGACGTAGAAGAAGCAGAAGAAGACAATCCCTGCGGCGTAAAGCGCCATGTAAAGCGGCTGGCCATGCGCGAGATACTGGTTGAGCGTGATCAGGAAATCACCGGTTGCGGTGTCGCCCTGGACGTTCTGGCCCATCATCTGCGTGACGGTCAGCGGCATCAGCAGCAACGACGAGGCAAAGATCGGCGGGATCACGCCCGCGGTATTGACCTTGAGCGGCAAATGGCTGCGATCGGCCTGCATCCCGCCGCGCTGGGTCGCGCGCTTCGGATATTGGACAAGCACGCGGCGCTGGGCGCGTTCCATGAAGCTGATGAAGGCAATGATGACAATCGCACCGCCAACGACCGCGAGGATCGTACCGCCACCCATCGACCCTTCGCGCACCTGCGTGAACATCTGGGCAAAGCTGCGCGGCAACTGGGCGAGAATGCCCGCCATGATGATCAGCGAAACGCCGTTGCCGATACCGCGGCTGGTAATCTGTTCGCCGAGCCACATCAGAAACAGCGTACCGCCGACGATGCTGATCACCGCACCGATACGGAACATCATGCCGGGGTCTACGACTGCGGCGATGCCCTGCGTCGCGCCAAGCGATTCAAGCCCGACCGCGATGAAATAGCCTTGAATTGCGGTCAGTGCGACCGTGCCATAACGTGTGTACTGGTTGAGCTTCTTGCGCCCGCTTTCGCCCTCTTTCTTGAGTGCGGCGAGG
The DNA here is from genome assembly GCF_059415685.1 of Sphingopyxis sp. GW821-FHT10B01. Lineage (NCBI taxonomy): Bacteria > Pseudomonadati > Pseudomonadota > Alphaproteobacteria > Sphingomonadales > Sphingopyxidaceae > Sphingopyxis > Sphingopyxis sp. GW821-FHT10B01. The sequence goes on along the minus strand of NZ_JBWKNS010000002.1, from coordinate 578,325 downwards.
CTGGGCGACAGCGCCGACGCCAGCTGCACGACGATCGACGCCGTAATATAGGGCATGACGCCGAGCGCGATGATGCTCATCCGCTCGAGACTGCCGCCCGAGAAGGTGTTGAAGATGTCGAGGACGCCGCCCGAAGCCGCCTGGCTGTAGAGCGACGCCAGCGCAACGGGGTCGACACCCGGCAACGGCACGAACGACAGGAAGCGGAAAACGATCAGCGCACCGATCGTGAACCAGATACGGTTTTTGAGTTCGGTTGCCTGACCGAATTTCGAAAAATTCAGGTTGGAAGCAAGCTGGTCGGCGCGAGAGGCCATGGTGATCTTTCCTCAGTGGCGGACCGCGCCCCCCGCGACCCGGCGCCTATGTGCGTTCGACGGTCGCGAAGCGCAAGGGGAAAGGCCCGAATTCAGATGCGGTCAGAAGGGCCGGTCCATCTATCCGTTCGCATCGAGCGAAGTCGAGATGCCCCTCAACCTTGTGTTACTCCGATGGGTGTCTCGACTTCGCTCGACACGAACGGGAAATGTTGGTCGTCAAAATAGCAAAGGGCGGTTCGTGTCCCGAACCACCCTTTGGAATAATCAGGCGTTCTTGGCGACCGCTTCTGCGCGGCGCTTGGCCTTTTTGCCTTCGCCTTCGGCCTTGGGTTCGGGCAGTTCGACCTTGCCACCAGCCTTTTCGACCGCTTCGATGGCGCCTTTCGACGCACCGGCAACGACGAAATTCAGCTTCGCGGTGAGTTCGCCCTTGGCGAGGAGGCGGACGCCGTCCTTACCGCCGCGTGCCAGGCCAACCGCCTTGAGCGCAGCATGATCGATCACGGCCTTCGCATCGAGCTTCTTCGCGTCGACCAGCTTCTGGACCATGCCGAGGTTCACGATCGCGAAATCCTTGGCGAAGATGTTGTTGAAGCCACGCTTCGGGATGCGCATGTGGAGCGGCATCTGGCCGCCTTCGAAGCCGTTGATCGCGACGCCGCTACGGGCCTTCTGGCCCTTTTGGCCGCGGCCGGCGGTCTTGCCCTTGCCCGAACCGATGCCGCGTCCGACGCGCATACGGCCCTTGCGGGCGCCATTGTTGTCACGAAGTTCGTTAAGCTTGATCGTCATGTTTGCACTCGCTTTCGCTTTTGTCGCGCTGATAGTTTTTGAAGGTCGGGTCGCGAGGGGCTTAGCCCTCGACGACTTCGACCATGTGCGGCAGCTTGCGGATCATGCCACGCACTTCAGGGGTGTCGACCAGTTCGACCTCGCGGCGCATCTTGCCCAGGCCGAGGCCCGTCAGGATAGCACGCTGGCTCTTGGGACGACGGATCGGCGAGCCGATCTGGCGGATCTTGATCTTCTTGTCAGCCATCGTCTTACTCCGTCACCGCCGCGGCTTCGGCCTCGGCTGCGCGGTCGGACGCACCGCCACGCTTGATCAGGTCCGAAACCTTCTTGCCGCGGCGCTGCGCGACCGACTTCGGGCTGGTCTGTTCGCCGAGCGCTTCGAAGGTAGCGCGGATCATGTTGTAGGGGTTCGAGGTCCCGTTCGACTTGGTCACCACATCGGCAACGCCGAGCGATTCGAACACGGCACGCATCGGGCCACCGGCGATGATGCCGGTACCGGCGGGTGCCGAGCGGAGCGTGACCATGCCGGCACCGAAATGGCCGAGGCCATCATGGTGCAGGGTACGGCCGTCGCGCAGCGGAACGCGAATCATCGACTTCTTCGCAGCAGCGGTCGCCTTCGAAATGGCTTCCGGCACTTCGCGCGCCTTGCCATGTCCGAAGCCGGCGCGGCCCTTGCCGTCGCCAACGACGACGAGCGCAGCAAAACCAAAGCGCTTGCCGCCCTTGACCGTCTTCGAAACGCGGTTGATGTGGACGAGCTTTTCGATCAGCTCTTCGCCACCATCGTCGTCGCGCGGACGACGATCGTCGCGGCGGCCACGGCCACCGTCACGACCGCCACGGCCGCCATCGCGTCCACCGCCGCCGCCACGGCCGCGGCGCGGGGCCTGACCATCGGTGGTGGGGGCTGCTTCGGGAGCGCCTTCGACGTTCTGTACTTCGTCTGCCATGATTAGAACTCCAATCCGCCTTCGCGAGCCGCGTCGGCCAGCGCTTTGATGCGCCCGTGGAACAGGAAACCGCCGCGGTCGAACACGACCTGCGTCACACCCGCCTTTTTCGCAGCAGCGGCGAGGCGCTTGCCAACGTCGGCAGCCGCAGCTGTGGTCGCGCCGGTCTTGCCGCGGACATCCTTGTCCAGCGTCGAGGCCGAAGCGAGCGTCTGCCCGGCAGCGTCATCGATGAGCTGTGCATAGATGTGACGGCCCGAACGGTGAACCGACAGGCGAGCGCGGCCACCCGCGCGCTGACGGAGGGCGGTACGAACGCGCTGACGGCGTTTTTGGAAAGGGGTAAGATGTGCCATGGCTTACTTCTTCTTGCCTTCTTTGCGGAAGATGTACTCGCCGCGATATTTGATGCCCTTGCCCTTATAGGGTTCGGGCTTACGCCAACGGCGGATTTCCGCCGCGACCTGGCCGACTTGCTGCTTGTCGATGCCGCTGATCTCGATCGTCGTGTTGTCCGGCGTCTTGATCTCGATGCCTTCGGGCACCGCGAAATCGACATCGTGGCTGTAGCCAAGCTGCAGCTTCAGCGTCTTGCCCTGCGAGTTGGCACGATAGCCGACACCGGTGATTTCGAGCACCTTGGTGAAGCCTTCGGTCACACCCGTGATCAGGTTCTGAACCAGCGTCCGCTGCATGCCCCAGAAAGCGCGTGCTTCGCGGGTTGCGTTCGCGGGCTGAACCGAGATGCTGCCTTCAGCGACTTCATAGTTGATGAGGTCGGAAAGCGGCATCGCGAGCGTGCCCTTCGGTCCCTTGACCGACAGCTGACCGCCGTCGATCGCGGCGGTGACGCCGCCGGGGATCGCTACTGCCTTTTTACCAATGCGTGACATCAGAACACCTCCGCCAGCACTTCGCCGCCGACATTATGTTCGCGTGCTTCGGCATCCGAAAGGACGCCGCGCGGGGTCGACACGATGGTGATACCAAGGCCGTTGCGCACGATCGGCAGTTCTTTCGAACCCGAATAGACGCGGCGGCCCGGCTTCGAAACGCGCGCCACATGGCGAATCGCCGGCTGGCCTTCGAAATATTTCAGCTCGATGCGGATGCCTTTGTGCTGGCCCTTGGCACCCAGCGCTTCTTCGCTGTAGCCGCGGATATAGCCTTCGCGCTGAAGAACATCGAGAACGCGGACGCGCAGCGTCGAAGCCGGCGTCAGGACACTGTCCTTCTTCGCCGTCTGGCCGTTGCGGATGCGGGTGAGCATATCACCCAGGGGATCGGTCATTGCCATCTTGTCAGTCCCTTACCAGCTCGACTTCACAACACCGGGGATCAGGCCCTTGTTGGCCAGATCGCGGAGCTGGATACGGCACAGCCGGAATTTGCGATAATAAGCGCGCGGGCGCCCGGTCAGCTCGCACCGGTTACGGATGCGGGTCGGGTTACCATTGCGCGGGATTTCCGCCATCTTGAGGCGTGCGATCAGACGCTCGCCATCGTCGAGCGAGGTGTCTGCTGCAATCGCCTTCAGCTTCGCGTAACGGCCGGCATATTTCTTCACCAGCTGCTTGCGACGCTCGTTCTTGTTCATCGAACTCAGTTTCGCCATGACTTAAGTTCTCTTTCCTTTTGAGAGAGAGCCTGCCTGATCCCTAGAGGATCAAGCGGCTTCTTTTTCCTGGGCTTCGATCGGGAAGGGGAAGCCGAACAGCTTGAGCAGTTCGCGGGCTTCGTCGTCCGTACGGGCCGTGGTGGTCACGATCACATCCATGCCGCGCACCTGATCGATGCGGTCATAGTTGATCTCGGGGAAGATGATCTGCTCTTTCAGGCCCATGGCATAGTTGCCACGGCCGTCGAAGCTCGTCGCCGACACGCCGCGAAAATCGCGGATGCGCGGCATTGCGACGGTGATCAGGCGGTCGAGGAATTCATACATCCGCTCGCGGCGCAGGGTCACCTTGCAACCGATCGGCATGCCTTCGCGCAGCTTGAACTGGGCGATCGACTTCTTTGCCTTGGTCACGACAGGCTTCTGGCCGGCGATCAGCTCCATTTCAGCAGCTGCCGATTCGACCTTCTTCTTGTCCTGCGTTGCTTCGCCGACGCCCATGTTGAGCACGATCTTTTCGATCTTCGGCACTTCCATCGCATTCTTGTAACCGAATTTCTCGGTCATCGCCTTGACGATCACCTCGTCATAGCGCTTGCGCATGCGGGGGGTATAAGTGTCACCCATTGATCGTCTCCCCGGACTTCACGGCGACACGCACCTTCTTGCCGTCCTTGGTTTCAAAGCGCACGCGTGTCGGCTTGCCGCTCTTCGGATCGGCAATCGCGACCTTGCTCGCGTGCAGCGGCGCTTCCTTGCGTTCCAGGCCACCCTGCGGGTTGGTCTGGCTCGGCTTGCGGTGCCGCGTGATGATGTTGACGCCCGCGACCACAACCTTGCCGTCTTTCGGCAGGCTCTGCGTCACTTCGCCGGTCTTGCCCTTGTCCTTGCCGGACAGGATGACAACCGTGTCGCCCTTCTTGATCTTCGCCATACCCATGGTCAGAGAACCTCCGGTGCCAGGCTGATGATCTTCATATAGCCACGGCCGCGCAGCTCGCGGACGACGGGGCCGAAGATACGGGTGCCGATCGGCTCCTCGTTCTTGTTGACGAGCACGGCGGCGTTGCTGTCGAAACGGATCACCGAGCCATCGGCGCGGCGCACATCCTTGCGGGTGCGGACGATGACGGCGCGATGCACGTCGCCCTTCTTCACCTTGCCGCGCGGCTGGGCTTCCTTGATCGACACGACGATCACGTCGCCGACGCCGGCAACGCGACGCTTCGACCCGCCCAGCACCTTGATGCACTGGACGCGCTTGGCACCGCTGTTGTCAGCGACTTCCAATTGTGACTGCATCTGAATCATCGATGCATTTCCTTCTAATTTGGCCTACCGGGAAACCCCGGCGGTTCCGTGAACTGTGTCAGCCTTCGGCTGCGGCGGGAGCAGCCGGAGCGGCGCCCTTGGGCTTGCTGTGGGTGTCGACCTTGTCGAGCACCTTCCAGGTCTTCAGCTTCGAAATCGGCTTCGTCTCTTCGATACGGACGGTTTCGCCAGCCTTGATGCTGTTGTCTTCATCATGGGCGTGGTATTTTTTCGAACGCCGGATGATCTTGCCATAGAGCGGGTGCTTCACCTTCCGCTCGACTTTCACCACAACGGTCTTGTCGCCCTTGTCGGACACCACCGTACCGGTCAGAATGCGCTTCGGCATCGATAGTCTCCTTACTTCGCGGCCGAGCGCGTGCGCTCGGTCTGCTGCGTCTTGATGCGCGCGATCGAACGACGCACTTCCTTGACGCGTGAGGCTTTTTCAAGCTGGCCGGTGGCCGCCTGGAAACGGAGGTTGAACGCCTCGCGCTTCAGTTCGCCAAGCTGTTCCGAGAGCTGATCGTCGGTCTTGGCCTTGAAATCTTCGGTCTTGGACATGGCCCTTAACCCTCCAGATGCGAGGTGTCGCCGAGACGGGCAACCACCTTCGTCTTGATCGGCAGCTTCATCGCGGCGCGTTCGAATGCCAGCGCGGCCACAGGGCCCGGAACGCCGTCGAGTTCGAACAGGATACGACCCGGCTTGACGCGAGCGGCCCAATATTCAGGCGCGCCCTTGCCCTTACCCATGCGGACTTCGGCAGGCTTCGACGACACGGGAAGGTCGGGGAAGATGCGGATCCACAAACGGCCCTGACGCTTGATCGCACGGCTGATCGCACGGCGAGCCGCTTCGATCTGGCGCGCGGTGATGCGCTCGGGTTCCATCGCCTTCAGCCCGTAGGAGCCGAAGTTCAGGCTGGTACCGCCCTTGGCATTGCCATGGATGCGGCCTTTGAAGGCCTTGCGGAACTTGGTTTTTTTCGGTTGCAGCATGTCAGCAGTCCTTAGCGGCGATCTTCACGAGCCGGACGGACACCGGTCGTCTGTGCATCGAGCATCAGACGGTCGGTTGCCATCGGGTCGTGGCCGAGAATCTCGCCCTTGAAGATCCACACCTTGATCCCGCACACGCCATAGGCGGTGTGAGCGGTCGATTCGGCATAGTCGACGTTGGCGCGCAGCGTGTGCAGCGGCACCCGGCCTTCGCGGTACCATTCGGTCCGTGCGATTTCCGCGCCGCCGAGACGGCCGGCGCAGTTGATGCGGATGCCTTCGGCGCCCAGACGCATCGCCGACTGAACCGCGCGCTTCATGGCACGACGGAACGCGACGCGGCGTTCGAGCTGGTCGGCAATGCCCTGGCCGACGAGCTTGGCGTCGACTTCGGGCTTGCGGATTTCGACGATGTTCAGCGACACGTCGCTGCCCGTCAGTTCGCCGAGCTTCTTGCGAAGCTTTTCGATGTCGGCGCCCTTCTTGCCGATGATGACGCCCGGACGGGCGGCATAGATCGACACGCGGCACAGCTTGGCGGGACGCTCGATCACGACCTTCGAGATCGCGGCCTGCGGCAGGTTCTTGAACACATATTGGCGGATCTTCAGATCCTCGACCAGCATGCGGCCATAGTCCTGGCCTTCGGCGAACCAGCGGCTGTCCCAGGTGCGGTTGACCTGCAGGCGCAGGCCGATCGGATTGCTCTTCTGGCCCATGTTACGCCTCTTCTTCCTGTTCGCGCACGACGATCCGGATGCGGCTGAACGGCTTGACGATCCGGGTCGACTTGCCGCGGCCACGTGCGTGCCAGCGCTTCATCGAGATCGACTTGCCGACGCTGGCTTCCTGGATAACCAGGGCATCAACATCGAGGTTGTGGTTGTTTTCCGCGTTGGCGATGGCGCTGGCGAGAACCTTGCGCACGTCGACAGCCATCGCCTTCTTCGAGAAGGTGAGGATGTTCAGCGCGTCCTCGACCTTGCGGCCGCGGATAAGCGCGGCAACGAGGTTGAGCTTCTGCGCCGAACCGCGAATCTGCGTGCCGACCGAGAGAGCCTCGTTATCGGCGACGCGGCGGGGGGACTTTTCCTTGCCCATTAGCGTTTGCCCTTCTTGTCGGCAGCGTGACCGGGGAAGAAGCGCGTCGGCGCAAATTCACCCAGCTTCATGCCGACCATGTCTTCATTGACCGACACCGGCACGAACTTGCGGCCGTTGTAGACGTTGAAGGTCAGCCCCACGAACTGCGGCAGGATGGTGGACCGGCGCGACCAGGTTTTGATCGGGGCAGAGCTGCCGCCGTCCTGGGCCGTTTCGGCTTTCTTGAGCAGATGGAGGTCCACGAAAGGACCCTTCCAGACCGAGCGAGCCATGGCTTACCTCTTCTTCTTCGCGTGACGCGACCGGATGATCATCTTGTCGGTCGACTTGTTGTGGCGCGTACGCGCACCCTTCGTCGGCTTGCCCCACGGGGTAACCGGGTGACGGCCGCCCGAGGTGCGGCCTTCGCCGCCGCCATGCGGGTGATCGACCGGGTTCTTCGCGACACCGCGGGTCAGCGGACGCTTGCCCGCCCAGCGGTTACGGCCAGCCTTGGCGAGCGTCTGGTTGGTGTTGTCGGGGTTCGAAACCGCGCCCACCGTGCCCATGCAATCGCCGCGGATATACCGCTGCTCGCCCGAACCGAGACGCACGATGACGAGACCGCGGTCACGACCGACGACCTGTGCATAGGTGCCAGCCGAACGGGCGATCTGGCCACCCTTGCCCGGCTTCATCTCGATGTTGTGGACGATCGTGCCGACCGGCATCTGCGACAATTCCATCGCATTGCCCGGCTTCACGTCGGTCTTCTTGCCCGCGATGACCTTGTCGCCAACCGCCAGGCGCTGCGGCGCCAGGATGTAAGCGACGCGATCCTTGCCGGCATCGTCCTTGCCATAGTTGACCAGCGCGATGAAGGCGGTGCGGTTGGGGTCATATTCCAGACGCTCGACGGTGCCTTCGACGTCCCACAGGCGACGCTTGAAATCGACGATGCGATAGCGCTGCTTGTGTCCGCCGCCGATGCCGCGCGAGGTCACATGACCCTTGTTGTTACGGCCGCCGGTCTTGCTCTTGCCTTCGGTCAGCGCCTTGACGGGCTTGCCCTTCCACAGGCTCGACCGATCGATCAGGATCAGGCCGCGCTGTGCGGGGCTGGTCGGATTATAGGATTTAAGTGCCATTTTCTCTGCCTCTTCCTACAATCAGACGCCGGTGGTGACGTCGATCGTCTGGCCTTCGGCCAGGCGAACGATCGCCTTCTTCACGTCGCTGCGGGTGTAGGGCTTGCCCTTCCAGCGCTTGGTCTTGCCCTTGGTGATCAGCGTGTTGACGCTGAGAACCTTGACATCGAACAGCGCCTCGACGGCGGCCTTGATGGCGGGCTTGGTTGCGTCGTTCGCAACCTTGAACACCACTGCGTCATTTTCGCTGAGCAGCGTCGACTTTTCCGTGATCACCGGAGCGAGGATCACGTCATAGTGACGCGCGTCGACTGTTTTTGCCTTAGCCATTGAAGCGTGCCTCCAGCTTTTCGAGGCCGGCGCGGGTCAGGACCAGCGTATCGGCGCGCAAAATGTCATAGACGTTGGCACCCATCGCCGGCATCGAATCGACACCGATGAGGTTGGCCGACGCCATGGCGAAGCTTTCGTGCACTGCATCACCATCGATGAAGAGTGCGCGATTGCCGAGTTCGAGCTTGCCGAGCTGGCCGGCGAGCGCCTTGGTCTTGGCATCCTTGAGCTCAAGCGTGTCGAGAACGAGGATCTTGCCGCCCTTGGCCTTGTCGCTCAGCGCCATTTTCAGACCCAGCGTGCGGATCTTCTTGTTCAGCGAGTGACCGAAGGTGCGGGCCCGGGGACCGTGCGCCTTGCCGCCGCCGATGAAGATCGGGGCTGCGCGATCGCCGTGACGCGCGGTACCGCCGCCCTTCTGGCGACCGAACTTCTTGCCGGTGCGCGACACATCGCTGCGTTCGCGGGCGGCACGAGCCGGACCACGGCGCTTTTCGAGCTGCCAGCTGACGACGCGGTGGAGGATGTCGGCACGCGGGTCGACGCCGAACACATCGTCGTTAAGATCGATGTCTGCGCCGGCCTTGCCGTCGATGGTGTGAACCTTGACCTTCATGATCAGGACTCCTGTGCGCCGTCGGTGGTGGCAGTGTCGACCACGGTTTCTTCAACCGGGGTTTCCACAGGCGCATCAGCCGGGGCTTCTTGATTGGCGTTCGCTGCGCTCTTGATGCCCGCCGGATAGGGGGCTTCGGGGTGGCGCGGCAGCTTGACCGCATCGCGGACCATCAGCCAGCCGCCCTTCGAGCCAGGGACCGAGCCCTTGACGAAGAGAAGGCCGCGCTCGACGTCGGTGCGGACGATTTCGAGATTCTGCTGGGTGCGGTTGCGCGCGCCCATATGGCCGGCCATCTTCTTGTTCTTGAAGACGCGGCCCGGATCCTGACGGTTACCGGTCGAACCATGCGCACGGTGGCTGATCGAAACACCGTGGGTTGCGCGCATACCGCCGAAACCCCAGCGCTTCATCGCACCGGCAAAGCCCTTACCCTGGGTAACACCCTGGATGTCGACAATCTGGCCGGCGACGAAATGGTCGGCCGACAGTTCGGCGCCGACGTCGAGCGTCGCGTCGTCAGCGACGCGGAATTCGACGATCTTTGCCTTGGGCTCGACTTCGGCCTTGCCGAAAGCGCCACGCTGCGGCTTCGCAACATTCTTCGCCTTCGCCGAGCCGGCACCGAGTTGAACGGCCACATAGCCGTCACGTTCTTGTTCGCGCACAGAAATGACCTGACAGCCTTCGAGGCTCAGGACGGTGACGGGCACGTGGCGGCCGTCGTCCTGAAACAGGCGGGTCATCCCCATTTTCTTCGCGATCACGCCAGTCCGCATGATCATACTCCTCAACAGAGGCCGTACGGACCATTCCGCACGGCTTGCGGGAAGCCATCAAGCAAAGCCCGACGACTACCCTCCCAGCCCATAATTTCGATGCTTCGCCCCGTCCGGGCTGAGGTGCCGCTTTCCCGAGGGAAGAACGGCGAGACGGGGGACGCAGCCCGGACCATATTTCTTCGCAAGGAAGAGGTCCGGCGGTATCCACCCTATCGTCGGTCCGGATCGCGCCGGACAATGCAGTCACCGAAGTGTCCTGCCGATAGAGACCCCGGATCAGATCCGGGGCTGCGTTGGCTTAGGCCAACTTGATCTCAACATTCACGCCCGCGGCGAGGTCGAGCTTCATCAGCGCATCGACCGTCTGCGGGGTGGGCTGCACGATGTCGAGCAGCCGCTTGTGGGTACGCACCTCGAACTGCTCGCGCGACTTTTTGTCGACATGCGGGCCGCGGTTCACGGTGAATTTTTCAATACGCGTCGGAAGCGGGATCGGGCCGCGAATAAGCGCTCCGGTACGACGTGCCGTATCGGCAATGTCGGTGGTGGCCTGATCGAGCACGCGGTGATCAAAGGCCTTGAGGCGAATGCGAATATTCTGCGTTTCCATGACTATTCCAGTCGAATCCCGTCTAACGATGCGAAAGAGCCGAAATGGCCTGTTCCGGCCCCCTGATGGAAGCCGGCCCGGCCATCAAAATTCTTAAAGCTGCGAGCCGCCCGAATCGCTTCCGAATCAGGCGGCTCGCGGCCCTATATTACTTTGTGATCGTCGCGACAACCCCTGCGCCGACCGTACGTCCACCTTCGCGAATTGCGAAGCGCAGACCCTGGTCCATGGCGATCGGGGCAATCAGCTTGACCGACAGCTGGACGTTGTCGCCCGGCATCACCATTTCGGTGCCCTCGGGGAGAATGACCTCGCCGGTGACGTCCGTGGTGCGGAAGTAGAACTGCGGACGATAGTTGGCGAAGAACGGCGTGTGACGGCCGCCTTCATCCTTCGACAGCACATAGACTTCCGAGGTGAATTCGGTGTGCGGCTTGATCGAGCCGGGCTTGCAGAGAACCTGGCCACGCTCGACGTCTTCGCGTGCAACACCGCGGATCAGCGCGCCGACGTTGTCGCCAGCCTGGCCCTGGTCGAGCAGCTTGCGGAACATTTCGACGCCGGTCACGACAGTCTTCTTGGTGTCCTTGATGCCGACGATTTCGACTTCTTCACCAACCTTGACGACGCCGGTTTCGATACGGCCGGTGACGACGGTACCGCGACCCGAGATCGAGAACACGTCTTCGATCGGCATCAGGAAGGGCTTGTCGAGCGGACGGTCGGGCTGCGGAATCCAGTCGTCGACGGCCTGCATCAGCTTCAGAATCGCTTCCTTGCCGATGTTGTCGTCGCGGCTTTCGAGAGCAGCAAGCGCCGAACCGGCGACGATCGGAATATTGTCGCCGTCGAAGCCACGCTTCGAAAGTTCTTCGCGGATTTCCATTTCGACGAGCTCGAGCAGCTCGGGATCGTCGAGCTGGTCAACCTTGTTGAGGAAGACGACCATGGTCGGAACGCCAACCTGCTTCGCGAGCAGGATGTGCTCCTTGGTCTGCGGCATCGGGCCGTCAGCGGCCGACACAACGAGGATCGCGCCGTCCATCTGGGCGGCACCGGTGATCATGTTCTTCACATAGTCGGCGTGGCCCGGGCAATCGACGTGCGCATAGTGGCGGCCACCGGTTTCATATTCGACGTGTGCGGTCGAAATGGTGATGCCGCGCTCGCGCTCTTCGGGAGCCTTGTCGATGTTTGCGAAGTCGACGGCGACGCCGCCCGACGTTTCGGCGAGCACCTTGGTGATCGCTGCGGTCAGCGAGGTCTTGCCATGGTCGACGTGACCGATGGTGCCGATGTTGCAGTGCGGCTTCGTCCGCTCAAATTTAGCCTTGGCCATGATGTAACAACCTTCTTGTTCAATGTTTGCGTTGATCAGTCCTGGACGAGCCCGCTGAATCAGGCGCCGCCCTTAGAGGGTCTTGCCGCGCGGTGCAAGCCCGCGCGGCTTTACCGTCAGGCCATCTTGGCCTTCACTTCTTCTGCGACGTTGGTCGGCACTTCCTCGTAATGCGAGAATTGCATCGAGTAGCTGGCGCGCCCCTGGCTGAAGCTGCGCAGCTGATTGACGTAGCCGAACATGTTCGCCAGCGGAACGATTGCCTCGACGACCTGGGCGATGCCCCGGCTGTCGGTGCCCTGAATCTGCCCGCGACGGCTGTTCAGATCGCCGATCACATCACCCATGAATTCCTCAGGGGTAACGACTTCGACCTTCATCACCGGCTCGAGCAGCTTGATGCCGGCCTTTGCCGCGACTTCGCGCATCGCTGCACGGCCCGCGATTTCGAACGCCAGCGCCGACGAGTCGACGTCGTGGTAGGCGCCGTCCGTGAGCTTGATTTCGAAGTCGATGATCGGGAAGCCGATCATGTGACCATTTTCGGCCGACTCGCGCATGCCCTTTTCGACCGACGGGATATATTCGCGCGGAATGTTACCGCCCTTGATCTCGTCGATGAAGGTGATGCCCGCGCCGCGTTCGCCGGGAGCGACGCTGACCTTGACGCGGCCGAACTGGCCCGAGCCGCCCGACTGCTTCTTGTGGGTGTAGTCGACATCGACGGCCTTCGCGAGCGATTCGCGGTACGCCACCTGCGGCGCACCGACATTCGCTTCGACCTTGAACTCGCGCTTCATGCGATCGACGAGAATGTCGAGGTGAAGCTCGCCCATGCCCTTGATGATCGTCTGGCCCGATTCATGGTCGGTCGACACGCGGAACGAGGGATCCTCGGCGGCCAGGCGGTTGAGCGCGATGCCCATACGTTCCTGGTCGGCCTTGGTCTTGGGTTCCACCGACAGTTCGATGACCGGCTCGGGGAATTCCATCCGTTCGAGGATGATCGGCGCGCTGGTGGCGCAGAGCGTATCCCCGGTGGTGGTTTCCTTGAGACCGGCGAGCGCAACGATGTCGCCTGCATAGGCTTCGTCGATGTCCTCACGGCTGTTCGCATGCATCAGCAGCATACGACCGACCTTTTCCTTCTTGTCCTTCACCGAGTTCAGGTACGTGCCCTTGTTCAGGGTCCCCGAATAGATTCGGGCGAAGGTGAGCGAGCCGACGAACGGGTCGTTCATGATCTTGAACGCCAGCAGCGACAGCGGCGCATCGTCGGCCGGCGGACGCGAATCGGGGGTCTCGCCGTCGAGCTTCAGGCCCTGAACGTCGGGAATGTCGAGCGGGCTCGGCAGATAGTCGACGACCGCGTCGAGCAGCGTCTGAACACCCTTGTTCTTGAACGCCGAACCGCAGAGGACCGGAACGAACGCCTGCGCCAGCGTACCCTTGCGGATCAGCTTCTTGAGCGTGGCGACGTCGGGAACGGTGCCTTCGAGATAGGCTTCCATCGCATCGTCGTCCTGTTCGACGGCGAGTTCGAGGAGCTTTTCGCGATATTCGGCCGCCTTGTCGGCGAGATCGGCGGGGATTTCTTCATAGAAGAATTCGGCGCCGAGGCTTTCGTCCTTCCAGATGATCGCGCGCTCGTTGACGAGGTCGACGAGACCCTTGAAATCGCCTTCCGCGCCGATGGGCAGATACAGCACAGCCGGGGTCGCACCGAGGCGATCGATGATCGTCTGGACGCAATAATAGAAGTCGGCACCGGTGCGGTCGAGCTTGTTGACGAAGCACATGCGCGGAACTTTATACTTGTCAGCCTGGCGCCACACCGTTTCCGACTGCGGCTCGACGCCGGCAACGCCGTCGAACGCGGTGATCGCGCCGTCGAGCACGCGCAGCGAACGTTCGACTTCGATCGTGAAGTCGACGTGTCCGGGGGTGTCGATGATGTTCAGGCGATGCTCGGGGCCCTGACCTTCGTCAGCCTTCCACAAGCAGGTGGTCGCAGCCGACGTGATCGTGATGCCGCGTTCCTGTTCCTGCTCCATCCAGTCCATCGTTGCGGCGCCGTCATGGACTTCGCCGATCTTGTAGGACTTGCCGGTGTAGTAAAGGATACGCTCGGTCGTCGTGGTCTTGCCGGCGTCGATGTGCGCCATAATACCAAAATTGCGATAATTTTCGAGCGGATGGCTGCGTGCCATGGTCTTTTCCTTGGATTTGGGGGGCGGCCAATGCGGCCACCCCCGATATAGGAAGATTTGTTGCGATTGCGAGACGCCGGGGCGTCCCGGCAATTACCAGCGGTAGTGGCTGAAAGCGCGGTTGGCTTCGGCCATGCGATGCGTGTCTTCGCGCTTCTTCACGGCATTGCCACGGTTGTTCGACGCGTCGAGCAATTCGCCCGACAGACGTGCGGCCATCGTGGTTTCGCTGCGGTTGCGGGCAGCGGTGATCAGCCAGCGGATCGCAAGCGCCTGCGCACGGTCCGGCCGGACTTCGACGGGAACCTGATAGGTCGCACCGCCGACGCGGCGGCTGCGGACTTCGATGTTCGGGCGGATGTTCGCCAGCGCTTCGTGGAACACGCCGATGGGTTCCTTCTTGGCGCGGGCTTCGACCGACTCAAGGGCACCGTAAACGATGCCTTCGGCGACCGACTTTTTCCCGTCCAGCATGACGCTGTTCATGAATTTCGACAGCACCGTATCACCGAAACGGGGATCGGGCAGGATTTCGCGGCGTTCAGGACGACGACGACGAGCCATAGGTAATTCCTTTTACAACAGCATCCCGGCGCCTCGGCGTCCCGGGATGATCAAATAGCCGAAAAAGCGGTCCTTACTTCGGACGCTTCGCACCGTATTTCGAACGGCTCTGCTTGCGGTCCTTCACACCCTGCGTATCGAGCACGCCGCGCAGGACGTGGTAACGCACACCGGGAAGATCGCGGACACGACCGCCGCGGATCAGCACAACGCTGTGTTCCTGGAGGTTGTGGCCTTCGCCGGGAATGTAGGTGATGACTTCGCGCTGGTTGGTCAGGCGGACCTTCGCAACCTTACGGAGCGCCGAGTTCGGCTTTTTCGGGGTCGTCGTGTAGACACGGGTGCAAACGCCGCGCTTTTGCGGGTTTGCGTCCATCGCCGGGACCTTGGACTTCACCTTCTGGGGAGTCCGGCCCTTGCGGACCAGCTGGTTGATCGTGGGCATGAATGCTTCACCTTTAAATGTCCGCCCATCAAAGCGAACGGTTACTGTACTGCGGTGGATGAAGCTCCGGCCGATAACCCGCCAAAACTGGCGAAAAACGGCCGACCTGATAACAGCAAAAGACCCCGGCGGATCAGTGCGATCTTCCGGAGGCTCCATCCGCGCCAGCAATGTTCAAGCGCTGTTGCAACTGAAAGAGGCAGCAATCCGCCCTTTTCGGTCGAGCGCGCCCCTAGCGGTGATTCCCTTCGCGGTCAAGGGCCAGGCAATATTGTTGCGCCGGTCGGGGCGGGCTATCGGGAGTGATGCCCGCCATTCGCCACGCCAGCTTTGCCCCGCATGTCGCATCCGACACGCGATTGTTGATTCTCGGCAGTCTGCCGGGCGTTCGCTCGCTCGCCGAACAGCAATATTATGCGCATCCGACCAACCATTTCTGGAGGCTGCTGGGCGAGGTGATCGGCCAACCACTCGCCGATATGCCCTATGACGACAGGCTGGTCACGCTGCGCGAAGCCAAGGTCGGGCTGTGGGACGTGATCCGCAGCGCCGAACGGCATTTGAGCAGCGACTCGCTGATCCGCGAAGCCGAGGCGCACGACCTCGCGGCGCTGATCGCCGATCTGCCCGACCTCTGCATGATCGCCTTCAACGGCGGCAAGGCCGCGGCGATCGGACGGAAGCAACTGCCGCCGCTCGACGGAGTCGCACTCGTCGACCTGCCGTCGAGCAGCGCCGCGCATACCATCGGCTTCGCGGCGAAGCGCGATCGCTGGCTGGCGCTGCGCAGCGCGCTCTGATTCAGTCGACGACCAACCCGCGCGCCATCACGAAATCGACCGTCTTGAGCACGCGCACATCGGCGACGGGGTCGCTCGCCACCGCGATGATGTCGGCGCTCTTGCCCGGGGCGATCGTGCCGATCTGATCGGACAGGCCGAGTAGGTCGGCAGCGTTGACGGTCGCCGCCTTGAGCGCCTCGACCGGGGTCATGCCGTTCTGGACCATCAGTTCGAACTCGTCGCCGTTGCGGCCATGTTTCGACACGCCTGCGTCGGTGCCAAAGGCAATGCGCACGCCGCGCGGGACGAGCTGCTGCAGGCTCTTGCCGGTGATCGATATCCGCCACTGGATCTTGGCGAGCACGTCGGGTTCATAGGCGTTCGCGTTCGCCGCGATGCGTTCCTTATAGCCGTTCACGGTCGACAGCGTCGGGACATAATAGGCCTTCGACTTCGCCCAGGCGGCGATCGTCGCCTCGTCGAGGATCGTGCCATGCTCGATCGAGTCGGCGCCGGCATCGAGCGCGAGGCGGATGCCGTCGGCGCCGTGCGCGTGGACCGCGACCTTCTTGCCAAACAGATGCGCGGTGTCGACGATCGCCTTGGCCTCGTCGTCGAACATCTGTTTGCCGAGGCCGGCGCCGATCCGGCTGTTGACCCCGCCGGTCGAGGCGAATTTGATCACATCGGCGCCGCGCCCGATCTGAAGCCGCACCGCGCGGCGGCAGTCGTCGGCGCCGTTGCAGGTGTTGCCCGCACCCGCGAAGAAGGGGCGAAGCTCGTCGCGATAGCCGAGCGATCCGTCCATATGCCCCGCGCTGCCCGAAATGCTGTTGCCCGCATCGACGATGCGCGGGCCCTGTACCTTGCCAGCCGCGATCGCATCGCGCAGCGCCAGGGTCGCGCCATCGCCATCGCCAAGGTTGCGCACCGTGGTAAAGCCCGCGCGCAGCGTCTTCATTCCGTTCGCCTCGGCATTGAAGGCCTGCGCGGCGGGGCTGAGCGTCACCTCTTCGAGCTGTCCGGCGATGCCGCCCGCATCGCTGGTCAGATGGACGTGGCTGTCGATCAGGCCGGGGAGGACATATTTGTCCTTGAGGTCGATCAGTGTCGCGCCGGGTTCGGCAGGTCGATAGCCGTCGGCGATGCTTAGTATCTTGCCGCCCTCGACGATGATCGTCGACGCGCCGCGCGCGGGTTTGCCGGGTTCGGCGAGCAATTGACCGGCGTGGATGACGGTACGCGTCGGGCCTTGTGCGGCGAGTGGCGAGGCGAGCGCCGCAACGATCAGCGCGAGCGGAAGAGTTTGAATCGGCTTCATTCTGGCATCCCCTGTTTTTTGAATTGCAGAGCGTTAGAGCCGATCAGAAGCCCATCGTAAAGCGGACCGCGGCGCCTTTGTCGTCGGGCATCGCGGCGATATGGCCTGGCTCTTGCCGCCACCATGTGTTGGCAATGAGTTCGCCGCCGAAGAGCGACAGCGCATAGCTCGCCTCGACGACCAGCTCGCGGCCGGTGGGGGCCAGATTATAAGTGCGGCGGCCGAAGTCGGTGCGGCCGGTCGCATAGTCGTGGGCGACGGGGAGCATCAAGTCGATGCCCCCGCGCGCGACGCGCAGCGGCTGCGCAAAGCGGAGCGCCGCGCGGTCGCCGGGGCGCACCAGATTCGCCTTGGCGATGTCGAAAGAG
Source organism: Sphingopyxis sp. GW821-FHT10B01 (assembly GCF_059415685.1). Lineage (NCBI taxonomy): Bacteria > Pseudomonadati > Pseudomonadota > Alphaproteobacteria > Sphingomonadales > Sphingopyxidaceae > Sphingopyxis > Sphingopyxis sp. GW821-FHT10B01. The sequence continues at coordinate 560,723 of NZ_JBWKNS010000002.1, read as the reverse complement.
AAGGCGGTCGACCAGAGCGCGCCCCCCGCGATCAGGCCGCGCTGGTCGGCGCGTGTCCACATCTGCCGCCAGGCAGCCGCAACTTTCCAGTCGCCCTGCACATCGAGGAGGAAGCTGGCGTCGCCGACGAGGCTGGTCGCGCCGCCGGCGCCGAAGACGGGGCCGAGGCGGGCGCCGAGGAGGCTGTCCGATTCGCGCAGCCAGCTGGCGCCGAGCGCGGTGCGGACGGGGCCGAAGCGCGCGTCCCATGCAGCGCCGATGCGCTGGTAACGGCTGTCATGACCCGAACGATAGCGGAGCAGCGGATCGTCCTGCCAGCGCGAGCCCGAGACCCAGCCATTTTCCAATATGATATTAACATACTGATTATTAATGATATTATGGCGAATTATCGTGCCGATCCCGGGGCTGGCGGCAAAGCCGAGGCCCTCGTGCGCCGCGTCGCCGATCAGCATCGCATGGCTGCTTTCGCCGCGCTCGCCCGCGAGCAGGCCACCGGTGCCACGCCCCGCAGCGAAACCGATAAGCGTGCGCGCGTCGAGGCGCGTCATCACCGAGGCGGCGAGGGTGCGCGCGCGCTGCGCGTCGTGGAAGGAAAGGCCCGCGAGCGCGTCGGTGCCGCCCATGCCCGGCGCAGTGACGAGCGAGAGCGCAAGCGACTGGCTGGCGGCGTTCTGCTGGCGAACGAGCCCACCGATCGCGCCCGACAATTTGAAGTCGGGGCGGCGCGGACCGAGCGCGCCACCGAAATCGACGTTGAAGGCGCGGCCGAAGCCGTCGGTGACGAGGCCCGTCGTTCCGGCCCCCCCGGCATCGCCCATCGGACCACCGAGCACGCCCAGCGGCGCATCGAGCGCAACCGCGGTCGCGGTTCCCGCAAGCGATGTCGCGCCCATCGGCTGAAAGGCGCGCGCAATGTCGAGGATGCCCTGTCCGTACACGGCATCGTCGCCCGCCACGCCGGCATCGCGCGCCGATTGATAGAGAAGCGAGACGATCTGCTGGCTCGACAGGTTGGGGAAGGCCTGCGCGATCAGCGCGACCGCGCCCGCGACCTGCGGCGCCGCGAAGCTGGTGCCGTTGAGCACGAAGACGAAATTGCCCTCGGTCTTCAGCGCGCCATTTTCATAGGCGCAGCACACCCCCTCGCCGAGCGCCGACAGATAGGAGCCGGCATAGCCGCCCGCGCGGTTGCTGAACCCCGAGATCGCGCCATTTTCATTGACCGAGCCAGCGATGACAACGAGTCCGCCGCCGGCATCGCGCAGCCCGCGCGCGAAGAAATCGGGGTTGTTGGGGTCGTTGCCGTTCGCGGTCGTATCCCCCTCGTTGCCCGCCGAGACGATGACGATGATCCCCGCCGCGGTCGCGCGCGCGACCGCGGCGCGCAGCGTCGCACCCGGCAAATCTTCGCCGCCGAGCGAGATGTTGACGACGCGTGCGCCCGCGCTCACCGCGCGGTCGAGCCCCGCCGCGATCGCGGTTTCGGGAAAGCGGCAGCCGCTTTCGTCGTTCGACGGATCCTCGGTCGCGCAGCTTCCCGGCCGGTCGGCGCGCAGCACGAGCAGGCTCGCGTTGAAGGCGATGCCGAAGGTGCCGGCGTCATTCTTTCCGCCGAGCAGCACCTGTGCAACGTTGGTACCGTGCGTCCCTTCGCCGTCGATGCCGCGCGATCCGGCAAGATCGATCGACTGCGACGAGATGCGGCCGGCGAATTCGGAGCTATCCTGATCGATCCCGTCGTCGATGACGCCGGCAAGGACGCTCTGTCCCGTCGCCCCCGCCTGATAGGCGGTAATCGCGCCGTGGAAATTGACCCCATCGGACATGCGCGTTTCGGCGGTGTTGAAATTGCCCGTCGGTGGCGGCGTGGGCGTGGGCGTGGGCGTGGGCGTGGGGGTTGGCGTTGGCGTTGGCGTCGGTGCGGGGGCAGGTGGCGGAGCAGGAGTCGGCGAGGGGCGCGCGCCACCGCCACCGCCGCATGCCGCCAGCGAGAGCGCCGCGAGACCGAGCAATAGAGGCAAAGGCCGCCCAGCCGCCCGTCGGATGCTGTTGCGTCGGTCCGCATCGGCCATCGCCGTTCCCCTTTGCCCTGATCTCCGCCTTTTAGCGTAGCGGAGGGCGTAGGGGTAGCATCATGCGGTTAATTGAGGGTTCGCCGACCTCCTCATACTTGAACCGTCGCCCCCGCGAAGGCGGGGGCCGTTGTCGGTTTGTCACGACGGGGACAGGCCCGGTCCCCAGCGGCCCCCGCCTTCGCGGGGGCGACAATGTGGTGCGACATCTTCGCCCCAGCTTGCCGCCGGGCCTCCCAGCCATTATGCGCCGCCCCATGACCGCCCCGCTCGACCATATCGACAGCTGGATCTTCGATCTCGACAACACGCTCTATGCGCCGTCGGCGAAGCTGTTCGACCTGATCGACGAACGCATGGGTGCCTTCATCATGCGCCTGCTGAACGTCGATGCCGTCGAGGCGCGGCGGGTGCAGAAGCAATATTTCCACGACCATGGCACGACGATGGCGGGGCTGATGCGCCATCACGGCGTCGATCCCGAAACCTTCCTCGTCGACGTCCACGACATCGCGCTCGACCGGCTGACGGTCGATGCGCGGCTGCGCGCCGGGCTGGAGCGCCTGCCGGGGCGCAAGCTGATCTTCACCAACGCCGACGCCGATTATGCGGCGCGCGTGCTGGGCGCGCGCGGGATCGCCGATCTGTTCGACGGCATCTGCGACATCCGCATCACCCGCTACACACCCAAGCCCGATCCCGAAGCTTATGCGACGATGATTACGTATCTGGGAGTCGACCCGGCGAAGAGCGTCTTCGTCGAGGATATGGCGCGCAATCTGACACCCGCAAAAGCGCTCGGCATGACGACCGTCTGGCTGGACAATGGCAGCGAAAGCGGCCATCGCGACCACCTGCCGGACCAGGTCGATTTCCACGTCAACGACATCGCCGACTGGCTCGACAACCTGCCTTTTCCATGGGGAATTTCATGAGCACCGACCTGCAAGCCACGATCGAAGCCGCGTGGGACGCGCGCGACACGCTGGGCCTGACGACGCAGGGCGCAGTGCGCGATGCGGTCGAGACCGCACTCGCCGGGCTCGACGACGGCAGCTATCGCGTGGCGACACGCGATGCGGGGGGCACGTGGCAGGTCAACCAGTGGCTGAAGAAAGCGGTGCTGCTGTCGTTCCGCCTCAACGACATGGAGCTGATCGAAGGCGGCCCCGGCGGCGCGCGCTGGTGGGACAAGGTCCCGTCGAAATTCGCCGGCTGGGGCGAAAATCGTTTCCGCGACGCGGGTTTCCGCGCCGTCCCCGGTTCGATCGTCCGCCACGGCGCGTTCATTGCCAAGGGTGCCGTGCTGTTGCCGAGCTTCGTCAACATCGGCGCGCGCGTCGGTGAGGGGTCGATGGTCGACGCGTGGGCCACCGTCGGCAGTTGCGCGCAGATCGGCGCGAACGTCCACCTGTCGGGCGGCGCCGGGATCGGCGGCGTGCTCGAACCGCTGCAGGCCGGACCCGTGGTGATCGAGGACGGTGCCTTCATCGGCGCGCGCGCCGAGGTCGCCGAGGGGGTGATCGTGCGCGAGGGCGCGGTGCTGTCGATGGGCGTCTATCTGGGCGCATCGACCAAGATTGTCGACCGCGCGACGGGCGAAATCTTCGTCGGCGAGGTCCCGGCCTATTCGGTGGTCGTGCCCGGCGCGCTACCCGGCAAGCCGCTGCCCGACGGCAGTCCCGGCCCGTCGCTCTATTGCGCGGTGATCGTCAAGCGCGTCGACGCGCAGACGCGCGCCAAGACCGGAATCAACGAGCTGCTGCGCGATTGATCGCTGCCGGTCCGCAAGCGATCAGCGCGTCGTCGCGGGCGAAAGGCAAGGAACAGTGTCGGCGGTCCAATCGATATCGTAGGTGGCCGGAACGATTTTTCTGACCGGGTCGGGCACGTCACCACCATCGGCGCTGTAGAAGACCCACCCCTTGCTGTTGTCGAAGCCTGCGATCCGGCCATTGTCCTGCCCCGCGCTGATCGCGTCGATTTCCTGCTTCTCGACGCGAAAGCCGCGGATCATCCGGATCGAGCCGTCGCGAACGTCGAAAGCGCGGTAATAGTTCTTGCCAAAAATGCGCGTGTCATACCCCGATTTGAACGTCCAGTTCGCCGCATTCGTCGCCGACGGCAGCCTGAGCGTCGTCACATGACAGCTAAATTCGGGCGCGTTGTAAAAAGGCAGGCCCTGATCCTGGCCCGCCGGCCGCATCCGCTTTTCAGGCGGATTGAACCCGCCACCGGGAAGCGCCAAAGACTTGCCGCCGTCGCTGTCGTCGTCCCAGTCGACCTCCCAGGTTCCGCGGATCGTCAGGATGCTGGCTTCGGCCTTTTGGTCGTAGCGCCATTTGACGTCGTCGACCGTCTGCCAGGTGGCCCCGACCAGCTGCTGCCGCATGCTATTGAGCAGCTGGTCGGGCGCGATTCCCGAAAACTGCATTTGCTGCTGCAATCCCTCGATGCCGCGGACGATGACGGTATTCGTCACCTGCGCGGGCCGGTCGAACCCCGCACGCGCGTCGATCTCGAACAAGGTGATTTCGCCGGGCCGTTTCGCCGGCCGCCATTCGAGATTCTGCAGCGGGCTGCCCTTGGCGGTGAGCGGAAGGACCCAGCGGTACGCAATCGCGGGCTCGGCGCTGGGGGCAGCGACCGCCGGGAGCGTACCGTCGAGCCAGTAGACCGCGCCATCGATCCGCGCCCGCAGCAGAACATGATCGAACATCCCGGGATTCGGCAACCGCTGGTCGAGACCATCGTCGGCGCCGCTGTTGTTGGCGAGCACCGCTTCCGCCTCGATTCCCAGCCTGGCGAGCAGTCCCAGCAGCAGCGCGGTCTTGCCCTTGCAGTCGCCATATCGCCGCTGCCATGTTTCCTCCGCCGTGGCAGGGGTCAGATTTCCGTTGCCCAGGCCGACATAGATGTACCGCACATCCTGCTGCACCAGCTTGAGCGCGGCAGCGGCGCGGTCTAGCGGCCGCGCATGCGCCGCGGCGATCCGGTCGGCCTCGGCCGCGAGCGGCGAACCATCCGGGATCGGCGCCGCCTTGGCGAACAGCGGAGCGAAATGCCGCGATATCGTCGCCCAGTCGGCGAAGTCGGTAAATTCGACGATCCGTTGCCATTGATAGCGCGCGGGCGCGTCTTTCGGCGGCGTCAGCATCGCGGGATTGTCGAACAGGAAGTCGACACCGCCATCGCGCGGCCGGGCGATGGCGGCCATATCGGGGGTCATCTTGACGTTCGGCTTCAGACCCTTGTCCCAGCTCAGACCCAAGCGATAGCGGCCGGGCGCCGGGCCGGGGCCAAGGAAAAGCATACCCGCGGCGTGTTTCCCAAGGGTCGGATCGCTGAGCCGCGTCGTCAGACCGACCTCCAGTTCGTCGCCGACGCGCAGATCGGGAACGCGGAGCACCGCAGTCAGGATACCGTCGAGTTTCGCGGCTTCGAGTTGATCCTCGCGGCGCAATATCTCGAACGATGTCGTCTCGAGAACATCAAAGGTCTCGCTGCCGCGATGGACCTTGAGCAGATGCACGACCGGCGGGCCCGAGGCAGGATCCCAGGCGGTCGATATATTGCCGATCTGCAGCGCGTTGGGATGGAGTATCCGGATGCGATACCCCTGATATTGCGCCTGCCCCCGTTCGTCGATATGCGCCAGCGCGTCCTGACGCCGCACGAAAACCAGCCCGCTGGCATCGTCCGGAACGGGCATCAGTTCGGACGGGACGACCCAGTCCGGAACCGGTCCCCGCTGAATTTGACCATCCTGTGCATGGGCCGGCGCGTGCGCAAACACGGCCGCCACGAAAATCGAAACAAGACTGCGCACCATAACCCCCGCTATTTGACGCGATCATGTCGTGAATCGGGCGCGATGCAAGAAAAGACGAAAGCACAACACTCGTCGAACCGCGACGGGCGTTGGTAGACAATATCAACCAGAGCAATATTTGCGAATTATTCGCATGATGCGCCACTGGGGAGGTGGCGCGGGTGGGGAGTCAGACGCGTGTCGTTCGGAAAAATTTCGCTGGTGGCGTGTGCCGCCCTGACCGCCGTGTTGCCCGCGGCGGCGCAGGAAACGACGGGCGATGCGCCCGCCGCCGTGCCGACGCCCGCAAATGGCGCGCAGCGTTATGCGCCCGCCGACTTCACGCGCTTCGCACCACGCACCGCGCTCGACATGGTCGAGAAAGTTCCGGGCTTCCTGATCGTCACCGGCACCAATGGCGGCGAGCGCGGGCTGGGCGCGGCGACCGAGAATGTGCTGATCGACGGCGAGCGCATCGCGAACAAGTCGACCGACGCGCGCACCGCGCTGGCGCGCATCACCGCCGCCGAGGTCGCCTATATCGATATCGTCGATGGCGCCGGGCTGAACGTCCCGGGACTGACCGGCCAAGTGGCCAATGTCGTGCTGGTCGCAGACGCGGGGAATGGCGGGTTCAAGACGACGATCCGCTGGCAACCCGAAGGGCGCCCGCGGCTGGAGAAAAACTGGCTGAACGGCGAGATCTCGACGACGGGGAAGGTCGGCGGGACGAACCTGACGCTGAGCCTGAAGAATGAGGCGAGCCGCAAGGGCCATTGGGGGCCCGAACGCGTTTATGACGGCAATGGCGTGCTGCTGTTCACGCGCGACGAGTTCGGCGCCTATGACGGCGAGCGGCCGCGGCTGGCGGCGGCGCTGGCGCGCACGACGACGAACGGCAACAAATGGAATTTCAACCTTGGCGGGCAATTGCAACTGCTCGACGAGCGCGTCGACAGCGTGTCGCAGCGGCCGGTGAACGGCATTGTGCGCGAGGCGTTCCGGTTCAAGGAAGACGAAGTCAATTTCGACGTCGGCGGCGATTATGAGCTGGGGCTGGGCAAGGGTCGGCTGAAGCTGATCGGGCTCTACCGGTTCGAGCACAGCCCGATCGTCGACAGCTTTATCGTCGACCGCGAAATCGGCGGGCGCAGCGGCGAGCGCTTCAAGCAGACCGCCGACGAAAGCGAGTCGATCCTGCGTAGCGAATATAGCTGGCGCACCAGCGGCGGCACCGACTGGCAGGTCGCGCTCGAGGGCGCGTACAACACGCTCGACGTCGATTCCGAGTTCGCGACCTTGCGGCCCGACGGCAGTTTCCTTCCCGTCCTCTTCGGTGGTGAGAAGACGAAGGTCGAGGAAAAACGCGGCGAAGCGTCGCTGACCTGGGGCCGTGCGCTCGCGTCGAACCTGACCGCGCAGCTCAACTTCGGCGCCGAATATAGCGAGCTGACGTCGTCAGGCCCCGGCGGGCTGACGCGGCGCTTCATCCGGCCGAAGGGGAAACTGGCATTGGCGTGGAAGGTCGGCGCGAAGACGACGATCAACTGGTTCCTGCAGCGCCGCGTCGATCAGCTCGACTTCTTTGATTTCGCCAGCTCGGTCGATGTCGCGAACGGGCAGGGCAATGGCGGCAACGGCCGGCTCGTGCCGCCGGTCCTCAATCGCACCGAGCTGGAGTTCGTGCAGGACATGGGGCGGTGGGGCAATGCGTCGGTCGCCTTCGCTTATGCCTATGCGCAGGATCTGGTCGATCAGGTGCCGCTGTCGCCGACGACCGAAGGGCGTGGCAATCTGCCGCCCGCGCATCTCTATCGCATCAGTTCGAAGGCGACGCTGCTGCTCGACCGGCTGGGATGGAAAGGCGCGCGGATCAACAGCGACATCACTTTTCGGCGCAACCGCGTGCGCGACCCGCTGACCGATCTGTGGCGCGACCAGAGCGAGGGGCAGGAATATGTCGTCGACCTCAGCCTGCGCCACGATATCCCCGGCTCGGACATCGCGTGGGGCGCCGGCTATTTCGACGAGCGTTTCAGCCCCAATCTCCGGCTCGGCGCGATCGAGCATGAATATACCGACGGGCCGTTCGTCACCGCCTTCGTCGAACATAAGGATGTTGCGGGCTTCACGGTGAAGCTGTCGTACCGCAATCTTGCGGGCATGAAGGACGGCTTTAACCGGACGGTGTTCGTCGATCGCCGCGACGGGCCGGTCGCGTTCAGCGAGCAGCGGCTGCGCAAGTTCGGGCAATATTTCCAGCTGACGGTGACGGGAACGCTTTAGGCGTCACAAACTGTTCCCCGGCGAAAGCCGGGGCCCATCATTGCCGTCGTCACGGGCCCCGGCTTTCGCCGGGACCACAGGCTTCAGCGCTCGCTGAGGTAATAGCGCTCGCGCGCGCCCAGATCGTCGTTCAGTTCATAGACGATGGGCTGGCCGGTCGGGATTTCGAGCCCGGTAATGTCTGCGTCCGAAATGCCCGACAGATGCTTGACGAGCGCGCGCAGGCTGTTGCCATGCGCCGAGATCAGCACCGTCTTGCCCGCAGCGAGCTGCGGCACGATCGCGCTTTCATAATAGGGCAACACGCGTTCGATCGTGTCCTTGAGGCTCTCGGCCGAAGGGATGTCGATGCCGGCGTAGCGCGGGTCGCTGGCGAGATCCCACGGCGAGCCGGCTTCGAGCGGCGGCGGCGGGATGTCGAAGCTGCGGCGCCAGATCTTCACCTGATCGTCGCCATGCTTCGCCGCGGTCTCGGCCTTGTCGAGCCCGGTCAGGCCGCCATAGTGACGCTCGTTCAAACGCCAATCCTTGGTCACCGGCAACCACAGGCGCCCCATGGCTTCGAGCGCCAGATTGAGCGTCTTGATTGCGCGCGACTGGACCGAGGTGAAGCAGGTGTCGGGCGCGATGCCCTTGGCCTTCATCAGTTCGCCCGCCGCCCAGGCCTCTGCCGCGCCCTTTTCGGTGACATCGACATCCCACCAGCCGGTGAAGCGGTTTTCGAGATTCCACTGTGACTGGCCGTGACGAATGAGGATGAGCTGGGGCATGGTCTGTCCTTTGGTTGGCGACAATTCGCCGCCCCATAGCGCGGCTTTTGAAGGAACGCCAACGCCCCTCTTGAAATGGTTTCGGCCGCACCCAGATTCGGGTCATCCGGCCGCCACAACGGGGCCGGGTGGCGATCGCGGCACGCGCGCTGCGGTCCCTGACTTCGCTTTGAAAGGAAGACATGAACCATGCGTAACAGTTTCGACTGGACCCCCTATCGCCGTTCGACCGTCGGTTTCGACCGCTTGTTCGATTTCCTCGAAACGGGCGGTTCGGGCGCCGAAAATTATCCGCCGTTCGACATCGAGAAGATCGCCGACGACCATTTCCGCATCACCGTTGCGGTTGCAGGATTCAAGAGCGACGAGATCGACATCACCGCGCAGCAGAATATGCTGACCGTCAGCGGCCGCAAGGCGCCCGCAGCGGACGGCGAAGCCCGCCAGCTCCTCTATAGCGGCATCGCAACCCGCGCGTTCGAGCGTCGTTTCCAGCTCGCCGATTTCGTCCGGGTCAGCGAAGCCGACCTTGCCGACGGTCTGCTGACAATCGATCTGGTGCGCGAAGTGCCCGAGGCGATGAAGCCGCACAAGATCGCGATTGGCAGCGCGACGCCGGTGATCGAGGAAAAGCAGGCCGCGTAAACGCCCTCGGTCGCTATACCCCGCGGGGCATTCGAACGGGGTCCGGAATCCCTTCCGGGCCCCGTTTCCGTATCTAGAGCGTGCGAGTCATAAAGCGGCTGAACGGGTCGGGTTCATAGTCGTCAAAGGGCGGGCATTCTTCGAAGCCATAGCGCCGGTAAAGCGCGAGCGCGGGTTCGAATGCACCGCTGGACCCGGTTTCGAGGCTGAGGCGCGCGAGGCCGCGGCGACGCGCTTCGCCCAGGATATGATCGAGCATGCGCGCCGCGACGCCTTGGCGAAGGAAGGCCTCTGCCGTGCGCATCGATTTGATTTCGCCATGCGCGGCGCCCAGCATCTTCAACGCGCCGCATCCCGCGAGTTCGTCCTCGCGGTGGATCGACCAGAAGGTCACGCCAGGCGCATTGAGCCCGTCGAAATCGAGGAAGTGACAGCTGTCAGGCGGCGAGTTTGCGAGCATGCCCGCGAAATGCACCTCGAGCAGCGCGCGGATATCGGTACCCGAAAGATCGTCTTCGACGATCCGCCAGGCCCCGTCCGCGCTTACGCTCACAGCATCTGGTCCAGCGTCTCGAGACAGGCGTGGGCGAACAGTTTCGACCGCTCGGGCGACCAGCCGGCCACCGGGTCGGGCAGATCGCGATTGTCCTTGAACGGCATTTCGATCGTCATCGACACCGCCCCGAACCGTTCGGCAAGCTGCGTCGTCGACATCGAGAGATTCGCCTGACCCGGCGCGGTTTCGGCATAACCCAGATCGACCTGGAAATCGGGGGTGTTCGCCGCGAGCGCGGTCTCGAACGCCTTATATTTTTCCGACTGTTCGGGCTTCAGCGACGGAATGCCTTCGAAACCCGCAAGGAACACCGCGGGAATCGCCTCGTCGCCATGGACGTCCATCGCCCAGTCGACGCCGCTTTCGTCCATCGCATTGCGGACGGCGAGCACTTCGGGGCTGCGTTCGAGGCTGGGCGTATCCCATTCGCGATTGAGGTTCACGCCGGCGAAGTTGGTGCGCAGATGGCCACGACGCGAGCCGTCGGGATTCATGTTCGGCACGATATGGAAGCGGCATTTCTGACGCAGCGAACGCGCGTGTGGATCGGCGGGATCGGTCAGCTTTTCGAGCGCGCCTTCCATCCACCATTCGGCCATGCTCTCGCCCGGATGCTGGCGTGCATAGAGCCAGACCTGCGTGTCGCCGGTCCCCACTTCGAGGCAGTCGATCGGCTGGCCTTCGATGCTGGTGCCGAGGCAGCGATAGGTCACGCCTTCGCATTCGGCGACCGCAGCAACCATGTCGTGGTGACGCTCCATCGAGAAGGGCGCGAAATAGGCAAGGTAAAGGATCGCGCTTTCGGCGGTGTGGCGAATCGTCAGCGTGCCGGCATCATAGCTGGTGTCGAGGCGGAACCAGGTTTCGCGGTCGGTGCTCGCGCAAGCCGCATAACCGGGCCAGCCGTCGGGGTAGGCCGAGTCGGCAAGGCCCGTGATCGCGAGTTCGAGCGCATCGCCGACCGCGCACGAAACGCGGAAGTGAAACCACTGGAAAAAGTCCGATTCGCGATCCTTGCGGATCGACAAGCGGGCGGAGGTGCCGTCGATGGCATCCACGACGATATTGCCGCTGTCGAAAGCGGCGTTGATGGTGATGGTCATGGGACGCTGATAGTGCGTCCCGATTCACCGGGGAAGTCCTTGAATAAGGCTTCGGCCAATTTCGCGGCGGCGAGGCTGGGCTGGTTGGCCGGTGCCTTCACCGGGACCGCTGTCAACGCGCGGCCTTCCCAAAGGGCCTGACCGCTAGCGGCATCGTCGATACGCACCGCAAGCTGCAGATCGGCCATCCGCTTGGGACCACCGCCGAGATTGAGTCCGATGCCGAGACCGACCCCCGACCCATAGCTGCCCGTCGAACCGCCGACTCCGACCGAGACGGGCGAACGCCTGCCAACGCCTTCGCGGTTCATGCGGTCGAATCCGATGCGGACCCTGAGCGGCGCGCGCGCGCCGTCGGGTGCCGCGACGAGCCCCTGCCGTTGCAGCTGTTGTTCGACCGCGGTGCGATAGGTGCTCCATTCGAGCGACGGCGCGTCGACCATCGCCCCGGCGTTGCCGAGCGGCGCGGCGTCGACGGTGTAACGTGTGCCCGGCGCCCATCCGGCGGGCGCGCTCGCATGGAAACGGGTGACTTCGACCGGCGGCACCGCGGTGGCACAGCCGCCGAACGAAAGCGCCGCTGCACAAAGCAGGGCGACAGAAATTTGACGCGTCATCACCGCATCATGCGCCACGAAATATGGCTTGGCAATGAACGGGATGCCATCGCGTCGCCATGCCGGGCTCGACCCGGCATCCAGCGGCGGTGGCGTAGATGGACCCCGGATCAAGTCCGGGGTGACTGAGAGAGGAGGGCCCGGTTTGCCGCCGCGCCCGTCCGATCAACGATAGAAGATGTGGTTGTCGATCTGCGCGATGCGCGTCTTGCGCCAGCCGGGCGAGACATAGCGCGCGTGGAAGAAGAGCGCGCCCGGGGCGTGATTCTTCCAGCTGCCGTCGCGCGCGATCTGCGCGATCGCGACGGCGTTGTTCCACTGCGATCCGTTGCGGATGGCGGGCATCTTGCCGCCGCGCACGAAGCTGAACTGGCTTTTCTGATGGACGACGCCGCAGAGGCTCTTGGGGAAGCGGCCCGACCCGGCGCGGTTGAGGACGACATGCGCGACCGCGAGCTGGCCGACGAGCGATTCGCCGCGCGATTCGAAATAGACCGCACCGGCGAGGCAGCGCAATTCGGGGTCGAGATCGACCGGACGCTGAGTCTCGGCGACGAGTTCGGCGAGCGAATCGGCGGTCAGCGGAGCCTGCCCGGGCTCGGCGACGGCGTCTTCGTCTTTTTGATCGGTGCTTTCGACCGGCGCCTGGGCCTCGATCGACAGATCCGCCTTGTCATCGACCACCGGCGCATCGGCGCCCGGCAGGATGATGGCGGGAAGATTGGCGTCGGCAGCAAGATCGCTTGCAAAGCCCGGCTCCGCCAAAAGCAGCATGGTGGCGGCAGTCATGCCGACGGCAGCCACGCTGGCTACGTTCAGAATGCGACTCATATTGTCCGTCAAAAGTGCGGCCGATGAACCGAACCTCTCAAAACAGGCGGGGGGCTATGGCCCAATAACGCCTGCGGTCATCGTCCGACTGCGTGTCCAAACCGTTTTAGCGGGATATCACCCAAGGCGATGCAACCCACGGAACGACCTACGCGTTATCGAATAGGCGCCACTTATTGTGCAGCGCAACAGAGTCAAGTTAACGCAGCCCACTCCGCGACGAGCTGTGGCGCATCTGCGATATCCAGTTCGATCAACCACATATCCGGATCGGCCTTGCGCCGCCGATCCTGATAGTTTGCGCGCGATTCACTATCACTGGGGTCAGCAGGGCCAACATCCTCCCAGATATAGTTGCCGTCGATCGAAAAGCGGCGTTCGAGCAAGGGGCCTGGCTGCCCGCGATCGCTGCACAGGACAAGAATGACGCCCGACATCTCATCGCCTTTTGCAACTATGGTTGCGAAGCCGCCGGCGGCTTCGGTGCGTCGAAGCAGCAGGTCGACGAGGAACCGGCTTTTCAGCCGCATCGCGAAAAGTCTCGGCGCGCGGCGTTACGCCGCGTCACGCGTTTCGGTGTCGGCGAGCATCGCATAAAGTGCTTCGTCGTTCTTCGCACCGCGCAGCCGTTCGGCAATTGCCTCGTTGCGGAGCATGCGCGAGACACCCGCCAGCGCCTTCAGATGATCGGCGCCGGCATCAAGCGGCGATAGCAGGATGAAGAGCAGATCGACGGGCAAACCGTCGACCGCGTTGAAATCGATCGGGCGCGCGAGTTGCAGGAACAGGCCGCGGACGCCGGTCAGGTCGGCCATCTTGGCGTGCGGCAGCGCGATACCACGGCCAAATCCGGTCGAACCGAGGCGTTCGCGCTCGAGCAACGCTTCGCTGACTTCGCCGGCATCGAGACCGAGCGAACGGCTGGCGAGATCGCCCACGAAGGGAAACAGCGCCTTTTTCGAATCGAGCTGAACATGCGCACGCACGGTCGCCGGATAAAGAAGAGAAGAAAGATTCATCGGTCTGGTCAAATCTTGTAAAACGCCGGCCGCCGCCAGAAACATCATGCTGGCAGGCGATCGCGGATCTATCATGGCAGGCCCCCCGCCATCCCGGCTTCGGGCATCGTTGGGCGCGGCCCTTAAGCCGGATGGCGGAGAAAATCCAGTCCTATCGTGGTTCGACCCAACCGATCGTCCCGTCGTCGCGGCGATAGACCATATTGTGCGTGCCGGTCTTGCTGTTCACGAAGAGCAGGGCGTTGGTGTTGCGCAGGTCGAGCATCATCACCGCGTCGGACACGCTGCTGCTCGGAATATCGACACGCGTTTCGGCGATAATCGCAGGTGCGTCGCCCGCATCCTCTTCGTTGCCGCCGTCGAAGACGATATAGCTGGCGTTGTCTTCGATCTCGTCGACCGTCGGCGAGGGTTCTGCCGGGCCGTTGTTGCGATCCTTCAATCGCCGCATATACCGTCGAAGCTGCTTTTCGATACGTTCGGCCGCGCCTTCGAACGCGACATGCGCGTCCTGCGCCTGACCATGGCCTTTGAGCACGAGCCCTTGCATCACATGCGCGACGATGTCGCACTGGAAACTGTCGTGCGGCCCTTTTCCGAAGGTGGCGTGCGCGCCGATCGCTCGCGAGAAATATTTGTCGGCAATCGCGTTCATCCGGTCCGACACATGCGCCTGGAGCGCTTCGCCGGTTTCGATCTGGTGGCCAGAGACGCGAATTTCCATTTTTCTTCTCCTTCTATGTCCGGTGCGATGACATCAAGGGAGAGTCATCACACCGTGTCGAGCCACAGCGGCTGGTTGAGCCCTGTGACAAATTCGGCATGGCGCGCGAGTTCGGCGGCCGATGCCATATGGGGGCGAGGTTTGCGAAAGGGGCGCTCGGCGCCGCGCGGGGCGGCGGCGGTTGCGGTCGGCAAAGGTGCGGCGCCAACGGCCGCCGAAGCGAGGCCGAGGCCAATCTGCCGGCCCCCGGTCATTTCGATGTAAAGATGCGCGAGCAATTCGGCGTCGAGCAGCGCGCCGTGCTTCACGCGGTGGCTGCGGTCGATCCCGTAACGGGTGCACAACGCGTCGAGGCTGTGCTTCGCGCCGGGATGAAGCTTGCGCGCCATCTGCACGGTGCAGCACATGCGCGCCATGTCGAGCGCGGGGCGGCCGGCGCGCGCGAGTTCGGCGTTGACGAAGCCGAAGTCGAAGACTGCATTATGTGCAATCAGCGGCGCGTCGCCGAGAAACTCCATCAGTTCGTCGACGCGAGTCGCGAACAGCGGTTTATCCGACAGGAACTGGATCGACAGGCCGTGGACCGCTTCGGCGGCGGCGGGCATATCGCGCTCGGGATTGAAATAGGCGTGAAAGGTGACGCCGGTCTCGCGGCGGTCGACCAGCTCGACACACCCGATTTCGACCAGCCTGTCCCCGGTCCTGGGATCGAAACCCGTGGTTTCGGTATCGAAAATAATCTCGCGCATCGAAGCCATAACGTGGACCCTATCGGGCGTGGAAACAAGAGGCGATGAAGCTTATCTGACGGTGCGTCTCGCTTTTGGGGCGGCCCGTTTCGATGACAAAATCGGCGCGCGCGCGCTTGACGCGGTCGGGAACCTGCAGCCGGCGGATCGCCTTCAGTTTCGCCGCCGTCATACCGGGACGGCGCATGACGCGCTTACGCTGCATCCACGCGGGCGCCGAAACGACGGCGATCGCGCCGACCTTGCGCCAGCCGCCCTTTTCGAAGAGTAAGGGGATATCGAGCACAACGACATCGCGTGCACGATTTTGAGCGAGGAAACGTTTCTGCGCCTTGCCGACCGCCGGGTGGACGATCGCTTCGAGCGCGGCAAGTTCGTGGGTGTTGCCGAGCACCAGCGCCCCGAGTTTCTGGCGATCGACACCCTTCGGACCGGTGGTGCCGGGAAAGCGCGCTTCGATCGCGGCGACGAGCGCGCCGCCGGGACCCTGCAAGCGGTGCACCTCGGCGTCGGCGTCGAACACCGGCACGCCTTCGCGGACAAACATCGCCGCCGCGGTCGACTTGCCCATGCCGATCGACCCGGTGAGGCCGATGATGAAGGGACGGCGGAGCCGCGAGCCGGGGCGCGGGCGGTGGGTCATGCCGTGAGGAGCGCGCGCAGTTCCTCGTCGCGGCCTTCGGGCGGCGCGGCGCCGAAGAACAGCTCGAACGCCAGCGCGGCCTGACCGATCAACATGTCGAGCCCGTCGACCGTGTCGAGCCCGCGCGCCTCTGCGGCCTTGAGAAGTCCGGTCTGGAGCGGCGAATAGACGAGATCGTAGACGATCGCATCTTCGGCCAGCGGCGACAGGTCGAGGTCGAGCGGCGGCTGGCCCTTCATGCCGAGGCTGCTCGAATTGACGAGTAGGGACACGGGGGGAAGCTGTGCGTCGAATGCGACGACATCGCCCTTGAGGCCGAAGGTCGCGAGCAGGCCCATGGCTTTCAATGGGCTGCGGTTGAGAATCGTGACGGAACCGACGTTGGCACGCGCCAGCGCGAACAGCACGGCACGCGCCGCGCCGCCCGCGCCGACAACCGCGACAGATGCGCCTTCCAGGTCAAGTTCGGCGAGCGGCGAATAAAAGCCCGCGGCATCGGTGTTGGTGCCGATCAGCGATCCGTCCTTTTGCCGGACGATCGTGTTCATCGCGCCGATGGTGCCGCGGATATTGCCGGGATCGTCGACGAGATCCATCACCGCAGCCTTGTGCGGCATGGTGACGTTGCAGCCGCGCCAGCCGGAATCGGTCCGGCGCTCGGCGATATAGGCGGCGAGCTCGTCAGGCTTCACATGCGCGCGGCGATAGTCGCCCGCGATCCCGAGCGCCTCGAGCCAGAAATTGTGGATCAGCGGCGATTTCGACTGGGCGATCGGGTCGCCGATCACCTCGGCATAAGGGGTGCCGCTCATGATGGAGCCAATCCGGTGGCGCGAAGCCACGCCAGCAGTGGAAGCATCGGCATGCCGATGATCGTCCACGGATCGCCCTCGACCTTTTCGAACAATTGCACGCCCGCTCCTTCGATCTCGTAACAGCCGACGGTCCAGCGGATGCTGTCCCAGTGTCCGGCGACATAGTCGGCGATGAAGGCGTCCGACAAGGGCCGCATCCAGAGCTTCGCCTCGCCGATCGCGCGCCAGACGGGGGCGCCGTCGCGCGCGGCGACCGCGGCGCTGAACAGGCGGTGGCGCGTACCCGCCATGCGGCGGAGGTGGTCGGCTGCCTCTTCGGGGCTTTCGGGCTTCGACAGCATCGTTCCGTCATCGAGCGCAAGCGTCGAGTCTGCACCAATCACCGTTACACCGGGAAGCCGCGACGAGATTTTGATCGCCTTGGCTTCGGCGAGCGCGTCGGCGATGTTGCGCGGTGTCTGGCCGGCCGCGAGCAGCGAGGCGGTAAGTGCTTCTTCATCGACATGTGCAGCGGTCGTCTCGAATGCAAGCCCGGCGGCGCGCAGCATCGCGGCGCGGCCGCTGCTTTGCGAGGCGAGGAGCAGGGTCATGCGGCGCTGCGATCTTCGACGAGCTTGATCACCGCGGCGGCGGTTTCCTCGATCGAGCGGCGGGTGACATCAATGACGGGCCAGCCATTGTCGGCGAACATGCGCCGCGCATAGGCGAGCTCGGCCTTCACCCGCTCATCGTCGACATAGGATGTTTCGGGTGCCTGATTCAGCGAGAGCAGCCGGTTGCGGCGCACCTGCACCAGCCGGTCGAGCCCGGTGGTGAGCCCGACGATCATCGGGCGTTTGAGCGTGAACAATGCGTTCGGCGGCGGCGATTCGGGGACGATCGGGATGTTCGCGGTCTTGAAACCGCGATTGGCGAGATAGATGCTCGTCGGGGTTTTCGACGTGCGCGAGACGCCGGCGAGGACGATATCGGCCTGTTCCCAATTTTCCCAGCCGATGCCGTCGTCGTGCGCGACGGTAAATTGAATGGCCTCGACGCGCGCGAAATAGGCGGCGTCGAGTTGATGCTGGCGCCCCGGCCGTGCTTTCGCTTCCTGTCCCAGCATCCGCGACAACGCGTCGGTCACCGCATCGAGCGCCGCGACGGTCGGAAGATTGAGGGCATTCGCGCGGCGCTCGAGGCTGACGCGCAGCTCGCCGTTGACCAGCGTGAACAGGATCATCCCGGGGCTCGCCTGCACTTCGGCCATGATCCGGTCGAGATGCGATTCCGAGCGCACCATCGGCCAGAAATGGCGCACCACCTCGACATCGTCGAACTGCGCGATCGCCGCCTTGGCGATATTTTCGAGTGTCTCGCCCGTGGAGTCGGATATGAGATGAAGATGAAGCCGGCCCATCGCGGCACCATGGCGGGAAACCGCCGAAAAAGGCAATGCCGGATCAGGCCCGGACAATGAAAAAGCCCCTGTGGATAAGTTTTGGAGAAGCCCGGGGAGGAAATGGGGAGAGTCGATTCATCCCCCGACGTGCCGATTCCGCTCCACCACTTGTCCACAAGGGATGAATCTTATCCACAGGCTGTGAATAGCGGGGGAAGCGGGTCGCGACTCTGCAGCCAGCGGCGGCCGCGATAGAGTCAAGCTGTTGGCAAAAAGGACGCCCCCGCCTAAAGCGCGCTTATCCGCCGACCAACAAACCACCACAATTATATTTAAATATATATGAAGAGAGAAAGAGGGGCCGCGTGAAAGCGTCACCGAAGAGCTTGCTGGCAACGCTGCGCGGGGTGCGGCAAGAGCGTCCATCGCTGTGGCTTATGCGCCAGGCCGGACGCTATCTTCCCGAATATCGCGCGCTGCGGGAAACCAAGGGCGGCTTCCTCGAGCTTTGTTATGATCCCGAAGCCGCCGCCGAAGTGACGTTGCAGCCGATCCGGCGCTTCGGTTTCGACGGTTCGATCCTCTTTTCCGATATCCTCGTCATCCCGCATGCGCTCGGCCAGCATCTGTGGTTCGAGGCCGGCGAGGGGCCGCGGCTCGCCCCGCCGCTGGTCGATAGCGCCCTGGCTTCGCTCGAAGCCGCGCCGCAGCGGCTCGAGCCGATCTATAAGACCGTTGCGCGGGTCGCGGCCTCGCTCCCCGCCGAAACGACCTTTCTCGGCTTTGCAGGGAGCCCGTGGACGGTCGCCACCTATATGGTGGCAGGGCAGGGGTCGAAGGACCAGGCGGCTGCCCGGCGCCTCGCATTCGGCGATCCAGCGGCGTTCCGGACGATCATCGACGCAATCGTCGATCTCACCGTCACCTATCTGTCGGGACAGATCGAACATGGCGTCGAGGCCGTGCAGCTGTTCGACAGCTGGGCGGGCAGCCTGTCGCCGGCACAATATGAGCAATGGGTGATCGCGCCCAATGCCGAAATCGTCCGCCGGTTGAGGGCATTGCATCCCGATACGCCGATTATCGGCTTTCCAAAGGGTGCCGGCGGCAAGCTTCGCGCCTATGCCGATGAAACCGGGGTCGATGCGATCGGGCTCGACGAGACGGTCGACCCAGCCTGGGCCGATGCCATCTTGCCGTCGCAGCTGCCCGTGCAGGGCAATCTCGATCCGCTCGCGCTCGTCGCGGGCGGTGCAGCGCTCGACGCCGCGATCGACCGCATCCTTGCGGCTTTCCCGGCGCGTCCCCATATCTTCAATCTTGGCCATGGAATCGTGCCGGACACGCCCATCGCCCATGTCGAGCATCTGATCAGGCGCGTTCGCGGCGGATAAATAGATATGGAACTGACAGGTTTTCTGGGGGCGACGATGCTTTGGATCAAAGCGGCGCATATCATTTTCGTGATTTTCCTGATGGCCGGCCTGTTCATGATGCCGCGCTTTTTTGTCTATCATCATCAATGTCCGGTCGGGTCCGACGAGGACAAGAAATGGATCGAGCGCGAGGACCGGCTGCGGCGGATCATTTTGAATCCCGCGCTGATCATCGTCTGGGTCTTTGGGCTGATGCTCGCCTTTAACGGCGATTATTGGCACGAGGGCTGGTTCATCGCCAAATTCCTGCTCGTGATTGCGCTGTCGGGCTATCATGGCTGGATGATCGGCTATTCGAAGAAGCTCGCGCGCGGGCTGCGGCCGCTGACCGAAAAGCAGCTTCGTTTGCTCAACGAGGTGCCGGGGATTGCCGCGGCGATCATCGTCATCCTCGTCGTGGTTCGCCCCTGAATCCCTGTCTTGTCGGCGCTGCCCGATTGACTTGAACCCGGCCCGGTTATAGGGGCCGATCAACCCCGCTCCGTGCGGGCGGCGCTTCCCTGCGCCGAAGCTATCTGTAACGGTCGTCCCACGGCCGGATAGGCACCCCAGCGGTGCATCGAAATCGACTGTAATTTTCTCCCAAAACCTATCCTGGAATCCATCCATGCATCTTAAAGAACTCAAAACCAAAGCCCCCGCCCAGCTTGTCGAAATGGCTGAGGAACTGGGGGTCGAGGGCGCCTCGACGCTGCGCAAGCAGGACCTGATGTTCTCGATCCTGAAAGAACTCGCCGAAGAGGGCGAGGAAATCATCGGATCGGGCACGATCGAGGTTCTCCCCGACTCGTTCGGTTTCCTGCGCTCGTCCGAAGCCAATTATCTCGCCGGACCCGACGACATTTATGTCTCGCCGAACCAGGTCCGCAAATACGGCCTGCGCACCGGCGACACCGTCGAAGGCGAAATCCGCGCGCCGCGCGACGGCGAACGTTATTTTGCGCTGACCAAGCTGATCAGCGTCAATTTCGACGATCCCGACGTTGTCCGCCACCGCGTCAATTTCGACAACCTCACCCCGCTTTATCCGAACCAGAAACTGTCGCTCGACACCGTCGACCCGACCGTCAAGGACAAGTCGGCGCGCGTGATCGATCTCGTCAGCCCGCAGGGCAAGGGCCAGCGCGCGCTGATCGTCGCGCCGCCGCGCACCGGTAAGACGGTGCTGCTGCAGAATATCGCCAAGGCGATCACCGACAACCACCCCGAGGTCTATCTCATCGTCCTCTTGGTCGACGAACGTCCCGAGGAAGTCACCGACATGCAGCGCAGCGTGAAGGGCGAGGTCGTCTCCTCGACCTTCGACGAACCCGCAACGCGCCACGTCCAGGTCGCCGAAATGGTGATCGAAAAGGCCAAGCGCCTCGTCGAGCACAAGAAGGATGTCGTCATCCTGCTCGACTCGATCACGCGCCTTGGCCGCGCCTACAACACCGTTGTCCCGTCGTCGGGCAAGGTGCTGACCGGCGGTGTCGACGCGAACGCGCTGCAGCGTCCGAAGCGCTTCTTCGGCGCCGCGCGTAACATCGAGGAAGGCGGTTCGCTGTCGATCATCGCCACCGCGCTGATCGATACCGGCAGCCGCATGGACGAAGTCATCTTCGAAGAATTCAAGGGTACGGGTAACTCCGAAATCGTCCTCGACCGCAAGGTCGCCGACAAGCGCATCTTCCCGTCGCTCGACGTCGGCAAGTCGGGCACCCGCAAGGAAGAACTCCTCGTCGAGAAGGACAAGCTCAGCAAAATGTGGGTGCTGCGCCGCATCCTCATGCAGATGGGCACCATCGACGCGATGGAATTCCTGCTCGACAAGATCAAGGATTCGAAGACCAACGAGGATTTCTTCGATTCCATGAACCAGTAGGCTCGTGCCGCGATGGCCGTAATCGAACATGCCTTGCTTCCGGTTCGTGCGGGAAGCGAGGCAGCGTTCGAAGCGGCCGCGCGCAAGGCGCGGCCGCTGATCGAAGCCTCGCCCGGCTTTATTTCGATGGAAATTCGGCGCCCGACAGGAAGCGGGCAGCCTTATCTGCTTTTGGTTGCGTGGCAGTCGGTCGAAGATCATCGCGATGGCTTTCGGCAATCGGATCGTTATCGGCAGTGGCGCGCGTTGCTGCATCCGTTTTATAGCCCTGTGCCGGAGGTCAGCTACTTCGGAGAGGCGCTGTGATACTGGAATTTTTGACACAGGCCGGGGCTCATGCCGCCGGATTCGGTGGACCCGCCGAAATCTGGGGCCACATCGTCAACGATTTTTCGAACATCACCGAGCCGGCGGCTCTAGCTGCATTCCTGCAGGTGCTGATGATCGACCTGGTTCTTGCGGGCGACAATGCGATCGTCGTCGGCGCGCTGGCCGCGGGGCTTCCCGCCGATCAGCGCAAGAAGGTCATCCTGATCGGCGTGCTCGCTGCGTTGGTGCTGCGGATCGCCTTTGCGCTCGTCGTGCAGCAATTGATGGGCATTGTCGGGTTGATCTTCATCGGCGGCCTGCTGCTCGCGTGGGTGGCGTGGAAGATGTGGCGCGAGCTGCGTCACACAGGCCAATCACGCGGTTCGCCCGAAGTCGAAGGCGACGAGCATTCAGGGCTGAAGCCTGCAAAAAGCTTTGCCGGCGCGGCTTGGGCGGTCGCCGTCGCCGACGTGTCGATGAGTCTCGACAATGTGCTCGCGGTTGCCGGCGCGGCGCGCGAGCATCCGGGCATCATGATTGTCGGGCTGATCTTTGCCGTCGCCCTGATGGGCCTCGCGGCAAACATCATCGCCAAATATATCGAGCGTTACCGCTGGATCGCCTACGTCGGCCTTGCCGTGATCGTCTATGTCGCGGTCAAGATGATCTACGAAGGCTGGGTCGACCCGGGCGTCGGGATCGGAACGCTGTTCGGCTAGACAAACCCGAAGATTTCTGGCCATTTTTACCCCGTAGCTGCTCGCACAGGTCCCGGTGAAGGCCCAGGGCTGCGGCGAATATTATCTCGCGACCCCGCCGGGCGATTGAACCCCGCTCACACCTTCCCATGTTCAGCTTCATGCTCCCGCTCCACATGACCCGCGTTGCCGTCGGCTGCGCCGACTATCCCGCGCTGGAGGCGCGGATCGCCAACTATGCCCAAGACGGCGAGATTCGCTTTGCAACGCGGTTCCGGCCCAAGCGCGCAGAGGAACTGATCGGCGGCAAGCTCCACTTCATTGTGCGTCACACGCTGGTTGGGCGCGTCGAAATCCTCGGTTTCGAGGATCGGAGCGACGGGCGGGTCGACATCGTGTGCGTGGCGACGCTCGAGCGGCTTCATCCGCAGCCGAAACGTGCGCACCAAGGGTGGCGCTATCTGGCCGATTCCGACGCGCCGAAAGGGGTGGGCGAGAGTGATGGGCTCGCCGATCTGCCGCCCGAACTCTATCGTGAACTCGCCGAACTGATGCTGATTTAAAGCGCCGCGCGGAAGCTGTCGGCGCGCGCCATCGCCCAATAGCGGGCACCCGCGACCGAACCCGGATCCTCGAGCAGCACGCCGCGTTCGTAGAATTTGTAGATGCGGTCGATCGAATCCGATCGCGCCGAATTCAGCCGCTCGTGGAGATGATGCGGCTGGATCTGCCAGGGCGATTCGAGCCCCATTGCACAGCTGATGTCCCACAAGGCGTTGACTGTGGCGGCCTGGAAGCGGCGCACACGCTCGGCCTTGTCCTCGACCACCAGCCCGCGCTGGCGGCCGGGATACTGCGTTGCGACCCCGGTCGGACATTGGTCGGTATGGCATTTGAGCGATTGGACGCAGCCCAAGGTGAACATGAAGGCGCGCGCGGCGTTCGACCAGTCGGCACCGAGTGCGCAATTGACCGCGAGCCCCGCGCCCGAATGGACCTTGCCCGACGCGGCGACCTTGATGTCCTCCTTGAGCCCGCAGCCGACGAGCGCATTGCGTACGAAGATGAGGCCCTCGCGCAGCGGCATACCGATGCTGTTGGAAAATTCGAGCGGCGCCGCGCCCGTGCCGCCTTCGGCGCCGTCGACGACGATGAAGTCGAGCCGAATGCCGGTTTCGATCATGGCCTTCATCACGGCATAGATTTCATGCGGCTGGCCGACGCACAATTTAATCCCAACGGGCTTGCCGCCGGACAGTTCGCGCAGTTTTGCGGCCCATAAGATCATCTCGATCGGGGTCGCGAAGGCCGAATGCGATGCTGGCGAAATACAGTCATGGCCTTCGCGAACGCCGCGCGTCGCGGCGATTTCGGCGCTGACTTTGGGTCCGGGGAGCACGCCGCCATGGCCGGGCTTGGCCCCCTGGCTGAGCTTGATTTCGATCATCTTGATCTGGTCGTTTTGCGCGGTATCGCGAAAGCGTTCGGGGTCGAAATGTCCGCTATCGTCGCGGCAGCCGAAATAGCCGCTGCCCAGTTCCCACACGATGTCGCCGCCATGGATGCGGTGATAGGGGCTGAAACCGCCTTCGCCGGTGTCATGATAGAAATTGCCCATCTGCGCGCCAAGGTTGAGCGCCTGAATCGCGTTCGCGCCCAGCGAGCCGAAGCTCATCGCCGAAATGTTCAGCGGTGCCGCGGCATAGGGCCGCGCGCATTGCGGGCCGCCGACGGTCACGCGCTGCGTCCGGTCGGGGTCGGCCGCCGGCGCGATACTGTGGCTCATCCACTCATATTCGTCCGAATAGACGTCGAGTTCGGTACCGAAGGGATGGCTGTCGAGCTCGCCCTTCGCGCGGGCATAGACGAGATCGCGTTCGGTGCGCGCAAAGGGCCGTCCGTCGAGCGGGCTTTCGACGATATAGGCATGGAGAAAGGGGCGCAGCGCCTCGAACAGCCAGCGGATGCGCGCGATCAGCGGGAAGTTGCGGCGGAGGCTATGATGGCTCTGGAGCGCATCGTAGAGCCCGAGCAGCAGCAGTGGAACCCACAGCAGCAAGGTCCAGCGCGCGGGTACCCACCAAGCCGCGAACGCCGCCGCGGCGAGGAGGATGGGGAAGGCGATCCAACGCAGCACCGGTCAGCTCGCTTGCGTCGCGAGCATTTCGCCCATCTTCTCCCAGACTTTGTTGATGGCCTTGAGCGGGCGAATCATCACCTTGAAATCGCTAATCTTTCCTTGGTCGTTCCAGGTAATGATATCGACGCCGTTGATCTGGATGCCGTCGAGGGTGGTAGCAAATTCGAGCATCGCCTGATCGCCGTCGACGATCTCGCGCAGATAGCGGAAATCGTCGCCGCCAAGGACATGGCTCGCCGCGTGGAGATAGGCGAAGACCTTGTCGCGTCCGGCCTGCGGCGTGTGGACGACGGGCGAGTGGAACACGGCATCCTCGGCGAGCAGGTCGCGCAAGGCCTGCGGGTCGCCGCCCTCTGCCATATAGGCGTGCCAGGCGGCGAGGCCGGGATGGCCGCTCATGCGAGATGCTCGGCGAAGAAGGCGCGGGTGCGGCCGTCGGCGAGCTGTGCGCCCGCTTCATTGCGGCGATTGCCCATCGTTGCGGCGAAACCATGGTCGAGGCCGTCATAATCGTGGAGCGTCACCTTGGGATGCGGATCGAGCCCTTCGTGGATCTTTTTCTGCGCGTCATGATCGACGAGATGGTCTTCGGTGGGGATGTGAAGCATCAACGGATGGGCGATCGCATGGCTCTCGTTCAGCATCTGGTCGATCATGACGCCATAATAGCCGACCGACGCATTGATGTCGGTGCGCGCTGCGGTCATGTAGGCGAGGCGGCCGCCGAGGCAGAAGCCGACGCAGCCGACTTTGCTCGCGCCCTGGGCATGGAGCCAGCGGATCGCGGCCTCGATATCCTTGACCCCGTTGTCGGCATCATATTGGCCGAAATAGCCAAAGGCTTCCTGCAGTTCGGACTCGATATCGGGGTTGAGCTCGACACCCGGCGCGAAACGCCAGAAGATGTCGGGCGCGATTGCGAGATAGCCCTCGGCGGCCCAGTCGTCGCATTTCTGGCGAATACCCGCATTCACGCCGAAAATTTCGGGGATGACGATGATCGCGCGCGAACTGTCGGCGTCGGGGCGCGCGACATAGGCGGGAATTTCGCCTTCGCTATCGAGCGCGGGGATGGTGATGTTCGTCGCGGACATTGGGGAGCTCTCCTGACTCTTGCTTCTTTGCAGTGAAAGCGCGAAGCTAGCGGGGCTGCGAGCATGGCTCAAGCGGCTTACCGGCATTTCGGGGCGGAGACAGGCGATGAAGTTCAATATCGAGATCGATTGTACGCCCGAAGAGGCGCGGCGCCTGGTCGGCCTTCCCGACCTCGAGCCCTTGCACGATATTTATCTCGATCGCGTCAAGGAGTTGATGGCGAAGGGGATCACCCCCGACATGGTCCAGCAGATGGTCAAAACCTGGGTGCCGATGGGCGAGAGCGGGCTGGGGCTGGTTCAGTCGCTGCTGGGACAGTTCGGCGGCGGGCTGATGGGCGGCGCAACCAAATCGGCCGGGAAGTCGGCCGATGGGGACGAAGACGACAAGCCGGTGCGGGGACGCAAGAGCTGAACCAAGACGTTGTAAGCGATACGATTTTTGCGCTGTCGAGCGGGATGCCGCCGGCGGCGATTGGCGTCGTGCGCGTGAGCGGGCCGCAGGCGGGCGCTGCGCTGCGCTCGATCGCTGGGCGGTTGCCGGCGCCGCGGCACGCATCGCTGGCCGAACTCCGCGATGCGGACGGCGCGCCGCTCGATCGCGCGCTGGTGCTGTGGTTTCCTGGACCGGCTACCGCGACCGGTGAGGATCTGGCCGAACTGCATCTCCACGGCGGCCGCGCGGTGGTTGCGGCGGTCGAGACCGCGCTTGGCGTAATGCCGGGTCTGCGCCGCGCAGAGCCGGGCGAGTTTACCCGTCGTGCTTTCCTCAACGGGCGGATCGATCTTGCCGAGGCCGAGGGGCTTGCCGATCTGCTTGCCGCGGAGACCGAGAGTCAGCGGGTGCAGGCGCTCGGCATGGCGAGCGGGCATGTGTCGCGCGCCGTCGAAGCCTGGCAGGATAGCTTGCTGACGTTGATGGCGGGGGCCGAGGCCGAGCTGAATTTTGCCGATGAGGATGATGTCGAAGTTGGCGAAAGTGTCGCGCAGCGAATGATTTCGGGGATGGGGGAACTTGCGGTCGAGCTGGAAGGCTGGCTGGCGCGGCCCGCGGCGGAGGTGATCGCCGACGGATTGTCGGTCGTTATCGCCGGGCCGCCAAACGCCGGAAAATCGACTTTGATCAATGCGTTGGCACAGCGTGAGCTGGCGATTGTGTCGCCGGTGGCGGGGACGACGCGCGATGTGATCGAGACCCCGCTGGCGCTCGACGGGATTGCGATGCGCTTTTCGGACACGGCAGGACTGCGCGCGGAAAGTGCCGATGATATTGAAATGATCGGCATCGATCGGGCGAAGGCCGCCGTCGAGGCGGCGGATATACTGCTGTGGCTCGGCCCGCCGAAAGACGCGCCCGATCATCCGCGCGCGATCCTGATCGCGGCGCAGGCTGACCGCTGGCGCGGCGATGCGGGGGCCGAGGCCGAGGCCGCGCATTGCGACCTGACGCTGTCGGCGGCGACCGGCGCGGGAATGGACAAGCTCCATAAATATATCGTCGACATGGCGCGGACCTTGCTGCCGCGCGAAGGCGAGGCGGCGCTGCGCCAACGTCAGCGCGGCGCGCTGGCCGAGGCGCGCGACTGGCTGACGATCGTGCCGCGGTCGCACGAGGCCCGCGACCTGATCCTGCTGGCCGAGCGCCTGCGCCTTGCCGGTGGCGCACTCGACCGGATCACCGGACGGGCAGGAGTCGAAGACATGCTCGACACATTGTTCGGACGATTCTGCATCGGGAAATGATGTTCCACGTGAAACATCGCATTGCCCCGCGGCGGTAGATTCGACGCCCGGTTTCGGCTAAAGGCCGCTTCAATCATGCATAGCAACGATCGTTTTGATGTCATCGTCGTCGGCGGTGGCCATGCCGGAACCGAGGCCGCAGCGGCTGCGGCACGGCTTGGCGCGCGCGTCGCGCTCGTCAGTTTCGACCCCGCGCTGATCGGGACGATGTCGTGCAACCCGGCGATCGGCGGGCTCGGCAAGGGCCATTTGATGCGCGAGGTCGATGCGCTCGACGGCTGGATGGCGCGCGCTGCCGACAGCGCCGCAATCCATTACCGCATGCTCAACGCGTCGAAGGGGGCGGCGGTGCAGGGGCCGCGTATCCAGGCCGACCGCAAGCTCTATCGTGACGCGATCCAGACGATGCTCGCGGCCGAGGAGGGCATCACCATTGTTGCGGGCGAAGCGGCGGCGTTGACGATGTCGGCGGACGGGTCGCGCGTCGCGGGACTCGAACTGGGCGACGGGTCGATCTTGACGGCGTCCGCCGTGGTGCTCGCGACGGGGACCTTCCTTGGCGGACGCATGTTCCGCGGCGAAGAGCGCATGGAGGGCGGACGCATCGGCGAGGCGGGGGCACACCGGCTCGCCGGACAATTGCGCGCGGCCGACCTGCCGATGGCGCGGCTCAAGACCGGGACGCCGCCGCGGCTCGACGGGCGCACGATCGACTGGGCGCGGCTCGAGGAACAGCCGTCGGACGGCGAGGGCTGGACCTGTTCCACGTGGAACAGCACGCGCTCGGTGCCGCAGATTTTTTGCGCGATCACGCGCACCAATCCCGAATCGCACGCGATCATTGCCGCCAATCTCGATCGTTCGCCGCTCTTCACCGGTGCGATCGGAGCGGCGGGGCCACGCTATTGCCCGTCGATCGAGGACAAGATCCACCGCTTTGCCGACCGCGATGGGCATCAGGTCTTTCTCGAGCCCGAGGGGCTTGATTCGCACCTCGTCTATCCGAACGGCATTTCGACCTCGCTGCCCGCCGATGTCCAGCTCGCGATGCTGCGGACGATGGACGGGCTGGAAACGGTCGAGATGGTCGTGCCCGGCTATGCGGTCGAATATGATCATATCGATCCGCGCGCGCTCGACCGGACGTTGCAGGTTCGAGGCATGCGCGGGCTCTGGTGTGCGGGTCAGATCAACGGCACCACCGGTTATGAAGAAGCGGCGGCGCAGGGGCTGATCGCGGGGGCCAATGCCGCGCTTGCCGTGCAGGGCCGCGCGCCGTTCATCCTCGATCGGTCCGAATCCTATATCGGGGTGATGGTCGACGATCTTGTGCTGCAGGGGGTGAGCGAACCCTATCGCATGTTGACCGCGCGCGCCGAATATCGGCTGCGGCTGCGTGCGGATAATGCCGTGACGCGCCTGACGCCGAAGGGGATCGAACTGGGGCTGGTGCGTCCGCAAACGGCGGCGTTGTTTGCCCGTCGGCAGGGCGA
This sequence comes from Sphingopyxis sp. GW821-FHT10B01, assembly GCF_059415685.1. Taxonomy (NCBI): domain Bacteria; kingdom Pseudomonadati; phylum Pseudomonadota; class Alphaproteobacteria; order Sphingomonadales; family Sphingopyxidaceae; genus Sphingopyxis; species Sphingopyxis sp. GW821-FHT10B01. Next base: position 531,921 of record NZ_JBWKNS010000002.1, on the reverse strand, counting down.
GCGGGCGCGGGCGATGGCGCTGCTCGACGCGCCTGTCGCGACCGCCGACTATGCCGCAATCGGGCTGGCGCTGCCGGGCGACGGAATCGCGCGCAAGCGGATCGATCTGCTACGCTATCCCGACGTGTCGATGGCGACCCTCGCGCAACTCGCGCCCGAGCTCGATTCGATCGATCGCGCGATCCTGTCCGAAGTCGCCGAGGATGCGCATTATGCGCCCTATATCGCGCGGCAGGACGCCGAGTTGCGCGCGCTTGCGGCGAACGAAGCGATCGGCCTCGACATCGCGCTCGACTATGCGGCGATCGGCGGCCTGTCGCGCGAGATGGTCGAACGACTGTCGAGGGCGCGCCCCGAGACATTGGGGCAGGCGGCGCGCATCGATGGGGTGACGCCGGCGGCCCTGACCGCGATCATGGTGCATAGCCGGCGGCGGGCAGCGTGAGCCGTCGCTATTGATAATACACAAGCCGTTCGCCCTGAGCTTGTCGAAGGGCTGTTCTTTCTCCTAACCGGCAGAAAAGAAGGACGGTGCTTCGACAAGCTCAGCACGAGCGGGCAAAAAAGGACGGCTTCAGTTTGAATACGGAGATTCTGGATAGCGAAGACGCCGCACGCGCCTGGATCGGCGGGGCTTTTGCGCCGACCCCCGATCAGTGGGACCAGCTCGACCGCTTTGCCGATCTGCTGATCGCCGAAAGCACGCAGCAGAATCTGATCGCGGCCTCGACGATCCCGACGATGTGGGTTCGGCATATTGCCGACAGCGCGCAGCTTCTGGCGTTGGATACGCGCGACGGCGACGGTCTGTGGATCGATCTGGGGAGCGGGGCGGGGCTTCCGGGGCTGGTGGTGGCGATCCTGAGTCCACGGCCGATACTGCTCGTCGAATCGCGGAAGCGGCGCTGCGACTTCCTGCGCAGCGTGGCGGCGGACCTCGGCCTTGTCCATGTCGAGGTCGTTGAAGGGCCTTTGGAGCGGATCGAGACGCGACCCGCGGCGACGATCAGCGCGCGCGCCTTCGCTCCGCTCGACAAGTTGCTGGACTTATCCTCTCGTTTTTCCACCGAATCGACGCGCTGGTTGCTGCCAAAGGGCCGAAACGCAGTTAAGGAACTGGCTTTGCTGTCCCAGCCATGGCAGAGAATGTTCCACGTGGAACAGAGCCGCACCGACGCCGAGAGCCAGATTTTGGTCGGCTCGGGGAAAATTGCGGCACAACAGCGAGGAAAGCGATGATCCGCATTGCCGTGGCGAACCAGAAGGGCGGGGTCGGCAAAACGACGACCGCGATCAATCTGGCAACCGCGCTTGCGGCGACGGGTTGGCGCACGCTGATTATCGACCTCGATCCGCAGGGTAATGCCTCGACCGGCCTCGGAATCAAGCAGTCGCAGCGCGAATGTTCGAGCTACGAGCTGCTTCGCGGCGACGCGACGCTGGCCGAATGCGCGATCCCGACCGCCGTGCCGCGGCTCGATATCGTGACCGCGACGGTCGACCTGTCGGGCGCCGAGATCGAGCTGATCGAATTTCAGGACCGGTTGCACCGGTTGCAGCAGGCGTTGTCGAGCGCCGAGGCCGGGCAATGGGACATTTGCCTGATCGACTGTCCGCCGTCGCTCGGCATGCTGACGCTCAACGCGCTGATCGCCGCCGAATCGCTGATCGTTCCGCTGCAATGCGAATTTTTCGCGCTCGAAGGGCTGAGCCAGCTCCTCACCACGGTCGAACGGGTGCGCGAGCGGTTCAACCAGAAATTGTCGATTCTCGGCGTCGCGCTGACCATGTTCGATCGCCGCAACCGGCTGACCGATCAGGTATCGGACGATGTGCGCGAAGTGCTTGGCCCCGTGGTGTTCGAGACGGTGATTCCGCGCAACGTCCGCCTGTCGGAGGCGCCGAGCCACGGCCTGCCGGCGCTGATCTACGATCATCGTTGCGCCGGATCGGCCGCCTATATTGCGCTCGCCCGCGAGCTGATCGATCGGCTGCCCAACGTCCGTAAGGCTGCATAAATGGCTGATAATAAAGACGAAGCAGCGAGTGAATCGACGCCGGCGCGCAAGCGGCCCTCGGGCCTTGGGCGCGGGCTGAACGCGCTTTTCGGCGATGTTGCGGTCGAGGCACCGGTGCTCGCAACGCCCGGGGGCGCGGCGAAAGCCGAGCCGGTTTCGGGCGATTCGGTGCAGCATGTCGGGGTCGGATCGATTCGCCCGCTACCGGGGCAGCCGCGGCGTCATTTCGACGAGGATGCGATCGCCGAACTCGCCGATTCGATCGGGCTGCGCGGATTGCTCCAGCCGATCATCGTCCGCCGCTCGCCCGACGGCGACGGCTATCAGCTCGTCGCCGGCGAACGCCGCTGGCGCGCAGCGCAGCGCGCGGGGCTGCACCAGATTCCTGCGCTCGTCCGCGACCTCGACGACGCTGCGACCTATGAGATAGCGCTGGTCGAGAATATCCAGCGGCAAGATCTCAACGCGATCGAAGAAGCGGGCGCCTATCGCCGGCTGATCGAGGATTTCGGTCATAATCAGGAAGCGCTCGCCAAGCTGGTCGGCAAATCGCGCAGCCATGTCGCGAATCTGATGCGCCTGCTCGACCTGCCCGCCGGGGTGCAGGCGATGGTCGGCGACGGATCGCTCGCCATGGGACATGCGCGCGCCTTGATCGGCGCCGACAATGCCGAGGCGATCGCGCGGCGGGTGGCGAAGGAGGGCCTGTCGGTCCGCACGGTCGAGGCGCTGGTGCGCGCGGGCAAGGACGGCGGTTCGCCGCGCAAGGCGCCGCTCGAATATAAGAGCATGGACGGTGGGCGCGATCCCGATATCGTCGCGGTCGAGCGTCATTTGTCCGAACTGCTCGGCATCGGTGTCGCGATCCAATATGCGGGCGGCGGCAAGGGCGCGCTGACGCTGAAATTCGCGTCGCTCGACCAGCTCGACATGATCTGCCAGCGACTGAGCGGCGAATCGATCTGATCAGCGGGATTGGCGCCGTCCCGCGATTCCTTGTCCAACCCCGCCTAAATTGTGCCAGTCCGGGCCGTTAACGAAGGATAGGCGGTCCCCACGACCCCCGCTATCTAGCGCTAAAGCCATGATTTCGCTCGGTTACCATGCGTAACGCGGGGCAATCCTTATCGCGCTGTTAACCAAGCTTGCTGGCAAAACCTGAACAGGTCGTTCCCTAAAGAGGTCGGCGAATGGGGTGGGATATCCATTCGAAATTCGACTGATCGTCATAGAATTCAAGGGACCAAAACTTATGCGCAACTTTGGAATGAAGCGCGCCCTTATGGGTGCCGCAATTGCTGCCCTCGCCATGAACGCTTCGGCGGCCCAGGCAGCGTCGGCCACGGGGACGGCGAAAGCCAAGATCCTGCGCCAGATCACGCTCAGCAACACCAGCGACCTGCAATATGCGACGATCATCAGCGGCGCGACCGCTTCGACCGTCGCCGTGTCGACCGCCGGCGCTGCAACCTGCGGCGCGGGCCTGACCTGCACCGGCACGACGACGGCCGCCAACTTCAACGTTCAGGGCACCAGCGGCGCCGTGGTCTTGGTCGGCGGCGATTCGAGCGTCACGCTCAACGGTTCGCTCGGCGGCACGATGGCATCGACGCTGACCTATTCGTCGGCGAACATCACGCTGAACGCAACCGGTGGCAGCTTTCAGGTCGGCGGCACGCTGAGCGTCGGCGCCAACCAGGCGTCGGGCGACTATACGGGGACGTTCAACGTCACCGCCAATTATCAATAAGGTGGGGGGCCTGGCGGGCTGAGGCTCGCCAGCGGAAAAAGGGGGTCGCCGGACGCAGGTCCGGCGGCCTCCTTTTTATGCTGCTCTTATGATTAGCAAAATATCAACCATGTTGGCGCAGGCAGGATGCGACCATCGGGGCGGTGTGGGGCCGTTTCCCGAAACGATTGTGGGGATCGTATCCATGCTACGCTTTTTGAAAGGCTTCGGCCTGTTTACCGTGGCTGCGCTCGGCGCCGCGGCTTTGCCCGTTCACGCAGCGGGTGACCTGCTTGTTGCGCCGACGCGCGTCATCCTCGACGGATCGCGCGGGACCGAGGTGGTGCTGAACAATATCGGCGCCGAACCGGCGACCTACCGCATCAGCCTCGAGATCAAGCGGATGACCGCCGAGGGCGGGCTCGACGAAATCGCCGAGGACAATGTCAATACGACCGAACGGACCGCGCTCGACATGATCGCGTTCAGCCCGCGCCGCGTCACCTTGCCGCCCAACCAGCCGCAGGTGGTCCGCGTCGGGGTGCGCGTTCCCGAAGGAACGCCGCCGGGCGAATATCGTGCGCATATGCTGTTCCGTGCGGTTCCCGACGCGGTGGCTGCGGTGCCCGCAGACGGGACGAAACCTGCCCGCGAGGGCGTGTCGATCGCGCTGACGCCGATTTATGGCATCACGATCCCGGTCATCGTCCGGGTCGGCGACCTCGGCGCCGAAGCAACGATCGGCGACGCGTGGGTGAGCGAAACGCAGGACGGGCCTGCGTTCAATTTCGACCTCGCACGCGCCGGAAGCCGGTCGGTCTATGGCGATATCGAGGTGACGCGCCCCGGCGTGCCCGAACCGTTGCTCGTCGCGCGCGGAATCGCCGTCTATCCCGAGGTTGGCGCGCGCAAGGTGTCGCTGCGCGTTCCGGGCGAACTCGCGGCGAAGCTCAAGGGGCCGGTGCGCATCCGCTATACCGAAGACCGCGAAATCGGCGGCGGCACGATCGACGAGGCCGACCGGGTGGTGAAGTGAGGGGATAGACCGGAGCGAAGCGGGCGGGGCGATGATCCGCGCGGCGCTTGCACGATGGAAGCCGGCGATCCTCGCCGGACTGGCGCTGGCGGGGCTTGTTCCCGCCGGCGCGCAGGCGGTTGAGAAAAAGCCGGTTTCTATTGCTTCGGAGAATTGGGCGCCGAACGAGGATGACAGCTGGCTGTTCGACGTCCGGTCGGGGCAATATCGGCTCGGCGACGGGGTGCGCGGCTATCAGACGCCGCAGGGGATTTGCGTCGATCTGGGCGATGTGGTGCTCGCGCTCGACCTTGCCGTGCGCGTCGACAAGAAGTTGCGCCGCGCAACCGGCTGGGTATTCGACGAGCGGCGCAGCCTGACGATCGACCGCGACGCGGGCGACGTGCGCGCGGGGAGCCAGCGCTTCCGCCTGACCCCGACGATGATCCGCGACACGCCGGCGGGCTGGTGCGTCGACCTCGAGAGCCTCAACGCCTGGCTTGGCGTTCCGCTCGCCGCCGATCTGTCGAACGCGGTGCTGCGCATCGACTCCAAGGACAAGCTGCCGTTCCAGCTCGCCGCCGAGCGGCGCGCGCGCGCCGCGGCGATCCGTCCGCAGGCGCAGTTCGACCTCGCCAGCCTGCCGCAGGCGGCGCGGCCGTATCAGGCGTGGGCGACCCCGTCGGTCGATGTCGTCGCCTCGACGGGGTTCGTGTCGGACAAGCGCGGCGGATCCCATGTTCAGGGGCGCTACGAGATTTTCGCAGCCGGGGAAGCGCTGGGGCAGAGTTTCGACGCGCGCGTGTCGTCCAATAACGAAGGCGTGCCCGACAGCCTGCGCATGCGGCTCTATCGCACCGATCCGCAGGGGCAATTGCTGGGTCCGCTGAAGGCGACGCATTATGCGGTCGGCGATGTCAGCCTGCTGTCGACCGGGATCGTCGCCTCCTCGGCGCCGGGGCGCGGCGCGGTGTTCACCAACCGCCCGATCGAGCACCCCGACGCTTTCGACAAGACGACCTTCCGCGGTGACCTTCCCGCGGGCTGGGATGCCGAGCTGTATCGCAACGGGCAATTGCTCGCCTTCACCAGCCCCAATGGCGACGGGCGCTACGAATTTATCGACGTGCCGCTGCAATATGGCGCGAACCGCTTCGAGATCGTGCTGTACGGGCCGCAGGGACAGATAAGGCGCGAAATCCGGCAGGTGCAGGTGGGCATGGATTCGATTCCGCCGCAGCAGACCTGGTATTGGGCGGGGTTCGCGCAGGAAAATGCCGATCTGATCGAATTCGGGAGTTCGCGGCGCGGGGCGTTTCGGCGTGGCTGGCGCGGGACGCTCGGGATCGAGCGTGGGCTCGATACGCGCACGTCCGCCGCGGCCTATGTCCACAGCCTGCTGATCGAGAATGTCCGGTATCATTATGGCGAAGTCGCGCTGCGGCGCTCGATCGGGCCGACCTTGCTCGAGGTCGGCGGCAGTTATGCCGATAATGGCGGCGGCGCGGCGCGCGCGAGCTGGCTCGCGGCGTTCGGCGAGACCTATGTGCGCGCCGATGCGATGCGCGGCTGGGGCGGCTTTGTTTCCGACCGTTTCATCAATAATATCAAGGGCCTTTACGCGGTCTCGGTCGATCAGTCGGTGAAGCTGGGGCAGACGGTGCTGCCGCTCCATTTCGACGTGCGGCACGTCGATCGGCGGTCGGGGATCACGAGCCTCGAGGCAAGCGCGCGCGCGTCGGCGAGCTTCCGCGCGCTGACCTTTACCGGCCAGCTCGACTGGAGCCGTACCAAGGTGCCGATCGGTCCCGATCCGCCCGACAATCTGACCGCCAGCCTGCTCGCCAATGCCCGGATCGGGCGCGTCCGCCTGCGCGGAGAGGCGCGCTTTGCGCTGTCGGGCGACACCAGCGATACGCGCATGGCGCTGGTTGGCGAATGGGCGGGGAAGGGCGATGCCGAATGGCGCGCCGAGATCGGCTATGATCGCGGGCTCGACCGCGCGCGGGCGGGGATCGGATATACACGCCGGTTTCACAAGGTGCAGTTGACGGGATTCGGCGAAGTCGCGAGCGACGGCTCGGTCGCGGCGTCGCTGGCGCTCGCGTTCAGTTTCGGACCGAAGCCGGATGGCGGCTGGCGCGTGTCGAGCGAAAAGCTCGCAAGCCGCGGTCAGGTAATCGCCGATGTATGGATGGACGATAATGGCGATGGCATCCGGCAAGCGGGCGAGGCTGCGTTGCCGGGCGTACCATTGACCGCAGGCAATGCCACTATCGAGGCCGCGACCGACAAGGCGGGCCGCGCGGCGATCGACGGACTCGAACCCTTTCGCCCCGTGCTGATCGGTATCGACGCGGGCAGCCTGCCCGACCCCTATGTCCAGCCGGCCTTGCCCGGCATCGTCGTGTCGCCGCGCCCCGGAGTCGTCACGCGCATCGCGCTGCCGATGACCGCGGCGGGCGAGATCGAAGGCGTCGCCCGCCGCGACGGCGGCAATGCGATCGAGGGGCTGAGCGTCGAACTCGTCGACGCCGAGGGCCGGGTGCGCGCGACAACGCTCACCGAGTTCGACGGCTATTTCCTGTTCGAGGGCGTCGCTTATGGGCGATATACGGTGCGGTTGGGCAAGGCGTCGGCGGCCGCGCTGCGGCTGGACGGTGCGTTTGCGGTGAGCGCGGTGCCGGGCAAGGGGACTCCGCGCGTGCGGCTGGGGACGGTCACGCTGAAGGCGTTGCGCGGCAATATGGTGCTGCAGGACGGCAAGGCTCCGGATGACAACAGGGCGCGAGGTCTTCCGGACGGGGAGGGGGGCAGCATATAGAAATGTCGGCTTTGGGGTGGAAAGCGGGCGTTGCTGCATCGCCTACCGTCATCCCGGGCTTGACCCGGGATCCATAGCTGCGCCGTCGTTGTGGATCCCCGATCAAGTCCGGGATGACGAGGAAAGGAAGGGCAACTATCGGTCGAAAGCTGCCATATTGCTCCCCGGCGCAGGCCGGGGCCCAGGGCGTTGGAGGGCCGACGTTGTGCGGCGCACTCTGGACCCCGGCTTGCGCCGGGGAACAGCTTTTCGGCCGAAATTGGCTACTAACTCAGCAGCGGTTCCAGCGCGTCCCATTCGCGGTCGACGGCGCGGCGCCCGGCGTCGATGGCGGCGCGGATCCTGGCCGGGTTGAATTCGAGCGTTTCGGCGACTTCTTCCTCGGGTTCGATGATGCGGATCGGCGCGAAGCGGTAGCGCGAGATCTGGACGTCGAGCGGGCGGAGGATGCGTGCGGCCTGCGCGGCGCCGATGCCTTCGTTCTGGAGCGCACGAAGCTGGCCTTCGCGCGCGGCGATCAGGTCGTTGATCAGCGCGGCGCCGGCAAGGTCGTTTGCCGAGACTTCGGACTGGAGGATGTCGACCGCGCGCAGCCCGATCTTGATGAGGTTGGGAAAGGTGCGCACCGGGCCGGGGCGCGGGGCGGGGGAGGCACGCACCGCGATCGCCCCGCGCGGGTTCATTTCGAGCGCAGCGCTGAGCGGGGTCACGTCGCGCACGCCGCCGTCGACCCATTGCTCCTCGGTCCCGTCGCTCGCGCGCGTTTTGAGCGGATCGAAAAAGAGCGGCATCGCGCAGCTGGCATAAACCCAATTGTGGATGCCGGGCACGCTCTCGTCGATGCTGCGATAGGTGCCGGTGCCGAGATTGACGACGCCGAGCAGCAGTTTGCGCCCGCTGGCGCGCAGTTTTGCGTCGTCGGCAAAGCCCTTGAGCAGCCGTTTGAGCGGTGCGGTGTCGTAAAGGGCATCTTCTCCGAGCAGACCGCCGACGACGCCGAGCGGGCGCGATTTGTAGATCGAACTGTTGCCCTTGATGCCGAGCCAGGCGTCGAGCAGCCCCGGCACATCGTCCTGCGCGACGCCGAGCGCCTGGATCGCGCCGGTCGACACGCCGGCCACGATGTCGAGGCGGACGCCGCGATTGACGACGAGTTCGTGCACGACGCCGACCTGAAAGGCGCCCTTCGCACCGCCGCCGCTCAATATGATTGCCAGACCGCCAGCCATGCCCTGCGCCTCCTTGGCTGGCGGCAGTTTACAGTAATCCGGCCACTTTCCCAAGCCGCGAAGCCCCGGTCCGCCCAGAATCACCGCCGTCCGTTAACCATTCCTTATCCATGATTGGCCACAGCGGGCGGGAGCATGAATTTGCCTGTGGGGAATAATCAATGTCCGACGCTTTTGGTTCGAAGAACCGTCCGACCAGCGCCGACGTCGCCATCATTGGCGCCGGGCCGGCCGGACTGACCGCTGCCTATCAGCTGACCCGGCAGGGTTACAGCGTGACGGTGATCGAAAAGGACCCGGTCTATGTCGGCGGGATCAGCCGCACGGTCGAGCATGAGGGGTTTCGCTTCGATATCGGCGGGCATCGCTTTTTTTCGAAAAGCCGCGAAGTCGTCGATCTGTGGAACGAGATTCTGCCCGACGATTTCATCGAGCGCCCACGGATGAGCCGCATCTATTATGAGGGCAAATTCTATTCCTATCCCTTGCGGGCGTTCGAGGCGCTGTGGAACCTCGGCGTGATCCGTTCGACCCTGTGCATGGTGAGCTATGCGCAGGCGAAGCTGTTTCCGAACAAGGCGGTCCGCAGCTTCGAGGACTGGACGATCAACCAGTTCGGGCGGAAGCTCTATTCGATCTTTTTCAAGACCTATACCGAGAAGGTGTGGGGGATGCCGTGTGACGAAATGTCGGCCGACTGGGCGGCGCAGCGCATCAAGGGCTTGAGCCTCGGCGCTGCGGTGATCGACGGGCTGAAACGCAGCCTCGGGCTCAACAAGCGTCCGAACGATGGCATGGCGACCAAGACCCTGCTCGAAACCTTTCGTTATCCGCGGCTTGGCCCCGGCATGATGTGGGATGCGGCGCGCGACAAGGTCGTCGCAGGCGGCAACCATGTGCTGATGGGCCACAGCTTCAAGCAGCTGACGCAGGACCAGAAGACCGGCCGCTGGCGGATGACCGCGACTGGCCCCGACGGCGACATTGTGATCGATGCGGGCCATGTCATCAGTTCGGCGCCGATGCGCGAACTGGCGGCGCGTATCCACCCGTTGCCCGCCTGCGCGCTCAGCGCGGCACCCAATCTTAAATATCGTGACTTCCTGACCGTTGCGCTCAAGATTCGCTCCGAAGACCTGTTCCCCGACAACTGGATCTATATCCACGACAGCAAGGTGCGGGTCGGCCGGGTGCAGAATTTCCGCAGCTGGTCGCCCGAAATGGTGCCCGATCCCGAACTGGCATGCGTCGGCCTCGAATATTTCTGTTTCGAGGGCGATGGGCTCTGGTCGTCGAGCGACGAGAAACTGGTCGCGCTGGCGACGAAGGAAATGGAAATCCTCGGCCTCTGCGATCCGGAAGATGTCGTCGGCGGCGCCGTGGTGCGGCAGGAAAAGGCCTATCCGGTCTATGACGACGACTATGCCACGCACGTCGAGACGATGCGTAGCGAACTCGAGGCGCGCTATCCGACGCTGCACATGGTCGGGCGCAACGGCATGCACCGTTACAACAACCAGGATCATGCGATGATGACCGCGATGCTGACGGTGCGCAACATCGTCGCGGGCGAAAAACTATATGATATCTGGGGCGTCAACGAGGATGCCGAATATCATGAGAGCGGCACCGAGGGCGAACAGGCCGCGCTGGCGTCGGTCCGCGAGGTTCCGGCGCGCGTGTCGAAGGCCGCATAAGGCCTTGGCCGGAGGCGCTCTGACCATGCAACCTGCCATCAAGCTGATCGCGTCGATCCGCCGCGGCGAAATTCGCTGGCTGAACTATCTGCTCGCCAGCGGACTCGCGCTCGGCAGCGACGCAGGGCTGTTCCTGCTGCTGCTCGATGCGGGGCTGTTGCCGGTTTCGGCGTCGGCGGTCGGCTATTGTGCCGGGATCCTCGTGCATTGGCTGGTGTCGAGCCGGCTTGTCTTTGCCGATGGCGCCGCGGCGCGCGGCACCGGTGAGCGGCACCGGCAAAAGCTGCTTTTCGTCGGATCGGCGCTCGTGGGGCTTGCCGTCACGACGGCAATCGTCGGGGGCGGCAGCGCGCTCGGCCTCGATCCGCGGCTCGCAAAACTGGCGGCGATCGTCGTCAGTTTTCAGACGACCTATCTGCTGCGGCGCCATATCGTTTTCCGGGCGGCCGTCATATGAGTGACGCGTCCGCGCCTCCCGTAGGCGTTGCAGTGCCGCCGGCTTCGAACGGCATCGCGCTCGGGCCGTGGTTCACGCCGGTGCGGATCGCACTGATCATCTGGATGGCGATGAGTCTGATCGCGATCATCGCGAGCTGGCCGGCCATCGTCGCGCTCAACCTTTCCGACACCGACGACGCGATGCGTATGGCGCAGGTACGCGACCTGCTCGCCGGGCAAAGCTGGTGGGACCTTTCGCAATATCGGGTCAATCCGGCGGGTGGCGGGGTGCTGATGCACTGGTCGCGTATCGTCGATGCACCGCTCGCGGCCGGGATATGGCTGCTGGAACCGCCGTTCGGGCAGGCGATGGCCGAACGGATCGTCATGGTGCTCTGGCCGCTGATGCTCGGCGCGGTGCTCGGCGTTGCGTGCGTGCGGGGATATCGGGGGCTGTCAGACCGGCGGATCGCCTATGCCGTGCCGCTGTTCCTGATGATGTCAGGCCATATATTGGTGCAGTTCCGTCCGCTGCGGGTCGACCATCATGGTTGGCAGATTCTCCTCGCGATGTTGATCATGGGGCAGGCGCTGCGGCCTGCGGCCTGGCGTGCGGGCCTGCTCGGCGGACTGTTCGCGGCCGCGCTGCTGGCGATATCGATCGAAGGATTGCCGATCGTCGCGCTGTTCGCCGGTCTGGCCGCACTGCGTTGGGCGCTGCACGGGCGCGCGGACGATCGCGACCGGTTGTGCGGCTATATGGGCGCACTTGCCGGCGGCGCCATCCTGCTTCAGTTTTTGACGCGCGGCCCGTCGGGGCTCGCCGGGACCTGGTGCGATTCGCTTTCGGCGCCCTATATGGCGGCGTTTGTCACGGCCGCGGCGGTGATCTTTGCGGCCGCCCGCACCAATCCGGGCGCGGCATGGCTGCGATTCCTGTTGCTCGGCGCGGCCGGTTTGGCGGCGGCGGGCGCGCTGGTATGGACCGAACCGCAATGCGCGAACGGGCCCTTTGCGACGCTCGACCCGATCGTCGTCAAATATTGGTACACGCAGGTGCTCGAGGGGCAGCCGCTGTGGGCATCGAGGCCGCGCGATGCGATCTATGTGCTTGTACCGTCGTTTATCGGTCTCGCCGGATCGGTGCTGGCGTGGCGCGGCTGTGCCGTGGCGACGGATCGCAGGAATTGGGTGACTGTCATTGTTGCCCTGCTCGGAGCGGCGGCTTTGTCGCTGCTGGTCCTGCGCAGCGTCTCGACTGCACATCTCTTCGCGCTGCCTGGCTGTACGTGGCTCGGGCTCCATGTCTGGGCGCGGGCGCGGGCGATATCCTCAACCTTGCTACGCGTCCTCGCCTCGGCCGCTGCCGCGCTGTCGCTGCCTCTGCTTGGCAGCATGGCGGTCGCGGTCGTGCTCACCGCGTTTTTTCCATCGCTGAAGGCCGATGAAGACGCGGCTAAAGCAGAGGTGGAGACGGCAAATCCCTACAAGTCGAACTGCCTCGATCCCGCCGCGGTCGACGCGCTCGGCCGCCTGCCGGCCGCAACGATCCTGACCCCGATCGACCTCGGCGCGCCGGTGATATTCTGGACGCATCACAGCCTGGTTGCTACCCCGCACCACCGCAACAAGGAAGCGATGGCCGACACGATCCGCATCTTCGTCGGCGATCCCGGACAAGCCGAGGCGCTTGTCCGCAGGCAGAAAGCAACGTTGATCGTCTTTTGCCGGACCGCCAACGACTTTTCCCTGTATCGCAAGGCGCGGAAGGATGCGCTTGCGGCGCAGCTTTACGCGGGGAAAGCACCGGCATGGCTCGAAGCGGTGCCGCTCGGGACGCGGGCGGGCCTCTCGGTGTGGCGGGTGAAGCCCCCCGCATCGTGATGCCGTGCCGTCAGGCCGGGCGGAAGGTCAGCGCGGCGCCGTTCATGCAATAGCGTTTGCCCGTCGGTTTCGGCCCGTCATCGAAGACATGGCCGAGATGCCCGCCGCAGCGTTTGCAATGCACTTCGACGCGCGCATAGCCAAGCTCGCGGTCGGTCGATGTGGCAATGCCGCCCTTCAATGGTGCCCAGAAGCTGGGCCAGCCGGTGCCGCTGTCGAACTTGGTCCTGCTCGAATAGAGCGGGAGCGCGCAGCCCGCACAGAGGAAGGTGCCGGTGCGCTTTTCCTTGTCGAGCGGGCTGGTGAAGGGGCGCTCGGTCGCGGCTTCGCGCAGGACGCGATATTGCAGCGGCGACAGCCGGGCCTTCCATAGCGCGTCGGACAATTGCCATCCGGCCTCGGCCTGCGGGCGCGCCGATCTGGCGAACAGCATCGGCGCGCCGATCACCGCGCCGCCGAGCGCAAGACCGCCGAGAAGGTAACGGCGTTCGATCATGTCCAACTCCTCTGGCTAGATAGGTTGGTCAGGAACGGCCGGTTTCAACCGCGCGTCAATATTTTTCGAGTTGGACCGGCATGTGACGATAGCCGTGGACGAAGCTGGCGTGCACGCGTTCGGGCTCGGCGAGGACGTTTACCCGAAGTCGGCGCCGCTGCATTTCGGAGATCAGCGTCGTGAGCTGAAGCTCGGCGACGCGGGCGCCGACGCAGCGGTGGATGCCATAACCGAAGGCCAGGTGGCGCCGTGCATTCTCGCGGTCGACGATGATACGGTCGCCGTCGGGAAATACGCTCTCGTCCCGGTTCGCCGAGGCGTACCAGAGCGCGAGCTTGTCGCGCTTCTTGATTTCGTGGCCGAACAGCTCGGTATCCTCGGTCGCGGTGCGGCGCATATGCGCGAGCGGCGTCTGCCAGCGCAGGATTTCGTGCATCGCGTTGATCGCGAGTTCGGGATCGTGATTCGCCTCGAGCTTCGCGCGTTCTTCGGGAAAGGAGTGGAGGCCATAAGCATAGGCCGACATCGAGTTGCGCGTCGTGTCATTGCCGCCGACGATGAGAAGGATGAGGTTCCCCATGAACTCATTCTCGCTCATATGCTTCATCGCATCGGACTGGAGCATGATCGAAATCAGGTCGTGCTTGCCCGGGTTCTGCGCCTTTGCATCCCATAATTGTTTGAAGGCGGCGCCCATTTCGAACGCCCTGCCGAGCCGCATCTGGCGTTTTTCGAGCGTGTCGAAGCTTTCGATGTCGCCGAGCGCATCGGACCAGCCGGTGAGCCGGTGGCGCTCTTCCCACGGAAAATCGAACAGGATCGCAAGCATGTCGGTGGTGAGTTCGATCGACAGGCGTTCGACCCAGTCGAAGGTCTCGCCGATCGGCAGCGTGTCGATCAACGCCGCGGTGCGCGCCTGTGTGTCGGCGCGCATGCGCTCGATTTCGGAGGGGCCAAAGGCGGGGGCGACGGTCCGGCGCTGCGCGGTGTGCTGCGGCGGGTCCATCGCGATGAACATCGGCATCGGGATTTCGCCCTCTTTCAGATGTTCAATGCCGTCACCGGCGACGGTGATCCCGCCATATTCCCACGACGAGGAAAAGATTTTGGGCAGCGCCTCGATATGCTGGATCGGCTTGTAGGTCGTCACCGACCAATAGGGACCGAATTTCGAATCTTCGCAGCGATAGATGGGCGCCTCGGCGCGCAGCTGGCGCATCGGTTCCTGCCAGCGGTCTTCGCTCCACAGTTCGGCGCGGCTGACGTCGAGCGGGTTGGAGAGTTCGGGGGCGATATCGATCTGGGTGGCCATGGGCTGCTCCTCTGTGAGACCGTCTGACGCGGCCGATTAGGTTGCAGGATGCCACTGTTTACAGCTTTGTCAATGAGACTGGGACGAATCGACTCCCGTGGCGGTTGTTGTCGCGGCAATGACGACCGTCTTGCGGCGCCAGAATTTCCAGTCGCTGCGCCCGCTCAGGACGCCGGCGCGGAAGAGTCGTACCGACAGGAAGATGACAAGCGCGACCCAGATCGCCTGCCAGCCGAGCGCGAGCAGGTGGATCGCTTTGGCATCGTCGGACGCGGCCCGCGCCGCCATCGCGAGCGGTGACGAGAAGGGAAATATCTGCGCGAAATGGGCAAGGCTGCTGCCGGGTGCGCTCGCGGCGGCGGCCGAAAGGCTGAACATGCCGACCTGGAAGATGGTGATCGGCAGGCTGAGCATCTGGATTTCGCGCACTGAACTCGCCTGCGCGCCGACCCCGAGGAACACGGCACCCAGCAGAAGGAAGGACATGATGAAATAGGCCAGACCGATGCCGACAAAGAAGGGCCATCCGGTGGCGGGGGTCGCGGCAAAAGCGGCGGCGGACTTGCTCGCTGCGCTGGCGGCGGCGATGGCCGCTGGATCGAGCTGCGTTGCGGCGATCAACCCGCCCCCGATTGCAAGGACCATCCAGAAGGCGATGAACAGCACGGCAACGCCGAGCATGCCGAGAAGCTTGCCGAGAAAGACGCTTTCGAGCGGCACGGCTGCGGCGAGGATCTCGATGACCTTGTTGCCCTTTTCCTCGGCAAGCGAGCTCACCGTCTGGCCGGCGAGAAGCAAGGTCAGAAGGAAGATGAGGAAAACTGCGCCGAAACCGAGCGACTGCTGCACCGCGATGCTGGTGCCGCCGGACGACAGTGCCTCGAAGCGCGCCGTGACGGGCGGCAGCGGCCCGGCGGCGCGTGCGCGCAGCACGTCGCCGGCGAGCAGCGCAAGATAGCGGCCCGCGCTGCTGCCTTTTTCGCGCTCGACGATATGCGGCGCGGCAAGCGGGCCGCTCATGACCGCATAGGTGTCGCTGCCCTTTTCGCGTGCGATGGCGACGGGATCGGCGTTCGCCGGACCCGTTATGCGGATATCGAGCGGGGCGGGTTCGCGGGCCATTGCCGAACGGAGCCGGGTGTCGGCGGCCCGCAGCGACTCGATGTCGGCGGGGTCGGCGACGACGACGATGCGGCCCGCGCCGCGCGCGCTGTCGGCAAGCTGCGACGCGCCCATGCCGCCGGCCAGGCCCATGCCGACCATGAACAGGGGGGCGAGAAGGAAGAGGAGAAAGGTGGGTGTCGCGACGATCGCGAGAAAGTCGCGCCGCGCAACAACGAACATGCTGCGGATGAAAGGTGTCATGCGCTGGCTTCCTCTACCGCATCGTCGGTGGCGTTGGCGTCGAATCCGGCGTCGACCTGGCGAACGATATGGACGAACGCATCGTGCAGCGCCGGTCGGCTGATCGACAGGCCGGTGACGCCAAGACCGCTCGCGGTGATGCGTGCGAGCAAAGGTTCGACGTCGGCGTCCTCAATCGCGAAATGCCAGGCATCGCCAAACAATTGGGCATCGGCGGGCAGGTTTGCTGCAACCGCAACGGGGTCGCCCGCGGTGCGCGGCGTATAGCGCACCTGCATCGGCAGCATTGCACGTGCCGCGTCGACTGTGCCCTCGAACCGGCGCGCCGAGCGCGCGATGATCGCGATGCGGTCGCAGAGCCGTTCGGCATGCGCCATGACATGCGTCGAGAAGAGGATCGTCGCGCCGCGATCGCGTTCGCGACGCACCAGCATTTCGAGCCGTTCCTGATTGACCGGGTCGAGCCCGGAGAAAGGCTCGTCGAGGACGATCAGGTCGGGGGCGTGGACGATCGAGCCGATCAACTGGATCATCTGCGCCATGCCCTTCGACATCTTGCGGATCTTTTCGTCGATCACGCGCTCGAGCCCGAGTTCGGTCATGAAGCCCGCAGCCCGGCGGCGGCCCTCGGACCAGTCGAGCCCGCGCAGCGCGCCCATGAAAGCGATCGCCTCGCGCGCTTTCATGCCCGGGTAAAGCCCGCGTTCTTCGGGAAGGTAGCCGATGCGATGCCGCACCGACTGCGGCCTGTGCCCGCCCAGAAGGCGGCTTGTGCCTTCGTCGGGGTCGATGATCCCCAGCGTCATGCGCAGGCTGGTCGTCTTGCCGGCACCGTTCGGCCCCAGGACGCCGTAGATGCTGCCTGCCGGTACCGTGAGGCTGACATCGTCGACAGCCTTGTAATTGCCGAAATATTTGGTGAGGCCATTTGCCTCGACGCTGAAATCGTTCAAACTTCGGTCCCCGATCCTCGCATCCGCAAACTATGGCACGGACAAGCGGTTGCCGTATAGAGCGCCAATGGTTGCAGAAGCCTTGTCTCTAGATCCGCCTTCGCTGGAACAACGCCTTGAAACGGTTGCGCGCGCGCATGGTTTCGTGGCGTTCGGCATCGCCGATGCCGGCGCCGCGCCGCAAACCGCCGCGCGCCTCGATCAATGGCTGGCCGAGGGGCGGCACGGCGACATGATCTGGATGGAAAGCCGCGCCGCGCAGCGGGGATCACCCAAGGGGCTGTGGCCCGAAGTCCGGTCGGTGATCGCGCTCGGTATGAGCTACGCCCCCGCGCACGACCCGATGGCGCTCGCCGACCATTCCGACCGTGGCCGGATTTCGGTTTATGCGCAGGGCGGCGACTATCATGACGTCGTCAAAAGGGCGCTGAAGGCGGTCGCGCGCTGGCTCGTCGCGGAAGTGAAGGACGCCGAGGTCAAGGTGTTCGTCGATACGGCGCCGGTGATGGAAAAGCCGCTGTCCGCGGCGGCGGGGCTCGGCTGGCAGGGCAAGCACACCAACCTCGTCAGCCGCGATCATGGCAGCTGGCTGTTCCTTGGCGCCATCTATACGACGCTCGACCTCGTGCCAGCGACCCCGGGGCGCGATACCTGCGGAAGCTGTTCGGCCTGCCAGGACGTCTGCCCGACGCAGGCGTTTCCTGCCCCGTACCGGCTCGATGCGCGGCGCTGTATCTCGTATCTCACGATCGAACATAATGGGCCGATCCCGGTCGATCTGCGGCGTGGGATCGGGAATCATGTCTATGGCTGCGACGATTGCCTTGCGGCGTGTCCGTGGAACAAGTTCGCCGACACCGCGCACGCGCATCGTGCCTTTCTGCCCCGCGCCGAACTGGCTGCGCCGTCGCTCGCCGATTTGCTGGCGCTCGACGATGCCGGTTTTCGTCAGGTGTTCGCGGGGTCGCCGATCAAACGGATCGGGCGCGGGCGCATGGTCCGCAACGCCGCAATTGCGGCAGGAAACAGCGGTGACGCGCTCTTTATACCGGTGTTGACGCGGCTCGCCGGCGATGAATCGCCGATGGTCGCCGACGCCGCCTTGTGGGCGCTCGCCGAACTGGCGTCATGACGCCCGGCAAGGGGCGGCGATCAGCGCTGAAACGACTGGGCGCAGCTGTTCACTTCGGCATTGCGGCCATCGGGGGTGCGTGCATCGACATGCGTGGCGACGGGGCTGGCACCCGCGCGCGGCGCATAAAAATAGATATCGAGAATGCAGTTCGACCCCGCAAACTGCAGCTTGCGGCCGGCGCCTTCGGTTACGTCGAGCTGCGGTTTGCCGAACATCCGCCCGATCGCGTCGGCGCTGCTGCCGATCAGCGCGTTATTCTGTACCGGCCGGACAACGGTCGGGGCGGGCGGAGGGCCGCCCGACGGCGTCGCCGGGCGCGGAATCGCGGGACCGGCACAGGCGCCGAGCGTCAGGGCGAGACCCGCGATGGCGGCCAGACGTGGCTTTTTGATCATATATTCCGGTCCCCATTGCGCAGGTGCAGCATGTGCACGGCCATAGCGGCGCCGAGAATCGGCGCCAACAGATTGGCGATGGGCACCACGAAGCTTGCGGCGGACAGCAGGCCGAGCGACCAGCGGGCCGGTCGATCGAGTCGTGGATGGTCCGGATGCCGCGCGAGGACCATCGCCTCGAGATCGCGGCCAAGCAGCAGCGCATTGACGAGCAAGGCGAAGATCGGTGTGCCGATGCCGGTGACGAGCAGCAGGATGTAGACCGGTAGCGCGAGCAGATTGCCGCCGATCAGCCGCACCAGCGAGGCAAGCGCGAGGTGGATATTCTGACGCCAGCCGACATCGACCGCCCGGGCGGCGGCGGCGGGATAGTGGCGTCCCTCGACATCGGCGACGATGCCGTCGGCAAACAGGCCGATGACGACAATGGCGACAGCGCGAAACAGCAACCAGCTGCCCGCGATAATCGCAATCACGATCAAAATGCCCGCCATGTCGAGCTGGGCGCCGTCGAGCCATTTCCAGTGCGCGAGCGCCCAGCGCGCGGCGAAGAAGATCGCCGCGCCGACGATGACGAGGAGCAGGAGAGTCAGCGCGAGACTCTGCGCCAGCACGCGCATCACGCGCGGATGGGGCAAGTCCTTGAGGGCGAGCAGGAAGGCGTGAACGGCGCGGGCCATGGTGGAGGAATGATGGCCCCCGGCGTGCGGGTCAAGCTTCATGCCAAGACCATATTGGCTCGTCCCCCGGATTCGATCCGCGGTCCATGCTGCCGGCGTTGTTATGGATGCCGGACCAGGTCCGGCATGACGAGCAAGGAAGAGGGCATAAAGCGTTATACTTGCCTTGCCCTGTCGCCATCTCTAAAGCGCGGCAGCTTTTTCCCGCACATACAGGATATTTCATGGCCTCCACCGCCCGTTTTGACGTCGTTGCCATTGGCAACGCCATTGTCGACGTTATCGCCCGCGCCGACGACGCGCTGATCACCGCCGAAGGCCTGACCAAGGGATCGATGCGGCTGATCGACGCCGAAGAGGCCGAGCGTCTTTACGCGGCGATGGGACCGGCGATCGAAATGTCGGGCGGTTCGGCCGCGAATACGCTCGCCGGAATGGCCGTGCTCGGCCAGCGCTGCAGCTTCATCGGCCAGGTCGCCGACGATCAGCTCGGCCATGTCTTCTCGCACGATCTGCGCGCGCTTGGCGTCGCTTATGAAACCCCGCCGCTTTCGGAAGGCGCGCCGACCGCGCGCTGCCTGATCCTCGTCACCCCCGACGGGCAGCGGACGATGAACACCTTCCTTGGCGCGAGCCACTTGCTCGAACAGTCGATGATCGACGAGGCGTGGATTGCCGATTCGGAGATCCTCTATCTCGAAGGCTATCTGTGGGATCCTGAGCTGTCGCGCGCGGCGATGCGGCGCGCGATCGACGTCTCGCGCGCCGCGGGGCGCAAGGTCGCCTTCACGCTCTCGGACGCGTTCATCATCGATCGCCATGGCGCCGATTTCCGTAACCTGATCGCCGAGGGGCTGTTCGACATTCTGTTCGCGAACGAAGTCGAGATTTGTGCCCTCGCGCAAACCGACGATTTCGAGGCTGCGGTCGCCAGCGTTGCGGCGCAGGTTCCTTTGCTTGTCGTGACGCGCGGGTCGCACGGTGCGATCGCACTGACCGGCGGCACGCGCACCGAAGTCGGCGCCGAACCGATCGACACGGTTGTCGACACCACCGGCGCTGGCGACCTCTTCGCCGCCGGCTTCCTGTCGGGTCAGGCGCAGGGCCGGCCGATCGCCGACTGCCTGACGATGGGCGCGGTGTGCGCGCGCGAAATCATCGCACAGGTCGGTCCGCGTGCGCAGACCGACCTCAAGGCCAAGATCGCAGCGCGCCTCGGCTAGGTTGCCGGCGCCGGTTCTGCCGGTTCGGGATGCTTTTTGAACAGCGCCCGGTCGGCGGGCCCAAAGCCGCGCGTCCAGATCAGCCAGGCATAAATGCCGAGGATGAAGGGCACGCCGATCAGCAACTCGGCCCATTCGGGAAGCTGCGTCGCGCCCCAGCCGAGCGCCGCTGCGCCCGCGGTCGCCCAGACGAGCGCCCAGCGCAGGCTGTTTACCGGCGCGCCGAGGACGCGGGCGAGCAGCCGCGCTTTGACCACCGAGGCGAAACCGAGCGCGAGCATCAGCGCGAGCGCCACCGCGCCGGCATAGGTGATCGGCGGCAGTCCCATCGACTTGGCGATCAGGATGAGGACGACGCTGAGCCCCGCCTGCAGCGCGAGCGTCGCGATGCTGATCAACAGGTTGCGGTGGCGCGCGACATAGACGAGCGCCGCCTCGCTGACGACGGCGGTGGCGGCGACGACTTCGGCGGCGAGCAGGAAAGCGAGCGCCGCGGTGCCGCTGACGAATTCGGGGCCGACGAGACCCATCACCGCTTCGCCCGGAATGCCCAGCGCGAGCGCGACTCCCGCTTGGGCAGCGATGATCCAGAAACCGACCTGGCTGACCTGGGCCGCCACGGCGGCAAGCCGGTTTTCGGCGAGGTTGCGCGTGATGACGGGGCCGAGGATCGGCTCGAAGCTGGTCTTGAGCTTTTGCGGCAGCGAGGCGACCTGCTGCGCCATATAATAGATGCCGTAGATCGTCGGCGACGTGAACTGGCCGAGGATGAAGAGATCGAGGCGGCGCGTGCCCCATTCGATCGCGTCGGCCGCCGCGAGCGGCGCATTGCGCCGCGCAACGGCGATCAGATGCGCCGGATGCGGCTGCCACCCATGCGGCCCGCCATAATGGCGGAGCATCGGGATCAGCGCGGTGAGAAAGGCGCCGAGCATCGCGGCGGCATAGGAAAGCATGAGCCCGTCGCGCGCCGAAACGAACCAGAATCCTGCCGCGGCGGCGCTGATGACCCACGGCTCGACGATCGCGCGGGCGCGGACGGTGGCGCCGATATCGAATTTATAGGCGCAGGCGGCGAGCGCGATATCGGTCCCCGCGATCGCGAAGACGAGCAGCGCCATCCAGCGGTCGGTGCTGTCGATGCCGCCCGCGGGATACATGAGCTGCGGAAAGAGGAGGAGAAGCGCCGAGCCCGCCGCCGAGGCGAGGAGGGCGACGAACATGCCGTCCCACACGACGGTGCGATGGTCTGCGCCGGGCGCGCTCAGTTGCTCGGCGAGGCCGCGTTTGAGGCCGAGCGTTGCAAGCTGTGCGACGAGTTCGATGACGAGCACCGCAAAGGCGAAGCGCCCGACCGCTTCCGGCCCGTACCAGCGGCCCGCCACATAGAGGAAGGGCAGGCGGGCGACGAGGCGCATGATGAAACCGAGGAAATTTGTGCGTCCGCCCTTGGCAAGCGCCGCGGTGTCCGCATCCTGGGGGGGGATGCCGGATGATGAGGGCGCGGCTGCGCTGTCCGTCTGGCTCAAGCCTGGCGCCCCTTCTGCTGCTCCCCGGGGCGCAGTCTAGCGCGGCGGGCGAGTGCAGGCAATTGCAGGAAAAAAATCATCGGCCTTCGGATCGCAGCGGCCGGCTGAGCAGCGCCTGAATGGCTTCGGCGACGCGCGTTTCACCCGCGACAAGGCGGGCCACCGTGTCGGTGATCGGCATGTCGATGCCGTCGGCACGCGCGGCGGCGGCAACGACCGGCGCACTGAACGCGCCTTCGGCGACCGTGCGCCGGTCGGCCATCAGCATGTCTGCCGCTTCGCCCCGGCCGAGTCCTTGCCCGAGCGCGAAGTTGCGCGAGTTCGACGAAGTGCAGGTAAGGACAAGGTCGCCGAGGCCGGCCAGCCCCGCGAGGGTTTCGGCCTGCGCGCCGCGCGACAGACCGAAGCGCGTCATTTCGGCGAAGCCGCGGCTGATCAGCGCGGCGCGGGCGTTGAGCCCGAGCCCGGCGCCGTCGACGATACCGCACGCGATTGCGAGGATATTCTTGACCGCGCCGCCGATCTCGGCGCCGATGACGTCGGTCGACACATAGGGACGGAAATGCGGCCGCGCGAGCGCCTGCGCAATCTCTGCGGCGAGGTCGGCGTCGGCGGCGGCGAGGGTGATGGCCGTGGGCAGGCCCGCCGCAACTTCGTGCGCAAATGTCGGGCCCGAGAGTATTGCGTGCGGACGCTGCGGGGTCAGGTCGCGCGCCATGTCGATCGGGAAGGCGAAGCTGCCCGCTTCCATCCCCTTGCTGCAAAAGATCAGCGGCGCATCACCCGCAGGCAGGTCGGCGAGCACGGCGCGCAGGAACGGCACGGGGACAACGACGAGCAGCGCGTCGAGGTCGGTCATGTCGGCAAGATTGCCGGTCGCGGTCAGCGAGGATGACAGCGTGGCACCGGGAAGGAAGGCGGGATTGCGATGGTCGCTGTTGATCGCCGCGACGACATCCTCTTCGCGCGCCCAGAGCCGCACGGGCGCGCCGTCGGCGGCAAGCAGCTGCGCGAGCGCGGTGCCCCACGCGCCGCCGCCGATAATTCCAAACCGCGTGAATCGCGACGTCATGCCTTCGCGAATCATGCTTTTACTCCCGCGCCGCGCACGGCTTCGGCATTGGGATCGAGCGGCCAGCGCGGGCGCGCCGCGACGCCGAGGTCGTCGGTGAGGCCGGCGGCGAAGCGTTCGGTGCCGGCCCAGGCGATCATCGCGCCATTGTCGGTGCACAGCCACAGCGGCGGCGCGACGAAAGGGCGGTCGAATCGGGCCGCGAGGTCGGTGAGTGCGCTGCGAATCGCGCCATTCGCGGCGACCCCGCCCGCGACGACGAAAGCGGTGGCATCGGGGCACGCGGCGAGCGCGATGCGGCTGCGGTCGACGAGGCAGTCGACGACCGCCTGCTGGAACGAGGCGGCAAGGTCGGCTATGCTGTGTGCACCGCTGGCGGCGGCGCGCGCGACCGCGCTCTTGAGTCCGGCGAAGGAGAAATGCGGCTCGGCGCTGCCGACGAGCGGGCGCGGCAGCGGCACCGCATGGGGGTTGCCGTCCTGCGCCATGCGTTCGACCGCAGGCCCGCCGGGATAGCCGAGCCCGAGCAGTTTCGCCGTCTTGTCGAATGCTTCGCCTGCGGCGTCGTCGATTGTCGTTGCAAGCCGGCGGTAGTCGCCGACGCCCTTCACCAGCAGCAACTGGCAATGGCCGCCCGACACGAGCAGCAACAGATAGGGAAAGGCGAGGCCGGGATCGACGAGGCGCGGCGAGAGCGCGTGACCTTCGAGATGATTGACCGCGATCAGCGGTTTGTTCGCGGCATGCGCCAGCGCCTTGCCGGTGACGAGTCCGACCATCACGCCGCCGATCAGCCCGGGGCCAGCGGTCGCGGCGATCGCGTCGACCCCGGCGAGCGAAATCCCGGCGTCGGCGAGCACGTCCTCGACGATCGGCGCGAGCCGGTCGACGTGCGCGCGTGCGGCGATTTCGGGAACGACCCCGCCAAAGGGGCTGTGCTCGGCCTCCTGCCCCGCGACACGATGCGCCAAAATGCGCCGGTCGCTGTCGACAAGGGCTGCTGCGGTTTCGTCGCAGCTCGATTCAAGGCCGAGGATCAGAGTCATATTATTGCGCGTTCCTTTACCCGCCCCTTTATCGACAGGGCAAGCCGCGCTAGCAGCGGGGGCGATGAATGATCTTCCGACCCCCGAAAACCCGCTTCGTATCGGCACGCGCGCTTCGCCGCTCGCAATGGCTCAGGCGCATATGGCGGCTGCGGCGCTGATTGCCAGCCATGGCATCGACATGGCGGCGCTCGAAATCGTCCCGATGACCGCGACCGGTGACCGGATCCAGGATCGCGCGCTCGCCGAGGTGGGCGGCAAGGCGCTGTGGACCCGCGAACTCGATGCCGCGCTCGACGCGGGCGCGATCGACATCGCAGTCCATTCGCTGAAGGATGTCGAAACGCTGCGCGATCCGCGCTTTGCGCTCGGCGCGATGCTCGAGCGCGCCGACCCGCGCGACCGGCTGGTGGTGCGCGAAGAGATTGAGGCCACGACGATCGCCGATTTGCCGCAGCGCGCGCGGCTGGGCACCAGCAGCCCGCGGCGCGCGGCGCAGGTGAAACATATCCGCG
Organism: Sphingopyxis sp. GW821-FHT10B01; assembly: GCF_059415685.1. Lineage (NCBI taxonomy): Bacteria > Pseudomonadati > Pseudomonadota > Alphaproteobacteria > Sphingomonadales > Sphingopyxidaceae > Sphingopyxis > Sphingopyxis sp. GW821-FHT10B01. The sequence goes on along the minus strand of NZ_JBWKNS010000002.1, from coordinate 507,366 downwards.
CCGATCTCGAAACGGTGCTGCTGCGCGGCAATGTCGCGACACGGCTCGCGAAACTGGCTGCGGGCGAGGCCGATGCCACCTTGCTCGCGGCGGCCGGGCTCGACCGGCTGGGAATGCACGATGTGGGTATGGTTCAGGTGACGGGGCTGCTTCCCGCCGCGTCGCAAGGCGCCATCGGGATCGAATGCCGCGCCGACGATGCCGCGGTGCTCGCGCTGCTCGCGGCGGTCGATCATATACCGACGCACCGCGCCGTGGCGGCCGAGCGCGCGTTTCTGGCGGCGCTTGGCGGCGACTGTCGCTCGCCCGTCGCGGCGCATGCGCATTGGCAGGACGACGGCACGCTACGCCTCGATGCCGAAATTTTCTCCGACGACGGCGCAGATCGTGCCGCCGGGCATATTCTTGTCGATCATACGGGAGCAGCAGCGGATCTGGCGCACCGTCTGCTGGGCGAAGCGCCCGAAACGGTGCGGCGCCTGTTCGCGGTCTGATGGCGATGCCGCTGATCGTTACGCGGCCGGAGCCGGGCAACGCAGCGACGGTCGAGCGGGCAAAAGCGCTTGGGCTCGATGTTCGCGCGATCCCGCTTTTTGCCGCGCACGCGATCGATTGGCGGGTGCCGGCGACCGAAAATTTCGAGGCGCTGCTGCTGACCAGCGCCTCGGCGGCGCGGCTTGCCGGGCCGGGTCTTGCCCGGCTCGCATCGCTGCCCGTTCATGCCGTCGGTGCGGCGACCGCGAATGCGGCGGACGCCGCCGGTTTGATGGTGGCAAAGACTGGATCGACCAACGCGCAGCACCTTCTTGACGACATGACGTCAGACAATATCCGAAATATATTATGGCTTTGCGGGCGCGACCGGTCCGAATTCGATGCGCATGGCGCGGCGATCACGCCGGTGCCTTGCTACGCTGTCGACCCCGTACCACCGCCGTCTGAATGGTCGGACCTAATCGCCGCGCCCGCAATATTGCTGGCACATTCGGTGCGTGCTGCGGGGCGCATTTCCGACCTTGTTGGCCGGGCGCGGGGGCATCTGGCGCTCGTCGCGATCAGCCCGGCCGTCGCTGCAGCGGCCGGGGAGGGCTGGCGCGATCTGGCCATCGCGGGACAGCCCGATGATGTCGCAATATTGGCACAGGCGCATGCTTTGTGGCACAAGGGTGCAAAATAGGGTCGTTCGAAAGAGAATTATGGCAATCGACAGCATCGACACCTCCTCGCCCGCGGACGAGGTGGTCCCGGCGAGGGGGCTATCGTTTCGTGCCATCGCCCTTGGTGCCTTCCTGCTGTTGCTGATCGGCATCGCCGGGGGCGGATGGGCGGTGAATCGCTGGCTGACGGGCAATGACACCCCGCCCGTGAAAGTGAACGCCGCGCCTGCGGGCACCATGAATCCGATTCTGCTCGCAGAAGGGGCCGTCAAGGGCGGCGCCGATGGTCAGCCGTTGGTGGTGGCACCGGTCGACGGCGCCAACGCGCTCGGCGCGCGCGTTGCCGAACTCGAACAGCGTCTGTCGCGCATCACCCTCGAGGCCGAATCGGCGTCGGGCAATGCCTCGCGCGCCGAGGGGCTGCTCGTCGCCTTTGCCGTACGCCGCGCACTCGATCGCGGCCTGTCGCTCGGCTATCTCGACGCGCAGCTTCGTCTGCGTTTCGGCGACGACCAGCCCAATGCGGTCAAGACGATCATCGATACCTCGCGCGAACCGGTGACGCTCGAACAGCTTCGTGCCGAACTCGACACATTGGCGCCGCAGCTTGTCGGGCGTGGCGGCGACGGAAACGGCAGCCTGTGGACCGGGTTGCGCCGCGAACTGGGCGAGCTGTTCGTTGTGCGTGCTGCGGGAACGCAGTCGCCGCGGGCGTCCGAACGACTCGATCGCGCGCGCCGCTACCTGGGCGCGGGCCAGGCCGATCTGGCGATTGCCGAGGTCGAGGCCATGCCTGGCGCCGCCGCCGCGAGCGACTGGCTGATCGAGGCGCGCCGTTATCATGAAGCGCGGCGTGCGCTTGACCTGATCGAGACCGCGGCGATATTGGAGCCGCGCGACAGCCCTGCTGCCGCGGCCGCCCGCACGGTGGCCGATCCGACCCCATAGCGCGCATTCCGCAAGGGCTGCCCGCCTTTAGAGAAAGCCCGTTCCATGGCCCTCGCCGACCCGCAGCGCATCGAAGCGCTCGACCCGCTCGATCCCCTTCAGCTCGATGCCGAGTTGAGCGAAGAGGAACGGATGGTCCGCGACACCGCGCGGGCCTATGCGGAAGGCGAACTGCTGCCGCGCGTGACGTCGGCCTTTCTCGACGAACGGTTCGATCGCGAGATCATGTCGGAAATGGGCGCCCTGGGCCTGCTCGGCGCGACGATCGATCCCGAATATGGCGGCGCGGGCCTGAACTATGTCAGCTACGGGCTGATCGCGCGCGAAGTCGAGCGGATCGATTCGGGCTATCGCTCGGCCTGTTCGGTACAGAGCTCGCTCGTGATCCATCCGATCAACGCCTATGGCAGCGAGGAGCAGAAGCGCAAATATCTGCCCGGGCTGACCTCGGGCGAACTCGTCGGCTGTTTCGGCCTGACCGAACCCGATGCCGGCAGCGACCCCGGCGGGATGCGCACCCGCGCCGAGAAGATCGAGGGCGGATACCGCCTCAAGGGCGCGAAAATGTGGATCACCAATTCGCCGATCGCCGACGTCTTTGTCGTGTGGGCGAAGTCGGAAGCGCATGACGGCGCGATTCGCGGTTTCGTGCTCGAAAAGGGCATGAAGGGGCTTTCCGCACCGAAGATCGAGGGCAAGGTCAGCCTGCGCGCCTCGGTCACCGGCGAAATCGTCATGGATTCGGTCGAGGTCGGCGAGGATGCGCTGTTGCCGCATGTTTCGGGACTCAAAGGACCGTTCGGCTGCCTCAACCGCGCGCGATACGGCATCGGCTGGGGCGCGATGGGCGCGGCCGAATTCTGCTATGAGGCGGCGCGCAATTATACCGGCGAACGCAAGCAGTTCGGGCGGCCGCTCGCGGCGAACCAGATCGTCCAGTTGAAGCTTGCCAATATGCTCACCGAAATCGCGCTGGGCTTGCAGACGGCGCTGCGCGTCGGCCGGTTGATCGACGAGGGCCGGCTCATTCCCGACGCGATCAGCCTGCTCAAGCGCAACAATTGCGGCAAGGCGCTCGATATCGCCCGCGTCGCGCGCGATATGCACGGCGGCAATGGCATTTCGGCCGACTATCATGTGATCCGGCACGCTGTGAACCTCGAGACGGTGAACACCTATGAGGGCACGCACGACGTCCATGCGCTGATCCTCGGCCGCGCGATCACCGGCATTTCGGCCTTTGCCTAAGCCGCTAGAGGGCATCCGCGTCGTCGAACTGGCGCGGGTGCTCGCGGGGCCGTGGTGCGGGCAGTTGCTCGCCGATCTGGGCGCCGAGGTGGTCAAGGTCGAGCGGCCGGGCGCAGGCGACGACACGCGCGAATGGGGCCCACCTTTCGTCACCGGGGCGGACGGTGCGGCGCTTGGCGCGGCCTATTATCACAGCTGCAACCGCGGCAAGCGCAGCGTTGCGATCGATATCGCGAGCGCTGCGGGGCAAAGCGAGGTGCGCGCGCTGCTTGCCGATGCCGACGTCGTCATCGAAAATTACAAGGTCGGCGGGCTCGTCAAATATGGGCTCGATCCGGCGCGGCTGCGCGCCGATTTTCCGCAGCTGGTCGTCTGTTCGATCACGGGGTTCGGGCAGACCGGGCCGTATGCGCACCGCGCGGGCTATGACTATATCGTTCAAGCCATGAGCGGTTTCATGTCGCTGACCGGCGAGCCCGACGGGCCGCCGCAAAAGGCCGGGATCGCCTATGCCGACATCTTCACCGGCATGTATTCGGCGGTCGCGATCCTCGCCGCGCTGCGACGCCGTGACGTCACGGGGGAAGGCGCGCATGTGGACATGGCGCTGCTCGACAGCCAGGTCGCGGTGCTCGCCAATCAGGCGGCCAATTATCTGGCGAGCGGCGTGGTGCCGAAGCGAATGGGCAACGCGCATGTCAATGTCGTGCCCTATCAAGTGTTTGCGACCGCGGACGGCCAGCTGGTCATCGCGGTCGGCAACGATGGGCAATATCGCAAGCTTTGCGCGATCCTTGGCGTATCCGAATGGGCCGACGACCCTCGCTTCGCGAACAATGCTGCGCGGCTGGCGAACCGGGCCGAGCTGATCCCGCTGCTCGCGGCGAAGATCGCCGCATGGGATGCGCAGCCCTTGTCGCTCGCGCTCGAGGCCGAGGGCGTGCCCGCGGGGCCGATCAACGATCTTGCCGGGGTCTTCGCCGACCCGCAGGTGATCGCGCGCGGGATGCGCTTTCGTCCCGACGGCGCGTCGATCGACGGCGTGGCCAGCCCGATCGTCATCGACGGCGAGCGCATGGTCGCCGCGACCGGCGCGCCGCCGCTCGCCCCATAGAAAAAGGGGCGCCGCAGCGGGCGCCCCTTTCCCCCTTTTTTCCGAAGATCAGAACTTCACGGTACCGGTGACGAAAACCTGCCGCGGATTGCCGTAGAAGGCGGTCAGCGTCCCCTCCGTGCCCAGCGCCGAGGTCGGCAGGCCATTGCCGCCGAGGATGGGGACGCCGGTGGTCGGGTTGACGTTGATGAAGGTATAGCCCGAGGTCTTATATTCCTTGTCGGTCAGATTCTTGCCGAACACGCCGATGCTCCAGCGGTCGTCGGGCGCGGTATAGACGATGCTCGCATCCCACAGCGCGAAGCCCTTCTGGTCGATATAGGGGTTGGGGATTTCGAACTGATAGGTTTTGCTGCGGTACGACAGGGTGGTGCCAAAGCTCAGATCGCCGTCACCGACCGGGGTTGCGTAAGCGAGCGTGCCGCTGGCGGTCCATTTGGGGGTGTTCTGCACCTCGCGGAAGGCTGCAACGTCGGTCGGCACACCGCCGATGTTGGAAACGAACCGCTTGTACTGGGCATCGATGTAGCCAAGCGCCGTCGACAGCGTCAGCCGGTCGCCGGTCGCCGCCAGATCTTCGCCTAGCCGCACGCGGCCCTCAAATTCGACGCCTTTGAAGGTTGCCTTACCCGCGTTCGACACGACGCCGCAGAAGCTGGGCAGGTTGCCGACACGGCAGGCGACCGAACCCGGAATCTGGACGTCGGTGTAGTCGGCATAGAAGCCAGCGAGCGCGACATTGACCGCGCCGTCCATCAGGCTGCCCTTGTAACCCAGCTCATAGCTTTCAACCTTTTCGGGACGAAAGCTCAGGAAGGATGCGATTTCAGCGTCGGTCGGGGCACCCGGAATGGCGCCCGGCGCATTGACCCCGACGCCGCGCGGATCGAAGCCGCCGCCCTTGAAGCCCTGCGAATAGCTGGCGTAGACATTATGGTCGGGGGTCGGCTTGAACGACAGCGAGGCGCGTGGGGTGAATTTTTTGAAGCTGCGCTTGCCGTCGAAATTGGTGCCGGGCGCACCGAAAGCGACGCCCGCGCCGCCGAACACCGGCGACCCGCCACCGAGATAATTTTGCCGCAGGATCGACGCTTCGCGCTCGTCCCATGTATAGCGTCCGCCGACCGACAGACTGAGCTTATCATTGAAATCATAGGTGAAATCGCCGAACACCGCAAAGGTCTGCGTGTCGACATCGGCCTCGGTGAACGCGGTCAGGCCGGCGAGATTGTTGAAGATGCGGACGTCGAACAGCGTGTCGGCGCTCGCGTCGAGATAATAGAAACCGAGCAGGCCCTTCAGCCTGTCGCCTTCGTACAGCAGCTGGAATTCCTGGCTGATCTGCTCGTTGAAATAGAAGCCCGGGACGTCGACATCGACCGCGGGCAGCGCGTCGAAATCGATCGGGGTCGCCGACTTGTCCTTGCGCCACGCACTGATCGAGCGGAGCGTGAGGGTGTCGGAGAGCTCGGCCGACACATTCATCGCGAGGCCGTACGCCTCGATTTCCTGCTTCGGATCGTTCAGGCCGCCGCGGCTGTCGAAGACATTGTCCAGAACAGGCGCCTTGGTAACGAGCGAGGGGATCAGGCGGTGGCCGCCGCGCGGATCGCTCTTGTCCTTGCTGTAATCGCCCGAAATTCGGATCAGAACCGGCGCGCCATAGCCCCCGAACTCGATGGTGCCGCGCCCCGCCCACATGTCCTTGTTGTAATTTTCGAGCCCGGTGGTGAGATTGTCGCCGAAGCCCCCGCGCGACAGGCGGGCAACCGAGCCGCCGACACGGAGCAGATCGCCGATCGGTGCGCTTGCGGTGACGACAAGATCGGCCTGCTTGTACGTGCCGAGCGTGCCCTTGATCTTGAGCGAAAAGTCTTGCGGGAGTTGCTTGGTCACATATTTGACCGCGCCGCCGATCGTGTTGCGGCCATAGAGCGTGCCCTGCGGCCCACGCAGGATTTCAATGCGTTCGACGTCATAGATGTCGAGCACCGCAGCCTGCGGCCGGTTGAGATAGACATCGTCGAGATAGATGCCGACGCCCTGTTCGAAGCCCGACACCGGGTCCTGCTGGCCCACGCCGCGGATGAAGGCGCTGAGCGTCGAGTTCGAACCGCGCGAGACTTCGAGCGTCGTGTTCGGCGTGGTCTGGCCGATGTCGGTGATGTCGAGCGCGCCGGCCTTGGCGAGTGCCTCGCCCGAGTAAGCCGTGATCGCGACGGGCACGTCGATCAGCCGCTCGTCGCGGCGGCGGGCCGTGACGATGATCTCGTTATCGCCGCTGTCGGCGCTCGCGCCTTCGTCCTGTGCGAAGACCGGTGGTGCGAAGGCGATCATGGAAAGCGCGCTGGTGGCAAGGATGGCACGGCGCAGCCGGGGGGCGAAAGGACGCATGATAGTCTCCCATGTGGCGGGTGACCCCTCGTCACCCTTTATCGGTTTTCTTGGGCTGGTGCTTGCCAAGCCGCGGCGCATCCAATAGTGAAACATGAACCAAGTTTCAACTTTGAATGTGCAATCGTCGTTTTTTGCTTGCCAGTGGTGCGGAAAAGCCACGATGCATCGACGGAGGGAGATAGGGGCCGTTATGGATCAGCCGCCAGTCGCGACAGGGAGTGCCGGGAGTGAGGCGCGCGACAAGACGCCGCGCACCGAGCGTGGGCGCCGCACATTACGCAAGCTGCTCGATGCGGCGGCGGTCGAATTCGGCGAGCGCGGGTTCCATGAAGCGTCGATCAGCGCGATCACGCGCCGCGCCGGGACCGCGCTCGGCAGTTTTTATACCTATTTCGATTCGAAGGATGAAATCTTTCAGGCGCTGGTCCGCTATATGAGCGAGCAGCTTCGCGACCATGTCACGCCGCTGGTCCAGGCGGCGCCCGACGAAATCAGCGCCGAACGCATCGGGCTCGAATCCTATCTGGGCTTCGTGCGCGAGCATAAGGAGATTTACCGCATCATCGATGAAGCCGAATTTGTCGATTATGCGAGCTATCGCCTCCATTATGAAACGACGGTCGCGCGCGTCCGCCAGCGGCTCGAGGGCGGCGCCGAGCGCGGCGAGATCCGCCCCGATGTCAGCGAAATCCACGCGTGGGCGATCGGCGGCATGAACGTGTTTCTGGGGATGCGCTACGGCCTGTGGGACGACGAGGCCGACATCGCGGAAATCGCGCGCGTCGCGAATGATTTTCTGGCGAACGGGTTGAAAAAGCGGGATTAGCTGTGATCGTCGCCCCCGCCTTCGCGGGGTGACGAATTATCTCGAAATCAGGAAAATCGCATGTTCGGCGCGCCAGCTTGCTGCGGCGTCGCTCGTCGGCCGGTCACCCGACAGATACCGCACCGCCTCGACGCGGATTCCCTTGTCGCGCACGAGATCGCGAAAATCGCTGACGGTGACATGGTGGATGTTCGGCGTTTCGTACCAGGCGACGGGCAGTAGCCGCGTCACCGGCATCCGTCCGCCCCACAGGAGCGCGAGGCGGATGCGCCAATGCGCGAAATTGGGAAAGCTGACGAAGGCGCGCGGCGCGATGCGCAGCAATTGGTCGATAACGCGATCGGGCCGGTGCGACGTTTGCAGCGTCTGCGACAAGATGGCGATGTCGAAACTGTCGTCGGGATAGTCGGCGAGGTCGCGGTCGGCGTCGCCCTGAACCACTGCGAGGCCCAGCTCCATCGCGGCCGAGACATTGGCGGGATCGATCTCCAGTCCCCGCACATCGGTTGCCTTGGTGTCGCGCAGCGCCGCCATCAACGTGCCGTCGCCGCAGCCGACGTCGAGGACGCGCGCTCCCGTGGGGACCTGCGCCGCAATCAGCGCGAGGTCGGGGCGAAGGATCGGGGCGCTCACAGCCCCGCCTCGATAAAGCCCGCCATCAGGCGCCACATCTCGGGCGAATCGAGCAGGAAAGCGTCGTGGCCGAACGGGCTCGACAGTTCGACGAAGCTCGCCTGCGCGCCCGCGCCGTGCAGCGCCTGAACGATGCGCCGTGATTCGGAGGTCGGATAGAGCCAGTCCGAATCGAAGCTGACGAGGCCGAAGCGCACCGGCGAATGGCGGAACGCGTCGGCAAGCCGGCCGCCGTGCGGATCGGCAAGATCGAAATAGTCCATCGCGCGGGTGATATAGAGATAGGAGTTGGCGTCGAAGCGATCGACGAAACTGATCCCCTGATGGCGCAGATAGGATTCGATCTGGAAATCGGCGTCGAAACCGAAGGTCTTGACCTCGCGGTCCTGAAGCTGGCGGCCGAATTTCTCGGTCAGCCCGGCTTCGGACAAATAGGTGATATGGGCCGCCATGCGCGCGACCGACAGGCCCTTTACCGGCACCCGTCCGCTCGCATAATAATCGCCGCCCTGCCACTCGGGGTCGGCCATGATCGCCTGACGCCCGACTTCGTGGAATGCAATATTCTGCGCCGAATGTCGCGCGGCCGAGGCGATGATGAGCGCGCGTTCGACGCGGTTCGGATAATGGGCCGCCCAGGCGAGCGCCTGCATTCCGCCCATCGATCCGCCGATGACGGCATGAAGCCGTTCGATGCCGAGCTGGTCGAGCAGCATCGCCTGCGCACGCACCATGTCGCCGATCGTCACGACGGGGAACGACATGGCAAAGGGTTTGCCGGTTGCCGGATCGACGCTGGCGGGGCCGCTCGATCCCAAGCAGCTGCCGATCACATTGGCGCAAATGACGTGATAGCGATCGGTGTCGATCACGCCGCCGGGGCGCACGACCTTGCTCCACCAGCCGGGCTTGCCGGTGACCGGATGGGTCGAGGCGACATATTGATCCATCGTCAGCGCGTGGCAGATGAGGATGACATTGCTGCGCGCCGCATTGAGCGGGCCATAGGCCTCGAACGCGATCGTCGGCCGTGCGAGGGCCGCGCCGCTGTCGAGCGCAAGCGGCCGGTTCAGTTCGATCTGGTTGTGCTGGACGGGTTGCAAGCGGGTTGCCATGATGCGGCGGGGCTAAGCGGGCGCGCGACGGCTGTCAACGTGCTGGACGAGACGCTGGACTTGGGCCGCGCAGCCGTTAAACGGCGCGGCATGACCGACGCGACCCCGACCCTTAGCCCGAAGCCGTGGATCAGCGGCATTGCCCCCTATGTTCCCGGCAAGTCGGCGGGGGCCGACGGCCGTCCGCTCGTCAAATTGTCGGCGAACGAGAATCCGCTGGGAACGGGCAATAAGGCGCGCGAAGCGTTTATCGCCGCCGCGGGTGACCTCGCACGCTATCCCGACCCTGGCGCTGCGGCGCTGCGCCACGCGATCGCCGACAAATACGGCCTCGATCCGGCGCGCGTCATCTATGGCACCGGTTCGGACGAACTGCTCCACCTTGCGACGAGTGCCTATGCCGGGCCGGGCGATGAAGTCCTGTATGTGCGTTACGGTTTCGCGGTCTATGAAATCGCCGCGCGGCGGGTCGGCGCGACCCCGGTCGAAGCCTCCGATCGGGACTATGCGACCGATGTCGATGCGCTGCTCGCGGCGGTGACCGACAAGACCCGCGTCGTCTTCGTTGCCAATCCGAACAATCCGACCGGCACGCTGTCGTCGCGCGCCGATATTGCCCGGCTCCACGCCGGATTGCCGGCAGACGTGCTCTTCGTGCTCGATCAGGCCTATGCCGAATATCTCGAGCCGGACGAGGATGACGACGGGCTCGCGCTCGCCGAAAGTGCGGCCAATGTCTTTATCACGCGCACCTTTTCGAAGATTCACGGCCTTGCCGCCGAACGCATCGGCTGGGGCTATGCATCGAGCGACGTGATTTCGGCGCTGCACAAGATCCGCGCGCCGTTCAACGTCACGCGCTGCGGGCAGGAAGCCGCAATCGCGGCGATCGGCGACGATGAATTCGTCAATTATAGCCGCGCGCAAAATGCCGAATGGCGCGCCTGGCTGACGGGCGAGCTCGAGAGTCTGGGCAACCACGGCGTCCGCGTCGTGCCGTCGGCGACCAATTTTCTGCTCGTGCTGTTCGAGGGCAAGGTCACCGCCGAGGCGATGAACGCGGCGCTGATGGACGCGGGCTATATCGTGCGCTGGCTGCCGTCGCAGGGCCTGCCGCACGCGCTGCGCATGACGATCGGCACCGAAGACGAGACGCGCGGACTCGCGGCGGCGATCCGCGCCGCGCTGGAAGGCTGATCCGATGGCGCGCAGCGTCGGGAGGGTCGCGATTATCGGGCTGGGCCTGATCGGCTCGTCGATTGCGCGCGCTATCAAGGACCGGCTGCCGCAGGTGGCGGTCACCGGCCATGACGCCAGCGCCGGCGTGCGCGGTGTTGCAAGCGGTTTGGGCCTGTGCGACCGGATCTCCGACGATGCCGTCGACGCGGTCGCCGATGCCGACCTCGTCATCCTCGCGGTTCCGGTTGGCGGCATGGCCGATGCCGCCGCGGCGATCGCGCCAGGTTTGTCCGCGCATGCCATCATTTCGGATGTCGGCTCGTCGAAAGCCGGGGTTGCCGCGGCGCTGGCGAAAGCGCTTCCCGCGCATGTCGTCATCCCCGCGCATCCTGTGGCAGGCACCGAAAATAGCGGGCCGGCGGCGGGTTTTGCGAGCCTGTTCGACGGGCGCTGGTGCATATTGACCCCCGGCGCCGATGCCCCCGCCGATGCGGTCGCGGCGGTTGCCGGATTCTGGGAGGCACTGGGCGCCAAGGTCGACGTCATGGACGCCGCGCATCACGACATGGTGCTCGCGGTGACGAGCCATTTGCCGCACCTCATCGCCTATACGATCGTCGGTACCGCGAGCGAGCTCGAAGAGGTCACCGAGAGCGAGGTGATCAAATATTCGGCGGGCGGCTTCCGCGATTTCACGCGCATCGCGGCGAGCGACCCGGTGATGTGGCGCGACGTGTTCCTCGCCAACAAGGACGCCGTGCTCGCGACGCTCCAGCGGTTCAACGAGGATCTGACGGTCCTGCAGCAGGCGATCCGCCGCGGCGACGCCGACAAACTCGAAGACTGGTTTACGCGCACCCGCGCCATCCGCCGGTCGATCATTGCCGAGGGTCAGGACGATCCGGCGCCCGATTTCGGGCGCAAGCATTAACCGAACCCGCGTATCCGTTCGTGTCGAGCGAAGTCGAGACACCCATCGTGCGTGCACGTCTTCGGGGCATCTCGACTTCGCTCGATGCGAACGGATTTAAGAGTTTGTAACGGCCAGCAACGCTTCCGCCGGATTCAACGCATTGATGGCCACGCGAACCCGTTCTTCGGCTTCTTCGCGCGGCAGGCCGGCGGGGATCGTTTCGCCGACCTTGTAGGTGATCGTACCCGGCCATTTGACCCAGCGGCGCGGCGGAAAGGCAAGGCCGCTGTTCACCGCGACGGGAATCACCGGCACGCCCAGCAAGCGGTACATGCCGGCAAAGCCCGGACGCAATCCTGGCGCCTGTCCGTGCGGAACGCGCGTTCCCTCGGCGAACAGGACCAGCGGCCGTCCCGCGGCGAGTGCGGCTTTTGCCGCGCCGAGCATCGCGCGCATCGCCTTGCCGCCGCCGTCGCGGTCGACGGGGATCAGGCCATAGAAGCGCGCCGCCTGACCCCAGACGGGAATCGAGAACAGCTCTTCCTTGGCGAACACCGCGGGGTGCTTGAACAGCATCGGCTGTTCGACCGTTTCGAACGCCGATTCATGCTTGAAGACATAGAGCACCGGGATGTCGGGCATCTCGCCCTCGACGACGATCGTCTGACCGAGCAGAAAGCGGCAGAAGAGCCGATGCATCTGCGCCCAGATGCGCACGAAGAAGATCGTGCCGCGGTGCGAAATCGGCAGCGCGATCACGCCGCCGATCGACGAGATGCTGCTCATCACGAAGAAGGCGATCCAGAACAGGATCGAGCGAAAGAGGGCGATGCCGTATCTCACAGACCGAGCAGCCCGCCCGCCAGTCCGGCCAGATATTTGTGATATTCGCGAAACAAGGTCGCGAAATTGGGCTGGCTGCGCACCGCGTCGGGCAGGATCGTCACCTTGTCGCCGATCGCGCGGCCGATTTCATATTCGGCGCGGCGCATGTGCCAGTCGGTGGTGATCAGCCGGATGCTCTTATAGTTGCGCCGCGCAACCCAGGTCGCAACTTCGGTGGCGTTCGAGCGCGTATCCTCGGCCTCGAACCCCAGCGCGATGCAGCAATCGAACAGATGCTGCGGGCGCTTGTAGGTGGCGGCGAGTTCATGGGGTTTCACCTCGCGCGCAACGCCGCTGATCAACAGGCGTTTGGCATCGCCCGCCTCGAGCCGTTCGAGCGCGCGGTCGATGCGCCCCGGCCCGCCAGTCAGCACGACGATCGCGTCGGTCTTCTGCGCTTCTGCGGGCAAGGGCAGGAGCAGCGCAAACCACGCAAAGCCGAGTACCCAGGCCAGGAAAATCAGGGAAATCAATCGCTTGATCATAGAATCTTCTTGAGCGCGGCAAGCAAGGTTTGGCGCGCGGTAAGGGCTGCAAGCGCGATAGCCAATAGCGGGAGCGCCAGCAAGAGCGCCCAGCCAGCGGGGCCGAACGACGCGGTGGCGGCGAGTCCCGACGTGACGCCCGCCCATTGCCAGCCGATCAGCAGCAGGATCGCCGCCGCGACGACGCTGCCGAGGATGATTCCGTACGCGGTGTCGATCGCAATGCGGCGTTGGAACAGCCGCGTGATCTGGCGGTCGGTCGCGCCGATCAGGTGGAGCATCTCGATCGTCGGAAAATGGGTGGCGAGCGCGGCGCGCGCGGTCATGATCACCACCGCTGCGCTCGCCAATGTCATCAGCAGGACGAGCCCGCCCGCGACCCAAGCCAGCGAACGGATCAGCCGCGCGACCGGGCCAAGCCATTCGGCGTGGGGGATGATGCGCGCGCCGGGCGCCTCGCGCGCGACGAGCGTCTGTAGCGCGCGCATATGGCCCGTACGGTCCTCGCCGACGAAATCGATGTCGACCAAGGCCGGCAGCGGGAGCGACTTCAACACCGGATCGTCGCCTTCGGCGCTGCCGAACCATTGGCCGAGCGTCGCCTGCAATTCTTCCTGCTCGACCGAGCGCGCCGAAAGGACGAAGGGCTGCGCGGCGGCAGCGCGGCGAAGCGCGACGGCCTGTTCGGCGCGCAGCACCGGGTTCGCGGTGACGATCTGCACGGTCACGCGGCCGGCGATCGCGTCGCCGATCGCATTTGCCGAGCGCGCGAGCCCGACCCCGGCGGCGGCGGCGAGCAAAGTCAGCATCATCAGAATCGCAATGACCCACGGGGTCGGCCCCGACAGGCGGCGGTCGGGAAGCAGGCGGCGGTGCTGGACGGGAACGCGCGGAATGATCATGCCCCGGTCATGCCCTGTTCGCCGGCGGATAGCGCAGCGCGCCGGTGGGATCGGAGAGGCGCCCTCTTTCAAGCCGCATCATCTGCGCATTTTCGATGCGGCTGATCAGGTGGATGTCGTGGGTCGCGACGACGACCGTGGTGCCAAGGCGGTTCAATGCCTCGAACAACCCGAGCAGGCGCATTGCCATCTCGGGGTCGACGTTACCCGTCGGTTCGTCGGCGATGAGCAATTGCGGGCGGGCGATCACCGCGCGTGCAATCGCAACGCGTTGCTGCTCGCCGCCCGACAGCGTCGCGGGGTGCGCTTCGGCGCGTTCGTCGAGACCGATCCAGCTGAGCATTTCGCCGACAGGGCCCGACAGATCCTCTTCGCTGACCCCGGCGATGCGTAGCGGCAAGGCGATGTTGTCGCGCGCCGACAGATGCGGAATCAACCGGAAATCCTGAAACACGACGCCGATACGGCGGCGAAATCCGGGCAGGCGCTGGCGCGGCATCGCGACCAGATCCTCGCCGAACAGGCGGACGATGCCGCGGCTCGGCCGCTGCGCGAGATAGAGCATCTTGAGCAGCGAGGTCTTGCCCGCCCCCGATGCGCCGGTCAGGAAATAGAAGCTGCCCGGCTGCAGGTTGAAGCTGATGTCGCTCAAAACCTCGGCGTCGGGGCCATAGCGGAGGCCGACCCCATCGAATTCGACCATCGCGCCGCCGGGGCGAGGCGGGGAGCCATCCGTCATGGCGTCACCCGCGCGTGGTTTCGCGCCTTCGCCGGTTCGCGGAACAGGGGAGCCTCAGCGCTCATGCCGACGCCTGTTACACGGCTGTTCACCGACGTAAAGCGGCGAGTAGGGGCAAGCGCGGCACGCAGCGCTTGCAACGCTGCGAATCAGCGTGTTTAGAGAAACCCCATGATCCTCGCCTGCCCGTCCTGCCACACGCGCTATGTCGTGCCCGATACGGCAATCGGACCGACGGGCCGTACCGTGCGCTGCGCCAATTGCCGCCATAGCTGGTTCCAGGAGCCTGGGGCTGTGCCGGTTGCGGAGACGGCCCCGGCTCCGGCCCCGATTGTCGCACCGCCCGCCGAGCCGGCCCCGGCCCCGGCCCCGGTGCCGGCCGCAACCTATTCCAATTTCCCCGAACCCGCGCGGGCCGCCGAACCGGCTCCGCCCCCCGCCTTTGCGGCTGCCGAGCCGGCAGCGCGTGTGGCGCCCGCGGTCGACGAGGCGCCGCTTCCCTTTCGCCGTCCGCGGCGCAATCCGGCGAAGCGTTGGACCCTGATCGCCGCGAGTGCAGCGGTGCTGATGCTCGCCGCGACTGCGGGTCTCGCATATTTCGGCCTGCCGGGTTGGGCGCAGGGGCTGGGTCTGCCGGGCATGGCGGCCGAACCCGATCTGGTGATCGAGCTGCCGCCGAACCAGGATCATCGCGAACTCGCCGACGGGACGATCTATTTTGCGGCGTCGGGGGTGATCATCAACCCCACCGATCGCGAACAGCGCGTGCCGCCCATCCTCGCCGAACTGCGCGATGCGCAGGGAACGATCGTCTATAGCTGGACGATCAAGCCGCCGGTGCGGATGTTGCCGCCCAACGAAAAGGTCAATTTCAGCGAAGCGAAGCTCGATATCCCGCGCCGCGCGACACAGCTGACCGTCAGCTGGGCGCTGCCGAAATCCTAAGCCTTCAAGCTATTTTCTAAACCGTTCGCCCTGAGCTTGTCGAAGGGCCGCTCTTCCTTTGGGCGTCAAAAGAAAGAACGGTGCTTCGACAAGCTCAGCACGAAGGGTTCAGGATGCGCGTCTCATATGGCGTCACGGCGTCAGAGACTCAGCGCGGCCGCCAGTGAGAGCAGAAAGCTGGTCAGCGTCGCGACGATGATCGGTGCAAAACTCCGCCACCCCTGATCGAGCAACAGGTGCAGCCGGGCCTTCATTGCCGTTGCGACGACTGCGAGCAGCAGCAGTGCCTGCGCGCCCGTCGCTGCCGCATCCTGCGCGGGTTTCGGGATCGCGATCAGCGAATTGACCGCGGCGATCGCCAGGAAGCCGACAATGAACCAGGGCAGACGCAGCGGAATCCGCGTCTTGCCGCTGCCTTCGCCGCTGCGGCCGAGCCATAGTGCGACGAGCATCAGCATCGGCGCGAGCAGCGCAACACGCGTCAGCTTGACGATCGTCGCCACCTCGCCGGCCTCGGGCGAAAAGGAAAAGCCGCCGCCGATCGCCTGCGCGACGTCATGGATCGACGCGCCGATGAGGAACCCCGCTTGCGCATCGGTCAGGCCGAGCTCTCCGGCGAGCACGGGGTAGAGCGTCATCGCCAGCGCGCTTGCGACGGTGATGCCGACGAGGGTCAGCGTGAAGCGCGCCTGATCGACGCGCTTGTCACCAATCAGCGAATAGAGCGCGAGCGCGGCCGAGGCCCCGCAGATCGCGGTCGCGCCGCCCGCGAGCAGTGCGGCGTGGCGATCCTGCGCAAACAGCCGCGCGCTCGCGACGGTGACAAGGATGACCGCGAGCATGATCAGCACCAGCAAGGCGAAGGGCAACGGCCCCAGTTCGACAAGCTGCTGGGCTGTTATCCGCGCCCCGACAAGCACGATCCCGATGCGCAGCGCGGTCTGCGACATCAGGTCGAGCCCGGCATGGGTGCGCCGGTCTTGCGATACGAAGCTCATCGCCAGACCGATCAGCAGCCCCATCAGGACCAGCGGCGCGGCATAATGGTCGGCAAGCCAGGCGGCGGCGAGCGCCGCGATGCCGGTGACCAGAATGCCGGGCAGATAGTCGCGCCAGCGCCGCCGGGCAGGCGGATTCGCCTCGAGCTGCATCTCGCCATAAAGATCGGCGGCCATCGGCCAGCTCTGTTCGGATGGTTTCACGCGCGCTCCCTAGGGCGTTGCTTCGCACGCCGCCACCGCCGCGTGCAAGGACTTGTCGGTAATCGGCAACAACCCCATTGCTGGCGCGGCGCGAGCTTGCTAGAGGCCGCGCTCTATTGGCACCCGTAGCTCAGCTGGATAGAGCGCTGCCCTCCGAAGGCAGAGGCCAGGGGTTCGAATCCCTTCGGGTGCGCCATACTGCTCCTCCACGGCAACAGCAGCGGCCATTTGAGCCGATCCGCATATTTTTCCGAAAGCGACCGCTTGTCCGCCTTTGCTGAGGTCGGTCGGTCCTTCGAAAGGCCGCGCGCGGTTCGCTCTCTCGGGGCCTTGGCTCGCAAGCCCGCGCGCGACGCATGACGGCGTTTCACGCCAGACTGTTGCCATAGCCTATGACAATCGTCGACAGCATCAGCACTGCGATCCCCAGCCAGACGAACGCCCGCGTGCGTTTGCCTGCGGGCGCCCATTCCTTGAGCGCAAAGCCCCAGAGCGTCGAGAAGAGGATGATGCTCGCCATGTGCAGCGTCCAGCTCGAAAAGCCGAAGCGCCCCATCTGGCTTTCGCCCATCGTGTAGAAGAAGAACTGGAAATACCAGAGCGTGCCGCCGAGCGCGGCGAGGCCATAGTTGAGCGCGAGCGGTGGTTTTTCGGTCGCCCCGGGCGCGGCCTCGCCCACGAACTGCCGGACGCTGCGGTTGCGGGTGATCAGGATGGCGCACCAGATCAGGTTGGTGGTGAGCCCGCCGAGCAGGACGATGCACAGCACCGGCAATCCCTGCCACAGCGGGTCGGTCCCGGCGGCGAGGGTCAGCTCGCGGATCGGGGCTCCGGCGTCGAGGCCCCATGCGAAACAGCCGGACATGATTCCGGAGAAGACCGCGATCGCGAGCCCCTTGCGCAGGTTGAACTCGGACTTGTCGGCCTCGGCGATTGCGCCGGCCATCTCGCGCTCCTTGCGGCGGCCGGCTTGCGCGACGAGGACGATCCCGATCAAGGTGATGGCGATGCCGAGGAACACCATCTGCCCGCTCGTCGTTGCGAACAGGTCGCCCAATGTGCCGCGAAAGATCGGTGGCCCCATCGTGCCGATGACGGTCGTCAGCCCGAGCGCGACCGCCATGCCGAGCGACAGGCCGAGGTAGCGCATCGTGAGCCCGAAGGTCAGTCCGCCAAGCCCCCACATCGCGCCCCAGAACCAGCACCAGAACCAGATATCGCCGGGCGTCCGGCCGAGCACGCCGATCAGGTCGTGCGTCTGGATCGACGCGAACAGCCACGGCGCGATCAACCATGAGAAAATGCCGCCGGTGATCCAGAAAATCTCCCACGACCAGGCACGGATGCGTTTGTACGGCACATAGAAGCTCGCCGACGACAGCCCGCCCAGCCAGTGAAAAAACACGCCAAGCAGCGGGTTCGCATCCATATTATTCTCCCCTCGTCCCCATGTTCGTCATCGTCAGGCGGCCAGCGTTTCCGGGCCGATTTTATCCACTTGAGTTATGCCGGTAAGCGCCATCGCGACGCGCATTTCGGCATCGATCAGGTCCAGCACGTGCCGCACGCCCGCTTCGCCCGCCGCCGCGAGCGCAAAGGCCCAGGCGCGGCCGAGCAGCACGCCTTGCGCGCCGAGCGCGAGCATCCGCACGACATCGAGCCCCGACCGTACCCCGCCGTCGGCGAGAATGGTCAGCCGGTCGCCGACCGCGTCGGTGATCCGGGGCAAGGCGCGTGCCACCGATGGCACGCCGTCGAGTTGCCGCCCGCCATGGTTCGACACGATGATCCCGTCGACCCCGGCTTCGGCGGCGCGGCGCGCGTCGTCGGCGTCCAATATGCCCTTTATGACGATCGGCCCCTTCCAGTGCGTGCGCACGAAATCGAGGTCGGACCAGGTCACGCGCGGGTCGAAATTATCCTTCATCCAGCCGAGGAAATCTTCGAGTCCCGATTTGGGGCCGAGCAGCGGCGCGACATTGCCGAGCTGATGCGGGCGGCCGCGGACGCCGACGTCCCATGCCCAGCCGGGGCGCTTCATCGCCTGACCGACGCGCCGTGCCTGACCGCGTAAGCCGGGCGCGCCAGAAAGACCCGACCGGACGTCGCGATAGCGTGCGCCGGGGAGCGGCATGTCGACCGTGAACACAAGCACAGGACAGTGCGCCGCGCCTGCCTCGTCGAGCAATGTGCGCATGAAGCCGCGGTCGCGCACCATATAGAGCTGGAACCAGAAAGGCGTGGGGCAGCTTTGTGCGACCTCGGCAAGCGAACAGGCCGAAACGGTCGACAGCGTGAACGGGACCCCCTTTGCGGCGGCCGCCCGCGCGGCTTGAACCTCGCCGCGGCGCGCTGCCATGCCCGCAAGCCCGATGGGGCCCAGCGCGACCGGCATCGACATTTGCTGCCCGAACAAGCTGGCCGACAGATCGATTGCCGACACGTCGTTCAGCACCCGCTGGCGCAGCGAAATATCCTGCAGATCCGCGATATTGGCGCGCAGCGTGTGTTCGGCATAGGAGCCGCCATCGAAATATTCGAAGAGGAAATGGGGCAGGCGCCGCCGCGCGGCTTCGCGATAGTCCCCGATCGAGGCAGGCTTCACGCGGCTTCCTCCACTCGTTCGATTTCCTGCCGCCACCGGTTGCGATAGGATGAAAGATCGATGTCGAGCGGCGCGACGAGTTCGAGCGGCTCGGCTGGTGGCAGGGTGGCGTCGAGCAGGCGTAGGGCGCCATAGGAGACATCGTTGTGCGCCTTGCCGATGTAAACGCGAAGATCGGGGCGCAGCGCCGCGAGCGCACGGACGAAGACCTGCCCTTCTGCAAAGCGTCCCTCGATCAATAGCCGTTCCTTCGTCCCGATCAGGCTCAACGCGGTGTCGGCGACGAGCGCGGCATAGAGCGACACAGCGGCGCGGCGCGCAGCGGGATCGTCGGGCCTTGCGATCCAGCGGCCGCGGGCGTGGGGGAAGGGGCCGAAACCTGGCGCGAAGCTCGGCAGCACCATCGCACCGTTTTCCAGCACGTGCGGAAGCGCCGCGAGTAGCGCGGGCTGGTCGGGTGCAATGTCGATCTGCCGCGTGTCGAGGCCGATCAGCGTCTCGATTTCGCGTCCACCCATGAAGCGGGCCGAGGGGATTGGTTTGCCATAGGCGTCGACATTGATCAGGCAGTCGCGCGTTTCGTCGAGGCCGCCGGTGTCGAGCGAGGCGACATCCTTGGGCGAGCGCATCGCGACGAACCAGGTGCCGGTCGACAGGACGGTCGATTCCGTGTCTGCGATCTCGGCAAAGCCGCGCGCCGCTAGCAAGGCCGCATTTGAATCGTGCAGTCCGCAATGGACTTCGGTGTCTGCCGGAAGGCCGGTGCGCGTTACCCAGGCGGGCGTCAGCGTCCCCAAGACTTCGCCGGCACCGTGCAGCGGCGCCAATCGCGTGGCCCAGCCGCGCCGCTCGGCGAGGTTCGATGCGCGGCCCGTCAGCGGATGCCAAAGGTCGGTATGACAGCCGAGGCTCGTCACTTCCGACGCAGCGACGCCGCTCAGCAGCCAGCTCCAATATTGTGCCCATGGCAGGATCCGGGTGCCAGACGCCAGATCGGGGTCGAGCGTTTCGAGCCAAAATATCTGTGCACCGAGATTAAGGCCGTCCGGAAGGCACGGCGAACCGGTATCGGAAAAGGCGTCACGCTCTGCTTCATAGCGGGCGCGCTGGTCGGCAGGTATCGCCTCTTCATAATCGAGCGGCGGGCAAGCGAGGCGGTCGCCGCGGATGATCGCCGCAGCGGCGCCATGGCCGACCGGCAGGATCGCGCCGACATCGGCCAGTTTCGCAAAGTCGCGGAGCGTTTCGGCAACCCACGCCTCGATCCCCGCGACGTCGAGCGCAGCATAGGTGCCCGTCTTGATGCGCGCATTGGCGCGCACCTGCCGCTCGATCATCACCCCGTCGGGCGACCACAGGCTCAGCTTTGCCAAGGTCTTTCCGACATCGAGGACTATGGTTGCACGGCCCTTCATCCTACTCCCTTTTGCTTCGTTCCGACCGAATTTGATCGAACTTTATCGAAACTGATTGCAGGATGCCAGCGATTTCGATACATGTCCCGTCATAGTTGAAACAACGAGTTTCCTTCATGCCCGATCTTCTGGATACCACACCTGAATCAAGCGCTACGGCGTTGCTTTTTGCCATTCCGGCGAATCGCTGGTCGGACGAAGAGGCGGTCGGCAAGTCGCCCGAAGATCTGCTCCTCTATCGCTCGAACCGGCTTGGTTCCGACCTGACCGTCACCAATTTCGGCGGCGGCAACACATCGGCAAAGCTCGAAGCGCGCGACCCGCTCACGGGCGAAACCGTTTCCGTCCTGTGGGTGAAGGGATCGGGCGGCGACATCGGCTCGATGAAGCTCGACGGGTTTTCGACGCTGTATCAGGACAGGCTGCTCGGGCTCGAAAAACTCTATCGCGGGCTCGCGCATGAGGATGAGATGGTCGGTTATCTGCCGCACTGCACCTTCGCGCTCAATCCGCGTGCGGCGTCGATCGACACGCCGCTCCATAGCTATCTGCCCTTTGCGCATGTCGACCATGTTCACCCCGACGCGATCATCGCGCTTGCGGCGTCGAGCGAAGGCGAGGCCGCGACGAAGACGATCTGGGGCGGGGCCGTCGGCTGGTTGCCCTGGCAGCGTCCGGGCTTCGACCTCGGGCTGAAACTGCGCGATTATGTTGCCGCCCATCCGGGGCTGCGCGGCGTGATGCTGGCGGGGCACGGCATCATCTGCTGGAGCGACAGCGCGAAGGGCTGCTATGACAATACGATCGCGCTGATCACCGACGCGGCCGACTATCTGAACGCGAAGCTGGCTGCGGCGCCGGCTTTTGGCGGAGAAGCGGCGTCGCCGCGACCTGCCGCCGAACGTGCGTCGGCCGCTGCCAGGCTGATGCCGCTGTTGCGCGGCCTGATGGGCGGCAGTCGCGTCGGTCATTTCGCCGACGACGCCGAAACGCTGGAATTCACCGGCAGCCGCGATTTCGCGAAGCTCGCCGCGATCGGCACGTCATGCCCCGATCATTTCCTGCGCACCAAGATTGCGCCGCTTGTCCTTGACCCCGCGCGGATCGACGACAGCATTTATCTGGCCGAGCGTATCGAGGCGTATCGCGCCGCTTATGCCGCTTATTATCAGCGCTGCGCGCGGCCCAATTCGCCAGCGATGCGCGATCCCAATCCGGTCGTCGTGCTTGTTCCGGGCGTCGGCCGCATGACCTTTGCCGGTGACAAGACGACCGCGCGGCTTGCGGGCGAATTCTACGCCAATGCGATCAATGTGATGCGCGGGGCCGAGGCGATCGGCGCCTATGTCGGGCTCGACGAACAGGAAGCGTTCGACATCGAATATTGGCTGCTCGAGGAAGCGAAGCTTCAGCGCATGCCGAAACCCAGGCCGCTCGCGGGGCGAATCGCGCTCGTCACCGGCGGCGCGGGCGGGATCGGCGCGGCCACGGCCGAGCGGCTCGCCGCCGACGATGCATGCGTGATGCTCGTCGATCGCGATGCCGAGGCGCTGACCAAGGCCGCGCAGGAACTGGAAGGCCGCTTCGGCCGCGACCGGATCCGCTCGGCGGTCTGCGATGTCACCGACGAGATGCAGGTCAGCGCCGCCTTCGCTGCTTGTGCGCGTGAATTCGGCGGGCTCGACATCCTCGTCGCCAACGCCGGCATTGCCTCGTCGGCGCCGATCGAGGAGACGACGCTCGACCTGTGGCAGCGCAATTACGATGTGCTCGCGCAGGGCTATTTCCTCACCGCGCGCGCGGCCTTCCCGCTGATGAAGGCGCAAGGTAGCGGATCGATCGTCTTTATAGGGTCGAAAAACGGGATTGCCGCCGCGACCAACGCATCGGCCTATGCGTCGGCCAAGGCCGCGGCGCTGCACCTTGCGCGCTGCCTTGCGCTCGAAGGTGCGCCGTTCGGCATTCGCGTGAACACGGTCAATCCCGACGCCGTGATCAAGGGATCGCGCATCTGGGACGGCGACTGGCGCCGCGAACGCGCGGGCGCACACGGCATCGATTCGGGCAGCGAGCTCGAAGAACATTATCGCAACCGTTCGATGCTGAAACGCGACGTATTGCCCGAGGATGTCGCCGAAGCGGTCTATTTCCTCAGCTGCGATATGTCGGCAAAGTCGACCGGCAAC
This sequence comes from Sphingopyxis sp. GW821-FHT10B01, assembly GCF_059415685.1. Taxonomy (NCBI): domain Bacteria; kingdom Pseudomonadati; phylum Pseudomonadota; class Alphaproteobacteria; order Sphingomonadales; family Sphingopyxidaceae; genus Sphingopyxis; species Sphingopyxis sp. GW821-FHT10B01. The sequence goes on along the minus strand of NZ_JBWKNS010000002.1, from coordinate 484,472 downwards.
ATGATCAATGTCGACGCGGGCAACGCGCAGGCCTTTACACGATAAGAAACAGGTTCAGGAGAGAGTTATGGCCGGCGACTTGCCGCTCGCACAGAACGACATCGAGCGGCTAAACGCCGGTCTCCGCGATGCGCTTGACGATGATTACGGCAGCCTGGGCCGCCAGCTTGGCCGGCGTGGGATCGATATCGGCGCGATCAAGTCGAAGGTCGCCGGATTTTCGGTTGCGGTGCCGAGCTGGGGTGCGGGGCGTGGCGGCACGCGCTTCGCCAAATTCCCGATCGCCGGCGAGCCGACGAATATCCACGAAAAGCTCGAGGATTGCGCGGTTATCCAGCAGCTCGGCCGCGCGACACCGCGCGTCAGCCCGCATTTTCCGTGGGACAAGGTCAGCGACTATCGCGCGCTGCGCGAGGAAGCGGCCTTGCTCGGGCTCGGCTTTGACGCGATCAATTCGAACACGTTTCAGGATCAGCCCGGGCAGGCGGAAAGCTACGCCACCGGATCGCTGTCCTCGACCCGCGCCGCGGTGCGCGAGCAGGCGGTCGCACACAACATCGAATGTATCGAGATCGGAAAGCAACTCGGAGCCACCGATCTGACGGTATGGGTTGGCGACGGTACCAATTTTCCGGGTCAGCAGGATCTCGGCCGCTCGCTCGATCGCTATATGGATGCAGCATCGGAGGTCTATGCCGCGCTTCCGGGCGACTGGCGGATGCTGATCGAGCACAAGATGTTCGAACCCGCCTTTTACTCGACCGTCATTTCGGACTGGGGTAGTTCGATCCTCGTCGCGCAGGAACTGGGCGACAAGGCGAAATGCCTCGTCGATCTGGGGCATCACGCGCCGAATGTGAATATCGAACAGATTGTCGCGCGGCTGCATCGTTTCGACAAGCTGGGCGGCTTCCACTTCAATGACAGCAAGTACGGCGACGACGATCTCGACTCGGGCTCGATCAACCCGCACCAGCTGTTCCTCGTTTTCAACGAGCTGATCGAGGCCGAGATGAACCCGCGCGGTGATTTTCGCCCCGCCTATATGATCGACCAGTCGCACAATGTGACCGACCCGATTGAAAGCATGCTCTCGTCGGCCGAGGCGATCGTCGCCGCCTATGCCAAGGCGTTGCTCGTCGACCGCGAAGCGCTGCTGGCGGCGCAGGAGGCGAACGACACGATGATGGCGTTCCAGGCGTTGCGCGCTGCCTATCGCACCGATGTGACGCCGATTCTCGCCGCGGCGCGTTTGGAATCGGGCGGGGCAATCGACACGATTGCCGCCTATCGCGCGAGCGGCTGGCGGGATCGCAAGGCGCAGGAACGCCGGGCTGCCGGGACGACGGCGGGGATCGTCTAATCATTCGATTGCAACTCGGCGCAGCTCCCGTCAAATAGACGCAACCAGACAGGGACCGAAATGCACGCAGCCGAACGCGAAAGAATGATCCTCGACAGCCTGGGCGAAAGCGGCTTCGTCTCGTTCCGCGATCTTGAGAGCCGCGTCGCGGCGTCCCCAGCAACGATCCGCCGCGACCTCGACCGGCTGGAAGAATCGGGAGTCATCACGCGCGTGCGCGGCGGTGCGAAGCGTGCGGGTGCGGCGAGCGGCACCGTCGGGACGTCCGAAGACGGACTGTCGGGCATTCCCTTCCACGAAAATATCGGCCGCAACCGCAGCGCCAAGGAAGCCATCGGGCGCGCAGCGGCGCAGTTCTGCATCCCGGGCGAAGGCGTGATGATCGACGGCGGTTCGACGACGCTCCAGATGTGTCCGCACCTCGACGGTCTCGCGCTGCAGGTTTTGACCAACTCGCTCCATATCGTCAGTGCGCTGTTGCCGCAGTCGACGACGCGCATCCTCGTGCCGTCGGGCCAGGTGTTCCGCGAACAGAATATTGTCCTGTCGGCCGCGGGCGACGATGGCATGCCGCGCTTTCATGCGCCGAAACTGTTCATGGGCGCTGCGTCGATGGGCCCTGCGGGATTGATGCAGGCCGACGTCATTCTCGTCGCCGCCGAACGCCGGCTGATCGAGCGCGCCGACGAAATCATCGTGCTCGTCGACAGTTCCAAATTTTCGGGACCTTCGGGCAATGTCGTTTGTTCGCTCGACGAGATCGATGTCGTTGTCACCGACTCCGCGATCGAGCCACGCCATATCGCGATGATGGAAGCCGCCGGCATCCGCGTCATCATCGCCTGAATTTTCCAGAGCCCTCACAGCAAAACCGCGGCGCGCCGCGCTATTCAGGTTCTAATGATTGAATTTGATCGTTGACGTGATTGTTAAAGACAAATAATGACCGGTGATGCAAAAATGCTCTGACGAAGCGTTGCATCGGAGGAAGAGTGAGCCGCACGCGGCGCCTCCGCCAAAAGGATAGCCCGTCAAGCGGGCATGGGAGGATGCGATGAAGGCGATGACGACTGCAGGTCTGGATTTTGCTGCGCGGCGGGACGCGTGGCGGCGCGGCATTTCTGTTCTGGCATGCGCGGGCGCGCTGCTCGGCGCGACGAATGCCTATGCACAGGAAGCCGATTCCGACGCGCCGAGCGATGCGGACATCGTCGTCACTGGTACGTTGCTGCGCGGCGTTGCGCCGACGGGCACCAATCTTGTCGGGGTTACCCGCGAGGATGTGCTGGTGTCCGGCGCGGCCAATGCCAACGACTTGCTCGCCTCGATTCCGCAAGTCGGCAATTTCATGACGCAGCCTGTCGGCACCGGCCAGTTCGGCGCCCCGACGGTCCGCCCCAATATCCGCAATCTGGGGTCGTCGGGCGGCGCCACGACGCTGGTGCTGATGAATGGCCACCGCCTCGTCGGGGCAGGCATTCTTCAGACCACCGTCGATCCGTCGATCATTCCGCCCGACGTGATCGAACGGGTCGAGGTCGTGCCCGATGGCGGCTCGGCAATCTATGGTTCGGATGCGATCGGCGGCGTGATCAATTTCATCACGCGCAAGAGCTTTAACGGCATTGGTGTCAACGCCCGCTATGGCTTCGCCGACGATTACAAAAGCTTCGACGGCAATGTGACCGCGGGCAAGGATTGGGGCAGCGGATCGCTGTTCATTTCCTATGCCTATGCCTGGCACGACAATATCCAGGGCATCGATCGCGACTATTCGACCGCCGACAATAGGGCGCGTGGCGGCACCGATTTCCGCCAGACGACTTGTGCGCCGGGCAATGTCACCGATCTCCGTTCGTTGATCTCGCCTTTGCTTCCCAACATCAGCTATGCGCTGCCGAACTTTACGCCCGGCGTGGTCAACAAATGCGATCAGACCGATTTCGCCGACATCTATCCGCGCGAAACGCGGCATTCGGTGTTCGCCGGCCTCAATCAGGAACTGAGCGACAATGTCGCGTTCAACGTAACCGCCTACTGGTCGCGGCGTGACACCGAGATTCGTCAGGCACAGGCGGGCTTCACCGGTACGATCACTGCGCTCAATCCCTATTTCCGGCCGCTCAGCTTTGCGCCGGCGCAGAACATCGCGATCTCGTTCGCCGACGTGTTCGGCGACAGTCTGGTCAGCAATCAGCGCTTCGATTCGTGGGGCGTAACCCCGAGCTTTGACTTCAAGCTGGGCGGCGGCTGGAATTTGCGCGCCGAGGGCAATTACGGCCGCAGCTATAACCTTGTCCGCGAGGGCGCGATCAATGCCAGCGCCGCGACGGCCGCGCTGGCGGGCACGACCCTCGCGACCGCGCTCAATCCGTATAACCCGTCGGCGACCAATCCCGCGGTCCTTGCGCTGATCAAGGATTTCGAGAATTTCGGCGAAGCCAAGCAGCAACTGGCCGAGGCACGGCTGGTGCTCGACGGAACGCTCGTCACGATCCCCGGTGGCGATATCCGCCTCGCTGTCGGTGCCGAATATCATTACGAAGATCTCGTCTCGCGCATCTCGCTCGACCGCCGCAACGTCTTCACCAATGCGGTGAATTCGAACGTCTCGCGTAAGGTGAAGTCGATCTATGGCGAATTGCTGGTGCCGATCGTCGGCGCCGATAACGGCTCGCCGGGCCTGCGCGGGTTGCAGCTGTCGGGCTCGATCCGTCACGACGACTATAATGACGTCGGCGGCACGACGAACCCGAAGATCGGCCTCAACTACAAGCCGTTCGACGATTTGACGATCCGTGGCAACTGGGGCACGTCCTTCCATGCGCCGAGCCTGGCCGACACGACGAGCACCGCGGATTCGCGGGCGCAGATCCTGCTCAACAGCCCGTTTATCCGGCCCGGCGACAGCCTGCTGAATTTCCTGCGGCCGACGATCGTGCTCGCGGGCGGCAACCCGAACCTGAAGCCTGAAAAGGCCGACACATGGTCGCTCGGTTTCGACTGGAAACCCCAGTTTGCGCCGGGCCTTCGTGCCAGCGCGACTTACTGGAACGTCGAGTTCAAGGATGCGATCGGCCTCGCGCCGTTCCTGTCGCCGACGCTGTATACCGACCAGAATTATGCCCGGTTCTTCATCCTGAATCCGACGCTCGCCCAGTCGCAGGCGGCGGTGGGGAGCCTGCTGCTCAACGGCGCGCCGAGCTTGGCGAGCCTCTATCCCGGTATCCCCGGCACCGGACCTTATGTCCTGATCGACGCGCGGCGTAACAATCTGGGCCGGGTGAAGACCGACGGGATCGATTTCGACCTGTCCTATGTGCGCCAGACCGGTTTCGGGTCGATCAATGCCAGCTTTGCCGGCACCTATACGCTTAATCGCGATACGCAGGCGGTCGCGGGCGGGGCGACAACCGACAATCTGAAGAACGGCACCGGCCGCTTCTTCTTCGTTGCGGGACTGGGCGGCAGCGTCGGCGATTTCACCGCCCATGCCTCGCTCAACCATCGCGGGGGTTTCCCGATCGTCGCGACGACGCAGGACCGCATTTCGTCGTTCAACACCGTCGACCTGTTCTTCAGCTATGACCTGAAGGCGCTGTTGCCGAACACGTCGCTGACGATGAATGTCGACAATCTGTTCGACGAAGATCCGCCCTATTTTGATGGCCAGACCGGCTATACGAATGGCGGTACGCTGGGGCGGTTCATTTCCTTTGGTGTCCGCACCAAATTCTGAGGACGAGCGTGTGTTGAAGCAGTGGCGGAACTTTGCCGGATTGAGGCGCGCTTCCGCCGCTGGCTTCCTTCTTGTGCTGGCGCTGTCATTCGGCCCGGGGATTGCCCGGGCCGCCGACGATGCTGTGCCGGACGAGCTTCGCGTCGAATACACCAAGGAACCGCTGGGTCTCGACACGCCCGCGCCGCGGCTTGCCTGGCGGGTGCCGGTTGCGAAGCAGGCGGCCTACCGGTTGAAAGTTGCTACGTCGTACAGGGCGCTGACGGGGGGGGAGTTGTTCTGGGACAGCGGCAAGGTTTCATCCAGCGCCAATGTCCAGATCGCCTATTCCGGGCCAGCCCTCGCGTCGCGCCAGCGTTACTGGTGGCAGGTGCAGGTGTGGGATGCCGCTGGCAATGCCACGGGCTGGAGCAGGCCTACCTTTTGGGAAATGGGGCTTCTCGGCGCATCCGACTGGCAGGCGCAATGGATTTCGGGACCGCAGCGTCGCGATCATGACTGGGGTGATCTGGCGCTCGACACCGAACTGACGTTGACGGGCAAAAGCGTCGATATCCTGTTCCGCGCGCTGCCCAACGGCAAGACCTATGGCGACGCCTATGTCTGGACGCTGGCCGACGACAAGAATGGCCCCGAATTGATCCAGACGGTTCGCCGTTATCCCGGCGGGACCAGTTCGGCGATCAAGATGGAGCGGCTGGGGCAGGTCAAGCTGGCCGGGCCGGTCAAGGGGCGCCGCATCAAACTGTCCATTCGTGCAGAGGGCAGCCATATCGTCACGCGCATCGATGGTGCAATCGTCGCGACGGTCGACAATGATGCGCACAAGCACGGCACGATCGGTTTTTCGGGTAAGGAAGCCGCTGCGGCGATCATTCACAAAGTCCGCGTTTCGGGAAGCCAAAGCCCGAAGGTGGCGATTGATTTTGCGGGCGGCGACAATCCCTTCACCGGCGGCAGCGTCGGGAACGACGGGCTGGTCGTTGCAAGCGGGGTTGGCGGGGTCGACATGGTCCTGCCGATCGAGGCGCCGGCACCCTTGCTCCGCCGGGCCTTTCATCTCGCGAAACAGCCCGGCAGCGCGCGTCTTTTTTTCGCGGGTGCGGGTATGCCGCGCCTGCTGATCAACGGCACGGTCGTCGGATCGTCGCTGGGAACGGGCTTTACCGCCTATGACAAACGCGTGCTCAGTCATGCCTATGACGTGACCAGTCTGCTTCGCCGCGGCGACAATGTCATCGGTGCCGAACTGGGGCGCGGCTGGTACGGCCTGACCGATCCCAATGAATGGTATTTTCACGCTGCGCCATGGCATGGCGAGCCTGCGCTGAAGGCGCAGCTCGAGGTTGTCTATGTCGATGGAACGCGCGAGACAATCGCAACCGACGGCAGCTGGCGGACCATATCGGGGCCGACCCTGAATGACTCGGTGCATCGCGGCGAGCGATTCGACGCACGGCGTGTGCCAACCGGATGGGACCGCACGGGTTTTCGCGACGGGAAATGGATGGCGGCACCATTGGTCACCGGGCCAACGGGCGTTTTGACAGGAGCGAATTCGGAAGAAATCAAGCCGATCGAAGCCATTTCCCCCGTCTCGGTGAAGAAAATCGCTCCGGGGGTCCATGTCTACGACTTCGGCCGGATCATTGCCGGCTGGCCGGTGCTGCGGTTGCGTGGTCCGCGCGGGCTCACCGTGTCGATGGTTGCGAGCGAACGCGTCGCCGACGATGGCAGGGCCGTCCCCGCCGCAGGGTTGATCGACGCACAACTCCAGACCGACCGCTATACGCTGGCGGGCAAGGGCGAAGAGACGTGGGAGCCGCGTTTCGGTTATCGCGGTTTCCGTTATGTGCAGGTTGAGGGTTTTCCCGGCGATCCGGCGCAAGGAGCCCTGATTGCCCGCATCGTTCATTCGGCCATCGCGCGTACCGGCAGCTTCACCAGCGCGAACCCGCTGCTCAACCAGATCGACGATGCGGCGATCGCTACGATTCTCAACAATATGCATGGCTTCGTCACCGACACGCCGACCTATGAGAAAAATGGTTGGACCGGCGATGCGCAGGCGTCGGCGGGCGCCGCCGCGCGCAGCCTCGACGTCGCGCGGGTCTGGACCAAATGGCTCGCCGATTTCCGCGATGCCCAGTCGGACAAGGGCGAGGTGCCCGAAATCGCGCCGACGACGCCTTTCTATGGCTATGAAAATAGCCCCGGCTGGAATGTGATATGGGGTCCGACGACGCCATGGGATGCCGCCGCGATGATCCTGCCGTGGGAGCTTTACGCAACCTATGGCGACACACGCATCCTCGCCGAAAACCACGACATGCAGCGCCGGCTGGTCGACTATACCGCGACCTTCATCAAGGCGCCCGATTATTACCGTTCGGCGGGGCTGTCCGAATGGGCGTCGGCGGGCGGCATGGATTACAGCAATGCGCGCGGCGGCGGCATCGACGCGGTGACGACGGCCTATTTCTTTCATCAGGCCGATCTACTTGCGAAATCTTCCGCGATCATCGGCAAGACCGACGATGCGGCGCGCTACGCGAAGCTCGCTGCGGACATTCGGGCCGCCTATAATGCGCGCTACTGGAATGGCGCCATGGGCTGGTATCGAACCATCGACAGCAAGGGCGCGGTCGGCCGGCCGACGCAGGTGCAGAATATTCTGCCGCTCGCTTTCGGCATGGTGCCCGAAGGACGCGAGAAAGATGTCGCCGCGGCCATCGCAAATAATGTCGACCAAGAGGGACTGCGCACCGGCGTCTATGGCGCGCGCTACCTGCTCGAAATCCTGAGTGACTACGGCCACGCCGACCTTGCATACCGTGTCGCGACGCGCACCGACGAGCCGAGCTGGGGCTGGTGGATCGCCAACGGTCATAAGACGATGTTCGAGACGTGGAGCCTGAACAGCCGCTCGCGCGACCATCATTATTTCGCCTCGATCGCCGACTGGATGCGGCAACGGCTTGCAGGGCTGCGCCCCGGGGCGCCGGGGTACAAGGTCGTGCTGGTCAAGCCAGCGATCCCCGACGGCCTCGCCAGTGCAGAGGCGGCGATGGATACGGTCCATGGCCGCGCCTTTTCGGGCTGGAAGGTCGACGCCGGCAAGTTGACGCTGACTGCCGACGTGCCGCGCAATACGACGGGCGAGATCTGGGTGCCGACGCGTTTCGGTGCCGTGACGCCGCCCGCAGGTGCCGAGCGGCTGCGCGGGGAAAAGAACTATTCTATCTACCGAACCGGCCCCGGCCGTTTCATTTTCACCACCGGAGGCGCCAAATGATCCGCGGCATTATCACCTTGGTCGCCCTCGCAGCAGCGGGAGCTTCTGCCAGCGCGCAGCAGGTGGCGACGGACAGCGGCGCCGTCACGGGCGCGACGGCCGATGGCGTCGCATCCTTCAAGGGCATTCCCTATGCCGCGCCGCCGGTCGGTGCGGGGCGATGGAGCGCGCCGGCGCCGGTGACGCCATGGAGCGCACCGCGCGGTGCGACGAACTATGGCCCCGACTGTATGCAGAATCCGCTGCCGGGTATTCCGGCCGGTAGCCGCCCGACCAGCGAAGATTGCCTGAGCATCAATGTCTGGACGCCGAAGCCCGGCAAGGGCGCGAAGCTGCCGGTGATGGTCTGGATTCACGGCGGCGGTTTCGTCGGCGGATCGGGCACGCTGCCCGAAACCGACGGCGCGGTGCTGGCGCGGCGCGATGTCGTGATCGTCAGCTTCAACTATCGGCTCGGTCGCTTCGGCTTCTTCGCGCATCCCGCACTGGGCGCGGATGGCAATTGGGGGCTGATGGACCAGATTGCGGCGCTCAAATGGGTTCAGCGCAATGTCGCGTCCTTCGGTGGAGATCCGGTGAAGGTCACGATCTTCGGCGAAAGTGCGGGCGGTGAGTCGGTCTCGCGTCTGATGGCTTCGCCCGCGGCGAAAGGCCTGTTCGCTCGTGCCATCGTTGCATCGGGCGGCGGTCGTGACGACTGGCCGACCCTCGCCGAAGCACAGGCGAAGGGGCAGGCGTTCGGCACGCGCGCCAATGCCGCCGATGCGGCGGCGCTGCGCGCACTTCCTGCGGACAAGGTCCTCGGCACCATCGCGCTGATGAGCAAGGAAGAGGATCGCTATTCGGGACCGATCACCGATGGCACGATCGTTCCCGCAGGCGCCGACGCCATATTCGCCGCGGGCAAGCAGGCGCGCATTCCCTATATCATCGGCAGCAATGACGACGAACTCGGCTTCATCCCCGCACCCTTTCGCGCCATGATCAACGGCCCGGTCGAAAAGGGGCTGGGTGCCGCTGCAGCGACGGTGAAAGCGGCCTATGCCAGCGAGGATGAGGCGAACCGGCGGATCGGCGGCGACGTGATCTTCGCCGAACCCGCGCTGGCGTTCGGCCTGTCGCAGGCGCGCGTCGGGGCGCCGGCCTTCCTCTATCGCTTCGGCTATGTCGCCGAGGCCCAGCGGAAGCCCGATGTCGGTGCGGTCCATGCGTCGGATGTGGCGTTCCAGTTCGGCAATCTTGCGCCCGATGCCACTGCCGCCGACCGCGCTGCCGCGAAACAGATCGGCGATTACTGGACCAATTTCGCCAAGACGGGCGATCCGAACGGAAACGGATTGCCCGTCTGGGCGCGGCTCGACCCTGCGGCGCCGAAGCTTTTGTCGATCGGGATCGCAGCGACCGCGATGGCGCCTGCGGGCAGCCCCGCGCTGACCGCCATCGCTGCCGCCCGGGATGCAAAGAAATGAAGGATATGACCATGCGCCTTTCCGCCCTCATTGCCGGCGCGCTTGCGATCGTTGCGATCCCTGCCTGCGCATGGGAAGTGATCCGTCTGTCGACAGACCCCGTGCCCGCCACCTCGAAAGAGGTGCGCGAGACCGGGCCTTTCGGGACGATCGTGCGCAATGTGTCGGATGCGACGCTGACTGCCTATGTTCCCGAGAAGGGCAAGGCCAACGGCACCGCGGTGATCGTCGCGCCCGGCGGCGCCTTTCTGATGCTGTCGATCGAGAATGAGGGCGAGGCGGTTGCCAAATGGCTCAACAGCCTGGGCGTGACGGCATTCGTCCTCAAATATCGGTTGCTCGAAACCGGCGTCGACTTTCCGCTCCAGATGATGCGTTACCTCGGCAACCTCGGGTCCTTGCGCACCGCGGTCGAACCGCTGCGTCCGCTCGCGACCGCCGATGGCGAGAATGCGGTGACGTGGGTGCGCAAAAATGCGGGCCGCTACGGGATCAAATCGAACCGCGTCGGGCTGATGGGTTTTTCGGCTGGCGGCGCGGTGACGGTGTGGACGCTGGCGGCGAACAAGCCTGCCAGCCGCCCCGATTTCGCGATTGCCGTCTACCCCGGCCTGCTGCCCGACGCGATTGTCGTGCCCAAGAAGGCACCGCCACTCTTCGTTACGGTCGCCAAGGACGACAAGCTGGCGCACGACGACAGCGTCCGCCTCGCCGCGGCCTGGAAAAATGCAGGCGCGAGCAGCACGATCGTCACCTATGAAAATGGAGGCCATGGTTTCGGCATGAAGAAAAGCGGCAAAGCGAGCGACGCATGGACCGGCGCGATGGCCGACTGGATGCGCACGCAGGGACTCGTCGGCAAATGAGGGTCGCATCCTTCCTCATGCTCGCCGGCGGATCGCTGCTTGCCGGCTGCACCGCCAATGAGCCCGCACCGACGTCCACGCCCACCGCGCAAAAGGTCGATAGCTGCGAAGCTTTGACCGGTATGGCGTTGAAGGATGGCAAGATCGACGCCGCGATCTCGCTCGCGGGCGGCGCCACGGTCAATCTGGAGGCGGGCAAGCCCGGCCTTCCGGCCCCCGCTGCTTTTTGCCGCGTGCAGGCGACGCTGTCGCCGGTGCCGGGATCGTCGATCAAGGTCGAGGTGTGGCTGCCCGAACGCGCGGGCTGGAACGGCAAGTTGCTCGGTGCGGGCAATGGCGGCTTCGGCGCGAACATGCTGCTGCCGTCGCTGTTGATGCGCGGCGCGGTGAAAAAGGGCTATGCAGCGGTCGGCACCGACATGGGACATGTCGGTGAAAGCGACGTCGATGCAAGCTGGGCGCTGAACGCCCCCGAAAAGATCCGCGACTATGGCTGGCGCGCCAATCACGTCGGCGCGGAGACCGCGAAGCAGGTGATCGCAGCCTTTTATGAAGGCCCGCTCGCGGCAAGCTATTTCCACGGCTGCTCGGATGGCGGACGGCAGGCGCTCACCCTCGCGCAGCGTTATCCCGCCGACTATGACGCGATCATCGCGGGGGCCCCGGCGATGCCTTGGACGCGCATGGCCAGCGCCTTTACCAGCAATGCCATCGCGGCGAACAAGCCGGGCGGCGACCTGTCGATGGCGAAACTCAAGCTGCTCCAAACGGCGTCGCTCGGGCAATGCGACGGGCTCGACGGCGTCAAGGACGGCGTGATCGACGATCCGCGCGCGTGCCGCGTCGATCTCGCCAAGCTCGCATGCAAGGCCGGTGACGGCGCCGATTGCCTGACGGCGGGCGAAGTCGCGACTGCGAAACTTTTCTACGAAGGCCCGAAGACCGCCGACGGTAAATCCTTCTACCCCGGCTTTGCGCCGGGCGCGGAGGCCGAAGCCGGTACCTGGGCGATGTGGCTGACGGGCAGCAGTTCGCAGCATGTGAAATTCGGAACGCAATTCTTCCGCTATTTCGTGCACGGCAATCCCGAATGGCAATTGTCCGAGTTTAATCTCGACCGCGACTATGCGTTGGCGAAGGCTCGCGTCGGCGGCGATCTCGACGCCGACAAGGCCGATCTTGGCGCTTTCTTCAAACGCGGCGGCAAGCTGATCCTCTATCATGGCTGGAACGACGCCGGGATTCCGGCGCAGAACACGCTCGACTATTACGAGCGCGTCGTCGCGGCCAACCCGCGCGCCGCCGCCACCTCGGCCCGTCTGTTCATGGTGCCGGGCATGTCGCATTGCCTCGGCGGTCCGGGACCCAATAGTTTCGATCCGCTGGCGGCGCTGGACAGCTGGCGCCAGGGCGGCCCCGCACCCGAGCGCATTATCGCGACCAAATATGACAACGACCTGTTTGCCTATATCGGTCTTCCCGCAAAAGCGGGGCGGACGCGGCCGCTTTGCCCGTTCCCCAAGGTTGCGAAGTGGGACGGCAAGGGTTCGACCGATGAGGCTGCCAGCTTCGCTTGCGAGGCGCCCGGAAAATGACGAGCCATGTCGCCGGGGCGAGCGAGCCGCCGCTGATCGAGCATAGTATCGGTGATGCGCTTGCGCTCGCCGCCGAGCGCTGGGGCACGCGCGATGCGCTCGTGTCGGTTGCGCAGGGCATACGCTGGACCTTTGCGGAGCTGCTCGAACGGTCGGATGCGCTCGCTGCGGGGTTGCTCGCGCTCGGACTGAACCCCGGCGACCGGATCGGCATCTGGGCGCCCAATTGTGTCGAATGGACGCTGACCCAGTTCGCCGCAGCGCGCGCCGGGTTGATCCTCGTCACGATCAACCCGGCCTATCGCCTGTCCGAGGTCGAATATACGATCAACAAGGTCGGGCTGTCGGCACTGGTTGCGGCGACGCGCTTCAAGACCAGCGACTATCCCGCGATGATCGAAGAGCTCGCGCCCGAGGCTTTTGAAAGCGCACCCGGCCAGCTTTGTGCCGCGCGTCTGCCGACGCTGCGGTCGCTGATCCTGATCGGCGGAGAGGCGCGGCCTGGCTGGCTGGGTTTCGACGCTGCGGCAGCGCAGGGGCGCGATACGGACCGCCAGCGCCTTGCCGCCATCGGTCCGACGCTCGACCCGAACGACGCGATCAATATCCAGTTCACCAGCGGCACCACCGGCCTGCCCAAGGGGGCGACGCTCAGCCATCGCAATATCCTCAACAACGGCTATTTCGTCGGCCGGACGCAGGGGCTGGTTGCAGGCGATCGCATCTGTATCCCGGTGCCGCTTTATCATTGTTTCGGCATGGTGATGGGTAATCTCGCCAGTCTCACCCACGGCGCGGCGATGATCTATCCATCCGAAGGCTTCGATCCCGAAGCGGTGCTGCGCGCGGTCGAGGCCGAACGGTGCACGTCGCTCTATGGCGTGCCGACCATGTTCATCGCGGTGCTCGCGCATCCGCGCTTCGACGATTTCGACGTCTCGTCGCTGCGCACCGGTTGCATGGCGGGCGCAATTTGTCCCGAACCGCTGATGCGGCAGGTGGTCGAGCGGCTCAACATGCGCGATGTCACGATCGCCTATGGCATGACCGAGACCAGCCCGGTGAGTTTCCAGACCGCGCCCGACGATCCGTTCGAACGCCGTGTCGGTTCGATCGGCCGGGTGCAGCCGCACCTCGAATGCAAGATCGTCGATGCCGAGGGCCATGTCGTGCCGTCGGGCGAAGCCGGCGAGCTGTGCACCCGCGGCTATTCGGTGATGATCGGCTATTGGGACGAGCCGCAGCGGACGATGGAGTCGATCGACGAAGACGGCTGGATGCACTCGGGCGACCTCGCGACGATCGACCCGCAAGGCTATGGAAATATCGTCGGGCGCCTCAAGGACATGGTGATCCGCGGCGGCGAGAATATCTATCCGCGCGAAGTCGAGGACTATCTCTATCGCCACCCCGCGGTCGAGGATGTCGCGGTGGTCGGTATTCCCGACGAACGCATGGGTGAGGAGCTCTGCGCATGGGTGCGGCTGAAGCCCGGTGCCAGCGCCGACGCCAGCGCCGACGCCGAGGATATACGCGAATTCTGCCGCGGCCAGATCGCCCACTATAAAGTCCCGCGTTACGTGCGTATCGTCGACGAGTTCCCCACGACGGTGACGGGGAAGGTCCAGAAATATCTGATCAGAGAAGCGATGGTCGCCGATCTCGGAAAGGAAGAAGAATGATGAAAACTGCCATGTTTGTTGCGGCGCTGATGGCCGCCGCCCCCGCTTTTGCCCAGGCGACCCCCGCGCCTGCGCCCGCAGCGCCCGCACCGGCACCGGCTGCAAGCGACGCAAAGTTCAACCTCGACACTCCGTTGCAGGACATCGTCGCCGACGAGAAGGGCAAGGCGGTGATCGAAAAGCATTTCCCCGGTATGATCGCGTTGCCCGAATATGAGATGTTCAAGGCGATCAGCCTGTCGCAGCTCCAGCCCTATTCGAATGGCAAGATCACCGACGAGATGCTGGCCGCGACGGCCAAGGATCTGGCGGAGATCAAGTGATGAAGAGCCGGGCAGCCTATCTGGCGGCAACTCTGCTGTCCTCCACGGTGGCGCTGTCCGGCGCGCAGGCGCAGGATATGATCTACAAGGACAAAGCGGCGCCGGTCGAGGCGCGGGTCGACGATCTGATGGCGCGGCTGACGCTCGACGAGAAGATCCTGCTGCTTGCGGGCGAATCGTCGATGACGCTGAATCCGATCGAGCGGCTCGGCATTCCGTCGATCCGCATGACCGACGGGCCGACGGGCGTGCGCTCGCCCGAGGGCAAGCCGGCGACGGTCTTTCCCGTCGGCGTCGCGATGGCGGCGACGTGGAACCCCGAACTGACCGCAAGGGTTGGTGCGGCGATCGGCAAGGAAACGCTTGCGCACGGCGCCGACGTGCTGCTCGCGCCGACGGTCAATATCGTTCGCACCCCGCGCTGGGGCCGCAATTTCGAAACCTATTCCGAAGACCCGTATCTCGCGGGCCAGATCGGGCTCGGCTATGTGAAGGGTGCGCAGGGCGCAGGCATTGGCGTCTCGCTCAAGCATTTCGCCGCGAACAATCAGGAAACCAACCGCTTCATCGTCGACTCGGTCGTCGATCCGCGGACGCTGCGCGAAATCTATCTGCCGGCGTTCGAGATGGTCATCAAGCAGGGCGATCCCTGGTCGGTAATGGCGTCGTACAACAAGATCAACGGCACCCATGCGGCCGAGAACCGCTGGCTGCTCACCGACCTGCTCAAGACCGAATGGGGTTATAAGGGTTTCGTCGTGTCCGACTGGGGCGCGGTCCATTCGACGGCGACCACCGTCAATGCCGGCATGGACCTCGAAATGCCGGGACCGCCGAACCATTTCGGCCCGAAGCTCAGGAAAGCGGTCGACGAGGGCAAGGTTACGACGGCACAGATCGACGACAATGCCCGCCGCATGGTGCGGCTGATCGTGCGGAGCGGCGCGATCGAACGCGGCACTGCGCGCGCCGTCGCCGAAACGATGCCGCGCAACGCCGCGCTGGCGCAGAGCGCCGCCGAGGAAGCGATCGTCCTGCTCAAGAACAGCGGCGTCCTGCCGCTCCCGTCGTCGATCAAGTCGCTCGCGGTGATCGGCCCCAACGCCGACGTCGTGCGCATCCAGGGCGGTGGCAGCTCGGCCGTTGTGCCGTTCGAGACGAGCACGCCGCTCGCGGCGCTCAAGGCGGCGCTGCCCGGCGTGAAGATCAGCTTCGCCCGCGGCGTCGACAATGAAGAAACACCGCCCGGGGCCAATTCGAAGCTGTTCAGCCCCGGCACCGACCGTAGCGTCACCGGCCTCGCGGCGACCTATTACGCCAACGCCGATATGAGCGGCGAGCCGGTGAAGCGCGAAACTGCGACCAGCTTCCTGAAACGGATCAGCGGCAATATCGCGGGGCCGCAGGTTACGGGCTATGCCGCGTTTCGCTGGGACGGGCTGTTCTGGCCCGACAAGAGCGGCACCTATGAATTCAGCACCCGCGGCACCGGCAATGCGACAATCACGCTCGACGGCAAGACCGTGCTGTCGAAGGAAAGCGCGTCGAAACCTGACATCCGCGATGTGTTGGGCTTCCCGATCCCGCGGCGGACCGTGTCGCTCGCGCTCGAGGCGGGACGCAGCTATCCGATCCGCATCGATTATGTCACCGGTCAGACGCCCTATGAATATCTGAGCTTCGGTATTCGCGAGCCGCTGCCCTCGTTCGACGAGGCGGTCGCGGCGGCGCGCGGCGCCGATGCCGCAATCCTGTTCGTGGGCTCGTCGTCGACGACCGAGGGCGAGGGATATGACCGCACCTCGCTCGATCTGCCTGGCGACCAGAACAAGCTGGTCGAGGCGATCCTTGCCGCCAATCCGAAGACCGTCGTCGTCGTCAATGCGGGCGCGGCGATGACGATGCCCTGGTCCGAGAGGGCACCGGCGATCGTCGACATGTGGCTGCCGGGCGAGGGCGGCGCCGCAGCGCTTGCAAATGTCCTGACCGGCAAGGTCAACCCGTCGGGCAAGCTGCCCGTGACCTTTCCGGCGCGGACCGAGGATGACACGATCAACCTCAAGGGCGCCAAGACGCCCTATTCCGAAGGATTGCTTGTCGGATACCGGGGCTACGCGGCACGCGGGCTCAAGCCGCTGTTCGCGTTCGGCCACGGGCTCAGCTACACCAGCTTTACCTTTTCGGGCCTTTCTGCTCCCGCGCGGATCAAGGGGAGCGAGGCGGTGCCCGTTCGGGTGACGCTGCGCAACGACGGCAAGCGCGCAGGCAAGGAAGTGGTGCAAATCTACGTTGCACCCGTCACGGCGGCGGCGGGCGACCCGCCGATCGCGCTGCGCGGTTTCGCAAAGGTCGACCTCGCGCCGAAAGCGCGCCGGACCATCACCGTCACCCTCGATCCGCGCGCTTTTTCGCAATTCGATCCGACGGCAGGGCAGTGGCGGGTGATCCCGGGCCGCTACCGGATTCTGGCCGGGGTGTCGTCGGAGGATATCCGCGAGGCCCGCGAGGTCGAGGTGGTTCTGGATTGATGGCGTTAGCGGCTTTGGATCGGAGTTTCCCGTAACTCCGGGATGAAGCGCCGAAAGCGCGGCAGCATCGACGCCAGTCAGAACGCCGGCCCTCCGCGAATCCGCTCGCGGTGCATGGTAATGCATGATTCGGCGTGTTGACGTGCACGTTTGTGCACGATATGCGCGTTGCATGATGACGGACCTTCCCACTGCGCGACGCGACATCATCGCTGCGAGGCTCGCCAACGGGCTTGCGGTGACGGCGAATGTGCTTGCTGCCGAATTCGGCGTTTCCGAAGATGCGATCCGCCGCGACCTGCGGGCGCTGGCTGCGGAAGGCCGTTGCCGCCGTGTCTATGGCGGCGCGCTGCCGATCTCCCCCGATGCGATGCCGCTGGCCGCGCGGGTTGGAGAGAGTCGCGAGCAGAAGCAGCTTCTTGCACGGGCTGCGGCGGATCTCGTGTCGCCGGGAGAGTTCCTGTTTCTCGACAGTGGCAGCACCAACCTCGCCATGGTCGAACATCTTCCCGAAGAAGCTGGCCTGACCGTCGCAACGAATTCGGTCGACATTGCTGCCGAGGCGCTTCGCCGGCAAGATCTTCGCCTGCTGGTTGTCGGCGGGATGGCCGATCCGTTGATCGGGGGGTGCGTGGATGCAGTGGCCGTGCAGGCGATCGTCCAGATGCGCTTCGACCGGGCCTTTATGGGCGCCTGCTCGGTCTCGGAGGATGGCCTGGCTGCCGACCATTTCGAAGACGCGACATTCAAGCGCGCCGTTATCGCCTCGGCACGCCGTACGGCCGTTCTCGCGACCCATGACAAGATCGACAGGCGAGCGGTTCATCAGATCGCTTCGCTCCGGCAGGTCGATACACTGATCGTCGGCCCCGATGTCACCGGCGGGCAGTGCGCATCGCTCGACGCGGCCGGAGCGGGCACGATCATCGTCGCCGGGCGCGACTGAATTTTCCGGGGAACAGCGATATGATTTCTGCAGACCGTCCGGCCACCCGGCTGGCGACCCGCCTCTCGTTTCTCGTCGCCGGTTTCGGGATCGCCTGCTGGGCACCGCTTGTTCCATTCGCCAAACAGCGTCTCGGCGTGGACGATGCCATGCTCGGCCTTTTGCTGCTTTGTATCGGTGCGGGTTCGGTTGTCGCGATGATCGCGACCGGGCCCCTCAGCGCACGGTTCGGCAGCAAGCCGGTTATCGTCGTGAGCGGCTTTGCATTGGCGGGCGTTCTCCCGTTCCTCACGATTGCGTCGACGCCCCTCGCTCTCGGCATGGCCCTGTCGCTCTTCGGAGGCGCGCTCGGATCTTTGGACGTCGCGATGAATGTGCACGCCGTGGAAGTCGAACGCGCTGCGGGCAAGCCGCTCATGTCGGGTTTCCACGCGCTGTTCAGCATCGGCGGATTTGCCGGATCCGCCCTGATGACGTTGTTCCTGACGATGCGGTTCGATCTGCTGACCAGCAGTCTCGTCTGCGCGGGCCTGATGCTCGCGGCGATGCTCGCCGCCACGCCGCGCCTTTTCGCCATGGTTGCGGTAGAAGAGGGACCATTGTTTGTGCGTCCGAAAGGGATCGTCCTTCTCTTGTCGATCCTCGCGATGGTCACTTTTCTGGCCGAAGGCGCTATGCTCGATTGGAGTGCGCTTCTGATAACGCAAGCGGGCCTCGTGGGCGTGGAGCAAGGCGGTGTCGGCTATATCCTGTTCGCGGTTGCCATGACGATCGGTCGCCTCTTGGGCGACAATCTGGTCACCCGGCTCGGCGACTATCGCACCTTGCTCGTCGGCGGGGTGGTGGCTGTGGCAGGATTTATAGTCATGCTTGCGGTTCCGGTTGCTTCGGTTGCGCTGGCGGGTTTTCTGCTCATAGGCTTGGGGGCATCCAATATCGTGCCCGTGTTGTTCCGGCGTGCCGGAGCCCAGACCAGCATGCCGCCGGCGCTCGCAATCGGCGCCCTGACGACATTGGGATATGCCGGCATTCTCGTGGGACCGGCGGGAATCGGTTTTCTGGCCAAGGCCGTCGGCCTGCCAATTGCATTCTGGATCATTGCGGGTCTGCTGATCCTCGTGCCGCTGACCGCGCGCCGGGCGACACGGGGAGAGTAAGCGCGGAGCAGGCGTGCAATCCGCTTCGGCCAAATTGCGGATCCGTAACCGTCCGTCCATGCTGCGGTCGCATGGCCACGGATACCATCCTTTCCGGACGCAGGTGGCCGGAGCGCACCCTATCCATCGCCGTCATGGCGCTGCGCCGCAACCTTGCGGGCGAGGAGCCTCCGGTTCACCGTCCTACGGAGGATTCTATGCCTTCCAGTGCCGAGCTTGACGAGCGCACTTGCCGGCTCATCTGCCCGATCGCGGCTGCGATGGTCGGCGTCTGCCTGACCGGGATCGGCATCTTGCAGGTCACGATCAGTGTCGCCCGGCGCACGACGCTCGCCGATGACTTGTTGTCGATCGACGCGCTGCTGTTCCTCACCGCGATGCTGTCATCCTATTTCGCCTTGCGGCTGGATTCATCGCGGCGGTTGCACCGGCTCGAGCAGCTGGCGGATGCCAGCTTTATTGCCGGCATGTTGTTGATGACGCTCGCATGCTTCGTCATCACCTACGCTGTCCATATCTAGGAGCGGTGACGGTCGGAGGCGACCGGCAAGCTCAGCCGCACGCGCAGTCCGTGCGGCGGATTGGGCTCGATATGCATCGTGCCGCTGTGCAGATGGGCGATCGTTTCGACGAGCGACAGGCCAAGCCCCGCACCGGTGCCGCCGCGCGCCGGGTCGAGGCGGACAAAGCGGCGCGCCGCGTCGACCATTTGGCCTTCGGTCAGCCCCGGGCCGTCGTCGCCCACTATCAGGTCGATGATGTGGCCGTCAGTTTGCCGCGCAGCGATCCGGATAGCCGATCCACCGGCGGCATATTTGAGCGCATTGTCGACAAGGTTGGAAAGCGCACGCACCAGCAATTCGCGGTGCGCAAATATGTCGAGATTCGTCGGGGCATCGACGGAAATCGCAAAGCCGCGATCCTCGGCCAGGGGACCATAAACTTCCGCCATGTCTTCGAGCATCGGGCGGATGGCAAAGCGCGTGAACTGGTCGCGGCCGATCCCGGCCTCGGTCCGGCTGATTTCGAGCGCGGTGTCGAGCAGGCGGTGGAGGCTGTCAGCTTCCTCGATCGCGCCAGCGATGGCCACCTGCGCATCTGCGTCATTTGTCCGCCCGAGCGCCTGTTCGAGGCGGGCCTTCATCCGCGACACCGGCGAGCGCAAATCATGCGCCATCGAATCGGTCACCATGCGCAGTTCGCGCACCAGCCCCGCGATACGGCCGAACATCGCGTTGATCGAAAGCGCCAGCCGGTCGAAGGCATCGCCGGTTTCGTCGCGCTCGACGCGGGTGTCGAATTTGCCGCCGACGAATGCATTCGCCGCGCGCGAGAATACGTCGATGCGGCGCGCCAATATCCACGCGACGAGCGCCGCCATAAGCACGGCGATCAAGACACCGACGGCGAGCGCGTACAGGAAGGCGGTCTCGCTGGCTTGGGCCAGTTGGCGCTGCGCTTCCAGCACCTCTCCGGTCAGCAAGGCATAGCCGCCGGGCAGGCGCGCCGTGACCACGCCCATCGGTTCGGCCACCGTAGAGCCTTCGCGGGAGAGCGATCTTTGTCGCCAGTGCGCGGTGTCGGCGACGGTTGCCGGCCATTCGCGCAGGTTTCCTGCCAGCCGTCTGCCGTCGGGCGCTTTGAGCAGAACGATGAAATTGCGATCGTCGCGCGCCTTCAACCGGTAATCGATCGCCTCTATCAGCCCGGACAGGCCCAACTGTCGATAATCGTCGATCAGATCGTCGCGGGCGACCTCGGCGGCGGTGCGGGCGTCGGACAGGATCGTCGCCGAGGTGAAGCGATGGATAACGGTCAGGCCAAGTATGAGCGCGGCGACCTGTGCGAACACGAGCATCAGCGTCAGGCGGACGATCGTGCTTCCGAAAAGTGCCCGCCGCATCGCGCGTCAGTCCGGGTTGCCGAGCATATAGCCGGCGCCGCGAATGGTATGGACAAGGGGTTTGTCGAAACCGTCGTCGACCTTGCGGCGCAGACGGCTGACGTGAACGTCGACAACGTTGGTGCCGGGATCGAAATGATATTCCCACACACCTTCCAGCATCATCGTCCGGGTTACGACCTGATCCTTGTGGCGCAGCAGATATTCGAGCAGCCGGAACTCGCGCGGTTGCAGATCGACCCGCTTGCCGGCGCGGGTCACGCGGCGACTGAGCAGGTTCATTTCCAGATCGTCGCACATCAGCATCGTTTCGGCCGCCACACCGCCCGATGGCTTTGCCATCAACAGGTTCAACCGCGCGAGAAGCTCCGAAAAGGCGAAGGGTTTCGCGAGATAATCATTGGCGCCCGAGGTCAGCCCTTCGACCCGCGCGTCGACTGCGCCAAGCGACGAAAGGATGATGACGGGGGTGGCGATCTGCGCGGCGCGCATCGCGGCCAGCACCGCCATACCGTCCATGCCGGGCAGCATACGGTCGAGGACGATCGCATCATAGCTGCCGTCGGTCGCATGGAACAAACCATCGCGCCCGTCGGCGGCATGATCGACCAGAAACCCCTCGCCGGTCAGGCCCTTGCAGATGAAGTCCGCTGTCGTCCGGTCGTCCTCGATCACCAGTATCTTTTGCGACATAGCGAAACTTTCCAGCCCGAAGATGTGTGCCTCGCGGCTGTCTATAGCGGTTTGCGCGGTCATGGCGAAGGCGAAGCCGCCGGCTTTCGATCACGCAGCGCTTGGGCGACGATCGCGCCATCGTCCTTCGCCGCGGCGGGGCGCGAGACGATGTGATGCACGGCGGTCATGCCGCGGGCAAAGGCCATGCCGCGCGACCCTGCGATATAGCGCGGTTCCCAATGCGTCGCGAACTTGGCCTTGTAGTTTCGAAGCCCCTCGAAGCCATAGAGCGCTTCACCGTGGCGGAACAGGAAAGCGGCGCCGCGCGCCCAAGCCGGCGCGAGCTTGCGCCCGTCGATCCCCGAAAGCGGCGCAATTCCCAGCGTGAACCATCGATACGTCTCCGCCTGCGCATGCTGGATCAGACGCAAGAAGAGAAAATCCATCACGCCATAGGGGACATCGCGTGCATGGCGCATCAGGTCGACCGACATCTCCTCGTGGTTCGGGGTCGCAAGGATGTTGGCAAAAGCGACGATGCGCCCGTCAACGCGCACAACAGCGCAGGGGAAATGCGTCAGATAGGCGGGATCGAAGCTGCCGAGACTGAACGCCTTTTCGCGCTGCTTTTTCGCGTCGAGCCAATCGTCCGATACGGCTTTGAGTTCGGTCAGATGGTGCGCCACATCGGCCGCGGGGATGATAGCGAAGGTTGCGCCGTCCTGAATCGCGCGACGCTCGGAATGGCGCAACGACTTGGCCTGCGGACCCGCGAGCGAGAAGGTGGCGAGTTCGACCAGCGCCTCTTCGCCATATTTGACGATCGACAGGCCCAGATCGATCGCGGGCGGCAGGCAGGCGCCGCTGATCTGATAGAGGAGAACGCGGCCTTGCGCCGCATCGGCGCGTTCGCGCAATTTCCACAGCAGGTCCGCCCAGCGCTCTTCGCTTCCAACGGGATCGCCCATCACGATCCAGTTTGCGCCCTGCACCCGGTACATCAGAAAGGCATCGCCTTCGTCGGCAAGCAGGAAATGCTTGTCGCCGGTGAAAGCGAGGAATGCATCGCTATGGTCGGCGACGGCCAGCGCCGGTCCGAGCTGATCGAAGGTGATTTTTTTGTCGTCGCCCGCGCGCGTCGATGGCGCAAGCAGCCGCCAGAGCGCGAGGCCGGCCACCAGTACGGCGATACCGAAGAGCGTGCGCAAAAAACGGGGTGCATCGCCGTTCAGGCTGAACTGCCACCACAGGCTGCTCGTGTAGGCGACATGCTTGTACGCAAAGAAGCCGGCGAAAGCCGACGCCATGACGGCGGTCATCGCGGCGACGATCCAGCCGCTCGACAGCGGTGCATCGAGCAGCGATGTGGTGCGGTAGAAGGCCGGCCGGCTCCATTGGAGCGCGGCGCATATCGCCGACAGGATCAGCGCCTCTTCATAGTCGAAGCCCTTGGCGAGCGAAAAAAGGGTCGCGGCGAGCAGCAGCGCGCGCGTCGCGACAAAAGCACCGTCGAGGCGGCGGAACAGTCCGGGCGCGAGAAAGAGCAGCAGCGTCCCCGACAGGCTGGCGGCGATATGCGAGGCCTCGACAAACGGGAGCGGCAGGACGTGCTTGAGGTCGTGCATGCGGCTGACATCGGCCGGGGTCGCGCCCGACAGCAGCAGGATCAGTCCACCCGCGAACACCAGCGCGGCGAGCAGGGGCGGCGCCAGCTCGCGGAGGAGCGATTGGCCCGCCTGCGCAATATCCCTTGCCGGTGCCCGCCAGGCCTTGCTTTCGTGCCAGGCGAGCAGCAGTGCCGCCACCAGCAGGGGCAGCAGATAATATATGGCGCGATACGCCAGCAACGCGGCGAGCAGTTGCGCCTTGTCGCCGGGTACGGTCGCGATCACCACCGCCTCGAATACGCCGAGGCCGCCGGGCACATGGCTGATGAGCGCCGCGATGATCGCGAGCGCATAGCCCAGGAAAAAGGCGGGGTAGGCGGCGGGATCGGGGGCGGGGAGCAGGACATAAAGCGCGGCACTCGCGGCGGCGAGATCGAGCGCGGCAACCACGGTCATCCCGGCGCTGCGCTTGAGATCCGGCAGCGGCGTGCGCCAGCCGCCGATCTCGACCGCCTCCAGTCCGAAATGACGGAGCAGCAATGGGATGAGGCACAGGGTCAGCACGCCCAGCCCGGCGAGATGCAGCCAGTGAAGCGACAGCCCCCAATCGAAGAAGGGCAATATATGTGTGCTCGTCAGCGCGGCGAGGCCCGCGAGAAGGATGACGCCGTTCCAGAAGCTCAGGCTCGCCAGCGCAATCACGCTGCCGATCTCGCCGCCGCTCAGCCCCGCCGCGCGATAGACGCGGTAGCGCGCCGACCCGCCGGTGAGCAGCGCCAACCCCAGATTGTGGCTGAGCGTATAGCTGGTGAAGGATGCAAGCGCATAGGTCCGCCAGGGCAATCGCCGGCCGATGACCTGCAACGCGAAGCGGTCGTACAACGTCAGCAGTATATAGCTTGCGGTCGTCAACAGCAGCGCCGCGCCGACCTGACCCGCCGACAGCGCGTCGAAGGCATGACGTATCTCGTGCGGACGAACCGAATGGAGCAGCCTGAACAGCGCGGTCAGGCCGAGAGCAGCGACAAGCAGCGCGGCGCCGATCGACGCGCGCCGCTTGTTGTGCTGGATCCACGCCATGCTATCCCGGAAGGCTGTCATCGCCGGGTCCACTCCTGATGCTTGCAGATCAACCCGCCCAGGATACAGCCCGATATACGCAAGCTGTTCGGGTTCTTCAGTTCGATCGTCGAGTAAAAGCGACGTCCCTGATCGGGGACATAGACCTGCCCGGTCCAGCGGCCGACGCCGCTTGCGCGATAGTCGCTGAGCAATTCGGTGCCCACCAGCGAAGCCACCCCGGCGTCGCGCGCATCGGCGATCGCCTTGGGGCCAGCCCAGACGATATCGCCGCAGAGCAGCTGGCCACAGCTATGCGTGCGTACAAGGATCGTTCCCTTGGGGTTTTGCCATAGCCCGATCGGCGTCGCTGCCGTTGCGGCCTGCGCACCGCTGGATAGCGCCATAAGCAGCGCCAGGACCCAAAACCTCATCTCATTGCCTCCTTTGCGGCTGGCGGATTAACGATCGCGGGCCTGATCGCATCTTCAATGGCGCGATAATCGGAATGCAGCCCGTGTCCGCCGGGCAGGGTGATCCGGCGGACATTGGGCATCTGAAGCTCGGGGCACAGGCTGTCCGGCTCCTCGGCGCCGTGAATGCAGGTTACGGGCACCCAGCGGAGCCGCGATGCGGTCGGATAGGCGCGCTGATCGGCGGTCTCGAGCCCGGCGAGTTCGATGGGCGAGGCGCGAAAGATGATGTCTTCGCCAGGTACGATCAGCACTACCGAGCGGATCGGCTTGCGGGCGGCGGCCGGAAATTGTGCGAGGCCTGCATGGAGCATGTCCGCGCCAAAGGACTGGCCGATCAGCACGACATGATCGGTTTTTCCCAGCTTCATCGCCCGGATCATCGCCGTTTCGATCAATCCGGCGGCTTGCCGGGGCGTTCGGCGCGCGGAGAAATAGGTCAGCGAATTGACGGTGACGACGGCATAGCCGCGCGCGTGCAGCCGCGCAGCAATCCTGGGCGTCTTGCCGACCCGGTTGCCCATATCGCCCGACAGCATGACGATCGCGGGTTTGGCGGGGCTAGCATCGGCGGTCGGCATGTCGTGGAACAGCGGCCCGTTGTAATAGCCAGCGTGCAGATAGGCTGCCGCGGCGACAGCGAGCATGAGCAGCAGAGCGAAAAGCCATTTCTTCATGGAACGTCCTTCGCAATCCGGGCGGCCATCGCGCGTGGTTCCCGTTGGTCGATGAGACAAAGATAGGCGGGCGTGTCCGTCCGGAAGCTGACGCGAGGATTACGATATTGTCATGTGGCGGCCATGCCCCGGTTGGATCGGAGGCGTTAGAAGGGGGACGTCCAAGGCGGGGCCATCCCCCTGACTCTCCGCCCCGGTTCCCGCCTGGACATCCTGGTTCATCTCGTCCGCTTTCGTGGATTTATGGAGTGAAGAATATGGCACGCTTTCGTACTCTTGTCGGGCTCGGTCTTGCCTCGACGATGATGATCACCGCCCCGGTCTTTGCCTCGACGCCGGCCGCCTCGTCGAGCGCCGCCGCCAAGCCGGTCGCGCATATCGCGGCGAAACAGACTGCCGCCCCCAAGGCCGCGACGACTGCGGCACCCAAGCGGGTCGCCTCGACGCGGCAGAATACGCATCTCGCCAAGGCGACGCTGAGCAACGGCAAGAAGGTCACCTATGACTGCCGTCTCGCGGGCAACAAGAACAAGCAGGCCTGCAAGGGCTGAACCCCGGCACCCGCCAGCCTTTGTCGGACCGCTGTCCGGCCAGTTCCTGGGCCTCTCCGGAACTGGCCGGTTCGGCGTGCCCGGCAGCGATTGTGAGACATGACGTGCTATCGGTAACAAAATCGCCCGAGACGATATGGCGTCTCTCGCAGACCTAAGGGTCGTGAATGACGATATGGGATGAGGTGGACAAGCCTGCGCACGGATCGGGAGGAGGCAACTGGCGGCTAGGCGGGCACCCAGAGCAATGGCTGGCGGACCGGGAAGTTGCGCACAACCTCACCGATCGCCGGGTCAGGGTTCAGGCGCTGCCACAACGTTAGCCAGTCGTCACGCTGCTGTGCGAGGCCGCCGAAGAGCAGGCTGGGCTGACGCACCGGGAAGCCGTCCCAATATTCGATATCGGGCGCGAGCGGCCATTGGCTTTTGTCGGCGATGAAGCGCGCCATCCACGCGATCGCGCCGCCGATCGAACGGTCATCAGGGGTCTTCCAGTCGATCAGTTCGCCGCCGCCTAGCAGCCACGCCGAAGCGGCGAGCGCGTCGAGGTTGAAGAGCGCATAGGCGTAGGGCTTGGTGCGCGCGAGTTCGAGCGGTTGGCGCCCGTCGGGTTCGATCTGGGTCGGGACGATGATCGTCTGGAGCCGTTTACGCGCGTCATCGAGGATGTCGGTGCGGCCGAGCAAGGCGGCGAAGGATGCCGCCTGCAACAGCCAACAGGTGCCGTGGTTGTTCTTCTCGTCGCGTTCGGCTGTGCCGAAGGGTGAGGTCGTGAGCCAGCCCAGATATTCGGCGAACCAGCCCTCGACGCCCGCACGGATCGCGGCATAGCCAGGCGCTTGCTTGCGCGCGAAAAGCGCTGCGGCGCGCGCGACTTCGACGATCTGCAGCGTGTCGATCACGCCGATCGCGCGGCCGCTGTTGACGCCGATGATCGCTTGCGCGTGATTGAGGTTGGGGTTCATCCGCGTCTTCGGGTCGACGAACCATGCGGTCAGGTGACGCATTGCGGCTTCGGCAAAGCGCGCCTCGCCGGTGAGGTCCCACAGGGCGGCGAGTGTCGGAACGGTGCGGCCGAAGGCGATCAATGCGTCGCGGTGCCCGTCGAACTTGTCGGGGTTCGAGCGGCCGTCGCGGCGAATATAGGCGCCGCCGGGGTTGGCTGGGTCAGGCCACCAATAGTCACCTTCGGAATAATAGTCCCGCGGTCCCGCCGGGCTGCGCGGCGCGGGGATTGCGGCGATGGTGCGCGGCCCGACTGCAAGTACGGTCTTGGCTTGAGGGAGAAGCCGGCGGCGCTCGATCGCGCGAATGTCGAACGCCTTCGGCGGCTTCGCCCAAGCGGCCGGAGCGGCCAGCAAGGCGGTGATCAGCAGGGAGCGGCGCGCGATCATCGTCTGTCCTTAGGGCACGCGATAGCGCAGCAACAGGTCGCCGCTTGCGCTGCGCGGATAGGCGCCGGGTCCCCAGGCACTATCGGCGCGCACGAGCAATTCGTCGAGCGTGCCGGCGGGCCAGCCCTGCTCCTTATACGGCCAGTCGGCGGCGCGGCCGCGATAGGCGGCGACATAATCGGTCGCCCTGCGGAGCGAGCGGCCGTCTTCCTCGGCGCGATAGAGGTCTGTGTCGAGACAGGCCGCGCTGTCGGCGACGGTGTAGGCCGCACCCAACGCATAAAGCGAGTAGTGGAAGCTGCGCGTGCGGCCGAGTTCGGCAGGGAGCGCGCCCGCGGCGTCGATCTGCCGCGCGATCCGCGCCTTGGGGAACGCTGCGACGATCTTGCGCGCGATTTCCGGCTTGCGCGCAAATAGTGCGAAGCGCGCGACCTGCGCGTCGTACCACAGCCCGTGATTGTTCGACGCCTTGCCCTCGTCCTTGCCATTGGGGCTTTTCAGCATCCAGTCGACATAGCGCGCAAACCAGCCTTCGAGAGCCGCAGTTTCGGCGGGCGTCAGCGCACCCGACGGCGCGATCAGCCCGGCTGCGTCGATGACCGCGATGAAGCTCGCGCCGTCGAGCACGCCTTCGGGCCGGCCGTTCGAGACGCCCGGCACGGCCTGTGCGTAATTCATGTTCGGGTTCATCGCCGTTGCGGGATCGAGGAACCAGGTGCGGATTACATGTGCCGCGCCTTCGGCATATTTTCGCTCGTCGCTATAATAAAAGGCGAGCGCAAGCGTATCGGCCTCGCGCGTCATGCGGCTGAGCGCGGTGCGGTCGAAGCGATTGCTTTCGATATCCGGATTGGTGTCGCCGTCACGGCGAACATAGGGGCCCTTCGTATCGGCAGGATTCGGCCACCAATAGCGCGCGAGGCTCACATAGTCGTGGCGGTCGCCCGATACGGGGATGCTGCGCTTGTCCATTACCGACGCGGGCTTGGCAGCGAGCGCCTTGTCGGCACGCGCAATCAGATCGCGGTAGGCCGCACCGATCGCTGCATCCTTCTGCAGCGCCGCCTTGATCGCATTGAGGTCGGCCGGGCGCAGCGTGAAGGTACGGCGCCCGTCGAACATGTCGGCATAGCCTTCGCTCGCCTGGCAGGTCGCCGAGGGCGATGCATCCGCCGCCGCGGCCGGGAAGGTCGCGACGGCGGTGGCGAGGGCAAGCTGGAGGAACGCTCTCCCGATCCGCATCAGAGGCGGACCCGGAAGCCGAAGAAATATTGCGGGCCGCTGCGCGAGACCTCTGCGATGCTGTCGTATCCGCCCTTGTACATGATGTCCTGCGTGTTCGTGACGTTGAGCGCTTGCAGCTTGACCTGTACATTTTTGGTGAGGTCGTATTGCGCCGACAGGTTGAGATAGGTGCCGCCGCGAATCGCGCGGTTGGTGCCGCCGTTGGGCTTGTAATAGCCCGAGCGGTAGCGGAGGTTGGCGCGCAGCGAGAGGCCCCATTTTTCGAACCACACCGATCCGCTTGCGGTCCATTTCGACAGCCCGACGAGGTTTGCCGGGTCGACATAATCGGCGATCGGCGAGGTGTCGGGATATTCGAAATTGGCGAAGGCGCGATTGACCGATCCCTGGACGCCGAACCCGTCGAGCGGATCGGGAAGCCAGGTGAAGGCATGGCTTGCGGTCGCCTCGACACCATAGAGGTGGCGGGTTTCGAGGTCATTGGTCGGCGCGACCGGGCTGATGGTGACCGTTTCCGTCACCGGTGCACCATTGTCGCGGATCGTGGTGACAGAGATGTCGGTGGGGATCGGCTCGGAGCGGCCGATCACGGTGCCTTTTGCCCATTTATA
This sequence comes from Sphingopyxis sp. GW821-FHT10B01, assembly GCF_059415685.1. Lineage (NCBI taxonomy): Bacteria > Pseudomonadati > Pseudomonadota > Alphaproteobacteria > Sphingomonadales > Sphingopyxidaceae > Sphingopyxis > Sphingopyxis sp. GW821-FHT10B01. The sequence goes on along the minus strand of NZ_JBWKNS010000002.1, from coordinate 455,314 downwards.
ATAGCCCGCGACCGAGATCAGCGTATCCTTCGACGCATAAAGCTCAAGGCTGGCGTCGAGGTTCCACGCGCGCAGCGGCTTGAGGTTCGGGTTGCCGGTGGTCGCGTTGAAGATGATGTTGCCGACGCCGGTCCCGGGTCCCGGGGTCAGGTTGATTCCCGCGCCGAAGCTTTCGATCCCCGACCGCGCGATGGCGCGGTAGGCCGCGAGGCGCAATTTGACCTCTTGCGACAGGTCGAAGGCGATGTTCGCGCTCGGCAGGAAATAATTATAGCTGCCCTTGCCCGTGTTGGTCGCAAGCTGTCCTGCCGGATCGACCGCGATGACATAGCTGTCGTTACCGCTGTCGATGGTCAGCCGGTACGGCTGGCGGAATCCGACCGACGTGATGTCGGTCTTGACCCAGCGCAGCCCGACATTGCCGCTGAACGGCACGCTGCCCGCGTCGGACGCGAAATTCGCCATCGCATAGGCGGCGTAGATGCGTTCGGTGACATCGATGTCGCTCGGGTCGCGGCCGTCGGCGGGATAGGGCAGCGCATCGTCGTTGCCGGCAAAGGTGCGGAACAGGCAGTCATTGTCGAAGCTCGCCCAGCGTGTGACGTTGGTCCCCATATCCTTCATATACGAAGTGGTGGTGAAGGGGGTGCGGCACTGCTGGTTCGCCTGCGTGATCAGCGCGGTGACCGTCGCAGCGTTGCCCGGGATCGTGTTGAGGTCGTTGTTGCGCGCATTGTCGTTGGTGCGCTGGTGATCCGAGACGCGGCCGCCGAATTTGATGCCGGTGATGAAACCGTCGAGTTCGCGGTCGATGTCCAGCCGCGCCGCCCAGATGCGGTCGGTGCGGTCGGTGACGAAACGATTGCGCGCATAAACTGCTGTGTTTGCGGTCGCGAGGAACAGGTTGGGGTCGGTGATGTCGAAATTGTCGAACGCGACGACCGGCACGACATCGTCGTCCACATAGGTCAGTGTATAGCCGACGCGGCGCGTCGAGCGCATACGCGTCTGCTTCTGCGTTTCGGTACGATGGCTGTTCGAATAAGAGGCGTCGAAGGCGACGTTCCAGCGGTCGGGTGACCAGATGAGGCTGAGGCCGCCGCCCAGATATTCTTCGTTGCGCTGGCGTGTTTCGAGCTGGTTTTCGAGGTTTGAATTGCCGCGATAGCTCATCAGCGCGCCGGACGAATAGCCGTTGCTGCCGTTGCCGATAATCAGCGGCTGGACCCCGCGCAGCCCTTCGGTGATCCCCAGGACGTTGCGGTCCTCGAGGCTGTTGCGTTTCGAATATTGGCCGTCGATCGAAATCTCGAAATCGGGTGAGGGGCGCCACTGGATCGCGCCGATCAGGCCATCGCGCACTTCGGAGGTCTTCTGCGTACGGAAGCTGCGCGACGAATTGGCGAAATAGGGGGCGACGATCGTTTCGGTCGCATTGCGCGGAGCGGTCGCGAATGTGCAGTTCGCGGTGTTCGTCGCGCCGTTGGTCGCTGCCGTGTTGCAGAGCTGGAAGGTCGCGTTGGCGTTGTAATAATCTTCCGGAGTCGACGTGTCCTGCCGCTGGTAACCGATCGAAATGCCGATATCGCCAATGCCGGTCGAGAATTGGTCGGTGTAGGAGAAATTGGCACGATAGCCGAGCCCGTCGTGCTGATAGACGTCATTGTCCTGCGGCTGGAAATCGCCGCGCACCTCGAACTGGATGCGGCGCTTGCCATAATCGAGGGGTTTCATCGATTTGAGTTCGATGACCCCGCCGACACCGCCCTCGAGGAAGTCGGCGCGCTGGGTCTTGTAGACGAGAACGCCGTTGACGAGTTCGGACGGAAATTGCTGGAAGGCGACCGAACGATCGGGCCCCGCGGTCGATACCTCGCGCCCGTTGAAGGTCGAGAAGCTCAAGGTCGGTCCCAGACCGCGCACCGACAGCTCGTTGGCGTTGCCCTTGAAGCGGTCTGCCGACACGCCGACGATGCGCTCGAGCGTGTCGCCGACCGAATTGTCGGGGGTCGCGCCAATCTCGTCGCTGACGAGCCCGTCGACGACGACGTCGGCGTCGCGCTTGAAGGCGATCGAGCTGCGCTGGGTTGCGCGCGTGCCGGTGACGAGGATTTCGTCCCCCGAACCGGCGTCGCCGGATGCCGCCTGCGTGTCGCCGGCTTCGGGGTCGGCCGTGTCCTGGCCCCAGACGGGGGTAGCGGCGACAAGCGCGGCCGACGCGAGCAGCGCTCCGCGCGCCATCATGACCGATCGTGACATATATTCTCTCCCTGTGCCGCCGGTCGACGTGCCGGCGATTTACCCGATTGATACCGGTGTCATTTCGCAACATGACAATGACACCGGTATCAATTTTAGATGTAATACAACTTGGTCCGCGCAAGTCAATTGCCCCATGCCGAAGACGGATCGGCGACTGGTACGGAGTGGCGCTGCGGATCAGCGGCCCGCGCGCTTTTGCGCTAGGTCGTACATTGCGGTTCCGGCGAGCAGAAAGGCGCCGGACCCGTAGAATTGCGTTTCCTGCGCGGACACGCTGTCGGGCCGGTCGCCGACCTGCTGGACCCAGCCGAGCATGCCGTCGGGCTGCACCGCGCGGCCGAGCGCGTGCCAGCCGCGGACGGCAGCGGGTTCATAGACTTTGCGGTCGAGCAGACCCTTGTCGACGCCCCATGCGAAGGCATAGGTGAAGAAAGCGGTGCCGCTCGTTTCGGGCGGCGTGCCGGGGTCGTTGTCGAGCAGCGACGCCGGCCAATAGCCGTCGGCCTTTTGCAGCGTGACGAGCTTCGCCGCCATCTGCTTGAACAGTTTCTCATAATAGGGTCGCTGCGGATCGTCCTTGTCCAGGACCTGCAGCACACGGACGAGGCCGCCCATCACCCAGCCGTTGCCGCGGCTCCAGAACAGCTTGCGTCCCTTGGCATCGCGCTGGTCGAAAAAGCGGCTGTCGCGGAAATAGAGATTTTCACCCGGGTCGTAGAGATAGTCTGTGGTCGTCTTCCACTCGGCATGGACGAACTCCGCATAGCGTTTGTCGCCGACGGCTTTGCCGATCCGCAGCATTGTCGGCGGCGCCATGAATAAGGCGTCGCACCAGCACCAGCGTTCGGTGCACAGTGAATAGCCGCCGCCGGGCTGGGTGGGAATGAATTCGAGGCTGTTCGTGCGGCGATTCGCGAAGACATTGTCGAAATAGGCGCGCGCCGGGACGAGCGCCTCGGCGCCGGCACCGTTGCGCGCCGCCCATTCCCACGCCTGCGCGATCAGCTGGTCGTCGGCGTGAAAGGCGAGCTTGCCGAGCTGCCATTTCTGCGCGCGGCCAAGTTCGACGACCGGGTCGCGGTAGCGGGCGTCACGTTCCGCAAGGTCGGTGAGCGCGACCCAGAAGGTCGCCTGCTGCCAGTCGCGCGGTTCGCGCACACTCGGCCGCGCCGCGGGCATCTTGTCCCATGCTTCGCGATGCGTCAGCTGCCAGTCGGCGACCCCGCGCATTGCTGCGAGGATCGCTGCGGGCTGCGGCATCACAGGCTCTGCGGGGGCCTCGGCGGCGGGCGCGCTCACCATCATGAGCGGGGCAAGGAGGCTCAGCGACATGTCATATCCTTTGCAGGGGTAAGGGTGATCGAAGACAGGGTGAGGCGCATCGGGGTGCTCGACGACAGCGCGAAGGGTACGATAACGCTATCGAGCCGTGCACCCGGCAGGCAGGCGAGCGGGATCGACACGCTCTGCCAGCCGCGACCGGCGATGGCGGCGAGGCGACCGGCGATGTCGAGACGCGCCGTGCAACCGGGACTGCAGCGGACCTCCAGCGTGGCGGGTGCCGTCGGCGCCCGATCGACACGCAGGTCGAGCGTCAGCGCGAGCGGCCCGGCGCCCGACAGGTCGGCAGCGCGCGGGTTGGCGACGATCAGTGTCCCGCGCGCACGTCCCGACCAGAGTATCTCGCGGGCGTCCTCCTGCGCATCGCGGTCGACCGGACGGACGGCGATGGCGCCATTGTCGGCGGCGCCGCTGATCGCCTGCGGGCTGTCGTTCGCGCCGTCGATCTGGAGCCGGCGCGTGCCGGTCGCGCGGCCGCGCGTGAAGATCGGGCCGGTGAGGCGCTGTTCGACGATGATGCCAGGGTCTTCGGAGAGGGCGGCGGACGGGCTGCGATCGGCGAGCTTGAGGCCATAGCCAAAAGCAAAGAGCGGCCTGTAACCGGCGTCGCCTATATTGAGCGGCGCCCCCTTCGCATCGGCGGGCCACGAGAAGGGCAGCTTGCCCTTGAAGTCGGCTTTGCCAAACAGGACATCGGCAATACCGCCGCCTTCCGAGCCCGGAAGCCAGGCGGCGACGAAGGCATCGGCGGCGTTGATGTGGTGATTGACCCACAGCGGGCGGCCCGAGAGGAAGACGGCGACCACCGGAATGCCGGCGGCCTTCAGCCGTTTCATCGTATCAAGGGTTCCACGCGTGTCGTCGAAATACAGATCGGCGCGGTCGCCCTGGAATTCGGCATAAGGATCCTCGCCGAACACGATGATCGCAGCGTCGGGTTTCGTCGTGAAGCGGCCCTCCACCGACAGTTCGGCGCTACCGCCGCCTGCCGTCACAGTGTCGCGCACCCCGGCGAAGATCGATGTCGCGCCGGGGAAATGCTCGGGCTTGGTGCCCGTACCCTGCCATGTCAGGGTCCAGCCGCCCGACTGCTTGGCGACATTGTCGGCGCCGTCGCCTGCGACGAGGATGCGCGCATCGGGCTTGAGCGGAAGAATGCCGGCGTTTTTCAGCAGCACGAGCGATTCCCGTACCGCCTGCCGCGCCACCGCGCGATGATCGGACGCGCCGAGCAGGTCGGTGCGGCCCGCATATTCGCGCGTCGACGGCTTGCCTGCTTCGAACAATCCGGCGCGCAGCTTCACGCGCAATATACGGCGCACGGCGTCGTCGAGCCGTGCCATCGGCAGTTCGCCCGACCGTGCGGCGACGAGCGTCGAGGCGTAAAGCCCTTTCCAGCTCGCCGGTCCCATATACATATCGAGCCCGGCGACGATCGACGCGGGGCAGTCGGTGGGGGCGCAGCCGGGTACCTTGGCATGGCCGTCCCAATCCCCGACAACGAGCCCGTCGAACCGCCAGCGCTGCTTCAGTACGCCGGTCAGCAGGCTGGCGTTGCCGTGCATCTTGACGCCATTCCATCCCGAAAAGCTCGCCATCACGCTCTGCACGTCGGCCTTGAGTGCCGCGACATAGGCGGGGGTGTGGAGGCGGATCAGTTCGGCTTCGGCTACCTGGGTGTCGCCACGGTCGCGGCCGCCGTCGGTGCCACCGTCGCCAAGGAAATGTTTGGCGGTGGCGATGATATGCGGCCCCTTGAGCCAATTGGCATCGCCGCGCCGTCCTTGCAGTCCGTGGACGAGCGCTGCAGCATAGCTTGTCGCTATCGCGGGGTCTTCGCCAAAGCTTTCATAGGTGCGCCCCCAGCGATCGTCGCGTGCGACCGCAATCGTCGGCGCAAAGGTCCAGTCGAGACCGGTAACGCGCATCTCGATCGCAGTGATCTGACCGATCTTTTCCATCAACGCTGGGTTCCGCGCCGCGCCGAGCCCGATATTGTGCGGGAAGAGCGTCGCGCCGACGATATTGTTATGGCCGTGGACAGCGTCCGATCCCCAGATCACCGGGATGCGCGGCAAGTCGCCGTTCGGGCGCATCGACGCGTCGTAATAGGCATCGGCCGCTGCAACCCACGTCGAGGCGGGGCCGAACTCGTCCCCGCCGGGTGACGAACTGCCGCCGTTGAGGATTGAACCGAGATGATGAGTGGCGACGTCGTCGGGCGTGGTGCTGCCGATATCGCCCTGGATGATCTGGCCGACCTTCTGTTCGAGCGACATGGCGGCGAGTAGCGCATCGATGCGGGCTTCGATTGCCGTATCGGGCGCGTGTGCAGCGATCTCCGGCCAGCGATCGGGATGTGCAATGCCCTCCTGCGCAGCAGCTCCTCCCGCCGCCGCCAGAGCCATCGCGCTCACCAGCGTGAGCCAACCGCTTCGCGTCACATTCCGCTCCCATATCCCTCGGCATCTGTTGATACCGTTCACATATGTCTTTCCCTTTTGGCGCGACCCTGTCAATAGGTTGTCAGACAACTTTGGCGCTGAATGGGAAGGATGGATGGTAATGCGCGCTTCGCTGCTCTTTCCGATACTGCTTGCCGCGCCTGTCGTCGCGCAGGAGCATCTGCCGCTGCGCCCGGCGACGGCGGACGAGCAAAAGGCGCGCGCGGCGGCAGTGGTCGCCGGCTATCGTTATGGCGATCTGCTCTGGGAAAACGACCGCATCGCATTTCGCATCTATAGTCGTGCGCTCGAACAGGCCGAACCGCCGTCGTCGTCGGGGATCGACGCGTGGGGAAAGCGTGTGCGCTGGCCGTGGATGGATCGGCAGCTCCGAACCGGCGATCAGCACAGCGACCATGGCGAGGGGCTCGATTTCTATAATGTCGGGACCGGACGCGGAATCGGCGGGCTGGGTGTCTGGTACGACAACAAACTGTGGACCTCGCGCAACTATGTCCGTCCCCGCATTCTTTCCGCCGGGCCGGATGTCGCCGATTTCATCGTCGACTACGAACCGTGGCCGGTCGATACCCTTCGCACGGTGCGCGAAACGCGGCGCTTCACCTTGCCCGCCGGGACCAATTTCACACGGTTGACCTCGACCATCGCATCGAGCAGCGATGCCGGGATGATCGTCGGCATCGGCATTTCGAAACGGCCGATCAATGGCGGAAAATCGGGCGAGGTAAAGAAGGACGAAGCGGCTGCGCGTTTGACCTGGTGGGGTCCTGCCGACGGCGACAAGGGCCGTATGGCGGCGGCCGTCATTGTCGACCCGTCTGCCTTCGCGGGCTTTGCCGAAGATGCCGACAATTATCTGATCCTCGTCCGGGTCCGGCCGGGGAAGCCCTTCGTCTATTATAGCGGCGCGGCGTGGGATGGCGGCGGCGATTTCGCGACGAGACATATGTGGCAGGCCTATGTCGATGCCCAGCGACCCGGCTTCGAGCCCTAGCCAGGATGGCAGCGCGATGATAGGCACCGGTGCATGGCGGTAACCAAGGCGGCGTCACTGGCGGACGATCTGGTCCAGCGCTTCGAGGAGCGTATCGAAACGGGCGATATGCCGCCCGGGTCGCGATTCCCGACCGAGAAAGCGATCACCGAGGATTTCGGCGTCAGCCGGACGGTGGTGCGCGAGGCCTATTCGCGGCTTGCCGCGCGCGGCCTGCTCGAATCGCGCCGCGGATCGGGCGCTTATGTTCCCGATGGCGCGCAATATCGCGCATTTCAGGTCACCGCCGAGGAAATCGGCGAGATCGACGATGTGCTGAAGCTGCTCGAAATGCGAGTGGGGTTCGAGGCCGAGATGGCCGACCTCGCGGCGCGCCGCCGCACGGAGCAGGATCTTGCCGAACTGCGGCGCACGCTGGCTGCCATGGAGGAAAGCAGCGATGTCGATGCGTCGGTCGCCGCCGATGCGGCCTTTCACGCAGCGATCGCCAGCGCGACGGGAAACCCCTATTTCCTGCGGTTCACCCAGTTTCTCGGGGTGCGGCTCGTGCCGTCGCGGCGGCTCTATCTGCAGGGCGACGATCCGGTCCGGCATCAGCGCTATGCCCACACGATCAATTGCGATCACGAGGCGATCGTCACTGCGATCGAGGCGAGCGATCCGGTCGCCGCGCGCCGTGCCGCGCGCCGCCATATCGAAAAATCGATCCTGCGCTATCGCACGCTCAAGGACGGGCGATAGCGCAGGGGCGATCGGGCGGAGGATTCCCGGCAGCGGAAGGTGTGCCGAATCGGTAACCGGGAATGGACCAGGTGGGAAATTAGGTTTCTACCGACCTTGATTTCGACTCGTGATGCTCTATTCCAACCGCGTGCAAGGCGACCCTGACAATTACATAAGCCTGCTGTCTGCGGCGCAGATTGAAACGTTGCGGCACGTTTATGAGCATAAAAATTCCAAGCAGATCGCGCGCTTGATGCATGTTTCACCGCACACCGTCGACGAGCGTGTGCGGCGCGTATTAAAGAAGCTTAATGTTTCTAACAGGATAGAGGCAGCACGGGTTCTGGCGGTTAACGGTGTCTTCGATCATGTTACCCCTTATCAGCCTTTGACATATCAACTGATGGACCTAGGCGATGTTACTCCCGCCGCCGATGCCAAGCCGGGGCGCAGTTCGTTTCGGCGGCTATTCGACATCGGTTCGCCATTTCCTACCGCGTCCCAGCCGGCCAACCGGCATGGGTTGATGGAAAGGATAATCTGGCCGATTCTGATCGCTTTTGCGACGATTTTGGCTTTTTCTGCCCTCTATTCGATCCTTGTCGGACTTGGTCGTGTGATGACCTGATGTTCGAAGCGAATGCTGCGGGGGGGAACCGGTAGCATTCTTTTTCAAGGAAAAAGAAAATGCTGAATCAACGAGTTTCAGCGGCGAAAAAGATCGCATCCGATCTTCACCTCGCCGAAGACGCCATCGACGAAGCGATGATCCGTATCGCCCAACTCGCGGCAACGCTGCCCACGGCGCGGCGCGAAACCAAAATGTCGGCAATCGTCGGCCAGGAAGCCATGTCCAAGGTCGCGCACGCGCTGGCCGCTGCGGGCGAGGTCCGTCAGCTGTTGACCGACGCGCATCTGGCGCTGACCGTGACGCAGAAGGAAGTCGGGCTGGGCACGCGGATGTTCGGTGCGGGCGTCAAGCCGGCCGAAGCGAAGCTGGTCGACGAAGGCAGCAACGATCTGTCGGGCGCGGACGTCGCCGCCCGCCGGCTCGCCAAGGCATCGTGATCGACGGGAAAGGTTGACAGCCACGATGTGGTCCGTCGCAATCTACTACATTGTTCTGCTCATCACGGTGGCCGTCGCGCTTCGACGCGGCGGCCCCCTTGAGCGGTGGGCGGCCTATACCGCCTTGATTGCTTCGGTCCTCACCAGTGCCGTGACTCCTTTCCCGACCTGGAACGATATTGAACTGAATATCTTCATCATCGACGTGCTGGTACTGCTCAGCTTCTGGTTCATATCCTTGAAGACGCAGAGTTTCTGGCCCTATTGGATCACCGGATGGCAACTGATTGCCATTTTCGGTCATATCCAGAAGTTCATGTTCTCGGAGATACTGGCGCGGCCCTATTCGCTCCTTTCGGTTTATATATCCTACCCGATCCTGCTGCTGATCATTTATGCATCGGGTTCGTCCAGTCGGCGAAGTGAAGCCTTGGCCTAGTGTGCGTGGCTCCCCAGGGGGCATCATCACATGCAGCAATTTTCGAACCAAGAAATTGCCGAGTTAAAATCGCGGGTCGACCAGATCCAGGAACTGCTCGCAAGCCGCGGCGAGGAACTATCGTCGCCGGTCGCGCGACCGGCGGACGGCGCCTATGGCGAAGGCTTGCCGAAGGCTGCGCTGCTCGACCAGCTGTCGCTGAGCATCCAGATCCGGCGGATACGTCGCAGCCATTTCGGCAGCGCCGAGATGTCGGGTCCGACCTGGGACATGATGCTCGACCTGATGCTGGCGGGCACGCATGGCCGCGTGCTCAGCGCGAGCGATCTTGCGACCGGCGCTGGGGTTCCTTTGTCGTCGGGGCTGCGGATGATCGCCGGGCTCGAACGGCGAGGGCTGGTGGATCGCTCGATCGACGAGCGTGACCGGCGCCGCACGATTGTCCGGCTCACCGACAGCGGGACCGAACGGATGGCGACCTATTTCGAAAAAGTCAGTGTCGCATCGCAGGCCGGGCAGGCACTCGCTGCCTGATCTGCCCAAGACCGGGTGCGCGCGGCGTGCGCGTCATACCCGGTGCGCTCGACCTATTCGGTCATCTCGCGCATCATGCGGTCGACCTTGGTCATCGCTTCGCGCTTGATCTGGCAAATGCGCGCGGCGCTGACGTCCAGCGTCAGGCCGATTTCGTGCAGGTTGAGTTCTTCGAAGAAATAGAGCTGCAGGACCATCTGTTCGCGCTCCGACAGGCGGCTGACGCACTGGCGCAGCGCCCCCATCAAATCCTCCTGTTCGCATGTTTCGCCTGCGCCGACGCCGTCGTCGGGCGCGAGGAAGGCGCCGATGTCGGTCAGCTCGTCGAGCGATGTCGAGCGACCGTGCGTCGCGTTGCGCTCGAGCGCGAAATAGTCCTCGGCCGACATGTCGAATGCGACCGCCATTTCGGCCGCCGTGGGCGCGCGCATCAATTGCTGTTCGAGCATGCCGCGCATCGCCTGCAGCCTTTTGGCCGCGACCATGGCCGAGCGGCCGACGTCGGCCTCGCGGCGTAGCTGGTCGATCATCGCGCCGCGGATGCGGGTCGAGGCATAGGTGGCAAAGGCGAAACCGCGTTCTTCATAATGGCGGCTCGCCTCGATCAGCGCGATCAGGCCGGTCTGGATCAGATCGTCGAGCTCGCTCGTTCGCGACACGCGCGAAAAGACCTGCCAGGCGATCTTGCGGACCAGCGGCGAATATTCCGCCACCAGCACCTCGACGCTTTCGCCATAGCCACGCGGGCGCGGCGCGCGGCCGATGGTGCCGGCAAACTGCTCGGCGGACTCAATTCTCATGCACTTGGTCCTCCATGTGGGCGTCGGGCCCAGACGCGAGGCGGGGCACTTCGGCGCCGATCGTCGCGACAATTTCGGTCTGCTTGTTCGCCGGGATTTCGAGGTACGAAATGACGGCAACGTCGGGGAAAGTGGCGCGCACGAGGCGCGACAGCGCGGAGCGGCAGATCGGTGACGCGACGAGCGCGAAGCTGCGCGTCTGCAACAGCAGCGGCTCGACGGCCTGACCGACCTGTTCGATGATCGTCATCGCCATGCCATGCTCGAACGGCCATTCGGCGGCGGGGTTGGCACGCACGGCCTGATTAAGGAGTATCTCGACCTCGGGGCTGAAGGTGACGACGGGCAGCGGCATCCGGCTCGGCACGATCGTCTGGACGATCAGCGCGCCGATGCGCTGGCGCACCGCTTCGACCAGGTCGATTTCGTTCAGCTGCTGGGCAGCGAGCGATACCATCGCCTCGGCGATCTTGCGGAAATCGCGCAGCGGCACGCGCTCGACGAGCAAGGATTTGCAGAGGCTTGCGACGCGCGGCAACGAATAGCCCTGCGGCGACAGATTCTGCGCGAGCTGCGGATAATGGACCTTGAGATTCTCGATCAGCGCCTGTGCATCGTCGATGCCGAACAGTTCGGCGGCCGAACCGACGATGCTGTTGTTGAGGTGCGTTGCGACCACCGTCGCAGGATCGACGACGGTATAACCCGCGGCGATCGCGTCATTCTGCATTGCCTTCGGGATCCACAGTGCGTCGAGACCAAAGGTCGGATCCTTGCACGGGCGGCCGACGACCTTGGTGACCAGATCGCCCGAATCGAGCGCGAGCATTTCATTGGGGAAGACTTCGTCTTCGCCGACGATCACCCCGGCGACCGAGATGCGATAGACGTTGCCCGGCAGCGACAGATCGTCGCTGACCTTCACCGGCGGGACGACAAAGCCGAGTTCCTTCGACAATTGACGGCGGATGCCGGTGATGCGCGTCATTAGCGGAGAGCCCTTGCGTTCGTCGACGAGGGTGACAAGCGCATAGCCGATCTCGAGCTGGCAGGCGCTCGCGTCGCTGACGTCGGCCCACTCGATATGTGACGGGTCGGGGGCGGGCGCCGCAGGCGCGGGGGCATCTGCGATGGCCGCCGCAGACCGGCGGAGCTGCCAGCCGATACCGAAGGACAAGGCCGCGGCAGGCAGGATCAGCATCTGCGGCATCGACGGGACGATGCCGAGGATGAACAGGATGGCGCCGACCGCCATCCAGACGGTGGGCGACGCGAACTGGCTGCTGATCTGACCGCTGAGGTCGAACGGCGACGCGACGCGGGTGACGATCGCCGCGGCGGCAATCGAGAGCAGCAGCGCCGGTATCTGCGCAACCAGCGCGTCGCCGATCGCGAGCGTGACATAATTGCTGCCGGCTTCCGAAAAGCTGAGGCCGTGGCTGAAAATGCCGAGAATCAGCCCGCCAACGATGTTGACGAACAGGATCAGCAGGCCCGCGATTGCGTCGCCCTTCACGAATTTCGAGGCACCGTCCATCGAGCCGTAGAAATCGGCTTCGGTCGCGACTTCGACGCGGCGTGCCTTGGCCTCTTCGGGGGTAAGCAGGCCGGCGTTGAGATCGGCGTCGATCGCCATCTGCTTGCCCGGCAATGCGTCGAGCGTGAAGCGCGCCGACACTTCGGACACGCGCCCCGCGCCCTTGGTGATCACGACCATGTTGATGATCATCAGCACGAAAAAGACAAACAGGCCGACGACATAATCGCCGCCGATCAGCACCTGCCCGAACGCTTCGATCACATGGCCCGCCGCTGCGGTGCCCTCGTGTCCGTGGACAAGCACGACGCGCGTCGAGGCGACGTTGAGCGCGAGGCGGAACAAGGTCGCGAGAAGCAGGACGGTCGGGAACGACGAAAAGTCGAGCGGCTTTGCCGCCGACAGGGCGACCATCAGGATCGCGAGGCTGATCATGATATTGGCGACGAAGCTGATGTCGAGGATCAACGGCGAAACCGGGATTACCATCAAACCGACGAGGATCAGCATCCCCGCCGGCAACGCCGAGGCCCCGGCGATCCGGCCGATATTGCGGAGGTTGAAGCCGGCGGTCATGCCGTGCCTCCCGACAGCGACGCGAGCCGCCGATAAGCGTCGGCGGCAAAGCCCATCGAGAGTTTTTGTGGCATTGGCTGGATATCCATCATCTGCAGCGGCGGACGTCCGCCACCGCCCGTGCCCGCCAGGCCGCTTGAACTGCTCGCTTGCGCGTGCCAGCCGGCGGGGGCGAAGGGCTTCATATTTTCGATCTTGCCGCCGTTTTCGAGCTTCACGCGAAAACGTTCGCGGATCTCGGCGAGGCTGCGCATGCTGCCGTCGGGGCCATAAAAGACCGACCGGTTGGCGGCCGCGGCCTCGGGCATCATCGATGCGCCGGGCTGGTCGGGGTTTGCGTCGAGCGCGGAAAGGAATTTGGCGGCGCCGCCGCTGCCAAGGAAATGCGCAAGATACAGGTCGACCGGTTCGGCGCTGCGGCCGATCCGGCTTTCGATATATTCGCGATTGTCGCTGGTAAGCGCGGCGGCCATGTTCGACGACGCGGTCGGGTCGTCGCGCAGATCGAGAATCTGTTGGCGGAGCGTGGGGTCGGCGACCGATAAGCGCCCCGACGCATCGCGGCCGATCGCGTCGGCCGCCCAGGCGAGGCCGTGGTTCGCGCCATGCCGGTCGAGCGTCGCGAGCCAGGTCTGCTTGGTAAACTGATAGAGCCCGCGCGCCGACGAGGTCGAGGCTTTCGCGGTCGGATTATACCCGCTTTCGACGCGCGCAACGTCGACCAGATAGTCGAAATCGATACCCGTTCGCGCCGACGCATTCTGCACCGCATCCATCACGGGTGCGGCGATGCGGGTCGAGCCCTGGGGATTGTTGATTGCGTTCATGCTTTGGGTTCCGCTGGTTCAGCAGACCAAAAGCAATCATCGTGCCATTTCGCAGAAGTGGCAGGAAGCTACATGGTTATCAGTAGCTTAATGCCGCTCCACGCGGCTGGGTGCCACGGATCTCGTGGCTCCTGTCAATCCTCTGACGCGTCCAGTTCTTCAGGATATTGACGCGCATCGCGGCCGCTTCGAGCTGGCCGAGGGTTTTGCCGATCAGCGCGCGGGCGCGCAATTCGCTGCCCGCCGGGATGTTCGCACCGCGAAACAGGATCACGGCGGTCGCAAGCTCTTCGGTCGCCGCGATGATGGCGCTGGCGTCGTGCCCGTCGAGGGCGCCGACTAGCGCGCTCAACCGCGTTTCGATTTCATCCATCTCGGCCAGCATCATTCGGCTCCGCTGTGGAAATCGAGCATCGCGCTCGCGATGATCGCCGAATGCACGCCATAACTGCCTCCCGCGATCGCGGTGCGCAGCGATGCCACGCGTGCGACGTCGACCGGCGGTGCCTGATCGGCGAGGCTGCTCGCCAGACGCGTCAGGCGTGCGGTCGGCAGGCCGTCCTGCGCCGGCTGGAGCTGCGCAGGGGCGCGCATCGGGGCGGCCGCCTCGCTGGCGACTCTACGCAGCGGGCCGGTGCGGCCGATGCCGCCGACTGGTCCTATCTTGCTGTCACCCGACATGCTTGCCTCCATCCGGTGCCGTCAGAAAAGTGACGGCGCGGTTCACGAAGGCTTTAACGGATGCTGGCGGCAGCGATTAAGGCGGTCTGCCGCAAAAAGATAAAGAAAGGCCCGGCCGCGTCGGAAAGCCGACAGCGACCGGGCCGTTGGGCGGTAAGTGAAGCGAAGCTCAGTTGTCGAGGTGCGCGCGGCCGGGTCCGGTGACGGTGGCGCTGAGCATCGACTTGCTGTCGTTGCCACGGAGTGCGATCGTCTCGCCGACGCGGCCGTCCTGCGTCGCGATGGCGGCATAGCTGATCGAATAGCTTTCGGTTTCGATCGTAACACGGACATTGTCGCCGCGGCGGATAACAGGGGCGCCGGCCGCAGGACGGGTAAAGCTTGCCGCGGCGGGTACGGCATCGGCAGGGGCCGTCATCGGCACGCGCAAACGCCAGCCGAGCGAGGCGCAGCGGACGGCGAGCGTCTGCGCGTCGATCGCGGTGACCGACGCCTGTTCGGGGCAGCGCGCCAGCTTGATACGGCGATCGACCGGGGTTGCCGTGCGGCCCATCGCATTGGCGACCATGTTGGTCAGCGTGTCGACGGTCTGCCAGTCCTCATTGCCCTGTTGCGCGTGCGCGGCGAGCGGGGCGGCGAAAGCGCATGCGGCCAGGCCGACGAGGCGCGCGAGAGTTTTGCGGGACATAGTCCATCTCCTTCGGGTTCAATCGATTGCCCGATATTTTGCAGGAAGCGTGCCAGTCGCGCTTTGGTGCGCCTTTTCTCGCGGCGGAACGCCGGATCGTCAGATTTTTGACGAGCGCCCGCGCGTGGCGAGCGATCATCTATTTAAGTGGATGAAAAATATATGAAAAATATGTTTGGCACGGCCATTGCAGTAAGCCTTGTTGTTTCCGCGCGTCTGCGCCGGCTGCGAGCCGGGACGGACAACGGTGAGAAGGAATGTGATGATGGCATCCGAGAAACTCTTTGGCCTGCACGCGACGGCGCTCCAGCTGCGCAGCCAGCGCATGATGATGCTCGCGTCGAACATCGCCAATGCGGCGACGCCCAATTACAAGGCGCGCGACCTCGACTTTTCCAAGGCGCTCGACCTTGCCCAGCAGGGTGGCTCGACCGACGGCGCGATTTCGTATCGCGTCCCGGTTCAGGAGTCGCTCGACGGCAATACGGTCGAAATGGCGACCGAGCAGACGGCCTTTACCGAAAACGCGCTCGCCTACCGGTCGAGCCTCGCGTTCCTCAGCGGCCGCGTCAACACGCTGACCCGCGCGATCAAGGGCGAATGACGATGAACGGCAATTTCTCCGTCTTCGACATCAGCGGTCGCGCGATGTCGGCGCAGCTCGTCCGGCTCAACACCACTGCGTCGAACCTCGCCAACGCGGGAACGACCGCAGGCAGCGAGGCGGGCGCGTACCGGTCGCTGAAGCCCGTCTTTCGTACCGTGATGGACGGCCAAGGCCGCGCGACGGTCCAGATCGACCAGGTCACGACGTCGAAAATGGCGCCGTCGAAACGGCACGATCCGTCGAACCCGCTCGCCGACAAGGACGGCAACGTCTGGGAAGCAGCGGTCGATAGCGCCGCCGAGCTGGTCGAGATGGTCGAGACCGCCCGCCAATATCAGAACAATGTCCAGGTCCTCGAAACCGCAAAGGGCCTGATCAACGAAACTCTCAGGATGGGACAGTAAGATGAGCGTCAACAGCATCACCAACAACAGCAACGTCGTGCTTCAACCCAAGGGCGGCAAGCAGATGGGGCAGAGCGATTTCCTGCGCCTGATGACCGCGCAGCTATCGCATCAAGATCCGTTCAACCCGGTCGATAACCAGCAGATGGTTGCGCAGATGGCGCAATTCTCGAGCCTTGCCGGGATCAGCGATACCAACACCGCACTCGCCAAGATTTCGGAGCAGCTCACGGCGCAGACCCAGCTGCTCAAGGACATCAAGGCTGCCACCCCGGCGCCGACTCCCCCCACCACCTAAGAAGGATCGTTCCATGTCATTCTATACTTCGCTTTCGGGCCTCAAGGGCGCCCAGACCGATATGTCGGTCATCTCGAACAACATCGCGAACGCCGGTGCGATCGGCTTCAAACGCAGCAAGGCGCAGTTCGGCGATATCTTCGCCTCGTCACCGACGCAGTCGACCAAGATGATCGCGGGGCAGGGCACGCGCCTCAACGGCATCACCCAGCAGTTCACGCAAGGGTCGTACGAAGCGAGCGAAAAGACGCTCGACCTCGCGATCGTTGGCGAAGGCATGTTCATCGTGAAGGGCGAGCCGCCGCGCGAAGCCATCTCCTATACGCGCAACGGCGCGTTCGAACCGACCCCCGACCGTTATGTCATCGATTCGACGGGCGCGAAGCTGCAGCTGCTGCCGATCGATGCGAACGGCAATGTCACCAATAACACGCTCGCCGGCGCCTTCGACCTCCGCCTGCCCACGGGTGCGCCAAGCGATCCGGCTTCGGGTCTCGTCAACGTCACGATCGGCCTCGACGGCCTCGTCACCGCGACCTTTGCGAACGGTGAAGACCAGAAGCTCGGTAAAGTCGCGATGGCGACCTTCCCGACGATGTCGGGCCTGCGTCCGACGGGTGATGCGCACTGGCAGTCGACGGGCGAAAGCGGTCCGCCGACGATCGACGCCGCGACCAACGGCCCGATGGGCGCAGTCCGCTCGGGCGCGCTCGAACGCTCGAACGTCGATATCACCGAGGAACTGGTGATGCTGATGGCCGCGCAGCGCAATTTTCAGGCGAATGCCAAAGCGATCGAGGGGGCTTCGCAGCTCACCCAGACGATCATCGGCATGCGCTGACGTAACGCTGACCGTCGTTTGCCGGGAGAAACCAGATGGACCGCCTCATCTATACCAGCCTCACCGCGATGCGGGGCAGCATGGCCCGGCAGACGGCGATCGCCAACAATCTGGCCAATGCGCAGACGCCGGGCTTTCGCGCCGACATGGCCGAAGCGCAGTCGCTGTGGCTCAATGGCAGCGGCGCAGGCGCGCGCGCCATGTCGTCGGAAGAAGTGCTCGGCGCCGACATGCGTGCCGGCACCATCACCGCGACTGGCCGCGACCTCGACATTGCGATGCAGGGCGATGCGCTGCTCGTGGTGCAGGCGAAGGACGGCGAAGAAGCCTATACGCGGCGCGGCGATTTGCAGATCTCGCCGAGCGGGCTTTTGACCACCGGCGACGGCAGCCCCGTTCAGGGGGGGCAGGGGCCGGTAACGATCCCGCCCGCGGATTCGATCAGCATCGATATCGAAGGCCGTGTGTGGATCGTGCCGCAGGGCGGCGATCCCGAAAACCCGCAGGAGGTCGACCGGCTCCGGCTTGCGACCCCGACGGGTTCGGACATCGCCAAGGGTCTCGACGGCCTGTTCCGCGTCAAGGGCGGCGGCATCTTGCCCGACGATCCCGAAGCCCGGCTTCTCACCCGTTCGATCGAAGGATCGAACGTCGCAGCGACCACCGCACTCGTCGACATGATCGAGGCGAGCCGGAGCTGGGACACGCAACTCAAGCTCGTCAACGACGCGCGCGACATGGACAGCGCGACCGCCAACCTGATGCAGCTCCCCCGTTAAGGAGACTAAGACATGACTTTCGGTGCCTTGCACGTCGCGCGAACCGGTCTGGATGCCCAGGGCTTCCGGATGCAGGTCATCGCCAACAACCTCGCCAATGTGAACACCACGGGCTTCAAGCGCGACCGCGCGAGCTTTGAAACATTGAGCTATCAGATGATGACCGCGCCGGGTGCGCCGTCGTCGGCTGAAAATCGCTATGCGACCGGGCTCAACCTCGGCACCGGGGTGTCGCTCGGCGGCACCGCGCGTATCGACACGCAGGGCACCTTCGCGACCACCGGGAACGGGCTCGACGTCGCGATCGACGGCGCCGGATATTTTCAGGTCGAAATGCCCGACGGGCGGACTGGCTATACCCGTGCGGGCAATTTCGGCCGCGCTCCCGACGGCACGATCGTGACCTCGGACGGCAAGCCGATCACCCCGGCGATCCAGATTCCCGAAGATGCGACGAATGTGTCGATCGGCGCCGATGGCACCGTATCGGCGACCACCGCCGATGGCACACAGACCGAACTCGGCCGGATCGAGCTCGCACGTTTTTCCAACCCGGCCGGGTTGCAGGCGATCGGCGGCAACATGCTCGTCGAAACGCAGGCCTCGGGCGCACCGCAGGTCGGCGCCGCCGGCCTGGAAGGCCGCGGTACGCTGCGCGGCGGGATGCTCGAAGGATCGAACGTCAATGTTGTCGAAGAGCTTGTCGACATGATCGAGACGCAGCGGGCTTATGAGGTGAATTCGAAGATGATCTCCGCCACCGACGAGATGATGAAAAATGCTGCGCAGACGCTCTAGGCTGATTTTGCTGGCTTTTGCGCTCGCGCCGGCACCGGCGTTCGCGAAGGACAGGCTGCCCCCCGAGGCCTTCGCCGCCACGGTTCCGGTCGCTCCGGCGCCGTTGCCGGGCAATGGCTCGATCTTTCAGGGCAGCTATGTGCCGCTGACCTCGGGCGGCCGCGCGGGACAGGTCGGCGACATCGTCACGATCCAGCTCGTCGAGCGCACCGCCGCGACCAAAAGCAATGCCGCGGGCACGCAGCGCGACGGCAGTATCGGCCTGACGCCGCCGGCGACCGGTCCGCTGTCGCTGTTCAACCCCAGCGACATCGCGATGGGTGGCGGCCAGCAGTTCAAGGGCAAGGGCGACGCCTCGCAGTCGAACGCGCTGTCGGGCGAAGTCAGCGTGACGATCGCCGCCGTCTATCCCAACGGGACGATGCTGGTGCGCGGCGAAAAGCTGCTCACCCTCAATCGCGGCGACGAACGCGTCCAGATTTCGGGCATCATCCGTGCCATCGACATCAGCCCCGACAACCGCGTCCTGTCGACCCGCGTCGCCGACGCGAACATCCGTTACGTCGGCAAGGGCGAGATCGCCCGCGCCAGCAAGCAAGGCTGGCTGCAACGTTTCTTCTCGATCATCAGCCCGTTCTGAAGAGGAATATAAAGTGACCCAGCGTCCGACCCTGTTCACCCTTGTCGCGCTCCTGCTCGCCAGCTTTGCCTTTGCGGCGCCGGCGCAGGCCGAGCGCATCAAGGACATGGGCCAGTTCCAGGGCCTGCGCGCCAACCAGCTCACCGGTTACGGCATCGTCGTCGGGCTTGCGGGCACCGGCGACGACAGCCTCGACTATTCGACGCTGGGCATGAAGGGCGCGGTCTCGCGCTTCGGCCTGACGCTGCCGCCGGGGGTGAACCCGGCGCTGAAGAACGCCGCGGCGGTGATGATCACCGCCGAACTGCCGCCTTTCGCCAAGCCCGGTCAACGCCTTGACGTCACCGTTTCGGCGATCGGAAAGTCGAAAAGCCTGCGCGGCGGCACGCTCGTGCTCGCGCCGCTCTATGGCGCCGACGGCCAGATCTATGCGATGGTGCAGGGCAATCTGGTCATTGGCGGCCTCGGGGTCGACGCCGCCGACGGATCGAAGCTGACGGTCAATGTGCCGTCGAGCGGACGCATCGCGGGCGGCGCAACGGTCGAGCGCGCGGTCGATACCGGCTTCGCCACGACCAGCCAGCTGACCTTTAACCTGCATCAGTTCGATGCCACGAACGCAAAGCGCGTCACCGACGCGATCAATGCGGCGCTTCCCGGCAGCGCGTCGATGATCGACGGCGCCAGCATCGCCATCCGCACCGGCGGCAACGGCGACGAACGGATGCGGTTGATGTCACAGATCGAGAATCTGGGTGTCCAGCGCGCCGAGCCACCGGCGAAGGTGATCGTCAATGCGCGCACCGGTACGGTCGTGATCAACGGCGCGGTCCGCGTCGGCACCGCCGCGGTCAGCCACGGCAAGCTCTCGGTATCGATCAAGGAATCGCCGACCGTCGTTCAGCCGGCACCCTTCAGCCGCGGCCAGACCGCGATCGAACCGTCGAGCGAGATCGAGGTCACCGAAGATTATCGCCCGGCCTTTCTGATGAAACCCAATGCCTCGCTCTCCGCGCTGGTCGATTCGATCAACCGGCTGGGCGTTCCCCCCGGCGACCTTGTCGCCATCCTCGAGGCGCTGAGCCAGGCCGGCGCGCTCACTGCGGAACTGGTGATCATATGACGACGCCCATCTCTTCTGTCGGCGCGACGCCGATATCGACGCCGACGCCGAGCACGGCCGGCGGCGGCGACGGCGGCCTGCGCAAGGCGGCCGAAGCCTTCGAAGCCGTGATCCTGCGCCAGCTGATGTCGTCGATGCGGCAGGCCAAGCTTGGCGACGATATTTTCGGATCGAGCGCGACCGACAATTTCCGCGAAATGGCCGACGCGCGCACCGCCGATTCGATCGCCGCGATGCGCCAGTTCGGCATCGCCGACATGGTCGAACGGCAGTTCCGCAGCCAGCTCGGCGGGCACGCCGGTCGCCCTGCGGGAGGCGTGCAATGAGCGACCTGCTCGGCATCGGCTATAGCGGCCTCAAAGCCTATTCGCGCGCGCTGTCGACGATCGGCGACAATATCGCCAACGCGCAGACCCCCGGCTATGCCCGCCGCCGTCTCGAAATGATGGAAGCGGTGGGGGGCGGCAATTCGATCTTCTATCGCGGCAATACGAACCCCGGCGGCGTCGACATTCGCGGGCTGAACCGCTCGGTCGACGGGTGGCTGATCGAGGATTCGCGCCTCACCTCCGGCGACGCCGAACGCTCGGCGACGAAACTGGGCTGGCTCGGCAAGACCGAAGACGCGCTCAGCAACGAGACGAACGGCATCAAGACCGGCCTTACCAAGCTCTACACCACCGCCGACCAGCTCACCTCGGACCCGGCGAACCGGACGTTGCGCAGCCAGTTTCTGCAATCGGTCGACGATATCGCGTCAGGCTTTCGCACCGCGGCCGGTCAGCTCGACAAGATGGGCGAGGGGATCGAGGGCGCCGCGGCGAGCGGGGTCGACCAGTTCAACGCCGATCTGAAGGCGCTCGAACAGATCAACGTCGGTCTGCGCAAGGCGCGCCCGGGGTCGACCAACGAAGCCAGCCTGCTCGACGAGCGCGACCGGCTGCTCGACAAATTATCCTCGCAAGCCGGCGTCAGCCCGACATTCGACAACAATGGCGCGGTGACGCTGCGCGCGGCCGGATCGGGCGACCTGCTCGTCGGCGGCGGCGTGGTGAATCCGATCTCGGTCACCGCAGCCGCCGATGGCCGGCTGTCGTACAGCGTCGGCGGTTCGCCGCTTGCGATCTCGACCGGCTCGCTCGCCGGGCTTGCCGAAGGCGCGAACCATGTCGCCGACCAGCGCGCCGCGCTCGACACGATGGCGACCCAGTTCGCCAGCCAGCTCAACGCCGCGCATCAGGCGGGCACCGATGCCAATGGCAATCCGGGCCAGCCGCTGTTCACCGGCACCAGCGCCGCCACGCTGACTGCGGCCCCGCTGACCCCCGATCAGGTGGCGGCGGCGAATGCATCGGGCAGCAACGGCAATATGCTGGCGCTCGGTGCGATGCGCGGGGCGAACGATCCCGAATCGCGCTGGTCGGGACATCTGGCTTCGCAGGCGCAGACGGTGGCGTCGGCGCGCGCGCAGGACGCCGCCGCTGCAACGCGCGCCGATGCCTCCGCCGCGGCGCGCGATTCGGTCAGCGAAGTCGACCTCGACAAGGAAGCGGCCGAATTGCTGCGTTTCCAGCAGGCCTATGGCGCTGCGGCACGCACCATCCAGGTCGCGCGCGAAACCATGCAAACGCTGCTCAGTTC
Organism: Sphingopyxis sp. GW821-FHT10B01; assembly: GCF_059415685.1. Lineage (NCBI taxonomy): Bacteria > Pseudomonadati > Pseudomonadota > Alphaproteobacteria > Sphingomonadales > Sphingopyxidaceae > Sphingopyxis > Sphingopyxis sp. GW821-FHT10B01. The sequence continues at coordinate 433,248 of NZ_JBWKNS010000002.1, read as the reverse complement.
ACTTTAGACCATTGTTTTACTGCGCTTTCTTAGTCGCCGGATGTCCCATCCGCCTTGAAAACGCTCTGGAAAGGCCGGAACCATGATCAACGCCGTGGGCAATCGCATGACGCGCGAAATCGCGCGCCAACAGAAGCTCGCCGACCAGCTCGAGCGGACGCAGATCCAGATTTCGGGCGGCAAAAAACTGCTGCGCATGTCCGACGATCCCGTCGCGGCGCGGCGGATCGCGACGATCGGCACGAGCCAGGCGAGCATGATCGCCTGGTCGGCCAATATCAATGCGGCGGAAGCGCTTGTTTCGCAGGCCGACGGCGTGATGAAATCGGTGAGCAATCTGATGACGCGCGCGCGCGAACTGACGCTGTCCGCTGCGAGCGATACCGTGAACCCCGCCGACCGCGCGACGATCGCCGCCGAACTCGGCACGATCGCCGACGAACTCGACGCGCTGGCCGCGACGCGCGATTCGAATGGCGAGCCGGTTTTTGCGTCCGGCCCCGCCCGCGTCATGCGCTTCGATTCCGACATCAGCTTCTCACCCGTGCCGTCGGCTAGCGACGTCTTTGTCTTTGACGGAAACAGCCTGTCGACGGGCATTCGCGATGCGGCGACGGCGGTGGCTGCGGGGGACAAGGCTGGGATGCGTGCGTCGGTCGACGCGCTGGCCACCGTTGTTGGCCATGTCGCCGACAAGCATGCCGAGCTGGGCCTGTCGGGCGGGCGGCTCGAACGCATCGGCGACGGACTCGCGCTGCGCGGCATCACGTTGAAGGATGAACGGTCGACGGTCGAAGATACCGACCTCGACATCGCAATCGCCGAACTCAAGGCGCAGGATCTGACGCTGCAGGCCGCGCAGGCCGCCTTTGCCAAGATCAACCGGCAGACCTTGTTCGATATTTTGAACTGACGGCGCTCAATTTTCCGGCGCCGCTGCCGTTAATCATAGAGACGCCCCCGAATTTGCGGGTTTCCGGTTTTGAACCCGGTCCCGAATGGAGTTGCCCTGCATGTTTCCCGTTGTCGGCATCGTCGTACTGATCGTGTTGGTCTTCGGTGGCTTTGCGCTGACCGGGGGCAATCTGGGCCCCGTCATGCACGCGCTGCCCCACGAAATGCTGATCATCGGCGGCGCCGCGCTCGGCTCGCTGATCATCGGCAATTCGGGCGCCGACCTGAAAGCGCTCGGCGGCGGCCTCGCCAAGGTGTTCAAGGGCCCCAAGTACAAGAAGCAGGACTATCTCGATTGCATCCTGCTCGTCTCGACGCTGATGAAGATGATGCGCACCGAAGGCCCGGTTGCGGTCGAGCCGCATATCGAGGATCCGAACAATTCGACGATCTTCCAGCAATATCCCAAGCTTTTGAAGGACGACACGCTTGTCCACCTGATCTGCGACACGTTGCGCCTTGTCGTCGTGTCGTCGGGCACGCTCGATCCGCACGCGGTCGAAGAGGTGATGGACAATGCGCTGAAGAGCCACAATCACCATGCGCTGAAGCCCGCCGAAGGCTTGCAGGGCCTCGCCGATGCGCTTCCTGCGCTCGGCATCGTCGCCGCGGTGCTCGGCGTCGTGAAGACGATGGGGTCGATCGACAAGCCGCCGGCGATCCTTGGCGGCATGATCGGTTCGGCGCTTGTCGGGACCTTCCTCGGCGTGTTGCTCGCTTATGGCCTCGTCGGTCCGTTCGCGGCGCGCGCCAAGAGCGTGATCGAAAGCGACGGCGCGATTTATCACACGGTGAAGCAGCTGATCATTGCGTCGCTCCACGGCCATCCGCAGCCGCTGGTGATCGAGGCGGCGCGGTCGGGTGTCGACCACGCCAACCAGCCAAGTTTCGCCGAAGTCTTTGACGGGATGCGGGGTCGCTGATGGCCGCGCGTCCCAACATGCCCCGGCCGATCATCGTCAAGAAGATCATCCAGCAGGCGCACGGCGGCCATCACGGCGGCGCGTGGAAGGTGGCTTATGCCGACTTCGTCACCGCGATGATGGCCTTCTTTCTGTTGATGTGGCTGCTCGGCGCGACGGACGAGAAGCAGCGCAAGGCGCTTGCCGACTATTTTGCGCCGACGATCGTCCAGACCAAGACCGACAGCGCCGGATCGACGGGCCTGTTCGGTGGCGACTCGCTCGTCTCGGTCGACAAATATCCGCATGGTCCGGGGCAGACGGGCACGCGCGCGATGACCATTCCGCGTGACGCGGTTGGCGGGCCGCGGGAGGCGTCGGGGCGTGAGCGCGAAGCCGAGTCGAAAAAATTCAACCTGATCGCCCAGTCGGTGCAGGACCGGATCCAGAGCAAGGGCGAGCTCAAGCGGCTCGCGCGCAACCTGCGTTTCACCGAAACGATCGACGGCATGCGCATCGACGTCGTCGACGACGCCGATTTCTCGATGTTCGTGACCGGCACGAGCCAGCTCACGCCCGCGGGTGCCAGGCTGTTCGCCGAAATCGCGGTGCCGATCGCCGAGGCCACGAACCAGGTGATGGTGCGCGGTCATACCGATGCGGCGCCCTGGTCGGCGAAGTCGGGCACCAACAACTGGCGCCTGTCGGTCGACCGCGCGGAGGTCGCACGCCACTATCTGGAGTTTCGCGGTGTCGCTTCGGACCGCTTTTCGCGCATCGAAGGCGTGGCCGATCGCGAGCCCTATGTCCCTTCCGACCGATTCGATCCGCGCAACCGCCGCATCTCGATCACCCTCGGCTGGCGAACCGCGTCTGGCAATTAGTGCCAATCTGGCAGCATTTCGAAGCCGGTTGACGCAATTGCGTTTCCAATACTTCCACTTTGGCAATAACTCTTTGTTTTGAATGGGTTATGCCCGGTTGGGTAATCTTTCGTTTACCATTTTCGTCAATCTCTGGGTCCATCGAAAAGGCGCCGATTTGGGGGGCGCGGTGGAGACGACAATGACCGTGGGGCAGAACAACAACTCAGCGCTCGAAGCGCTGATCATCGGAACGAGCGAGGCGACCTGCCGTCTGCGCGAGATGATCCGCCGCGTGGCACGTTCGAACGCTTCGGTGATGCTCTGCGGCCCGTCGGGCTCGGGCAAGGAGCTCGTCGCCCGCGCAATCCACGACGAAGGCGCCCGCGCCGGCAAGGCTTTCTCCGCGATCAACTGCGGCGCGATCCCCGGCGAACTGATCGAATCCGAACTTTTCGGGCATGAAAAGGGCAGCTTCACCGGCGCCCATGCCCGCCGCATCGGCCATTTCGAAGCGACCGAGGGCGGCACGCTCTTCCTCGACGAAATCGGCGACATGCGTTTCGACATGCAGGTCAAACTGCTCCGCGTGCTCGAAGACCGGACGATCGTCCGCGTCGGCAGCAGCGACGTGCGTGGGGTTGACGTCCGCGTCATCTCCGCGACGCACCAGGATCTCGGCGCTGCGATCGCCGATGGCAAATTCCGCGAAGATTTGTTCTTCCGGCTCGGCGTGGTTGTTTTACAGGTCCCCAGCCTTCACAACCGCGTCGAGGATATTCCGGCGCTGATCCGTCATTTTCAGCGCAAGATGCCCGCCGACGTGAAGTGCCGCTATGACGATGCGGCGCTGGCGCTGCTGATGCAGCACGACTGGCCGGGCAACGTCCGCGAACTGCGCAACTTTGTGGAACGCGCCAGCGTTCTCCACAGCGGCGAGACGCTCGGCATCGACGATGTCGCCATGCTTTTGAACCCCACCGCAGCGCTTGCGCCGCGACGGACTGCCCCCACCGGCAGCCCCGTCGCGGTGCCAGCCAGCGCGGAAGAGCTGATCGCCGCCGCGGCGCCGCATGCCAAGACGCTGGCACCGGGCCGCCCGATCGACCTCAAGCGCGAGATCGAAACGATCGAGCTCGAACAGATTTACGTCGCCCTCGACCTTGCCGACGGCATCATTTCCGAGGCGGCGCGCCTGCTGACGCTCAAGCGCACCACGCTCATCGAAAAGATGCGCAAATACGGGGTTCATCAGCAGGCCGCATGACCGGCTGCGATACAGGTTTCAGCATGTGCTGAAAAAAGGGGGCTCTGGTCCGCCCCCGCTCGACCCGGCCGTCCGTCCCCACCATGGGCGGCCGGGTTCCCAGCTTACCCTGCATAGACGGCACCGGCCCGCTCTCCGTTCAGGAAAGCGGGCCCGTGCCCGTTTTACGGTGTCAGCGCAGTTGCCGCCAGGCGCCGCTGATCGTCAAAATTCCTTCGAGAAGTGCGGTCAGCCCCTCGGCGTCGTTCTGCAGGACCGCTTCGTCGAGCTTGCGGCGCATGCTGCGATAGACGCGCGACAGCGCCGTCGCGACATCGCCGCCGGCATCGCGGTCGAGCCCGACGTCGAGGCCGATCAGGATCGCGCGCGCGCGGTGGGCGGGTTCGGTGGCCGAGATACGCTGCCCCTGCCGCACCATCGCCGCAAGGACGCCGACCGCGGTTTCGAGTTCGTCATAGAGCATCGTCACCAGCTCGACCGGATCGGCGGCGGCGGCGCGGCTTTCATTCTGCAATCGGCGGTAATGCCCGGTCGCCCGGACGGTGGAAGCTGTAGCGGTCACGGCGGAAGTCCCTAGTCGTTACCCTGGTTCGACCAGAGCTTGATCTGTTGTTCGAGGTAGGTCTGCGTCGCCTTGAAGGCGGCGAGCTTGGCTTCGAGCGAGCCATATTGCTTCTCGAGCCGCGCCTTGTAAGCGCTCTCACGCTCCTCGATCTTTTCGAGCTGGTCGGTGAGATTTTCCTTTTTCGCGTCGAGCGATTTCGACGCGCGGTCGATCGCGCCATTGGCGCCAACCGCTTTGTCGCGGATCGAATCGAGCACGAAGGCGATTCCGGGATCGGTCGCCTCGGTGTGGGTCGCGTCGCGTCGCGGGTTGAACAGCGCCTCGACCGCACCGGCGTCGGAGGCGAGGACCTTGTCGAGCTTGGCGTTGTCGACCGCGAGCAGGCCTTCCTTTGTCGTCGAAATTCCGATGTCGGACAGCTTGTTGATGCTGCCGTGGCTCGACAGCACCTTGTTGACGAGGTTGGACAGTTCGCGTTCGATTTCGCGCAGGGATATTGTCGCGCCCGGCAGGCTGGAGGCCGAAACAAGGCTTTTCTTGAGCTGGTTATACACCGAGACGAAATCGCCGACGGTTTGTTTGATCATGCCGAGCGGGCGGCTGGCGCCGATGTCCACGGCCTGTCCGGGTGCGGCCTTTTTCAGTGTGAGCGACATGCCCGGAATGACATCGTCGACGATGTTGTTCGCACGGCTGAACGCCACGCCGTCGATCGTGAATTCGGCGTTGGCGGCGCTCTGGCCGAGCGTCATGCCGCCCCCGGCGCCGTTGGCGAAGGCATTCAGTGCCGGGTCGGCGCCGGCGTTGGCGGCGAGGGTGAAGGCATTCGTCTCGCCCGACGGGCCTTTGAGGATCAGGCGGTGGCCGCCTTCGTCGGCGATGATCGAGGCGGTCACGCCGGCGCCGCTCGCATTGATCGCGCTGGCAAGGCCGTCGAGGCTGTTGTTCGTGGCATCGATGGTGATCGTCTTGGCGACGCCGCCGATGGTGAGAGTCATCGCGCCCGTGCCGATTGCGGCAGTGCGGTCGGCAACGACGCCCGAATAGCTCGTCTGCGCGCGCGCGAGCTGGTTCACGACGACGGTTGCGGCGAAACTGTCGGCGGACAGGCCGGCGCGGCTGGTGGCGCTGAGCACGCTTTCGTCGGAAACGGTCGGGGTGCTGCGCAAGGTGCCGTCGGTGACCATCTGACCCAGCGAATCGGCAAAGCCGTCGAGATTCGATCGCGCCTGCGCGAGGGCGCTGATTCGCGTCTGGTTGGCCTGGGTCAGCGTTGCCATGCGCTTGATCTTGGGATCGCGCGACGCGTTCGACAGGTCGGTGACGAGCTGCTTGACGTCGAGACCGGACCCGAAGCCCAAGCTGTTGGCGATTGAACTGACCATGGCAAAATATCCTTCGAACCCCTTAACGGCTGCTCGCAGACAAGTTTAAGCCTGACGGCGGCCTTCGGGATCGAAACGGTGCGTGACCGGTACATCGACCGGCGGCGGTGCCGTGCCTTCGGCGGCGGCGCGCTCGAGCTGGAAGACGAAGGCGAGCACGGTGGCGACCGCGACGAACAGCTCTTCGGGGATGACGCGGCCGGCGCGCGCGGTGAAATAGATGGCGCGGGTGAGCTGCGGATATTCGAGCAACGGGACATTGGCGCCGCGCGCCAGTTCGCGGATCGACAGCGCGACATCGCCGCGGCCGCGCGCGACGACAACGGGCGCGGCATCGACGCCGGGACGATAGCGCAGCGCGACCGAGAAATGGGTCGGGTTGGTGAGGACGACGGTCGCGTCGGACACCGCCTTGCGCGCCGATCCGCTCAAAATTTCGTGCGCGCGCTGGCGCTGCGCCTGCTTGAGCTCGGGCGCGCCGTCGGACTGCCGCACCTCCTCCTTCACCTCCTGCTTGCTCATCATCAGGCGTTGGTTGCGCTGGAACCATTGCACCGGCACGTCGATCAGCGCGATGACGACGAGGCCGCCGGCGAGCGTCAGCATCGCATGGCCGATGGATTTTCCGGCGAGGCCGACGGCGGCGATCAGGTCGGTCGATGCCATCGTCATGATCGCTGGCAGGCTGTTCTTGACCAGAAAATAGCCGATGGTGCCGAGCAAAAGCACTTTGGCCAGCGCCTTGCCGAGCTCGGTCAGGCCCTGCATCCCGAACATGCGCTTGAGGCCGCTCATCGGGTTCATCCGATTGCCCTTGAAGTGGAGCGCCTTGCCGCGCCAGCCGGCCGAGCCGAGCATCGCGGGGCCCGCGACCGCGGCGCCCAGCGCGAGCGCGAACAGGCTGGCGAGCGGCAGCAGGATTTCGACCCCGTTGCGCATCAGCGCCTCGGCGGGCGCAAAGTCGGTGACGTCGGCGGCGGTCAGCGTCAGCCCGCGACGGACCAGCTCGCCCGCCGACTGGACGAACCAGCCGCCCGCGGCGATGATCCACCCCGCAGCGGCGAGCATCATCAGCGCCGTCGCGAGTTCGCGCGACATCAGAACATCGCCTTCGCCCTTCGAATCCGACAGCTTCTTCGCCGTCGGCTGTTCGGTTTTCTGGTCCTTCTCGGTCGTGCCCGACATCGGTCAGATTCCGGCGACCATGCGCGCGGCGTCGAGCGCGTCGGACAGGATGCGCGCGATCGCTTCGGCCATGGCCGGGGTCGCGACGCCGAGCAGGACAATCCCCGCGAGCAATGTCGCGGGAATGCCGACCGCGAACAGATTGAGCGCGGGCGCCGAGCGCCCGATCACGCCCATGATCATCTGGACAAGGATCAGCACGAAGCCGACGGGCATCGCGATCGTCAGCCCGGCCGCGAACATCAGGCTGCCGAAACGGATCAGCCCGCCGATCGCCTCGAACGACGGAAAGGCGTTGCCCGGGGGCAAGGCGGTATAGCTGTCGACGATGATGCTGATCAGCACGAGATGGCCGTCGGCCGCCAGAAACAGTGCAGTCGCGAGCATCGAGAGGAACTGGCCGATCGCCGAGCTCGATGCCCCGCTCAGCGGATCGACCATCGACGCGAAGCCGAGGCCCATCGCGTTGCTGATCGCCTCGCCCGCGAGCAGCGCGGCGGCGAGGCCCATCTGGAGGACGAAGCCCATCGCAAGCCCGATGACGACTTCGCCGATGACGAGCAGGAAGCCGGGGACCGAGACAATGCCTTCGGGCGGCAAGGTCATCCCCGATGCCGCCACCGCGGGCACCCCGACCGCGAGCGCGATCACCAGCCGCAACTGCACCGGAACGCTCGACGCGCCGAACACCGGCGCGGCGACGAACGCGGCGCCCGGGCGGATCATCCCCAGCATCCACAGCTGGAGCATCGCCTCGATATTCGGGATGTCGGCGGGATTCATCCCCGCTTTACTTCACCAGAGCGGGGATTTGGGCGAAGATTTCGCGGGTGAAATCGGTGAGCAGCACAAGGATGCTGCCGCCGAAGATCGCGAGGCAGATCGCGGCGACGATCAGCTTGGGCACAAAGGTCAGCGTCTGTTCGTTGATCGAGGTCGCGGCCTGGACCATGCCGAGCAGCACCCCGATGACGAGCACCGGCAACAGCAAGGGCGCCGAGGCGAGCGCGAGGATCCACAGCGACTGCTGCGCCACGCCGATGAAATAGTCGGCTTCCACCGCGCTAACTCACAAACGAAGAGGCGAGCGAGCCCATCGTCAGCGCCCAGCCGTCGACGAGGACGAAGAGCAGCAGCTTGAAGGGCATCGATATGATCGTCGGCGACAGCATCATCATGCCGAGCGACATCAGGGCCGAAGCGACGATCAGGTCGATGACGAGGAAGGGCAGGAAGATCAGGAAGCCGATCTGGAATGCGGTCTTGAGTTCGCTGGTGACGAAGGCGGGGAGCAGGATCGAGAAGGGGACATCCTTCGGGCTTGCATAGGTCGGCGCCTTGGCGATCTTGGCGAACATCATCAGGTCGGTCTTGCGCGTCTGCTTCATCATGAAGCCGTGGAGCGCGACCCCCGAGCGCGACACCGCTTCGCCGACATCGATCTGTTCCTGACCATAGGGGGTGATCGCGACGCGGTTCACTTCGCTGATCACCGGCTGCATCACGAACAGCGACAGGAACAGGCTGAGGCCGACGAGCACCTGGTTCGGCGGCGTCTGCTGCAGGCCCAGCGCGTGGCGCAGGATCGACAGGACGATGATGATGCGGGTGAAGCTGGTCATCATCAGGAGCAGCGACGGCAGGACCGTCAGCAGGCTCATCAGGACGAGGATCTGCAGCGACAGGCTCAGCGGGCGGCCATCGCCGCCGATCTCCGCGACCGCGCGGTTCAGCCCGTCGGTCGCCTGTGCAAAGGCGGCGGGCGCCGCGCAGAGCAGCGCGGCGCCCCCGGCGAGCGCCGCGGCGCGCAGCCAGAAACGGCGATCAGTCCGCATGGAAGTCGCCCTGGCTGTCGTCGGCGATGCGGGTGATGCCGTTGCGCGAGACCGCAACAAGGATTCGCTGTCCGGCAAATTCGACGACCGCGAGCTTCGACCCGGGGCCGAGCGGCAGCACGTCGATCATTTCGATCGCGCGCGCGCGGGGCGTTCCGCCGACCAGCGGAACGCCCATCTGGACGCGCTTCCACAGCCAGAGGCTGCCCCACGCCATCCCGCCGACGAGCGGCAGCAGGATGAGCAGACGGAGGATATATTCGAACATCAGCCTCTCCGCTCGAAGCCTTCGAGCCCGCGCGCGGGGGCAACGACGTCGGCGACCTGGATGCCGTAACGGCCGTCGATGCTGACGATCTCGCCCTTCGCGATCAATGTGCCATTGGCATAGATATCGAGCAGGTCGGTGGCGGCGCGGTCGAGTTCGATCACGCTGCCTTCATCGATCGCGAGCAGTTCGGCGAGGGTCATCGAGGTCGACCCGACCTCGACCGAGACGCGCAGCGAGACGCCGGCGAGCAGGTCGAAATTGGGTGCCGCAGCGATGCTCTTGTCGCGCCGGTCGGCCCGGGCGGGCTTGGGGGCGTCGCTGATGTCAGTCATGGTCAGGTCCTTTTTCGATATGTTCGATCATGATGGCGGCATTGCCGTTGGCTTCGCCGATGCTGCCGACCGCGAAGCTGCGGCCCGCGACGGTCACCGGTACATGGCGCGGCATCGTCAGCGGGATGATGTCGCCGACTTCGAGCGAGAGAAGTTTGACGAGGCTGATTTCGGGACGCGCGAGCACCGAACGGACAGGCAGGCGCACGTCGCGCAGCGCCTTGTTCAGCGCGCCGGTCCACGCCGGGTTGGCGTCGACGGCACCCTGTGTTTCGAGAACTACCTCGGCCCCCGCGACACCGCGCAGCGCCGCAACCGGATAGGCGCAGACGATCGTCCGGCCCTCGAACGGCGCGCCGCGCAGCGTGAAGCGCTGCACGAACAGCTCGTCTTCGGCACGCACCGCCGCGAGCTTGGCCGGATCGCAGGTGACGCAATCGAGTTCGGGGTCGATCGCCAGCTTGTCGCCCCACGCAGCGGCGAGCTGCCGCCCGATGTCGCGGCCAAGGCGCGCGGCGAAACGATCTTCGGCGTCGGTCAGCTCTTCGCGTTCGGCCGCGAGCTGGCCCTTTCCGCCATAAAATATGTCGACGAGCTGAAGGATCAGCGGCCGTGCCGCGGCGAGCAGCACCGGCCCCTTCAGCGGCGGCGCATGGTAACGCCAGAAGACCGCCGGGGCAGCCGCGGCGCTCCAGTCGGCAAAGCTCATCTGTTCGGCGGCGGCGCGTTCGACCTGGATCGCGGGCGCGCCGAGCGCACGGATCAGGTCGCGCAGCGATCGCGCGAACTGGTTCGCCACACTGTCGAGCGCGGGGAAAGCGTAGCTGTCCGCAGCCTTGCGCAGCAGCAACGACGCCTTGGCGTCGGCTGGCTCGGCCGCCGCGACGGCCGGCGCCTTCACGGCTTTGACGGATTTGGTACTGGTGGTCACTGAATCACCAGGCTCGTGAAATAAACATTGTCGACACCCCCGAAACCTTCCTTGTCGCGCAGCACATCGTTGATGGCACCGGTCAGCTGACGCTGAAGCCGCTGTTTGCCTTGGGATGTGGAGAGCAACGCCGGATCCTGTTCGGCGAGCACCATAAGCACGACCGAGCGAATAGGCACAGCCTGCCGTTTGATATTATTGATAACCTTGCCATCATAAAAGGTCGAAAGGCTGATGCCGACCTGCAGAAAGCCCGATCCGTCGGCGAGGTTCGTCGTGAAGCTGTCGGTGATCGGATAATAGGTGATCTCATATTTGCGCGGGTCGACCTTGAACTTGTCGTTCGGGACCGACACCGTGCCGACCTTCGGCGCGGCCTCCTTGTCCTCGCCTTCGGCGGCCGGAGCGACCTCCTCGTTGCTGCGCACGACGAGCTTGGGGTAATGATCCTCGGGCTTCGCCTCATGCGCCGACAGCGCACCGAAATAGATGCCCGCGCCCGCGCCCGCGCCGATCAGCGCGATGGCGGCAACGCCGATCAGCAGCAGCTTCTTGAGCTTGCCCTTCTTCTTGGGGGCGGCTTCCTCTTTGTCCTTGGTCATGGTGGGACCTTTCCTGATCAGGCGAAGCGGCCGCGGCGGTCGGCGGCGCGGTCTTCGTCGCGCGGTTCGGCGCGTTCGGTGGCGGTTTCGATAAGATGGGCGGGGTCGGGTGCCGCGGCGCGGCCCTGACCTTGATAATTCTGACCCTGCGACTGGCGGCCCGCTTCGCCCGGCGTGCATGTCACTTCGGCGCCGGCAACGCGGACGCCCTGCTGGCGCAGGTCTTCGACGAGGCGGCCCTGCGCGGCGGTGACGATGACTGCGGTCGCTTCATGATGCGTATCCATCTTCAGCGACATGCCTTCGTCGCCCATCTGCATCGCGACGTCGAGGCGGCCGAGGTGGCGCGGCATCAGGCGAAAGCTGATGTCGCCGCTGTCCGATTTGGTCGCGGCAATGTCGCGGGCAAGTTGATCGATCCACGCGCCGTCGCTGTCCATGTCGAGCACGCGTTCGGCGACCAGCGCGGGCGCTGCGGCATGAGCGAGCGTCGCTGTGCCCGGCATCGCCGGCTGGGCGAATTGGATCGTCATCGACGGGGCGGTTTCGGCGGGTTTGGTGGTCTGCGGTTCGGTGCCGACGAGGACCGCGATGGCGGCGTCGCGCGGACGCGCAGCGACGGGTGCCGCCGCGGCGCTGGTGTCGGCGGCGACCGGCGCGTTTGCGATCGGCTTCGCAGGTTTGGCGGCGACCGGAGCGGCGGCAGGAACGGCGGCCGCCACGATGGCGGCCCAATTCGTTGTCGGGGCGGCCGCTACAGCTTCGCCGGGTTCCGGAATATCGGTTGCGGTTTCCGCTTCGGGCTCGGCGGGCACCGGCTTGCCCGGTGCGGTGGGTGCACCGGGGACGGCGCCGTTGAGCGCGATCAGCAGATTCGCGGCCAGCGTCGCGGCGTCGGGTTGGCCGGGCTCAGCCTTGGCGACCGGGGCTTCGATGGTGACGCCGGTTTCGGTCGGGGTTTCGATTTGCGGGAGGGCCGCGTCGACCGGCAGCGCGGTCTCGATCCTGATCGCCGCCGCGGCGCCCGCGATCGGGGCGGCAGCCGTCGGCGCCGCGGCGAGCAACTGGTCGAAACCGCCGCTCTCGCTGCCGCCGTCGGGCGAAACCTGGCCGATGTTCGCGAGGAACGCAGCGAAGCCGGCGGGCATCGCCGGCTGTGCTGCGGGAAGCGAGGTGGCGCCCATCATGCTGCGCCGCCTTCGATCAGGCGCAGGCGCATTCCGGTGCGCGGGCGATGCGGGCGGTTGGCGTCGGTGCGGCGTTCCTGTTCGGCTTCGGCCGACTTGCGGCTGCGTTCGTACAGGCGGACCGCCGATTCTTCCTTGACCATCGCGCTCTGCGCCAGCGCGCCCATCTGGTCGCGGCGCTGGCTGGCGTTGCTGAGCGGCGCGGTCAGGCTTTCCTGCGCGATGTCGAGCCGCATCGCGAGTTCGCCGATCGTGTTAAGCGCACGGCCGGCGACGGCGCCCTTGGCCATCGCCAGATCGACGCGCAGCGTTTCGAGCCGTTTCGCCAATTCGACGAGGTTCGCGAGTTCGCCGTTGGCGCGCGCCAGATTGGCCTCCGCCATCTGATGTTCTACGGAACGCACGCGGATGATACGTTTGCGGCGTGCGGTACGGGCGTTCATGCGGAATATCCTTCAATCAGGGCTTGGCGGGAAATATCGAAATCGACCTGCGCCTTGGCAGGCTGGCAGACATAGGCGAGCTGGTCGGCGTGGCGGGCGATGGCGGTGTCGAGCACGGGATCGGCGCCGGCGACATAGGCGCCCATCAGCATCAGATCGCGATTCTCTTCATAGACCGACCACAGCTGGCGGAAGCGCGCGGCGGCGGCGGCATGCTCGGGATCGACCGAATCGACCATCGTGCGCGACAGTGAACGCGCGACGTCGATCGCCGGATAGACCCCCTGTTCGGCGAGCTGGCGCGACAGGATGATATGGCCGTCGACGATCGCGCGCGCGCTGTCGACGACGGGGTCGTCGATGTCGCCGCCATCGGCGAGGACGGTGTAGAGCGCGGTGACCGATCCGCCCGTTTCGCGGTCGATGCCGGCGCGCTCGCAGAGCGAGGGGATCAGCGCGAAGACCGAGGGCGGATAGCCCTTCATCGTCGGGGGTTCGCCGAGCGTCAGCCCGATCTCGCGCTGCGCATGCGCGACGCGGGTCAGGCTGTCGATCAGCAGCAGCACCTTCTTGCCCTCGGCGCGAAAGGCTTCGGCGATCGCGGTCGCGCGCATCGCGGCGCGGAGGCGGAGAAGGGGCGGATGATCGGCGGGAACCGCGACGACGACCGATTTCTTGCGGACTTCGGGGGGCAGCTTGGTTTCGACGAAGTCGCTGACCTCGCGGCTGCGCTCGCCGATCAGCCCGACGACGATGACGTCGCATTCGGTGCCCGCGATCATCTGGCCCATTAGGACAGACTTGCCGACGCCCGAGCCCGCGATGATCGCGACGCGCTGGCCTTCGCCGACGGTGAGCAGCCCGTTGATCGCGCGAACGCCCATGTTGAGCGGCCTGGTAACGCGGCCGCGGCGCAGCGGATTGACCTTGCGGCCGGCGAGCGGCCACTGGAATTGCGACTTGATCGGCGGCCGGCCGTCGAGCGGATTGCCCTGCGCATCCATGATACGGCCGAGCAACGTCTTGCCGACCGCGACCATCGAACTGGCGCCGTGCGGCTCGACCGGCGCGCCGGTGACGAGCGGCATATTGGTGTCGAACGGCAGGACGAGGCTGCGGTGGCCGCGAAAGCCGACGACTTCGCCATAAACATAGTCGTTGTTCGCCGACCGGATGCGGACATTGCTGCCGAGCGGCTGCGGGAAACCCGACACTTCGAGCATGATGCCCTCGTGCGAGACCAGGGTGCCGATGCGGCGTGGGCTGGCGTTCGTCAGATCGACGGGATCGAGCAGTTGCTGCGCCGAGAGGGTGAGGCGACGCGTCATGCCGCGTCTCCGGTGCCCAGCGCGGTGCGCAGTTCGTCGAGATAGACCGCGCGGCCATGTTCGATCCAGCCGGTCGAGGTTTCGAGGCGGATGGTGCCGCGCATCATCGCCGGATCGCTTTCGAGCGCCAGCGTCAGCGGGCAGTCGGCGAGCAGCGCGGCGTCGTCGGGGTGGACCCACAGGGTGCGCGCCTTGTCGGCATCGGCTACCATATCGGCAGCGGTCTGGGCCTGCGCCTGCAGCCATTCCGCGTCGATCGGCGCGGTGGCGACGATCTGGCGCACGAGCCGTTCGACGGTCTCGGCGATCAGCTGCGCGAGTTCTTCGCTCGGTTCGTCCTGCAGCGCTTCGGCGCCGGCGAGGAGAGCGAGCAGCTGGTGCCGTTCGGCAATGAAGGCGGCTTCGGCGAGGCGCTGGCCTTCGGCCAAGCCGCGCGCAAAGGGATCGTCGAGATCGAGTTCGTCCGGAACGTCCTGCTCCGCCGGGACGGCATAGGCCGAGGGCGCGAAGGACATCGGGCGAAAGCCGCTGCTGCGCGCCATGGCGTCGGCCAGCGCGACGGGGGTGAATTCCGGTTCGGCGGCGCGATCAGACATAATCGTCGCCTCCGCCCGCAATCATGATTTCACCCGACGCCGCCATCTGGCGAACGACCTGCATCACGCTCTTTTGCGCATCGTCGACATCGGCACGTTTGACCATCGTCATTTCGGCCATCTCGTCGCGGATCGTTTCGGCCGCACGCTGCGACATCGTGGCAAGGCACATGTCGACCATCTCTTCGTCGGCGCCCTTGAGCGCGATGGCGAGCTGGGCGGCATCGACCGAGCGCAGCACGCTGCTGAGGCTCTTCTTGTCGAGGTCGCGCAGATTTTCGAAGATGAACATCTCTTCCTCGATCGCCTGGGCGAGAACGCGGTCGTGTTTCTTGAGCGAGCGGAGCGTCCGTTCGGAGAGCAGCTTCGGCATCTTCTTCATGATCTTGGCGACGTCGCTCGGGCCGCCGATCGCCTGCTTGGCGACGCGCTGGCCGTCGACATTGGCGCTGGCGAGGACCGATTCGAGATCCTCGATCGCCGCGGCGGGAACCGAGGTCAGCATCGCGGCGCGCAGCACCAGATCGGCCTGCAGCACTTCGTCGAGCGTCTCGATGGCGCGCGCGGCGACGTCGGGGACGAGCACCGAGAGGATCAGGGCGCCGACCTGCGGATGCTCGCTGGCGAGCAGCCCGCTGATCGCGTCGACGTCCATCCAGCGCAGGATCTCGAGCGACGCGGCGCTCCGCTGCGGCGCGACGGCGGCCAGGATATTGTCGGCGCGGACGTTGCCGACCGCTTCATGGATCACGGTGCGAATGCGGGTGTCGGCGCCGATCGCGAGCGCGCTGACATCGCGGCTGCGCGTCACGAACCGGTCGAGCGCCTGACCGATCTGATGTTCGCTGGCATTGGCGGTGTCGAACATCGCTTTTGCCAGCTGGCGCACTTCATCGGGACCCAGTTGCTTGAGGATTGTCGCGGCTTCGCTTTCGTCGAGCAGCATCAGCAGGATCGCGGCGGCGGCCGATCCTTCGATCGCCGGCATCACGGGGGAGGCATTCATTTCGGCGGCATCAGGCACGGGCGCCCTCCTGCATCAGGTGGCGGACGACCAGCGCGGCGCGCGCCGAATCCTGGCGGACAAAGGCGCGGACGAGGTTGGCGCGGGCTTCATAGCTCGGCGCCTGTTCGATCATTTCGAGGGTGATTTCGCGGCCGCCCTGGCCGCCGGGGAGCGCGGGACGCCCCTCGGTTGCGGCAATCAGCGATTGTTCGAGCGCCTGATTCTGTTCGGCGCGTTTGGCGGCGCGTTCGCGCGCAGCGCGGATCATCGGACGGCCGATGAACAGAAAGGCGAGCAGCGCGGCGAGGATCGCCCCGACCTGCTGGACCAAAGGCATGAACCAGCCCTGGTCGTAAAAGGCGGGCGACGTGTCTTCTACAGCCACGAACGGACGCTGGTTGATCGCGATCAGATCGCCGCGCGTCGCGTCATAGCCGATCGCGCCCTTCACCAGATTGTCGATCTTCGTCAGGTCGGCCTGCGTCAGTGCCTTCTTGCCCTGATTGAGCGCGACGGCGACCGAGACGCGGCGCAGCTTGCCTTGCGGCGAATGCGTCACCGAAATCTCGCGCCCGACTTCATAGGCGCGCGCGGCGTTTTCGTTGCTTTCGGTTCCGGGTGCCGCAGCGGGCGCCGCGGTGGGCTGCGGTCCGTTTGCGGTGACCGTGGTTGCCTGCGGCGGCTGGTTCGACAGCGCGCCGGGGATGCCGACCGCGGGGGCCGGGGCCGAGCCGCTGGTCGAGCGGGTGATCTGTTCGCTGGTGAGCGCGCGGTCGTTCTCGGGGAAGCTTTCGCGCGTCGCCTGGCTTTCCGACATGTCGACGTCGGCGTGGACCTCGACGGTATAATTGCCGGTACCCAGCATCGGGCCGAGCAGCGTGTCGAGCGCGCGGCGGAAGCGATCCTCGACCTGCAGCTGGAGCTGGAAGGCTTTCATGTCGCTGCCGCTGGCGGTGTCCGACAGCAGCGCGCCGCGCTGGTCGATCACCGACACCTGATCGGCGTTCATGCCGGGGATCGACGACGCGACGAGGAAACGGATCGCCTGCACCTGACCATCGGAAAGCGAGCGGCCATTTTGCAGCGTCAACATCACCGATGCGGTGGCGGGTTTGTCTTCGCGAACGAACAGGCTGGGTTCGGCGGCGGCAACATGGACACGCGCGCTCTTGACTGCGTCGATCGTTTCGATCGTGCGCGACAGATCGGCTTCGCGTGCCGAGCGCAGCGCCTCGCCCTCGATCGCGCGGCTCGAACCCATGGGCAGCGCGGCGATCAGGCTGTCGCCGCTGGGCGCCGCCTTGGGCAGGCCTTGCCCTGCGAGCGCGATGCGCGCCTGATGAAGCTTGTCGGCATCGACGGTCAGCGCGCCGGTGGTGGGGTCGATGCTGTGGGCGATGCCCTGTGTCTGCAGCGCGTCGGCGACCGCCGATTTGTCGGTGTCGTCGAGCCCGGCGAACAGCTGCGCCTGCGGCGCCGACTGCATGGTGAAATAAGCGAGCGCCGCGATGCCGATCGCCGAGGTCATGGCAATCGCGGGCAGCGCGCGCTGCACCGCGGGCTGGCGGATGAAGCCGGTGAGCGGCGCGAGCCGGCCGCCGAGGACGGGGGCGGGGAGGCGGTTCGCGGAACCGTCGTCGACTGGGGTGAGGATCTGAGTCTCGGCCATGGGGTCAGACCGGCATGTTCATGATGTCGCGATAGGCGGACAGCAGCTTGTTGCGCACCTGCAACGTGGTTTCGAAACCGAGCGACGCTTTCTGGCGTTCGATCATCACGCTGACGATGTCGTGCGTGTCGCCGCGTTCATAGGCTTCGCTGATATTGCTCGCCTTGGTCTGCTGGGCGTTGACCTGCTGCAGGGCGTTGTTGATCGCGGCGCCGAAATCGGGGGCGCCTCCTGCACCTTCGGTGCCGCCTTCGAGGCCGCCGACGCCGCCGCGGCCCGCGGCGCGCTGCAGCGCCTGGTTCTGATTGAGAATCGAACTGCGCATCTGCAGCAGCCGGCTCGGGTCAATCGTGCTCATTGCTTTCCATCCGTCCTGTTGCGCGGCGGTGCGCCACACGCAAAGAACAATGCAAAGCCCGTGCCAAAAATATTAATGGCGCGTTTTCAGGTGATTGAGTGGATTCTCCTGAGTTCATTCAAGCCTTTCGGCGTTTTTTTGACGCGGCGCGCTTAATCGCCGTCGCCGCCCGCCGTTACTGCTCTCGTGACCGCTCCTCGAGCCCTCACATCATGGGAATGGCCATCGAGGCCGGAAAGGAACAATATGACCGTCATCAACACCAATGTGAGCGCGCTTCGCGCCCAGAATAACTCGCGTGTTGCCAGCCAGGCGCAGTCGCAGGCTATGGAACGCCTGTCGAGCGGCAAGCGCATCAACAGCGCCAAGGACGACGCGGCTGGTCTCGCCATCTCGACCCGCATGAGCTCCAACGCACGCGGCATGACGCAGGCGATCCGTAACGCCAACGACGGCATTTCGCTGGCACAGACCGCCGACAGCGCCGCCGGCAGCATCTCGGACATCCTCGTCCGTATGCGTGATCTGGCGCTTCAGGCTTCGACGGGCACGAACGGCACGACCGATCGCGGCGCGATCCAGACCGAAGTTGCTGCGCTGATTTCGCAGATCGGCGACGTTGCATCGCGTACGACCTTCAACGGCAACACGCTGATCAACGGCGGCACGTCGACCACCGCTGGTTTCGACATCCAGACCGGCCTCAACGCCACCGAAGTCGTGAACATCAAGATCGCGAACCTCAACGCCACGGGTCTGGGCGTGAACGCTCTGGACTTCTCGACCGCTGCCGGCGCCACGGGCGCGCTTGCGACGCTCGACACGGCGCTCCAGACGGTCGCCAGCGAACGTGCGAACCTCGGTGCCCAGCAGAACCGTCTCACCTCGGCTGTCGACAATTTGACGGCGGGTGTCACGAATCTGGCGGAATCGAAGTCGCGCATCGAAGATGCCGATTTCTCGGTGGAATCGACGAACCTCGCGGCTGCCGGCATCCTGGCGCAGGCATCGACCGCGATGCTCGCCCAGGCGAACCAGAGCTCGCAGGGCGTGATGAACCTGCTCCGCGGCTAAACTTCGCGACAAAATTTCAGGCTATATTCGGTTGGTCCCTTAAATAGCCTGATAAGATGCCCCGGCCCCCACAGCCGGGGCATCATCTTTTTTGCGAAGACGCGGCACCGGCCCGCAAACAAAACCTCAATGAAAATCCCGCGACTTGGGCAGGATGCGCACGTCGCGCGGATGACCCTGTTTCGCCGCATAGCCGCGCGGCAGCTGCGGGTGCGCGACCTCGTCGGAATGGCACAGGTCGGGATGCACCGCGCGCCCGTCACCCAGGGTGTCGAGCATCGCAGTGCGATCGACGATCCGCGTCGCCATCAGGTGGATCACGCCTTCCTTGCTCCGCTGCACCTCGCCCTCGGCGAGCATCAGCCGCGACGCCATGACCGCGCGGCGATAGCGTTCGAAATGGCGCGCCCACAGCAGGATATTGACGATCCCGCCCTCATCCTCGAGCGTGATGAAGATCGCATTGCCCTTGCCGGGGCGCTGGCGGATCAGCACGACACCTGCGGTGCGGACGATCGACCCGTTCTTCGCGGCCGCGACCCGGGTCGCGCTCAGCACGCCTTCGCGCTCGAAATCGCGGCGCAGAAACGCCATCGGATGGCCCTTCAGCGACAGCCGCGTCGTCTGATAATCGGTGAGCACATGCTCGACGAGCGGGGTGGGGGGCAGGTTTGCATCGTCTTCGGCACCGAGCTCGTCGGTTCCGGCCGCGCCGAACAGCGGCAGCACGCCTTGTCGGACGCGGCGGGCATCCCACAGCGCGGGGCGGCGTTCGAGTCCCATCGAACGGCAGGCATCGGCCTCGGCAAGCAGACGCAGCGCGCGCGATGGCAGGGTCGCGCGGCGCGCGAGTTCTTCGACACTGCCAAAAGGCGCAGTCCGTGCATCGGCAATCTGTTTCGCCCATTCCTCGCGAAAGCCGTCGACCTGCCGGAACCCGAGCCGGAGTGCGAGGCTGCCGTCATCGCGCCGTTCGAGGCCATTGTCCCAATGGCTGGCATTCACATCGACCTCGCGCACCTCGACCCCATGCTCGCGCGCATCGCGCACCAGCTGGGCCGGGGCATAGAAACCCATCGGTTGCGAATTGAGGATACCGCAGGCGAAAACCGCGGGGTGATGGCATTTCAGCCACGATGATACATAGACGAGCTTGGCGAACGACTGGGCATGGCTTTCGGGAAAGCCATAGCTGCCGAAACCCTCGATCTGTTTGAAGCAGCGGGCTGCAAAATCGGCCTCGTAGCCGCGGCGTATCATGCCGCCGATCATCTTCTCCTTATATTGGTGGATCGTTCCGGCATTTCTGAAGGTCGCCATCGCACGGCGCAGACCATTGGCCTCATCAGGGGTAAATTCAGCGGCGACAATGGCGAGTTTCATCGCCTGCTCCTGAAACAGGGGGACACCGCACGTCCTACGAAGCAGATTGTAAAGTTCTTTGGGATCGTGCGGCGGCGCAGGCGAAGGATAGTCCACAGCTTCTTCGCCACTACGGCGCTTCAAATAGGGATGAACCATATCCCCCTCGATCGGCCCCGGCCGAACGATCGCGACCTGAATGACAAGGTCATAGAATTCTTGCGGACGTAGCCGCGGCAGCATGTTGATCTGCGCGCGGCTCTCGACCTGAAAGACCCCGATGCTGTCGCCCTTGCAGAGCATGTCATAGACAGCCTTGTCTTCCTCCGGGAGCGATTTGAGATTGTGATCGCCCAGATCGTACAGTCGCATCAGGTCGAAACATTTGCGGATGCAGGTCAACATTCCGAGCGCGAGCACATCGACCTTCATCAAGGCGAGTTCGTCTATGTCGTCCTTGTCCCATTCGATGAAGGTGCGGTTCTCCATCGCGGCATTGTGAATGGGCACCGTCTCGTCGAGCCGATCCTCGGTCAGCACATAGCCGCCGACATGCTGCGACAGGTGGCGCGGGAAAGTGAGGAGTTGTGCGACAATCCATTGCAGGCGCGCAATATTGCCCTGCCCGGGGTCGAGTCCCGCTTCGACGAAGCGCTCGATGGGCATCTCGCTGCCCCAGCTGCCCCAGGTCGTGTCGGCGAGCCGCTGCGTGATGTCCTCGCTGAGCCCCAATGCCTTGCCGACCTCGCGCACCGCGCTGCGCGGCCGGTAGTGGATCACCGTCGCGGCGATACCCGCGCGTCGCCGCGTGTAGCGGCGATAGACATATTGCATCACCTCCTCGCGCCGTTCGTGTTCGAAATCGACGTCGATGTCGGGTGGCTCGCGGCGCTCTTCGGACAGGAAGCGCGTGAACAACAGATTGTTCGCGACGGGGTCGATCGAAGTGATCCCAAGCAGATAGCAGACGAGCGAATTCGCCGCCGACCCGCGCCCTTGGCAAAGGATGGGCGGGTCGCGTGTACGCGCATGTTGCACGATGTCGTGGACGGTCAGGAAGTAGCAGGCGAAGTTGCATTTGCGGATGAGGGAGAGTTCCTCAGCGAGCACCTCCTGCCAACGGTCGGGCAATCCGCCCGGATGGAGCTTGTTCGCAGCGTCCCTCACCATATGCTCGAGCCAGCTTTGGGGCTCCCAGCCTTCGGGGACCGGCTCGTGCGGATATTCATACTCCAGGTCTCGCAGCGAAAAACCGATGCGATCGAGTATCTTCGTGCTTTCGTCGACCGCTTCGGGGCATGTCCGGAACAAGCGCCGCATTTCCCGGGACGGCTTCAAGTGGCGTTCGCCATTGGCGCGAAGCAGGCGGCCGGCGTCGTTTAGATTGGTGCCTTCACGGATGCAGGTGATGACGTCATGGAGCGGTCGCTGGTCGCGTGTGGCGTAAAGTGCATCGTTGGTCGCGAGCAGGGGAATACCGACCCGGTCGGCGAGGGCGCTCAATCGGTTGAGCTGGCGGCGGTCACTGCCACCATGGGGCATCGTCGCGCCGAGCCAAAGCGAGCCCGGAGCTGCCTCACCGAGACGGCGCAACACGGCCTCATCCTTTTTGGTCGCCATCGCGATCAGGATCATATCCTCGCAATGGATCAGCAGATTCTTGAGTCTCATCACGCAATCGCCCTTTGTGGTGCGTCGATTGCCGATGGTCAGCATTCGGGTCAGTCGACCCCAGCCATGGCGCGTGGTCGGATAGACGATGATGTCGGGTGTGCCGTCGTCGAAGACCAGCCGGGCACCGACGACGAGCTTTATGTCGGGGAGTTCGATCCCGTCTTCTGCAGCATCCTCGCGTAGCTTGCGTAGCCCGGTCAGTGCCCGCACCACCCCCGCGATGCTGTTGCGGTCGGCAATGCCGATACCCGGCATGCCAAGGGCGATTGCCTCCGCCACCATCTCGGCGGGGTGCGAGGCGCCGCGCAGGAAGCTGTAGTTGGTCGCGGCGACCAGTTCGGCGAAGCCAGCGTCGGCCTCCCCGCTCATGCGAAGACCCCGTGGATATACCAGCGCGGGTCGGGTTTTTCGTCGTAGAGGCCGTGGCGGAAGAGCCAGAAGCGGCGGCCCTGCGCATCCTCGACGCGGTAATAGTCGCGCGTCAGGCCGCCATTGTCGCGGCGGCGCCACCACTCTGCGGCGATGCGTTCGGGGCCTTCGTAGCGGTGGATCGCGTGTGTCGCGCGGCGCCAGCGGAAATGATGCGGCGGACCGTCGGGAACCTCGGCGATCACTTCGATCGGCTGTGGCGGGTCGAACAGGTGGAAGGGGCGCGTGGGCGGTTCGCCTTCTTCGGGCGCGGGCCAGGGCAGCGGCGCGGGCGCCTCGATCGCGGGGAGCTCAAGCTGTGCCTGTTCGGGGATATGGGTGTCGGCGGGACGCAGCCGCCGGACGCGCCCGCGCCCGAGCCGCGTCGTCAGCCGGTCGGTGAGTTCGTCGATCGCCCCTTCCCGACCCGCCGCGCGCACCGCGCCGCCCTCAAGCTTCAATTGCGTCGCGGTCAGCCGTTCGAGCCGCGGCACCGCGAGGCGGATCATGTCGAAGCCGAAACCGGGGTCGAGCGGATCGGCGAGGCTGTCCATACGCTCGGCGAAGAGGCGCATGACCGCGCTCACGTCGCGCGTCGGATGCCCTGTCTCGATCGCGATTGTTCGCGCAAGGCCGTCGCTGCGAAAGAAGGTCGCGCAGAAATGGCGTCCGCCCTTGCCGCGTTCGGCAAGGTCTTCGCCCGCTTCGCCGACGAGTTCGGCGAGGATCTTCGCGGCATGCGCTGTGCTTGCGATGGGCTCGGCAAAGCGGCGTTCGGCGACGACCGGCGGCGGGGCAATGCGCGGGTCGAGCGGGCTGGGCGCATCGCCGAGCAGGCGGCGCAGCGCGGTCGCGGCGTCGGCGCCGAAGCGCGCGGCGATACTCGCCATCGGGCGGCTCGCGAGGTCGCCGATCGTCTTGAGCCCCGCGCGGACGAGCGCGGTCGCCGCCTCGCTTTCGAGTTCGAGCGCCGCGACGGGCAGGCGGCGGATCGCCGACGCTTCGTCGGGGGCGGGGCGCGTCTGGTAGCGCGCCAGCGCCCGCGCGGCGTCGGCGGTAGGGCCGAGCGCGTGGCGTAGCGTCATGCCGAGCCGCGCAAGGCGCCTCTCGACATCGCAGACCAGCTCGGCTTCGCCATCATGGAGATGCTCGGCCCCGGCGATATCGAGGATCAGCCCGTCGGGCGCGTCGAGCGCGACGAGTGGGGTATAGCGCGCGCAGCCCTGCGCGAGCCGGTCGAGCCATCCATGGTCGAGCACCGGATCGTGCGGAACAACCGTGAGTTCACCGACCTGCGCGCGCGCATCGGCGAGCGGCATGCCAATGCGTAGCCCGACGGCCAGCGCAGCGGCATCGACGCTCGCGAGGCGCATCGCGCCGCGCTGCTTCTCGGCAAAGACGAGCGGGGCGTCAGGCGGCCGCGGCGCCGTGCGAAGCCATCGCTCGGCGGGCAGAAAGGGGAAGAAGAGCGCCAGATAGCGTCGTTTCGCCAGGGTTTGGCCCGAAGCATTTTTCGTCATGGTTCCAGTCCAGTCGCCAGCGGGTGCCGGCGGGCCCGCCGCGCCAGCGCAGCAGTTCGAGGTCGAAGGCGGGGGCCCCGGGGGCGTTGGCTTCGAGTTTGCGCGAGGGGGCGGCGGCGACGTTCCAGCGCGTTTCGGCGACGCTCGGCGCCGGAACGGCATTGAGGCGGAGCATCAGCAAGGTCGTCGCTGCATCGCGCGCACCAAGGGCAAGGCGTCGTCCTGCAGTGAGGTCGAACAACGGGAATTTGCCCCAGCTTTCGACAATGACCGCTGCCGATCCCGCGCAGCGTATGGCGTCGTTCGCGCAGGCGAGCAGCATTTTCGGGTCGGCGGTTTCGACGAGGAGCAGCCGGTCGGGGTCGCCGCCGAGTTCGGCGATACCCGGCGCATAGATATGGCCGTTGCGGCGCCCCGCGTCGGCGGTGCGCAGCCAGAGGAGGGGGGCCTTGCCCGGCGTGCGCAGCGCGACCAGTGCCGCGAAGGCCGCGGCGCTGGTCGCATCGAGCGCATCGGCGGTGAAAAATTCATGAATTCGGCCGGTCGCGAGCCCGCCGCCCACCGCCGTGTCGAACATGGCATGGCCGGTCGCCAGCCAGCCGTCGACCGGGCGGCTTTCGAGACCGCCACTGGCGGCCAGCCGGGCGATGCGTTTGCGCAGCCCGGCGAGTATGGGAGACGACTCGCGCATGATATGTTCCTGATTTGTTCTATTAGCGCGCGAGCGGAGGGAATTGTCAAGGAGAGTCGGCTTCTGTGGTCACCCCGGAATTGATCGGGGCATGTCCCTTTCGAACAAGACACCGTCCCCCGGCGAAAGCCGGGGCCCAGACAGGGCCGGGCTACCCCGCATGGGCCCCGGCTTTCGCCGGGGAACACGGCACGAGGAAGTCAGGGTGTCGGCGTCGCCGAACCCGCGGCGCTGTCGCCGCCCAATGCCCGGAACAAGGCGATTCGCGTCTGGACGAGCAGAAGCTGCGTCCCGATCTCGCTCCGCCGCGCCGAATAGAGGCTGCGCTGTGCGTCGAGGCTGGAGAGGAAACTGTCGACCCCGCCCTTGTAACGCGCGTCGGTGAGCGTTGCGGTGTCGGCAGCCGCCTCGGTGTTCGCGGCGGCGGCGCGAACGCGCTCGGCTATCGTCCCCTGCACCGCGAGCGCGTCGGCGACCTCGCGGAACGCCGTCTGGATCGCGCCTTCATAGCCCGCGAGCGCGGCATCGCGCTGCGCCTCGCTGACCGCCACGCCCGCACGGCGGCCGCCGGCGTCGAAAATCGGGGCGGTGGCAGCGCCGCTGGCCGACCAGTTGAAGGCACCGCTGTCGAACAGCCCGGACAGCGCATTGCTGGCGAAACCGAGCAGCCCGGTCAGCGAGATTGACGGGAAGAGCCGCGCGCGCGCGACGCCGATATTGGCGTTGGCGGCGCGCAGGCCATATTCGGCCTCGATCACGTCGGGGCGGCGCAGCAGGATGTCGGAACTGACCCCGGCGGGCAGCGCGACGATCGCGGGCGTGACTTCGGTCAGGCCCGCGGGGAGCAGGGTTCGCTCGATATCGCCGCCAACGAGCAGCCGGATCAGATTCTCATCCTGCGCGAGCGCGGTCTTTTGCTGCGCGATCGAATCCTCGGCGGTTGCGAGAATCTGCTCGGCCTGGCGGAGGTCGGTGCGCGGCGCGACGCCGCCGTCGAGCCGGGCTTTGGTCAGCCGCACGCTTTCGCGCGCATTGGCGGCCGTGTCCGCGGCGATTTTCAACAGGTCGCGGTCGGCGCCATAGGTTGCCCACGCATCGGCGAGATTGGCGATCAGCGCGAGGCGCACGGTGCGCGACGCGGCCTCGGTGCCAAGCGCGCGATTGCGGTCGGCCTCGGTCGCATTGGCAAGCTTGCCGAACAGATCGAGTTCGAACGCCGTGATACCGCCGCGCAGCGAAAAATCGCCCGTGCCGTTGCCGCTCCCGCTATTGTCCGAATAGCCCGCCCCGGCGTTGATCCCGAGTTCGGGAAATTGCCCCGACCGCGTGACGCGAACCTGCGCGCGCGCCGCGGCGACATTGGCATAGGCGACGCGCAGGTCGCGGTTGTTGGCAAGCGCCTGATCGGCCAACGACTGGAGTCGCGGATCGGTGAAGACGCTTTTGTACGACAGGATCGGTAACGCGGCCTCGCTCTGCAAGAGATAGGCGTCGCCGACGGGCCAGCTTTGCGGCACCGGCGCCGCAGGCAGGACCGTCTTCGGGGCCAGCGAGCAGCCGGCGAGCATCAAGGTGCCCGCGAGCAGGAGGGCGCGGGTGCCGATCATGCCGGAACCTCCGCCGGGCCGTCACCCTTGTTCTTGCCCAACCGGGCGCGCACCGCGGCAAGGCCGTCGCGGACGCCGCGGCGGACGAGGACGAAGAAGAGCGGGATGAAGAAGATCGCAAGGAACGCCGCGGTGAGCATCCCGCCGATCACCGAGGTCCCGATCGCGACGCGGCTGTTCGCGCCGGCGCCGGTTGCGATCGCGAGCGGCAGCACGCCGAAGATGAAGGCAAAGCTGGTCATCAGGATCGGACGCAGACGGATGCGCGCCGCGGCGACCGCAGCCTCGATCACGCGCTTGCCCTTGCGTTCCTCCTGCTCGGCGAATTCGATCATCAGGATCGCGTTTTTCGCGGCGAGCCCCATCGTCGTGAGCAAGCCGATCTGGAGATAGACGTCGTTTTCGAGACCGCGCAGGTTCACCGCGAACACCGCGCCGATCAGCCCCAGCGGAATGACGAGCAGCACCGCGAGCGGGATCGACCAGCTTTCATACAGCGCCGCGAGGCACAGGAAGACGACGAGCAAGGACAGGCCATAGAGCAAGGGCGCCTGCCCCGAAGAGAGGCGTTCCTGATAGGAAGAACCCGACCAGGCGACGCTGGTGCCGGGGATTTCATTCGCCATGCGCTCCATCTCGTCCATCGCTTCGCCCGAACTGGTGCCGGGCGACGGCTGGCCGGAGATTTCGAAGGCGGGCACGCCCTGAAAGCGCGAACTGCTGCTCGGCGTCGTCGACCAGCCGGTCTTGGCAAAGGCCGAGAAGGGCGACATGCCGCCGTCGGCCGAACGCACATACCATTGACCAAGGTCTTCGGGCTTCGCGCGATAGGGGGCGTCGCCCTGGACATAGACGCGCTTGACGCGGCCCTTGTCGATGAAGTCGTTGACGTAACGGCCGCCCCACGCGGTCGCGAGGGTCGAGTTCACATCGGCATTGTCGATGCCATAGGCGGTCAGCCGCTGGGTATCGACGTCGATCTTCAGCGTCGCAACATCGGGCAGATCGGACAGGCGCACCGAGGTGAGCTTCGGATTCGCGTTCGCGGCGGCGAGCAATTTTTCGCGGGCTGCGACAAACTCTTCGCGGCTCATGCCGCTGCGGTTCTGGAACTGCATCGTGAAGCCCGCTGAATCACCGAGGCCGCGGACCGCGCCGGGGACAAGCGCGAAGATCTGGGCATCGCGCAGGCCGCTGAGCGCCTTGCGGGCGCGCTCGGCGATCGCATCGGCGGTGTTTTCCTTGCCCGGGCGGTTGTCCCAATGGGTGAGGTTGACGAAACCCTGACCGGTATTCTGTCCCGCCGCCGCGCCGCCGCCGCCGCCGGCGATCAGGAACAGGGCCTGCGTGTTCGCCTTTTCATGAGTGAGCATATATTTTTCGATTTCGTCGCGCACTTCGAGCGTCCGCCCCTGCGTCGCGCCCGCGGGCAGGCGGAACTGGACCTGGACGCGCCCCTGATCCTCGTTGGGCAGGAAGCCGCTCGGCAGGCGCAGGAAGAGGAGGGCGAGCAGGGCGAGCAGGACTGCATAGATGCCGAGGAAGAGCCATTTGCGGTCGACCACCTTGGTGACGCTGCCGACATAACGGTCGACCGTGCGGTCGAACCGGGTGTTGAAACCGGTCTTGGCGCGCTCGAGAAAAGCGTGCGCGCGCGGGAAGCGTCCGCCTGTCGCCGCGGCGTCGTCATGGCTTTTGGGCTTGAGCAAGGTCGAGGTCAGCGCGGGGCTCAGGATCAGCGCGACGAGGACCGACAGCCCCATCGCCGAGACGATGGTGACCGAGAATTGCCGATAGATGACGCCGGTCGATCCGCCGAAGAATGCCATCGGCATGAACACTGCCGACAGCACGAGCGCGATCGCGATCAGCGCGACCTGCAGTTCCTTCATCGACTGGATCGTCGCCTCGCGCGCCGACATGCCGGGATTTTCTTCCATCAATCGCTCGACATTCTCGACCACGACGATCGCGTCGTCGACGAGCAGGCCGATCGCGAGCGTCAGCCCGAACAGCGTGAGCGTGTTGATGCTGAACCCCAGCATATAGAAGATCGCAAAGGTGCCGAGCAGCACGACCGGCACCGCGATCGCGGGGATCAGCACCGCCCGCCAGCTTTGCAGGAAGACGAACATGACGATGATGACGAGCAGGATCGCCTCGAGCAGCGATTTCTGCACTTCGCTGACCGACAGCTTGATGAAAGCGGTCGCATCATTGGCGTAGCTGTAGGTCAGGCCGTCGGGGAAATCGGCGGCGAGTTCCTCCATTCGCGCTTTCACCCGGTCGGCGGTTTCGAGCGCGTCGGACCCCGGCGAGAGCGAGATCGACATGCCCGCGCCGGGGTGCCCGTTGATGCGGCTGACGACGGCATAGCTTTCGGCGCCGATCTCGACGCGCGCGACATCCTTGATCCGCACCGTCGATCCGTCGGCCAGCGTCTTCAGGACGATATTTTCGAACTGTTCGACCGTCTGCAGTCGCGACTGGGCGGTGACCGTCGCGTTGAGCATTTGCCCCTGCGGCGACGGCAGCCCGCCGACCTCGCCCGCCGCGACTTCGCTGTTCTGCGCGGTGATCGCCGAAATCACTTCGCTCGGCATCAGCGACACCGCGGCGAGCCGCTGCGGATTGAGCCAGATGCGCAGCGCGTGCGGGGCGCCGAAGATATTGACCTCGCCGACCCCCTCGATGCGCGACAGCGGGTCCTGGATGTTCGACGCCATATAGTCGGACACATCCTGATTCACGCGTGTGTTGGTCGAATCATAGACGCCGACGAGCAACAGCGTGTCCGAATTGGCCTTGGTGACGCGGATGCCCTGACTCTGCACCTGTTGCGGCAGGCGCGACAAGGCCGACTGGATTTTGTTCTGGACCTGCACCTGCGCGATGTCGGGGTCGGTGCCCTTGGCGAAGATGGCGGTGATATTCGCCTGCCCGCGCGAGCTCGATTGCGAGCTGAAATAGAGCAGGCCATCGATCCCCGTCAGCTGCTGTTCGAGCACCTGCGTGACGCTGTTCTCGATCGTTTCGGCCGATGCGCCCGGATAGGTCGCGCGGATATTGACCTGCGCCGGGGCGATGTCGGGATATTGCTCGATCGGCAGCAGATACAAGGCGCCCGCGCCCCCCAGCATGACGATGATCGCCAGCACCCAGGCGAAGATCGGCCGGTCGATGAAAAGGCGCGACATGGAGCTTTACTTGCCTTTTTCTTGGGCGTTGCCGCCCTTGGCCGCCCCGACCCGTTGCACGCTGTTTGCCGGAACCGGCTTGATCGGCGCGCCTTGCCGCAGATTGCCGATGCCTTGTGTGATCACGCGCTCGCCGGGCTTCAGCCCGTCGGTGACGACCCAGTTCGCGCCGACGGTGCGGTCGGCGACGATCTTGCGCCGTGCCGCCTTATTGTCCTTGCCGACAAGATAGACGAAGGCCGATCCGTCGAAATCGCGCTGCACCGCCGCTTGCGGCAACAGGATCGCCGACGGGTTCACCGCCTGATCGAACAGCGCGGTCACGAACATGCCGGGCAGCAATATCCCCCTGGGATTGGGGAAGCGCGCGCGCAGCGTGACGGTGCCGGTCGCCTCGTTGACCGTGATGTCCGAAAACTGGACCGTGCCGGCAAAGCCATAGGCGCTGCCATCCTCGAGCCGCAGGCGCACGGTCGTGTTCCCGGCCGCGACGCCGCCGCTTTCGATCGCCTGACGCAGCGTGGTGAGTTCGGCGCTCGACTGCTGCATGTCGACATACATCGGGTCGGTCTGCTGGATCACCGCGAGCGGGGTCGCCTGACTGGCGCTGACGAGCGCGCCGGGGGTGGCGAGGCTGCGGCCGATGCGGCCGCTGATCGGCGCGGTGATCGTCGCAAAGCGCAGGTTGATGCGCGCGGTTTCGAGCGCCGCGCCATTCTGTGCGACCGCGGCGCGCGCCATGCGCGCCTGTGCCAGCGCGTCGGTATAATCCTGCTCTGCCACCGCCTGCATCTTTGCCAGCGGCTCAAGCCGCCGCGCGCGTTCCTCGGCCGCCTGCGCGCTCGCGCGGGCACTCGCCAGATTGGCGGCCGCCTGTTCGACCCCCGCCTGATAGAGGCTTGCGTCGATCTGATAGAGCGGCTGGCCGGCGCGCACGAAGCCGCCTTCGGTGAACAGGCGGCGGCGGATCAGGCCGTTCACCTGCGGCCGCACTTCGCTCGTTTCAAAGGCGACCGTGCGCCCGCCAAGCGACGTGGTGACCGGAACCGCCTGCATCGCGACGGCGACATAGCCGACCTCGGGCGCGCCGCGGCCACCCTTTTCCTCTTGCGCCGAGCACGCGGCCAGCAAGAGGGTCATGGCGCACAAGGCTCCGGCGAGGAGCGGCAGCCTGTTTTCGGTCATAGTCGATGGTATCCGTCTCGGTTCGCCGGGGGACGGCGGAATTCGGCCCTATTCAACCCATTGGAATGCCGCTGGCAAGCGCAATAGGGCCGTTGCGACAAATTTAGACAATTTTGCTGTCGCTTGCGACAAAGCGGTACAATCCGGCCGTTCCGCCTCCCTGGAGTTTCAAGCGTGCGGCGCCCGGTCCCGGCGACGCGCGGGCCGCTCATTGACACCGGTTACCTTTGGCGGTAGCAAAGCGCATCAAAATCACTCCCGGGCGAGGACAATCCGATGTTTGCGAAGACCTATCATGCCACCCATCCCGATATGATGGAGTGCGTCGACAATGACGCTTTGCGCGACCGTTATCTGGTTTCGGGCATGTTCGAGGATGGCCGGATCAACCTCAACTATTCGCACAACGAACGCTTCGTGATCGGCGGCGCGGTGCCGAAGGGCGCGGCGCTCAAGCTGCCCGACCAGAGTGTTCCGGCATCGGCGGCGGGGCGCCCCTTCCTCGAGCGCCGCGAAATGGCCGCGGTCAATATCGGCACCGATGGCGCGATCAGCGTCGACGGCCAGCGTTTCGAAATGAAGAACAAGGAATGCCTCTACATCCCGATGGGATCGGCCGACGTGACTTTCGAAGGCGAAGGCGCGCGTTTCTATCTGGCCTCGCTTCCCGCGCATAAAGTCTGCCCGATCAAGCATATCACGCTCGATCAGGCCAACCCGCTGGCGCGCGGCGACCTCGCCAATTCGAACCAGCGGACGATCTACCAGCTCGTCATCCCGGGCGTGTGCGAAAGCGCGCAATTGCTGCTCGGGCTGACGGTGCTCGAGGAAGGCAGCGTCTGGAACACGATGCCGCCGCACCTCCACGACCGGCGCAGCGAAATCTATCTCTATTTCGAGCTGCCCGAAGCGAACGACCGCATCTTCCACTATATGGGCGAGCCCGATTCGATGCGCCACATCGTGATCGCGAACGAAGAAGCGGTGATCAGCCCGCCCTGGTCGATCCACATGGGGTCGGGGACCAAGAAATACGCCTTCATCTGGGCGATGGGCGGCGAGAATCTCGACTATACCGACATGAATGTCCTCGACATCTGCCAGCTGAGGTAAAACCGTCCTGGCCCCCTTCGTCATCCCGGACCTGATCCGGGATCCATTTTCGAAAGGCGTGGCGCGGGATCATGGACCCCGGATCAAGTCCGGAGTGACGAGGGGAGAGACAAAGATAATGATGTTCGACCTGACAGGAAAAGTGGCGCTCGTGACCGGCGCGAACACCGGCATCGGGCAGGGGATTGCGCTCGCGCTTGCCGGGGCGGGGGCGGATATCGCCGCCGCAGGACGTTCTGCCGCCGACGAGACGGTCGGCAAGGTGCGCAAGCTTGGCCGCCGCGGCGAAAATTTCGCCGCCGACCTGTCGAGCGTCGGTGCGGTGCAACCGCTCGTCGACGCGGTGCTTGCCGAATTCGGCCGCATCGACATCCTCGTCAACAACGCCGGGATCATCCGCCGCGCCGATGCGGTCGACTTCACCGAGGCCGATTGGGATGCGGTGATGGACACCAATTTGAAGACGCTCTTCTTCCTGTGTCAGGCGGCCGGACGCCACATGATCGCGCGCGGTTCGGGCAAGATCATCAACATCGTCTCGATGCTGACCTTTCAGGGCGGCATCCGCGTCCCGAGCTATACCGCGTCGAAATCGGGGGTCGGCGGGCTTACCAAACTGCTCGCCAATGAATGGGCGGCGAAGGGGGTGCAGGTCAACGCGATCGCCCCCGGCTATATCGCGACGAACAACACCGCCGCGCTGCAAGGCGACGAGACGCGCAACCGTCAGATCATGGATCGCATTCCCGCGGGCCGCTGGGGCGACCCTGCCGACATCGGCGGCGCCGCGGTCTTCCTCGCGTCATCGGCGTCGGACTATGTGCAGGGCCATATCCTCGCCGTCGACGGCGGCTGGCTCGCGCGCTAGCATCGGCTGATGACCGGCCGTCTTGTCTTTTTCGGGGAACTGCTGATCCGCCTGACCGCGCCGGGCAACGAGCTGCTGATGCAGTCACCATCGCTTGGTGTCCATGTCGGTGGGGCCGAAGCGAATGTTGCGATCGGCCTTGCAAGTCTTGGCCATGATTGCGCGATGGTCAGCAAAATCCCCTCGAATGCGCTGGGCCGCGGCGCGGTGGCGGCGGTGCGCGGCGCCGGCGTCGATTGTGCGGCCGTCACCCATCATCCGGGGCGCATGGGGCTCTATTTCCTCAGCGTCGGTGCCGGGCTGCGCTCGTCCGAAATCGTCTATGACCGCGCGGGATCGAGTTTCGCGGCGAGCGGCGCCGGCGATTATGACTGGGATGCGCTGCTCGACGGGGCGGGCCTGCTCCACCTGTCGGGCATCACCCCCGCGCTCGGGGCGCGCTCGGCGGAAGCGGTGATGACTGCGGCGCAGGCGGCGAAGCGGCTTGGCGTGCCGGTGAGCTTCGACGGCAATTATCGCGCGATGCTGTGGGAGGCGTGGGACAGCGATCCGCGCCAGATTCTCTCCGACCTCATCGCCTCGGCCAATATCCTTTTCGGCAACCACCGCGATCTGTCGCTCGTCCTTGGCCGCGATTTTTCGGGCGAAGGCGAGGATCGACGGCGCGAGGCGGCCGATGCAGGCTTTGCCGCTTTCCCCGACCTCAAATTGATTGCCTCGACCGCGCGCCAGCCCGTTACCGCCGACCATCACCGGATCGCGGCGCGGGTCGACCTGCGCGACTGCGCGCACCAGACCGCGGAAATCGATGTGACGGGTATCGTCGACCGTATCGGCGCGGGCGATGCCTTTGCCGCCGGGGTGCTGCACGCGCATCTGTCGCGCGGCGATGCGCGGGCGATGGCCGAAACCGGCCTCGCGCTCACGGCGCTGAAACATTCGCTGCCCGGCGACGCCAGCCGCTTCGGCACCGCCGACATCGCAGCCTTCCAGTCGGGCGGGCTCGACGTTCGGCGTTGATTGGCGAGGCGTTTTCCCGTGCCGGGAAAGCGTCCCAAGTTGTCGGACAATCGGCGCTTGACATCGGCGGGGCAATGTTGAATGAATATGACACCGGTTACCTAAACCGGACAATGAAAAGATAATCTGAGGGAGAGGGCGCCCCGGCCGGCCGTGAAGCGGCGGCCACCTCGCGAACTCCCGGAAAAATTGCGGCATGGGGCGATTCGATCCCATTGCCTCTGGAAGTAACCGGTGTCATTTCTCGGTAGGGCGAGAAGGCAGCGACAAGAGGGAGGATCAGCATGGCACTTCAAGCAGCGCGGGGCGCATTCGCATTGGCAAGGCTCGCGGGCGGGGCATCGCTCGCGGCACTGGCGATGGCGCCGGCCTATGCGCAGGATGCCGCCGCCGCATCGCCCGGCGACGACGCGATCGTCGTGACCGGCATTCGCGCGTCGCTCGAACGCGCCGCCGACATCAAGCGCGAAGCGTCGCAGGTGATGGACGTCATCACGGCCGAGGATGTCGGCAAGCTTCCCGACGCCAATGTCGCCGAAGCGCTGCAGCGCGTCACCGGGGTCCAGATCACCCGCGTGTTCGGCGAAGGCCAGTCGGTTTCGGTGCGCGGCCTGCAACAGGTTCGTGTCGAAGTCGACGGCCGCACCCTGCTTGGCTGGTCGGCGCGTCTGTCACCGCCTGAAAACGACCAGCTCGGCCGCTCGTCGGGCCTCGACTCGGTCCCCTCCAGCCTGTTCGGCCGCCTCGAAGTGCGCAAGTCGCCGCTCGCCAGCCAGGCCGAAGGCGGCCTCGGCGGCACGGTCAACCTTGTCACGCCCAAGCCGCTGAGCTTCAAGGAGCCGACGATCTCGGTTCGCGCACAAGGCGTCTATTCGGAAAATTCGGACAAGTTCGAACCCGCGATCACCGGCTTTGCGACGACCAAATTTGCCGACGGGCGCATCGGCGTCATGATCGCGGGCGAATATCAGAAGCGCACGTCGATGACGCAGACGTTCGAGCGCAACAATTTCCTCAACCGCACCTATACCGGCACCGGCGGCGGTGTGGTTCCGACCCCGGTGCTGCTGCAATATGAACAGTTCACGGTCGACCGTTCGCGCCTCGGCCTCAACGGCGCGATCCAGTTCGAGGTGACCCCCGAATTCACCCTGACTGCCGACGCGCTTTATTCGAAACTCAAGACCGGGCGCCGTCAGGACTTCTTCGCGTTCCGCCTGCCGACGGGGAGCAACCCGGTCACCAACCGCGTCGTCGAGGACGGCATGGTCGTCGCGGGCAACGCCAATGGCACCGTCACCACCGCGGGGCAGATCCGCAACGAGCCGACCGAAAGCTTCCTCTATGGGCTCAACGGCAAATATCAGAGCGGCGGGCTGACGATCGAGGCCGACGGCTATTACAGCAAGGGCACGATCGATCAGACGATCCAGATCATCACCTTGCAGGGCACCGCGCTGGTCCCGGGTGCGTTCGATTTCCGCGACACCACCATTCCGTCGCTGACGCTGAGCGGGCCGTTCAATCCGACCAGCTACGCCTCGTACAACCCCGCAACGAACGGGGTGCGCAGCAACCGGCTGATCGGTCTGCTCGACGAATATACGGGGAAGCTCGACGTCAGCTATGAGACCGGCGGGGGCGTCACCATCGCGGCGGGGGTGCGCTACACCGACCTGCACGCGCGGTCGAACGCGTTCCGCAGCCAGGTCACGCCGACGCGCGCCGAGCTCGAACCCTATCTCAAGCTGGTGAACACAGGGGATTTCCTCTCCGATATTCCGGGCACCTTCCCGCGCAGCTTCCTCAGCACCGCGCCGACGTTCGACTATGTCTTCACGCGCGCGCAGGCCGCCGAACCCAACCCGAATGCGAACGGCCGCTCGACCTTGCTGCCCAATCTGCAGCGCGACTATGACTTCAGCGAAAAGACCCTCGCCGGCTATCTGATGGTTTCGGGCGAGGGCGAGATCGCCGGCATTCCGTACAAGGCCAACGCCGGGGTCCGCATCGCGTCGACACGGCTGTCGGTCGATAGCTATGTCAACGTCGGCACCGTCAGCCGGCTGGTCACCGACAAGAACCGCTACACCAATGTGCTGCCCAGCGCGAACATCGCCTTCAACGTCACCGACGATTTCCTGATCCGCGTTTCGGGGTCGCAGACGATGCAGCGCGCGTCGATCGCCGACCTTGCGCCGTCGACCTTTTTCAACGCGACGAACCTGTCGGTCACCGGCGGCAATGTGAATCTGAAGCCGCCGGTCTCGACGCAGGCCGACATCAGCTTCGAATATTATATGGGCAAGACGTCGCTGATCTCGGGCGCCGTCTTCTACAAGGATGTGAAGGATTTCATCGCCAGCTTCGTGACCACGGGGGTCGACACCAATCTCGACCCGCAAGGCCGCGAACTGACCTTCTCACGCCCCGAAAATCTGGCGAGCGCGAAGATCAAGGGCTTCGAAATCGGGATCCAGCAGTTCGCCGATTTCCTGCCTTCGCCGTTCGACGGCTTCGGTGTGATCGCCAACTACACCTATTCGGATTCAGAGGATAATGCCGGCTTCCCGTTGGTCGCGGTGTCGAAGAACAGCTACAACCTCGTCGGCCTCTATGAAAAAGGCCCCTTCTCGGCGCGGCTTGCCTATAATTATCGCGACGAGGCGGTGTTCGAATTTTCCGAAGGGCGTCCGAGCTTCGTCGGCGCGCGCTCGCAGCTCGATGCGCAGATCGGGGTCGACATCACCAAGAATATCGCATTGTCGCTGCAGGCGCAGAATCTGATGCCCAAGAAATCGGCGACGAGCGAGTATAGCAATTTCAACACGACCGCGCTCAACAGCTATGCCTTGTCCGAACGGCGTTTCTCGGTCGGCGCGCGCGCGAAATTCTGATCCACTGGCATGGCGGCGTCGCTCGCGGCGCCGCCATGATCCGGGGTCGCAGGAAGTGGAATGGGATGACGATGACGAGCCGGTGCATGGGCCTTGTTTCCGGATGGGCGCTGGGCGCGGCGCTGGTTTGCCCGGCGCTCGCGCAGCCGGCAAAACTGCCCGCGATTCTCGCCGACCGCGCAGTGGCGAGCGCCAACCCGCTGCCCGATTTCAGCTATGCGGGCTATGGTTTCGGCCTTGCGCCGCTTCCGGCCGATGCGGGGACGGTCATCGATGTGACCGACCATGGCGCGATCCCCGACGACGGGCTCGACGATAGCAAGGCGGTGCTGCGCGCGCTCGCCGCCGCCAATGCGGTGAAGGGCCGGGTCACGCTGCGCTTCCCCAAGGGGCGCACGCAAATCACCGAAGTGCTGCGGATCACGCGCAGCGACATCATTCTCGACGGTGCGGGCAACGGTCCCGGCGGCAGCGAGCTGTGGTTCCCGCGTCCGCTGAAGCTCATCGACAACAGCCACGACTATGACGAGCTGCGCGAATATCTGGTGCGCGAGAAGAAGCAGCAGGTCGAGCCCGAGCATAATATCGATTATCTGTTCACTGAATATAGTTGGGCCGGCGGGATGATCCTCGTCGGACCCGAAAAGAACCGGCCCGTCTCCTATGACGGCCGCAAGGATGTGCGCGACCCGGTGCTGGCGAGCGGGGTGTCGGGCAAGCAGTTCGAGCGCACGCTGACCGTCGACAATGCGGCGAAGCTGCACGTCGGCGACGTGGTGCAGGTGCAATGGTTTTCGGTCGACGGGCCGAAGAGCCAGATATTGAAGTCGCTCTATGGCGACACCGACCTGCCGATCGGCTCGCACCACTGGACTTCGCCGAACCGCCCGGTCGTCGTGCAGGCGACGCGCGTCGCGGCGATCCGCGGCAAGAGCGTGACGCTTGGCGATCCGCTGCTTCACGATGTCCGCGCCGACCAGCCCGCGGTGCTCGCCGACTGGAAGCATCTGTCGAACGTGGGCATCCAGAATCTGCGGCTGCAGTTTCCCGAAGCGCCGGCGTTCGGCCATCATCTCGAACAGGGTTACAACGGCATCTATATGACCGGCGTGTTCGACGGCTGGGTCAGGAAACTCACGATCGACCGTTCGGACAGCGGCATCCTCACCGACAATGCCGCGAGCCTGACGATCGCCGACGTCACCACGACCGGCGACCGCCGCGCGCATTATTCGGTGCATGTCGGCGCGGTGCATAATGTGCTGGTCAAGGACCTGAAAGTCGAAAACCCCGTCGTCCATCCGGTGAGCATCAACACGCGCTCGACACGGTCGGTCTTCCTGCGTTCGGTGGTCGACAAGGATGCGATCATCGATCAGCACAGCGGCTCGAATCACCAGAATCTGTTCGACCAGATCGTGATGCATATCGACCCCAAACAGGTGAAGGGCGCGTGGCAATATCAGCTGTGGGTGGGCGGCGGCGCGCCTTACTGGAAGCCGGGGCACGGGCTCTACAACACGTTGTGGAATGCCAGGCTGGTGATGCCCGACAGCGTGCCGGCGGACGCGACGGTTACGATCACAAGCGGGCTCGAAGGTCCGGGCGAGCGGATCGTCGGGCTCCACGCCAACCGCAAGATCGCGGTCCGCTACAACCCCGCGCCCTATATCGAGGGGACGGGTGAGGCGGTGACCGCGGCGCCCTCGCTCTACGAATATCAGCTCGCGCGCCGGCGCCGCTGATCGCTATTGCGGCGGCGCGGCGACCGACTGGCGTTCGATAAAGGTCGACGCAAGGCTGGCGCTGTCGGGATCGGCGGCCTTGATCGTTCCGGTCAGGAAGTCGGGAACCAGCGTGTGCGCCGCGCGCACCCCCATCTCGCGGATCGGCCAGCGCACCGTACTGAGCGCCGGCCAGATATGCGTCGCGGTCGGCGAATCGTCGAAACCGATGATCGAAAGCCGGTCCGGAACCGCGATGCCCTTGGCATGGGCGACGCTGATCACCCCGGCGGCCATTTCGTCGTTCGAACAGAAGATGGCGGTGGGCGGTTCGGTCCGCGACAGCAGCCGCTCGCCCGCCTCGATCCCGGCGGTGAAGCGATAATTGCCGGGTTCGTTGAGTTCGCTCGCAAGCGTCAGCCCGGCGCCCTCCAGCGCCTCGAGAAATCCCTTCTCGCGTTCGGCGGCCGAGCGGAAGCCGACAGGGCCGCGGATGAAAGCGATCCTGCGATGACCCAGCGCGATCAGCTTGCCGACGGCCTCGGCCACGACCTCGCGGTCGTTCGACGACACGCAATGTTGCGGATCGTCGAGCGGCGCCGACCCGACGCGGACATAGCGTACCCCAAGGCTGTCGCAGAGCGAGGCCAGATCGTCATTTTCGGAAATCGGCGGCAACAGCATCGCGCCGATCGGGCGCTGTTTTTCAAGGAAGGTGCGGACATCGTCGAGCATCTTGTCCGACGTGCGGTCTACGGGGCGGACAAGCAAAGCGAGGTCGCTGTCCTTGATCGCGTCGAGCACGCCCTGCTGAAAGTTCAGCACCGTCTGGGCATTGGGATTGTCGTGGAGCAGCGCGATCAGGAAATTGCGGCGAAAGGCGAGCGCGCGCGCCTGCGGATTGGGCACGAAACCCAGCTTTTCGATCGCTTCCCGCACCGCCGTCCGCGTTTTTTCGCTGATGAATTCCGAGCGGTTGATGACCCGGCTGACCGTTTTTTTCGAAACCCCGGCGAGTGCTGCCACATCGTTGATCGTCGGTTGCCTGGACCCCGGTCCGGTCGTTTGAGCCGCCATAAACTTCTGCTTTCCCCTGCAAGCCATGCCGATCGGGCGCGTTGTCCCTTGTCGTATCTGCCCTGCCACAGTCCTGATGGGCGTTCGAGCCAGCAAAATCAACCGCATCGACGGCAATTTGCTTGCTTTTGACACCGGTGTCTTTTAGAGACATTCGCGGAAGAGGGAAACCACAAAATATGGCATCGACCAGCGACCCGGTTATCGTGGCCCAGGCCTTTCTTGCGG
Organism: Sphingopyxis sp. GW821-FHT10B01; assembly: GCF_059415685.1. Classification (NCBI taxonomy): domain Bacteria; kingdom Pseudomonadati; phylum Pseudomonadota; class Alphaproteobacteria; order Sphingomonadales; family Sphingopyxidaceae; genus Sphingopyxis; species Sphingopyxis sp. GW821-FHT10B01. Next base: position 393,924 of record NZ_JBWKNS010000002.1, on the reverse strand, counting down.
CACGGGCAAAAAAGACACCGCTTACCGTCTATCCGGGTGCGATTCCGCAGACGATGGCCGAGGGCTACGCGATTCAGGACGCCGCAATCGCGCTCGACGGACGCCGCGTCGGCGGATGGAAGGTCGGACGAATCGCCCCCGATCTGGTTTCCCGCTATGGCGGCAACCGCCTGACCGGCCCGATCTTTAGCGACGAGATCGTCGACGGCAGTGCCGGACAGGTGCCCGCGATGCCCGTCTATGCCGCCGGCTTTGCCGCGGCCGAGGCCGAGGTGCTGCTGTGCTTTGGCGAGGTCGGCCCGCGCGATTATGACCTCGCATCGGTTCGCGACTGTATCGCCGACGTGCGCACCGGGATCGAAATCGCGAGCTCGCCCTTTACCGAAATCAACCGGCACGGCCCCGCGGTCACGGCGTCGGACTATGGCAATAACAAGGGGCTGATCCTCGGTCCGTCGATCCCCGATTGGCGCGATGCCGACCTGATCGCGATGCCCGTCGAGATGACGATCGATGGCGAGGCCGTCGGCGCTGCCACGATGGAGACGATGCTCGACGGTCCTTTTGGATCGGCGCTGTTTCTGATCCGCACGCTGCGGGCGCGCGGCATCGCGATCGCACCGGGCACTTGGGTGTCGGCCGGCGCGATCACCGGAATTCATGAAATACGACCCGGCCAACGCGCCGAAGCGGTGTTCGACGGAAAATTCCGCGTGCGCTGCTCGATCACAGGCTAACAAGCCACAACGGGAGAGAGATATGGCACAGGCAATTGCGGACGGAGGCCCGGCGCCGCCGGTGCCGCGCGCGGGTCGCTACCGCTGGCTGATTGTTGCCGTGCTGTTTGCGGCGACCACCGTCAATTACATCGACCGCACGATGCTTGGCCTGCTCGCACCAACGCTCGGCAACGAGCTGGGCTGGAGCGAGAATGACTATGGCAACATCGTCACCGCATTTCAGGCGGCCTATGCCCTGGGCTTCCTGCTCATGGGCTGGCTGATCGACCGTTTCGGCCCCAAGGTCGGTTATGCGATCGCCATCTCGATCTGGACGATCGGGCATGTTGCGCACGGTTTTGCGTCCTCGGTCGTCTCTTTCATGCTGGCGCGTGTCATTCTGGGCGTCGGCGAAGCGGGACATTTTCCGTCGGTTGTCCGCGCCTCGAGCGAATGGTTTCCGCAAAAGGAACGCGCCTATGCGATCGGCTGGGTCAACAGCGCGACGACGATCGGCGTCATCCTGACCGCGCCGACATTGTGGCTGTTCATGACGCTGCTCGGCTTCGATTGGCGGACAACCTTCATTACCACCGGCATCTTCGGCGTCGTCCTGCTGCTGCTCTGGCTCCGGCTCTATAGCAACCCGCGCGAAAGCGGGAGGGTCAGCGAGGCCGAGCTCGCGTGGATCGAGCATGATCCCCCCGAAAAGGTCGAACGCATCGGCTGGAGCAAGATCGTCACCAAACGCGAGGCATGGGCCTTTGCAATTGCCAAATTTCTCACCGATCCGGTGTGGTTCCTGATGCTGTTCTGGCTGCCGAAATATTTCAGCAGCACCTATGACGTCGACCTCAAGGTCGTGCTGCTGCCGATGATCATCATGTATCTGCTGTCCGACGCCGGCAGCATTTTCGGCGGCTGGGTGTCTTCGAAACTGATCCAGTCGGGGCATAGCGTCAATTTTGCGCGCAAGGTCACGATGCTCGGCGCGGGCTGTTGCGTCCTGCCCTTGCTGCTCGTGACGGGGGTCGGGAATATGTGGCTCGCGGTCGTGCTGATCGGCATCGCACTCGCGGGACATCAGGCTTTCTCGTCGACGATCCTGTCGATCCCGCCCGACATGTTCCCGAAACGCGCGGTCGGGTCGGTGATCGGTCTCGGCGGCTTCATGGGCGGCATCGGCGGCATGATCATGGCGAAGTCGACCGGGCTCGTGCTCGACGCGACGGGCGGCAATTACACGCTCATCTTTGCCGTCTGCACGACCGTCTATTTCCTCGCAGTGGCGGCGGTGCATCTGCTGAGCCCGCGGCTGGCGCCGGTGAGGGTCGAAAGCGGGGCGGCGGCCGCATGATCGATTCGCCAGAATAAATCTAGGCCGGCACCAGCAACCCGCGGCTCTTGTGCACTTCGGCGTCGAGCCATTCGATGAAGGCGCGGATGCGCGGCTGCGGCGCGACGTCGCGGTGGAGCGCGAGCCAGAAGGCGCGTGCGACCACCTGATCGGGGCGCACGCGGACCAGCCCCGGATCGCCCGCGGCGAGGAAGCAGGGGAGGACACCGACCCCGGCGCCGCCTGCGATCATCCGCCGTTGCGCGAGAATCGACGACGAGCGCACGGTCGCGCGCAGCCCCGGCTCGATCTCGCCCAGATAGTCGAGTTCGGGGGCGTAGAGAATGTCGGGCATATAGCCGATCACCGGGATGCCCGCGCGCGACAGGGGTGCCGCGGCGACGGCCTCTTGCCAGTCGGGCCGGTCGGCGGGCGCATAGAGGCCGAGGCTGTAGTCCGACAGCTTGCGCGTGATCAGCGGGCCCTTTCGCGGCCGCGCGAGCAGCACCGCCATATCGGCCTCGCGCCGCGACGGGTTCAGGAAACCCGACGAGGCGACCAGGTCGATCTCCAATTCGGGATGCGCGGCCACGAAGCCCGCGAGCCGCGGCGCGATGAAGCTGTTGCCGAAGCCTTCGGACACGCTGACGCGCAATTGCCCCGATAGCGCCGATCCGCCGCCCGGAGCCATATGGATGCGCGCCGCGGCCGCCGCCATCGCTTCGGCGTGCGGAACGAGCGCCCGGCCCGCCGCGGTCAGAACGAAACCCGATGGCGCGCGTTCGAACAACGTCTGGCCGAGCGCGGCTTCGAGCGCGCTCACCCGGCGGCTGACCGTCGTCGCATCGACCTGTAGCGCGGCGCTTGCGCGCGCGAGGGTGCCGTGACGCGCGACGAACAGGAAATATTGCAGTCTGTCCCAGTCCATAGGCTGCAAATATGCAGGATGTTGCTGCAAGTCTATCCCTTGCAATCGGGATCGGATTGGTCTGAGGCAGCGGCAACCAGAAACGGGAGACTCGACCCATGCGACAGATTGACCATCACATCGTCGGCGGTGCCGGCGGCAGCGCCCGCCAGGGCGACGTTTTCGACCCCAACAGCGGCGGCATTCAGGCGCAGGTCGCACTCGGCGACGCGGCGCTGCTCGAGCGTGCGGTTGCCGCGGCGAAGAAGGCGCAGCCCGCCTGGGCCGCGACCAACCCGCAGCGCCGGGCGCGCGTGATGTTCGAATTCAAGCGTCTCGTCGAAGCGAACATGGACGCGCTCGCGCACATGCTGTCGAGCGAACATGGCAAGGTGATCGCCGATTCGAAGGGCGACATTCAACGTGGTTTGGAAGTCATCGAATTCTGCTGCGGCATCCCGCATGTGCTGAAGGGCGAATATACGCAGGGCGCGGGCCCCGGCATCGACGTCTATTCGATGCGCCAGCCGATCGGCATCGGCGCGGGCATCACCCCGTTTAACTTCCCCGCGATGATCCCGCTGTGGATGTCGGGCGTCGCGATCGCGACGGGCAACGCCTTCATCATCAAGCCGAGCGAGCGCGACCCGTCGGTCCCCGTCCGCCTCGCCGAACTCTTCCTCGAAGCCGGGCTTCCCGAAGGCATTTGTCAGGTCGTCCACGGCGACAAGGAGATGGTCGACGCGATCCTCGACCATCCCGATATCGGTGCGGTCAGCTTTGTCGGCTCGTCGGACATCGCGCATTATGTCTACAACCGCGGTGTCGCGAACGGCAAGCGCGTGCAGGCGATGGGCGGCGCGAAGAATCACGGCATCGTGATGCCCGACGCCGATCTCGACCAGGTCGTCAACGACCTGACCGGCGCGGCATTCGGCTCGGCGGGCGAGCGCTGCATGGCGCTGCCGGTGGTTGTCCCGGTCGGCGAGGACACCGCCAACCGCCTGCGCGAAAAACTGATCCCCGCGATCGCGGCGCTGCGCGTCGGCGTGTCGACCGATGCCGAGGCGCATTACGGCCCCGTGGTGACGCAGGCGCACAAGGAAAAGGTCGAAGGCTGGATCCAGAAATGCGCCGACGAAGGCGCCGAGCTGGTCGTCGACGGTCGCGGCTTCTCGCTTCAGGGGCATGAAAAGGGCTTCTTCATCGGCCCGACGCTGTTCGACCATGTCACCACCGACATGGAATCGTACAAGGAAGAAATCTTCGGCCCCGTGCTGCAGATCGTCCGTGCCGCCAATTTCGAGGAAGCGCTCGAACTGCCGTCGAAGCATCAGTACGGCAATGGCGTTGCGATCTTCACGCGCAACGGCCACGCCGCGCGCGAGTTCGCCGCGCGCGTCAATGTCGGCATGGTCGGCATCAACGTCCCGATCCCGGTACCCGTCGCCTATCACAGCTTTGGCGGCTGGAAGCGGTCGGCGTTCGGCGACACCAACCAGCACGGCATGGAAGGCGTGAAATTCTGGACCAAGGTCAAGACGATCACCCAGCGCTGGCCCGACGGTTCGCCCGACGGCGGCAACGCGTTCGTCATCCCGACGATGGGCTGACGCCGCGTTGCTGCGGCGGCTGCTCCTGCCCCTGATGCTCCTGCTGCTGCTGCCGGTCCCGGCGGCAGCGCAGAAGATGATCGCGCTGTCGTTCGACGACGCGCCGCGCGGGCGCGGGGCGTTCTTCACGCCCGATGAACGCACAAAGCGTATCATCGCCGGGCTGAAAAAGGCGAAAGCCCCGCAGGCGGTCTTCTTCGTCAATCCCGCCGCGATCGGACATGACGACGGCGTCGGCGGCGCGGACCGCATCGCCGCCTATGTCGCCGCCGGCCATGTCATCGCGAACCACAGCAATACGCATCCGCATCTGAGCGCGATGACCGCCGAGGCGTATCTCGCCGATATCGACGCCGCCGAGGTCTGGCTCAAGGGCCGTCCCGGCTATCGTCCGTGGTTCCGCTTTCCGTTTCTCGACGAGGGTGGAAAGGACAAGGCTAAGCGCGATGCGCTGCGCACCGGCCTCGCCGCGCGCGGCCTCCGCAACGGCTATGTCACCGCCGAATCGTCGGACTGGCACCTCGAAACGCTGACGCACGAAGCGGTGCAGGCGAAGAAGAAAATCGACCGCAAGGCGCTCGGAAATCTCTATGTGACCTGGCATGTCGAGGCGGCGGATTTCGCCGACGCGATGATGCAGCGTGTCACCGGCCGTCAGCCGGTGCAGGTGATGCTGCTCCACGAAACCGATCTGGCGGCACTCTATATCGGCGATCTCGTCCGCGCGCTGCGCAAGGCTGGCTGGACCGTCGTCAGCGCCGATCGGGCCTATGCCGATCCGGTCGGCGAGGCGATGCCCGACACGCCGTCGGCGAACGGGACGCTGACCGAGGCGCTGGCCTGGGCGGCGGGGGTGCCCGCGCCGCGCTGGTATCGTTACAACCAGACCGACCTTGCGACCGCGGTATTCCGCGCGAAGGTGCTGGGCGAATGACGTGCGCCGCGATGAAACCAGCGCACCGCGCCGGGCATTTCCCTTCTCGAAGGAGACGAGAAATGACCCGCCTGATGCTTCCCGCGACCTTGCTGCTGCTCGCCGCGTGCAGCGGCGGCAAGGATGAGGAGTCCGGCCCCGAAGCCACCGCCTCGATCGGCCCGCTGCAAAAGGCCGCGCGACCCGCGCCCGCCGCAGCGCCGGAAACGGCCGTCGACGTCGATGAACCCGATGCGGCCGGGGAAGCGCCGGCGAAGGTCGAAGCCGGAAACGGCGGCGGCGGCAAGGCGATCCCTGCCGCGATGCGCGGTCGCTGGGCGCTCAAGGCGGCCGACTGCACCGCGAAGAAAGGCACCGACCTGACCGCGCTGACGATCGATGCAACCAACCTGCGCTTCTATGAATCGCACGGCGAACTCACGCGGGTGCGGCAGGGCGATGCGAAGCATCTCGTCGCCGACTATAAGTTCAGCGGTGAAGGCGTGGAATGGGATCGCCGGATGCAGCTCGACCTCGCCGACGGCGGCAAGACGCTCGTCCGCCGCGATTCGGGCGAGGGTGCCGCTGCGGGTTCGATGCGCTATACGCGCTGCGTCGAATGACGCTTTTTAAAGGGAGACTCACGATGGACATTCGCTTGCTTGCAATTGCCGCCGCCCTGCCGCTCGCTGCCTGTACGCAGGAACGGCCGCCCGTCGAATCCGCTCCCCCGCCGCCTGCCGAAATGACGTGCAAGGCCGATGCAGCGCAATCCTATGTCGGCCAGACCGCCACCCCCGACCTCGGCGGCGCGATCCTCAAGGCATCGGGCGCACGCACGCTGCGCTGGGGCCCGCCGCGCTCGGCGATGACGATGGATTATCGCGTCGACCGCGTGAACATCATGTACGACGACGCCTACAAGATCACGCAGGTCACCTGTGGCTGAGTCCAGCCGTCGCAATCACAGCTCGGCGTCCCCCTTCGAACCCGTCTATGGCTACAGCCGGGCGGTTCGGGTGGGGAACCGGATCGACGTCGCGGGCTGCGCGCCGATCGAGCCCGATGGCACGTCGACCCCCGGCGATGCCGGGGTGCAGGCGGCGCGCTGCATTGCGATCATCGGCGAGGCGCTCGCAGCGCTTGGCGGCAGTTTCGCCGATGTCGTGCGCACGCGCATGTACATCACCGACGCCGCGGATTCCGATCTTGTGGGGCGTGCGCACGGATCGGCATTCAAAAATGTGCGTCCGGCATCGACAATGCTGGTTGTGCCCGCGCTGATCCGCCCCGAGTGGAAAGTCGAAATCGAAGCCGAAGCCATTATCGAGGCAGACACATGACCGACCAGTTCCAGCTTACCGACGACCAGCTCGCCATCCAGGATATGGCGCGCAAATTCACCGCCGACCGCATCACGCCCTTCGCGGCCGAATGGGACGAGAAACATCATTATCCCGTCGACGTGTGGAAGGCCGCGGGCGAGCTCGGCTTCGGCGCGATTTATGTCGCCGAGGAATCGGGCGGCATCGGGCTTGGCCGGATGGAGGCGGCGCTGATCATGGAGGCGATGGCCTATGGTTGTCCCGCAACCAGCGCCTATGTGTCGATCCACAATATGGCAACGTGGATGATCGACCGCTTCGGCGGGGCGGAGATCAAGAAACGCTTCCTGCCCGAGCTCGTCAGCATGGAGAAAATCGCCAGCTATTGCCTGACCGAGCCGGGTTCGGGGTCCGACGCCGCGGCGCTCAAGGCCACAGCGAAAAGGGATGGCGACCATTATGTGCTGAACGGCACGAAGCAGTTCATCTCGGGCGCGGGTTATAACGACATCTATGTCTGCATGGTCCGCACCAGCGAGGAAAAGTCGAAGGGGATCAGCTGCCTCGTCATCGAAAAGGACACGCCGGGCCTCAGCTTCGGCGCGCCCGAAAAAAAGCTCGGCTGGAATGCCTCGCCGACCGCGCAGGTGATCTTCGAGGATTGCCGCGTCCCGGTCGAGAATCTGGTCGGTGCCGAGGGTGACGGCTTCCGCTTCGCGATGGCGGGGCTCGATGGCGGGCGGCTCAATATCGGCGCCTGCTCGCTCGGCGGCGCGCAGCGCTGCCTCGACGAAGCGGTCGCCTACACCAAGGATCGCCAGCAGTTCGGGCAGCCGATCGCCGATTTCCAGAACACCCAGTTCATGCTCGCCGACATGGCGACCGATCTCGAGGCCGCGCGCGCGCTGCTTTACATGGCGGCGGCGAAAGTCACCGCGAACGCGCCCGACAAGTCGCGCTTCTCGGCGATGGCGAAGCGGCTCGCGACCGACAATGGCAGCAAGATCGTCAACGACGCGCTCCAGCTGTTCGGCGGTTATGGCTATCTGAAGGATTATCCAATCGAACGCTTCTGGCGCGACCTGCGTGTCCATTCGATCCTCGAGGGCACCAATCAGGTGATGCGGATGATCGTTGGAAGGGACCTGCTGCGCCAATGACCTCCACCACTACAGGCGATGTCCTGATTTCGACCGAGGGCCGTATCGGCCGCATTTCGCTCAACCGCCCAAAGGCGATCCACGCGCTCAACCTTGCGATGTGCGAGGCGATGATCGAGGCGCTGGTCAAATGGCAGGGCGACGACGCGGTCGAGGCCGTCATCATCGACCATAGTGAAGGCCGGGGCTTCTGCGCGGGCGGCGATATCCGCATGCTCGCGGAAAGCGGCGCGAAGGACGGCAAGGAGGCACGCGCCTTCTTCCACACCGAATATCGCCTCAACCATCTGCTCTTCACCTACGCCAAACCCGTTGCCGCCTTCATGGACGGCATCACCATGGGCGGCGGGGTCGGCATTTCGCAGCCGGCGAAATATCGCGTCGCGACCGAGCATACGCGCTTTGCGATGCCCGAAACGGGAATCGGCCTGTTCCCCGACGTCGGCGGCGGCTGGTACCTGCCGCGGCTCGAAGGGCGGGTCGGCGCCTATCTGGCGCTCACCGGCGCACGGCTCGACGGGGCGGAGTGCCTCGCGCTCGGCCTCGCGACCCATTATCTGCCGTCGGAAAAACTCGCCGAGGCCAAGGAACGCATCGCGGTCGATCCGACCCGCATCGGCGGCATATTGGGCGAGCTGTCGGTCACCGCGCCGCCCGCCGGCATCACCCAGCATCTCGAACGGATCAACCGGCTGTTCGCGAGCGACACCTATGAGGATATCCTCGCCGCACTCGAGGCCGACGGCGGCGAATGGGCAACAAAGGAACTGGCGACGCTCCGCGGTAAATCGCCGCAGACGTGCAAGGTCGCGCTGCGCCAGCTCAAGGAAGGCGGCGAGATGCACGATTTCGCTGCCCAGATGACGCAGGAATATGCGATCGGCAGCCGCGTCGTTCAGATGCACGACTTCATCGAGGGCGTGCGTGCGCTGATTATCGACAAGGATAACAGCCCGAAATGGGATCCGCCGACCGCCGAGGCGGTCACCGAAGACTGGATCGACGCGATCTTCGCGCCGCTGCCCGACAACGAGAAATGGACGCCGCTCATTTAACTTCGTCACCCCGGACTTGATCCGGGGTCCATCATGCAGCGTCGGAATGGATACCGGATCAAGTCCGGCATGACGACAATCCGGAGATTGATCGAATGACCTACGAAACCCTCCTCGTCGAAACGCGCGGCGCCGTCACCTTGGTGACGCTCAACCGCCCGCAGGCGCTGAATGCGCTCAACTCGGGCGTACTCGACGATCTGATCGCGGCCTTCGCGGCGTTCGAAGCCGATCCCGGCCAGCGCTGCGCGGTGCTCACCGGCTCGGGCGACAAGGCGTTTGCAGCGGGCGCCGACATCAAGGAAATGGCCGACAAGCCCGCGTCCGATTTCTACCTCGAAGATTTCTTCTCGAAATGGACGAGCGATTTCGTGAAGAAGGTCCGCAAGCCGTGGATCGCCGCGGTCAATGGCTTCGCGCTCGGTGGCGGCTGCGAGCTCGCGATGATGGCCGATTTCATCATCGCGTCGGACAAGGCAAAATTCGGCCAGCCCGAAATCAAGCTCGGCGTTGCACCAGGCATGGGCGGGTCGCAGCGGCTGACGCGTGCGATCGGCAAGGCGAAGGCGATGGAAATGTGCCTCACCGGCCGGATGATGGACGGCGCCGAAGCCGAGCGCTCGGGCCTCGTCGCGCGTGTCGTCGCGCACGATACGCTGCTCGACGAAGCGCTCAAGACCGCGACCGCGATCGCGGCGATGCCGCCGATGGCCGCGATGGTGAACAAGGATATGGTCAACGCTGCGTTCGAAACGACGCTCGATCAGGGGCTGGTCTACGAACGCCGCCTGTTCCAGATTCTCGCCGCGACCGAAGACAAGGCCGAAGGCATGGCCGCCTTTATCGAAAAGCGCGAAGGTGTGTGGAAGGGGCGGTGAGCCCAGTCCCCCTCCCGCTTGCGGGAGGGGTTAGAGGAGGGCGTGTCGTCCTCACCCAATATCAATATTCGGGACAGGCCCTCCCCCGGCCCCTCCCGCAAGCGGGAGGGGAGAGAATATGAAAATCGCATTCATCGGACTCGGCAATATGGGCGGCGGCATGGCCGCAAACCTCGCGAAGGCCGGGCACGACGTCCGCGCCTTCGACCTCAGCGAAGAGGCGCTCGCGCGTGCAGTCGAAGCAGGCTGTTCGCGCGCCGCGTCGGCGGCCGAAGCCGTCACCGGCGCCGAGGCCGTCGTGACGATGCTGCCCGCGGGCAAGCATGTCGCGTCGGTCTATGAAAGCGACGTGTACCCGAATGCGGCATCGGGCACGCTGCTGCTCGACTGCTCGACGATCGATGTCGCGACCGCCCGCTCGAATATCGAGGCGGCGACCGCCAAGGGCCTTGTCGCGGTTGATGCGCCGGTGTCGGGCGGTATCGCCGCCGCCAACGCGGGGACGCTGACCTTCATGGTCGGCGGGACCGACGCGGGTTTCGCGCGCGCCGAACCGATCCTCGCCAAGATGGGCAAGGCGGTGATCCACGCCGGCGACGCGGGCGCGGGGCAGGCGGCGAAGATCTGCAACAACATGCTGCTCGGCGCCTCGATGGTCGCGACATGCGAGACGCTGGCGCTCGCGCAAAAGCTCGGGCTCGATCCGCAGAAATTCTTCGACATCGCCAGCGTGTCGTCGGGGCAATGCTGGTCGCTGACCAGCTATGCGCCGCTGCCCGGGGTCGGCCCGACCACCCCCGCCGACAATGATTACAAGGGCGGGTTCGCCGCGGCTTTGATGCTCAAGGATCTGCGCCTCGCGATGGAAGCGGCGGCGAGCGTCGACGCCGACGTTCCGATGGGGACGAAAGCCCGCGAGCTGTACGAGGCGTTCGTCGAGGCCGACAAGGACGGCCGCGACTTCTCGGCGATTATCCAGACGCTGCAATCATAGTCGTCATCCCGGCGAGATCGATGGAGCGCCCGTACCAGGCGTTCACCATCGACGACGCGCAGTGGCCAACGAGCGATCTTTTACCTACCCTGCACCATGACCTCCAAGTCCAGAGGGAATGATCGTGATTCGAACGTCGCTTCTTGTTTTGCTGAGCACGGTTTTGATCGTCGGCGGCTGCGAAGCGAGGTCCGTGCCGGACAAGGCGGAGACCGTTCGACCATCGACCCGGGCACCATCCCCTCCGCAGGCGTCTCCCGCGCGGACCGTCGGCAGGGCAGACGGCGTCTGGCAAGCGCCGGCGGGGCTCCAGCAAACGCCGATCTGGCCCGGAACAGCTCCGGATATGGCCGGCTGGACGCGCCCGCCTGAAAGCGTTCTGGTCGCGGAAACGCCGGAGGTGATCGGTGGCCGCTACTCCGAGGCCGTGTTCGATGTCGCTTCGCCGACCATGACCGTCTTTCCACCCAAGGGCATCAGCACCGGCGCGGCCGTGATCGTCTTTCCTGGCGGCGGCTTCCGGGCGGTCGTCCTCACCGTCGGCGGCACCGAAATCTGCGATTGGCTGACCGCAAAGGGGATCACCTGCATCCTGTCGAAATACCGCGTCCCGGGCACCAACCACTATTGGAACGAGGACTGCCGGTGTGCGGTCACACCGGACATCCCGCGGGCGCTGCAGGACGCGCAGAGGACGATCCGATTGGTCCGGTCGAGGGCGCGCGAGCTGAAAATCGATCCCGGCAAGATCGGCGTGATGGGATTTTCGGCCGGCGGCTATCTGGTCGCGCAGGCCAGCAACATTTTCGAGCCCGCCTATGCCCCCGTCGACGCCATCGATGCGATCAGCAGTCGCCCGGACTTCGCGGTCGCCGTCTATCCCGGCCACCTGTGCCGATCGGGCGATACGCTCGATCCGGGTATCCGGGTCACGCGCCGAACTCCGCCGACCTTCATCGCCCAAGCCTGGGACGACTCCGTAGATCCGGTCTGCAACAGTCTCGTCTACGCCAAGGCCCTCGACGCGGCCAAGGTCCCCACGGAACTCCATCTGTTCGCCACGGGCGAACATAACTTCGGCCTTCGGCATCCGGATGAGCCGGTCGGCGCCTGGCCGGCTCTGGTCGAAAGATGGTTCGTGGGGCTTGGCATCCTGCCTTCGCCGGGATGACGGAAGCTAATAGAAATCCGCGGTCTCACCGCCATCGCGGCGCTCGGTGCGATGGAGCTGTGTCGGCGTGTCGCGCCGGCCAGTCCTGACTTCGATCCGCCCGTCGACCCGCCGCACCTCGGCGGGCGACAGGATGCGGGCCCGCGCCACCGCGACGGCGGTCGCCTGCGGTGCTGCTACAGGAGCGGCCACCGGCACGCTGCCGGTAAGCAGGAGGAGGGCGAGGAACGACATGGCAACCATGCTCTGCCGTAACGGCAGGTCTTGCCAGCGCTTTAACCCTGAATCGCAACTTTCCGGTCGCACCTGCGGCCACGCCAAGGCAAAAGAAAGGCCGCCTGCCCCGTACCGGGACAGACGGCCTTTCTTTTCGTAAACCGAATCGGGTTTAGAAGCCCGACTTGGCCTCGGCTTTTTCCTTGAGCAGCGGGGCGATCTCGAAGCCATGCTTCTCGAGCGCCGCGACGATCTTGTCGGTGTCTTCGAGGCCCGCCCAGAACATCGGGCCGCCGCGATAGACCGGCCAGCCATAGCCATAGATCCACACGACATCGATGTCCGACGCGCGCTGCGCCTTGCCTTCGGACAGGATCAGCGCGCCTTCGTTGACCATCGGGTACAGCGTGCGTTCGATGATTTCCTGATCGCTGATCTCGCGCTTCTCGACGCCCGCCTTGGCGCGGAATTGCTCGATGATCTCGGCGACGCGTGCGCTTTCCGACGGATTGCGCTTTTCGTCATAGTCGTAAAAGCCCGCCTGCTTCTTCTGCCCCCAGCGGCCTTCGGCGCAGAGCGCGTCGCGGATGCTTTCGATGCGATTGGGGTCGCGGTGCCAACCAATGTCGACCCCGGCGAGGTCGCTCATCTGGAACGGCCCCATCGGCATGCCGAATTCGACATGCACCTTGTCGACCTGCGCCGGGGTCGCGCCTTCCATCAGCAGGTTCATCGCCTCGACCTGGCGGGGTTTGAGCATGCGGTTGCCGATGAAGCCATCGCACACGCCCGCGACCACGGCGACCTTGCCGATCTTCTTGCCGATTGCCATCGCGGTCGCCAGCGCATCGGGCGCCGTCTTTTCGCCGCGCACGACTTCGAGCAGCTTCATGACGTTCGCCGGCGAGAAGAAGTGCATGCCGAGGACGTCGCCCGGACGCGAGGTTGCCGTCGCGATTTCGTCGACGTCGAGATAGCTGGTGTTCGACGCGAGGATCGCGCCGGGCTTGGCGATCGTGTCGAGCTTGCCGAAAATCTCTTTCTTGACGTCCATATTCTCATAGACCGCCTCGATGATCAGGTCGCAATCGGCGAGATCGTCGAGTTTCAGCGTTGGGGTGAGCAGGCCCATCATCTGGTCGACCTGTTCGGGCTTGAAGCGGCCCTTCGCCGCCGACGCGTCGTAATTTTTGCGGATCACGCCGACGCCGCGGTCGAGCGCATCCTGCTGCATCTCGACGATCGTGACGGGGATGCCCTTCTGCAGGAAGTTCATCGAAATCCCGCCGCCCATCGTGCCGGCGCCGATCACGCCGACTTTCTTGATGTCGCGCAGCTTGGTGTCCTTGGGCAGGCCGTCGATTTTCGCTGCCTGGCGTTCGGCGAAGAAGATGTGGCGCTGTGCCGCCGACTGGCTGCCGAACATCAGCTTGGTGAACTGCTCGCGCTCGAAGGTCATGCCTTCCTCGAACGGCAGGCGCGTCGCCGCCTCGACGCAGGCGAGGTTTGCATAGGGCGCCTCGAAACCGCGCCAGCGCTTGGCGTTCGCGGCCTTGAGCTTTTCGATCGCGCCGACATCGCCGAACACTTCGCGTGCGCGCGTCGGGCGCGGGCCGTCGGCGATCTTGGTGCGGGCAAAAGCGATCGCATCGGCGGCGAGGCTGTCTTCACCGGCGAGCGCGTCGACGAGGCCGAGTTCCTTCGCCTTGGCGGCGGGAAGCGGATCGCCGAGCGAGGTCATCATCGCGGCGGCTTCGACCCCGACGATGCGCGGCAGGCGCTGGGTGCCACCGGCACCGGGAAGCAGGCCAAGCTTGACCTCGGGCACGCCGAGTTTCGCCGACGGAACCGCGATGCGGTAGTGGCAGACGAGGGTGGTCTCGAGGCCGCCGCCGAGCGCGGTGCCGTGGATCGCGGCGACGACCGGCTTCGATGCGGCTTCGATGCTGTTGAGCACTGCGTTGAAGTCGGGGCCGCGCGGCGCCTTGGTGAATTCGGTGATGTCGGCGCCGGCGATGAAGGTCGCGCCGTCGCAGCGCAGCACGATCGCCTGCACGCTGTCATCGGCAAGCGCCGCAGCGAAATGATCCTGCAGGCCCTGACGGACGTGCCAGCTCAGCGCGTTGACCGGCGGGTTGTTGACGATGATGACGGCGACTTCGCCGTCCTTTTCCATCGTGACGGAAATCGGGGTATCTTCGGACATGGGAAAGGCTCCTTGGTTCAATCGTCGATCGCGGCGTGGACAAGCGTCTTGACCTCGCGCCGCACGGGATAGGTGGATGAGGGCATCAGCTGGGTCATGAAGACCATGCAAATCTGTTCGACCGGATCGACGAAGAAACCGGTCGAGAACATGCCGCCCCAGTAGAAATCGCCCGCCGAACCCGGGATGCCGGCGTCGGCGGGGTTGAGCGTGACCGCGAAGCCGAGCCCGAAGCCGACCCCGGCATTTTCGTCTTCGCTGAACACGCCGACGCTATGCTTCGTGAGGTCGCCGCCGCCGACCAGATGGTTCGACATCATCAGGTCGAGCGTCTTGCGGCTGATAATGCGAACCCCGTCGAGCTTGCCGCCGCCGAGCAGCATCAGGCAGAAACGGTGATAGTCGGCAAGGGTCGAGACGAGCCCGCCGCCGCCCGAATGAAAGCTGCGATCCTTCGCCCAGCGGCTGCGGTCGCCGCCGTCGAACGGCTTCATCTTCTCGGTGGGGTGGAACATATAGCAGTCGGTCAGGCGGTGCTGCTGGTCGGCGGGGACCTGAAACCCGGTGTCGACCATGCCAAGCGGACCGAAGATTCGGCCCTGCAGCACCTCGGCAAAAGGCTTGCCCTCGATCCGTTCGATCACCGCGCCGAGGACATCGGTCGCCATCGAATAATTCCAGTGCGCGCCGGGGTCGAACTGCAACGGAAGCTTGGCGAGGTCGGCGATGAAGCTGTCCATCGTATAATCGGCGTCGAAATCGTCGATCTTCGCCTTGCGGTACGCGGCGTCGACCGGGGTGCGCTCCTGAAAGCCATAGGTCAGCCCCGCGGTGTGGCGCAGCAGGTCGACCATGCGGATCGGCTGCGCTGGCGGCCGGGTCAGGAAGGGAACATTGCCGCCGCCAGCAACGAACACGCCGGTGTCCCTGAACTCGGGGCAGAACTTCACCAGCGGGTCCGACAGCGCGACCTTGCCTTCCTCGACCAGCATCATGAAGGCGACCGAGGTGATCGGCTTGGTCATGCTGGCGATGCGGAAGATCGCGTCGTCCTTCAGCGCCTCGCCCGGCCGCGCGTCGCCGATGCACGACAGATGCGCGATCTCGCCGCGCCGCGACACCAATGTCGCCGCGTGCGGCAGGCGGCCGCTATCGACATATTTTGCGGCGAGAAAGGCCGGGATGCGGTCGAGCCGCGCTTTGTCGAAACCGTGTGACATCAGTGCCCCAATCTCAATGCGACGTCTGGCCGAGCAACTGGCGCGTTACCGGGTGCGAGCTGGTGAGCCCGCCGTCGACCGCGATCGCCTGTCCGTTGACATAGCTCGCCTGATCGCTGGCGAGGAACAGCGCGACATTGGCGAGCTCTTCGGGCTGCGCTGCGCGCTTCAATGGATTGAGCTGGCCCAGCTTGTGGGTGACCTCCTTGGCCTTGGCATAGTCGAAGGTCGGCTTGGTCATCCCCGTTTCGGTGAGGCCGGGGCAGATCGCGTTGACGCGCACGCCGCTGGTCGTCAGTTGCTGCGCTGCGGTCTTGGCGAGGTTGATCACGCCGGCCTTCGATGCCGAATAAGCCCCCGGACCCGCGCCCGAATTGAGGCCTGCGACGCTCGCGGTCAGCACGATCGCGCCGCCGCGGCCCTGATCGACCATCGCCTTGCCCGCATGCTTCACCATCAGCGCGGGGCCGATCAGGTTGACGCGCAGCGTCTCGGCCCAGGCGACCGGATCGAAATCGAAAATCCCGCCCATGTCGCCGATGATCCCGGCGTTGGCGAAGGCGATGTCGAGCGCACCATAGCTGTCCTTGGCGGTCGCAACGAGCTTCGCGACATCGGCCTCGACCCCGGCGTCGATTTCCAGCGCGACGGCCTCGCCGCCGGCATCCTTCACCAGCTGCGCGGTCTCATGCACCGCGGCCGTCTTGTCGCCGAGGACGAGCTTGGCCCCCTCGGCGGCAAAGCGCAGCGCGCTCGCGCGGCCGATGCCCGAACCGGCACCCGTGATAATCGCAATCTTGCCGTCCAACGCGCCCATCATGCGCCTCCCGAAATCGTGGCTCCGCCATCGCAAACGATGGTCTGGCCGGTGGTGAATGCCCCCGCCTTGCTGGCAAGGAAGACCGCGGCGCCCGCGATCTCGTGCGGTTCGCCGATCCGCTTCAGCGTCGAAGCGGCGGTCGATCGTTTCAGATTCTCTTCATTTTCCCACAAGGCGCGCGCCATGTCGGTGCGCACGAGGCCGGGCGCGATGCAGTTGACGCGCACGCCGCGCGGTCCGAACTCGACCGAAAAATTGCGCGCGACCTGCATGTCGGCGGCCTTGGAAATCCCGTAAGCACCGATGATCGGCGATCCCTTCAGCCCGCCGATCGAGCTGATGATGGTGATCGATCCTTCGCCGCGTTCGAGCATCTCGGGCGCGACCATCGTGATCAGCCAGTGGTTGGACAGGATATTATTGTCCATGATCTTGCGGAACTGGTCGTCGCTGATCCCGAGCCCGGGGCCATAATAGGGGTTCGACGCGGCGTTGCAGACGAGCGCGGTGATCTTGCCGAACGCCGCGCGCGTCTCGTTCACCAAATTCTGCAGATCATCCTTCGACGAGATGTTGGCGGCGACCGAAATTGCGGTGCCCTCGCCGAACTTCGCGTTGATTTCGGCCGCGGTGGCGTCGCAGGCATCCTGCTTGCGGCTCGAAATCACGACCTTCGCGCCTTGCTCGGCCATCGCCTCCGCGGTCGCCTTGCCGATGCCGCGCGACGATCCGGTGATCAGCGCGACCTGCCCCGTCATGTCGAACAGGCTCATGCGCCGGCCTTTTTTGCAAAGTCCCATGCCTTTTCGGCGAGCGGACGGACGCGTTCGGACATGTCCTTCGCATGCTGCGACGAGGCGGTGCCTTCGATCACGCGCTTCTTGATGCCCTGGATGATCCCCGCGAGGCGGAAGAAATTATAAGCGAAATACCAGTTCATGTCGGGCACGCCGTCGCGGCCGGTCGCGGCACAATAGCGTTCGACCACCTCGTCGAGTTCGGGGATTCCCAGCGCCTTGCGATCGAGGTCCATGACGCCCGAACGTCCGCCATTTTCGGTCACCCACGCCATCGCCACATAGGTGAAATCGGCGAGCGGGTCGCCCAATGTCGACAATTCCCAGTCGAGTACCGCGAGCACCTCGGGCCGATCCCGGGCAAAGATCATATTGTCGATGCGATAGTCGCCATGGACGACGCTGGTGCGCGTCTGTTCGGGTAAGGTCGCCGGCAGCCAGGCGATCAGCTGCTCCATCTCGTCCATCGTTTCGGTTTCGGACAGCCGGTACTGCTTGGTCCAGCGATCGACCTGACGGCCAAAATAATTGCCCGGCTTGCCATAATCCGACAGCCCCGCCGCCTCGACATCGACGGCGTGCAGCGCCGCGAGCGTATCGATCATCGCGTCATAGGTCGCGCGGCGATTTTCCGGGGTCGATCCCGGCATCGCGCCGTCCCAGATGGTCTGGCCATCGACCATGCCCATCACATAGAACCAGCTGCCGACGACCGCGTCATCGGTGCACAGTCCATATTGGCGCGCGACGGGGAAACCCGCCTTATGGAGTCCCGCCTGTACCTTATATTCGCGGTCGACCGCGTGCGCCGAGGGGAGCAGCTGGCCGTAAGGCTTGCGCCGGAGCACATAATTGCCCGACGGCGCGCTGATCTTGTAGGTCGGGTTCGACTGGCCGCCGGCAAATTTATGCTGGGCCAGCGGGCCTTCAAAGCCCTCGACATTCGCTTCCATCCACTGGGTCAGCTTCGCTTCGTCGAGGATGTCGGCGCCCTCGGGGGCGACGGTGCCGCTAAAGGCCTTTTGTGCGTCCAATGTCATTGGTCGAATACGATCACCGACCGCGCGGCGTCGCCCTTCTTCATCTTGTCGAACCCTTCGTTGATCCGTTCGAGCGGGATCGTCTCGGCAACGATACTGTCGAGGTCGAGCAGGCCGCGGAGGTAGAAATCGACGAGGCGCGGGATATCAACGGGGAAGCGGTTGCCGCCCATGATCGCGCCCTGCAATTTCTTGCCCGAAAGCAGGTCCATCGCGCTGAGCCCGACCTTCTCGGACAGCGGCATCATGCCGAGGATCGTCGCGGTGCCGCCGCGGCGCAGCGAGGCAACCGCGAGGCTGGCCGAGGCCGGACGCCCGACGGCTTCGATGGCGTGATCGACGCCGCCCTTGGTCAGTTCGAGGATCTGCTTCGCGGCATCGGCATCCATCGCGTCGACGACGTCGGTCGCGCCGAGCTTCATCGCCAGCGCGCGTTTCTCGGGAACCGGGTCGGCGGCGATGATGCGCCCCGCGCCCGCGATCTTTGCGGCGTTGATCGTCGCGAGCCCGACGCCGCCGCAGCCGACGACGGCAACGGTCTCGCCCGGCGTCACCTTGCACGCGTTGAAGATCGTCCCCGCACCCGTCGTCACCGCGCAGCCGATGACCGCGGCGCGGTCGAGCGGCATGTCGGGGTTGATCGCGACACACGCATGCTCGTGGACGAGCATCGTTTCGGCAAAGGCCGAGAGATTGAGCATCTGGTTGACGATGCTGCCGTCGGGCCGCGTGATCCGCGGTGCCGATCCGGCGGCGCGGCGCGTATCGCCGCCCATGCACAGCGACATGCGTCCGGTGACGCAATATTCGCAGTGGCCACAGAAAGCCGACAGGCAGGTGACGACCGCGTCGCCGACCTTGACCGTACGCACTTCGCTGCCGACCGCCTCGACGATGCCGGCGGCTTCATGGCCGGGGATCGCGGGCAGGGGGTGCGGATAGGCACCGTCGATGAAATGCAGGTCCGAATGACACAGCCCGCAGGCGGCGGTACGGATACGCACCTCGTGCGGGCCGCAATCGGCGATAATGACATCCTCGATCGACAGCGGCTTGCCCGGTTCGATCAGAATCGCGGCTTTGGTCATAGGAAAACTAACCTCTCTGGCCGTTCGCCCCGAGCCTGTCGAAGGGCCGACCTTTCTTGCGCGGTGAAGAAGGGCGGTGCTTCGACAAGCTCGGCACGAACGGACTATTGCTCTTAACGCGAAGCCCCGATGTCGCCCGACGAGAAACCCGGCTCGCTCGCTTCGCTATGCTTGGCGAATTCGATGCGGGCGATCGCGCGTTCGTGCACTTCGTCGGGACCGTCGGCCAGCCGCAGCGTGCGCTGGTGGGCATAGGCCTTGGCGAGCCCGAAATCCTCCGACACGCCCGCGCCGCCATGCGCCTGGATCGCGTCGTCGATGATTTTCAGCGCCATGTTCGGCGCCTGCACCTTGATCATCGCAATCTCGGCGGCGGCCGACTTGTTGCCGACCTTGTCCATCATGTCGGCGGCCTTCAGGCACAAGAGGCGCGTCATCTCGATATCGATGCGCGCGCGGGCAAGGCGATGTTCCCAGATGCTGTATTCGGCGACCTTCTTGCCGAAGGCGACGCGCGACTGCAGCCGTTTCGCCATCTTGGCTATCGCCTCCTCGGCGACCCCGATCGTGCGCATGCAATGGTGGATGCGGCCGGGGCCGAGGCGCCCCTGCGCGATCTCGAAGCCGCGGCCTTCGCCGAGCAGCATCGCGTCGACGGCGTTGACGCGGACATCCTTCAGCTCGATTTCCATATGACCATGCGGCGCATCGTCATAACCGAAGACGGGCAGGTGGCGCAGGATGGTCACGCCCGGCGCACCCAGCGGCATCAGCACCATCGACTGCTGCGCGTGGCGCTTGGCGGCGAAGTCGGTCTTGCCCATCACGATTGCGATATTGCAACGCGGATCGCCCGCGCCCGACGACCACCATTTGGTGCCGTTGATGACATAATCGTCGCCGTCGCGCTCGATGCGCGTTTCGATGTTCGTCGCGTCGGACGATGCGACGCGCGGCTCGGTCATCAGAAAGGCCGAACGGATCTGTCCGTTCATCAAGGGCAGCAGATATTTTTCCTTCTGCGCGCGCGTCCCGTAGCGGTGGAAGACCTCCATATTGCCGGTGTCGGGCGCCGAGCAGTTGAACACTTCGCTGGCAAAGCCGACGCGGCCCATTTCCTCGGCGCACAGCGCATATTCGAGGTTCGAAAGGCCCGGGCCTTCGAATTCGATCGTTTCGTCGACATGATGATGTGCCGCCGACTTGGGCGGCATGAACAGGTTCCAGATCCCGGCTTCTTTCGCCTCGGCCTTCAGATCCTCGACGATCTGGATGACCTTCCAGCGGTCGTCGGCCTTGTCCTGTTCGTTATAGATGGGGACGGCGGGGCGCACCTTGCGCTCGATGAAATCGCGCACCCGATCGCGCCAGTAGACCTGCCGGTCGGTGAGGTCGAAATCCATCTTCGCATCCTTCCCTTTACGTTCACGTAAACCATTGGACCGATTCGTCGGCCTTGCCAAGTCCCGCGGACCCGAAATACCATCATTCCGCCGTGCGGCGACATTATCGTTACGGATGCGCTCCGCTGGCATCGGGTTCGGCGCGCGCGGCGTCGTCGAGCAGCGCCAGCCGTGCCTCATGATCGGCGCGCGAAATCGGAAAGCGCCGCATCACGACGAGCCCGAGTGTTCCGATGACGAGGATCGCGAGCGCATAGCCCAACGCGAGATTGCCGAGCACGTCGCCGCCAACCTCGCCCGGCTTCGCACTGGCCGGAAAGGCCGCGAAGGACAGGATCAGCCCGGCGGCAAAGATTCCGATACCGGTCGCGCATTTCTGCATGAAGAAAAAGCCCGCGAAGAACAGCCCCTCGGACCGGCGCCCCGTCTCGCTCTGCGATGCTTCGACGACGTCGGCCATCATCGACGAGGAGAGGATCATCAGGATGATCGAGAAGGTGTTGCCGATGAAAACCAGCGCGAACATCGCCGCGACGCTGGGTTTGCCGGGCAGGCCGGGGAACACGCCCTGGATCCACGCGAAATAGATGCCGCTGTTGACGAGCAGCGCGATGGCGCCGGCAACAATCGCGCCGTCGCGCTTGCCGAGCCGGGCCGACATCGGCGCGACCAGCAGGAAGGCGGCGACCATCGTCCCGAACAGCAGGAAGACATAGGCGATCATCTCGCCCTGTGTGAACTGCCAGAAAAAGCCGAGCAGATAATTGTTCATCGAGAAGGTGATGCCCTGATTCACATATCCGAACAGCGCCGCAAATATCAGCCACAGGAAGGCCCGGTTCGACAGCGTGTCGCGCATGTCGCGTACGATATGGCGCAGCGATGTTGCGGGCTTGACGTCGGCCAGGTTCGACACCGCAATTCGCTTGTGTTGCCCGGCGGCCGAGATCAGCACGGCGCCCGACATCATCAGCGCGCCGGCGAGCGCGTAGGGGAAATAGCCGTCGGGATCGACGAGCCCCTTCGCGCCGCCGAAAAAGACGCCATAGGCGAGCAGCAGGATGACGAGCCCGCCGCCCCAGCCGAACAGATAGCGAAAGCGCATGACGGCGGTCCGCTCGTCATAGTCGCCGGTCAGTTCGGGGACGATCGCGACCGATGGCACCTCGCACATCGACACCAGCGAGCGGACGATGATTGCGAAACCGATCAGCCAGGCGACCGTCATCGTGTCGCTCATCGCGGGCGGGCTCCACAGCAGCATCCACGCGATCGCGAGCGGGATCGGTGCGCCGTAAAGCCAGGGCAGGCGACGGCCCCAGCGGCTGCGCGTGCGGTCGGTGAGTTCGCCGATCACCGGATCGACAAAGGCGTCGGCGATCAACGCAACCATGATTGCAAGCCCGACGATGCCCGCATCGAGCCCGATGACCTGGTTGTAGAAAAGGAGCAGGAAGGTCGAAAACCCGTTGTCCTTGATGCCATAGGCGATGCTGCCAAGGCCGTGGGTGACCTTCAGCCAGACGGGAAGCCGTGCGGGCGCGGGAACCGTCGCCGTCGCCGTGTTCACGCGTCGGCCCCGGTCTTTGCGGCCTCCTCCATCGCAACGAGGGCGTCGAACAGGCCGGGGGCTTCGGGGTCCCAGGCGTGGCGCTGGCCGATGGTCAGCCCGCCGTCGACCAGCATATGCGTGCCGGTCATGAAGGAGGATTCTTCGCTCGCGAGGTACGCGACGGCGTTGGCGATATCTTCGGGCTGGCCGCCGCGCGCGACGGGCTGCGCGGCTTCGCTCATCCCCGCGATGATCGCCTTCGCCATGTCCTTGTTTTCGTCGGGCACGTCGAGCGACGAGGTGAAGATATTGGTGTTGATGAAGCCGGGGCAGATCGCGTTGACGCGGATGCCGTAGCGCGCGAGGTCGGTCGCCGCGACCTTGGACAGATGGAGCACGCCCGCCTTGGCGACGGCATAGGCGATCGGCGAATAGCCCGCACCAAGCGCCGCGACGCTCGCGGTGTTGACGATCGACGCGCCCTTGCGGCCCTTCATATGCGGCGCCGCATAACGGATTCCCATCGCGACCGACTTCAGCACCAGGTCCATCGTCCGGTCCCAGCCCTCGGGGCTGATCTCGTCGATGGGGGCGCGGTCCCCCGCGGCGGCGGCATTGTTGAACACGATGTCGATGCCGCCGCCTTTCGTGGCGGCTTCATTCATCAGCGCTTCGATATCGGTGGGCTTGGTCACGTCGCAGCGGACGAAATCGATCTTGCCGTTCGACGCGGCGGCGAGCGCCTGTCCGCCGGCTTCGTCGATGTCGGCGGCGAAGACATGCGCCCCTTCGCTGGCCAGTTTTAACACTGCGGCTTTGCCGATTCCCGACGCGGCTCCGGTGACGACGGCAATCTTGCCTGCGAATCGCATACCCATTCTCCCGTTTTCTTTTGCCACTTAGCTTAGGCGCCAAAGGGGACGCGTCAACGGCGGTCAAACCGACGCTACGGCGCCGTAACGGCAGGTGGCCTCCTCCAAGTTGACGCTTGCGTAAAGCAGGCGACTGCTCGTAGATTTGGGGCAGGAAGAGGAGCCTGAAACATGAGCGATCTGGACGCTTTTCGTGCCGAAGTGCGCGGCTGGCTGGAGGCGAACTGCCCCGCCGAAATGCGCGAACCCATCCGCGAGGAAGGCGATGTCTGCTGGGGCGGGCGCAATTGGGTGTTCAAGAATGATGCCCAGAAAATATGGCTCGAGGCCTGTGTTTCCAAAGGCTACACCGTCCCCGACTGGCCCAAAGCCTATGGCGGCGCCGGGCTGACCCCCGAACAGACCAAGGTCCTCAAACAGGAAATGAAGCGCATCAACGCGCGCTCGCCGCTCGACAGCTTCGGCATCTGGATGCTTGGCCCCGCGCTGCTGCAATTCGGCACAGAGGAGCAGAAGGTCGCGTATCTGAATCCGATCGCGCGCGGCGAAATCCGCTGGTGCCAGGGCTATTCGGAACCCGGCTCGGGCAGCGACCTCGTGTCCCTGCAGACCTTCGGCGAAGACAAGGGCGATCATTGGGTCGTCAACGGGTCGAAGATCTGGACCAGCTATGCCGACAAGGCCGACTGGATTTTCTGCCTCGTCCGCACCGACAAGGCGAACAAATATCAGGGCATCACCTTCATGCTCTTCGACATGGCGAGCAAGGGCGTCACGACCAAGCCGATCCTCTTGATCAGCGGCAACTCGCCCTTCTGCGAAACCTTCTTCGACGATGTCGAAGTGCCCAAGACGCAGTTCATCGGCGAGATCAACCGCGGCTGGGACGTCGCCAAATATCTGCTCGGCCACGAACGCGAGATGATCTCGGGCGGCGGCGCGGGCGGCGACATGGTCAGCATCGGCGGCGCCTTTGCCAAGGCGTTCGGCAAGAATGCGGCGGGCGAACTCGACGATCCGATCCTGCGCGCCGAAATGGCGGCGTTCGACGTCGATGTCTTCGCGTACCGCGCGATGGGCGAACGCTTCATGGACATGTGGAAGACCGGCCGCGCGCATCCGGCGTCGTCGAACATGATGAAATATGTCGGCACCGAGCTCAACAAGCGCCGCCACGAACTGGTGATGTCGGGCGGCGGCAGCGAAGCGCTCGAATGGGACAGCGAAGCGACGAAGGGCGGCGCGCGTGCCCGCGGCTGGCTGCGCACCAAGGCCAATTCGATCGAAGGCGGGACGAGCGAAGTCATGCTCAACGTCATCGCCAAGCGTATCCTCGATTTGCCGGGGGCTTAACATTTCTCCCCTCCCGCTTGCGGGAGGGGCAGCGAGGCTTGCGAACTTGTTCGCTAGCCGCAGCGGGGTGGGGCGATGCGACGGTGCTGGCCCACCCCTAACCCCTCCCGCAGGCGGGAGGGGAACTGGAGAGAAAAGACATGCCGCTCTATCACAATGACGACCAGGCGATGCTCAAGGACAGCGTCGCCCCCTTCGTGGCCGAACAAGCGCCCGTCTCGCACCTGCGCAAACTGCGCGACAGCGCCGACGCCACCGGCTTTTCGCGTGAGCTCTGGACGCAGTTCACCGAAATGGGCCTGCCCGGCATGCTCGTTCCCGAAGCGCATGGCGGGCTCGGCATGGGGCATATGGAGGCGGGCATCGTGCTCGAGGAAATCGGCCGCAACCTGACCCCGTCGCCTTTCCTGTCGACCAGCGTCGGCGCCGTCGCTGCGCTCGCCAAGGCGGGCGGCACGCAGGCGGGGCGCTGGCTCCCGGCGATTGCATCGGGCGAGGCGATCGTCGCGCTCGCGATCGACGAGGGCGCCAAGCACCGCCCCGACCGCATCGCGACCACCGCGACGCGCGCCGGGAACGGCTTCCGCCTCGACGGCAAGAAAAGCTTCGTCCTCCACGGCCATGTCGCCGACATCAGCATCGTTGCGGCCAAGACCGACGGTGGCATCACCCTGTTCGCGGTGCCGAAGGATGCGAAAGGCCTGACCGCCGACCCGCGCCGCCTCGTCGACTCCAGCCTTGCGAGCCATGTCACGCTCGACGGGGTCGAAGTCGATGCCGATGCGGTGATCGGTGAGGTCGATGCCGGCGAAGAGGTGCTGAACGCGCTGCTCGCCGCCACCCGCGCCGGGTCGGCCGCCGAACTCGTCGGGGTCGGGCAGGGCGCGATGGACATGACGGTGGGTTACCTCAAGGAACGCAAGCAGTTCGGCAAGCTGATCGGCGAGTTCCAAGGGCTCCAGCACCGCGCCGCGCATCTCTATGGCGAGATGGAAGTCGCGCGCGCCACGGTGATGAAGGCGCAGCAGCTGCTCGACGAGGGCAGCGAGGGCGCGAAGCTGATGGTCTCGGTCGCGAAAGCGAAGGCTGGCCGCGCCGCCAACCTTGCAGTGCGCGAGGGTGTGCAGATGCACGGCGGCATCGGCATGACCGACGAATATGACATCGGCCTCTATATGAAACGCGACCGCGCGCTCGCCGAATATATGGGCGATGTCCATTATCACATCGACCAGGTCGCCCGCATGAACGGTTACTAGATTCACCAAGCCCCTCCTCTTCAGAGGAGGGGTAGCGAGACTTGCGAACTTGTTCGCTAGTCGCAGCGGGGTGGTGATCCGCACCGGCGTCCACCACCCCAACCCCTCCTCTGAAGAGGAGGGGCTTCAAGCGGAGAAACATTATGAACCTTCAAGACATGTTCGGCCTCGACGGCCGCATCGCACTCGTCACCGGCGGCTCGCGCGGGATCGGCAAGATGATCGTCGAGGGCTATCTCGCCGCAGGCGCGGCGCGCGTCTATATCTCGGCGCGCAAGAGCGCGCAGATCGAGGAAGCCGTCGCCGATTTCGAAACGCGCTACCCCGGCAAGGTCATCGGGCTGCCGGTCGACCTGTCGACCGTCGAGGGTTGCCGTGCGCTCGCATCGGAACTCGAAGCGCGCGAAGAGCGCCTCGACATCCTCGTCAACAATGCCGGCGCCGCATGGGGCGAACCCTTCGAGGGCTTCCCCGAGGCGGGCTGGGACAAGGTGATGGACATCAACGTCAAATCGCCCTTCTTCCTGACGCAGGCGCTGCACGGGCTGCTCAAGGGCGCGGGCACACACGATCGCCCGGCAAAGGTCATCAATATCGGTTCGATCGATGGCCAGCGGCTCAACCCATGGGAAACCTACAGCTACCACGCGTCGAAAGCCGCGATCCTCTACCTCACCAAGCGCCTCGCGGCGCGGCTGGTGCACGACCATATCCTCGTCACCGCGATCGCGCCGGGCGCGTTCCAGTCGGACATGAACAAGGCGGCGCGCGATCATGGCGATGCGGTGGCGCAAAGCATTCCGGTCAAGCGCATCGGCATCCCCGAGGACATGGCGGGTGCCGCGATCTTCCTCGCGTCGAAGGCGGGCGACTATGTCGTCGGCGATACGATCACCGTCGATGGCGGGCTCGTCCACGGCGACGTGCGGACCAGCATCGACGCCTGATCCCGGCCTCCCTTCCATCGTCACCCCGGACTTGATCCGGGGTCCATGGCTGCGACCGCTGTTATGGATGCCGGATCAAGTCCGGCATGACGAAAAGGGGAGCAATTGACTCGTCCGCGATCAAGGTGTATTATTTAACTAATGCACCAAGGAGATAGTCCATGCGTCTCGCGTTCCTGATCCCCCCGATGATGCTCCTCGCCGCGTGCGGGTCGGAGGAGAAGAAGACCGGGGAGGGCACCGAAGTCTCGATCAACGCCGGCGACGAGCATGGCGGGGTCCAGATCAAGACCGGCAAGGATGGCGGGAATATCAAGATCGGCGGCGACGGCGCCGCGATCGACATCGACATTCCCGATTTCGTCGACCTCAACATCGAAGACGATTTCGATATCGACGGCGTGAAACTCTATCCGGGCAGCAAGGTCACCAAGGTCGATGTCGACGCGAACGACAAAAATGGCACCGACAAGGCCGTGGTGAAACTCGGCTTTACCTCGCCCGCCGCGCCGACGAAGGCGGCCGACTGGATGGCGGGCGAATTCGCCAAAAAGGGCGTCAAGGTCACGCGCAGCGGCGACACGCTCGCGGGCAAGGACAAGGACGGCGCCGATTTCACGATCAACTTCGCCCCCGACGGCGCGACCGCCAGGGGTGAGGTCGTGATTACCAAGGTCTGAGCAAGGCGCCGATGTGAACCCCGGCGAAAGCCGGGGCCCAGAATTCTTAAGCCGCGCTAGGCCCCGGCTTTCGCCGGGGTTCACATATTACCCGCTGTTCCGCAGCGCCGTCGCGATCGCGTTGATCGTCAGCTGGATGCCCTCGGCGATGCGCGGGTCGGTTTCGCCGGCGCGGTGCCGCTTCATCAGCTCGATCTGGAGCAGGTTGAGCGGCTCGATATAGGGCAGGCGGAGGCGGATCGACGCTTCGAGCGCGGGGTTTTTGTCGAGCAGCCGTGTCTGTCCGGTAATAGCGAGCAACCCGTCGTGCGCGCGGTTCCAGCCGTCGCGGATGCGGCCAAAGATCGCATCATGCCCGTCGATATTGCTTGCCAGTTCGGCATAGCGCGCCGCGATCCCCATGTCCGATTTCGCGAGCACCATCTCCATATTGCCGAGCAATGCGGCGAAGAAGGGCCAGCCCGTCGCCATGTCGGTCAGCAGCGCCTTGTCCTCGAACGCGGCAAAACCCTCGCCGGTGCCGTACCAGCCGGGCAGCATCGCGCGCGATTGGGCCCAGCTGAACACCCACGGAATTGCGCGCAAATCCTCGATCGCGCTGCTCTTCGTCCGGCTCGATGGCCGCGACCCGATCTTCAGCGTCGCGATCTCGGCGATCGGGGTCATCGCGCGGAAGAAATCCTTGAACGCCGGCGTGTCATAGACGAGCCCGCGATAGGCGGCGAAAGCGCTGCCCGATACCGCATCCATCGCCGCGGTGAAGCGCACCGCATCGGCGTCGCTCAACATCTCGGGTTCGAGGCTGGCGAGCAGGCTCGCCGACACCATTGCCTCGAGGTTCGTCGCCGCGCTGTCGGCGGTGCCATATTTGGCCGCGATCACTTCGCCCTGTTCGGTGATGCGGATGCGCCCCTGCACCGTGCCCGCGGGCTGCGCGCGGATCGCGGCAAAGGCGCTGCCGCCGCCGCGACCGACGGCGCCGCCGCGGCCGTGGAACAATTGCATCGCGGTGTCGGCCTCCTCGAACACCGGGGTCAGCGCCTGCGAGGACTGGTAAAGCCCCCAGGTCGAGGTCAGATAACCGCCGTCCTTGTTCGAATCCGAATAGCCGATCATCACTTCCTGATGCCCGCGCTGTCCGATCTGCGGGCCGATTTCGGGCATCGCGAAATAGCGCGCCATGATCGCGGGCGCGCGGCCCAAGTCGTCGATCGTCTCGAACAAGGGTACGACCATCAGGTTCGATTGGCCCGCCGCGTCGCCGCTGCGCCACAGCCCTGCTTCGCGCGCGAGGACATGGACCTCGAGCAGGTCGGAGAGGTCCTGCGCCATGCTGATGATCCATTGGCAGATCGCGTCATTGCCCAGCCGCGCACGGACGTCGGCGGCGGCGTGGACGATCGCGAGTTCGCCCGCGGTCTCGTCGCTCCATTGATGCCACGGCGCGGCGAGCGGCCGGTCGCTTTGCAGCTCGGCCGTGAGCAGGGCGACGCGCGCCTCTTCATCCAGCGCCAGATAATCGGCGCACACGCCCGAAACCTTGAGCAACTCGGCGAGCACGCGCTCATGCACTGCGCTGTTCTGCCGCATGTCGAGCGTCGCAAGATGGAACCCGAACACTTCGACCGCACGGATGAGCCGCCCGAGCGCACCGATGCCGCCGAATTGGCCCTGGCTGTTCGCCGACAGGCCGTTGGCGATGGTAACGAGGTCGCGGCGGAAATCGGCGGGGGTGGCATAGGGCGCGCCGGTCAGCGCCGAAGGACGCGGCGGCGCGCGGCCGACGATCTCGGCATAGGTCGCGCACAACCGCGCATAAATTCCCGACAGCGCGCGGCGATAGGGTTCGTCGCGGCGGCTCGGCGCGGCATCGCCGCTCGCCTCGGCCAGCGCTTCGACGGCGTCGGGCACCGCAGCGAGGCTCGCCGACACCGACAGCTCGGCGCCGAGGCGGTGGACCGCATCGATATAATGGCCGAGCACCGCCGCGGCGTTGCGCGCCGTTGCCATGTGCATCGTCTCGGCGGTGACGAAGGGATTGCCGTCGCGGTCGCCGCCGATCCAGCTGCCGACCCGCAGGAAGCTCGCGGGACGCTGTCCCAGCTCGGCTTCCCAGCGCGCATAGAGCTTCGGCACCACGGGCAGGAACACGTCGCGCAAATAGGTCAGCGCATTGTCGATCTCGTCGGCGACGAACAATTTTTCGGTGCGCAGCGGGCGCGTTTGCCACAACAGCACGATCTGCCGCCGGATCGCCTCCTCGACGACATCGCCCTCGGGCGTTTCGTCGGCGCCGCTGTCGCGCAGCAGCATCAGTTCGGCGATGCGGTTCTTGTGGTCGAGCACCGACTTGCGGCGCACCTCGGTCGGGTGCGCGGTGAGCACCGGCGCGACGAGCGAGGCGCTCAGCAAGGCCGCGATCGCATCGCCGTCGATGCCGTCGGCGCGCAGCTTTTCGATCGCCGCCGCGACCGTCGCCTCGGGCTCGGCGGCGACCCCCTGCCGGTCCTCGGCGAGGTTGGCGAGCATCGAAAACAGCATGAAGCCGCGGACAAAGGCGATCGTGTCGTCGAGGCTGAGCGCATCGAGCCCCGGATCGATCGCCTCGGCGCCCGCAATCCCGCGGTGCCGGTCGACGCTCGACGAGCGGATATATTCGGTCTGACGGAATAATTTATCGCCGCCATAGGCGCGGATGACGTCGCCGAGGATCCGCCCCAAATAGCGGATGTCGGGATTTTGCGAGATCTGGATAGGCGGGCCCATGGCCGCCTTTGCTGCACCTGCGAAGGCGCAGCGTCAAGCCGGGGGTGTTCGCGCATAGCTATGCGCGAACACCCTGCTTCCGGTCAGCGCGTCCGGACCATGACCAATGTGCCGAGGTCGATTCGCGGGCGACCGTCGAAGGTCACGCCATTGTGGGTATCGGTGATGAACATCAATTTCCCCGAGGCGTCGGTAATCCGCGCCGAAACCGAGTAGCGACCGCGCGGGTCGAGCTTGCGCTGGTCGACGGTCAGCGAAAAGGCGAAGGGCACCTGCCGGCCGTCGGCGGTGAACGATTGCTGCGCGATCGTCTTCGACGGCGCGTCCATCAGGCTGACGTCGCTGAGTTGGATTTCGACCTGCGCCGTCGGCGGCAGCGCCATACGTTCGCGATAAGTGACGTTGCCGGTGACCGACACCGCCTGTTCCGAAGGCGCGATTGTCGCGCAGGCGGCGAGCAGCGGCGCGGCGATCGCGCTGACGGCGAGCATACGGGTGATGCGAACCATGATATTTCTCCTTTTTCGATGGTTGGCGGCCGCCTAGTCCCATCGAGGTGAACCCATGCTGTCGCGCCCGTTGTGCGCCTGTCAGCCTTCCAGTTCAACATCCCAATACAGCCAGTCGATCCAGCTTTCGTGCAGATAGCCGGGCGGAAAGGCGCGGCCGTTATCCTGCAGCTGCCAGCTCGTCGGGCGCCAGGGCTGGCGATAGATCGGCATATGTGCCTGTTGCGGCGTGCGTCCGCCCTTTTTGAGGTTGCACGGCGCGCAGGCGGTGGTGACATTTTCCCAGCTCGTCCGCCCGCCGAGGCGGCGCGGCACGACATGGTCGAAGGTCAGATCCTTGCCCGACCCGCAATATTGGCACGCGAACCGGTCGCGCAGGAACAGGTTGAAACGCGTGAAGGCGGGATGCTGCGACGGCTTCACATATTGGCGCAGCGCGATGACGCTCGGGATCGGCATCGTCTTTGTCGGCGAATGGATTTCGCGTTCGTAATTTTCGATGATGGTGACGCGGTCGAGGAAAACCGCCTTGACCGCGGTTTGCCAGGGCCACAGGCTCAAGGGATAATAGCTGAGCGGCGTATAGTCGGCATTCAGGACAAGAGCAGGACAATTATCGGGATGCCGGGCGAGATCGGGATGAAACATGGCTCTAGGACGCTGCCCCCATATTTGCGCGGGTTGGCGCGCCACTGCCTTCCCCAAGTGACAGCGTCATTACATGCCGCATCAGAATCTGACGTCAAGGGGGCTTTTGCCGCAAGATGTGGAAGAAGAATTGGCGGGCGCCCACATGATATGGAAATTTCCGCTCGCGCATGCTGACCCGCTTCGCACCCAGCCCGACCGGCGACCTCCATCTTGGCCACGCCTATAGCGCGGTGCTCGCGCATCGTGCGGCGCGCGATGCAGGGGGGCACTTCCGCATCCGCATTGACGATATCGACGGCAGCCGTTCGCGCGAGGAATTTGTCGGTGCGTCGCTCGCCGATCTCGCCTGGCTCGGGATCGATTGGGACGGCGAACCCGTGCGCCAGTCGCACCGGCTCGGCGACTATGCCGCGTCGCTCGGCGCGCTGCGCGCCCGCGGCCTTGTCTATCCCTGCTTCTGCACTCGCGCCGACATCGCGGCGAGCCTTTCGGCGCCGCACGGCCCGTCGGGCGCGATCTACCCCGGAACCTGCCGGAACCTGAGCGAGGCAGAGCGCGAGCGGCGCATGGCGGCCGAACCGCATTGCTGGCGCCTCGACATGATGCTGGCGGCTGGGCTCGCGGGCGATCTGCATTGGGAAGAGGTCGGGCAGGGGGCACGCGCCGCCGATCCGCTTGCGCACGGCGATATCGTGCTCGCGCGCAAGGACGCGCCGGCAAGCTATCATCTCGCGAGCACGCTCGACGATGCGATGATGGGGGTCACGCACGTCATTCGCGGCGCCGACCTGATCGCCTCGACCGACGTTCACCGGTTGCTTCAGGCGCTGCTCGGCCTGCCGACGCCGCTCTATCGCCATCATGCGCTTATATGTGGCCCCGATGGAAAGCGGCTCGCAAAACGCGACGCTGCGGCCTCGCTCGCTTCGCTGCGCGCGGCGGGTGTCGATGGGCGCGCCCTCGCCGCCGATTTGGCCGCAGGACGGCTTCCCGCTGGCTATTCGCTGCAAAATCCCTAGATAGACACTATGGAAATCCTGCTTATCCTTGGCGTCGTGGTCGCCGCCGGCTTCGTCCTTTTCTCGCTTGCGCGGGGGCTCTTCTATTTCTCGCAAGGGCATAAGGCCCAGATGGACGGCACCGCCCACGAAAATCAGGTGATGCAGAACAAGATGATGATGTCGCGCGTGAAGTGGCAGGCAATTACGATCATCCTGCTCGTGCTGATCGGCCTGTTCGCCGCGGGCAAATAAGCGCCCGCGCCGATGGTCAAGCTCAACAAAATCTACACACGCACCGGCGATGACGGCACCACCGGGCTCGTCGACGGTTCGCGCATCGCCAAATCCGACGCGCTGATGGCGGCGATCGGCGACGTCGACGAAGCGAACAGCGCGATCGGCATCGCCGCCGCGGCGCTCGATCCGGCGAGCGACGAAGCCGCGATGCTCGCGCGCATCCAGAACGAGATGTTCGACCTCGGCGCCGACCTTGCCACCCCGCCCGACATCCAGTTCGGTTTCGGTCCGCACGAGATGGCGCTGCGCATCGTCCCCAGCCAGATCGCGCGGCTCGAGGACGAGATCGACGGCATGAACGACGCGCTGGACGCGCTCAAAAGCTTCATCCTGCCCGGCGGCACCGAAGCCGCCGCGCGGCTCCATCTCGCGCGCGCGGTGACGCGGCGCGCCGAACGCGCGGCGGTCGCGGCGGGTGCGACGCGCGACCTCAATCCGATCGCGCTCAACTATCTCAACCGCCTGTCGGATCATCTCTTCGTGCTCACGCGGCACCTCAACGCCGCGGCAGGCGGCGACATTTTGTGGAAACCCGGCGCGACGCGCTGAATCCTGTCCGTCACCCCGGACTTGATCCGGGGTCCGCACGCAACGCTGGAAAAATGGATGCCGGATCAAGCCCGGCATGACGAAGAGGGAAGATGTTCCCTAAATGTTCTAGACATTGCGTCGCGGTGTAACCATATTCGGCGAACCGGCGAAACCGAATCGCACCCCGGGGAATTGTCTCACCATGGCCAGCCGCACCGACGCTCAAAATCGCACCGATCCGCTGGAAGAGCTCACACGGTGCTTCGCCGCAACCCGCCGCCTGTCGCTCGATCTCGTCGCGACCCTGTCCGACGCCGATGCGAGCGCGCAGTCGATGCCCGACGCGTCGCCCGCCAAATGGCACCTCGCGCACACGACCTGGTTCTTCGAAACCTTCGTCCTGCGCGACCATGCCCCGGGCTACTGCCTCCACGACGAACGCTATCCCTATCTCTTCAACAGCTATTATGAGGCCGAAGGGCCGCGCCACGCGCGCCCGCAGCGCGGCCTGCTGACCCGCCCCTCGCTCGACGAAATCTGCATCTGGCGCGCGCATGTCGACGCCGCGGTACAGACCGCGCTCCCCGACCTCGCGCCCGCGGCGCAAGCGCTCGTCGAACTCGGCATCCATCATGAGCAGCAGCATCAGGAATTGTTGCTCACCGATGTGAAGCATCTCTTCGCGCAGAATCCGCTGGGGCCCGCGGTCTGGAAGCCCCGCGAACCTGCAATTCAGTGTGAAGTTGCGCAGTTTTCCGCGGTTTCGCCGGCGACGTCTAAAGCCACGGGCGCGATGCAATGGATCCCGGGCGCCGAGGGCGTGGTATCGGTCGGCCATGCCAGCGACGCTTTTGCATTTGACTGTGAAGTTCCGCAGTTTTCGGCGCTTTTGACTCCGCACGCGCTCGCCAGCCGTCCGGTCCGCAACAGCGAATGGCAGCAGTTTATCGCCGACGGCGGCTACCACAGCCCCTCACTCTGGCTCAGCGACGGCTGGGCCTGGGTCCAGGCCGGGCATATCGACGCGCCCGCTTATTGGGACGGCGATCGCCAGTTCACGCTCGCGGGCTGGCGCGAAATCGACCCCGCCGCACCCGTCACCCACATCAGCTTCTACGAAGCCGACGCCTTCGCCAGCTGGGCCGGCGCGCGCCTGCCGACCGAGATCGAATGGGAGGCGGCCGCCGCGGCGTTCGACCCGGCGTCGGGGCAGCAGCTCGATGCCGCGGGGCCGGTACAGCCCGATGCGTGCGCCGATGACACCGGCTTGCAACAGATGTTCGGCAGCGTGTGGGAATGGACCGGCAGCGCCTATCGTCCCTATCCCGGCTTTCGCGCCGCGCCCGGCGCGGTCGGCGAATATAATGGCAAGTTCATGAGCGGCCAGTTCGTGCTCCGCGGCGGCAGCTGCGCGACCCCGCGCGGCCATCTGCGCGCCTCCTACCGCAATTTCTTCTACCCCCATCAGCGCTGGCAGTTCACCGGCGTGCGGCTCGCGAAGGATCTTTGACCATGGGCGTTGTGCGCAACCTTCGTCAGGTTTCGGCAGACGACGCGGGCGTCGATATTGCCTTTCGCGCCGATGTGCACGCCGGCCTCGCGCAAGGGCAAAAGGCGATTCCGGCACGCTGGTTCTACGACGCGACCGGCTCGGCGCTGTTCGAAGATATCACCGCGCTTCCCGAATATTATCCGACGCGCAGCGAAACCGACCTGCTCACTCGTCATTCGGCCGGCATTGCTGCCGCGATCGGCCCCGGCCGCGCCGTCGTCGAACTCGGGTCGGGCAGCTCGACCAAGACGCCGCTGCTGCTCGATGCGATCGCGCCCGCGGCCTATGTGCCCGTCGATATTTCGGGCGATTTCCTGCGCGACAGTGCATTGGCGCTCGCGGCGCGTTTTCCGGGCCTGCCGGTTTACCCGGTCGAGGCCGACTTCACCCAGCGCGTGACGCTGCCCGACGAAATCGCCGGCCTGCCCAAGCTCGGTTTCTTCCCCGGCAGCACGATCGGCAACATGATCGCACGAACCGCCGTCGACCTCCTGCGCAACTGGCGCTGCGCGCTCGGCGACGAGTCGCTTCTCCTCATCGGCATCGACCGGATCAAGGATGTCGCGACGCTCGAACTCGCTTATGATGATCCGGCGGGGGTCACCGCGGCGTTCAACCTCAACCTGCTCGAACGGATCAACCGCGAGCTTGGCGGCGATATCCCGGTCGACAATTTTACCCATCGTGCGATCTGGAACGATGTCCATGCGCGCATCGAAATGCATCTCGTCGCGGCGTGCGACATGGAATTCATCGTCGATGGCCGTCGGTATGCGATGAAAAAGGGCGAAACGATCCACAGCGAGAACAGCCATAAATATGGGCTCCGTGACGCGAACCTGCTGCTCCGCGCGAGCGGCTGGACCCCGATCGCGACATGGGACGACGTCGATCCCGCCTTTGCGCTGATCCTCGCCGAAGCGACCGCCTTCCGCTCGGCCCCCTGACTCGCCGGGCCTTGACGCGCGAAGCCGAAGCCGTAGGGGCAAGGCACGGTTTTTCAGCGAAAGGGCAGTTTATGATCGTCGGCGTTATCGGTGCGGGGCAAATGGGTGCGGGCATCGCGCAGGTTTCGGCAGGCGCCGGCCATGACGTGCTGCTTTCCGATATCGACCTCGCGCGCGCCGAAGCCGGCAAGGCGGGGATCGCCAAGGCGCTCGGCCGCCTCGTCGCTAAGGAAAAGATCGGCCAGGGCGATGCCGACGCGTTGCTCGGCCGCATCACGCCGGTCGCCGACCATAGCGCCTTCGCCCCCGCCGACCTCGTGATCGAGGCGGCGACCGAGCGTGAGGAAATCAAGCGCGCGATTTTCGCCAGCGTCGGGCCGCATCTGTCGGCGACCGCGATCCTCGCCAGCAACACCAGCTCGATCCCGATCACGCGCCTCGCACAGGCTGCGCCCGATCCGGCGCGCTTCATCGGCGTCCATTTCTTCAACCCCGTCCCGGTGATGGGGCTGATCGAACTGATCCGCGGGCTCGCGACGAGCGACGACACGCTGGGACAAGTCGAGGCCTATGGCCGCGGGCTGGGCAAGGAAATCGTCCACGCCAACGACGCGCCGGGCTTCATCGTCAACCGCGTGCTGATGCCGCTGATCAACGAGGCGGTGTTCGCGCTGGGCGAAGGCGTCGCGACGATGCAGGACATCGATGCGGGCTGCCGTCTCGGCCTCAACCATCCGATGGGCCCGATCACGCTCGCCGACTTCATCGGGCTCGACACCTGCCTTGAAATCATCCGCGTGCTGTACACGGGGACCGGCGATCCCAAATTCCGCCCGGCGCCGTTGCTCGTCCAATATGTCGATGCCGGCTGGGTCGGGAAAAAGGCCGGGCGCGGTTTTTACGACTGGACCGGACCCGAACCGGTTCCGACACGCTGACGTCAAAAAAAACAGGCCGGGAGCCGGCTGCCTTTCCGTGCGTTGAGTCTGTGGGCCGCATCGGCCGGAGCGAACAGAGGAAAAGATCATGCGCAGCAAGCTTTTGATGGGCCTGGCGGTAACCGCCTTGATTCTGCCGGTCCATTCCTACGCCCAAAAGGGCGCGCCGGAGGATTCGACGATCAAGGACACGGCCAATTCGGTGACCGAACCGTTTGATGGCAAGGAGGTCCCCCCAAAGCTTTTGGCGATTCAGGAAGATCCTTACTCGCTCGCCGGGCTTGGAAAATGTGCCGCGATCGTCAAGGAAATCACCGAACTCAACGAGGTGCTCGGCCCCGACGTCAACGAACAGGTCGACAAGGACCGCGCCAAGAAGCGCGAGGAAACCGCGGGCCGCGTCGCCGGTACGGTCGCGGGCGGGATCATCCCGTTTCGCGGGCTGATCGGCGAAGTCACCGGCGCCAACGCCGAACGGCGGCGTTACGCAATGGCGGTCTATGCCGGAACGGTGCGGCGCGGTTTTCTGAAAGGCGTCGGGCTTGAGCGTGGTTGCAAGGCGCCGGCGCGGCCCTGACTATATCAATGGCAAGGGCGGGGGCACGTAGATGCAGGTCGACAATATCCGGGCTTTTACCATCGACGTGGCGCAGGCGGCGCTCGACGATCTGAAAGACCGGCTGGCGCGCACGCGCTGGCCCGAAAAGGAAACCGTCGACGACTGGGATCAGGGCATTCCGCTTGCCTATGCGCAGGACCTCGCGGCCTATTGGCGCGATGATTATGACTGGCGCAAGGTCGAAACACGGCTGAATGCGCTGCCCAATCATCTCGCGACGATCGACGGGCTCGACATTCATTTCCTCCATATCCGGTCGGCCAATCCCGCCGCCCGCCCGCTGGTTCTGACGCATGGCTGGCCGGGGTCGGTGCTGGAATTTCTCGATGTGATCGAACCGCTTTCGGCGGACTATCATCTCGTG
Source organism: Sphingopyxis sp. GW821-FHT10B01 (assembly GCF_059415685.1). Classification (NCBI taxonomy): domain Bacteria; kingdom Pseudomonadati; phylum Pseudomonadota; class Alphaproteobacteria; order Sphingomonadales; family Sphingopyxidaceae; genus Sphingopyxis; species Sphingopyxis sp. GW821-FHT10B01. The sequence goes on along the minus strand of NZ_JBWKNS010000002.1, from coordinate 356,225 downwards.
ATCCCGTCGCTTCCGGGCTACGGCTTTTCGGGCAAGCCCACCGAAGCGAAATGGAGCGTCGAGCATATCGGCGCGGCGTGGGACGCACTGGTGCGGGCGCTCGGCTATGATCGCTATTTTGCGCAAGGCGGCGACTGGGGCAGCGCGGTGACCTGTGCGATCGGGATGAACCATGGCGATCGTTGCGCCGGCATCCACGTCAACATGGTCGTCGGGGCGCCGCCGCCCGATCTGATGACCGACCTCACCGACAGCGAGAAACTCTATCTCGCGCGCTTCGGCTGGTACCAGTCCAAGGACAGCGGCTATTCGACCCAGCAAGCAACACGGCCGCAAACGATCGGCTATGCGCTCACCGATTCACCGGTGGGGCAGATGGCGTGGATCGTCGAAAAATGCCACGGCTGGACCGATTGCGGACATCAACCCGGCGGTCAGTCGATCGGCGGCCATCCCGAAAATGCGCTGTCGCGCGATGCGATGCTCGACACCGTCAGCCTGTACTGGCTGACGGCCAGCGCGGCGTCGTCGGCGCGGCTCTATTGGCACAGCTTCCGCAATTTTGCCGCCGGCGAAATTCTCGTGCCGACCGGATGCAGCCTGTTTCCGAACGAGATCATGCGTCTGTCGCGGCGCTGGGCCGACCGGCGTTACAAGAATATCGTCTATTGGAACGAACTCGAGCGCGGCGGGCATTTCGCCGCTTGGGAACAGCCGGAATCGTTCGTCGGCGAAGTCCGCGCGGCGCTGGCGCAAATGACGCTGTAGATGCGCCGCCGACGGGTGTGGCGGCGCATCTACATCACATCGGCGTGTAAACGACGCGGCAGCTTTCGGGCGCCGATCGCAGCGCGGTGTTCCACGTCACGTCACCGCCGTTACGTTGCAGCCGCGCGCCGCTTTTGTTCTCGTAGACCGAGCCGCCGGTCGACGGCGTCTGCTTCAACACCAATGAGCGCATGCCGTTGACGCGGACAATGGCGGTACTGCCGACATAGTCGACCTTCAGCTTTGTGCCGCCGTTGCATTCATAGCTTGTACCGGTGTTGCGCGGCACCGACGAGCAGGCTGCAAGCGCGAGGCTCGCGGCGCCCGCCGCGAAAAGAACTGCCATTTTCATATGCTGTCTCCCCCTCAATAACCCGAACGGACGCACAGCACGTCGGCGAGATAGACCCGCCCGCTGATCGTTTCCATATGTTCGCGCGCCGACCCGTTCCAGCCGATCGAGCGGCACCAGCTATCGGCGGTCTGCGCCGCGCAATTGGCCGTCGCCGACCCGCGTTCACAGGCAAGTACGCGATAGTTGCGCTCTGCGGGCTGGGTATGGAATTCGGCGAAATTACCGCGCGCGACCTGATCATTGGCGGGCGGGTTCGGGTTCCAGCCGCCACCGCCACCGCCGCCAATAGGACGGATCGACTGGATGGTCAGTCCGCGCAGGACATTGTTCAGCATCGGCGTGTCGCGGTCGACCGTCCGGCAATTGCCGCGATACCGTGTCTTTTCGCACAATTCCCAGCGCCCGTTCGGAACGCGGATCGAATTGACCGGCCAGGCAAGGCCGAGATTGGGTTTCTCTTCGCCGATGAACACGGCAGGGCCGCGATAACCGGCGTCGCGATAGATCGTCGCCTCGGGTGGGCGTTCGGGGCGGTATCGCTCGGTCTCGACGGTTTGCGCATGGGAGGTGGCGAGGAAACCCGCCCCTATCGACGCCGCGGCTGCGGCAAGGATCGACAAACGATAAGCGGTTTTCATGACAACCTCCCTGTTGGCAAACGCGACCCGGGATTTCTTATGTCCCCAAGTTTACGCGATTCAGGTTTGGCTTGCAAATTCTCCCAAACGACCGGCGAGCGACCAGAAGCTCAGGGTGCCTTGGTCGGCGGGGCTACCGGAAGGTCCGCCGCATCGGGAGCGATCGCAGGAGCCGCCACGGGCGCGGGCGTTTGGGTGGGAGGGGCGGCAAGGGGCGGCGCAATGCCCAGCATCAGCCCCGCGAGCGCCGCCGACATCAGGTTCGACAGGCTGCCGGCAAGCAGCGCTTTCAGCCCCAGCTTGGCGATCATCGGGCGCTGGTTGGGGGCGAGCCCGCCGGTCACCGCCATCTGGATCGCGATCGAACTGAAATTGGCAAAGCCGCAAAGAGCAAAGGTGGCGATCGCGACCGCGGCCACCGACATATTGCCCTGCGCCTTGCTAAGGTCGATGAAGGCGACGAATTCGTTGAGCACGACCTTGCTGCCGAACAGTCCGCCGACCGCGGCGCTTTCGTCCCACGGCACGCCCATCAGCCACATCACCGGGCGAAAGATCGTTCCGATGATTGCCTGGAACGACAGGCCGTCGATACCGAACCAGCCGCCGATGCCCGCGAGCAGCCCGTTGGCGAGCGCGACGAGCGCGACGAACGCCATCACCATCGCGCCGACCGCGACCGCCAGTTTGACGCCGGTCTGCGCACCTTGCGCGGCCGCCATGATGATGTTGGCGGGCTTTTCCTCGTCATGGCTGGCCTCGGGCATCACGATCGGTTCGATGCCGATGTCCTTGGGGTCGTCGGGCATCATGATCTTGGCCATCAATATGCCGCCCGGCGCCGACATGAAACTGGCGGCGAGCAGATAGGGAAGCAGGTGCGGGCCGATCATCCCGGCGTACGCGCCGAGGATTGTTCCGGCGACGCCGGCCATGCCGACCGTCATCACGGTGAATAATTGCGGCGGGGTGAGGCCGGCGAGATAGGGACGAATGACGAGGGGCGATTCGGACTGGCCGACAAAGATATTCGCCGCCGCGCCGAGGCTTTCGACCTTGGTGATGCCGGTGACCTTCTGGATCGCGCCGCCGACCCATTTGATGATCAGCTGCATGACGCCCAGATAATAGAGCACCGAAATGAGCGAGGCGAAAAAGATGATCACGGGCAGCGCGCCAATGGCGAAGACGGCCTTGCCATAGGGCGCCTGCGTCAGCACTTCGCCGAACAGGAATTTCGTGCCTTCGTCGGCATAGCCGAGCAGGTTCGACACACCGTTCGACATCGCCTGGATCACCGCGCGGCCCCACGGCGTGCCGATGACGAGCACGGCGAAGCCGGCTTGAAGCAGGAAGGCGGGGATGACGATGCGCGGGCGAATCCAGCGACGGTTCGATGAAAATAGCACGGCAATCGCAAGCAGTGCGACGATACCGAGCAAACCGATCAGGCGTTCCATAATATTGATGCGTCCCCCGCAAATTGTTCCCCGTGTCTAACGGCGTTTGTCGGCGGGGCAAGTCCGGGCCGATGCGGCATCTTTCCACCCGCCGCAAAAGCGATTAAGCGGCCTCGATGGAAAATAGCCCTTCGCGCGTGATCGCGCCCTCGTTGCTGCTGTTCGCAATCCTCTACGGCGGCATGGTTCCGCTCGGTGGCTTCCTGGGGGCGAAGCAGGTCGCGCTTGGCCCGCTCGCGGTCGAGGCCGGGATTTTCCCTTTTTTGACGCTGATCGCGATTTCGAGCGGCATCGCCGAACTGCACGGGCGTGTCGTGGCTGACAAGCTGGTGCGACTGGGGTTCATTCCGCTCATCCTCGCGATCATCCTGACGGTGTTCGTGCTGCAATTGCCGACCGACGAGGGCATGTACGAACCCGCCAAGGACGCCTTCCCGATCATCGTGGGACAGGGCTGGCGCATGATGGCGGCAGGGATTCTGGCGTATGGCGTGTCGGTCAGCCTGAACGTCTGGCTCTTTGCGCGGATGACCGCGAACAACGGCCGGCTGCTGCCGCTGCGCGGGTTTGTCGCCGCGGCGCTCAGCCAGATTATCGATACATTGATCTTCATCACGGTCAGCTTCTATGGGGTCCGCCCGATCGGCGACCTGATGCTTGGTCAGATGATTGCCAAGGTCGTGCTATCGGCGGTGATGGTGCCGTTGCTGGTGATGGCGGTGGTTGCGCTCGGCCGCCACCTTGATGCGAAGAACGCCGGATGATGTCGATGACCGATCCTTCGAAAATGCCCGATCTGCTTGCCAAGGCCGAAACGCTCGTCGAGGCGCTGCCCTATCTGCAGCGCTATGCCGGCGAGACCTTCGTGATCAAATATGGCGGTCACGCAATGGGTGATCCCGAGGCGCAGCGCGACTTTGCCGAGGATGTCGTGCTGCTCAAAGCTGTCGGCATCAACCCAGTGGTCGTCCATGGCGGCGGGCCGCAAATCGGCGCGATGCTGAAACAGCTCGGCATCGAATCGACCTTCGTCGGGGGGCTGCGCGTCACCGACGCCGCGACCGCCGAAGTCGCCGAAATGGTGCTGGCGGGCAAGATCAACAAGGAGATCGTCAGCTGGATCGCCGGGCTTGGCGGCCGCGCGGTCGGGATTTCGGGCAAGGACGCCAATCTCGTGCTCGCCGAAAAGGTTACCCGCACCGAGCCCGACCCCAATTCGGGGATCGAGCGGCATGTCGACCTCGGTTTCGTCGGCGAACCGGTTGCGGTCGATCCGACGATCCTCGTCAACCTGACGAAAGACAATTTCATTCCGATCGTCGCGCCGGTCGCGCTTGGCGCCGATGGTGCGACCTATAATATCAACGCCGATACGATGGCGGGCGCGATTGCCGGAGCGTTGGGCGCGAAACGCTTTTTCCTGCTCACCGATGTTGCGGGCGTACTCGACAAATCGGGGGCGCTGCTCACCGACCTCGACCGCCCGGCCATCGACACGCTGAAAGCCGACGGGACAATCACCGGCGGCATGATTCCCAAGGTCGAGACCTGCGTCGCCGCGGTCGACGCCGGGGTCGAGGCGGCGGTCATCCTCGACGGGCGTATCCCGCACGCGATGCTGCTCGAAATTTTCACCGCGAGGGGTGCAGGGACGCTCATTCACCGCTAAGAGACGCGGCAAGCCCCTTTTTCGGAGACATCCCCTTGGTTCTCATGCTCCTTCAGATCGTCCACATCCTCCTGACGGTCCTGTGGTGGTTCATCATCGCGCAGGCGGTGATGTCCTGGCTGATCGCGTTCAACGTCATCAACACCCACAACCAGTTTGTCGGCCAGCTCTGGACTGTCCTCGACCGGATCACCGAGCCGCTTTACCGGCCCTTCCGCCGTATCATGCCCGATTTTGGCGGGCTCGACCTGACGCCGATGCTGGTGCTGATCCTCATCATCATTCTCGACGGGCCGGTGCTGACCTATCTCGCGCAGCTTGCCTACGCCAACGGGATGGCCTGATGGCCGCCGCGCAGGTGATCGACGGCAAGGCGTTTGCCGCCGGCCTGCGGGCACGGATTGCCGAGGCCGTTCCGGCGTTCGCGGCCGCGACGGGCCGCGCGCCCGGCCTTGCGGTCGTGCTCGTCGGCGACGATCCGGCCAGTGCGGTCTATGTCGGGTCGAAGGGCAAGGCGACGGTCGCCGCCGGCATGGCGAGCTTCGAACATCGCCTGCCCGCGACCGCGACGCAGGACGAGGTCGAGACGCTACTTCGCCAGCTTAATGGCGATGAGGCGGTGGATGGCATTCTGCTGCAATTGCCGCTGCCCGGTCATCTCGACGAACAGGCCGCGGTCGCCACGATCGATCCCGACAAGGATGTCGACGGGCTGACCCCGGTCAGCGCCGGGCGCCTCGCGCTCGGCATCGCGGGCATGGTGCCGTGCACCCCCTATGGCTGCCTGTTGCTGCTGCAGGACCGGATCGGAGATCTTTCGGGAAAAGACGCCATCGTCGTCGGCCGCTCGATCCTCGTTGGCAAGCCGATGGGGCAGTTGCTGCTTGGCGCCAATTGCACCGTGACGATGGCGCACAGCCGGACGCGCGATCTGCCCGACCTGGTCCGCCGCGCCGACATCGTCGTCGCTGCCGTCGGCCGAGCCGAAATGGTGAAGGGTGACTGGATAAAACCTGGTGCGATCGTCATCGACGTCGGCATTAACCGACTCGCGCCCGCCGACGGTGAAGCGAAGGGCCGGCTGGTTGGCGACGTCGACTATGCCGGGGCCGCCGTGGTTGCCGATGCGATTACCCCGGTTCCGGGGGGCGTCGGCCCGATGACGATCGCCTGCCTGTTGCGCAATACGCTCGTCGCCGCGCACCGCCGCGCAGGGCTGGCCGATCCGGAGGGTTTTTGATGAGTCGCCTGTTGGCCCCGACCGTTGTCGTATTGCTGCTCGCGGGGTGCGCCGATCCTGACGATATCCGCAACCGGCCGCTTGGGCCGAACCCTAGCGCTTTCATCGCTGCCGAAATCGGCTTTGCCCGGCTCGCGCAGGAAAAGGGCCAATGGACGGCGTTTCGCGAAACCGCCGCACCCGAGGCGGTGATGTTCGTACCGCAGCGCATCAAGGCGCGCGACTGGCTGAAATCACAGAAGGATCCCGTCGAAGCGGTGAAATGGCAACCGCATGCGGTCTATGTCAGCTGTGACGGCAATGTCGGCGCGACGACCGGCGCATGGCAAAAGGGGCCGGAGAATGGTTTTTTCACCACGGTCTGGTTACGCGATCCCAAGAGCGGGAAGATCAACTGGATCCTCGATCATGGGAATGGGCTGACCAGCGCGCGCGAAGCCCCCGAATTCATCGCATCGAAGCAGGCGGTCTGTGGTTCGCGGCCGGCTGTGCCGATCGAAGCGGGTGGTGAGGGTGACGATATGGCGGTCGGCCTGTCGCCCGACCAGACACTGAGTTGGACGTCGACCGTCCGCGCCGACAAATCGCGCCGCGTGACGATCCGTCTGTGGAATGGCAAGGATATGGCCCCCGTCATCGACGACCAGGTCGCGGCGCCCAAACAGCCATGATCGACCTCTTCATCTCGGCCTTCGTCACCTTGTTCGTAGTGATCGATCCGCCGGGGTGCGCCCCGATCTATGCCAGCCTGACGACGGGCGCGAATGCGCAGCAGCGGCGTTCGATGGCCATCCGTGCCACCGTCATTGCGGGCCTGATTCTCGTTTTCTTCGCGATGTTCGGCGAAGCACTTTTGAGCTTCCTCCACATCGACCTCGACAGCTTTCGCATCGCGGGCGGGATCATGCTGTTCATCATCGCGATCGACATGGTGTTCGAAAAGCGTACCGAACGGCGCGAACAGCGCGCCGAAAAGGTGATGGCGACTCCCGAGATCGAAGATGTGTCGGTCTTTCCGATGGCGATGCCGATGCTCGCCGGACCGGGCTCGATCGCGTCGGTGATGCTGCTCGTGTCGCAGAACAACGGGCTCGACCGCGCTTTTGTGATCTTTGGCGCTTTGCTGCTCGTGCTGCTGCTGACGCTGGCGGCGCTGCTCTCGGCCGGACCGCTGATGCGGCTGATCGGCAACAAGGGCGAGGCGGTGATTACCCGCCTGCTCGGTGTGCTGCTCGCGGCGCTGGCGGCGCAGTTCGTGATCGACGGACTGAAAGCGAGCTTCTCCAGCCTCGCATAAAAAGGGGCGCCGCCTTTCGGCGACGCCCTTCTTTTCCATGGGAACGGAACTTGTTTAGCGTGCCGCGTTGACGTCGGCCTGGGTGACCGGCGCGATGCGGATTTCGACGCGGCGGTTGCATTGATAATCGGCCTCGCTGCGTTCGGGCGAGCATTTGAGTTGTGATTCGCCATAGCCTAGCGTCGCCATGCGCGCGCGCTGGATGCCGCGGCCGCCCAGATAGTCGGCGACCGAGGCGGCGCGGCGTTCGGACAGGCCCTGGTTATAGCTGTCGCTGCCGGTCGAATCGGTGTGGCCGTACACGTCGATATAGGTGCTGGGATATTCGGCGAGCGTCGAGGCGACGCTGTCGAGCGCGCTGCGGAACTGCGATTTCACCATGGCACTGTTGTAATCGAAGGTCACATCGCCGGGCATGTTGAGCACGAGCTGGTCGCCTTGGCGCTCGACGTCGATGCCGGTGCCCGCGGTGCGCTCGCGCAGCTTCTTTTCCTGCTGGTCCATATAATAGCCCGCCCCCGCGCCGGCGACCGCGCCGATACCCGCGCCGACGATTTCCTCGGTCCGGCTGTTGCGGCCGCCGATCAGGTCGCCGAGCAAATAGCCGCCGAGCGCGCCGCCGACGCCGCCGATTGCGGCCTTCGATATCTTCCTCTCGCCGGTCACGGGGTCGGTGACGCAGCCCGTCAGCGCAATCGCGCCGATGCTGGTCAAAATGGTGAGCTTGATCATATTGGTCTTCATCTTTGTCGCTCCCTCTATGCGGCGGCTGCGTCTGATCCTTCGCATACCGCCCGTCCTTGCCGATAACATATGGCCGGCGATCTGGTTCCAAAATCCGGCTGAACACCGGCTGAGCCAGACGTTCAGGCGAGTGCCATTGTGCAATGCGCCGCCTTTCGCTTATAGGGTGAAAATGACCGACGATGACAGGGGCCGGGCGCCGATGCGCCGTACGACCGCCCAATGACCCCTTTTCCCTGGTCCGACGTTGCGATCATCGCCGTCCTGATCCTTTTGAACGGCGTCTTTGCCATGTCCGAACTCGCGATTGTCTCGGCGCGGGGGCCGCGGCTCCAGGCGGCCGAAAAGCGCGGCAGCCGCGGCGCCGCCATCGCGCGCCAGCTGACTGCGGACCCCGGGCGCTTCCTGTCGACGGTGCAGGTCGGCATCACGCTGATCGGCATTCTGGCCGGTGCCTATTCGGGCGCCAGCCTCGGCGGCCCGGTCGGCGAGCGGTTGCAGGCGATCTTCGGCCTCGATGACGAACATGCGCTGGCCGCGGGTTTTGCAGTCGTCATTGCGGTGACCACCTATTTCTCGCTGATCGCGGGCGAGCTGGTGCCCAAGCAATTTGCGCTGCGCGCGCCCGAACCGATCGCCATTTTTATGGCGCTGCCGATGTTGTGGCTGTCGAAAATCGGCGCGCCGCTGGTCTGGTTGCTCGACGCCAGTTCGGCGCTCGTCTTTCACCTGCTTGGCCTCAACCGCGAATCGGAAGACCGGGTGACCGCCGAAGAACTGCACCTGATCGTCGCCGAAGCGTCGAAATCGGGGGTGATCGAGGAAAGCGAACGCGCGATCATTTCGGGCGTCGTGCGCCTCGCCGACCGCCCGGTGCGCGAAGTGATGACGCCGCGAATCGACGTCGACTGGATCGATATTGCGTCGGACGCCGATACGGTGCGCGCCAAGCTGCTCGAAACCCCGCACACGCGCATTCCCGTCGCGCGCGGTTCGGTCGACGAGATCGTCGGGGTGGTTCAGGCGCGCGACATCGCGGCGGCGCTGTTCCGCGGCGAAACGCTCGACCTTGAGAAGCTGACGCGATCGGCGAAGGTCATCCACGACCAGATCGACGCGATGGACGCGCTCGAAGCGCTGCGCGTCGCCGACGTGCCGATGCTGTTCGTCCACGACGAATATGGCCATTTCGAAGGGCTGGTGACCCCCGCCGACCTGCTCGCGGCGATCGCCGGCGAATTCGCGTCGGACCAGGATATCGGCAGCGAACCCTTTGTCGTCGAGCGCGAGGACGGCAGCCTGCTGATCGCGGGGTCGATGCCCGCCGACCAGATGGCCGAACGGCTGGGGATCGAACTCGGCGACGACCGCGACTATGCGACCGCGGCGGGCCATGCGCTCGCGATTTTGAAACACCTGCCCAAGGAGGGCGAACGCTTCACCGACAAGGGCTGGCGCTTCGAGATTGTCGATATGGACGGGCGCAAGATCGACAAGCTGCTCGTCAGCGAGGTGCGCAAACCGAAAGACGAGGACGAGAGCTAGGCGGCCTAGCCGATGGCCTGAACGTCGCGAAAGTCGTGCACGCGGGACCCGCTCGGGACGGGGCTAAAGTGACAAAGATCATCGCAATCGCGGGACTGAGCGTTGCTTTTGCCACTTTACCCGGCGACGCGGTTCCCGTTTCGGAAACAGAATGATGGACGAAGCGAAAGAGCCACAGAGACGCTGGCACAGCCGCATAATGTAGGAAAGCGATATGTCTGGGTCGTTGCCTATCGGCTTGGAGTGGTGTTGTGACCGTCGGGTTTCGGGCCGCCAAACACCGCTTTCTACCCGGCCAGTTTTGGCGTCCGCTCCACCTGCCGTGAACGATCCGACGAAGTTTTAGGCCGCGAGTATCGTCTGGGCCCACCATTTCATCATCACACCGAAGTCACGAACAATGGGGATGGTAAACGACAAGGCAGCGAAGCCCGCTGACCATACCGCGGCCCAAGCGGCTGATCGGTTCAGGGTGGCACCATCTTTCATAGCCACCAACGCATCGCGCATCGCAATCGCAGTCAATTCACGACGGGTAGCTTCCTCGAGCATCGAAATCGGACGGGGGTTTCCGGACGGGTCCCGAACCGGAGTCAAAATTTCTACCGGAACGGGGGGAACCGGAAGTTTGGCGGATCTACCCCATTTATCCGCCGATAGTAGGGCGCAGGCGATTGTCAGTGCGCCCGTCAAATACGGAAGAAAACTGAGGATTTGGTACATCGGCATCTCTCATCGGTGGGTTGCTTGTCCCCTGTTTCCATCGCGCTAGCGCACCACGTATCAATTGCGCAGGAGATTGCTCTTTCCCGTTGGTGTCGAGCGATATCGAGACACTCCTCGACCTTGCACCACGCAGATGGGTATTTCGACTTTGCTCGATACGAACGGGGGCATGAAGGGCAACTATCTGGTGGTTTGCGGACTGGCCGCTTCTATCTGGCGCGGGCGCGGATCGATGGAAGCAGGATCAGAGTTCGCCGCCGAGCGCTCCGTATCTCGCCTCGAACCCGGCCTTGTCGCCGCGCGCGAGATAGCTCGCCTGGTCGACCAGATTGTCGCGCGCGATGCGACCCTGGAAGGCGCCGAGCTGCGGGTCGATCGCGGCGATGTCGGCGTCGGTCCAGTCGGCGATCTGGCGGAAGCTGGTGACCCCGAGGCCGTTCAGCAGCACAACCAGTTTTGGCCCGACGCCCTTCAGCAATTGCAGATTGTCCGCAGTCGTCACGCGGACAGGTGCCGGCGGCGGAACGGTCGGTTCCACGGGGATGGCCATCGCGGCTTCGGCGGCGGCGGGCTTGGCCGCAGCCTTCTTGGCCGCGGGCTTGGGCGCTGCCTTCGCTGCGGGCTTGGCCGCCGGTTCTTTCGCCGGGGCCTTTTTTGCGGCAGGCTTGGCGGCCGCCTTGGGCTTCGCTGCGGGTTTCGGCGCCTCTGCGGCGGGTGCAGGCTCGGCGGCGGGTTCGGGGATGGGTTCCGGTTTCGGTGCGGGCGGCGGTGCCTTGGCGACCGGCTCGGCCGGCGGCGCGGGGGCGACCGGCTGCGGCTTTGGCTCGATCGGTTTGAAGCGCGCGGGTTCGGCGGCAATGATCTCGGGCTTCACGGGTGCGAGTGGCTTGGCGGGTTTCGCCGGTTCGACAGGAGGCGCAATCTCTTGCGGCTTCGATCGGCCGAACAGCCACCAGAGCAGCACGACGGCGACGACCAGTCCGACGACTGCGATAATCCAGTTTTCCTGAAGCCAGGCCATGTTCTTCTCCGCTTGTGATTTTCGTCCAGCCTATGCGCCGCCGTTGGTTGCGTCCAGTCCGGCGCGCCCAATCCTGCCATTGTCATTCCGGCGGAGGCCGGAATCTCCACGGCGAGTTATGCCGCGATGATGAGATCCCGGCCTTCGCCGGGATGACGGACAAGGGATCATTCCGCTTCGCGCGCGACCTCGCGCCAGCCGATGTCCCGGCGGCAAAAGCCGCTGGCGAAATCGAGCTTGTCGACCGCGGCATAGGCGCGCGCCTGCGCCTCGGTGACGGTGCGGCCGGTCGCGGTGACGTTGAGCACGCGCCCGCCCGCCGCGACAATCTGTTCGCCGTTGCGCGCGGTTCCGGCGTGGAAGATGCGGACACCGCCGGTTTCGGCGTCGGCGATGCCGTGGATCGCGCCGCCCTTTTCGGGTGCAGCGGGATAGCCGTTCGCGGCCATCACGACGGTCAGCGCATAATCGCTGGCAAAGGCGGGCGGCGTGGCGCCTGCGAGCGCGCTGGTCGACGCGGCGTAGAGCAGCGCGGCGAGGTCGCCGGCGTAACGCATCATCAGCACCTGGCATTCGGGATCGCCGAAGCGGGCGTTATATTCGATCAGCTTCGGCCCTTGCTCCGTGAGCATCAGCCCCGCGAACAGCACGCCGACATAGGGCGTGCCCTCGGCGGCGAGCGCCCTGACCGTCGGGCGGATGATGCGGTCCATCACCGCGGCTTCGAGGTCGGCGGTGAGCACCGGGGCGGGGCTGTAGGCGCCCATGCCGCCGGTGTTCGGCCCGACGTCGCCGTCGCCGACACGCTTGTGGTCCTGCGCGCTGCCGAATGCGATCACGTCGGTGCCGTCGGAGAGCGCGAAGAAGCTCGCTTCCTCGCCGGTCATAAATTCCTCGATCACCACTTCGGCGCCGGCGCTGCCAAAGGCGCCATCGAACATGTCGTCGATCGCGGCTTCGGCCTCGGCCTGCGTCTCGGCGATAATGACCCCCTTGCCCGCGGCAAGGCCGTCGGCCTTGATGACGACAGGGATCGAAAAGCCTTCGAGCACGGCGAGCGCTTCCTCGGCGCTGGTGCAGCGGACATAGGCGGCGGTGGGGATGCCGGCGCGCGCGCACAAATCCTTGGTAAAGCCCTTCGATCCTTCGAGGCGCGCCGCGGCGGCGGCGGGGCCGAAGACCGCGACGTCCAAGGCGCGCAGCCGGTCGGCGAGCCCCGCGACGAGCGGCGCTTCGGGGCCGACGACGACGAAATCGATCGCATGCGCCTGGGTAAAGGCGATCAGACCGTCGAGATCGTCGGCGGCAACGGCCACACATTCGGCGTGCGCCTCGATCCCGGGGTTGCCCGGTGCGGCATAGAGCTTGGCGCAGCTTGGCGATTGTGCCAACTGCCAGCTGAGCGCATGTTCGCGGCCCCCCGATCCGACCAGCAGGATATTCATGTCTGTCCCTTTTCCCGACCCGGCGTCCGAAGATGACACCGCCGCGCGGCTGTTAGCCGAGGCGACGCCCGGCGACAATGCACCCGCACTGTCGGTCAGCCAATTGTCGGCGGCGATCAAGCGGACGGTCGAGGACGGGTTTTCACGCGTGCGCGTGCGGGGGGAGTTGTCGGGCACGAAGCGCGCAGCGTCGGGGCATTTCTATGCGGCGCTGAAGGACGACAATGCGCTGATCGACATGGTGATGTGGAAAGGGCAGGCGGCGCGCCTCGCGTTCCGCCCCGAGGACGGGATCGAGGTGATCGCGACGGGCAAGCTCACAACCTATCCGGGGCGCTCCAAATATCAGCTCGTCGTCGAAAGCCTCGAAGTCGCGGGCGAAGGCGCGCTGATGCTGCTCTTCGAAAAGCTCAAGGCGCGGCTCGGCGCCGAAGGGCTGTTCGACCGCGAGCGGAAATATGAGCGGCTCCCCTATCTGCCGCGCACGATCGGCGTGGTGACCTCGCCCACCGGGGCGGTGATCCGCGATATCCTCCACCGCCTTGCCGATCGCTGCCCGACGCATGTGATCGTCTGGCCGGTGCTGGTGCAGGGCGATGGTGCGGCGGCGCAGGTCGCCAATGCGATTCGCGGCTTCGACGCCATTGCGCCCGGCGGGCCGGTGCCGCGCCCCGACCTGGTGATCGTCGCGCGCGGCGGCGGATCGATCGAGGATTTGTGGGCGTTCAACGAGGAGGTCGTCGTGCGTGCGATCGCCGATTGCCGCATCCCGACGATCAGCGCCGTGGGGCACGAAACCGATGTGACGCTGGCCGACTATGCCGCCGATGTGCGTGCGCCGACGCCGACCGCCGCGGCGGAGATCGCGGTGCCGGTGCGCGCCGAGCTCCAGGAACTGCTCGCCAACCGGGGAAGCCGGATGATCGGTGCCGCAAACCGGCATCAGGCGCTGGCGGGCGAACGGCTGACGGCGCTGGCGCGGCATCTGCCGAAGCGCGAAGGGCTTTATGCACCGCAGCGCCAGCGGCTCGACGATGCCGAGGGGCGGCTCGATCGCAGCCAGCGCCACCGGTTGACCGTGGTGGCGGAGCGGCTGGCGATGCGCAGCGCGGCCCTGCGTCCCGCGCTGCTGGTGCGGCGCTGGGATCGCGACCTGGCGAAGCTCGAGGGGCTCGGGCGCCTGCTTACCTCGCTCGATCCGCGCGCGCTTCTCTCGCGCGGCTATGCGATGGTGCGCGATGCGGAGGGTGCGATCGTCACGACCGCCGCCAAGGCGCAGGACGCGGGGCATTTGATGCTCCAGTTCGCTGACGGAGAGGTGCCGGTTCAGGTCAGCGGCAGCGATGTGCCGGCGCCGTCATCGCCCCGACCGGTCCGGAAGGCGCCGCCCGCGGCGCCGAAACGGGGGCAGGGCGAGCTCTTCTGAAGTCGCCGGGGGTGGCCGTGCGGCGCGATACTGTTATATCATGGGCATGACAGCCCGCCGAATGGACATAGAATCATGTTGATCGCCAGCCGCAACCGCCTTGCCCGCCTCCAGTACGGACCGAACGGGTTTCGCGTCCTTTCGCCCGGCGATCATGTGCTGTGTGCGGTGACGGGTGCGCCGATCGGGCTTGAGGAGCTGCGCTACTGGTCGGTCGCGCGGCAGGAGCCTTACGCGACCGCCGCCATCTCGGTGCAGGCCGCACTGGACGACCCGCGCGGGGCATGAGCTTTGTGAAGCACGGACCGCGGCAGCGTGCGGCGCTGGCGCTGCTGATTGTTGCCGCGAGCTGGGTGCCGCTGGTCGATATCGAGGCAAAGTCCGTCCCTGCCGTCCGGCCTGCCGCTGCCGTGCCACTTGCCTCGCCCGGTGCTCCGGTACGCGGCGACTTTGCGCTGACGGGCGCTCCCGAACAGGGTGCGGTGCTGATCGGGCAGGCGCCGACCGGCACGCGAACGCTCTCCCTCGACGGCAAGGCGATCCCGGTTGCCGATGATGGCCGTTTCCTGATCGCGTTCGATCGCGATGCCGGAACCGGCGCGCGGCTTGTCGCGACGCTGGCCGACGGGCGCGAGGTGGAGCGCTTTATCGCGGTCGCCGCGGGCCGTTGGCGGCTGGAACAGATCAACGCGCCCTATCGTGGCAGCGCGACCAGCGACGCCGATTTCGAACGGCGTCGGCCCGCCGAACTCGCGCAGATCGCCGCGGCGCGCAATATGCCGGTGGTGTCCGACGGCTGGCGGCAGAAATTCCGCTGGCCGGTGACGGGGCGCCTGTCGGGCTTTTTCGGGTCGCAGCGCGTCTATCAGGGCAAGCCTGGCACCTATCACGGTGGCACCGATGTCGCGGTCCCCGCCGGTACGCCCTTCGTCGCACCGGCCGATGGGGTCGTCGTGCTCGCGGCGGCTACCCCGTTCACGCTCGAAGGCAATCTGCTGATCGTCGATCATGGCATGGGGCTCAGCAGCGCTTTTCTCCATTGCCAGCGGCTCGATGTGAAGGTCGGCGACCGGGTTGCGCAGGGGCAGGTGCTGGGGGCGGTGGGCCGGACGGGGCGTGCGACCGGGCCGCATATGCACTGGGGTCTGAAATGGCGCGATGCGCGTCTCGACCCAGGCAAGCTCGCGGGTCCAATGGGCGAGTAAGCGAAATTCGCGGCGCCGCGAATTCGTAACCAGTGAAACAAAATGTCGCGAATGACGCGATGCAGCATATTGTATTTCATCGGCCGTCGGGTTTGTTGCAAATACGTCACAATGGCTTCCGAAACGGCGGATTGCGCCGGGAATTCCCTTTACTCGACCCCGGCGAAGTTTCATCCCGCACGCTATCGGGGCGTTTGCGTGTCGGCTTTGCGCCGCCGCGTCGGGGGTCCAGGTAGTCAATCCACCAGTAGCAAGGGACTGCACTGTGAAGAAAACTCAATATTCCAAGCTGAAGCTAGGCGTTGCGCCGCTCGTGATGAGCGTTGCCCTGGTCTCGGCTCCTGCCTTTGCGCAGGACTCCGCCGAGGAAGGCGCGACCGCCAATTCCGAAATCGTCGTGACCGGCACGCTCGTCCGCAACCCGAACCTCACCACCTCCAGCCCCGTCAACGTGACGTCGGCGGACGAAATCCAGCTTCGTCAGGTCAACGTTGCCGAAGATATCCTGCGCGACGTCCCGGGTGTTGCTGCGAACGTCGGTTCGTCGGTCAACAACGGCAACGGCGGCGCTTCGTTCGTCGATCTTCGCGGCCTTGGCCCGAGCCGCAACATCGTGCTGCTCGACAGCCAGCGGATCGCCCCGGCTAACCTGAACGGCAACGTCGACCTTAACAACATCCCGCTCGCCCTTATCGAGCGCGTCGATGTGCTGACCGGCGGTGCGAGCACCACCTACGGCGCCGACGCCGTGTCGGGTGTCGTCAACTTCATCACCAAGCGCGATTTCGCCGGTGTCGACCTGTCGGTCGGCCAGCAGCTCACCGAGCGTGGCGATGGCAACATCTTCCGCGCCGACCTCACCATCGGTGCGAATTTCGATGACGGCCGCGGTAACGCCGTGCTCAGCATCGGTTATCAGCAGGCCGATCCGGTCTATTTCGGCGGCGAGCGTCCGCGTTCCGACCTGACCGTCGATTCGTTCGACGGCTCGGGCGCAGGTGCTTCGGGCACCGCATCGCCGTCGCGCTTCTCGATTCCCGGAACGGGCAACCTCCAGATCGATCCGGCGACGGGCAATCTGGTGCCGCAGTTCGCGCTGTTCAACTTCAACCCGTACAACATCTTCCAGACGCCGTTCGAACGCTACAACATGTTCTCGTCGGCCCGGTATGAAGTCAGCGATTCGGTCGAAGTGTTCGCGCGCGGCCTGTTCTCGCAGAACACCGTCAAGACGATCATCGCACCGTCGGGTTCGTTCAGCGATCCGGTGTTCATTCCGCTCAGCAACCCCTATATGACGGCGGGCGCGCGGAACACCTTCTGCGCCAACAACGACTTCGACAATAACACGGCCGGTATCCAGACGCTGACCGCTGCGCAATGCGCCGCCGCGGCGACCGCGACCAATCCCAACGATCCGAACTATCGCGAAGTCTCCACCAACCTGGGCCGCCGCCTGATCGAGGCCGGTCCGCGTATCAGCAGCTACAAGACGCAGATTTTCGACGTCATGGCCGGTGTTCGTGGTGCGATCACCGACAGCCTGCGTTACGAAGTGTCGGGTAACTATGGCGAGAGCGAAAATACGCAGACCATCCTGAACTATATGTCGCTGTCGCGGGCGCAGCAGGCGTTGCGCGCGACGAACGCGACCACATGTATCGATCCGTCGGGCGGTTGTGTTCCCATGAACGTGTTCGGCGCGAGTGGTTCGATCACGCCCGACCAGCTCAAGTTCCTGCTCGTTCCGGCCACGTCGGGCAACCGCACGTCGCTGGCGCAGGTTCGCGGTATCATCTCGGGTGACCTCGTGGCGGTCTCCGAAAATGCCGAGCCGATCTCTTTCGCGGCCGGTGTCGAATATCGCAAATATACCGCCGAGGTTTTTGCCGATCAGCTCGCCCAGGATCCGGGCGAACTCGGCGGCGCGGGCGGTGCGACCACGCCGGTCAAGGGTGGCTATGACGTTCGTGAAGTTTTCGGCGAAATCATCGCGCCGCTCTTCGCGGGCCTGACGCTCGAAGCCGGCGTACGCTATTCGGACTACAAGGTCGACGATGCTACCAAGCAGAAATACAGCACTTGGACCTACAAGGCCGGTGCGACGTGGGAAGCGTTCGACGGCTTCAAGCTTCGCGGCAACTACCAGCGCGCAGTTCGCGCCCCGAACATCGGCGAAATTTTCCAGCCGAATGCAGTCGGTCTCGTCAACCTGAAGCGCGACCCCTGTCAGAGCAACGGTGCCACCATCCGCGCGAACTCGGACCTCGGTCGGATTTGTTCGGGGCAGGGTGCTCTGGTGAACGGAGCGGGCTTCATTGCCGCGTTCGACCCGCCGTCGGCCGGGCAGATCAACGCCTCGTTCAACTATGACGCGCCCCTGAAGCCCGAAAAGGCCGACACCTTCACCGTCGGTGCGATCTTCCAGCCCAGCTTCATTCCGAACCTGACGCTGTCGGTCGACTATTATAACATCATCATCAACGATGCGATTTCGTTCCCGACGGTCGGCGACATTCTCACCGACTGCTTCGGCAACATCACCGCATCGAGCGCGACCTCGGTGGCTTGTACGTCGATCCGCCGCGATCCGGCGATCGGTGGTCTCGACGGCTCGGCATCGACCGTTCCGGGCGTTCCGCTGGCGCTCACCAACAGTGGGCGTCTTGCAACCGACGGTATCGACGTTGCCGCGAACTGGAAGACCGGCCTCAGCGAAGACATCTCGCTGTCGCTGGGCATCACCGCTAACTACACCTTCAGTTCGAAGTTCCGTTCCAAGCCGGGCGGCCTGAACCGCGAATGCGTGGGCTATTACAGCATCAACTGCACGCCCACCGGTTCGGACCTTTCGGGTGGTTCGATCCTGCCGCAGTTCTCGTTCAACCAGCGCACCACGCTGTCGTTCGGCGACATCGACCTGTCGCTGCTGTGGCGCCACATCTCGGCCGTCAAGCAGGAACCCTATGATGCCAACGTAGCGAATTTCGGGACCAACGGCCCGGCGTTCCCGGCGTTCCGCAAGATCAAAGCCCACGACTGGTTCGATCTGACGGCGCGCGCCAGCGTCAGCGAGAATTTCGAACTGACGCTGTCGGTCATCAACCTGCTCGACAAGGATCCGCCGACGGTGGGTTCGAACATCGGTTCGACGACCTTCAACAGCGGCAACACCTATCCGTCGACCTACGACGCGATCGGTCGCCGCTATGCGGTCGGTGCACGTTTGAAGTTCTAATCGACGTTCTTCACGAAAAAAGGAAAGGCGGGCCGCGTGCCCGCCTTTTTTTTTGCGTCAAATTCCGGCGTCGGTTATCGCGGTGCGATGAGCAAATCGGATGTACTGAACCTTCTCACAGCTGCGGCGCAGGCACGGCGCGATGGCGATATCCGACGGGCGGCCGATCATTTGCAGGCGGCCCTTTCGCGCGCGCCGGCCGATCCGGTGGTGCTCAACAGTCTTGGGATGATGCGGTTGGACGAGGGGAAGCTACCCGAAGCCGTCGGTTATTTCGAACAAGCGATCACGGCAGACCCATCGGCGCCCGATCTCTGGATGAATCTGGCCAAGACGCACCGCCTCGCTGGCGACGACGGGTCGGAGGCCAGCAGCCTCGATCAGGCACTGGCGATCGACCAGCGCCACTTCATGGCGAATGTGCGCCGCGCGGAACTGCACGAGAAGCGCGGCGAGACGGCGAGCGCGATGCACCGTTGGTCGGGCGTCATCGCGCTGGCGGAAGCCAATGGTCCGGCGAACGAATCGCTCGATCAGGTGCTGGCGCACGCGCGGCGCTATATAGCGGACGTAGCTCAGGGTTTCGAAAAAAGCTTTTCACCGCGGTTGGCGACGTTTCGTGACGGCAAAACCAATCCGCTGGCGCTGCGGCGTTTTGAAGCCTGCGTTGACGGCGTGCTCGGTCGGCGGCGTGTCTATGCCAATGAGTGTCACGGGCTCCATTATCCCTTTCTCCCCGCCGACGAATATTTCGATCGGGATCATTTCCCTTGGATCGAACGGCTCGAGGCGCAGACGGATATCATCCGCGGCGAGCTGTTGGCCTTGCTCGCAAGCGATGGCGAACATTTGGAACCCTATGTTCGCCAGGAACCGGGGACGTCGCCGAACAAGTGGACCGCGCTGGACAATTCGCCCGACTGGAGCGCCTGGTTCCTTTGGAAGCACGGCGTGCGGCAGGACGAGGCCTGCGCGCGCTGCCCGCAAACCGCAGCGTTGCTCGAAACATTGCCCATGTCGGATATTCCGGGACGCTCGCCGAGTGTTTTCTTTTCGATTTTGCGTCCGGGTGCCCATATTCCACCGCACACCGGGGTCACCAATGTGCGCGGCATCGTCCATTTGCCCCTCGTCGTGCCGCCCGGGTGCGGATTCCGCGTCGGCGGCGAAACCCGTCAGTGGGAAGAGGGATGCGCGTTCGTTTTCGATGATACGATTGAGCATGAGGCCTGGAACAACAGCGACGCATTGCGCGCGGTTCTGATCTTTGATGTCTGGAATCCGCATCTTGGCGAATCGGAACACGACATGTTGCGCGGTCTATTTCAGGAAATGTCCGACTATGGTCTTGATGAGGGCGGCAGTGTCGATGATCGATAGACTGGACCGGCGCGATACTGTAGCTTCGGCCAACACTAACAAAGAGAGCTGATCGATGTCACATTTCATCATGGCATTTCTTCTTCTTGGTTCTGGCGCCGAGGCTCCTCCTCCGCCGCCCCCGGCTGCAGATCCGGTGATCTGCAAGCGCTACGAAGAAACGGGATCGCTGGTAAAAAAGCGCAAGGTTTGCCGGACCAAATCGGAGTGGGCCAAGTCGTCGTCTGAAATGCAAGAGACGTTAAATCGTTTTGTCGAAGACCGCCGCACCCGCCCAGCCGGAAACTGACGCAGGCCCACGCTTGGCTGCTTCGTAGCGGTCCGTCCGCACCACGCTCCTGATTGCGCGGTGCGGAACGCCAGCCAAGCGCGGAGAGGCGTTTACGCGGCGGTGAGAACGAGCGCCCCGTCGCCTTCGTCGACCCCGATCGTCGAGCCGTCCTTGACCTCGCCCTTCAGGATCAGGTCGGCGAGCGGATCCTGCAGATATTTCTGCACCGCGCGTTTCAGCGGCCGCGCGCCATAGACCGGATCATAGCCGACGCGGCCGAGCCAGGCCCGCGCCGCATCGGTGAGGTCGAGCGTGACCTTGCGATCGGCGAGCAGTTTCTGGACGCGCGCGACCTGGATGTCGACGATGCCGCCCATATGCTGCTGCGCCAGGCGGTTGAAGAGCACGATCTCGTCGAGCCGGTTGAGGAACTCGGGCCGGAAATGCGCGCGCACGACTTCCATGACAGCGGGTTCGGCCTGTTCGACCGGCGCGTCGTCGGGGAGCGCGGCGATCGCCTGGCTGCCGAGGTTCGACGTCAGGATGATCAGTGTGTTGGTGAAATCGACGGTGCGGCCCTGCCCGTCGGTGAGGCGCCCGTCGTCGAGCACCTGCAGCAGGATGTTGAAGACGTCGGGGTGCGCTTTCTCGACCTCGTCGAACAGCACGACCTGATAGGGCCGGCGGCGCACCGCTTCGGTCAGCGTGCCGCCCTCTTCATAGCCGACATAGCCCGGGGGGGCGCCGACGAGCCGCGCGACGCTGTGCTTTTCCATGAATTCGGACATGTCGATGCGGACCATCGCATTGTCGTCGTCGAACAGGAAGCGCGCGAGCGCCTTGGTGAGCTCGGTCTTGCCGACGCCCGTGGGGCCGAGGAAGAGGAAGCTGCCGAGCGGGCGGTTCGGGTCCTGCAGCCCGGCGCGGGCGCGGCGAACCGCGGTCGAGACGGCGCGGACGGCTTCGTCCTGGCCGATCACGCGCTGTGTCAGCGTGGCTTCCATGCCGAGCAATTTCTCGCGCTCACCCTCCATCATCCGGTCGACGGGGATGCCGGTCCATTTGCTGACGACCGCTGCGATATCGTCGGCGGTGACTTCCTCGCGCAGCATCGCGTTGCCCGCGGCGGCTTCGGCATCGGCGAGCTGCTTTTCGAGGCCGGGGATAGTGCCGTAAGATAGCTCGCCCGCTTTTGCGAGGTCGCCCGCGCGCTGTGCCTGATCGAGCGCCGAGCGCGCGGCGTCGAGCTCTTCCTTGATCTTCGCCTCGGCGTGGATCTTGTCCTTCTCGGCCTTCCACTTTTGCGTGAGGCCCGCCGACTGCTGTTCCTGATTGGCGAGTTCGGCGCGCAAGGCCGCCAGCCGGTCCTTCGACGCGGCGTCGGTTTCTTTCGACAGCGCCGATTCCTCGATCTTCATCTGGATGATGCGGCGGTCGAGCGTCTCGATCTCCTCGGGTTTCGATTCGACTTCCATGCGGATGCGGCTTGCGGCCTCGTCCATCAGGTCGATCGCCTTGTCGGGCAGGAAGCGGTCCGAGATATAGCGGTTCGACAGCGTCGCCGCGGCGACGATCGCGGCGTCGGTGATCCGCACGCCGTGGTGCAGCTCGTATTTCTCCTTGAGCCCGCGCAGGATCGAGATCGAATCCTCGACCGTCGGTTCGCCGACGAACACCGGCTGGAACCGCCGCTGGAGCGCGGGGTCCTTTTCGACATGCTTGCGATATTCGTCGAGCGTCGTCGCGCCAATGCAGTGGAGCTCGCCGCGCGCGAGCGCGGGTTTGAGCAGGTTCGACGCGTCCATCGCGCCCTCGCCCTTGCCCGCGCCGACCAGCGTGTGCATTTCGTCGATGAACAGGATGATCTCGCCCTCGGCCGCCTTCACATCGTCGAGCACGCCCTTGAGGCGTTCCTCGAACTCGCCGCGGTACTTGGCGCCCGCGATCAGCGCGCCCATGTCGAGCGATAACAGGCGGCGGTCCTTCAGGCTGTCGGGGACGTCGCCATTGGTGATGCGCAGCGCGAGCCCCTCGGCGATCGCGGTCTTGCCGACCCCGGGTTCGCCGATCAGCACCGGATTATTCTTGGTCCGGCGCGCGAGGATCTGGATCGTGCGGCGGATTTCCTCGTCGCGGCCGATGACCGGGTCGAGCTTGCCCTCGCGCGCGACTTCGGTGAGGTCACGGGCGAATTTCTTGAGCGCTTCGTAGCGGTCCTCGCTGCTCGCGGTGTCGGCGGTGCGCCCGCCGCGCAAGTCGTTGATCGCGCTGTTGAGCGCGTCGGCCTTGACCCCCGCATCGGCGAAGGCCTTGCCGACCGGCGTGGTGGTCGAAAGCACCATTGCGAGCAGCAGCCGCTCGACGGTGACATAGCCGTCGCCCGCCTTGGTCGCGAGCTGTTCGGCCTGATCGAGCAGCCGCACCGCATCATTGTCGAGCCCCGGCGTCGATTGCGCGCCCGAACCCGATACGGCAGGAACCTTGGCGAGCAGCGCGTCGATTCCGGCGACCGCGCGCTTCGCGTCGCCGCCGCTCTTCGCGATCAGGCCCGCGGCCATGCCTTCATTGTCTTCGAGCAGCGCCTTGGCGATATGCTCGGGGCCGATCCGCTGATGGTTCATGCGGATCGCAATTGTCTGCGCCGATTGCAGGAAGCCCTTGGCGCGGTCGGTAAATTTTTCGAGGTTCATTCTTGTTTCCCTGTCGACGTAGGGGAAAGATAGTGTTGCAAATGGGCAACACAAGAGCAAGCCTTTCCCCACCCCGATATTTGCGCCATGACGCGTCCAACGAGGCCCGAGCGGCCGCAGAGGACCAGCGACGATGCGCAAATTTCTGATCGGTTTGATAGTGGTTTTGGCGCTGATCACCACCGGGCTCGCGCTCTGGGAACCGCTGACCGCCGAAGCGCCTGCTGCACCCGTCTTCAAGCCCGCCGATGTCCGCATCGCGCGCGACAAGTTCGGGGTGCCGCATATTTTCGGCAAGACCGACGCCGACGTTGCCTATGGCGTCGCCTATGCACATGCCGAGGATGATTTTGCGACGCTGCAGGAAGTGCTCGCGATGACGCGCGGCCGCGCCGGCGCGATGCTGGGTCAGGATGGCGCGAAGATCGATTATGCCGAGGCGTTGCTCGATGTCCGCACGACGACCGAGCGCGACTGGCCGCGGCTGCCCGAGGATGTGAAAAAGCTCTTCACCGCCTATGCCGTGGGGCTCAACCATTATGCCGACAAGCATCCGGACGAGGTTCGGCTGTCGGGGCTGTTCCCGGTGACGGGCGAGGATGTCGTCGCGGGTTTCGTGCTGCGTTCGCCCTTTTTCTTCGGGCTCGATTCGGTGCTCGGCTCGCTGGTCGAGGACAAGCCGATCGGGCGTGAGGGCGGTCCGGCGCTCGATGCCACGGGCAAGATCATCCCGCGCCGCGATACGCCGCTCGGCAGCGACCCGGCGAGCAACGGATCGAACGGCATGGCGGTTGCGCCCGCGCGGTCGACCGACGGCGCGACGCGGCTGGTTTCCAATTCGCACCAGCCGTGGACCGGCGGCGTCGCCTGGTACGAACTGGTCGTCCATTCGGAAGAGGGTTGGGATTTCGCGGGCGCGAACTTCCCCGGATCGCCATACCCCTTCCTCGGTCACAACAAATATCTCGGCTGGACGAACACGGTGAACCGGCCCGACCTGATCGACGTCTACAAGCTGGTGCTCGACGACAGCGGCGAGAAATATCGCTTCGACGGCCAGTGGCGACCGCTCGAGGAAAAGCGCATCTGGTTGAAGGTCAAGGTCGGCCCGTTCGTGCTGCCGGTGCCGCGCACCATCTATCGTTCGGTCCACGGGCCGGTGGTGAAGAATGACAAGGGCGCCTTCGCGATCCGCTATGCCGGGATCGACCAGGCGAATATGGTCACCCAATATTACCGGCTGAACAAGGCGAAGAATTTCGCCGAATGGCGCGCCGCGATGGCGGCGCAGGGCGTGCCCGCGACCAATTTCATCTACGCCGATGCCAAGGGCAACATCGGCATGTTCTATAATGCGATGTTCCCCGACCGGCAGCCGGGGTTCAACTGGCGCGGCATCCTGCCCGGCGACACGTCGGCCGACCTGTGGACGAAGACGCTGCCGTTCGATCGCGTGCCGACTTTGGTCAATCCGCGCTCGGGCTATGTGATGAACGCCAACAACACGCCGTGGGTCGCGGCGGGGCCGGGCGACGAACTCGACGCGGCGGCTTTCTCGCCCTTGCTCGGGGTCGAGGACGATATGACCAACCGCGCGGTGCGGCTGATCGAGCTGTTCGAGGCGTCGGGGAAGATCGACGAGGCGCGGCTGAAGGCGATCAAATATGACACCGCCTATGCGAAGTCGGGATATGCCAAGGTGTGGATGAACCGCCTACTCGCGCTCGACACGAAGGACGATCCCGCGCTGGCGCAGGCACAGACATTACTCCGCGCGTGGGACTGGAACCTCGACGGCAAGGGGAAGGGCGATGCGCTGGCGCTGATGGTGCTCCGCCCCGCGAACGGCAGCCACTACCAGCGCCGCGCCGACCCCGATCCGCGCACCGTGTTGAAAGAGACGGTGACGCACCTGCAGGATCATTTCGGCGGGCTAGATCCGAAACTGGGCACGGTGCTGCGCCTGCGTCATGGCGAAGGCGCCTATCGTGTCGACCTGCCGCTCGATGGCGGCAACGACACCGTGCGCGCCTCGACTTTGTGGGACGCCGAACCCGACGGGCGGCTGAAGGTCCGCCATGGCGACAGCTTCATCATGTTCGTGACGTGGGACAGGGACGGGCGCGTGCGGTCGGAATCGATCCAGCCGTTCGGATCGGCGACGACGCGGCCGGCAAGCCCCCATTATAATGATCAGGCGCCACTGTTCGTGGCGCACAAGCTGAAGCCGGTGCTGTTCGATCCGGCGGCGCTGAAGGCGAGCGGGGCGCGATTCTATCGGCCTTGAAAGCCGCGAACCGCTGTCCTAAACCATTGATACAGCGCCGTACGGCACCCCGTCTTTGACAGGCGTTTCGCGCCTGTATCCGTTGTCCAAAAGGATGCTCATGCCCCGTTTCCATCGCTTCGCCCTTGCCCTGGCGGTTACCACGTCGTTTGTCGCCGCGGGCCCCGCGCTCGCCAAGGCCAAGGCGGTCAACCCGGCGCCGATCGCCGACCTCGTGAAAGCGGTCGATATTCCATACGAGGCCTTCACGCTCGACAACGGCCTGCGCGTGATCGTGCACGAGGATCGCAAGGCGCCCGTTGTTGCGGTGTCGGTGTGGTACCGTGTCGGGTCGAAGCATGAACCCAAGGGCAAGACGGGCTTCGCCCATTTGTTCGAGCATCTGATGTTCAACGGGTCGGAAAATTCGCCCGGCGATTTCTTCGAGCCGCTGCAGCAGGTCGGCGCGACCGACAGCAATGGCACGACCAATGTCGACCGCACCAATTATTTCGAGACCGTCCCGACCGGCGCGCTCGACCGCGCGCTGTTCCTCGAAAGCGACCGCATGGGGCATCTGCTCGGCGCGGTGACGCAGGAAAAGCTCGATAACCAGCGCGGCGTCGTCCAGAATGAAAAGCGGCAGGGCGACAACAATCCCTATGGCTTGCTGCGCTACGAGATTTTCGAGAATCTCTTCCCCACCGGGCATCCGTATCACCACAGCACGATCGGTTCGATGGGCGACCTGAATTCGGCGAGCCTGGGCGATGTGAAGAAATGGTTCACCGACAATTATGGCCCGAATAATGCGGTGCTGGTGCTCGCAGGCGATATCGATGCCGCGACCGCTAAGGCCAAGGTGCAGTCATGGTTCGGCGACATCCCGCGCGGCCCGGAAATCGCTGCCCCCAAAACGTCGGTCCCGACGCTGCCTGCACCGCTGGCGAAAGAGGTCAAGGACCTCGTTCCCACCACGCGCATCTATCGCATGTGGGCGATTCCCGGTCTCAACGATGCCGACGCGGTGCCGCTGCAGATGGCGGCGACGGTGCTCGGCGGACTGTCATCGTCGCGACTCGACAATGCCTTGGTGCGCAAGGATCCGATTGCGGTGAGTGTTTCGGCCGGCGCGCAGCCCTTCGAGGATGCCGGTTTCCTGATCGTGCAGGCGGATGTGAAGCCGGGTGTCGAACCGTCGCAGGTCGCGAGGCGGCTCGACGAAGAAATCGCAAGCTTCCTCGCAAGCGGCCCGACGGCGGACGAGTTGCAGCGTACCGCCGCCAGCTATCTGGCGGGGACGATCGCGGGGCTGGAATCGGTTGGCGGCTTTGGCGGCAAGGCGGTGACACTGGCCGAGGGCGCGCTCTATTCGAACAATCCCGCCTATTATAAAGTCGAGCTCGACCGGATGGCGCAAGCGACCCCCGAGCAGGTGAAGGCCGTTGCCCAAAAGTGGATGTCACGCCCGGCCTTCTCGCTGACCTATATCCCCGGCGAGCGTACCGAAGGCGGCGAGAACCGCGGCGGCGCCATGACCATGGACAAGGGCGCCGAGTTCGTCGCGCCCGACCGCTACTGGAATCCGGCGCTCGGCGATGTCGGGCCCGACAGCGGAATCGGCGGTGCGTCGTCGATCGCCGACCGCTCGCAGCTGCCTGCGGTCGCCGACCTGACCGCGCTCGACTTCCCCGCGATCGAACGGACCAAGCTGAAGAACGGTGTCGAGGTCGTGTTCGCGCGCCGCACGACGGTGCCGACGGTCAATGTCGCGGTCAGCTTCGATGCCGGCTACGCCGCCGACCCGCACAGCGCGCTCGGCACGCAGTCGCTGATGCTCAGCCTGATGGACGAAGGCACGACGAGCCTCGATTCGATCGCCTTTGCCGAAGCGAAGGAGCGTCTGGGCGCGCAGATCGACGCGACCGCCAATGCCGACGAGACGGTGTTCAGCCTGTTCGCGCTGAAGCTCAACCTCGGCGCCTCGCTCGGGCTGCTGGCAGACTATGTCCGCAACCCCGCGTTCGACGGCAAAGAGTTGGAGCGCGTGCGCGCGCAGCAGCTCAACCGGCTCAAGGCCGAGCTCAACAATCCCAACGCCATCGCTTCGCGGGTATTGATGCCCGTGCTTTACGGCGCCGATCATCCCTATGGTATTCCGCCGTCGGGTCTGGGCGATGCGAAATCGGTGGCTGCGGTGACGCGTGACCAGCTCGCGGCGTTCCACAGCGCGTGGATCCGGCCCGACAATGCCCGTATCTTCGTCGTTGGCGATACGACGCTGGCCGAAGTGAAAAGGCAGCTCGACGCGACGCTGGGCCAGTGGAAGGCACCCGCCACGGCAAAACCGGTCAAGCATTTCGACATCGCGGTCCCAGCGCCGAAGCCGCGTATCCTGCTGTTCGACCGGCCCAAGTCGCCGCAGTCGGTGATCCTGGCCGGCAAGGTGCTCGACGCCAAAGGCGGCGACGAACTCGAAGTGCTGCGATCGGCCAACGATATTTTCGGCGGCAATTTCCTGTCGCGCTTCAACACCAATCTGCGCGAGACCAAGGGCTGGTCCTACGGTGTGCGCAGCCGTATTTCGGGCGACAAGGACCGCCTGACGTGGGTCGTTGCGGCGCCGGTGCAGGCCGATCGGACGGGCGATTCGATCAAGGAGCTGCAGAGCGACCTCAAAAGCTTTCTTGGCGACAAGGGCGTGACGAAGGATGAACTGGAGCGCACGATCAACGGCAGCGTCCGCGAATTGCCCGGCAGTTTCGAAACCTCGGACGATGTGCTCGGCGGGCTCAGGCAAATCGTGAAGTTCGGCCGCCCCGACAATTATTACGAGACGCTGCCCGCGACCTATGAAGCGATGACCGCAACCGAAATTGACGCTGCGGCGCGCAAGGCGCTCAGCACCGGCGACCTTGTCTATGTCATCGTCGGCGATGCCGCGGTGGTAAAACCGCAGCTTGACGGATTGGGTTTGCCGGTGGAAACGGTGTCCGTCACTAACTAACACAAGTTTCAGTAAGGAGAGCCCAAATGTCACAAGTCGATGGCAATTATGATTGCGTAACCAAATCGCCGATGGGCGACCAGAAGTCGGTTTTCACCGTCAGCAGCGACGGCGGCAGCTTCACCGGCCAGAATGCCGGGGCGATGGGTTCGCTCGATGTTGAAAATGGCAAGGTCGATGGCAACAAGCTGACCTGGACCATGAACATGAAGGTGCCGATGCCGATGACGCTCGAATGCGAAGCGACGATCGACGGCGACGCGCTGACCGGCACGATCAAGGCCGGTGCGTTCGGTTCGATGGCGATGACCGGTACCCGTCAGGGCTGATCGCCGTCTCCGCGAGAAGGAAAGGGTCGTTCCTCCCGGGAGCGGCCCTTTTTCTTTGCATAGCATTGCGGGCGCTTTTCGACGCCCGGGGACTATTCAAACCAGCGCCGGCGGCGCATAGCCTGATGCAATGCACAATATCTCCCAATCTTCTCAGCGGTCGGGTCTTCCGGGCGAACGCGAAATGGTGGTCATGATGGCCATGGTGATGGCGCTCAATGCGCTCGCCATCGACGCGATGCTGCCGGCGCTACCCGCGATCGGCAGGGGATTGGGCGTCGCGGTCGCGAACGATCGCCAATATGTGATTTCCATCTATCTGCTCGGGATCGGTTTCGGCTCGCTGCTCTATGGCCCGCTGGCCGACCGGTTCGGGCGCAAGGGCGTGCTGGTGCCGGCGCTGCTTGCCTATGTGGTCTTTTCGATCGGCTGCGGCCTCGCGACAAGTTTCCCGATGCTGCTCGCGCTCCGTTTCGGACACGGCCTGGTCAGCGCGGCGCTGGGCGTTATCGTTGTCGCCGTCATCCGCGATCTGTTTGCGGGCGATGCGATGGCGAAGCGTCTGTCGCTCATCTTCCTTGTCTTCATGATCGTGCCGATCATCGCGCCGACGATTGGCGCGGGGGTTGCGGCGATCGCAGGCTGGCGCGCGATTTTCATCGTTCTTGCCGTGATGGGCCTCGTCATGCTGCTCTGGCTTCGGCGCCTTCCGGAAACGCTCGATCCCGGCGACGTGCGCCCGCTCGACTGGCGGACGATGCTGGCGGGTTGGGCGACGGTTACGCGCCATCGCCGCGCCGCGGGCTATATGATCGCTTCGGGCATGATGCAGGGCTCGCTTTACGGCTATCTCAACAGCAGCGAGCAGATCATCGCCGAGGTGTTTGGCGCGCAAAAGCTTTTCCCGCTGATCTTTGCCTGCGTCGCCATCGGCATCGCCATCGCCAATTTTTCCAACGCGGCGATCGTCGAACGCTTCGGCGCGCGGCGTGTTTCGCAAACGGCGGTGTTCGCATTCATGGTGACATCGATCCTGCAAATTGTCGCGGCGCTGAGCGGCGCCGAGACGCTGTGGATGTTCACCGCGCTGATGATGGTGAATGTCGGCCTGATCGGCTTTATCGGCAGCAACTTCGGATCGATCGCGATGGAGGATTTCGGCCATATGGCCGGCGTTGCATCCTCCTATCAAAGCTTTGCCAAGACATTGCTCGCGGCGGTTGTCGGTGCGTTGATCGGCCAGCAATATAACGGGACCACTCTGCCGCTTGCCTATGCGTTTCTTGTCAGTGCCGCTGTGGGCCTGACGCTGGTCTTCTGGGCCGAGCGTGGCAAGCTGTTCACCCGGCCGGGAACGGCGCCCAAATCGCCTTATTGAGAAGATCTCCCGGGCGAGGGGCAAAAAGAAAGGGGGCCGAAGCCCCCTTTCCCTTTATGGCTCGAACCGTCAGTTGAACGACGGTGCCGGCGGGACCGGCGGCGGCGGTGCGTCGGCATCGTCTTCATGCACTTCGATATGGCCCTGACCCACATGGCTGCGTTTGCGGCTGTAGGCGAAATAGACAACCAGGCCGATCGCAGCCCAGATCAGGAAGAGGTTGATGCTCTTCTGGTCGAGGTTGAAGAACAGGTAGAGGCAGCCTGCAATCGCGATCGGCGCCGTGATATAGATCAGCGGCGTCTTGAACGGGCGATGGCGGCCGGGATCGGTCTTGCGGATGACCATCACCGCGATCGACACCGCGGCAAAGGCGAACAATGTCCCCGAGTTCGAGATGTTCGCCAGCTGCCCGACAGGGAAGAAGGCGGCGAACAGCGCGACCGCGATGCCGGTGATGATCGTGATCACGTGCGGCGTGTTGAACTTCGGGTGGATCTTCGAGAAGGCTTTCGGCAGCAGTCCGTCGCGGCTCATGACGAAGAAGATGCGGGTCTGGCCGAACATCATCATCAGGATGACTGAGGGCAGCGCCAGGCCGGCGGCGAGGCCGATCAGATTGCCGACCTGTGGCCAGCCGATTTCACGCATCGTCCAGGCGAGGGCTTCCTTCGAACAGACCACGGCCTGATCGCCGATTGCGCTACAGGCAGCGGCGAGTTCGCGGCTACCGGGTTCGAGCGCATGCTTGGCGGCGGCATCGATGCCGACCGGCTGCGCGCCGACCGAGCCGATGACGCCAGCGGCGACGAGCAGGTAGAAGATGGTGCAGATGGCAAGGCTGCCGATCAGGCCGATCGGCATGTTGCGCTGCGGATTCTTGGTTTCCTCGGCGGCGGTCGAAACCGCGTCGAAGCCGACATAGGCGAAGAAGATCGACGCGGCGGCGGCGCCGATGCCCGCAAAACCGAGCGGTGCGAACGGCTCGAAATTCTCCATATTCATCACCGGAACGGCGAGGACGATGAAGAGCGTCAGCGCGGCAACCTTGATGACGACGAGAAAGGCGTTGATCGTTGCGGATTCGCGCGTGCCGATCACGAGGAGCATGGTGACCAGCCCGGCGATGAACATCGCGGGCAGGTTGATCAGGCCGCCGTCGAACGGCCCGAGCACGAATTTGGCAGGTATGTCTATGCCGAAACTATGCTCGATCAAACCCACGACATAACCCGACCAGCCGACCGACACCGCGCCCGCGGCGACAGCATATTCGAGGATCAAGGCCCAGCCGACCATCCAGGCGATCAGTTCGCCCATCACGGCATAGCTATAGGTGTAGGCCGAGCCCGACACGGGGACCATCGAGGCCATTTCGGCATAGCAGAGCGCCGCAAAGGCGCAGACGAAGCCGGCGATAACGAAGCTGATCATCATGCCGGGGCCCGCTTTTTGTGCGGCTTCGGCGGTCAGCACGAAAATTCCGGTCCCGATCACGGCGCCGATCCCCAGCATTGTCAGCTGGAAAGCCCCGAGCGTGCGCGTAAGCGACTTTTTTTCCGCTGTCGCCAAAATGGCATCCAACGACTTTACGCGGTCAAATAGCATAATCTTCCCCTTGGGAGCGGCTGAACTGCCGCCCGTCTCATGGCGGGGCAGACTAGCCGCTCCGCTCGTCAGCGCAACTTAATTTCAGGGGCCAAGGCGGCTTACCGTACGGTAAAGCGCACGCGGTCAATCATTCGGCCGCCTGGATCAACAAGCGCGAGCATATGGCTGCCCGGCCGCGGCAATATCTGTTGCCCCGCGTCGGCATCGCCGAGCGGCTTTTTGTCGAGGATCAGGCGATAGCCGGCGACCGCGCCGCTGACGGTCACCGCCAGCCGCTGGCGGTCGATCGGGATGTCGGGGTCGAGCGCATAGACGCTGCCGCTGACCGGGCTGGTGATGCGCGGACGGCGCGCGGCTTGGGGCGCTGCCGCCATTTCGGTTTGCGCCGTGCCGCGCAGGAAATATTCGCGCCGCGGGGGTTCGCGGGTGCCGGGGAGCGCGATCTGGCGTGCCTCGACGCCATCGGGCATCACCGGCGGCTTGCCGGGGCTGCCGGCGTGGAGCGCGAGCATCACGTCGCGCCATACGGGCGCGGCGCCCGAGGTGCCCGAGACGGCGCGCATCGAATCGCCCTCGAGATTGCCGACCCACACGGCGACGGTGAAGCGGTCGGACCAGCCGATGCACCAATTGTCGCGCATGCCTTTGGACGTTCCAGTCTTTGCCGCCGCCCAGAAGGGGAGACGGAGGGCGCTGTCGGCGCCGAAGGCGTCGGTGCGGGCGGAGGCGTCGGCGAGGATGTCGCCGACGATGAAGGCGGCGGCGGGGTTGACGATCTGGCGCAGCGGATGTTGGCGAAGGTGCCGCGTAGCGATGTAGGTGACGGGCGACCACTTCCCCATATTCGCGAATGTTCTGAAGGCGTTGGCTTGTTCGACGAGTGAAACTTCGGCGGAACCAAGGGCAAGGCTGAAGCCGTAATATTCGCCGTCCTCGACAAGGCCGTGGTAGCCGAGCGCCCACAGGCGGTCGCGGAACTGCTGGACGTCGTCGATGACGAGCGCGCGGACCGCGGGGACATTGAGCGACGAAGCGAGCGCGTGGCGGACGCTGACCGGCCCCTTGAAGCTGTGATCGTAATTCTTCGGGACATACAGGCCCGACGCGGTGTCGAGCTGGACCGGGCTGTCGTCGAGGATCGACGCGGCGGTGAGCCAGCCATGTTCGATCACCTGCGCGTAAAGATGCGGCTTGAGCGTCGAGCCCGCCTGCCGGCGCGCGTTGGCGCCGTCGACCGACGCGGCGGTCGATTTGAGGCCGACGCCGCCGACATAGGCGAGCACCTCGCCGGTCGCATTGTCGAGCACGACGACCGCGCCGTCGCGCACGCGGTCGGAGCCGAGCCCCGCAAGCTGGCGGCGCAAGGCGACGATCGCCGCGGTCTGGATGCGGCGGTCGATGGTCGTGGTGACGCGCTTGCCGGGTTTGTCGAGCAGGCGGACGGCGAGATGCGGCGCGAGCGCGGGGTCGAGCTGCGCGGCGCGCTCGCCCGAGACGAGGGTCGCGGCGGCGGCGCGGATCGCGGTGCAGTCTTTGGTTTGCGCCACGCGGCAGGCGCGGCGGCCGAGCATTTCGGCGCTGGCGGTGGGGTTGGGGAGAAGCCCGGCGAAGAGTGCCGCGTCGGTAGCGGTCATGTCGGCGGCGCGCTTGCCGAACAGGCTGCGCGATCCCGCACCGATGCCCTGCGCTTCGCCGCGCAAGGGCACGAGGTTGAAATAGGCCTCGAGCATTTGCTCGTGCGACCAATGTGCCGCGAGCGCCTGCCCGGCGCGCATCTGGCGGATCTTGGTGCGCCAGTCGCGCTTGCCCGGCTGCGCGAGGCCGGGGTCGAGAAAGGCGGCGAGCTGCATCGGCAGCGTCGAGGCGCCGCGCGAGCGGTCGCCGGTCCCCCCGAATATTGTCAGGCGGGCGCGGATCGCGCTGGCGATCGCGAGCCAGTCGACCCCGCCGTGCGACCAGAAACGCCGGTCCTCGCTTTGCACCACCGCCTTGCGGACCGCGGGGCTGATGTCTTTCAGCGGCACCCACGCGAGGCGGCGGCGCTCGAAATTGACGCGCTCGCTGTCGAGGAGATGGCCGTCGCGGTCGTAGAGCCACGCTTCGCTCGGCTGCCAGTCGGCGCGCACGGCGGCATAATCGGGCATCGCGGGCGGACGCGTCGCGAGATGCGCGGCGGTCGTGAGGATGAGGAGGGCGAGCGCAAGCCAGGCCAGCGCGTCACGCCAGCGGGGTTTGTGTCGGTTGATCTCGGCCTTCTCCGGCAAACTCGTCATGCTGAACTTGTTTCAGCATCCATGGCCTGAGCGTGCCTTCAACGCAGCGCGGACGGCGAAGGCAGGCCATGGACCCTGAAACAAGTTCAGGGTGACGAAATGTGGATATTGGCTGCATCCCTCAATTCCCGTTCGCATCGAGCGCAGTCGAGATGCCCATCGGTCTTGCGTGCCATTGGGGTGTCTCGACTTCGCTCGACACGAACGGATGAAGGAAGGGCGGGGCTGCATCACTGCCCGACGCTCGCCACCGTCATCGGGGCGTTCGGCCACTGGCCGCGGATCGCGGGCGAATACATCGCCTCGACGCGCGTCGGCGGCAGGGTGAATTTACCCGAGCCGTTCAATCGCACGACATATTCGACCGCGTGGGTGCCCGCGGGCATCCAGCCGAAATAACCGCGCCAGCTGTCCTTGCCGCGCTCGACATAGCTCGGCTGTGCGCCCGATCCGCCCGCCTGATCGGCAAGCATTTCGGACTGGCCGCCGAGGTTGCCGACGATCGTCGCGCCGGGCGCGATCGGATCGTTGATGACGACCCACGTCCGGCCCGCGGCCGCAACGACCTCGATCCGCACCTTGATCACATCGCCGCGCGTCAGCCGGTCCTTGTTCGCCGCCTTGACGATGCTGACCGAGCGCTTGATCCGGTAGCCCGCGTTGAGCGGTTCCTTGAGCGGGACCGCGGCCTTGACGCTGACGGTCGCCCATGGGGTGCCGGTGCCTTCATGCTTGAGGCTCATCGTCGCAGCGTTCAGCGCGACACGCAGCGGCGAGACGGGCTCGGCAGGCAGCGGCCAGCTTTGCGAGGCGGTGCCGCCGGCAAGGCTGATGCTGGTGATGCCGGTGATCGCATTCGCCGGATAGAGTTCGGCGAAGCGGCGGACGGTCACCGCGCCCCATGCGTTGGCGGGGGTGGTGTCCCAATGGCCCTTGCGCTGGCGCTGCGCGACACCGACCATCAGCTTGCCTGCGTCATCTTCCCAGCCCTTGCGGCCCAGCACGGCTTCCAATGCCTTGATCGCCATTTCGTCGCCGCTGGTCATCATCCACCAGGGTGCCTTGGCATCGTCGACGAGGTCGAGACGCGTGCCTTCATAGACGAGGCGCTTGCGCAGCTCGGCCTCGGCCGCGGTGCGGAGGCCCGCGGCGTTGCGGACGCCGGGGGTGCGTTCGATGGCGACGAGCCAGTCGGCGAGCGTACCCGTCGCCATGTCGATCGGCGCGACGTCGATGGCCGACACCAATTGCGCGCTCGATGCGTTGTTGCGTGCGAGCGCGGCCAGCGCCGCGATGCGGACCGGGCGGATGTCGTAAGGGCCGTAACCCTTGCGCGTGAGCCGCCCGTCGACGACCGCCTGCAACGCCTTGACCATCTTGGCCTTGGACGCCTCGGGGATCGCGAAGCCGTTCGCCGCGGTGACGCTGAGCACATAGGCGGTGAGTTCGATCGACCCTTCGAGGCGCTCGTTCGGCCAGTAGCGGAGCAGCCCGTCGTCATCGAGATAGGTCGGCATCGCGCCCGCCAGCGCCTGCCAGCGCCCGAGGTCGCCGAGCGCAATCGCGCGCGAGGTCGACTGTTCGAAGCAGTTGTACGGATAGGCGCTCATATAGTCGCGCACCCCCGACAAGGGCGGCGCGAGCGTGCCCGCGAGCGCGACATCGACATAGCCGCCGGGCAGCGCGCCCATCGGGATCGCGATCGGCAGCGTCGTGTTCGGGCCGACGCGGAACAGGCTGGCGGCCCAGGTTTCGACCGGGATTGCCGGGTCGACCTGCTGTGCGAAGACGAGCCTGTCGCGCTGCTTGCCGCCCTTGGCCACCGCCTCGACCGTCCATTCGATCGGGCCGGTCGCCTCGGGCGCGGTCATCGACCAGCTGATCGGCACCGCGCCGCCCGCGGGGATGGTGACGGTCAGCGGCGGCGCGGTGGCGACGGCGGGCGACAGCGTCGGGGTCGCGGTGACCTCCATCGGCTTGTCGGTGCCGTTGCGCAGCGTGAAGCGCGCGTCATAGGTGTCGCCGGTGCGCACCAGTTCGGGCATGCCGGCAAAGATGCCGAGATCCTGCACGGTGCGGACACTGGTTTCGCCGGTGCCGAAATATTGCGATCCGTCGGTCGCGATGGCGACGAGGCGGAAGCCCGACAGATTGTCGGAGAGCGGCACGTCGACCGTCGCGCGGCCCTTGCTGTCGAGCGGGACATTGCCCTTCCACAGCAGCACCGGGCGGAAATCCTCGCGGGTCAGCCCCGAAAGATCGCCGCCACCGCCGCCGCCGGGTTCGAGCGCCTTGCGGCCGTAGTGGCGCTTGCCGACGACCTGCATCTGCGCGGTCGAGGTCAGCACGTCGAGCGTGCGTTCGCCCATCATCGCGGGGAGGACATCCCAGCTTTCATTGGGGGCGAGCTGGAGCAAGGCTTCGTCGACTGCCGCGAACGCGACATCGGCGTTCTTCGGCGCCTTGCCGTCCGGAGTCTTGACCTCGATCGCGACTTTCGCGGTTTCGCGGACCGAATATTTCTCCTTGTCGGCCTTGACCTTGACGCCGAGCTGATGGCCTTCCCAGCCGACCTTGATGCGCGCGATGCCCATGCGATAGCTCGGCTTGGCGAGGTCGACCAAGGCGGTGGGCGGCGCGCCCTCGCTATTCTCGATCTTGAAACCGACCGCGCGTTTCATCGTGCGGAACCAGCTTTCGCCGCCGGTCACGCGTCCGCGCACCGCCATGACCGAGACATAGACGTCGGGGGCATAGGTCGCGGGCAGCTTGACCTTCACGACCGGGTTGGTGCCCTTGAGCGGCACGACGAAGCTGGAGAGCACGCCCTCGCGTTCGACGGTGACGAGTGCGGTCGCCTCGCGGAAGGGCATGCGGACCTGGAAGCTGGCGGTGTCGCCCGCGGCATAGCGCGGCTTTTCGGCGATCACGTCCATGCGGTCGCCATTGTCGCCGCCGAACCACCATTCATTATCGCCCGCGAGCCAGACCGAGCGGACCGCGCGGGCTTCGTTGCCGTCGGCGTCTTGCGTTGTCGCAACGACGGTGACTTCGCCCGAGATGCCGGGCGCCATCGCGCAGCTCGCGCGGCCGAGCTTGTCGGTGGTCGCGGTGCACGTCGTGTCGAGGCGCGTCGTGCGCATCTGGTTATCGTAAGCGTAGAAGCCGCCGATCAGGCGGCGCCGCGCGGTGATGACCTCGCGGTTGTAGAGCGCGACCTGCACGCGCTGGCCCGCAATCGGCTTGCCGCCCAAGTCGAGCGCGATGAAATTGAGGCGCAGGTCCTTGTCGCGCATCAGCCAGCCGTCGGTCTTGAGCCCGAGGCGGACGGCCGAGGGATAGAGGGTGATGCGGCGGCTGGAGGTCAGCGTCTCGCCATTGGCATCCTCATAATCCATTTCGACCGCCATCAGCGTCGGTTCGGTGATCGGCTGGTCGACCGCGACGCTGGTCGTCGCGGCGCCATTGGCGTCGAGCTTGAGCGGCACCGAGCGCGCGAGCGGCAGCTCGGCCGACGGTTCGTCGCCGCTGTCGTCGAGCTGGACGACGCCTTCCTTCACCGGCTGGCCGTCGAAATCCCAATCCTTGTAATCTTGCGGCGGCGACCAGCTCGACTGGAAATTGGTGCGCAGTTCGACGGGGAGATTGGGGGCGGGGCCGCCCGAGAGATAGCCGACGAACAGCGACAGCGGCACCGCGGTGGGGCGCACGGGCGATGTCTTGGGCCCGCTGACGGTCGCCTTCATCGTCGGCAGCCGATATTCGTCGACCTTGACCGACTGGCCCGACCAGATCGTCTTGTCCTCGCCATCCTTGTCCTTGGTGACGAAGACGAGCTCGTAATCGCCCATCGGCGCCGAGGCGGGGACGTTCCATGTCGTTTCGCCGCTGCCGTTCGTCGCGATGCTGAACGGCATTTCGAATTCGGTGTCCGAGCCGCGGTGGACGAGGCGCAATTTGCCCGCCAGCGGCTGCGGCGTCATGAAGCCGGTGCCGACCGGGCGGCGGAGCAGATGTTTCATGTGAACCGTTTCGCCCGCTTTCACGAGCGCGCGGTCGAAGACGGTGTGGAGGATGTCGCTGCGTTCCGACCAGCCATAGGGGAGATCGAAGTCATAGGGGCGAATGCCATTGCCCCAATCGGTGAGGGTGAAGCTGAAATCGTCGCCAGCGCGCGCCGAGACCATCAGCGCATGGCCCTCGCTGGTCGCGGGATCGGGCTTTTCCTCGCAGCTCGAATAGGTTTCGGGCTGGGGCAATCCGCCCGCAAAGGCGAGGCGCCCCGCCTTGTCGGCTTTGCCGCGCGCGAGCACGCGCCCGGTGCAGCTGTCCGAAACGCGGATATCGGCGCCCGCGACGGGGAGGCCGGTATCGAGCGCGGTCACCCATGCGAGCGAGCCCTCGCGGCCCCATTTGAAATGCACCGCCATATTGGTGACGAGCGCGGCGGTCGCGACATAGCGCGTCGTTTTGCGGCCGAGCAGCGCGGCGCCGAGTTCGGGACTCGCGATTTCGACGACGTGGAAGCCCTTTTCGGTGAGCGGGATGCCGACGACTTCGAATTCCTTGCCGCCGCCCGGAGGCGACAGCTGCATGTCGCGGCGCTCGCCGCCCGACGGCGCGTCGGCAAAGACCGATCTGGTGCCGGTGTAATTGACCGTGACCTCCTTGCCGGTGCGGTCCTTTTCTTCGCGATAATCGGTGTCGTCGGCGTCATCGACGCGCTTCAGCCAGCGCGCGATCGCGGCATCGTCGTCGCCGACTTTCAGCGCGGTCGCGGGCATTTTGAGGTTCGCCTGAACCATCGTCCCCTCGACGCCGCGCACGGTGACGGGCAGCACGCCGCCTTCGCCGGCTTCGAGGATGCCGAATTCGGCGGCGAATTTGACCAGCGGCGGGGCGCGGTCGATGTGGAATTTCAGCGGGAAATTCGACTGATTCTGCAGCTTGCGGCCGCTCTGGTCGGTGACGTCGGCGGGCAGGACCAGCGTTGCGTCGACATTCTGCGGCAGCGGGCCGGTGAAGCGGACGGTCGTCAGCCAGGCGTCATTCTTGTCGTCGTCGTCGATCTTCGGCGTCAGCTTCTTGCCGTCGGCGGTGTTGAGCGTCGCGGCGAGGATCGTCTCGCGCGAGACGGGCGAGGCGAAGCTGAGCGTCACATCCTTGATCGGGTTGCAACCCGCCTGCGGGTTGATGCGGCTGCACGACATTTTGGCGGTGAAGGCGGGGCGCACGTCATGGTCGAAGCGCTGGTCGCGCCCGGCGGTGCGGCCGGGGACGCCGGCCTGACTGATGCGCGCATCCCAGACGAGCGCCATTTCGCGGCCGGGGGGCAGCGGACGGCGGCATTTGACGGGAACGATGCGGTCGAGCGCGGCCTCGCGCTCGGCGCCCGCGGCGGGGAAGCGTTGCGGCAGGCCGGCGTCGGAGGTGAAGGACTGGCGCGACCAGTTATTCTCGCCGAGCCCGGTGAGGATCTCGGTCGCGGTCGCGCGCGGCAGGACGTCGAGCGGGATTTTCTCGCCGATGCCATCGACGGCGCAATAGCCGTAGCGACCGACCGAGGCGCGGTCGGCGGCGACATTGGTCGCGACGAGGAAGATCTGGTTCTCCTCGATATCCCCGTACATTCCGCCCGCCAGCACGGCGCGCGCCGAAGGGCCGCCGGTGTCGAGCGCAAAGCGGCTGTTGCCGGCGACCGAGACGCCGCGCGCGGTTTTCAGGCCCTCGCGCAGATCGACGTGGCAGGCGAGCCCGCCGGGAAGCGGTTTGTCGAATTCGAGCACCCAGGTGCGCGTGTCGACCCAGCGGCCGGTCGCGGGAAGTTTGCAGTCGTTGGTCGCGGGCGCCGGGGCGCGGGGATCGCCGAGCGGAACCATGTCTTCGGAAAAGCGCAAGGTGAAGCGGGTGATCGTGCCGTCGCCGGTGCCCGAGCTGCCCGGCGTCGCAAGCGTCACCTGCGGCACGGTGTCGGCCGCGGTCGCCGCCATCGCGAGCCCGAGCGGGATGATCAGCGCCAGTTTCGCCTTGCCCGCCAAGCGTGTAGCCAGCGCGCGCCATCCCTTACCCATGATCAACTCCCCGTTCGGTCCGAACTTCTATCCTGCTGGAAACAGGGAACAGAGTCCACCCGCCGCCGCATATCACACACGGTTAATCGTGGTTCGCGAAAATGCTGTGACCGCCGTCATAGACAGCGGGGAAACTCAGCGTGCGAGCATCGGTCCGAGCGGCTGGCCTGCGAAAATATGGACGTGGAGGTGCGGGACTTCCTGATGGCTGTCGAGGCCGACGTTCGCGAGCAGGCGGTATCCGGGGGCGACGAGGCCCTGATCGCGCGCGACGTTGCCCACCGCGCGGATGAAGCCCGCGATTTCGGCGTCGCTGCCGCGCTCCGAAAAATCGTCCCAGCTGACATAGGGGCCCTTGGGGATCACGAGGATGTGCAGCGGCGCCTGCGGATTGATGTCGTGGAAGGCGAGCGCATATTCGTCTTCATAAACCGTCTTCGACGGCAGTTCGCCGCGCAGGATGCGCGCGAAGATGTTGCTGTCGTCATAGGGGAGAGTCGCGTCGATCGGCATGGGAGAAAGTCCTTACTGGCGGCTGGCTTTTTCGGCGTGGCCCGAGGTGCCGTGGCGGCGACCCAGTTCGGCGGCGATCGCGTCCCATGTGAGGCCGCGCTCGGCGAGCAGGATCGCGAGGTGGAAGATCAGGTCGGTCGCCTCGCCGGTCAACGCGGCGTCATCTTCGCTGACCGCGGCAATGACGGTTTCGACGGCTTCTTCGCCGAGCTTCTGCGCGATCTTGCGGCGGCCTTTCGCCGCGAGACTTGCCACATAAGACGCTTCGCCTTCGCCCGCCGCGAGCCGGTCGTGGATGACGGCTTCAAGCTGCCCCAGCGCGTCGCCCATTGCCTTGCTCATCGCTCGATCCTTTCACGAGCGTGCCTAGCCGCGCCGCGCCTTCCCGACAAGCGGGCGACGCGACCGTAAAAACTTACCGCGGCGTAAACCATATCGAAACGCCTTTTCGCGTAATTTCCGCCGCGCCGGGGGGCGAGATCAACTTTGTGTATCGGACGAAAAACATGAAAACGGGCACCAACTCCTCGGTGTTTCTGGCAGCAACAGCCTCGCTGATCGCGCTCGCCGCATCGCCCGCGGCGGCGCAGACGAGCGGCGACGACATCATCGTCACCGGCTCGCGCATCGCGAAGAGCGAATTCACCAGCGCCGATCCGATCCAGGTCCTCGACCCCGAAACGGCGAAGCTGCAGGGGCAGCTCCAGCTTGCCGATATCTTGCAGTCGACCCCCGCGGCGCAGGGATCGATCCAGATCACCTCGGCGATTTCGAACCACTTTGTCGCCAATGGCGGCAACGATGTGCAGAGCGTGTCGCTGCGCGGGCTTGGCGCCGAGCGGACGCTCGTGCTGATCAACGGCCGCCGCGCGGGGCCGGCGGGGATCCGCGGCTCGGTCGCGCCGTTCGACCTCAATGTGCTGCCGCTGTCGGTGGTGCGGCAGGTCGAAGTGCTGAAGACCGGCGCCTCGTCGATCTATGGTTCCGATGCCGTGGCAGGCGTGGTCAACATATTGACCCGCGACGATCTCGACGGCTTCGAGGGGGGCGGTTTCTCGTCGATCACCGAACATGGCGGCGGCGAAAGCTATGGCGTCGATGCCAGCTTCGGCAAAAAATTCGATCGCGGCCATATTTTCGCGACGGTCGATTATTTCCGCCAGCAGAATCTGACCCGCCGCGACCGCGGTTTCCTTTTCTGCTCCGAAGAATATCTGAAGCGCGAGGCCGATGGCAGCCGCGCCGACATCGTCGATTTCCGTACCGGCCGCCCGGCGTGCAACAGCACGCAGGCCAACCAGATCGTCTTCAGCGATTTTTCGGGGGTCGACCGGAATGGCTTCCCGACCTTTGGTCCCGGACTGATCGCGCCGAACGGGCAGGCGATCCTGTCGGGCCAATATGGCGCCCAGTTCGCAGGGGTCGGTATCCCGATCAACGCCTTCAATCCGATCGGCGTGTTCGGCCCGGCCAATTTCTTCGGGGTCAATTTCGACGGGCCGTCGACCGGCGCGCTCAACCAGTTCGAACCCGCCGAGCAGGATTCGGACGTCTTTTCGGGCGTGAGCCGGATCAGCGCCTTCGTCGAGGGTGCCTATGACGTAACCGACGGCATCACCGCTTATGGCGAGTTTCTGTTCAGCAACCGCAAGTCGCACAATAATGGTTTCCAGCGGATCGAGCTCCAGCAGTTCACCGGCGCGTCGATGCTGCCCTTTTTCCTCTGCGACCCCACGGCGTATAATTGCAATCCCAATGACATGGGCGATCCGTTCAACGCCGAGTTCGGCGGCAACATCATCCTGCGCCCGCGCGTGCTGGTGAAGTCCGAAAGCCGGGCCGATGTCGATTATTACCGCGGGGTATTCGGCTTGCGCGGCGAGATCGGCGGCGGGTGGAAGTGGGACGTCCACGGCCAGCACAGCCGGTCTGACGCCAGCTATACGCAGGATGTCATCTATCAGGATGCGATCGCGTCGCAGACGTTGCGCACCCGCTCGTGCGTCGGCACCACGACCGCGATCCGCGGCGTGCCGTGCATCGATATCGATTTCACCGACCCGCGCGTGCTGCGCGGCGACTTCACCCCCGCCGAGCGTGCGTTCCTGATGGGCCGCGAAACCGGTCGCACCTTGTTCAAGCAGACCTCGGCCGAGGCGTTGCTCACGGGCAAGCTGTTCGACCTGCCGGCAGGATCGGTCGGGGTGGCACTGGGCGCCAACATCCGCCGCGACGAGATCAACGATACGCCGGGCGAAGCGACGCGGGCGGGCAATGTCGCGAACTTCACGACCTCGGGAATCACCGCGGGCCGCACCGTCTCGAAGGAGCTTTTCGGCGAAGTCGAAGTGCCGGTGCTTGCAGACGTGCCGCTGATCGAGCGGCTGACGCTGTCGGGCGCCGCGCGCTATACGCATGTCGAGGCGACGCGCGGCGACGGGGTGCAGGACAATTTCAGCGACACGACGTGGAAGGTCGGCGCCGACTGGGCGGTGACCGACTGGCTGCGTTTCCGCGGCACATGGGGAACCTCGTTCCGCGCGCCCGCGCTGTTCGAGCTGTTCCTCAACGACCAGACCGGCTTCCTCGGCCAGCAGACGATCGATCCGTGCGTCCAG
This sequence comes from Sphingopyxis sp. GW821-FHT10B01, assembly GCF_059415685.1. Classification (NCBI taxonomy): domain Bacteria; kingdom Pseudomonadati; phylum Pseudomonadota; class Alphaproteobacteria; order Sphingomonadales; family Sphingopyxidaceae; genus Sphingopyxis; species Sphingopyxis sp. GW821-FHT10B01. Next base: position 313,041 of record NZ_JBWKNS010000002.1, on the reverse strand, counting down.
GCCGCGGCGCGGCTTGCCTCGGGCGCGATCAGCCAGCGCATCTTCGACAATTGCGCCGCCGACGGCATCGCTCCCAATTTTGCCGGCGGGATCGGCCCCGCGACGATCGTATCGGGCGGCGGCATCGGCCGGCTTCGCCCGGAAACCTCGACCGCGAAGACGGTGTCGGTGATCCTGACCCCCGATTTGTCGGGCGCGCTGTGGGGCGGGCTGCGCACACGGCTTGCGGTCGATTATTTCGACATCAAGGTGAAGGACGAGATCACCCTGCTCGGCGCCGGGAACATCCTGCGCGGCTGCTATGATTCCGACGTCGCCGACGAGCCGCTGTGCGGCCTGTTTACCCGCGTGACGTCCGGCCCCGACGCGCGGAGCGTCGCGACGGTGACCGACCGCTATGTCAACATCAGCCGCCAGCGGAACCGCGGCGTCGATCTGTCGGTCGCGATCGACCAGGATCTCGGCAATCTCGGCTCTCTGGCGTTCCGCGCGCAGATGACCTGGCAGATCGAGGACAAGGTCGCGCTCTTCCCCGGCACCGAGATCGACGACAATGGCAAGATCGGCAACCCGAAGTGGGTCGGCGATTTCAACCTCGGCTGGATGAAGGACGGCTGGACGCTCTTCTACGGGCTCGACGTCACGGGCGGCGCGTCGAACATGAAAGACTTGCTGCGCGCACAGGGCGGCGATGCATGCCGCACCTCGGGCTTCCGCCCCGGCGGACGCTTCTGCCCCGACGTCAGCGTGCCCGCGACCTTCTATCACTCGCTGTCGCTGAGCCGCGATGTCGCCGAGCGGTTCCGCATCACTTTGGGGGTCGCGAATCTGTTCGACACGCCGCCGCCGCGGGTGTCGACCGTCGTGACCGCAACACCGCCGGTGACCGGACAGGCGCCCGCGTTCGGGACGCAATATGACTATCTGGGGCGGCGGGTGTTTTTGAGCGTGCGGGGGAAGATTTAGCGGCGGGGTTCGGCGGTTCCCCGATGCGCGCTTTCTGCTGCGAATGACAGTTGTCGTCCGAAGGTCTAGGCCGAGTTTGCTCGGCGAATAATTCTCGCGGAGCATCATGATGGGCTGAGGGACTGAAGGCAGCGAGCGCCGTTGTCGAAGCTTCCATGCAGCTTTTCCCTTGCCAAAAACCGTGGCTCCGAGGCATTAAGTACGCGGTTCTATGGGGATTTTCTGGATGAGGGTTGTTCGGCACTTCGGGCCGCTTTTCGTGCTTGGCCTGCTCGGCGCCTGCGGCGGGGGCGGCTCTTCAGGCGGAGGAAGCCCGCCCGTTGTGGTCACGCCGACCCCAACCCCAACCCCAACCCCGACGCCGACGCCCGCGAGTGTGACCTATCTGCATATATTTAGCGTTACGGAAACGGACGGGGCCCAGCCCAACGGACCTCCGTTGCAGGCCCGCGACGGGAATTTCTATGGAACGACCCGAAACGGCGGCGTCAATAGATGCCGACCAGTCGATCCTATCCCGTGCGGGGTTATCTATCGCGTTACGCCAAATGGTGAACAATCAGTGGTGTATCAGTTCGGTACCACCAAAAATGACGGATATACTGCGCTTAGCGCGCTGATTGAGGGGCCGGATGGTGCGCTCTACGGAACGACAGCGAATGGTGGGTCTTATGGTAGCGGAGGAACTGTCTTCCGTCTGGCACTCGACGGATCTTATCGAATTTTGCATTCATTCAGCGGTGCGGCCGGCGAAGGTGACACATTTGCGAGCGCGCTGGTGCTGGGCAAGGATGGAAATTTCTATGGCGTGACCTCGGCCGGTGGTGCCAACCATTGCGTCCAGATTCCACGGGACGGCGGGAATTGCGGCACGATTTTCAAAATGACACCTTCTGGCGCTCTCACAACGCTTCACTCGTTTGGTGGCGCTCCCGCCGGTGGCGTCCAACCCAATGGGCCCTTGGTTGAGGCGTCTGACGGCGCCTTCTATGGCACGACGAGCATGGGTGGGGCATATGAGCGAGGTACGATCTTTAAACTTGGCGCCGACGGCAGGCTGACGATTATCCATTCCTTCGGTGCGACCTCTAACGATCCTTCATCTCCCCAGGGATCCCTCGTTCAGGGGAGCGACGGAGCGCTGTATGGAACAACGCCGTCCGGCGGAGCGGGGTTTGGTACGGTGTTTCGGTTAGACTCCGCGGGAAGAGTCGCCGTGGTTCACGCATTCGGCAAAGATCGGCGAGACGACGGCCAAGGACCTTCTGCCTTTCTCGCGGTTGGGCGAGACGGCAATTTGTACGGCACGGCTCGCAATGGCGGAGTCAATGGCGGGGGTACTGTCTTTCGCCTGACTTATGCCGGAAATTTCACCACAATCTTCTCATTCGGGTCAGGCCAGAACCAGCCTCATGACCCCGAGATGGGTTTGGTCGAGGGGCGCGATGGAGCCTTGTACGGGACGACGTTTTACAACGAGGGCCTTGGCGGCGTCGGTGCCCGGTTTGGATTCGGTGCGATGTATAGGATCACATTCAGATGACGTGCTCCCGTAACTATCGGGTCAGGCCAAAAGAAAGCTTCAAATCGGCAACATGTCAAAGCAGGGTTTCGGATCGCTCTGCCCGCTTTCTCAGGCTCTTCCTTTGACAATTGCCTGCAAGGTAACAGCACTGGACAAGCCTGCGCAGCTCTGGTGAAGCGCGCAGCATGACCGAGGTCAAATTGCATCCCGACTGGCTCGCGCGTATCGGCGGCGAGTTTGCGCAGCCCTATATGGCGGCGCTCAAGGCGTTTCTTGGCGATGAGCGCGCGAAGGGCAAGGCGATCTATCCGCGGCCGCGCGACTGGTTCGCGGCGCTCGATGCGACCCCGCCGCAGGATGTGCGCGTCGTGATCCTCGGGCAGGATCCCTATCACGGACCGGGACAGGCGCATGGCCTCTGCTTTTCGGTCCAGCCGGGGGTGCGTACCCCGCCGAGCCTCGTCAACATCTATAAGGAAATGCAGAGCGATCTGGGAATCGCGCGCGCGGCGCACGGGTATCTGAAGCATTGGGCGCAGCAGGGCGTGCTGCTGCTCAACAATTGTCTGACGGTCGAGGCGGGGCAGGCGGCGTCGCATCAGGGCAAGGGGTGGGAGAAGTTCACCGATGCGGTGGTCGCCACGGTCGCGGCCGATCCGGCGCCCAAGGTGTTCATCCTGTGGGGCAGCCATGCGCAGAAGAAGGCGGCGAATGTCGCGGGGCTGGGCGCGGGCAGCCCGCACCTGATCCTGCGCGCGCCGCATCCCTCGCCTTTGTCGGCGCACAACGGCTTTTTCGGGTCGCGGCCGTTCAGCCAGACGAACGCGTTTCTGGAGACGCACGGCCGCGGCGCGATCGACTGGCAATTGCCCGAAACGCCCGACACCGCTGCCGGATGAGCCTGCTTGCCGACCCGCTGACGCTGCTGGTGCTGGCCATCGCGGTGGTCCTGCTCGGGCTGGCGAAGGGCGGCTTGTCCGGCGTCGGCGCGCTCGCGACCCCGCTCGTCGCGCTGGTGCTGCCGCCGACGATGGCCGCCGCGCTGCTGCTGCCGATCCTGATCGTGCAGGACGTCGTCAGCGTCTGGTCGTTCCGGAAAACGTGGGATGGCTGGGTCATCGGCTGGATGCTTCCCGGCGCCGCCGTCGGCATTGCGGCGGGCTATTTCTATGCCGAGCGCGTCGACGAGGCGAAGCTGATGGCGGCATTGGGCGCGATCACGCTGGCGTTCGGTGTCTATCGGCTGTGGGTCGAACGCGGCGGGCGCGTCGTCGCGGCGTCGACATCGCCCGGCTGGGTCGGCAGCCTGTTCGGGGTGGCGACGGGTTTCACCAGCCAGATTGCGCATGCCGGCGGTCCGCCGTTCCAGATGTGGGTGACGCCGCGCCGCCTGCCGCACCTTGTTTTCGTCGGCACGAGTTCGATCCTGTTTGCAGGCATCAACTGGATGAAGGTGCCCGCCTATATCGCGCTCGGCGCCTTCCCGCACGAGGTGCTTGTCGCCGCCGGGCTGTTGATGCCGCTCGCGATCGTCTCGACCCTGCTCACCGTGCGCTGGCTGAAGCGGATCGACGGCGCGCGTTTCTATGTCCTCATCTATGTGTTGATGATCCTGCTCGGCGCGAAACTGGTCTGGGACGGGCTCGCGGGATAAGAGGCGACGTGGCCGGGTAAAGCGCCTAGGCTGGGCCGCGACGGGCACAGGCGTCCGTCCCCTTTCAAGGTATTGACCATGGCCAAGAGCCAGAAGAAATCGAGCCGCGAAGTCCGCAAGCCCAAGGCCGAAAAGCCGAAGAAGCAAAATGCGAGCAACCCATCGACCAAGACCGGCGTGGTCGCCGGGCTCGACAATATGAAGAAATAATCCGCCGGGCGCGGGAGAATGAGTGAAGCGATCATGGTTCAGGCACGGTGGAACGGCGCGGTGATCGCCGACAGCGACGATACGGTGATCGTCGAGGGCAATCATTATTTCCCGCGCGCCGCGGTCGACGCATCGCTGCTGTCGGACAGCGCGACGACGAGCTTTTGCCCGTGGAAGGGCGTCGCGCATTATCATCATGTGACGGTCGCCGGACAGGTGAACGAAGACGCCGCCTGGTATTATGCCGACCCCAAGGAGGCCGCCGCCGAAATCATGGGTCGCATCGCCTTCTGGAAGGGCGTCGAGGTCGGCTGACCGCGCGTGCCCATGTCCCTGTCTTCCGCACCCGAAATCCTCGTCGATGCCGACGCCTGCCCGGTGAAGGACGAGATCTATCGCGTCGCCTGGCGGCACGAGGTCGCGGTGAAGGTCGTGAGCAACAGCCGGCTGCGCGTGCCCGACCACCCGCTGATCGAACGGATTACCGTCTCCGACGGCTTCGACGCCGCCGACGACTGGATCGCCGAGGCGGCGACGGCGCGCAGCATCGTCATCACCGCCGACATATTGCTCGCCGACCGCGCGCTGAAAGCCGGCGCGACGGTGCTCGGTCCCAATGGCAAGCCCTTCACCATGGCGTCGATCGGCCCCGCGATCGCGACGCGGGCGATCATGGCCGACCTGCGCGCCGGGGGCGACCAGATCGGTGGCCCGCCGCCCTTTTCGAAAGCCGATCGTTCGCAATTCTTGCAGGCGCTCGACACGGCTTTGGTGCGCCTGAAGCGCGGATAGCGCTTTTTCGCCCGGTCATTTCAAACGGCCGCGACATTTTTTCGGGCGAGTGACGGCGATCACCGCCGGGCGGCTTTCGGCGCGCCATAGGCAGGGCACCGGGACGGCCCACCACGCCGCTCCGGGACCAGCCCTTCCGCCCTGCGACCCGGGCGGGAGGGCTGACGATTCCGGGCGATCAGTTCCCCGCGCGCCGATGCATGACGAAGGCGAGCAGCAGGACGGCCGAGATCACGCCGACGATCATGCCCGCGGTCGTCGTGACCATCGAGATCGATCCGGCCGGGTCGTTCGAATTCCACGCCCCGCTCCGGGTGCGGTCGATCATCCACCAGGCCCCGAGGATGACGATCAGGTCGAGTGCGACCAGTCCAACGAGCGCGCGCGTCGATTTTTTCATGGAAATTCCCCCTCCCGAAATCCCGTCGACTTTCTTCGCTGTCGGGGATCGGTCCGGCATGTTAGCTTTGCGCCTATTCAAATACTACAGGAGTCGGACCCATGGCAGAGCTTCCCACGATCATCCTCGTTCACGGTTTCTGGGGCGGCGCGGCGCACTGGGCGAAAGCGATCGTCGAGCTCGACCGGTTGGGTCACAAGGGCCTTCGCGCGGTCGAACTGCCGCTGACTTCGCTCGCCGACGATGCCGGGCGGACGCGCCAGATGGTGGCGCAGGTGGAGGGGCCGGTGCTGCTCGTCGGGCATAGCTATGGCGGCGCGGTGATTACCGAGGCGGGGACGGCGCCGAATGTCGTCGGACTGGTCTATATCGCGGCCTTCGCCCCCGACGCGGGCGAGAGCCCGGGCGCGCTCACCCAGCAGCATCCGCCGGCCGGCGCTGCGAACCTTGCGCCCGACAGCGACGGCTATCTGTGGGTCAAGCCCGACAAGTTCCACGAGAGCTTTTGCCAGGACGTCGGCGCCGGTGACGCGCTGGTGATGGCGGTGACGCAAAAGGCGCCGCTGGCGTCGACCTTTGGCGATGCGATCGGCGATCCGGCGTGGAAGGTAAAGCCGAGCTGGTACCAGATTTCGAGCGAAGACCATATGATCCACCCGGACAACCAGAAAGCGATGTCGGACCGGCTGGGCGCGCGCAAGGTGATCACGCTCGATGCGGGGCACGCGTCGCTCGCCTCGCGCCCGGTCGAGGTCGCGGCGCTGATCGACGAGGCGGCGCGCAGCGTCTAGCCAGCTTGACCGGCGCGGCATCGGCAGGCAGCATCGGGCGATGGCGCGCCAATATACGACCTTCGCCGAATTCTGGCCCTTTTACCTGCGCGAGCATAGCAAGGTCCGCACGCGGGCCTTGCACTATGTCGGGACCAGCCTCGTCGTCCTGATTGCCGCCGCGGCGGTGCTGAGCGGGCGCTGGGGCTGGCTGGCCGCACTTCCGCTCGCGGGCTATTTCTTTGCGTGGGTCGCGCATTTCGGGGTCGAGAAGAACCGGCCCGCGACCTTTACCTATCCGCTGTGGAGCCTCGCCGCCGATTTCAAAATGTGGGCGCTGTGGTTGACCGGGCGGCTGGGGCCCGAACTCGACAAGGCGGGCGTGGCGTGGATTTCGCGCTGACGGCCTATCTCCCTTGAATCGCGGATGATCTTGCGGATGCACCGCTTTGCGCGCATCGTCGCGGCGGGTCGCGCCATATCGATGGGAGAATCATATGCGTAAGGGTGCGATCGTTGCCGGATTGGGTGCGTTGCTGCTGACCGGGTGCGGGGGCGGGGCCAAGGATAGCACGGCCGCCGACGGTGAAGCGAAAACGGCCGCAGCGAGCGGCTGGGACGCGAGCGACGCGTGCGCGCTGCTCGACAGGACGGCGGTCGGCGCGGCGCTCGGCGACAAGGTGACCGAAACCAGCCTCGCCTTTGTGAGCAAGGCCGAGGGCGCCAATGCCGCGACATCCGAATGCACCTATCGCCTCGCAGGCGGCAGCACCGCGACGCTGATGGCGCGCCTCTCGCCGATCGGCGACAACAGCGATGCCGCGATCAGGCAGACGCGCGAGACGACCGAAAAGACGATGGCGGCCTTTTCGGACAAGAAGATCGAGGATGTTGCGGGGCTGGGCAAGGCGGCCTTCTTTGTCCCCGGAATCAACCAGATGAACGTCTTTCTCGACGATAGCCGCTTCGTCATCCTGACCATCGGCAGCGCGCCGGCGGCGACCGCGAAGGACACCGCGGCGGCGCTGGTCGGGAAGATCAGGAAATAGGCCGGAGGCAGATCGCGCGGGAAAATCGATCAGACTGACCCAAAGGTCTCTCTGGTATTTATTGCGAATCATTCTTAACTAGGCGCTTCGTCCCTGCGGAGATGCGCCATGCCCACCGATCTGATCAAGACCTTCACCTACCTCACGATCCACCTGACCATCGGGTTCAGCGTCGCCTATGTGATGACCGGGTCGGTCGCGCTGGCGGGCGGGATCGCGATCGTCGAGCCCTGTATCAATGCCGTCGCCTTCTTCTTCCATGAAAAGGCGTGGAAGCGCGTGGGCGCCAAGCCTAAGCTGCTCCTCGCCTGAGGACCCGAGTCCCCGCGCCGCCATTTCGTTTTCGACCCCTCGCTCGAAGGAGATATTGCATGACCGTCAATCGCGCATCCGCCCGCTACGAAGGCTTTGGCAAGGAAGGCAAAGGATCGATCACGACCAAATCGGGCGTGCTCGACAAGCAGCCTTACGGGTTCGGGACCCGCTTCGAGGGGCTTCCGGGGACGAACCCGGAGGAGTTGATCGCCGCGGCGCATGCGGCGTGCTTCACCATGGCGCTGTCGTTCGGGCTCGCGCGCGCCGGCTATTCGGGCGACACGCTCGAGACCAGCGCGGCGGTGACGCTGGAGCAGCAGGATGGCGGCTTTGCGATCACCAAATCGGCGCTGACGCTGACCGGCAAGGTGCCGGGGATTTCGGCCGATGAATTTGCGAAGATCGCCGAGGAGGCCGAGAAGAATTGCCCGGTGTCGAAGCTGCTCGATTGCGAGATCACGCTCGAGCACAGCCTGGAGGGCTAGGCGGCGCGGAGCAGCGGTGCAGGCAGTTCGTCGGCCATGAAGCCGAAGCTGCCCTGCGCCGGTGGTTCCAATGTCCAGCTTTGCAGCACGCGGTGGCGTCGATGGCCGATATGGCTTTCGATGAGCACGAGGTCGCGCGGCGTCCACCGCCAGGCCGTCGACACCGCCTCGAAATCGCAGGTTCCGTAGCCGAGAGTGATGTGCGGCCGCAGCCCGGACTTTCGATGGAGCGGTTCGATGGCCTGCGTTTCCAACAGGGTGATGATCCCATCATAAAGCTGCCGAATATCGGCGACGCTCCCGATGGTCGTCAGTTCTGCCCCCATTCCGCGGCTCATGATGCGACCGAAGGGAATAGGACTTGCCGCAGGGAGGCCCGATGCGAAGGCGCTGGCAACGCGCTGACGCAGAAATGGCTGCTGAGCCTGCGTTTCGGCGATTGTGCAGAGCGTGAGATGATAGTTCTGCGGCTTCAGCCCCGCGAACAAATCGCCCGAAACGGGCGGCAATTGGCGCGCGAGCCAGCCCGCGCGGTCGGCGGCCACCTGAAACCCCAGGAAATAGCGGAACATCGGGTCCATCATCCATCCTCCGAATCGGACTAATGTTCCTATTATGTTCTCATTTGCTGTGGGAGTCGAATCGTCAGGGATCTGCCTTGCACGGCGCCACCCGCACCCGGTGCGCCGGATCGCCGTCGAGCGTCGCGACCTGCGGCTTTTGCGCCGCGGTGCGCCAGGCAATTTTCGGCCACCAGCGGGTCGGCGGCGGAGCGGTCGCCGGGTCGATGCTTTCGCCGGGGCGCGGCATCGCGAGGCGGACGCCGGCGCAGCGCGCGGCGGCGAGGATGCGCTTGGGCGGTTCGGTCCACGCGTGCGGCGCGAGATTGAACAGCGCCCAATGGATCGGGATCAGCGTCTTGCCGCCAACGAGCCGGTGCGCCTCGACCGCAAGTTCGGGGCCGAGATGATTGTCGGGCCAGGCGGGATTATACTGGCCGGTGTCGAGCAAGGTCGCATCGAACGGCCCGAGCCGCTTGCCGATCTCGGCAAATTCGGGGGCGAAGCTGGTGTCGCCCGAATACCAGACGCGATGCTTTGGCCCAATCAGCGCATAGCCGGCCCAGAGGGTCTGGTCGCTCTGGCTGCCGAGGCGGCCCGAGGCGTGGCGCGCGGGGGTCGCGACGACGGTGATGTCGCCGATCTGTTTCTCACCCCACCAGTCGAGCTCGACGATAAATTTTTCGTCGACCCCCCAATAGGCGAGGTGCGAGCCGATGCCGAGCGGGACGATGAATATCGTGCCGCGGCGGTCGAGTGCGCGGACCGTGTCGCGGTCGAGATGGTCATAATGATCGTGCGAGATCACCACCGCGTCGATCGGCGGCAGGTCGGCAATCGCGATCGGCGGCGCATACCAGCGCGCGGGGCCGAGCCAGCCGACCGGCGAGGCGCGTGTCCCCCACATCGGGTCGACGAGGATGCGCTTGCCGTCGATCTCGACGAGCGTCGAGCTATGCCCGAACCAGGTGATGCGCAGGCCGCTGGCGGGGAGGCGGGCGAGGGCGGCGGCGTCGGTGCGCCGCACCGGTACCGGCGCGCCGGGCTCGGGCTCGGTGACCGCCGATGCGGTGAGCAGCCCGCGATATGCTGCCCGCCGGTCGATCCAGCCCCCGCGGCCGTTGGAAAAGGCGCCGTCCTTCCAATGCGGCGAGCGTTCGAGTTTTTCGAGCCGCGGCCCCGACGGCGCCTGCCCGAAGGCGTTCCACCCGTTCACCGCGAGGATCAGAGCGAAAAGCAGGAGCAGAAACAGCAGCAGCCCGATCACGCGGACCGTCCAGCGGACCACGCGGCGCGCGCGCGTCATGGTTTCGATGCGTCTTCCAGCGCCATTCGCGTCACATGGATATAGGTCGCCTGCCAGCTGCTGCCGTGGCGCCGGAAAATATCGGTGAAGCGAATGCGGACGCGGAAGGGCTTGCCCGCCGAGCGGCCCGACAGGATCGTCTCGGCGCTCGCGAGGCCCACGTCCTTGCCGAGCGGCAGGATGACGCGATCGGTCAGCGTGACCGGGTCGTAATCATCGTCGGCGCCGGTCCAGCCCTCGATGAAAAAGGCCTTCCCGTACCGGTTGCCGCTGCCGTCGATGAAGACGAGATCGTCGGCGACCATGCGGTCGAGCGCGGCGCGATCCTGCGCGATCTGCGCCGCGTCGAAGGCATCGGCAAAGGTACGGAGTTCCGCGCTCTCTGTCGCGAGGGCATCGGTTGCGAAGGCAGGCGGCGCCATGCCGAATGCCAGCATCGCAGCTATCATTGCCCGCATGGCTTTGCCCCCATTTTTGCGCGCCGCGTTACTGTGCGCCGCGGCAGTCCTTCAGCCAGATCACATGCTTATATTCGTCGAAGTCCTCAACCGTGCCGGTCAGTTTGATGCTCTTGCCGGGTTTGAGCTGAAGCGAAAATGCGGCCTGCCCCGGCGCCATATAGCAGACGATGTCGGTTTTGAACGGCGCCTGATTGGGCAGCCGGATCGCCTGTTCATAGGGTTCGGGAATCTTGTAACCGACGCGGAAATCCTTGCCGTCCTTGGTCACATAATCGACCAGACCGTCGATCGTGAACTGCTTGCCCTTGTAACGGGTGAGGATGCCCGCCGCATTGCGTTCGGTATCCTTCGACACCTGCTGCGAGAAGCTCAGCGAATTCATCTTGACCGGCGCGGCGGCGACGGTCGTTGCGGTCGCACCCCTCTTTGCCGCGGCGGCGCCGGCCTTGCCGCCCTTGACCTGGTTCAGGATGCCGCACATTTCGGCCATTGCGGCCTCGCTCTTGACCGTCTGGCCGGCGCGCAGTTTCGATTCCATCACCAATGTGCCGATCCCGCCGGTCTGTGTCGCGGTGATCTGGATCGGGAAAGCGCGCACATTGCCGGTCATCGGCTGTTCGATCAGCATCGATCCATATTCGGCTTCGTCGGCCATGATGTCATAGCCTTTGGCGGCGACCAGTCCGCGCATCTGCCCGATGGCGACCGCGGGCGGCAGGTCGGCGACCGTCACCGCGGCGGTAAAACGGAGCCCGGTGATCGGATTGCCTTTTTTGACGAATGCCTCTTCGCAGGTCGCGGCATTGGCGGTTCCTGCGGCGAAAAGCAGGGCGGCCGGCGCGATTGCGGCGGCGAGACGGGAATAAGATAGGGTGCGCATGGGAGCTCCTGAACGGGTTTATGATATGCGACTTATATTGTGCGACCGGTCTGCCGCAGCAGGGGGCCGCCCGCAATGGCTAAGTTACCAAGATGATGGCCCTTTGCGGGAAGGAAAACCTCCTTCCATATCCGCGCTTGATCTCAACTGTGGTTGAGCTTTCATAAGCGGTGCAGAGATGATTCGCGAACGGAGCCTTGTCCATGCTGCACTATCCCGCTGCCACGCCTTCCGACCCGGCGGATTCCGGTGCCGACACGCCCGCGGTGGCTTTCCTGCCGCGCTATCTGGCACGGATCGGCTATGCGGGCCCGGTGGCCCCGACGCTCGAGGTGCTCGCCGCGCTGCAGGCGGCGCACATCGCGGCCATTCCCTTCGAGGCGATCGACGCACTGACCGGTGCGGGAATCGATATCGGTGCCGATGCCGTCGATGCCAAGCTGATCGGCCAGCGGCGCGGCGGATATTGCTTCGAACAAAATGGCCTGTTCCTGCGCGTGCTGCAGACGATCGGTTTTGCGGCCGAAGGGCTGTTTGGCCGGGTGCGCTGGATGTTGCCTGACGATGCGCCGGACACGCCGCGCACACATATGGTGGTCCGCGTGACGATCGACGGGCGGCCGTGGCTCGCCGATGTCGGTTTCGGCGCGGCGGTGCCGCCCGCGCCGCTGGCGATGGACAGCGAGGATACCCAGCCGACGCGGCACGAAAGCTATCGCGTCGTGCGGCACGGCGATGTGTGGCAGGTCGCGGCGCTGATCGAGGGCGAATGGCGCACGCTGTACCGGCTCGACACCGTGCCGCCGCCCGCGATCGATTACGAGATCGGCAATTGGTACACGTCGACGCATCCGGACTCGCATTTCCGCCACCAGTTGATCGCGGCGCGGACGACCGCCGAGGCGCGCTATGGCCTGCGCGACAACCGGCTGACGACGCGGCTGACCGACGGGCGTATCGACCGGCGCTATCTGACCGCCGACGAGATCGAGCGCGCGCTGTCCGAGATTTTCCTGTTGCCGGTGCGGCGCCACTGGCGCCAGGCGATCGAACGCGCGGCGACGGCGGAGATTGCGGGCTAAGCTTGACTCGCCTTGGCCAGCACGGTCTTTTGGTGGCGAGAGGAGCCGATTCCATGGCCGACAAAGCGCCCGTCCTGCTGTCGGGCGGCAATCCGCAGATCCCGAAGGGATATGGCGACGCGCCGGTGCAGGCCTATATCGCCGCGATGCCGGGGTGGAAGTCGGACGTGTGGCGGCGGATCGACGCGCTGATCGACCGAATCGTTCCGGGCGCCGCGAAGGCGGTCAAATGGAACTCGCCGCTCTATGGTCCGCCGGGACAGGGTGCGGAGCCGGCGCACTGGTTCCTGAGCGTCCATTGCTTCGACAAATATATCAAGGTCGCTTTCTTTCGCGGCCAGTCGCTCGATCCGGTGCCGCCCGTCGCGTCGAAGAGCGGCGACACGCGCTATTTCCATATCCACGAAGACGAACCGGTCGACGAGGCGGCGTTCGCCGATTGGGTGAAGCAGGCGGCGGCGCTGCCCGGCGAGAAGATGTGATGGGAGCGGTGCGATGACGGCGGAGCTGATCGACGCGAAGATTGCCGGGCTGGGCGGCTGGCGCGGCGACACGCTGGCGATGCTACGCGCGCTGATCCATGCCGCCGATCCGGACGTCGAGGAAACGGTCAAGTGGCAGAAGCCGTCGAACCCGGCGGGGGTGCCGGTATGGGAACATGCGGGCATTTTGTGCACGGGCGAGACGTATAAGGACAAGGTCAAGCTGACCTTTGCCAGGGGCGCGGCGCTTGCCGATCCGAAGAAGCTGTTCAACTCCAGCCTCGACGGCAATGTCCGGCGCGCGATCGACCTGTTCGAGGGCGATGACATCGACGAGGCAGCGTTCAAGGCGTTGATCCGCGCGGCGGTCGAGGCGAATCTCGAAAAGCCGGCAAAAGCGAAAAAATAGCGCGAAACAGCGCGGGCTAGGCCGCCCTGCAGAATCCGGGTTCGCCATCGGGCAATGGCCAGCGGCCGTGCACGATATGGCGCGCCTGGCCGACCACGCTTTCGACAAGCAATATCTCCCTGGCGGTCCATTCGAGCGGATCGATCGCTTCGGCGCCAAGCCCGTCGCCGTGATAGTCGATTGTGACGTGAAGCTCGGGCGGCAGGTTGAAGTATTTGAAATCATGCTGGTGAAAATATTCGGCAAGTTGCCGCTGAAATTCCCATGCGGCGGCAAGCGGCGCCGAACTGCGCAGCGCCGTCGCCTTGCGGCATTCGATCCGGTCGAGCCGCACCGGAAAAGCGCTGGCGCCGAAATCGTCCAGCCCGCGGATCACAAGTTCGAGGAAGCCGGCGGGGGCTTTGGCCAGGTCGACGAATGTTGCGAGCGTCATATGCAGCAGGTCGGCCGCGCGGCGCCGGTCGTTTCGCGGCAGGGCATCGATGCGCGCCGCGATATCGGCCGGTGGCTTGGCCATCAGATAGAGGGGGCGTCTGGCGAAAATTCTTCCGGGCATGATCTGTCCTCCTGATGGCGAATCAGCGGGGTGGAGAAGGACCATGCACTAGAACAAATAGCGAACAAATACTAGCGCATCGATCGCGGATCCGCCGCGGCCTGTCGCGTCATTGCGCCGCCGCGCGCGGCTTCATGTGCCAGAGCGCGTTGACGATGACCCAGCGCTCGCCGAACTTGCCCATGTGGAAATAGTCGACGAACCACGGGGTTTCGACGCGCACCGCGGCGGCATGGCCCGCGACGTCGAGGATCTTGCACGCGCGGTTCCACGCGTCGCGCGGGGTCTTGAGCGCGCCGCGCTTCGTCAGGTCGACGAGCTCCTCGCGGCTCATCCGTTGCAGGCCGAGGCGTTCGTCGGGCGTGTCGCCGAGCACGCGGCGTTTCGCGAGGTCGGGGTGGAGCGCGCGCTTGACGCGTTCGGCATCGCCCTCGAGCTGGCCGTCGACATAATCGAAGCAGGTCGCCTCGATCGCGGCGAGATCGGCGGGCGATGCGGCCGGAACGGGCGCGGAGGTTGCGGCGGCGAGGGTGAGCAGGGTCGTCAGCATGGCGGCTCCCGGGCGTGCGGTGGGACGGTCGGCGTAGCGCGGTCGGCGTCGACAGGATGAAATGCCTCGCGCGCTACATTTGTAGCGTGCTACATATGTAGCGCGTGCCTGGCAAGCCGCTAGTCGATGATCGGCGCGCCCTCGGCCTGGAGCCGCACGAGATTGTCCTTCATCGCCTGCAATATTTCGGGCGCGTGCGGTTCCCAGCTTTCGACCTCGCCGACGATGCGCAGCGGGAAACGCGAGCGATAGCTGCGCGTCGGGTTGCCGGGGAATTTCTTGTCGGTGAGATTGGGATCGTCGAACCAGTCGCCGGTCGGTTCGACGATATAGATGCGCTCGCGCCCCGCGCCGGCCGCCAGCTCGCAGCCCCAGATCGCCGACTCGAGCGCGGCGGAGAAATAGATCCACGACATCGGCGCGGCCTGATAATTGCTGCCCCAGCCGACCGCGAGCAGGTCGCCGGTTTTGAGGTCGGCGCGGGTGCCGTGGTAAAAGGTCGCGCCCGCGTCGGGGCCGGTGGGGGCGGGTGTGTCGGTCATCGGGGCGTGTCTCGCTTGGTCAGGATCGGGTCACTCGACATCGTCGGAGGGATCGAGGCGCACGACCCAGACCGGGCGCCCGTCGGGCGACAGCGCGATGTCGTGGCTGGGGACCATGTCGGCGCCGGTCTCGATCCAGCCGCGCCCGTCGCATTTGGGACAGGGGACGCGGATCGAGCGGTGGCTGACAAGGTCGATCTGGCTGTTCCACTGGCCATGCCCCGCGCACACCGGGCAACGCAGGTCGAGGTCGCCGGTGCGGTGGCGCACCGAAATGCCGTCGAGCGCATGCGGGTCGTGCGGGCCGGTGCAATATACGATGTTCGCGGCGTGGGACATGGCGGTGCCTTCGAGGGGGCGGGCCTTTCGATCGTTGCCAGCCAAAGTTCAGGAAAGTTCAGCCCAATGGCGATGCGGTGGTGGCGGTATCAGGCGGGATGACAGGAGCGGCGGCGGAGACGGAGCGGAAGCCGGAGGCGATGCTGCCACAGCGGCCGATAGAGTGGAGCAGATGTGCAGATTGTAGGAAAGGGGTTTCTGGCCCGCGCGGTGCAAAATAGGATAATGAAAGCCCGCTCTGCATCGCTGGCCTGCCGGCATCGCTCAGGCGGCGTCCGCGCGGAGCGGCCAGCGGCCATGTTCGACATGGGTGGTCTTGCCGACGATGCTTTCCATCAGGATGATTTCGCCCACCGTCCAGCCGATCGGCGGCATTTTCTGCGCGTTGAGGCGGTCGCCGCGATAGTTGATCGTGATGTGCGGTTCGGGGGTGGTGCCGTCCATGATCGGGGCCTTTTCGCGCAGCAGATGGTTGACCAGCGCCTTCTGGAACCCCCGCGCCTCGGCCAGCGGCTCGCGCGTGCGCAGCGTCACCGCCTTGCGGTTCTCGATCCGGTCGAAGCGGAGCGGGAAAGGCGCCGCGGCGAAGCCGTCCAGCGCGGCGATGGTCGCGGGCAGCCACTCGGGCGGCGCATAGTGGAGGTCGTAGAGCGAAATGAGCGTGACATGGAGGAGGTCGGGGCCGCGCGAAGGATCGTTGCGCGGCAGCGCGGCGATCTGCGCCTGCACCTCCGGCGGCGGCTTGGCCATGACGTAGAGGGGGTTTCGGGCGCGCATGGGTGGGAAGTGTAGCATGGTGTGGTGGTAGGGCCGAATGGTGGTCGTTCCGTTCGGACCGGGATTTGGGTATTTAGTAAACTGTCACCGTGATCCTTGAAGGCGATCGCGCTAGACAAGATGTTGTTGGCACTGCGGGTGGACAGAGTTTGGAGGTTTAGTAGAGCGTTACTTTGATCACGACGTACTCCTGCGAAAAATTTTCGAACGACGGGGATCAAGGATTGACGAACAAAAAAAGAACACCGAGAATGGTGGGCTTGGAAAGGATCAGGGATGGCTAGGGACGAACCCACTATAACGCGAAAGGTCTATTTTTTCCGCATAGCGCATTTCGATCAAGTGCGTGACGGGCTGCCGGCTGCTTGCAAGCGTATCAGTGATTTAGATTTCGACGATAATGGGCGTTATCGTACCGATGGCGCGTCCAGCTATCGATACTCTCTGTATCCCGATACCTTGACGTACCCGATACGGCTCCGATTTGGAAAAATCAGAAGGGATGGCCTTCCTCAGATTGAGCAAGTGGGCAAACTAGAGACCCTTGCACTGGATGAGGATGCAGGACTGGTCGATATTTCGCACATCGTCATATTTAAAGACGGATTTGTTGCTGCGGAATGGAATTCAGATGGCCCCAAACTTTCTCAGATGACACCTTATTTTCTTGAGAAGGGCAGACTCAACGACCCGCCCGCTTTCTTGCCACTTCTCGAGCGCGATATTGTCGAGAGCCTTGCTAAATTAAACTCGGTTCGTGTTCTCGAAGTTGAGGTGCCTCCCGATACGGCGGAGCTTGCTAAAGAAGCAGATAAGAGTCTCTATGACGCTATTAAAGCTATGGAGGCTTTGGGAGCGTCAAAGAGGGTTGGATTAAAACTTACGTCGGAAAGCGGGAGTAGCAAACTTCTAAATCTGGCGCGAAAGCTAGCGGCGATGATTAAAGAGCGCCCGCACCAACGGGACCAGTTTAAAAGTATTATGGTAAGTGGTCGTGACGAAGAAGCGCGTGCTACTAGATACATCGACATCTTGGAAAGCAAGATGGTAACTGCGGAAGAGTTTATTCGAAGCGGAAATCGATCGCGGGGCATAGACACTGAAAGCGCATATCAAGTTCTGGAACAAGCATATTCGCAGAATATAGGTCGCCTTCGCTTGTCAGCAGTTTCTACTGAATTCTGATGGAGAAATACTTTCGCCACCGTGTCAAGATTGACTGGACGGTAGCGGTGCTTGCCGGGATTGCGTTCGTGGTGTCGGAAAAGATCGGATTCTACTCGGCTACAGCAAGTCCGGTTGATGACCGGATTTTTCTCACGACGGCGACAATCGCTGCCACGCTTCTTGGCTTTAGTTTGACCTCGGCAAGCTTTTTGATCAGCCACACAAACTCACAAGGCATGGAATTTTTGCGGCGCTCAAAGAGTTTTTCACAACTGATCTCGCTGCTTTCGTCCGCTCTTTGGCGATTTTTTGCGTTAGCGATTATCTCCATGCTAGGTTTCCTGACTCATAGCGTGCTGCCGACGCTGTCACTCGGAGTCTACGTAGCCGTTTGCTCCGCTGCGGTTTTCTCCGCCACGGCTTTGATTTGGTCCGTTGCTGCAATCGTGCGTCTCACGCAGTAGAGCGCGGTCGAGTTACGATGACAGGGGCAATAAACCCCAAATCCGTATTAGGCACGCCTTGGCATCGGCCCACTTTCGGGGTCGATCTGATCACCCAAGCCTTCCCTTTGCAACCGTTCGATCCAGTCAGGCTTGCAGGCATGGACGCGGATGCAGTCGACTTCGCCGATCTGCATCGCTTCCATCATCCGTTCGAACTCCTCGTCGGTTTCGGGCTGGCGCTGGACGTAGCAATGCGGAACATCGTCGTCCTCCAACCATGCGAGCAGGTCGGGGGCGACGTCTTCCCAGACGCCGCAACTGATGCAGCAGCCGTCCTCGACGTAGAAGGGGCCGGGGACGTTCGCCGGGTGCGGGGGGAGGCGGCTGGCGGTCGGCATCACGCTACTCCCGAGCAGCGCCTCCCATAGATCCCGCACCCAGCGAAACATCAGTCGTGCTCGCGCCCACCCGAACCCATATAAAGCTCGCTCCCCGTTTCCTTGAACAGCTCGCTCATCTCGGCCATGCCCTTTTCGGCTTCCTCCGCCGCAATGAAGTTTTCGGCGGGTTGGTTCTGCTTGGCCGCGAATTCGCGCACTTCCTGGCTGATCTTCATCGAACAGAATTTCGGGCCGCACATGCTGCAGAAATGCGCGGTCTTGGCGCCCTCGGCCGGCAAGGTCTGGTCGTGATATTGCTCGGCGGTGTCGGGGTCGAGCGACAGGTTGAACTGGTCGCGCCAGCGGAATTCGAAGCGCGCTTTCGATAGCGCGTCGTCGCGGACTTGGGCTGCGGGGTGGCCCTTGGCGAGGTCGGCGGCGTGGGCGGCGAGCTTGTAGGTGACGACGCCGACCTTCACATCGTCGCGGTCGGGCAGGCCCAGATGCTCCTTGGGGGTGACGTAGCAAAGCATCGCGGTGCCGTACCAGCCGATCTGCGCGGCGCCGATGCCGCTGGTGATATGGTCGTAGCCCGGCGCGATGTCGGTGGTGAGCGGCCCCAATGTGTAGAAGGGCGCCTCGCCGCACGCTTCGAGCTGCTTTTCCATATTCTCCTTGATCTTGTGCATCGGGACGTGGCCCGGGCCCTCGATCATCACCTGCACATCCTGCGCCCAGGCGCGCTTGGTGAGCTCGCCCAGCGTGTAGAGCTCGGCGAACTGCGCCTCGTCGTTCGCGTCATAGATGCTGCCGGGGCGGAGGCCATCGCCGAGGCTGTAGGCGACGTCATAGGCCTTCATGATCTCGGTAATCTCGTCGAAGCGTTCGTAGAGGAAGCTTTCCTTGTGATGCGCGAGGCACCATTTTGCCATGATGCTGCCGCCGCGCGACACGATGCCGGTCATGCGCTTGGCCGCGAGGGGGACGTAGGGCAGGCGGACCCCGGCGTGGATGGTGAAATAGTCGACGCCCTGTTCGGCCTGCTCGATCAAAGTGTCGGCGAAGATTTCCCAGGTCAGGTCCTCGGCGACGCCGCCGACCTTTTCGAGCGCCTGATAGATGGGGACGGTGCCGATCGGGACGGGCGAGTTGCGGATGATCCATTCGCGCGTGTCGTGGATGTTGCGGCCGGTCGACAGGTCCATGACGGTGTCGGCGCCCCAGCGGATCGACCAGACCATCTTGTCGACCTCGGCCGCGACGTCGGATGCGACTGCGCTGTTGCCGATATTGGCGTTGATCTTGACGAGGAAGTTGCGGCCGATCGCCATCGGCTCGCTTTCGGGGTGGTTGATGTTGCTGGGGATGATCGCGCGGCCGCGCGCGACCTCGTCGCGGACGAATTCGGGGGTGACGTAATCGGGGATGCTGGCGCCGAAGCTTTCGCCGTCGCGCTTATATTCGGCGAGGCGCGCGCGGCCGAGATTTTCGCGCTCGGCGACATATTCCATCTCGGGGGTGATGATGCCGCGGCGGGCGTAGTGCATCTGGCTGACATTCTGGCCAGGCTTGGCGCGCAGCACCTTGCGGCGGACGTTGGGGAAGGCGGGGACGCCGCCGCTGCGGTCGGGGCCGAGCTGGCCGTTATCCTCGGGCTTCACCTCGCGCTGGGTGACGTCCTGAACGTCGCCGCGGCCGCGGATCCAGTCGGCGCGGATTTCGGGGAGGCCGGCGTTGATGTCGATGATGGCGTTGGCGTCGGTGTAGGGACCGCTGGTGTCATAGACGCGGACGGGGAGCTCGCCCGAATGCGGGTCGAGGTCGATCTCGCGCATCGCGACGCGGATACCGCTGCCGGTTTGGGTCGCGACGTGGATCTTGCGGCTGCCTCTTATGGGTCCGGTGGTGACGCCGATCGGCGTTGCGGCGCTCTTGTCGAGGCGGGAATCGATGTCGGCCATGTGCAGTCGCTCCATTTGTTCGGAGCGAGAATGGGGATTCCGGATGTGGAATACCGACCCTCCCTCCGCCGGTATTAGCCGGATCAGGTTCAACGGGTCGCGGTCTATTCCGCTCTCAACCGGCCATCACAGACGCGGCTCCCCGGGGATGGAGGGGTTATAGGCGGCGGGCGATGCGCTGTCCATTGATGATGGGGATGGGGCGGTGGTAAAGAGCGGCGAGGGAGAGATTTATGCGGATGATGGCGGCGGTTCTTTCGCTCTTGCTCGTGGCTGCTGCGAGCCCGGCGGCGACGGTTGACGATCTCGGCTGGCTCGCGGGCGACTGGGTGAGCGAGGCGGACGGGCGCTGGACCGAGGAGAGCTGGGCGCCGCCGCGCGGGGCGATGATGATCGGGTATAGCCGGTCGGGGCGCGGCGATAGCTTGCGCGAGTTCGAGTTTTTGCGGATCGCGCGCGGCGAGGATGGCGGGCTCGCTTATCTGGCGCAGCCGCAAGGCCGCGCGCCGGTCGCGTTTGCGCTGGCGAAGCATGATGCGACGAGCGCGACGTTCGAGAATGCCGCGCATGATTATCCGCAGCGCATCGCCTATGCCCGCAGCGGCGACACGCTGACCGCGACGATTTCGGCGATCGACGGGGCGAAGGCGCGCAGCTGGACCTATCGGCGCCGCTGAGAGGAAAGAGGAACGGCAAGTGGACAAGACGGGGCGGTTGTTCGCGATCATCGACAGCCTGCGTCGGCGTCGGCGGCCGGTGACCGCCGAAATCCTTGCCGAGGAACAGGGTGTGTCGGTGCGCACGCTCTATCGCGATATCCAGGCGCTGATCGCCCTGGGCGCGCCGGTCGAGGGCGAGGCGGGGGTCGGCTATGTGCTGCGCCCCGGATTTTTCCTGCCGCCCTTGATGTTCACCGCCGACGAGCTGGAAGCGCTGGTGCTCGGCGCGCGCTGGGTCGAGGGGCGGCAGGACGGGGCGTTGTCGCGCGCCGCCGGGCTGGCGCTCGCGAAGATCGCGGCGGCGAGTCCCGACGAACTCAAGCGCCGGATCGACGAGGCGGGGCTGTGGCCGGTGAGCAGCGGCTGGCGCGAGGTCAACGCGCCGCTGCTCGCGACGGTGCGTGCGGCGATGCGCGGCGAAAAGACGCTGCACATCGAATATGCCGACGCGAGCGGCACCGCGACCGCTCGCGCGATCTGGCCCGCAGCGCTCGCCTATTTCGAGGAAAAGCACATCATCGCGGCCTGGTGCCTGCTGCGGCAGGATTTTCGCAGTTTCCGCATCGACCGGGTGACCTCGGCGCGGATCGGCGACGAGGGCTTTGGGCGGCGGCGCGCGGTGCTGATGGCCGATTTCTGGCGCCACCGGGATTTTGCCGAACAGCCTCCTGACATGATCTGTCAGGAGGCCGCGCTAAATCCTTCGGGGTGAAGGGTGGCCGGCAACCGGCGCCCGCGACGGCCAAGGATTTATGCGATGATCAAGACCTATCATGGTTCGTGCCACTGCGGCGCGGTCAAGTTCGAAGCCGATATCGACCTGTCGGCGGGGACCGGCAAATGCAATTGCTCGATCTGCACCAAGAAGCGGAACTGGAGCGCGCAGATCAAGCCCGACGCCTTTCGCCTGCTCAGCGATCCCGCGGCGCTGTCCGACTATCAGTTCGCCTCGAACAGCGCGCATCATGTCTTTTGCAAGACGTGCGGCGTGGCGTCGTTCGGGCATGGCTATGTCGAGGAGATCGGCGGCGCCTATTATTCGGTGTCGATCGCGAGCATCGACGACCTGACCCCCGCCGAAATGGCGGCGCTGCCGGTGCAATATATGGACGGCGCGGGCAACAATTGGTGGAACCCGCCCGAAGTCACCGCGCATATGTGATCAGGTGCGGCGGGCGAGCCAGACCCCCGCGACCATCAGCGCGATCCCGGCGAGGCGCTTGGCGTCGACGGGGAAGCGCAGCGCGCCGAACAGGCCGAAATGATCGATCGTCGCGGCGCTGATCAGCTGGCCGACGAGGACGAAGAAGATCGCGTTGCCGACCCCGAAGCGCGGCGCGATGAAGGTCACCGCGATGACATAGAAAGCGACGAACAGCCCGCCGAAGTAGAACTGGAACGGGATGTCCGACGAAAAGCGGATCTGGCCGATCGACCCCGTCATCAACGCGCCCGCGGTGGCGATGAGGAAGGCGAGCCCGAACAGGATCATCGACGCCGCCATCGGACTGCCGAGCCGCCCGCCGAGGCCGCCGTTGAGCGCGGCGAGGATCGGAATGCCGACCCCGGTGAGCAGCATGATCGTGGCAAAGGCGGGGGCGGCGTTGTTGACGGTCATCGTGGAGGCTCCTTGGCGGCTTGCGCGGCACGATAGTCGAGGACGGGCAACCCGCCGATCCCCCAATTTTCGAAATCGACCTCGTCGATCGTGACGACGGTGGTCGCGGGATTTTTGCCCAGCACGCGCTGGAGCAGATCGGTGACGCCGGCGATCAGTTCGGCCTTCTGCCCGGGTGTCGCGCCTTCGCGGGTGATGCGGATATTGACGTAAGGCATCATGCAGCTCCTTCGGCCGGCCAGCCCGGCATGGCGGGAAAGCCCGGCAGCGCGGCGATCCGGCGGGTCCAGTCGTGAATCGCCGGCCAGTCGGCGAGGGCGATGCCCGCATCCTCCATCAACGCCAGATAGGGACTCGCCGCCAGGTCGGCGATGGTCAGCCGGCCGCCGGCGAGCCAGTCGCGGCGTTCGAGATGCGCCTCGACCACCGGCAGGATACGCGCGGTGGTCGCGGCGGCATGGTCTTCGGCGATCGCGGTGCCGAACTTGCGCGCAAGGCGAAGCGCCGCGGGACCGTTGGCGATCTCGTTCGCGGCGTGCGACAGCCAGACGGCGATTTCGCCGCGCTCCCCGGGGGTGTGGCCATCCCAGTCGCCCGGCCGATGGCGTGCCGCGAGCAGGGCTAGGATTGCCTGGCTGTCGCGCAGTATAAGGCCGTCTGCGACGAATAGGGGAATCTGGCGCATCGGGGTCAGCGCAGCGAACGCGTCGGACCGGCGCACTGGGGCATCCGTGAGCGACTCGTCCCAGGGCAGCCCGAGGAAGGCGAGCGCCATGCGCACCTTGTGCGTGTTGCCCGACAGCGGGGTGCCGTAGAGGCGGATCATCATGCTTCTCCTGACAGTTGGGCGTGGAGCGCGGCGACTTCGGCGCGCAGCTGGCCCAGTTCGTCGGCCATCGGGCGGATCGCGGCGGAGATTTCGGCTTCGGAGAAGCGCGGGGTGATGTGCTGCGAACAATTCCATTCCCAGCCGATCACGTCGATGAAGAAGGCGCGCTCCGGCGTCGCGCGATACCCCTCGGGCATCAGCGCGGTGACCGCAGCGGGATCGTCGGCGAGTTCGACGCTATGCGCATGACCGACCAGCTTCAGCCGATCTCTGTTCGGATAATCCATCAGGAACAGCGAGACGCGGTCGTTGCCCATCAGGTTCGCGGTGCTGATATATTGCTTGTTGCCGCGATAGTCGGCGAAACCGAGGCGATTGCCCGCGATATGTTTGAGGAAGCCCGCGGGGCCGCCGCGATGCTGCATATAGGGCCAGCCATCGGCGGTGACGCTCGCCATGTAGAAGCTGTCGCGCTGCGCGATATAGCCGAGTTCCTTGTCGGTCAGCCGGTCGGGGGTGCCGTCGGCGCCCGCGTCCATTTTGAGATAGGCGGCGCGCGAGCCATGCTCTTCCTGCAAGGCCTTCACCGCATCGTTGAACAATATGTGCCGGTAATTCTGCGCCATCGGGCCGGACCTCTTGCGAAGGGAAGCGAACGAAGGCCCGGGAGGGGCAAGCCTTCGCTCGCCCCCGGGATGTAGGTCGTTGCGTTGTTCGTGATAATGGAGGAAGATCGAACAAGTTAATTCCGGTAAGTGGAATAATCATGGATCGGTTGCTGACGCTGGAAATGTTCGTCGCGGTCGCGAGCGAAGGCGGCTTTGCCGCGGCGGCGCGCAAGCTTGGCAGTTCGCCGCCCGCTGTGACGCGCGGGATCGCGGCGCTCGAAGCGCGGCTGGGGACCAGCCTGTTCCACCGTTCGACGCGCGCGGTGGCGCTGACCGATGCCGGGGCGGCGTTTCTGGGGCAGGCGCGGCGCATCCTCGCCGACCTGGCGGGCGCCGAGCGCGAATTGCGCGGCGCCGAGGCCGAGCCGCGCGGGCAGCTTCACCTGACCGCGCCGGTGATGTTCGGGCGGTTGCACGTCCTGCCCGTGGCCAGCGCATTGATGGCGCAGCATCGCGACCTTGCGGTGCGGATGATGCTGATCGACCGCAATGTGCGGATCGTCGAGGAAGGCATCGACGTCGCGGTGCGAATCGGCCCGCTCGCCGATTCGAACCTGAAAGCGGCGCGGATCGGCCGGGTGCAGCAGATGCTCGTTGCGAGCCCCGCCTATCTGGCACGGCGCGGGGCGCCGGCGCGCGTCGCCGATCTGGCGGGGCATGAGCTGATCGGCGCGATGGGGCCGCGCGCCACGACCGAATGGCAGCTTGCCTCGACGCGGTGGCGGCTCGATCCGCGGCCGCGGCTGGTGATGAACACGGTCGACGGTATCCTGGCGGCGGCCGAGGCCGGACAGGGGATCGCCAATCTGCTGAGCTATCAGGTCGCCGAAGCCCTCGATGCGGGGCGGCTGATCGCGCTGTTGCGCGCGGAACAGCCGCCCGCGCTGCCGGTCAACCTGCTGTTCGAACCGTCGCGTGCGGGTTTGCCCGCGGTGCGGCTGTTCGTCGCCGCGATGACACAGCGCGCGCGGATGGCGGGGCTGGCTTGAGGTCTGGAGATATGGGGAGGCGGGCGAAGGGCGGCTTTGGGGTGGTGAGCGGGCGTTAGGTCCCACTCATGTTCCCCGGCGAAGGCCGGGGCCCAGGGCGTTGGAGAGCCGGTGTTGCGCGATTGCGCTCTGGACCCCGGCCTTCGCCGGGGAACAGCTTCTTTCGGTAGAATACGGCCGCTTCCGCCCTGCGTCGTTTCGTTCAGAACTGGTAGGCGAGGCCGCCGCCGAACAGCCACTGGTCGGCGCTGCCGGCTTGCGAGACGATCGGCGAATCGGCGAAGCGCGAGAGGAGGCGGCCATATTGGGCACCGCCGATCAGGACGAAGCCTTTGCGAAGGTCGCCCGACAGGCCGTAGGCGCCTGCAATACCCAGCGTATATTTGCCCGCAGTCGTCTTGCGCCCGGCGCCGGTGTAGACGGGCAGGCCGCTCGCCGCGCTGCCGATCGGGTCGATGTCGTAATAATAGCGGCCGAAGCCCTTGCCATAGACATTCACCGACGCCGACACGCCGATATAAGCGCGTTTCGACAGCGGGGTGCCGTAATCGATCGTGGGCGAGGCGGTCCAGCTGCCGTGTTTGCCCGACACATCTTTGGTCGCGACGAGGCGGAAGCCGATCTGGTCATAGGCGCTGGTGATGACGCCGGTGTGGGTGACGCCGGTAAAGAAGCCGGCCTCGACCGCCATCTTTCTGTCGGGCAGCAGGTCGACCTGCGGGTCCTTGACGCTGCCGGTGCGGTCGCCGCGCAGGCTGATGATCGGGCCGAATTTGAAGTCGGTCTTTTGCCCGCGGCGCTGGCGGAGCAGGTCGACCTGGAAATTGGTGCCGCGGGTCGAGAAGGAAAAGCCGCTGATTCGCCCGCGCAGGTAAAAGGCGGGCAGAAAGCGGCGATCGTCCGAACCGTTGTAATCGGGCGTGTTAAGGACGCCCGCGGCGATCGCGATATAGTCGCGCGACCATTTCCGGTCGCCGTCATTGTCGTCGGAACGCGCGCCGGGCAGCAGGATATTCTCGTCGATGTCGGTGTTCTGCAGATAGCGTGCCGGCGCTTCGTCGATGCCGGGAGCCAGCGCGGTGTCCGCGGGTAGGGGCAATTCGTAAGGGAGTGAGGTGTCTTCGGCGGCGGCGGGCAAAGCCGCCAGCCCGGCAAGGACGAACGCGGCAAGGAGCGGGATTGAACGCATCGGAAAGGCCATTCGAAAGGGCCGCGTCAAATCGGACATGGGCATCCGCGTCAATATCCTCTGTTTTTACCCCTCGCGCGGGAGGGTAAGTGATTGACCCGTCAATGCAACGCCTGCGTCTTGCCGAAGGATGCTTTTGGCTTCATGTGCGCTGCATGCATCCATGCCCTTTCGCCGCTTTCAAATTCCCCCGCACCGCCTTTGGTTCCCCGGCATGAGCCGCGCCCCGCGTTTCCTCGGCTATGCGTTGATGGCGGCCGCGGCGCTGGTGGCGGTCCTGATGAAGAAGGACGGCGTCGAAAGCATCGGTCCGCTTCCCGCCGTCGCGGTCGCGCTGTTCCTCGGCATGATCGGGGTTATGCTCGTGTTCACAGACCTGATGGTTCGCGGCCTTTATGCACAGGTCGGGGCAGCCAGTCAGGCGCAGCCCGTTCAGGAGAAAAGTGACGATGATGAAGATTGATGTGCGTCGGGGCTTTGCGATGGCCGCGGCGCTGTGCGTGATGGCGCCGGTGGGCGCGGCGGCGGCCGACGAGACGCTGAGCGAGAGCGACCGTTTCTTTATGGACGAGGCCGAAAGCGCGTGCCGCAACGGCGACTTCTCCGCTTTCCTGTGGCCTTTTGCCAATAGCCGCCCGGTGCGCGAACGCTATAGCGCCGCCACGATCCGGTCGGGCATCGCGGGCAGCGCGCGTGACGTGGCCGCTGCGCGTTATCTGGACGCCGACGATTTTCCGGTGGTGATGATCGATTACAGCTATGTCACCGGTGCATCGGCGCGGCAGTTCGAGGCGTCGGACGGCGGCGCCAGCCAGCTCGTCTATGTGCAGGTCGATTTCGCCACGCCGTCGCCGGGGACCGAGCGCGTCGACTGGGTGCCGGGGCGTTTCGAACCCGGCGAAGGCGACGGGCCGGGAACGCTGATCGAAAAGACCGGGCCGGGCGGGTCTCTGACATTCCGCCGCGCCGGCGATTGCTGGCAATTGACCGGGGATATACGGAATCCGGGGCGTGCGCGCTGACGGGCGCGCTCCCCCTTTTCGTTCGACAGTATCACGGGTTATCTTTATGACCGCGACATGACCGATCGTCCGTCAACGCCGCTGCTCGACACGGTGGATGTCCCCGCCGACCTCCGCAAGCTGAAGCCCGAAGACCTCCGCCAGTTCGCCGACGAACTGCGCGCCGAGATGATTTCGGCCGTGGGAACCACCGGCGGGCATCTGGGGTCGGGGCTGGGCGTCGTCGAGCTGACGACCGCGCTGCATTATGTGTTCGACACCCCGCGCGACAAGATTGTGTGGGATGTCGGGCACCAATGCTATCCGCACAAGATCATCACCGGGCGCCGCGACCGCATCCGCACCTTGCGTACCGGTGGGGGCCTTTCGGGCTTCACCAAGCGCAGCGAGAGCGAATATGATCCGTTCGGGGCGGCGCACTCGTCGACCTCGATCAGCGCCGCGCTGGGCTTTGCGATCGCGAACAAGCTGAAGGACGAACCCGGCCGTGCGATTGCGGTGATCGGCGACGGGTCGATGTCGGCGGGCATGGCCTATGAGGCGATGAACAACGCCGCCGCGGCGGGCAACCGGCTGATCGTCATTCTCAACGACAATGATATGTCGATCGCTCCCCCCGTGGGCGGGCTGTCGGCCTATCTGGCGAAGCTCGTGTCGTCGCGGCCGTTTATCGAGCTGCGCGAGATCGCACGGCGCTTCGCGCGCAAGCTGCCCGAGCCGCTCCACAAGGCGGCGAAGAAGACCGACGAGTTCGCGCGCGGCATGGCGATGGGCGGGACCTTGTTCGAGGAACTCGGTTTCTATTATGTCGGGCCGATCGACGGGCATAATCTCGAGCATCTGATCCCGGTGCTGGAGAATGTGCGCGACAGCGACCATGGCCCGGTGCTGATCCATGCGGTGACGATGAAGGGCAAGGGCTACGCCCCCGCCGAAGCCGCCGCCGACAAATATCATGGCGTGCAGAAATTCGACGTGATCACCGGCGTGCAGGCGAAAGCGCCGCCGGGACCGCCGCAGTATCAGAATGTGTTCGGCGAAACGCTCGCGAAACTTGCCGACACCGACAAGCGCATCGTTGCGATCACCGCGGCGATGCCGTCGGGGACCGGGGTCGACAAATTCGCCAAGGCGCACCCCGAGCGCACCTTCGACGTCGGCATCGCCGAACAGCATGCGGTGACCTTTGCGGCCGGATTGGCGGCGCAGGGGATGCGGCCGTTCGCGGCGATCTATTCGACCTTTCTTCAGCGCGCCTATGATCAGGTCGTGCACGATGTCGCGATCCAGAACCTGCCGGTGCGCTTTGCGATCGATCGCGCGGGGCTGGTCGGCGCCGACGGATCGACGCATGCGGGCTCGTTCGATGTCACTTATCTGGCGACATTGCCCAATTTCGTCGTGATGGCGGCCGCCGACGAGGCCGAACTCGTCCATATGACCTATACCGCCGCCGAATATGACGACGGCCCGATCGCCTTTCGCTATCCGCGCGGCAACGGCACCGGCGTGGCGCTGCCCGCGGTTCCGCAGAAGCTCGAAATCGGCAAGGGGCGCATTGTGCGCAGCGGCAAGACCGTCGCGATCCTGTCATTGGGCACGCGTCTGGCCGAGGCCTTGAAGGCCGCCGACACGCTGGAAGCGCGAGGCCTGTCGACGAGCGTGATCGACCTGCGCTTCGCCAAGCCGCTCGACGAGGAACTGATTCGCAAGACGCTCGCTTCCCACGAAGTCTGCGTCACGATCGAGGAAAATAGCGTCGGCGGCCTCGGCGCGCATGTGCTGACGCTCGCGAGCGACGAGGGGCTGATCGACGCGGGGCTGAAACTGCGCACGATGCGCCTGCCCGATGCCTTTCAGGATCAGGACAAGCCCGAGCTGCAATATGACGAAGCGGGGCTCAATGCGCCGCAGATCGTCGATACCGTGCTGAAGGCGCTGCGCCACAATAGCGCAGGCGTCGAGGAAGCGGGCGTGCGGGCTTGATCGGCGGCGCCGTGCTCGCTGCGATGCTGTTGTCGGCTTCGGCGGCGACCGGCGATATGGTCGCAAAAGAAGCCCGGTTGGACGAAGCGATCGAATGCCGGGCGTACAGCGAGTTTGCGACCGCGGCGGTGCCGTCGCCCGTCGGCGACAAATTTGCCCGTTACTGGGTTGTCGAAAGCGAACGACGCGGAGCGGAGCTGGGACTCGACAAGGACAGCGTCTATATCCGGCATCTGATAATCAAGATCGATCCCGACAAGGCGAAACCGATGTGGAAGAAGTGCCTGGACCTGACGCCGAAGCGGGTCTTCAAATAGAGGCTGATCCTTCCTCCGCGTTTCGCGGATGAATGCGCAGGGGAGCAGACGGGTGAACTTCTTCAACCTCCTGCAATCGCTCGACGAACTGCTCTACGAGGTCATGTCGTGGCTGGTCTTTTATCCGATCACGCTGTGGCGGACGCTCGTCCATCCGCTGAAGATGATGGATTATTCGGACCTCGAGCAGGGCGATGCGCAGGACGAGCAATATACCGACACGCTGTCGCCGCCGCTGTTCCTGCTCTTGTCGCTGGTGCTGGTCCATGCCGCCGAACTGGCGCTGGTCGGCACGGACGCGGTCGTGACGAGCAAGATCGGTCTGTCGGCGCTGGTCAAGACCAACACCGACCTGATCATGCTGCGGATCGTTTCCTACAGCCTGTTCGCGGTGATGATGGCGACGCGGCTGGTCCGGGCGCGCAAGATCGAGGTCAGCCGCGCGACGCTGCGCGCGCCCTTTTACAGCCAATGCTATGTCGTTGCGCTGCTCGCGATCCTGTTCGGCGCCAGCGAGATATTGATCCGGCTGGCGCACCAATGGTCGATCCTCGCGGGCGGTGCGCTGGGGCTGGCGGCACTGCTGTGGTTCGGCACCCTGCAGACCGTCTGGTTCACCCAGCATCTGCAGTGCAGCCGCCTGCGCGCCTTTGGCCACGCGTCGCGCGCGATGGTCGAAAGCCTGATCGCCGTCCTGCTGCTATCGACCCTGTTCAGCTGAGCCCGAAAAGAAAACGGCCCGGGATTGCCGGGCCGTCGTCTCGATATCGTGAGCGCGGGTTCAGGCGCCGGGGATCGCCGCCTGCGCGTCGCGGCCGTCGCCTTCGGGTGCGGCAAGGATGTCACGGGTGACGAGGCCCTTGTCGACGACCTGCGTGCCGGGGCTGCCGACCTGGCTGCGGATGCCGGGGTCGGCACGCTGGCCATCGGCGCTGCCGATGATCGCGGTTTCGCCGGTGCTGCGGGCCGAGGGGCCACCGAAGAGCGCGCGCAGCGTCTGTTCGGCGGTCGATTCGCCGCCGGGGCGCGCGGTGCCGGGCGCCGGCGGGGTCAGCGAATAATCGGGCGGCACGACGAGCGGCGCCTGACGCGACACCATCATCTCGTCGGGCCGGTCGCGGCTGAACAGGCTGTTCGACCCGCAGGCCGACAGGGTCGTGGCTAAAATCGAGGCTGCCAGGATGGCGGTGGTCCGGTTCACTTTACAAATACTCCCAATGCGCCCCGTTAATCGGCGGACGGCTGACCGTCCGTGGTTGCGGCCTTTTCGCCCAAGAGGAGCGCGCGCGCAACCAGCAAAAGCACGCCGAGCGTGATGCACGCATCGGCGACGTTGAAGATCATGAAGGGACGGAAATCGCCGATATGCAGGTCGGCGAAATCGACGACATAGCCAAAGCGGACGCGGTCGACGATATTGCCGAGCGCGCCGCCGAGGATCGCCGCGAGCGCGATCACGTCACCACGCGCCTTTTCGCGCGTCATCCAGAAGGCGACGGCAAAGGCGACGGCGGCGGTGACCGCAACAAGCGTCCAGCGCGTCGTGTCGGTGCAGCTTGCGAACATCGACAGCGAGATGCCGCAGTTCATCGCCCAGCGCAGGTCGAAGAAGGAGACGATCTCGATCACCCCCTTCGCTTCGAGCGACAAGGGTATGGTGACGACCCATTTGACGAGCTGGTCGAGAAGGAAGGCGGCGGCCGCGATCAACAGGCCGAAGCGCAGGTGCGGTGAACGGGTGCTGCTCATGCTGCGTCCAATACCGTGTCGCAGCGATTGCACAAGCTGCCGTCCTCGGTGACTTCGGGCAGGTGGCGCCAGCAGCGGCCGCATTTGTGGTTTTCGGTGCGGGTGACGGCGAGCGCGTTACCGGCGCGTGCGACCGACACGATGAAAATTTCCTCGAGCGCCGCGGGATCGAGCGTCGGATCGGGAATCGTGACCTCGGCCTCGAGGCTCGAGCGGATCGTCTTTTCGCGGCGATAGGGTTCGATCGCCTCGGTCACCGCCTCGCGCTGGGTACGGACGCCCGCCCATTTGCTCGCGAGCGCGGCGTCGTTCCATGCGGCGTCGACCGTCGGCCATTCGAGCAAATGCACGCTGCCCGCATCGGGATAGCGCGTCCCCCACACCTCTTCGCTGGTGAACACCAGCACCGGCGCGGCGTAGCGGACGAGGGCGTGGAACAGCGTGTCGAGCACGCTGCGGTAGGCGCGGCGGGTGTCGGTGCCGAGCGGCGCAGCGGGGCCGAGGTCGCAGTAGAGGACGTCCTTCCGGATGTCGAAATAGAAGGCCGACAGATCCTCGTTGCAGAAATCGGCGAGCAGGCGCGTGTAGCTGTTATAGTCGAAGTCATCGACCGCGCGGGCCATCTTCCTGTCGAGGTCGGCGAGCAGGCTGAGCATATACCGCTCAAGCTCGGGCATTGCCGCGACGTCGATGACGCGCTCCTCGTCCGTAAACCCGTCGAGCGCGCCGAGGAGGTAGCGGAAGGTGTTGCGCAGCTTGCGATACTGGTCGGCGACGCCTTTGAGGATTTCGTCGCCGATGCGGTGATCCTCGGTAAAGTCGACGCTCAGCGCCCACAGGCGGATGATGTCGGCGCCGTTGGTTTGCATCACCTTGACGGGATCGGTGGTGTTGCCGACCGACTTGGACTGTTTGAGCCCCTTGCTGTCCATCGTGAAGCCGTGGGTCAGCACTGCCTTGTACGGCGCCTGTCCGCGGGTGCCGCAGCTTTCGAGCAAGCTCGACTGGAACCAGCCGCGATGCTGGTCACTGCCCTCCAGATAGAGGTCGGCGCTGTGGGTGCCGCCGTCGTGGCGGACGAGCGCGGGCCAGCGGCCGCTTTCGAGGACGAAGGCGTGGGTGCAGCCCGAATCGAACCAGACGTCGAGAATGTCGACGATGCGCTCGTAGTCGGCGGCGTCATATTGATCGCCGAGATATTCCTGCGCGCGCGCGTCGCTCCACGCGTCGACGCCGCCCGCCTTCACCGCCGCGACGATGCGGTCGTTGACGATGGGGTCGTTCAGATATTGCCCGGTCTTGCGGTCGACGAAGAGCGTGATCGGCACGCCCCACGCGCGCTGGCGGCTGAGCACCCAGTCGGGGCGGTCCTTGACCATGCTACCGATGCGGTTGCGGCCCTTTTCGGGGACGAAGCGCGTGTCGTCGATCGCCTGCATCGCGGCCTCGCGCAGCGTCGGCGCGGCGCAGAGATCTTCCTCGGCGGGGTTGATTGCGCCGCCCTCATTCTCCCAGCGCTTTTCGCGCGGGGTCTTGGGCTCGATATGCGTCATCACCTTGTCCATCGGCACGAACCATTGCGGGGTGCAGCGATAGATGACCTTCGCCTTCGAGCGCCAGCTGTGCGGATAGCTGTGCTTGTAATCGGCCGAGGCCGCGAGAAGTCCACCGGTTTCGCGCAGGTCCGAACAGATCGGGCCGTCGGGGGCGTTGAATTTGGGGTTGATGACGCTGCCTTGGCCGCCGAGCCAGCCCCAATCCTCGCGATATTTGCCGTCGCCCTCGACCGCGAACACGGGGTCGATGCCGTTCGCCTTGCACAGGTCGAAATCATCCTCGCCATGGTCGGGCGACATATGGACGAGGCCTGTGCCGCTGTCGGTGGTGACGAAATCGCCCGCGAGGAAGGGCCGCGGGCGCGCGAAGAAGCCGCCGAGCGCGTGCATCGGATGGCGGGCGATGGTGCCGGCGAGGTCGGAGCCTTTGAAGAGCGAGCGGGCGGGCGACCTTTCCATCGCACCAACGGAACCCTCCCAAGTCCAAGGTTCAATCGGCTCTAAGACAATGCGGCGAGCGCCAAGATCGGAAACATCGATTCCGCTCAGGGTGGCGTTCATCCGCTGCAAGAGGGTTGGCAGGAGTTGGCGAGCGACTAGGAAGCGGTCTTCCGCCATGAAGGGCAGAAGCTCCCCCCCGCGGTGCCATGCTTCTTTGTGACGTTTGTCATTAGGATCGTCGACCCCATCCGCACGGAATGCGAAGCCGGTCAGGACATATTCGACCTCCGGCCCATAGGCCAAAGCCTGGTTGACCGGGATCGTCCACGGCGTCGTCGTCCAGATGACCGCATGCGCGCCGACCAGTTCGGCGATCGGGCTTTCGACGATCTCGAACGCGACATCGATCTGAGTCGAGACGATATCCTCATATTCGATCTCGGCCTCGGCGAGTGCGGTCTTTTCGACCGGCGACCACATCACGGGCTTGGCGCCGCGATAGAGCATGTCGTTGGCGGCGAATTTGAGCAGCTCGCGGACGATGGTGGCTTCGGCCTCATAATCCATCGTGAGGTACGGATGGTCCCAGTCGCCGCCGATGCCGAGGCGCTTGAGCTGCTCGCGCTGGGTGTCGACCCAATGCTGCGCATAGGCGCGGCATTCGGCGCGGAATTCCTCGACCGGAACCTCGTCCTTGTTGAGCTTTTTCTTGCGATATTGCTCCTCGACCTTCCACTCGATCGGCAGGCCGTGGCAGTCCCAGCCGGGCACGTACGGCGCGTCCTTGCCCTTCAGCGTCTGGGTGCGGACGACCATGTCCTTGAGGATATGGTTGAGCGCATGGCCGATGTGCATGTCGCCATTGGCATAGGGCGGGCCGTCGTGGAGGATGAACTGCTCGCGCCCGCGGCGCGCTTCGCGAATCTGCCCTTCCAGATTGCCCTCGATCCATTTGGCGAGAATCAGCGGTTCCTTCTGCGGCAGGCCGGCTTTCATCGGAAAGTCGGTCTTGGGCAGGAAGACGGTGTCGCGATAATCGCGCTGTTCGGCGGCGGACGTGCTTTCGGTCATGCGCGGCCGCTTAGCGCAGTTTTGTGCGGGAGCAAACCTTCACGATCATGTGTTGGCGCGCTGGGCCCCGGCTTTCGCCGGGGTTCACGAGGGGGGCTGGCAATTTGTGAACCCCGGCGAAAGCCGGGGCCCAGAAAGCTAGCGCAGAAGCTCGAAAGAAAGATCGTGCCATTCGGGGTTCGCCTTTTCAATCAGCTCGATCTTCCATGCCCGCTTCCATTCCTTCATCTGAACTTCGCGGCGACGCGCGTCGTGGAGACTATCGAAATGTTCGTACCAGACGACCATCTTGAGTCCGTATTTCTTGGCAAAGCCGCCGATCAGTCCTTCGCAGTGCTGCTCGATGCGCTGCGGCAGGTTGCTGGTGACGCCGATGTAGAGCGTCCCGTTGTGCCTGTTGGTGAGGATATAGATCCAGCCTTGCTTCATGACGCGGTGTTATATTGGGCCCCGGCTTTCGCCGGGGATCATATTTGTCCGCTATGGAGCAATCCTATCTCTGCCGCGGCCGCAGCGCGGGCCCCACCGCGCGAATATCCTCGACCCAGATATAGCCGTTGAAGCTGGCGGGGATTTTGGCGAGCTGGCGCGGGTCGGAGAGGCCTTCGGTCGACTTGCCGCGTTCATAGGGGCCGAAGACGATGACTTTCGCGCCGACGCTGTCCATCCGCGCGATCAGCCGGTCGGGCCAGCCCCAGAAGGCCCATTGATAATTGACCGGAATGCCGATGGCCCTGCCGCGGCAGCTTTCGGGTATGACGCCGCTCCAGCCATAGAGGACATAATCGCGGGTGCAGGGCTGGATTTCTTCCTTGATCGCGAAGGACCAATTGTCGGGCAGCAATTCGCGCATCCGCTTCACCGGGGCTTCGGCGCCGTAAAAGGCGTCGCCGAGTTTCTGGCTGTCGCGGCCCGACGCCTTCAGGATCGCATAGAGCTGGTCGGCTTCGCCCGCATCCTTCGATTTGAAGTTGAACAGGATCGGGTGGACGGGAAGCGCGGCGAGCCCTTCCTCGACGGTCGGTATCTGGCCGACGCCCTTGCCGCGCAGCGGGAAGGTCTTGCCGCCGTCGGCGGTATAGCCATAGCCGATGTCGAGCGCTTTCAGCTCGGCCAGCGTCAGGTCGCGCGTCTCGCCCTTGCCATTGGTGCGGCAGTTGACGGTCCAGTCGTGGAACAGGACCATGCGGCCGTCCTTCGTCGGCGCGACGTCGACCTCGACCATGTTCGCACCCAGCCCGACCGCCCAGCGCATCGATCCGGGGGTGTTTTCGAATATCTCGTGCTCGGGCGGATAGGCGAAGGCGGCGGTGCAGGTATCGCGGCCGGTCGCGGCGCGCTTGTCATAGAGATGATAGACGCCGCGGTGCGCGATGAGCTTTGGTTTTCCCGCCGGATCAGGGGCGAGGAAGCTGGCGTTGCTGAGCGTGAGCCAGCCGACGAGCGCGGCGAAGATCCAGAGCAGGATTTTGGTGCGCCGCTTCATCGGCTTTTTCGGCGGGCCTTCGAGCGCGGCGGCCCAGTCTTCGCTGTTGGTCATCATCCCCCCGTTCGTCACCCCGGACTTGATCCGGGGTCCATGGATGCCGGATCAGGTCCGGCATGACGATCATATTATTGGTCGGCCAACAACAGCCTGGCCTCGTCGCAATCCGCCGCGATCTGGGCCATCAGCGCATCCATGCCGTCGAACTTCGCCTCGGGGCGAATGAATGCGTGGAAGGCGACATCGATTTCCTGCCCGTACAGATCTTCGGAAAAGTCGAAGAAATGCGGTTCGAGCAATTCCTTCGGCGGATCGAAGCTGGGGCGGATGCCGAGGTTTGCCGCGCCCTTGAGGATGCGGCCGTCGGGCAGCTTTCCGGTGACCGCGTAGATGCCGTAACGCGGGCGCAGATATTGCCCCATTTCGAGGTTCGCGGTCGGGAAGCCGAGCAGGCGGCCGTTCCTGTCGCCGTGCTGGACCCGGTTGCGCACGGTGAACGGGCGGGTGAGCAGGCGCGCAGCGGCGGCGCAGTCGCCCGCCTGCAACGCTTCGCGGATGCGGCTCGACGAGATGACGTCCTCGGCATCGTCGACGGGGGCGACCATTTCGGTGAAGAAGCCGTGCGTGCGCGCGTGCTCGGCGAGGGTGACGACATCGCCGCCGCGGCCCTTGCCGAAGACGAAGTCGCTGCCGGTGACGACGCCTGCGGCGCCATAGCGATCGAGCAGCAGCCCGGTGATGAAATCCTCGGCGGTCGTGCTTGCGAGCGTGGCGTCGAAGGGAAGGACGAGCATCGCATCGGCGCCTGCCGCCGCGAACAGCTCCTGCCTCTGATCGAGCGTGGTGAGGCGGAAGGGCGGGACGTCGGGTTTGAAGAAGCGCACCGGATGCGGGTCGAAGGTCGCGACGATCGCGGGCCGGCCTTCGTCCCGTGCATGGCGGACGGCGCGGCCGACGACGGCCTGATGGCCCGCGTGGAACCCGTCGAAATTGCCGAGCGCGATCACGCCGCCGCGAAGCGGTTCTTCGATGCGGTTATGGCCGTCGAGACGGATCATGGGGTCGGCGGGGTGAGGGGCACGAGGCCCGCCTTGATCACGCGGATCGCATTGCCGCCCATCGCGGCGCGGATCTCGTCGTCGCTGAAGCCCGCGTCGATCAGCGCCTGCGTGACCTGCACCAGCTTCGACGTGTCGAAGCGTACGGTGGTCGCGCCGTCATAGTCGCTGCCGAGCGCGACGTGGCTAATACCGACGAGGTCGCGGACATGCTTCATTGCCTTCGCGATGCTCGCGGGCGACGTGTCGCAAACCGCCGCATCCCAATAACCGATGCCGACGAGGCCGCCGGTCGCGGCGACGCCGCGGATCTGTTCGTCGCTGAGGTTGCGGTTGACCTTGCACGTCGCCTGCACGCCGCCGTGGCTGGAGACGACGGGGCGGCGCGCGACCTTGAGGATGTCGGCGACGCAGGCGTTCGAGCAATGCGCGATGTCGACGACCATGCCCTTGGCCTCCATCGTTTCGACGACCTGCCGTCCGAGCGGGGTGAGCCCGCCCTTCTTCATCCCGTGCATCGATCCGGCGAGATCATTGTCGAAAAAATGGGTGAGCCCCGCCATCCGGAAGCCCGCGGCATAGAGTTTGTCGAGATTGGCGAGCTTGCCGTCGAGGCCGTGCAATCCCTCGATGCTGAGCATCGTGCCGACCGGCGGTACTTTGCCGCGGCGGGCGGCGAGCAACGTGTCGATATCCTCGGGCGCGGCGACAGCACGCAGTTTGCCATTCGATGCGGCGACCGCGCGATGCAGCTTCTCGGCGTGCCAGAGCGAGCGTTCGAGCAGCGAGTTCCACGTCCGGACCGGCTGGAGCTGTGCGATGACGAGCGCAGTGATATTGTCGGTGTCGCCGCTGTTGGCGTCGTAATTCTGGCCCTTGGGCGATTTGGTCGTGCTGGCGAGGATTTGCAGCGCGACATGGCCATCTTCGAGGCGCGGCAGGTCCATATGGCCGCGTTCGGCGCGATCGAGGAAGTTGCGGCTCCACAGCAGGCTGTCGCTGTGGAGATCGACGATCGTCAGCGTCTTGTGCAGCGCTTGCGCGCGCGCGCTCATTTCCGGCAGCGGTTTGCCGTCGACCTTGTTCATGCTGCGCTCGAGGATGCCCGGGGCGAGCGTGAAGAAGGCGAGCGCGGCAATCGCGACGACGAGCAGGATCCCGATCAGCCAACGGCGCATAGCTATTTCCTTGTCAGCGTGACGAAGCTGTAGGCCGGGCGGCCAGCGTCGTCGGCGGGATGGTCCTCGCGCGCCGCTTCGTGCCAGTCGGTGGCGGCCGGATAGTCGATGATCGCGTCGCCCTTCGGATCGATCGCGACCATGGTCAGCTCGATGCGGTCGGCGAGGGGAAGAAAGAGGCGATAGATTTCGGCGCCGCCGATCACCATGACGTGCGGCGCGTTGGCAAGTTTGAGCGCTTCCTCGATTGTCGACACCGGCTCGGCGCCTTCATCCTGCCATTCCGGATCGCGGGTGAGGACGATATGGCGGCGCCCTTCGAGCACCGCAGGAAGGCTGTCGAAGGTCTTGCGCCCCATGATCATCGGGCGCCCCATGGTGATCTGCTTGAAGCGACGGAGGTCGGCAGGCAAGTGCCAGGGCATCTTGCCATTGGCGCCGATCACGCCATTGGCGGCGCGCGCGAGAACCAAAGTGATTTCGGGACGATTCATGACGGCGAGGTTCCAACCCAGGTTGCGTGGCCGAGCTTGCGGCCGTCGCGGACCTCGGCTTTGCCATAATGATGAACGTGGCAGGCGGGATCGGCGAGCAGGGCGGGCACCGTCTCGATCCCGCCGCCGATCAGATTGTGCATGACGACCGGCAGCGCCGCGGTGTCGGTGCTGCCGAGCGGCAGCCCGGCAACGGCGCGGATATGGTTTTCGAACTGGCTCGTCACCGCGCCCTCGATCGTCCAATGGCCGCTGTTGTGGACGCGGGGCGCCATTTCGTTGAATATCGGACCATCATCGGTGGCGAAGAATTCGCCGGTAAGGACGCCGACATAGTCGAGCTCTTCGGCAATGCGCGCCATCAGCGTGCGCGCCTCGCCCTGCTGGTCGAGGACGATCTGCGGCGGCGGTAGGGTGGAGGTCGCGAGAATGCCGTCTTTGTGGACATTGACGGGCGAGTCCCAGAAGCGCGTCTCGCCGTCGATCCCGCGGACCATCAGCACCGAAAATTCGTGATCGAAACGGACGAAGCCCTCGAGCACCGCGGCGTGGCGGTCGATTGCATCCCATGCGGCATCGGCATCGTCGGCCGCCCCGAGGCGCGCTTGCCCCTTGCCGTCATAACCCATGCGCACCGTCTTGAGGATCGCGGGCGCGCCGATGCCGGCCAATGCTGTATCGAGCGCAGCGCGGCTTGGCACAGCCGCGAAAGGCGCGGGGCGGCCGCCGAGCCCGGCGACGAAATTCTTTTCGGTCAGCCGGTCCTGCGCGATCTCGAGTCCCGCGGCGCCGGGGCGGATCGCGACATGGCCCGACAGGAAGCGCACCGTGTCGACGGGCACATTTTCGAACTCGTAGGTGACGACGTCGCACGCCGCAGCAAAAGCGGCGAGGCGCGGTTCGTCATCCCACGCCGCCTGCACATGGTGCGCGGCGACGTCGGCGGCGACGCTTTCGCGGTCCGGCGCATAGATATGGACCTGATAGCCGAGCTGCGCGGCTGCGACGGCGAGCATGCGGCCGAGCTGGCCGCCGCCGAGAATGCCGATCGTCGAACCGGGTGGAAGCAAAAGATCAGCCCTCGCGCACAGGGATCGGGGCGACGCTGTTCGTCTGCGCATCGCGCCAGGCGTCGAGTTTTTGGGCGAGAATGGCATCATTGTTCGCGAGCAAGGCTGCAGCGAACAGGCCGGCGTTGGTCGCGCCCGCCTTGCCGATCGCAAAGGTCGCGACGGGCACGCCGCCGGGCATCTGGACGATCGAATAGAGGCTGTCGACGCCGCTGAGTGCTGCCGACTGGACGGGCACGCCGAGCACCGGAACCCGCGTCATCGATGCGACCATGCCGGGCAGGTGCGCAGCACCGCCGGCGCCGGCGATGATCGCCTTCAACCCGCGCCCGGCCGCGCTTTTGGCGTAAGCGACGAGGCGGTCGGGGGTGCGGTGCGCCGAGACGATCTGTACATCATGGGCAATGCCGAATGTTTCGAGGATCTGGACCGCGTGCGCCATCGTCGGCCAGTCCGACTGGCTGCCCATGATGACTCCGACCTGTGGGGCCGTTTCGCCCATTCCAATCCCTCCTGCCCCGGCCTTCATCGCGCGCTTCGTCGCGCGGTGAATCGCCGCCGCATCCCCCCTAGCGACTGCTTTGCGTGCGGGCAACGCCGCGCAATTCATACCGGCGCGTTTACCGATTGGTATCAAGTCGCGGCTAGGGTTGCCGTGTTATATCCGTCGGCGTTCGGCCGGGGGCGTGGGATCGTTTCGGGGACGTTGCATGGATAGCGTAGGGGGGGCACGGATCGCGGTCGACCAGTTCGGCACCGTTTCCGTTGACTCCATCGAGGACCAACTGCGTGACATACGCCGGGAACGCGACGCCTTGCGCCGCGAAAACCGCGTATTGAAGATCGCTGTCGCCGAACTCGAGCGCGTGTCCGAGCGCGACACGCTGACCCCGCTGTTCAACCGCCGTTATTTCCTGACCGCGATCCACCATCGCATGGCCCGCTTCGAACGCCACGCCGAACGCGCTGCCGTCGTGTTCGTCGACGTCAACCAGTTGAAATTCATCAACGACAGCTTTGGTCACGCCGCGGGCGATTTTGCACTGATGGAAATCGCCAAGCGGCTAGCCGGGGCGATCCGTGCGACCGACGTCGCCGCGCGGATCGGCGGCGACGAATTCGGCCTGATCCTCGACCAGTCGAGCGAAGCCGGCGCACGGGTACAGGTCACCCGATTGTGCGAAGTGCTCACCGCCGCGCCGACGCATTATGACGGGCACGAGATTGCGCTATCGGCGTGTTTCGGCGTCGCGATGCTGCAGACCGGAATGACCGAATCGGACATCCTCGCCGCGGCCGACCGCGACATGTACCGGTGCAAGCAGGCGCAGGGCGGCCTTCCGGGCCATCGCTAACGACCCGTTAACCAAAAGGGCGCATCCTGCCCTTTGAGGACAGGGGGTGAATGATGCGAACCCAAGCCGACCCATATCATGACATCCAGGACCGGATTACCGGTCAGATCGGCGCGCTCGCCGAAGCGTTGCCGCACTGTGCGCTGGCGCAGATCGTGCAGGGCATCGACGATATCCGTTGCCTGGCGCGCGACAATGGCTTTGCCGCGGTCGAAACGCTGGCGAGCCGCCTTGAATCGGCGGTCGCGGGCGGCGGGTACCGGGCTGCGATCCTGACCTATCTCGATGCGATGAGCGATGCGGCAGGGGCGCCGCAGGGCCCGCTCCCGGCGGCCGCGCAAGAGGCGTGGCTGGCGTCGGTCGCGGTGCGTTTGGGGCATTGACGCCAATCTGCTGACAATCCAGACAATATTCCATGGATGCAATCATGCTTGCGTTGGTGGCGGTGCTGCTCGCCAATGCCGACGGCCGCAGCGGGATCGCGCTTTCGCGCCTGCTGAGTACGCGCGCCGACCGGCGCGTCACGGTCGCCATCGCCTTCGCTGCCTTCATCCTCAATGCTGTTGTCGCCGCAACAGCCGGTGGACTCGCGAATGGCCTGATCGGGCAAGGTGTTGCCGCGCTGCTCGTTGCGTTCGCAATGCTGTCGGCAGTGATCGCGCTGCTGTGGCGCGACCGGCCGACACGGGCCGATACGGGCGTCAACGAAGCGTCGCGGGCCCTTCTTGCGGCGCGGATGCTGGCCTCGCAGTTCGGCGATCGCAGCCATTTCCTGATCGGTGCGCTCGCCGCGACGAGCGGCGCCGGGCAATGGGCGGCGGCGGGCGGACTGGTCGGCTGGACGCTTGCGATGCTCCCCTTCCTTGCCTTTGGCCCGGCACTGGCCGAGCGGCGCGCGGCGCGCGTCTTGCGCTGGGCGAGTGCCGCGATCCTTTTGCTATGGGGAATCCGCACCGGACTGGGAGCTTTCGGACTGATCGGGTAATCGATCTCGTTGGATGGCTGTCATCGCTTTTCTCGATGAAACTCACCCAAAGCTTCAATGGGAAAGCGCCGGGCGGCGTCGCTATATCCGGGGAACAACAGAAAGGATGTTCCCATGTCCGACAAAAACAACAACGCCCCCGCCGTCGCCGATGCGCTCAACGCGCTGCTCGCCGACAGTTTTGCGCTCTATCTGAAGACGAAAAATTATCACTGGCACGTTCAGGGCCCACGCTTTCGCGAGCTGCACCTGCTGTTCGACGAACAGGCGGCGCAGATTTTCGCGACGACCGACCTGATCGCCGAGCGCGTGCGCAAAAATGGTGCGCCGACGCTGCGCTCGATCGGCGACGTCAG
Source organism: Sphingopyxis sp. GW821-FHT10B01 (assembly GCF_059415685.1). Lineage (NCBI taxonomy): Bacteria > Pseudomonadati > Pseudomonadota > Alphaproteobacteria > Sphingomonadales > Sphingopyxidaceae > Sphingopyxis > Sphingopyxis sp. GW821-FHT10B01. The sequence goes on along the minus strand of NZ_JBWKNS010000002.1, from coordinate 270,841 downwards.
TCGCCGCGCATCGATCCGCGACGATGACAGTGCGGGCGCAGACGCCGAAGCGATGATCCGCGCGCTGGCCGGCGACAACAAGACCCTGCTCGGACAGCTCAGGGAGGTGAAGGCTGCGGCCGAAGCTGACGGCGACATCGCCACGAGCGGATTGGTCGATGGCTGGGCCGACGAGACGCAGCAACGCATCTGGTTCCTGGAGGCGACGCTGGGGTATTGAGAGCGCCCCTCTCCCCGTACGGGAGGGGCAAACAAAAAGGGCGGCCCGAGGGCCGCCCTTTCCGTTTTACCTGTCCGGCCGATCAGTCCTGATGCGGCTGGATGTTTACCGCCGCGAACTTGCCGCGGTCGTCGACTTCGATGTCGAAAGCGACACGGTCGCCTTCGTCGAGGCCCGCCATGCCGGCGCGCTGTACCGCGCTGATGTGGACAAAGGCATCGGCCTGTCCGTCGTCGCGCGCGATAAAGCCGAAGCCCTTCGTCGTGTTGAAGAATTTGACGGTGCCCGAGGTGCGTTCGCCGGTGAGCTGACGACGGCCGCGGGCGCCGCCCGGAGCTGCGCCGCCGGGGGCGCCGCGATCGTCGCGCTGCCGCGGTGCGCTATCTTCGATCGGCATCGGTTCGCCTTCGATCTTCAGATCGATGGCCGACACCTTGCCGTTGCGTTCGACGAGCGTGAAGCCGAGCGGCTGGCCCGATGCGAGACCCTGAAGCCCTGCCTGTTCGACCGCGCTGATGTGCACGAACACGTCTTCGCCGCCATCGTCGCGGGCGACGAAACCAAAGCCCTTTGCCGGGTTGAAGAATTTTACCGTGCCATTGCCTTCGCCGACGACCTGCGCGGGCATGCCGCCGCCACGTCCGCCGCCGAAGCCGCCACCGCCGCCACGATCGCCACCGCCGAAGCCGCCGCCACCGCTGCGGTCGCCACCACCGAAGCCGCCACCACGATCACCACCGCCGAAGCCGCCGCGATCGCCGAAGCCGCCACCACGATTGCCACCGCCATAGCTGTCGCCGCCATAGGGTGCAGGTTCGAAGCTGTCGAAATTGCCGAAATCATCGCGCTTGCCGCGCCCCCGCTGGCCGCGGCGATCCTTGTTGAAACTCATTGTCTAATAGTCGCTTTCGGTTCGTCCATACCCCATTCGACCGGCGCCTTGCGCCGGACGGGGACGCAGTTCACCATGGACACAGACTCGCCCCGTGCCTCTAACGGCGCAATATATAACCTAAATGAACATGATCTGCGAACGGAAAATTCAAGCCCGCGATCATTGTAAAGCCCGCTTTGCCGCAGGCTCGCGGCGGACGGTCTGCGCCCGCGAAAACCAGTCATTGAGCGACACGGCCGCTTCGCCTAAGGCGGGCCTTATGACTGTCTATTTCCACGAAGAAGATTTGCCCGGGGGCGTGCTGGGTTCGGGCGCGGTCGCGATCGATACCGAGACGATGGGGCTGAACCCGCTGCGCGACCGGCTATGCCTCGTCCAGATCAGCGACGGGTCGGGCGACGAGCATCTCGTTCGCTTCAAGCCCGGCAGCGCCTATGATGCGCCGGTGCTGAAGGCGATATTGACCGACCCTAATCGGTTGAAATTGTTCCATTTTGCACGCTTCGACATCGCCGCGTTGCAGCAGGCGCTCGGCGTCGTGACGGCGCCGGTCTATTGCACCAAGATCGCATCGAAGCTGATCCGCACCTACACCGATCGCCACGGCCTCAAGGAACTGGTGCGCGAATTGCTGGGCCAGGAAGTGTCGAAGCAGCAGCAGTCGAGCGACTGGGGCGCCGCCGAACTGAGCGACGCGCAGCGCGATTATGCTGCGAGCGACGTCCGCTTTCTGCACGCGATGAAAGAAATCCTCGACGTCCGGCTGGCGCGCGAAGGTCGCACCGAATTGGCGCAGGCCTGTTTCGATTTCCTGCCGACGCGTGCGGCGCTCGACCTGGCCGGATGGCCCGAGGTCGATATCTTCGCGCACATGTGATGCCAGCGATTCGCCCAAGGGCTCGATGAATGTCCGAACGCGCCGACCTTGACCGCACGATGCGCCGGATGTGGGCGACCACCGGGTCGAGCCACGACCGCGTCGTGCGCATCTTGCGCTACGGTCTGCCGCTCGTGATCGGTGTTGTTGCGGCGGTGCTGGTCTTCTCGCCCTTTACCCAGCGTGCCGAGATCAGCTTCCTGCTCTCCAAGGACAAGGTCGAGATGGCGCAGGAACGGATGAAGGTGACGCGCGCCGAATATCGTGGTCAGGATGCGAAGGGGCAGCCCTTTGCCCTGCTCGCGGGCAGCGCGGTCCAGAAGAGCTCGGCCGAGCCGATCGTGCGGATGACCGACCTGTCGGGAGCGATCAAGCTTGCCGACGGCCCGGCGACGATCGTCGCCCGCGACAGCGCCTATAATATGGATACCGAAAAGGTCGCGGTGCCGGGGCTGGTGCAGGTCAAGAGCGCCGGCGGATACCGGATCGACGCGAGCAATGTGGCGATCGACCTCAAGACCCGCAGCCTGATCGGGCAGGGCGGCGTCGACGGAACTTTGAACATCGGCCATTTTTCGGCCAACCAGCTGACCGCCGATCTGGACCAGCGCATCGTGCGGCTGCAAGGCAATGCGCGGCTGCGGATCAATCAGGGAGTGCTCAAATGAACCGCGTATCGCCGATGAAGAGCGCGCTGCTTGCAGGCGCGGGCTTTGCGTTGACCAGCCTCGCACTGCTGTCGGCCGGCACCGGCGGCGACGCCGCGCAGGCGCAGGCTCTCGCCAACCATAACAGCGGTGCGCCGGTCGATTTCGCCGCAGGCAGCATCGAGGTGCAGGACCGCGCCGACCGTGTCGTGCTGGAGGGCAACGTCCGGGTGACGCAAGCGGGGCTGACTGTCACTGCACCGCGGATGACCGTCGCCTATACGCGATCGGGTGGAACCGACGTCAACCGGCTCGACGCGACCGGCGGCGTCGTGGTGACCAAGGGCGACGAGCGTGCGTCGGGCAATGTCGCGATCTACGACCTCGACCGGCGGCTGATCACGATGGTCGGCAATGTCCAGTTGACCCAGCGCGGCAATAATCTGCGCGGCGGGCGCATGGTGATTGACCTTAACACGGGGCGTGCGACGGTCGACGGGCGCGGCGCGGCGCGCGGTCCCGACGGCAATCCGGTGCAGGGCGGCACGGGCGGGCGCGTGACCGGCACCTTCACGGTACCGGAAAGAAAGCAGTAACCAGCGCTTTTTACGATTCTGCAACCACGCGCCTTCACCAAGGGTGCGGGACCAGATCATTGTGGCGCCGGGGGGCGAGCCGCGCAGTTGAAAGCAGCCCCCATGCGCTTTTCCTCCATTGTGCCGCCCCGGCGTCCGCTTTTCGGGCGTCGCCAGTTACCGCCTGTCGAGGTGGTGATCCCCAGCCCCACATCCGAAGAACGACGTCTGATCGATCGCATCATGCGCCATGCGGGGTATCGCGAGTCGCGTTGACGCGCTGACCATGCGCGTTCGGCGCTTGGCGGGACGGGCCCGCGCCCCTACATGGGGCGCGCATGCCGCCCGACACCTCCACTTCCGCCGACGCCTCGCGCGAACCGCCCATCCTTGCGACGCTGAAACGCTTTCTGCCCTATCTGTGGCCGGCGGGGCAGACCGAGCACAAGGTCCGCATCAGCCTTGCGGCGCTGATCGTGCTCGTGTCGAAGGGCGTCCAGCTGTCGATGGGTTTCCTTTATGGTGCCGCGATCGACAAGATGGCGCCGGGGATGGAGGAAGGCGTCGCGCTCGCGATCGGGCTGGTGCTCGCCTACGCCGGTGCGCGTTTTGCCGGCGTTCTGTTCGACAATCTGCGCAACGTCGTGTTCGAACGCGTCGGACAGGATGCGACCCGCGAACTCGCGATCACAACCTTCAGCCACCTCCATGCGCTGAGCCTGCGCTTCCATCTTGCGCGGCGGACGGGCGAGGTCACCAAGGTGATCGAGCGCGGGACGAAGAGCATCGACACGATGCTCTATTTCCTGCTGTTCAATATCGCGCCGACGATCATCGAACTCGCCGCGGTGCTGATCATCTTCTGGACCAAGTTCAGCTTCGGCCTCGCCAGCGCGACCGCGCTGATGGTCGTCGTCTATATCATCTTCACGCGCAAGGTGACCGACTGGCGCAACGCGCTGCGCACGCGGATGAACGACCTCGACACGCTGACGATCGGACGCAGCGTCGACAGCCTGCTCAATTACGAGACGGTCAAATATTTCGGCGCCGAAGAGCGCGAGGAAGCGCGCTACCGCGACGTTGCCGACCAATATGCACGCGCCGCGGTGAAGAGCGAAAACAGCCTTGCCTGGCTGAACATCGGGCAAAGCCTCGTCACCAATGCCGCGCTCGCGGGCGCGATGGCGTATACCGTGTGGGGCTGGTCGCAGGGCGAATATAAGGTCGGCGACGTGGTGCTGGTGAACACTTTGCTCGCGCAGCTGTTTCGACCGCTCGACATGCTCGGCATGGTCTATCGCGTGATCCGTCAGGGGCTGATCGACATGGAGGCGATGTTCCGCCTGATCGACACGCCGTCCGAGATCAGCGATGCGCCGGATGCATGGCCGCTGGTGGTGAACGGCGGCGCGGTGGCGTTCGAAAATGTGGTGTTCGGGTATGAGCCCAACCGCACGATTTTGAACGGGGTGAGCTTTGCGGTCGGCGCGGGCGAGACGCTGGCGATCGTCGGGCCGTCGGGGGCGGGCAAGTCGACGATCGCGCGGCTGCTGTTCCGCTTCTATGACCCGCAGGGCGGGCGGATCACGATCGACGATCAGGATATCGCCAGGGTGACGCAGAAAAGCCTGCGCGCCGAGATCGGCATCGTCCCGCAGGACACGGTGCTGTTCAACGATTCGATCGGCTATAATATCGCCTATGGCCGCGAAGGTGCGGGCGCCGACGACATTGCGGCGGCGGCCGAAGGCGCGGCGATCGACGGATTTATCGGTATCCTGCCGCAGGGCTATGATACCGAAGTCGGCGAGCGCGGCCTGAAACTGTCAGGGGGCGAGAAGCAGCGCGTCGCGATTGCGCGCACCTTGCTCAAAAACCCGCCGGTGCTGATCCTCGACGAAGCGACGAGCGCGCTCGACAGCCGCACCGAGGCGGCGATCCAGGACACGCTCGAGCGCATCGCGGCGCGGCGCACGACGCTGGTGATCGCGCACCGGCTGTCGACGGTGGTAAACGCTGACCGGATCATCGTGCTCGACAAGGGGCGCGTGGCCGAGACGGGAACGCACGATCAACTGCTGCAGATGCGCGGGCTGTACGCCGACATGTGGGCGCGGCAGCAGGCGGAGAAGGAGGAGGGGACGACCGACGCCTGACGGTCGTCCTCTTCGTTGCTTCCTGCAACGGGTTTACAATTTTGTAAGTCATTTCCGCCATTTGAGGTACCGGACCAGCTCGCCTGCAGGCGGCGCTTGCGGCGAAAGGTAGGAATTTTGATCAGGCTTGCCATGTGTATTGCGGTCGACCACGATCCGTGGCTCGTCGCACTTGCCGTTGCGATCTGCTGTGTCGGCGCATTTTCCATCGTGCAGATGTTCGAACGTGCGCGCAGCGCGCAGCGCGGACAGGGGGTCGCCTGGGCATTCCTGATTTCGGTCGCGGCGAGCGCGACGATCTGGTGTACGCATTTCGTGGCCATGCTTGCTTATGAAGCCAAGGCACCGGTGACGATCGACCCGGTGATGACGATCGTCTCGCTGATGGTGGCGACGATCGGTTCGTTCATCGGTTTTGCGGTGGCGGCGTGGGGCAAGGATGATTTTTACGGGGCGTTCGGCGGCGCGTTGTTCGGCTGTGCCATTGCCGCCATGCACTTTGTCGGAATGGACGCCTATCGCGTCGATGGCATCGTCAGTTGGGACCGCAATTATGTTCTGGCGGCCGTGGTGAGCGGAACGGTCCTTGCGTCTACTGCGCTCACCGTGCTGCGGACACGCAAGACGATGCGCCATCGCGTCGCGATCGGTACGTTGCTGATCGTGGCTGCGATCGCCAGCCTGCACTTCGTCGCGATGACCGCGATGCGTATTACGCCGATGGCCTTGAGCGATGCGCCGCTGCGCCCCGCCGAGTTCCACGCGCTCGCGCTCGCAACGGTGATTGTCGGTGGCATCGTGATCGCGGCCGGCGTGTTCGCGGCAATGCTCGATCGGCAGACACGATCGGAAGCGATGCGTGAATTGACCCACATGGCGATGAATGATTCGCTGACAGGGCTTCCCAACCGGATCGCGTTCCGCGCCGAGCTGGCGCGGCAGATTGGGGCGGCGATCGTGAACGGCGAACGCATCGGATTGTGCGCCATCGACCTCGATCGATTCAAGGAAATCAACGATGTTCACGGCCACAAAGCGGGCGATGAGGTGCTCGCGCGGCTCGCGCACCGCATGCGCGATACGCTTGGCCACCATGAATTTGTCGCCCGGCTGGGCGGCGACGAGTTTGTCGCGCTTACCCGTTTCACCGAGCGCGCCCAGCTGACGGCATTCGCCGACCGGCTCGATGCCGAACTGAAGACGCCGCTCGTCTTCTCCGATTTCGAAGCGCGGCTTGGGGCCAGCATCGGCGTTGCCGTCTTTCCCGACGATGCGGCGAACGCCGAGATGCTGTTGAACAATGCCGACCTTGCGATGTACCGGGCGAAAGCCGACGCGGCGACCGCGCCGTGCCATTATGACTGGCAGCTCGACGAGGCGATCCGCGACCAGCGCGAACTCGCCACCGACCTTCGCGGCGCGCTCGACCGGGGTGAACTCGACGTCCATTATCAGGTCCAGACGTCGGTCACGACGGGCAACGTGACCGGATATGAGGCGTTGCTGCGCTGGACGCATCCAGTCCGCGGAGCGATTTCGCCAACGATATTCATCCCGCTCGCCGAAGCGAATGGCTTCATCCTCACGCTTGGCGAATGGGTGATGCGGCGGGCCTGCACCGATGCGGCACGGTGGCCGCACGGGTCGAAGGTTGCGGTGAATGTGTCGCCTCTGCAACTGGCGCATGTCGATCTGCCGCGGCTTTTTCATCAGATATTGCTCGACACCGGGCTCCCGCCGCGGCGGCTGGAGATCGAATTGACCGAGACGGCGATTATCGCCGATCGCGAGCGCGCGCTGCACGTCCTGCGCCAGATCAAGGCGCTGGGCATCGGGGTCGCGCTCGACGATTTCGGCACCGGCTATTCGTCGCTCGAAACGCTGCGGGCCTTTCCGTTCGACAAGATCAAGCTCGACCGTTTCTTCGCTGCCGAGCTCGAAGGCAATATTCAGTCGACAGCGATTCTTCGCGCGGTGCTTGCGCTCGGCAAGAGCCTGTCTATCCCGATCCTCGCCGAGGGCATCGAGACCCCCGAACAGCTCGATGTGCTGCGTCGCGAGGGTTGCGACGAGGCGCAGGGGTTCCTGATCGGGCGCCCTGGACGCGCGGCGGCCGAGGGCGAGCAGGTCCGCGCCGCCTGACGGTCCAATCGCAACTAAATTACTTGCCTTGGGTTGACCCCTTGCGCCCGCGCCCTTTACGCAAGGGCTATGCCGCATGACACCAGCCTGATCGGAACCATCGTCGCCGGTCTGGGCGTGGCGTTCCTGATGGGCGCGCTGGCGCATCGGTTGCGCATTTCTCCGATTGCGGGCTATTTGCTTGCGGGCGTCCTCGTCGGACCGTTCACGCCGGGCTTTGTCGCCGATACCGGGCTCGCGCTCCAGCTCGCCGAGATCGGCGTGATCCTGCTGATGTTCGGGGTCGGGCTTCATTTTTCGCTGAAAGACCTGCTGTCGGTGCGCAGGATCGCGGTGCCGGGGGCGGTGGCGCAAATTGCCGTCGCGACGGCCTTGGGCATGATGCTTGGCTTGTGGCTAGGCTGGTCGATCGAGGGCAGCATGGTCTTCGGGCTCGCGCTGTCGGTCGCGAGTACCGTCGTCCTGCTGCGGGCCTTGCAGGCGCGCGACATGGTCGAGAGCGAAAAGGGACGGATCGCGGTCGGCTGGCTGATCGTCGAGGATCTGGTGATGGTGCTCGCACTCGTGTTGTTGCCCGCGATGTTCGGCGCGCGCGGCGATGAGGGCGGCAGCGCCGGGTTGCTGCAATCGGCGGCGATCGTGCTGCTCAAGGTTGTCGGTTTCGGTATTTTCATGTTCGTGGTCGCGCGGCGGGTGCTGCCGTGGGTGCTCCACTGGGTCGCACATTCGGGGTCGCGTGAGTTGTTCCGCCTCGCGGTGCTGGCGATCGCATTGGGGGTCGCGTTCGGCGCGGCGGTGATTTTCGATGTGTCCTTTGCGCTCGGCGCGTTTTTCGCGGGGATGATCCTCGGCGAGACGCAGCTCAGCCGCCGCGCGGCCGAAGAAACGCTACCGCTGCGCGACGCGTTCGCGGTCCTGTTTTTCGTGTCGGTCGGGATGCTGTTCGACCCGATGGTGCTGATCGAGCAGCCGGGGCCGGTGATCGCGACCGTGGCGATCATCGTTTTCGGCAAGTCGCTGGCCGCCTATGCGCTCGTCCGCGCCTTCGGCCATGATTCGGGGACCGCGCTGACGGTGTCGGTCAGCCTGGCGCAGATCGGCGAATTTTCGTTCATCCTTGCGGGGCTGGGCGTGGGGCTCAAGGTGCTGCCCGAAACGGGGCGCGACCTGATTCTTGCCGGGTCGTTGCTGTCGATCCTGTTCAACCCGATCCTTTTTTCGCTTGCGGTGAAATATATGCGCGGTGTCCAGACAGAGGATGAGCCGGAGGCGCGCGCTGAAGAGGCCCCCGCGCCGTGCAACGCCGGCGTCGTACTCATCGGCTATGGCCGCGTCGGCAGCCATATCGGCAGCCTGATCTGCGGGCGCGGCGAGGGGCTGACGGTGATCGAGGACCAGAAGGATATGGCCGCGGCGGCGCGCGCGGCCGGGGCGACGGTGATCGTCGGCGATGCGACGAAGGAAAGCATCCTGCGGCAGGCGGGGCTCGACACGGCGTCCACGCTGTTGATCGCGATCCCCGAGGGGGTCGAGGCGGGGGCGATCGTACGACGCGCGCGGGCGATCAACCCGAAGCTGGTGATCGTGGCGCGCGCGCATTCGGACGAAGAGGTCGACGATCTGGTGCGGCGCGGCGCCGACCATGTCGTGATGGCCGAACGCGTGACCGCATCGCGGATGGCCGAGCGGGCGATGCTGACGCTGGCCTAGCCGGGCAAGAATTCCGTTCGTACCGAGCGAAGTCGAGACACCCGTCGGCGGCGCGCAACATTGAGGGGCATCTCGACTTCGCTCGATGCGAACGGGAAAAGGGTTGAAATGGTTGAGGTCGGGGCTTCCCCCTTTCTCCTAAACTTCCTATCGCCCATCGCAATGTCCGCCGACGCGCTCCTCCCTTTGCTCAAATCCACCTTCGGTTTCGATGCCTTTCGCGGGCGTCAGTCGGAGGTTGTCGAGCGCGTGATGGCGGGCGAGCGGACGCTGGCGGTGATGCCGACGGGCGCCGGCAAGTCGCTGACCTATCAGTTGCCTGCGGTCGCGCTGAACGGCTGCGTCGTCGTCGTGTCGCCGCTGATCGCGCTGATGCACGACCAGTTGCGCGGCGCGCGCGCGGCGGGAATCCGTGCCGCGTCGCTGACGAGCGTCGATGCCGACTGGGCCGAAACGCGGCAGGCATATCGCGACGGCAATCTCGACCTGCTGTACGTCGCCCCCGAACGCGCGACGGGCGAGGGGTTCCGGACTTTGCTCGAAGCGCAGACGCCCGCGCTTTTCGCGATCGACGAAGCGCATTGCGTGTCCGAATGGGGGCATGATTTCCGGCCCGATTACCGGTTGCTGCGGCCGCTGCTCGATGCGTTTCCCGATGTGCCGCGCCTGGCGCTCACCGCCACCGCCGACAAGCACACACGCGAGGATATTCTCGTCCAGCTGGGAATTCCCGCCGACGGGCTGATCCTCGCGGGGTTCGACCGGCCAAACATTCGGTATGCGGTCCGGCCGCGGATCAGCCCGGCGAAGCAGCTCGTCGATTTCATCGCCGCCAATCCGGGGCCGGGGATCGTCTATTGTCCGACGCGAAGCGGCACCGAGCGGTTCGCCGAGCAGATTGCGGCGGCGACCGGGCGGAGCGTTGCCGCCTATCATGCTGGGCTCGACCCCGAAATCCGCGCGCGCGTCCAGCATGATTTCGTCGCGTCGGAGGACGGCATCGTCACCGCGACGGTCGCGTTCGGCATGGGGATCGACAAGCCCGATGTGCGCTTTGTGGCACATGCGGGCCTGCCGAAGTCGATCGAAAGCTATTATCAGGAAACCGGGCGCGCGGGGCGCGACGGCGATCCGGCCGAAGCGATGATGCTGTGGGGCGCCGACGATTTTGCGCGTGCGCGAATGCGATTGTCCGAACTGCCCGAGGCGCGCGTTGCGGGCGAGCGGACGCGGCTCAATGCACTTGGGGCGCTGGTCGAGACGGTCGAATGCCGCCGCGCGCTGCTGCTGCGGCATTTCGGCGAAAACCCGCCCGAACGGTGCGGAAACTGCGACAATTGCCTGGAGCCTGGACGCCAGGTCGATGCGACGGTGCTGGCGCAAAAGCTGCTCTCGGCGGTCTATCGCACCGGACAAAGCTATGGCGCGGGACATATCGAGGCGGTGCTGACGGGGCGGAGCGACGAACGGATCGTCGGCCGCGGCCACGACAAACTGTCGGTGTTCGGGATCGTCGCGGGCGAAGAAGCACGGTTGATCAAGCCGCTGGTGCGCAGCCTGATGGCACGCGAGGCGCTCGACACGACCGAGCATGGCGGACTGATGCTCGGCCCCGCGGCGCGCGCGATGATGAAGGGCGAGGCGCCGGTGCTGATGGCCGAGCCGCCGGTAAAGCGCACGCAGCGCGCCGCGCGCGGCGGTGCAAGCGCCACGCCGAACCCGGTCGGCGATCCGTTGTTCGATGCGCTGCGCGCGATGCGGCGCGAGCTCGCGGCCGAAGCCGGGGTGCCGCCCTATGTCATCTTTCACGATGCGGTGCTGCGCGCAATGGCGAGTCAGCGGCCGGCGACGCGGAGCGCGCTGGCGGACATCCCCGGCGTCGGGGGCAAGAAGCTCGAGGCGTGGGGCGACGCGTTCCTGAACGTGATCCGGCAATATTGAACCGGCCGGCCGGTCAGTCCGGCGAAATGACCGAGACGATGTCGCTGCGCAGCGACCAGCCGAGTCGTTCATAGAGGGCCTTGCCGTCCGCGGTGGCGACTAGCAGGCATTCGGTGACACCGCGGCGGACGGCGAGACGGCCGAGCTCGGCCATGATCGCGGAGCCGAGCCCGCGGCGGCCGAACTGGGGTTCGGTCACGATCTGGTCATAGACGGCGATGGCGTCGTGGATGCCGAGGACGCCGCGCGCGGCGAGCGAGCCGTTGGCATCCCGGGCAACCGCTTCGAAACGGTGGGCGCTTTCCTCGATCTCGATCGCAAAATCGGGCGTGGGCCGCGCCGCGGGCATGTCGGCCCCGGCCGCCATCAGCCACATGGCGTCGCGGGGCTGCCAGTGCGGCGGAATATGCGGGAGAATCGCGTCGCGCGGGGCTGCGATGTCGACATAGATATGCGGCGCATCGACTGCGGCGAATGCGGCTGCGGCGGCTTCGCCCGATGCGTCTCCTAGAACGAAGCGACCGGCCTGATCGGGTTTTCCGACATCGAACCATAATGCTGGGGGGATGGTGGCGGCGATGGGGTGGGCATATCCGCGCGCCGCGCAATAGCCGAATGCCCAGTTGAAATGATCGGTCATGGTTATCGACCATAAGCGAAGCGCGGGGCAAGGGAAGCGGCAACGCACCTTCACGCTTGTCAGCAAGTGGGCGGCGGGAGTAGATCGCTGGCATGAGCGATTTTCGAACCCTGTCCGCCGACTATAGCGTCGCCCCGCAAATCACCCTCGAGGATGTGGCCGAGGCCAAGGCCGCGGGCTTTGCGATGATCGTCAACAACCGCCCCGACGGCGAAGAGCCCGAAGCGCCGCAGGGCGACGAGATTGCGAACGCCGCCGCCGCCGAGGGGCTTGCCTATGCGGCGATTCCGGTGGGGCACGCGGGGTTCAGTCATCCGCAGCTCGATGCGCTTGACGCGGTGCTTTCGGGCGCGACCGGACCGGTTCTCGCTTATTGCCGGTCGGGAACGCGCTCGACGCACTTGTGGGCGCTGACGCGTGCGCGCGCCGGCGACGATATCGATGCGATCGTCGAGGCCGCGGCGAATGCGGGGTATGACCTGTCGGGGCTTCGTCCGATGCTTGACGCGCTGGCGGGGGAGCAATGACGGCGGCCGAACTGGTTCAGACCGGGGCATCGATCATTGCAGTGCTCTTCATTGTGTGGCTGGTGAGGGCGATGGGTCTGGGCGCCGATCCGCGAATTGCCGACGCCGACCACGCCATTCGCCTGGCCGAAGAGGCCGAGACGGGGTTTCGCGGCATAGACGTCGCGCGCGACCGGGCAGGTTTTGCCGCAATCGTGAAAAATGCCGAGGGGCGGATGATGCTGGTGCGCGCGCATGGCAATCATTTTGCGGCGCGCCCCGTCGATGCCAGCGTCGAAGGGCGGCTCGACAAGGATTTCCTGACGCTGACGACAGCCGAGAAAACGTTCGGATCGGTGACGCTGCAGCTGGGGAAAGACGCAGGAATGTGGGCCAGCCGGATGCGGGATCTGAACTGTGGATAAGCTGCCCGATCCGGTCACCTACGCGGTCCCCGCCTTCATCCTGCTGCTGATTGTCGAAATGATCGTCTCGCTCCGCCGCGACAAAAGCCGGTACGAAGCGCGCGATACGCTCAATTCGCTGATGCTCGGCACGGGGAGCCAGGTTGCGAGTGCACTCGTTGGCGGCATGGTGGTGGGATTGGCGGTATGGCTGCACCAGTACCGGCTGTTCGACATCGGCATCGAATTTCAAAGCTGGTGGTGGGCGTGGATCCTCTGCTTCTTCCTCGACGATCTGGCCTATTATGTCTTTCATCGCAGTGCGCACCGCGTCCGCTGGTTCTGGGCGAGCCATGTCATCCACCACAGCTCGCAGCATTATAATCTGTCGACGGCGCTGCGGCAGACGTGGACGGGCTTCATCAGCATCGCTTTCATCTTCCGTCTGCCGCTGTTCCTGATCGGTTTTCCGCCCGCGATGGTGTTCTTCTGCGCGGGACTGAACCTGATCTATCAATTCTGGATCCATACCGAGGCGATCAAGCGGCTGCCCAAATGGTTCGAGGCGGTGATGAACACCCCGTCGCACCACCGCGTCCATCACGGCGTGAACCCGCGCTATCTCGACGCGAACTATGCCGGCGTCTTCATCATCTGGGACAAGATGTTCGGCAGCTTCGTTCCCGAACGCGACGACGAGCCGGTGCGTTATGGCATCGTGAAACAGCTCGGCAGCTTCAACATCCTGTGGGCGGCTGTGCACGAATGGGTCGGGATCGCGAAGGATGTGTGGGCCGCGCCGTGGCGGCACAAGCTGTCCTATATCTGGCGCGAACCGGGTTGGAGCCACGATGGCAGCCGGTCGACGAGCGCGATGATCAAGGAACGCTGGGCCGCAGGGCGGCCGGCCGAAGAACCTGCGGAATGAGATTGCGTGCGGCCGCAAGCCGCGTCGCGCGCTGGAAATATTGGGATGTCGTGACGCTCGTCGCGGGCGGGGTTCCGTTGGTTCTCGTCCTCATCGGCGTCTATGCCGGTGAAGATTTTGGCCGGCTTTCGGCACCGCTTATTCTGGTCGCCCTGCTGGTCTGCCCGATCGCCGCAGCTTTCGCGTGGCGGAGGGGTAACGGACGACTGATCGCCGGCGGCTGTGCGATGATCGTCCTTCCGGCCGCTTTGTTGCTGCCGGTTCTTGTCATACCCATCCTGTTGTTGGCCGCGTGCTTCATGGGAAATTGCATCTGATCGAAAGACGCGATCTTCCCCTTGTCTCACCGCCTAATGACATTCATGTAAGCACCCGGGTGGCCGCCAGCGGGCGGCGCGAGGGAGAATCGCAAGCATGGATCAGTTCGACATCATCGTCATCGGCGGCGGCAGCGCGGGCAGCGCGGCGGCAGGGCGGCTGGCCGAGGACGGTTCGCGGACGGTCTGTCTGGTCGAGGCGGGCGGGCGCAACGACACGATCCGGGTGAAGACGCCGGGCTTCATGCCTTTCATCCCCAAAAGTTCCAACTATCAATATGAGACGGTGCCGCAGACGGGACTGAACGGGCGCTCCGGATACCAGCCGCGCGGACGCGGGCTCGGCGGGTCGAGCGCGATCAACGCGATGATCTATATCCGCGGCCACGCATTCGATTACGACCAGTGGGCATCGCTTGGCGCGGACGGATGGAGCTATGCCGACGTGCTGCCCTTCTTCAAGCGCAGCGAAGGCAATGAGCGCGGCGGTGACGAATTTCACGGCGCTGCGGGCCCGCTCAACGTCATGGACCAGCGCTGGCCCAATGTGACGAGCCGGCGGTTCCTCGAGAGCGCGGCGGCGCTGCAATTGCCGCGGACGTCCGATTTCAACGGACCGGACAATGAGGGGTTCGGGCTCTATCAGGTGACGCAGAAGGGCGGCGAGCGGTGGTCGGCGGCGCGCGCCTATGTCGAACCGCTGCGCGCGCATGGTAATTTCGCGGTGCGGACCGGGGCGCTCGTCGAAAAGATCCTGGTCGAGAACGGGCGCGCGACGGGGGTCGTCATCCGCCGTGGATCGGCACGCGAGACGCTGCGCGCACGCGGCGGGGTGATCCTGTCGGCGGGGGCTTTCAACAGCCCGCAGATCCTGATGCTGTCGGGGATCGGACCCGGCGCGCACCTCAGGGACCATGGCATCAACATCGTTGCCGATCGCGCCGGCGTCGGCGCAAATCTGCAAGACCATATCGACTATGTGTCGAGCTGGGAGACGCGCTCGACCGACGCTTTCGGCGACAGTCTTGGCGGCACCTGGCGAATGGTGAAGGCGATCTTCGAGCACCGCACGAAGCGCAGCGGCATCATGACGACCTGTTTCGCCGAGGCGGGCGGCTTCTGGAAATCGCGCCCCGACCTGCCCGCGCCCGACATCCAATATCATTTCGTTCCCGCGATGCTCGAGGATCATGGGCGGACCAAGGTGAAGGGGCACGGCTTTTCGTGCCATGCCTGCGTTCTGCGCCCCGAAAGCCGCGGGACGGTGCGGCTCGCGTCGGGCGATGCCGCGGCGGCGCCCGCGATCGACCCGGGTTTCCTGACCGACGACTGCGACATCGCGGCGCTGCGGGCCGGGGTGCGGATGATGCACCGCATCGCTGCCGCACCGCCGCTGTCGGACTATGCGGGCACCGACCGGCATCCGGTGAACCTCGACGATGACGCGGCGCTCGACGCGCTGATCCGCAGCCGCGCCGACACCGTCTATCATCCGGTCGGGACGTGCCGGATGGGGAGCGATGCCGACGCGGTGGTCGATCCGAAGCTGAAGTTGAACGGGATCGAGGGATTGTGGGTCGCCGACGCGAGCATCATGCCGCGGCTGGTGAGCGGCAACACCAATGCGCCGAGCATCATGATCGGCGAACGCGCGGCCGATTTCGTGAAGGCAGCGCTAGCCTAGCGGTTCCCCCGCTTTCGCCGGGATCAGCCACAAGCAGCGGCGAGTAGGAGGCCGCTTTTCGTGAGATCGTAGCGGCTCGCGGGCGGGCGCATGTCGAGCACCTCTCGCACGACCAATCCGTGGTTCCCGAGCGCTGTCAGTCCCTGCGACAAGGCTCGCGGGGTTGCAGGAGCGAGCAGGCGCGACAGCGCGTTGAAGCGATCGTGACCCGCCCCGATCCCAGCCACCAGCGGCAAGCCCCAGCGCGTTCCCGCCCCGGGCGAAAGGCCGATCGCTTGCTGCGCCCCGGCGATTGTCGCGGCGCGGGTTGCGGCGGCCGTCCCTGCTTCGGTCAATATATATTCGGGGCGGAGCGGATGGCCGTGGCCGGGGTTGCGCCGGATCCAGCCGACGGCGGCTGCCGCATCGAGCGTGCGCGACAGGCTGTCGCGTGAAAGCTCCAGCCGGTGGATCAGCTCGACGAATCGTGCGCCCTTGTGCACCGCGAGATCGGCGAGCAGCGGTACCAGCCAGCGGTGGCTGCCGAGCTGGACGAGCAAAGGATCGGGCTTGCTTGACGGCATTTGCGAGTAACTATACAAACCAGACCATTGACGCAAGTGCGTTGATGAAGGGAGACATGGTATGGCAATCGAATTTGGATCCGAACTCACCTGTTCGATGGGGGTCAAGGACATGACCGCGTCGATCGCCTGGTACGAGCGGGTGATGCAGTGCACGCTGCTCTACCGCGCCGACGAGATCGGCTGGTGCGAGCTGGCGACGCCGATGGCGGGGGTGAATATCGGGCTGAGCCAGGTCGAAAGCGTCGCGCAGGGCGGCGGCGCGACCAATGTGTTCGAGGTGGCCGACATCGACGCGGCAAAGGCGCATCTCGACAGCGAAGCTGTGCGGCAGGACGGCGATATCCAGCATATCCCGGGGCTGGTGAAGCTGATCACCTTTTACGATCCCGACGGCAACGCCTTCATGTTTTCGAAGTCCGAAGCGGCGGCATGACGTCGCTCTGGTGGGCCGCGGCGCTGATCGCCCCGCTGGCGTCCGCTGCCGAAACGCCGTCGCTGGACGCGTGGCACGGGCATTGGGCCGGCGAAGGCGAGGCATTCGGCAAGCCCGCGACCGCGACGCTCGATATCGCGCCGGGCAAGGCGGGCGCGACGACGCTCGCCTACCGGCTGTCCATCGCCGGGGCGCCGCCGGTGACCTATTCGGCCGAGGCCATTTATGCGTTCGATAACAAGCGTCGTTTGCACGGCACTTGGACCGACAGCTACGGCCAGAAGCGTGCCGTCGCGGGCGGTCTGGCCGGGGCCTCGTGGTGGACGCATTGGGGGAGTGCCGATGTCGAGATCGGCCGGTCGACCTATGCGCTCGAACGCGGTGGAACGCTGGTCGTCAGCGACTCGATTCTGCAAGATGATGGCAGCTGGCGGGTGTTTGCAATGTTGCGGTACCGGCGCAGCAAAGCCTGAAAAACTGCCGATTTTTTGGGTTGTCTGTGCTGCGCACAAAAAAAGAGGGCCGGGACTTGCGTCCCGGCCCAGCCTTTCAGGCTCTCCCCTCCTGAAACTGTTGACGCAATGAATGCCATATTAATGTCATGATGGGAAGGCCTAAATTTTCGCCAATGCTGCGCAAATTTTGTGCAGCATTTCAGCGTGAAAAAGCGCCTTGCCCAGCCGCCCTGACGGGCTTTGCCGCGGGCCGGAGCGGTGCACAAAAAATGGCCGGGGACAAGCCCCGGCCAGTGGTTCGCAGGAGGAACCTGGGTAGGATCCCGCCACCGCCGCTTGAAAGGAGAGAGACGTGCGGCGACGGGTATCCTGTCTCGTGATCAATAGTTGTAGGCGCGCTCCCCATGTTCGGCGAGGTCGAGCCCTTCCTGCTCGACGTCCTTCGACGGGCGCAGGCCGATGGTGTATTTGAGGCCGAGGAACAGCACTGCGCTGACGACGCCGGTCCACAGGACGGTGGTGCCGACGGCCCAGATCTGCGTCATCACCTGACCGGCCAGATCGAACTCGCCGGCTTTGGCGACGGGCGCGGTGTAATCGATCCAGCCTTGACCGCCCCATGCCGGATTGGCGACGAAGCCGGTGCCGATCGCGCCGACGATGCCGCCGACGGCATGGATGCCGAACACGTCGAGCGAGTCGTCATATTTGAGTTTCTTCTTCACGGTGGTGACGAAGAAGAAGCAGACCAGCGAGGCGACCGCGCCGAGGAGGATCGCGGTGCCGGGATGGGCGAAGCCCGCCGCCGGAGTGATGGCGACCAGACCGGCGACGACGCCGGACACACCGCCCAGCAGCGACGGCTTCTTGTGCACGATCTGCTCGATGATCGCCCAGGTCGCACCCGCGGCTGCCGTGGCGACGAGCGTGTTGATGAAGGCGAGCGCGCCGAAGGCGTTGGCTTCGAGACCCGAGCCGGCGTTGAAACCGAACCAGCCGATCCACAGCAACGAGGCACCGATCATCGTCATGACCAGATTGTGCGGGGGCATTGGTTCCGAATTATAGCCAAGGCGCGGGCCGATCACGAGGCAGCCGACCAAACCGGCGATACCTGCGTTGATATGGACGACGGTGCCGCCGGCAAAGTCGAGCGCACCCCAGCCCCACAGCAGGCCCATGTCATCCGGCGCAGCGTGCAGGAAGTCCGGGCCGGCCCAGTACCACACCATGTGCGCGATCGGGAAATAGGCGAGCGTCAGCCACAGCACCGTGAAGATGATCAGCGGCGTGAACTTCACGCGCTCCGCAAACGCCCCGACGATCAGCGCCGGCGTGATGCAGGCGAAGGTCATCTGGAAGATCACGAAAACATATTCGGGCAGATAGACCCCGTTCGAGAAGGTGGCGGCGAAGGTGTTCACATCGACGCCGGCGAGGAACGCCTTGTCGAGGCCGCCGAACAGCGTGGGGAATGGCGTACCGGTGGAGGTGAAGGCCATCGAATAGCCCCAGCTGAACCAGACCAGCGCGGAGACGCAAACGATGGTCAGCACCTGCATCAGCACCGACAGCATATTCTTGGCGCGGACAAGGCCGCCATAGAAGAGCGCCAGCGCCGGCACCGACATCATCAGGACCAACGCCGAGGCGACGAGCATCCAAGCCACGTCGCCCTTGTTGACCATATCGGCCGTTGGCGTGAAAGCGGCGGGAGCCGCCGTATCGGCGGCCGGCGCGGCCGCTTCCTGCGCCCAGGCGGGCAGCGCGGCGAACAGCGAGAGACCGACGGCCCCGGCGCTCGCCGCAAATTTATTTGCGAACGTCATGTTTTCCCCCTTCGTCATTACAGTGCCGCCTCGCCGGTCTCACCGGTGCGGATGCGCACGGCCTGACCCACGTCGAGGACGAAAATCTTGCCGTCGCCGATCGAACCGGTGCCGGCGCTTTGCTGCAGCGTTTCCACGACCCGCGGTGCGAGCGCATCGTCGCAGACGAGCTCGATCTTCACCTTCGGCACCATATTGGTGGCATATTCGGCGCCGCGATAGATTTCGGTCTGTCCCTTTTGCCGGCCGAACCCCTTGACCTCGGTCACGGTCATGCCGGCGATGCCCAGTCCGGTGAGCGCCTCGCGCACCTCGTCGAGCTTGAATGGTTTGATGATGGCCAAGATCAGCTTCATGACGCCCCCTTTTGCTAATGGCACCATGTTGCACTGCAACGGGCGTGCCAGATTAGGCAGTTGCTGAAATAATTGACATTTTGTGACGCTTTGGCCGGAGCCGGGGGAACAATCGTTCGTCCGATGGGCAGGTGAGGCAAGGATTTGCCTAAATTTTGGGCAATGGCCGTCGCCCCCGCGAAGGCGGGGGGCGCTAGAGATGTTGCGCAAGGCCGGCTGCGGCCCCCGCCTTCGCGGGGGCGACGGTTTCTAATCGACCGCCTTGAACCGCGCCCATATCGGCAGATGATCCGACGCGCGCGCCGCGAGCGCGCTCTGGTGCACCCCGGCGTCGACCGGCTGAAGGTCGGGGGTGGCAAAGATGCGGTCGAGCCTGGCGACCGGACGCCGGCTGTGGAAGCTGTGACCGGTGTCGACCATATGGTGGCGTTCGCCGAAATCGGCGAGGCAGCCGCCGCGATTGCGCCATTCGTTGCAGTCGCCCATCAGGATCGTTGGCAGATCCTCGCCGTCGGCGAGGTGCGACAGGATCGCGCGCGCCTGGTGGCGACGGCGCAGACCCGAAATGTCGAGATGCATGCCGACGACGCGCAGCCGCGTATCGCCGATGCGGATTGTCGCCGCGACGGCGCCGCGCGGTTCGAGGGTCGGCAGGTGGAGCGCGTGGCTTTCCTCGATCTCCGCGCCCTTGCGCACGAGCAGGGCGTTGCCGTGCCAACCGATGCTGTGCGGGCGATTGTCGAGGCTGACGGGAATATAGTCGCTATGGTCTTCGAACATATGCGGCGGGATCGCGCTCGCGCGCGTGCCGAACCGGCGGTCGGCCTCCTGCAGTGCGACGATATCGGCGTCGAGTTCGCCGAGCACCGACAGCACACGACCGGGGTCGCGGCGGCGGTCGAGCCCGATGCCCTTGCGCATATTGTAGCTGGCGACCTTGATCATGGGAGAGAGGAGCCTGTTTTCTTTCATTGTTTCAACATCAATGACGAGTGGCCGCGCTTGGAGTTCCGGTAAGGAGTTTCGTCATTGCGAGCGGAGCGAAGCAATCTCCAGCTATCGGCCTTGGCGTAAGGTCGATAGCTGGAGATTGCCGCGTCGCCTTCGGCTCCTCGCAATGACGCGAACATTAACCAGCCTCAAACTCGGCCAACAGCGCCTGCGCTTCGGTCAGATCCTCGTCGAGCACCATGATGCGGACCGGGATGAGCAGTCCGACGCTTTCGGCGATATTCATCCCCGCATCGAAGCACACCGCGTGAACCCCCGCACTTTCGAGTCGGCCGCGCAGCAATTCGGCTTCGGCGCCATTGGGCAGGCGTACCAGTTCGACGAGCGGCATCAGACTTCGCCCGTGATGAAACGATCGGTCGGGCGCGTCGGCAGGCCGTCGATGCTTTTCGTGCGGCCCTGGAATTTTTCGACCCACAGCACGGGGTCCGACTGACGGTGATATTTTTGCAGTGTCTCGCGTTCGTGCTGCAGTTCCATCATCGGCACGCCCCAGCCGCAGCTCGTCTGCACGCTTTCGATGTCGATGACGAAAATCTGGCGCGTGCCGGGGATCAGCGTGAAGTGCGCGGCGAGCGCGTCCCACTCCGCATCCTGCGGCAGCACCGCATGCCCGCGGCCATAGATACGCAGGATCAACGCGGTGCGGTCGAAAGCGCAGAACATGATCGTTATGCGGCCGTCGGCGGCGAGGTGCGCGTGAGTTTCGTTCCCCGATCCGCCCAAGTCGAGATAGGCGACCTGATTGTCCGACAGGATTTTGAAGCTGTCGGCATAGCCTTTGGGCGACAGGTTGATTCGCGCATCGGCGGCGGCGGTCGCGGTGAAATAGACCGGCTGCCTTTCGATGAAGGCGATATGCTTGTCGGTCAGCGTATCGGTGAATTCGGCCATGGCTGTTCTCCGGTTCGCGCCCGCCCTATCACCAATTCCTGCCTTCCTCTACCGCCGCTTCCTCTTCGGGGCGGGTGGTACGGCCGAGGACATGATTGCGGTGCGGGAAGCGGCCGAAGCGGTCGATGATGTCGAAATGCTTCTTCGCATAATCGGCGAAGACCGGATCGGCGAGCTGGCCCATCAGCCGCAGCGATTCGCGCTGGTCGGCGATATCCTCGCTATGCTCGAAGGGGAGGTACGCGAACTGGCGGCGGTCGTCGGACCAGTTTTGGTCCCAACCTTTGGCGACGATGCCGCGGGCTATCGCGCGCGCGAGGTCGTCGGTGGCAAAGGCGTCGGCGTGGCCGCGAAACAGGTTGCGCGGCACCTGATCGAACAGGATCGTCGCCGCGAGCGCGGTATCGGCGTCGGTCAGGAAGGCTTCGGCGGGTTGCGAACGCAACGCCTCGTGCCAGTCTTCGGCGATGGCGCGGAGTTCGGCATCGAACCTGGGACCGCCGCCATACCAGTCGTCGAAGCCATGCGCGTCGAACCAGAAGGCAAGCAATTGCGCAGCCCAGTCGGCGGGCGGGGCGGGAACATCCGATATTTCCATATTATCCGTCCTTGCGAGCCCTTCGACTGCCTTGCAGGCGCTCAGGATAACGCCCGTCTAACGGGAGCGAAGCAATCCAGGGCGGTGTTGCACCGCTCTGGATTGCCACGGGCCTTCGGCCCTCGCAATGACGAACAAGGCTATTCGCCCTTGGCGCGGCGATAGGGGACGAATTCGCCGAGCGAGACGAAGCCGCTGTACATGTGGCTCGAGCGGTCGCGCAGCTGGACGGTATCGATGCTGCACAGCTGGCTACCCGACGTCTTGGTCACGAGGATATCGTCGTCGTCGAGCGAGTCGGCGCCGCCCCTCGGACGGTTGACCCACAGTGTGCTGCCGACGCGATAGACGATGGCTGTCTTGTCGATGACCTGCGAGCTGGAGATGCTGGTCAGCGGGAGGCAGTCCTGCGGTTCGCCCGCGACGCGGCCTTCAAGCAGTTTTTCCAGCTTGGCTTCGGGGGTAAGCTTTTCCCGCGCCGACGAGGCGGCCGGAACGGCGGCCAGAGCGGCGGCGGCAAAAATCGCCGGGATTAGGTGACGCATGGTTCGACTCCTGTCTTCATCATACCCTACCCGGCGCCCTTTTATGCTCAAGCGCGTGAACAGGGGCTGACTCGCCGCTGTATCAGCACGCTCCGTCGGGCAGCGGGATACCGAGCGGACCTTTGCATTTCTTCTTCTTGGCGGGTTCCACGGGGGTGCTGCCGCCGGCCGACGACCCGTCCATGCCGCCAAAATCGGCGCCAATCAGCAGCATCGTGTGCGAGCGGAAGCGGACCTTCGCCGTCCAGTCGATATTCCACGCCGCATTGCCTGCCGGCTTGGGCGGATAGGAGAAATTCGCCTCGGGGCCGAAGGCGTTGAGATTGCCGATCATCATCTCGCCCGACGCTTTCTTGACCTCGGCGGGGATCTGGCAGCTCGTCTGGCTGGGCGGCATCACGATCTTCTTGGTGATGAGGTTCGCGACGACCGAGGGCGGTAACCAGTCCCAAAGCCCGCCGCCGAATTCCTTCGACGCGCTGCTCGTCCACCAGACGATGTCGCCGCCCTTGTCCTGCCGGTCCATGCCGCCGATCGTCCACGCGGCGTAACCCGTCGCGGTCGGCACCTGATTCCACCGCAGCATCACCGACTGGTCGCCCTGAATCGCGGTCGAAGCCGACAGGCGCTGCATATAGTCCTGCGCGAGAGTGAAATTGATGTCGGGGCCATAATTGCTCGCAACGCGGTGCGCACCGAGCAGTGACGAGCCGCCGCCAGGCTGCTTGCCATTCTTGCTGTTCGGCCAGTCGGTGTAGGAGCGGCTGTTCATCTGGCTGACTTCGCGAATCACCGGTACCGCGCTTGAAAACAGTCCCGGCGGAACCTGCCCCGCAGCGACCTTGGCAAAGTCGATGATCACGGGCTGGCCGGGCCCGGCCTTGGCGCCGCAACCCCAATAGAGGAGCAGGCGCCCCTTCGGCCGCTCGAATTCGGTCGGATAGGTGCCTTCCTTGCGCTCGACGCTGATCAGCGGCACCGATTTGCCGAGCTTCGCCTGCGGCAGGAAGAAATGATCACCCTTCGGCGGCGGCGCGGTCGGCGCGTCGTTCGAGCCGAGGCGGAGGTTGAGATTATAGGCGACCTTGCTCGACGGATCGCCGCCGAACATCATGCCCATCGCACCGCCCAGCCCGCCGCGTCCGCCGCCCGCCATGGCGGCAAAGCCGGACATCGTCGCGACGTCCATTTCATAACGTTCCTTGGGACCGGTCGATTTTTGCGCCGAGCCGGGAACGGCGGCGAGCATCGCGGCGACGGCGGCCACGGAAACGAAACGCAGACTCGAACGCATATTACCCTCCCTGTTGCGGAGGATGCCCCCGCGGATGATGCGACCCGATTCTTCTTTTGTTTGGGTATCTATATGCGCGCGAAGGGTGAACGCCAAGTGAGGGTGGTCACAGGGCCTTCTCCACAGGTCGTCGCCCCGGACTTGATCCGGGGTCCACGAAGGGAGGCCGCCATGGATGCCGGATCAAGTCCGGCATGACGAGAGGTCGGTACTAAGCCGTACCGCCCAAGGTCAGTCCGCTGACCAGCAAGGTTGGCTGGCCGACGCCCGCGGGGACGCTCTGGCCGCCCTTGCCGCAGATGCCGACGCCTTCGTCGATCGCCATGTCGTTGCCGATGCCGGTGACCTTGGTCAGCACGCTGGGACCGTCGCCGATCAGCGTCGCGCCCTTGATCGAATCGCCGAGCTTGCCATTCTCGATCTTGTACGCCTCGGTGCAGCTGAAGACGAACTTGCCCGACACGATGTCGACCTGTCCGCCGCCAAAGCTTTTGGCGAAAATGCCGTTCTTGACGCGGCTGAGCAACTCGGCGGGGTCGACGTTACCGCCCTTCATGAAGGTGTTGGTCATCCGCGGCATCGGCGCATGCGCAAAGCTTTCGCGGCGGCCGTTGCCGGTGGGCTCGACCCCCATCAGGCGCGCGTTGAGGCGGTCCTGCATATAGCCTTTGAGGATGCCGTCCTCGATCAGCACGGTTTCGCCCGTGGGTGTGCCTTCGTCGTCGATGCTGAGCGAGCCGCGACGGCCGCCGCCAACGGGGCTGTCCATCGCGCCGTCGTCGACCACCGTCACGCCGGGCGCGGCGACGCGCTGACCGATGCGGCCCGAAAAGGCACTGGTGCCCTTGCGGTTGAAGTCGCCCTCGAGCCCGTGGCCGACCGCTTCGTGGAGCAGCACGCCCGGCCAGCCGGGGCCGAGCAGCACGGTGAATTCGCCCGCGGGGGCGTCGACCGCGCGCAGATTGACGAGCGCCTGCGCCAGCGCTTCGTCGATCGCGCGGTTCCACTGGGCCGGTTCGAACAGATGATCGTACATGTAGCGACCACCGAGGCCGAAGTTGCCGGTTTCGCGGCGGCCATTCTCTTCGACCACGATGCTAACGTTGAGGCGGACGAGCGGCCGGATGTCGGTCGCGAGGAAGCCGTCGGCGCGGACGATCTCGACCACCGACCAGCTGCCCGCGAGCGAGACCGAAACCTGAACGATGCGCGGATCACGCTCGCGCGCTGCCGCGTCGATTTCCTGGCAGAGCGCGACCTTCTTCGCGAAGGGGATGAGGTCGAGCGGGTTCGCTTCGTCATAGAGATGGCGGTTGGTGCGCGGCGGCGGCGCGGCGTGCGGCTGGTTCGACGGGTCGAGCAGCGCGAGCGTCTCGGCGGCGCGGCGGATCGCGCTGGCGCTGATGTCGCTGGCGTGCGCAAAGCCCGTCATCTCGCCCGACACGGCGCGCAGGCCGAAACCCGCGTCGGTCGAATAGTCGGCGGTCTTCAATCGGCCGTCGTCGAAGCCGAAGCTCTCGGTCGCGCGATATTGCAGGTAGAGCTCGCCGTCGTCGGCCTTGGCGAGTGCTTCGCGCGCGAGCACCTGCGCCAGATCGGGGTCGAGCGCGTCGGCGCGATAGAGGAAGCGGCGGGGGTCGGTCGGGCTTGTCATGGTGCCGATATAGGCACGCCCGCGCGCCGACGCCAGCGGTCAGAGATAATTGACGTTGAGCGTGAAGGTGCCGCTGTAATCGCCCGCGAGCTGATTGGCCGGAACGGTCAGTGTCCCGCCGATATAGTAGGTCTGGACCCCGCTGGGGAGCAGCGTGGCGCCAAGCAGGGCGATGCCGCCGCCGCTGGTGCTGGCCGCGCGCACGAGACTGGCGGTCAGCGCAGGTGCTCCGCCGCCCGCGCGTGTCAGCGTGACGCTGGTGTCGCCCGAAACGGTGATGAGCAATATGCCGCCGGTGCCCTGAAAGATCGCACGCTGGGTACCCGCTCCGACCGGGGTCACGCCGCCGCTGGTCGTGCGTGCGCCGGTGACCGCATTGATCGTCACTGTGCCGCCGGTCGCGCCGCTGACCATCGTCCCGAAATCGAGATCGTCGGTCTTGATCAGCGTGTTCGGGCGAACGATCGCCGCATTCACGGTGACATTGGTGTCGGCGGCATAGGCCGGTGCGCATAGCCCGGCGCTCGCCGCTGTCGCGGCGATGGTCAGGGCGCGGCGTGCGCCCCGACAGTTTCTGGTCCCTTGAATCCCCACAGATTCTGCTCCTGTCTGGCACATTTATGCCGGATGGACCTTCATCGATGATGCACGGGCTTGGTAAAGCAGCTGTTTACTTTTGACCCCGCGGGTCAGGCTTTGTCGGTGACGCCGCCAATGAGGACAAAGCGCCGGTCGCAATAACCGCAGTCGGCGAAGCCTTCGTCGGTATCGATTTCGAGCCACACGCGCGGGTGGCCGAGGGCCGCGTCGGCAAGGCCGTCGCCGGTGCCGTCACAGGCGATGCGGGTCTTGGGCGTGCGGATGGTCTCGGGAGCGGGCTGGGTCATCGACCGCGCCCATAGCAAGCAGGACGGGCGCCCGCAATCGGGTCTGCATAATCTGCGTGGGGCTTTGACGGCACCGGTGCAGGCACCCGTTCAGGCGCAAGTGGTCCCCCGGTGCCGTCTTCCCCCCACGGAAGGCCTAAAGATAGTTGAGCGTGATCGTGAATGTGCCGCTGTAATCGCCCGGCATTTGGTTGGCGCCGACCTCGAGAGTCCCGCCGACCGGAAAATTATAATTGCCGAGCGCGCTGGCGATACTGAAGCGCGTCGGCGCCGTCGTCAGGATTGCGGTCGGCGTGCTGCCGATCTCGAAATCGCGCACGCGCATCCGCACACCCGGCCCGGTGATCCAGATCGTGTTCGATCCGAGCGAAATATTGACCTGGCGGTTCGGCGTGCCGAGCCCCGCGAACCGCGCGGGCTCGCCGCCATTGCCGGCGAGCGTCACGCCGCCGGTGCGGGTGCGCGAGCCGTCGGGGGCGAGCCGCACCGTGCCCGCGCTTCCCGAGGCGATGATGCTCCCGAAATCGAGGTCGTTGACCTTGAAGAAGCTGAGCGGGCGAAGCACGATGGCTTCGGCCTCGCTTTGCGCGCTATTCTGGGCCAGCGCCGGCGAAACGGCGGCGGCACCAAGAAAAAGCGCAAAGATGGCTAGGCCGCGCTGCGCAGGCAGCGGGCAAATGATGTGTCTGGTCCTCACATCATTGGTCCTAGCGGCGAGTTTCGAATTTAGCGTTAACGCCGCGCTGACGAAAAATTAGCGGGCTTTCGCCGGCCGAAGCGCGCGGCTATGGAAGCGGCCATGAGTGAAGCCGCTATCCGCATCGACGCCGTCTCCAAACTCTATGCCGGCGGCAAACAGGCGCTCGACAATGTCAGTTTCGACGTGCCGCGCGGCCAGATTTTCGGGCTGCTCGGGCCGAACGGCGCGGGCAAGTCGACGCTGATCAATATCCTGGCGGGGCTGGTCAACAAGACCGCCGGCAGCGCGAGCATCTGGGGTTTCGACATCGACGCCGATCCGCGCAACGCCAAATATTCGATCGGCATCGTGCCGCAGGAAATCGTCTTCGATCCCTTTTTCACGCCGTATGAGACGCTGGAGAATCAGGCGGGGCTGTACGGCGTGCCCAAGGCGAAGCGCATTTCGGACGAGCTGCTC
The DNA here is from genome assembly GCF_059415685.1 of Sphingopyxis sp. GW821-FHT10B01. Lineage (NCBI taxonomy): Bacteria > Pseudomonadati > Pseudomonadota > Alphaproteobacteria > Sphingomonadales > Sphingopyxidaceae > Sphingopyxis > Sphingopyxis sp. GW821-FHT10B01. Next base: position 243,515 of record NZ_JBWKNS010000002.1, on the reverse strand, counting down.
GCCGCGGTCCATCTGTCGGACAAGCGCGACGCCTATGCGCGGACGCTGTCCGGGGGGATGAAGCGGCGGTTGCTGGTGGCGAAAGCGATGGTGCATTCGCCGCCGATCATCGTGCTCGACGAACCGACCGCGGGGGTCGACATCGAACTCCGCCAGCAGCTTTGGGACTATGTCCAGCGCCTCAACGATCGCGGCGTGACCGTGGTGCTGACGACGCATTATCTGGAAGAGGCCGAGGAGCTGTGCGACCGGATCGCGATCATCAACCATGGCAAACTCATCGCGAACAAGCCGACGCGCGAGCTGGTCGACATGGCGCGCGAGAAGATCGTCGTCGTGACGCTCGATGAAGATATCACCGATCTGCCGACGCACCCTGCTTTCGACAAGATCGAGCGCGAGGGGACGCGCGGGCTGGCGATCAGTTACAACAAGGACCGCATGAACGCGGGCGAAGTGCTCGCCGCGGTCAATGCGATGGGGCATGGCATCGTCGACGTGTCGACGCGCGAGGCCGATCTGGAAGATGTGTTCCTGAATTTGACGCGCGCGGCGAATGGGTAATCTCTCGTCTCCGTTCGTGTCGAGCGAAGTCGAGACACCCATGGGGACAGTGCGGGGTCGAGGGGCATCTCGACTTCGCTCGATGCGAACGGAAATTTGATGTCAGATAATATTTCCCACGACGTCATCATCGTCGGTTCCGGTGCCGCGGGTCTCACGGCCGCCATCGCGCTCGCCGATCATTGCCGCGTGCTGGTGCTCGCGAAGGGTGAGCTGACCGGCGGCTCGACCGCGTGGGCGCAGGGCGGGATCGCCGCGGTGCTCGATGCGGGCGACACGTTCGAAAATCATATCGAGGACACGATGGTCGCGGGCGCCGGATTGAACCGGCGCGAGACGGTCGAGTTCGTCGTCGAGAATGCCCCGCATGCGATCGAGCGGCTGGTCGAGATGGGCGTGCCGTTCAACAAGGATGCCGAGGCGCTGCACCTGACGCGCGAGGGCGGGCATTCGCACCGCCGTATCGTCCATGTCGACGACGCGACCGGCTGGGCGGTGCAGGCGGCGCTGCTCAAGACCGCCGAGGCGCATCCGAACATCACGCTGCTGCCGGGGCAGGCGTGCATCGACCTGATCACCGGCCGCCACGAGGCGCGCTATTCGGGATCGGGGCGCGTGTGGGGCGTCTATGCGCTCGATGAAAAGACCGGCAAGGTTCACGCGCATGTCGGCCGCGCGACGATCCTTGCCAGCGGCGGGGCGGGGCGCGTGTACCAATTCTCGACGGCGCCCAGAGGCGCGACCGGCGACGGCATCGCCATGGCGTGGCGCGCGGGCTGCCGCGTCTCGAACATGGAGATGATGCAGTTCCACCCCACTTGCCTCTATAATCTCGAGGTCAAGAATTTCCTGATCACCGAGGCGGTGCGCGGCGAGGGCGGGATATTGAAGCACCCCGTCACCGGCCACCGCTATATGCCCGATTATGACGAGCGCGCCGAACTTGCGCCGCGCGATATTGTGGCGCGCGCGAACGACGACCAGATCAAGCGCTCGGGGCTCGACTATGTCCATCTCGACATCAGCCATCTCGATCCCGATTTCGTCGCGGGGCATTTCCCGAATATCTATGAAAAGCTGCTGACGCTGGGCATCGACATGACCAAGCAGCCGATCCCGGTGGTGCCCGCGCAGCATTATACCTGCGGCGGGGTGCTGATCGACCTCGATGGGCGCACCGACCTTCCCGGCCTCTATGCGGCGGGCGAATGCACCGAGAGCGGGCTGCACGGCGCCAATCGTCTGGCGTCGAACTCGCTGCTCGAATGTTTCGTGTTCGGCGAGGCGGCGGCGAAGCATATCATCCAGTGCTGGGACACGCTCGACACGCCGCCGGCGATCCGGCCGTGGGACGCCAGCCGCGTCACTGACTCGGACGAAGAGGTGGTGATCAAGCAGAACTGGACCGAGATCCGCCGCTTCATGTGGAATTATGTCGGCATCGTGCGCACGACCAAAAGGCTGGAGCGCGCGCGGCATCGCATCGACATGATGACGCACGAGGTCGAGGATTATTACGGCCATTTCCGCGTCACCACCGACCTGATCGAGCTGCGCAACCTGCTCCAATGCGCCGAGCTGATCGTGCGCAGCGCGCTCCACCGCAAGGAAAGCCGCGGGCTACATTATACGCTCGATTATCCCGATCTGTTGCTGCAGGCGGTCGATACGGTGTTGGTGCCGTGAGCGGTGGCTAGAGGGCCGAGGACGAAGCTTCCGCCGCCCTATCTGCGGCGGGTGTGGATGCCGGAGCCCGTTGCCGACGCCGACAAGCCGGCCGTCGATCGCGAAACCTACCCCTTCAATATCCCGCTGTTCGGCGATCCGGCGTTTGAAGTCGGGTTCAAGAAACCCGTCACGATATTGGTGGGCGAGAATGGATCGGGCAAATCGACTTTGCTCGAAGCGATCGCGGTGCTCGCGGGTTTCAGCGAGGGTGGCGGCGGTTATGGCCATAGGGCCGTCGATCGGTCGGACATCTCGGGCAGCGATGGCGGCGTTTTGGCGGAGGCCCTGCGTGCGGCGTGGCTGCCCAAGGTCGGCAGGGGCTTCTTCTTCCGTGCCGAAACCTTTTTCTCGCTGGCCCGCTACATCGATCAGGCCGCCTTCGACTCGAATGCCGGGCGACCCGATTATCTGTCCTGGTCGCACGGCGAAGGCTTTCTCAATTTCTTTGAAGAACGCGCCGATCAGCAGGGCATCTATATTTTCGACGAACCCGAATCGGCGCTCTCGCCGTCACGGCAGTTCGAATTCCTCAAGCTGCTGCGCCGCATTCAGCGCGCGAACAACAGCCAGGTGATCATGGCGACGCATTCGCCGATCCTGATGGCGCTGCCCGATGCCGATCTGTGGCAGATCAGCCCGCTCGGGATCGAGCCGGTACAGCTCGAAGATACGGCGCATTACCGGCTCTATCGCGAATTCATGCTCTACCCGCACGAAACCGTCGAGGCGATGATCGAATAAGCGTTAGCCGCCGACGCCGAGCAGCCTGCCGACGAGGATCAGCACGATCGCTCCGATCACCGAGGCGAGGCAGCCCGCGCGGTGAAAATCGCCGCGGCCGCGCGATGTCGCGAGGCCGGCGAGGAGCGACCCGCCGATGCCGAGCAGGATCGTCGCAATCCACCCCATCTCGACCGCACCGGGATAGAAGAAGCGCGCGAGCGCGCCGATGATCAGGCCCGAAATGATGGCACCGATGATGTTGATCATGCGTTGAATCCTTCGTTCAGAAACCGTTCCGCCAGCGCGGCGTGCAATGCCGCGCCGCGCGCCATCACCGTCTCGTCAAGCACCATATGGTTCGAATGGAGCCCGCAGCATTGGCGCCAGTCGCTGCCCGCCTCGCTCGCGCCGAGCCAGAACATCGCGCCGGGGACCTTTTCGAGCACATAGGAGAAATCCTCGGCGCCCATCACCGGATTATCCATCGTCAGCCAGGCTTGCTCGCCGAAGGTCTCTTCGACGACCGACTGGCCGAAGCTGACCGCACGGCTGTCGCAGATGGTGACGGGAAAGCCTTCGTCGATCTGGACCTCGGCGGTGCACCCATGCGCTTCGGCGATCGCAGGGGCGAGGCGTTTCAACTCGCGCGCGGCCATCGCGCGGCGCTCGGGCGACAGGGTGCGGATCGTGCCGAGCATCTCGGCGGTTTCGGGGATGATATTGTTCGTTGTGCCCGCCGCGATCTTCGCAATGGTGACGACGGCGGGATCGAAGACCGAGATGCGGCGCGTGACCATCGTCTGGATCGCGGTGACGATCGAACAAGCAACCGGGATCGGGTCAATCGCATCCTGCGGCATCGAGGCATGGCCGCCCGCGCCCTTGACCGTGATTGAGAGCACGTCGGACGAGGCGAGCAACGGCCCCGCACGCCCGGCAAAAATGCCGTGCGGCGCGTTGGGCATGATGTGGAGCGCGAAGGCGGCGTCGGGCAGCGGATCGATGATCCCGTCGTCGAGCATGAAGCGCGCGCCATGATGGCCCTCCTCGCCCGGCTGGAACATGAACATCACGGTGCCGGGCAGGCGGTCGCGCGCCGCACACAGCAGCTTCGCGGCGCCGACGAGCATCGCGACATGCGTGTCGTGCCCGCACGCGTGCATCGCGCCGCTGATCTCGGAGGTGAAATCGAGCCCGGTATCTTCCATCAGCGGCAAGGCGTCCATGTCGCCGCGCAGAAGGACGGTGCGGCCATTCGCGGGTCCGCGCAGGATCGCGACCAGCCCTGTGGTCGACGGCCCCTCGCGAAATTCGAGCGGCAGGCCGGCGAGCGCATCCTTGATCTTCGCGAGCGTCTTCGGGTTCTGCAGCCCGAGTTCGGGTTCGCGATGAATTGCGCGGCGGAGATTGACGAGGTCGCCTAAAAGGGTTTCGGCCTCGACGGGCCAGCTATGTGATTGCGTGTCCATGCGGCGAATGTGCCGCGAAGCCGCGCCTGTGTCGAGGGACCTCGGAGAGACCAAGCACTAGCCTTTCAGCTCAGCCTACTCGCTCGACAAACGACGGTGGGACATGGCTGACAAGCCACACGCCATTGCTGGAAAGCCGAAACTCGGCGCCCTCGGCATGAAGGGTGCTGGCGGCAATTCGCAAGATCACCGGCTTGCCGCGCCGCGCGCCGACAATAGTCGCGGTGGCTTCGTCGGGCGACAGGTGGACGTGATGCCGCGCCATCGGACGCAGTCCTTCGACCAGAATCGCGGGCAGATATTTCTCGACCGTGCCGTGAAACAACGTTTCGGGTGGGGTGGTAACCGGCCAGCCTAGGTCGATCGGGATCGAATGCCCTTGGCGCGCTCGGACCAACTGTCCGTCGGACGAGACTTCGAAACGCTTCTTGTCGCTCTCGGCGACGACACGCTGCAGGTCTACGAGGGCATGCGGCAGCTTCGCGCGTTTCAAGGCGGCGAGTACTGCTTCGACCTCCGCCCAACCTGCCGGATCGATAGTGAGCCCGCCCTCGTCAGGGTTGTGCCGCAGCCAATAGGACAACGACTTCGAGATTGTCTTGTCGTCCATAGCGGTTAGCGCTTTCCCCCAAACAACTGCCGCCCCGCCAGATCGAGCATGATTTCCTCGCTGCCGCCGCCGATCGCGTTGACGCGGACTTCGCGGTAGATGCGTTCGACCTTGCTGCCGGTGATATAGGATGCGCCGCCGAGCACTTGCGCGGCCTCGCGTGCGACGGCCTCCAGCATCCGCGTTGCCTGCACTTTGAGCATCGCGAAGTCGGCGGGGCGCGCGCAGCCGGTTTTGACCTGCCATGCGGCGAGGTCGACCCACGCCTGCGTCGCCTCGATCTGGCGTTCCATGTCGGCAAGCTTGATGCGGATCGACTGGTGGCCGACGAGCGGCTTGCCAAAGGTTTCGCGCTGCTGCGCCCACTCCGCCGCCTCGGCCATCGCGACGCGGGCATAGGCGCAGCAGCCCATCGCCATGCCGAGGCGCTCGCTGTTGAAGTTGCGCATGATGCCGATGAAGCCGGCGTTCTCCTGGCCGATCAGATTTTCGGCGGGAATGCGGACGTCGCTGAAATGGATCGCGGCGGTGTCGCTGCAGCGCCAGCCCATCTTGTCGAGCCTTGTGCGTTCGACGCCGGGGGTGTCCATGTCGATCAGCAGTAGCGAGATGCCCGCGGCGCCGGGGCCGCCGGTGCGGACGGCGCAGGTCAGCCAGTCGGCGCGCATGCCGCTGGTGATGAACATCTTGCCGCCGTTGACGATATAGTCGTCGCCATCCTTCACCGCCGTCGTCTTGAGATTGGCGACGTCGCTGCCACCGCCCGCTTCGGTGATGCCGAGTGCGATGATCTTTTCGCCCGCGAGCACGGGCGGGGCGACGCGTTGCTTCAGCTCTTCGGACCCGAGCGCGAGGATCGGGGGCAGGCCGATGCCGTGCGTCATCAGCGACGCGCCGAGCCCGCCCGCGCCGACCGCGGCCAGCTCTTCGGTCAGCACAAGGCTGTGAAAATTGTCGAAGCCTTCACTGTGCCCGCCATAGGCTTCTGGATAGCGCAGCCCGAGGATGCCCGCGTCGGCCGCTTTTCTGTGCAGCTCGCGCGGCAATTCGCCCTCCGCCTCCCAGCGGTCGATGTGCGGCGCGATCTCGCGCGTGACGAAACGGCGGACGCTTTGCGCCAGTGCTTCGTGGGTTTCGTCATAATAGGGCGAGCGCGCGCGCCAGTCGTCAAAAGCTGTCATGCACGCGATGCTGCGCGGGCTTTACGCTCGCGTCAAGCAGGGCTTGCGCCGCTCGCTCAAGCACGTAAGGTCACGCTCCATGAACAAGCCCATCCTGCTCGCCGGCCTCGCCGCTTTCGCCCTCGTCTCCACTCCCGTCGCTGCACAGAAATCGCCCGAGGCGATTGCCGAAGCTGCGCTCAAGAAGGCACCGGTGTTCGACGGACATAATGACGTGCCGTGGGAATTGCGTGGAGAGGTCGGTAATGTGATCAACGACTTCGACTTTCGCGATACCACCCGGCCCAAGCCCGATGGAACGGTGATGCACACCGACATCCAGCGCCTGCGCAAGGGGCATGTCGGGGCGCAATTCTGGTCGGTCTATGTACCGTCGAACACGAATGAGCAGCAGGCGGTGCAGCAGACGATCGAGCAGATCGACGTCGCGAAGCGGCTGATCGCGCGTTACCCGAACGACCTTGGTTTCGCGTCGACCTCGGCCGAACTCGAACAGCAGATGAAGGCGGGCAAGGTCGCCGGCATGCTCGGGATGGAAGGCGGCCAGTCGATCGGATCGTCGCTCGCCGTGCTGCGCCAGCTTTATGGCATGGGCGCGCGCTACATGACGCTGACCCACGGCAAGACCACGCCGTGGGCCGACAGCGCGACCGATGCGCCGCAGCATGACGGGCTGACCGATTTCGGCCGGAAGGTCGTGCAGGAAATGAACCGCATCGGCATGATCGTCGATTTGAGCCATGTCAGCGAAGCGACGATGAAGGACGCGCTCGAGGTGTCGAAGGCCCCGGTCATGTTCAGCCATTCGGGCGTCCGCGCGGTCAACGACCATCCGCGCAACGTGCCCGACAGCGTGCTGCCCGCGGTGAAGGCCAATGGCGGTGTCGTGATGGTGGTGCTCTATGCCGCCTTCCTCGATCCCAAGCTGCGCGCGCATGGGCTTTCGCGGACGGCAGAAAAGGCGCGGCTCGAAGCGCTGTACGTCGGCAACCCCGATGCCGTCGCCCCCGCGCTGAAGGCGTGGGACGCGGCGAACCCGGCGCCGCAAACGCCGATCGGCATCGCGGCGGACCATATCGACCATATCAAGGCGACGATCGGCGTCGATCATATCGGGATCGGCGGCGATTATGACGGGATGGATGCGACCCCGGTCGGGCTGGAGGATGTTACGGGCTATCCGCGGCTGTTCGCCGAACTCGCGCGACGCGGCTATACGCAGGCCGAGCTCGAGAAGATTTCGAGCGGCAACATGCTGCGCGTGCTGAAGGCGGTCGAGGTCTATGCGGCGAGCCAGAAGGGCCAGTCGCCGATCGAGACGCCGGTCGCGAAATAGCCAATTTCTTTCCGTTCGTGCTGAGCTTGTCGAAGCACTGTTCTTCTCTTCAACGCTGCAAAGAAGAACGGCCCTTCGATAGGCTCAGGGCGAACGGGTTTGAGGTTGATTGTCTTTCCCAAACGGCCAGTCGGTCGCGCCGCTCGCCCACAGGGCCCACCAGATGATCAGCGGCTGCGCGGCGAGGCGCGGGCCGTGGTACCACCAGCTCAAGGTCGCGCCGCCGATCGCGACATTGGCGAGCGCGTGGTGGATGTTCGCGGGCCAGACGCACAGCGCATAGAGCGCGAGGCCCCAGCCGGCCGCCTTGCGTGTCGCCGGGATCATCAGCCCGATGGCGCCCGCAATTTCTGCGATGCCGGTTGCGGCGACGACCAGTTCGGGCGCCGGCACCCAGGGCGGAGTTATCGCGAGGAAGGGTGCAGGCCGCGCGAGATGCGCCCAGCCCGCATAGCCATAAGCGAGCGTGAGCAACCAGCGCAGCGCAGCGCGAATCCTTTCCTTCACCGTCCGATCGCTTCGAGCATCGCCTCGATGCTGGTGAATTTCTCGCGCGGGTTGCCGTCGAGCGCGGCTGCCACTTCGGCCTCTTCGATCCGGCGCCAGTCGCGGAAGGTCACCGGGGTGACCCCCCGGCTGGCGAGCAAGGTGTCGAGTCCGGGACGGCCTCCCTTGCCTGCGCCGCGGCCGATATCCTCCAGCACCATTTCGCCGATGCGTGCGCCGTCGGGCTTGTTGGTGCCGATCGTCCCCGACGGCCCGCGCCGCGCCCAGCCGACGCAATAGAGGCCGGGCAGGATGCGCCCGTCGTCGTTGGCAAAGCGGCCGCGGCCATGTTCATAGGGGACGCCGGGGATCGGCGGCGTCTGATAACCGATGCAACTGACCACCAGCCCCGCCTCGATCGCATAGGTTTCGCCAGTGCCATGGCTGCGCAGCTCGGCGTCGAGCGTTGTGCGTTCGACGATCACGCGCTGCGCCCGGCCGTTCTCGTCGCCTTCGATTCCAACGGGCATGGCGAAAAAGTCGAAATCGATCGTCACCGGCTTGGCGACGGGATTGGCGGTGAAGCTGCGCAAATGAGTGACCGACTTGCGCATCCCGGGTTCGAGCAGCGCGTCGTCGCCTTCGAGGGGCAGGTCGGCGGGGTCGACGCGCGGGCTCGCGCGCTCGAGATGGCCGAGCTCGCCCAGCTCCTTGGGGGTCATCGCGATCTGGTGCGGGCCGCGGCGACCGAGGATATGGATGTGGCGAACCGCGCTCAATCCCAGCGCCTCGCGGGCATGGGCGACAATGTCGCTGCCAGCGAATTCGGTGGGTGTCTTGGCGAGAATGCGCGCGACGTCGAGTGCGACATTGCCATTGCCGATCACTGCGACGCCGGGGGCATCGAGCGGCGGGTTGAGGTCGGCGAAATCGGGATGGCCGTTGTACCAGCCGACGAAGGCGGCGCTGCCGATCACGCCGTGCAGGCCCGCGCCGGGAATGTCGAGCGGCCGGTCGTTGGGGGCGCCGGTCGCCAGGATGACCGCGTCGTACAGGTCGACCAGTTCGTCGATCGTGACGTCGGTTCCGACCGCGACATGGCCAACGAAACGGACGTTTTCGGCCAGTGCGACGCCTTCGTAGCGGCGCGACACGGCCTTGATCGACTGATGATCGGGTGCGACTCCGGTACGGATCAGGCCGTAGGGAACGGGCAGGCGGTCGATGACGTCGACTGCGATATCGTCGGCTTTCTGTAAAGTTTCGGCGGTATAATAGCCCGCGGGGCCCGACCCGACGATCGCGACATGACGCATCAACCCACTCCTTCGGGTGTCCGCGCGGGCGCGCGGCCCCCTCTCTTGTTATGCAGACGATGCTAGCGGCGAAATGCGTCAGGGCAAGCGGCCTTATTCGGGCGGGCACGGCGGCCTTGACAGCGCGGCCATGGAATCATATTGCGCCCGCCTCTGGTGCCCTGTCGTCTAATGGTAAGACTGCGGTTTCTGATACCGCCTATCGAGGTTCGAATCCTCGCGGGGCATCCAGACTTTCCCGACATCCGCAACAATGCCGGCGTGGCCGGACCCGCGACATGGTTCGCGGCGTCCCCCGTTGCGCCCTTGGCCATGCTCGTCGCGGCGCATTAAACCGCGTATTTCCAAGCCGGAACGGACGGCGAATAAGCCGCGGCTTGTCGCCCGAAAGATTTTCTTCGCCGCAAAAAGCGGCCGTCATCATTGACGAAACCAAAATCAATCGATTAAGTTGACATTGTCATTCGGGACTGGTCGAGACGAATGACGGGCTCTCCCCTTCGACCCGCGGCTTTTGACCGGGAAGCAGCTTGCTCCGCGTTACCAACAGCTAAAGCGCGTGATGCTCGGGCGACATCGCCAGGCATTGCGTTCCCCCCAGAAGGGGTATTGCGATGCGTATGTGTAGCACCAGTTTTTAGATCATCGCCGCCGCGTGCGGGGATAGCGGACTGACCGCGTCCTTTCCGCTCGGCGGCCCTCCATAATCTCCAGCCGCGCCTCCTCACGCGAGACGTTTGCGGCCTGATGTCCGGTGCCCGAGCGCCGGCACGGGGACATATCATGCCTTTGCTGACCCAATCCGACCTGTCGGATCTGGCTCGCTATCCTGCGTCTCTGCGCAGCGCCGCCCGGGCGCTGTGGGGGGAGCAGCTGGCGGCGTCCCGATCCGGCGCGGCGCACCGCGCCAATATCCATCACATTAAAAAGGGGGCGGACACCCCGCCCGGGGACCATATCTAATGAAGCGTTTCTCTCCCGATCATCGTTTGAAGTTCTTGCTCGGCGCCGCGTTGCTGCTGCCGGCCACCCCTGCATGGGGGGCCGAAGTAGAGGCCGCCGCCGCCACGACCACCGAAGCGGCCGACGCCGCCGCCGAAGCCGCGGGCGAATATGACGGCGGCGCGATCATCGTGTCGGCGCGTCGCCGCGACGAAAGCGCGCAGGATGTGCCGATCGCGCTGTCAGTCGTCGGCGCCTCGCAGCTCGAGGCGACGGGCAATTATTCGCTGACCCAGATCCAGCAGATCGTGCCGAGCCTGCAGGTGTTCAGCTTCAACCCGCGCAACACCAATATCAACATCCGCGGGCTCGGCAGCAATGTCGCGCTGACCAACGACGGGCTGGAAAACGGCGTCGGCTTCTATGTCGACAATGTCTATTACGGGCGTCCGGGCCAGTCGCAGTTCGACCTGGTCGACTTGCAGCAGATCGAGGTGCTGCGCGGACCGCAAGGCACGCTGTTCGGCAAGAATACGACCTCGGGCGCGATCAACATCACGTCGCGCAAGCCGAGCTTCAACCCCGAATTTTCGGGCGAGGCGAGCGTCGGCGATTACGGCTATTACCAGCTGCGCGCTTCGGCGTCGGGGGCAATCATCGACGATCTGCTCGCCATCCGCATCAGCGGCTCGTCCACCGAGCGCCGCGGCTTCCTCTACAATGATACGCAGAAGGAACGCGCGCAGGATTATTCGAACTGGAGCGTGCGCGGGCAATTGCTGTTTACCCCGACCACCGATCTCGAGGTACGGATCATCGGCGATTTTTCGCGCCAGAAGCAGAATCATGTCCTCAATGTCTTCGCCGGCTATTTCGGCACCTATGACAATGGCGCGGCGATCGCGAACAGCTTTGCCGAGCGCGCCGCGCGCTTCCCCGGCTACAGCTTCCCGACGATCGATCCCTTCGCGCGGCGCGGCGAGGCCGACAGCCATTATCAGTCGAACATGGACGGTTATGGCGTGTCGGGGCAGGTCGATTGGGACGTCGGAGCGGCCAAGCTGACTTCGATCACCGCCTATCGCTGGTGGGACTGGAACCCCTCCAACGACGGCGATTCGACCTCGCTGCCGATTGTCGTCAAGGCGCAACAGGCCAACCGCCAGCGCCAGTTCAGCCAGGAACTCCGGCTGGCGTCCGACACCGACGGGCCGATCGACTATGTCGTCGGCGCCTATTATTTCTGGCAGGTCATCCGTGGCAAGGGCGCGACCGCTTACGGCCCTGCCGCCGGGCTGTGGAACCGTCCCGCGACCTCGCCGATCCCGCTTGCTGCGTGGGATGCCGCGCTCAACGGCTTCGAAGCGAATTCGACCTCGGACCCGCGCACCAAAAGCTATGCGCTGTTCGGCCAACTCGACTGGAAATTCACCGACCGGCTGACGCTGACCGCTGGCCTTCGCTACACGCATGAGAAGAAGAGCGGTTCGTTCACGCAAATCCATGTCGCGGGGGTCAATCTGGCGACGCTGCCGGCGGGCATTGCCGCGCAGGCAGCCGCGCTCCGTACGCAGTTCAACCCGGTCACCAATTACTCGACCGGTTTCACCGACAATAGCGTGTCGGGGCTGGCGACGCTGTCGTGGCAGTTCAGCGACGATGCGCTCGCCTATGCGACCTATTCGCGTGGCAACAAGTCGGGCGGGCTCAACCTGACCAACCTGCCCGCCGGGATCGACCCCGACGTCGCGCCCGAAAAGGTCGACAGCTATGAATTGGGCATCAAGTCGCAATGGTTCGATCGCAAGGTTACGCTGAACGTCGCGGGCTATTGGACCGAAATCAGCGACTACCAGACCGCGATCACCGAGCAGATCGCGAGTTCGATCAACGTCCGCCAATATATCGCCAATATACCGGGCGTGCGTTCGCGCGGCGTCGAAGGCGATCTCAGTTTCGCGCCGAGCGATCGGGCAAGCTTCTACGCCTCGGCCGCCTATGCCGACACGACCTATAGCGATTATCCCAACGCACCTCAGGCGCCCGAACTCCAGATTCCGGGCACGGTCGCAGTGCAGGATCTGTCCGGCAAGCAACTGCCGGGCGTGCCGAAATTCACCTACACGCTCGGCGGCGATCTGTCGGCACCGCTCGGTAACCTGGGTGGGCGCGATCTGTCGGCCTATGTCCACGCCGATTTTTCGCATCGCTCGTCGTTCAACACGTCGTCGAACAATAGTCGCTATGCCGATGTTCCCGCTTACGGGATCGCGAACGCGCGGATCGGATTCAAGACCGATGACGGCTTGTTCGACCTGTCGCTCTGGGCGCGCAACCTGTTCGACAAGAATTATTTCCAGACCCTGTCGCCGGCCGCCACCGGCATCGTCACTGCGCTGATCGGCGAACCGCGCACGATCGGCGCAACGTTGCGGACGAAGCTGTGACGGCTGCGCTCTTCCCACTCGCGCCGGCAAGCGGCGCCCACCCGATTCGACGACCGCCCGCAGAGGGTCTTGCCGGATACCCCCGCCGTCCTACCCCCAAAGGAGATTGACATGACGGACCTTCACAACAGCTATGCCAATGCGCGCGACAAGAACATCGACCTCGACGTTACTCCGGTGACCGGCACGATCGGCGCGATCGTGAACGGCGTCCAGCTGTCGGGCGACCTGCCCGCGGCGACGGTGCAGGCGATCGAGGCAGCGCTCGTGCGGCACAAGGTGCTCTTCTTTCGCGACCAGCAGCATCTGACCGATCGGGAACATGAGGATTTCGCGGCTCTGCTCGGCGATCCGGTCGCGCATCCGACGGTGCCGGTCGCCGAAGGCTCGCGCTATCTGCTCGAGCTCGACAGCAAGGAAGGCTATGCGGCGTCGAGCTGGCACACCGACGTGACTTTTGTCGACGCCTATCCCAAGGCCTCGATCCTGCGTGCGCTGACCATTCCCGAAGCCGGCGGCGACACCCAGTGGGCGAATGGCGAGACGGCGTATGAAGGTCTGCCCGAAGTGCTGCGCCAGCTGGTCAACACTCTGTGGGCGACGCACACGAACCTCTATGATTATGCGTCGATCCTGCAATCGGCACCCGATGGCGAAAGCGCGGCGCAGCGGATCAAGGAGCATCGCAATGTCTTTGCTTCGACGGTCTATGAGACCGAGCATCCGGTCGTCCGCGTCCACCCGGTCAGCGGCCAGCGCAGCCTGCTGCTCGGTCATTTCGTCAAGCAGTTCGTCGGACTGAACGCCGCCGACAGTGCACGCCTGTTCCAGACGCTGCAGGATCATATCACCAAGCCCGAAAACGTCGTGCGCTGGCGCTGGCGAGAGGGCGACGTCGCCATCTGGGACAATCAGTCGACCCAGCACCGCGCGACGGCCGACTTCGGGCTGCAGCGCCGGACGCTCCGCCGCGCGACGATTTCGGGCGAAGTGCCGGTCGGAATCGACGGACGCCGCAGCCGCACTGTCCGCAAGGAAAAGGCGGTTCAGTACGAACCTGCCTGACGAAATCGGCCGGCGTTTATGGCTCTCCCTTTCCTTCCTGTGACTGCGCCGGTCCTGTCTGCGGCGCGCCCGGGTTTCATTCGCCCGGGCGCGCCGACCTTTTGTCTTTGAAAGACCACCCGATGACCCATGGTTCGCGTTTTTCCCGCCTCCTTTTTGCTGCGCTGATCGGCGCCGCCGCGACCATCGGGTCCGCGCAGGCGAAGGAGCGGCGGCCGAACCTGCTCGTCATCGTTGCCGACGATCTCGGCTATTCGGACCTCGGCGCGTTCGGGGGCGAAATTCGCACGCCAAATCTCGACAAGCTGGCGCTGAACGGCATCCGGCTCGCGGGCTTTCATACCGCGTCAACCTGTTCGCCGACTCGATCGATGCTGCTCTCGGGCACCGATAATCACCGCGCCGGGCTTGGCACGATGGCCGAACTCATCCGCCCGAACCAGCAGGGCAAGCCGGGGTATGAGGGCTATTTGCGCAGCGATGTCGCGACGCTCGCCGAGCGGCTCGGCGCCAGCGGTTACCGCACCTTGCTGTCGGGCAAATGGCACCTTGGTCTGACCCCCGGGCAGGACCCGCACGCGCGCGGGTTCGAGCGCAGCTTTGCGCTGCTGCAGGGCGGGCACAATCATTACGGCACCGACATCAAACCCGAAGCGAGCCCCGGCACGCGCGGGATCGCGACCTATCGCGAGGATGGCAAGGTGGTCGCGCATTTGCCCACGGATTTCTATTCGAGCGACTATTTCACGACGCGCCTGATCGATTTTCTCGGCGAACGGCCGGCAAAGGGGAAAGCCGGGCGGCCCTTCTTCGGCTATCTGGCTTTCACCGCGCCGCATTGGCCGCTGCAAGCGCCGGGGGCGGACATTGCGCGCTACAAGGGGCGCTATGACGAAGGCTTCGACGTGCTGCGCGAACGCCGCATTGCACGACAGCGCGAACTGGGTATCCTCGCGCCCGATGTTGCCGCGCACACACCGCGCAACCGCGATGGAAGCTGGGATTCGCTGACCGCCGACCAGCAGCGGCTCGCCGCGCGCAACATGGAAATCTATGCCGCGATGGTGGACCGGCTCGACCAGAATGTCGGCCGCGTGATCGAGACGCTGCGCGCATCGGGCGAACTCGACAACACGGTAATCGTCTTCCTTGCCGACAATGGCGCCGAGGCGCTCGACGCCGAGACCACCGGGGCGCAGATGCTCGCCGGCTCGCTCAAGGACGCCGACAACAGCTTTGTCAATCGCGGCGCAGCGTCGTCCTATCTAACCTATGGCGCGGGTTGGGCGCAGGCGGCGACCGCGCCGTCGTGGCTGACCAAGGGCTATAACAGCGAAGGCGGCACGCGCGCGGTCGCGTTTATCAGCGGCGTGGGCATTGCGGCGCGTCCGGGCGCGGAGACGCAATATCTGTCGGTCGCCGATATCGCGCCGACCCTGCTCGATTTCGCGGGCGCCGATGCCAGGGCAACGCGCGTCGCTGGCCGCGAGGTCCGGCCGATTACCGGCCGGTCGTGGGCGGCGTGGCTCCGGAACGCCGACGCGCGTGTCTATGGTCCGAATGACGGCGTCGGCGCCGAATTGTTCGGCTCGCGCGCCTATCGCCGCGGCGACTGGAAGCTCACCGATATCGGCGATGGCATCTGGCGATTGTTCGATATCGCGCGCGATCCCGGCGAGACGCGCGACCTGTCGCTCAGCAATCCCGACCGCAAGGCCGAGCTGGCCGCCGCATGGGACCGATACGCCAGCGATTTCGGCGTCATCCTGCCTGATTCGGTGCCATACCGGCCATAGGTCGCGCGTTTCATGCGTTTCGGCGTATCAGGGCTTGTCAATTAGATTAGTTGAGTTACTTTCGGGGCTCCGGGACATATTGCGATTCGACCGACCGAAAGGACTGCTCATGGCCACGCAGCTGAACACACCCGACCTGTTCGAAACGGCACGATCGCTCGGCGTGTCGATCTTGCCCTCGACGCCGACGATCGGCGCCGAGATCAGCGGGCTCGATCTCGACCGTGCGCTGTCGTCGGAAGAGGCTGATTTGCTGCGCGCCGCCTGGCTGCGGTTCAAAGTCGTCTTTTTTCGCGATCAGGACATCAGCCACGAAAGCCATGTCCGGCTCGGGCGCCTCTTTGGTGAGCTCGAAGGCCATCCGGTGATCCCCTCGGTCGATGGCTATCCCGAAATTCTCAGGATCGAAGGCGTCGAGGGCGTCCAGCTGACCGCTGAAACGCTCGCGCCGTTCCAGGCGTATAATAAATGGCACACCGACGTGACCTTCCGCGAGCGGCCATCGATCGCGTCGATCCTGCGCGCGCGCCACTTGCCGCCGCTGGGCGGCGATACGATGTGGGCCGACACCGTCGCCGCCTATGCCGGGCTGCCGCGGCCGGTGAAGGACCGCATCGAGGGGCTCGAGGCCGAGCATGACATCGTCCGCAGCTTTGGCGGCCGCGTCACTGAGGAAAAGCGCGCGCAGCTCGCGCGCGACTTCCCGCCGGTGCGCCATCCGGTCGTGCGCTCGCACCCCGAAACGGGCGAGAAGATCCTCTACGTCAATTACACCTTCACCAGCCGCATCATTGGCGTGAGCGAGGAGGACAGCGACAGCCTGCTTCGCCTGCTGTTCGACCGGATCAAGGTGCCCGAATATCAGGTGCGCTTCCGCTGGACCCCGAACGCGATCGGTATCTGGGACAATCGGTCGACCCAGCATTATGCGGTCGGCGATTACTGGCCCGAATATCGTGCACTCGAACGTGTCACCGTTTCCGGGGATGTGGTAACCCCGTGAGGATGATCGAAGCGCAGCTTCATTCGCCGCGTCCGCGCTTTCGCACTGCGACTCGCGTCGCAATCGTCGGCGCGGGTTTCTCGGGAACGCTGCTTGCGATCAACCTGCTCGAACAGCCCGATGTCGAAGTGCTGCTGATCGAGCGCGACCGGCACCGCATGGGCGCCGGGGTCGCGTATAGCAGCACCGAAACCGCGCACCTGCTCAACGTCCGTGCAGGCAATATGAGCGCCTTTGCCGACCGGCCCGACCATTTCTGCGAATGGCTGGCCGCGCGTGGGCTCGGCTGCGAAGCGGCGTTCGTCACGCGTGCGACCTATGGCCGCTACCTGCGCGAGACGCTGCGTCAGGCGATGGAGAAATATGGCCGGCGGCTCAAGCTCGTCGACGACGAGGTGCTCGATATCGAGGAGAAGCGCGGGCAGGTCACGCTCGGGCTCGTCAACGGCGGGCTGATCGAGGCCGACCGTGCGGTGCTGGCGATCGGCAATCTGCCGCCACACGATCCGCCCGCGATCGAGGGCGCGCGCCTGCCGTCGCATCGCTATATCGGCGATCCGTGGGCGAGCGCGTTCGAGGACGGGCTCGACAAGCAGGCGCCGGTGCTCGTCGTCGGCACCGGGCTGACCGCGGTCGACGTGATCTTGCGGCTTGTATCGCACGGCTTCGAAGGCCCGATCACCGCCTTGTCGCGGCGCGGCTTGCGCCCGCATCGTCATATCGACGGCCTGCCGCGTCCCAAGCCGGTGCTGGCAAAACCCGCGCCCGATCTGTCCGAACTGGTGCGCTGGGCGCGCGACGAAACCAGTAAGCGCGACTGGCGGCTGGTCGTCGATTCGATCCGCCCGATCACCCAGATGATGTGGGCTGCGGCCGACGCCGACAAGCGCGCGCGCTTCCTGCGCCACCTTCGCCCGTTCTGGGACGTGCATCGCCATCGGCTGGCCCCCGAAGTCGCCGACCGCATCGACGCGCTGGTCGCGTCGGGGCAGCTGAAGTTCCGGGCGGGCAAGATTGCCGGGGTGACGGTCGAGCCCGACGCGCTGGCGGTATCGTGGCTCCCGCGCAGCGCGGCGGATCTGGTGACGACGCATGCGGCGCGGATGATCAACTGCACCGGGCCGCAGGGCGACTTGTTGCGATCATCGGACCCGCTCGTGCGGCGCCTGCTCGGCGCGAAGCGTATCCGCCCCGACGCGCTGCGCCTCGGGCTCGATATCGACCGCGATGGCCATGTTGTCGATGCCGCGGGCAAAGCGTCCGAGCATATATTGGCGATCGGCCCGATGACGCGCGGCGACTTGTGGGAAGTCGTCGCAGTGCCCGACATCCGCAACCAGGTCAGCGCGCTCGCGCGCCGCCTCGTCAATGCGCACTGGACGGGCGGCGAGGGCCTTTAGAGCCTACTCCCTTCCCCCTTGATGGGGGGAAGATACGCAGCCTTGTCGCGGCGCGATTAGGCGCAGTTGGATGGCGGTGACGGTGCGTCATCGCACCGCCGCGTGATGCCGAAACCGCACCCCCACCGCTGCGACTAACCAGTAAGCTGGCAAGTCTCGCTCCCTCCCCCATCAAAGGGAGAGGGCCGCAACCCGAAATTTTTCGCCGCTCCCTGCATCCATCGACTGCCGGCGTGCCGTCTAGTCCATGATCGGACGTTGCGCCGGTCCGGGCGGCGGTTTCGCGCGGCGATTGATATGTGCTCCCCGGTGCAGATCATCCCCGCCTTGCCGGAAGCCGCCGCCTGTGGTTTCAGCATGCCGACGCGGCATGAAGGAGAGAGACAATGGATTTTCTGATTGCCGCGACGGCGGCTGCCGCGCCGCCCGCCACTGCCGCTGCGCCTGTGGTGCTGCCCCCGCAATCGATCAGCCCGGCCGACGTCGCCGCCTATATCGACCCGCGCGACATCGCTTCGTTCATGCCGGCTCCGCCGCCGACCACCGAACTCGTCGCGGTTAGCGATCGATTCTTCGGCTGGCTCGAAAATATCACGATGGTCGCGCTGTTCGTCGTCGGTTTTTTCCTGCTCGCGCGGTTGCTCCACGCGTGGATGCTCCATCGCTCGATCCGCCGCGCGCTCGAAGCGAAATCGGACGCGGTCAGCCCGCTGATCGACAAGCTCAACAAGCCTTATGAGCATCTCGGCGGCCAGCCAGGCGCCGACACGCCGGGCGACGATCGCAACGGGCTCGTCTTGCTCGCAATCGGGCTTGCGATGGCGGGTTTCGGGGTGATCCAGGGGCATGAAGAGTTGATCCGCATCTCGGCGGGCGCCGCGCTCTTCCCTGCCTTCGTCGGCATCGCGCTCCTCGTCCGCCGCCGCCTCGCGCGCGCGGCGGCTGCCGAGGAGCGCACCGCTGCGTGATGAGGAATGCGCCGATGAAGATTGGGCCCTCAACCAGCGCGTTGCCGGGGGAGATCGCGCCGCTTTCCAACTCCTCGTGCTGCGGCACGAGGGGCGACTGCGCGCCTTTCTTGCGCGCGTCGCGGGGAGCGACGCCGACGATCTGGCGCAGGAAGCCTTTGTTCGCGCGTGGCAGCGTGCGGGCGATTATCGGGGGCAAGGGAGTTATGCCGCATGGATCATGGGGATCGGCTGGCGGCTGTTCCTCGACCAGCGGCGCACCGCGCGGCGGCGCGAGGGCCTCGCGGTCGGCGACGATAGCGCGACGTCGAGCGATCCGCGCCCGGCGAGCGATGCCGCGATCGACGCCGATCGCTTGCTCGCTCCGCTGTCGCCGCAGGAGCGCGCCGCGCTTACGCTTTGCTTCGGCCATGGCTGGTCGCACGGCGAGGCGGCCGCGATCATGGGCGTACCGCTCGGCACGCTCAAGTCGCTGGTCTTGCGCGGCCGTGCCAAGGCGCAGAAGATGATCGGCGAAGGAACCGACGCATGACGGCCCCGAACGAAACCGATACAATGCTGGCGGCGATGCTGGCGCCGCCTGACCGACCGGGCGACCGGGGCTTTGTATTGCAGGTTACGTACGCGATCGAAGCGCAAGCGGCCTATGCCCGGGCCCGCCAACGCTTTTGGCGGAGTTTCGCGTTCGAGGCGCTCGCGGTCGGTGCCTTGCTTGCGGCGCTGTGGCTCTTGTCGTCGGCGCCTTTGCTCGCGCCGCTCGCCGGGGCGGGGCATTGGGGACTCGCGCCGCCGCTGTTGCTCGTGCTGTTGCTCTGGTTCGGGACGCAGCGCTGGCGGCAAGCTTAGGCGGGCGGCACGTCCTCGCCGTCGATGCCCTGATATTTGAGCTGAAGATAGCGTTCGCGCGTCGCGAGCTTGTCGAGTTCGCCTGAGGCGAGGCTGCGCGCGGCGTTGCCGATTTCGCTTTCGAGCATCTTGAGGCCGCCCACGAGGGTCTCGTCGGGGGTGCGACCGGCATGGGCTTCGCTGCGCAGGCCCGCAGGAATGCGCTGGTAGCCCGCGACGAGTTCGGGCAGGTCCTCGCCGACGAGCTTGCGGATATTCGCTGCGGCGGGGCTCGATGCGTCGAGCGTCTGGAGTTGCGGTGCGAGCAGATCGAGCTGGACGCCGATGCCATCGACAAGCTGGCGTGCCGGGGCGGGGAGCGCAGGGCGCTGTGCCTCGAGCCAGATTTCGGTGCGCCCGGCGAGCTGTTTGAGGTCGGCCTTGGGCAAATCGGCCTGGCGCGGCTCGGGGAAGGGCGAGCGGCCGAACAGCACCGCAACGCCGATCAGGAGGATGAACAAAGCGAGCAGTCCGGTAAAGCCGAGCGGCTGGATCAGCGCGCCGAACACCGCAGCGCCGATCAGCACGATCCCGCCGGCGATCAGCACGCGGCCGAGCTTTTTATAGAGATGCTGGCGGCGCAGCGCGACGCTCTTGGTGCCGATCGGGCGGCGGCGTTCGCGCGATCGTTCGATCGCGGAAGCGGCTGAAATCCGGATCTTGTCGACTTCACTCATCGTCATGATGTGCCTTAGCCTTCGAGCGATGCGAGCGGGCTGTCGGCGCCGCTGACACTTGCCTGCGCTTGGGAGGCACCCTCGGCGCGCGCGATATAGCCTTTCGACTTGGCGACCTCGCCCTCGAGCGTTGTTACCGTCGTTTTCATGCTGTCGAGCGCCTTCAGCTTGAAGGTGTCGATCGCATCCATCGTGTCATAGATATTCTGGAACGCGCGCTGGAGCGTCTCCATCGGGATCGTGCTCGACGCCGCCTGCTCGTGGATGCGCGCGGTGTTGTCCTTGAGCATCTTCGAGGTGCCGTCGATGATGTTCGCGGTCGTCGTGTTGAGCGCGGTGATCTGTTCGAGCACCAGCTTCTGGTTCGTCATCGCCTGCGCGACGGTTATCGCGGTTTTCAGCGCGCCGACGGTGGTAGTGCTGGCGCGGTCGACGCCCTTCACCAGCTCGACATTGTTCTTTTTGACGAGGTCGAGCGCGAGATAACCCTGCACCGTCACCGCCATTTGCGTCAGCAGGTCCTGCGTGCGCTGGCGTGCATAGAAAAGCGCATTCTCGCGCAGCACCTTCGCCTTGGCGGGGTCGACGCCGTCGAGCTCGGTCGCCTTCGTTTCCAGCTTGGCGTCGAGCGTGCCTGCGATGTGGACCATCTGTTCGAGCTTGCCCATCGCTTCCCACAGCTTGCGCCGTTCGACGTCGATGGCGGCATTGTCCATCAACAGCTCGTCCTTGCCGTTGGACAATGCGGTCAGGATGCCGCCGATATGCGTCTGCGCGCTGCGGTATTGCGCGAAATAGTTACCGACCTTGTTGCCGAGAATCTTGTCGAAAAAGCCGCGCTTGGTCAGGAGCTTGCCGTTCGCCGACGGGTCGAGCCGTTCGACGGTGTTGCGTAGCTCGATCAGGTTCATCCCGATTTCGGTGTCGCGATCCATCGCTTTGATCGGGCGGTCGAGGAAGCGGTTCGACTGGTTCGCCGCCTCCAGCATTTCCTTGCGGCCCATGTTCGTGATCTGGTCGACCTTCTGGCCGAAGGCGGGCGAATTGACGTCCTGCGCGACAAGATCGTCGATAAAGCCATCGACACGCTCTTCGAGTTTTGATTTCTGCTCGGTCGACAAAGGCACCAGGCCAGAGGCCTTTTCGGGCGTAACTGTCGGCACGGGGTCGGGCGGGGTCAGTTTCAGTTCGTCGGTTGCGGTCGCAGTTGCCGTCACGTCGCTCATTCGTCTTCCTTCCACCCTGATACCGCCTGCCTATATGACATGCAGGCCTGTATTATTCAAGTACTACACCGGTACTGATCGATTCAACACCGGCGCGATCCACGCCGACAGGATCAACTGCGCCATATGATAGACGAGGATCGGGACCAGCACCATGCCGGCGATCGCGGGGGGAAAGAGCGTCGCGGCGAGCGGCGCGCCGACGGCGATGCTTTTCTGCGCGCCTGAGAAGAGCAGAGTGATGCGATCGGGGCGCTTGAGCCGCAGCAGCGCCCCGAAAAGCCACGCGCCGCCGAAGGATAGGGCGAGGAGAAGCGCGACGACCCCGAACACAATACCGATCTCGCGGCCGTCGAGCAGCCCCCAGATGCCGGCGACCACCGCAGCGGAAAAGGCGACATAGACCGCGATCGCGATCGCGCTGCGATCCATGAAGGTCGTGAGGCCGCGATGCGCGAGCACCCATGGGCGTAGCCACGCCTGCGCGAATTGCCCGGCGATGAAGGGCAGCAGCAGGATCGCGACGATGCGCAGCGCACCGGCGCCGCTGATCTCCCCTGCGCTGCCGGCCAAGGCCGCGAATAACAGGGGTGAGACGATCACGCCGCTGAGGTTGAGCAGCGCCGCCGCGACGACGCTTGCTGCAACATTGCCGCCGGCGAGGCTGCTCGCGGCGGTCGCCGACTGGACGGTCGAGGGCAGGATGCCGAGAAACAGGAAGCCGAGCGCGAGCGTTGGCGGTAGCAACGGCGCGGTCGCCGCCTGCGCCGCGAGGCCAAGTAGTGCCATCGCGCCAAAGCAGAAAGCGAGCGTGCCACCCTGCAATTTCCAGTTGCGGATGCCGTGCAGCACCTCGTCGCGCGGCAGGCGCACGCCGTTGAGAAAAAAGAGAAAGACGATTGCGGCGGTCGACAGGCCCTGCGCGATGGGCACCGCGCTGCCGCGGACCGGAAGCAGGCTCGCGAGCAGGATCGTCGCGAGGAGCACGGGGACGAAGCGGTCGGGGAATATCCGGGAAAGCATGGACAAGCGATGGCGGGGTGCGGGGCGGTTGGCAAGCGCCCCGGTCCTCCTCCTCTCTTCGCCACAGGGAGGATTGGCTAATCCGCCAAGTCGCGTAAACTGCTTCCATGTCCCGCATCCTCATCCTCGCCGCGCTCCCCGAAGAAGCCGACGCGCTCTTCCCCGATACCGGTTCCTCCGACGACGGTCCCTTCGCGGTCCGCCGCCTGGCCGTCCGCAATCACCATCTCACCATCGCCACCTGCGGGCTCGGTAAGGTCAACGCCGCGCTGTGTGTGGGCACGTTGGGCGTCGACGCCGACATTCTGTTGATGACTGGCACTTGCGGTGCGCTTGGCGCTGCCCCGGGGGCGTATTGGATCGTGGAGGCGGTGCAGCATGATTATGGCGCTGCCCAACCCGGCCGCTTCCGCCGCTATCGTGCAGGCGAATGGCCGATCGGCGAGCCGGGAGAAGCGCATTTTACCGCGATGACCAACCCCGGCCTCGGTCTGCCGCACGCCCGCATTGCGAGTGGCGACAGCTTCGTCGCCTGCCCCGATGCCGCTGCCGATCTCGCCGATAATCTCGGCGCGACGCTGGTCGATATGGAGGTCGGCGCGGTGGCGCAGGTCGCGGCGCAGCTGGGCAAACCCTGGGCCGCGATCAAGGCAGTCACCGACGAAGCCAATGGCGACAGCGGCGATGATTTTCACGCCAATCTGGTGCGCGCCGCGCGGCTGGCGGCGGCGGAGGTCGAGCGATTGGTGGCGATGCTGTGATCGAACCTCTTCGCTGACGAACGGCAGGGGGTGGCCGAGCGAGGCAAACCCCAACCTGCATACACGCACCCAACTTTGTCATTCCCGCTTTCGCGGGAATGACAAGAAACGGGGATAGAGGCAAAAGGGCAGGCAAAGGCGACCCATCATCTCTCGTCGCCCCGGACTCGATCCGGGGCCCATGATTTCAGCGCTGCCGTGGATCCCGGATCAAGTCCGGGATGACGAAGGAGAGAAAGAACGTCCGCTTCTCACCCCATAGCCGACATTAATTCCCCAATCCGCAGCCGCAAACCTTGCTCACCCCGCTTCAATCATAGCTGAGATGCGTCGCCTTCCCCCGGAAGATCCAGTGCGCGAGGATCGAATAACCCAGGATCACGGGCAGCACGAACACGGCTCCGGCAAGGATGATCATTAGCGATTCCGGGCTCGCCGCCGCCTGCCAGATGTCGAGCCGGTCGGCGATCAGATAGGGGTAGAAACTATAGGCGATGCCGACGAAGCCGAGCGCGAACAGGACGCCCGCGGTCGCGAGTGGAACCCATGACAGCTCGTCTTTCGGCCGCAGCGGGCGGCGCAGGAAGATGGCAAGGCCGATAAACAGGGTCGCGGCGGCGATCGGGATCGGCAGCAGCGCGATAATCTCGGGCAGGCGGAACCAGCGTTCGAAGATGCGTTCCGACAAGAGCGGGGTTGCGATCGAGATGATCGCCATGGCGAGCGCGGTCAGCCAGAGCGTGACCTCGGCCCAGCGCATCGCGCGCTTTTGCAGCTCGCCCTCGACCTTGTAGATCAGCCAGCACGCGCCGACGAAGAGATAGCCCGCAACGAGGCCGAGCGCGGCGAGCAGGCAGAAGAGCACCGAGGCAAGGCTCTGGTCGAACCCCAGCACATAGGCGCCGAGCATATAGCCCTGACAGAGTGCGGTGATCAGCGAGCCATAGAAAAAGGCGCTGTCCCAGCGATGCTTCTGCTCGGGCGGTGCCTTGGCGCGGAATTCGAAGGATACGCCGCGCAGGATCAGCGCGACGAGCATCAGCACGACGGGCAGGTAAAGCTGGGTCAGGATCAGCCCGTGCGCGACCGGGAAGGCGACGAGCAGCAGCCCGATACCGAGCACCAGCCATGTCTCGTTGGCGTCCCAGAAGGGGCCGATCGAGGCGACCATCAGGTCGCGATTTTCGTCCTTCTCCAGCCGCGTCAGCATCCCGACGCCCAGATCATAACCGTCGAGGATGACATAGAGCAGGATCGACAGGCCCATCAGCCCGGCGAAGATCACGGGCAGCCACCAGGCGTCGAAGAAAGGGGTCATGACTTTACCTCCAGCGCTTCGGCCGGGCCTTCACCGCCGCCGGGCAGCGGGAACATCGGCTTGGCCCCGGGCGCCGCCTTGCCGAGTCTGGCGAGGCGGTACAGCACCGCGATATAGGCGGCGAGCAGCACGGCGTAGACGGTCAGGTAGAGCGCGAGCGAGCTCGCGACCATTCCCGCGCCGACCGGCCCGACGGCGTCGGCGGTCTTGAGGACGCCGGTGACGAGCCATGGCTGGCGGCCGATTTCGGTGACATACCAGCCCGCGAGCGTCGCAAGCCAGCCCGAAAAGGTCATCGCGACAAGTGCGCGCGCGAGCCAGCGCGGCAGCGCGTCGACCCCGCGGCGCCGGATCGTCCAGCTCGCGGCCCAGGCGGTGAGCAGCATCAGCACCCCGATCCCGACCATGATACGAAAACCCCAGAATAGTGGACTGACGGGCGGATGATTGCCCTCATAATCATTGAGCCCGGGGACGACCCCCGCCGCCTCATGCTTCAGGATCAGGCTGGCGCCCGAGGGGATTGCGATTTCCAGATGGTTGGTGCGCGCCTTCTGGTCGGGGATGGCGAAGAGGACGAGCGGGACATGGCTGCGCGTCTCCCAATTCGCCTCCATCGCCGCGACCTTCTGCGGCTGATGCTCGAGTGTGTTGAGCCCGTGCATGTCCCCGACAAAAATCTGCACCGGGATCAGCAGCGCGGCGGCATAGACCGCAGCTTTCAACGTCCGCCGCACGCCTTCGCCGCCGCCGTCCTTCAGCCAGCGCCACGCACTCATCCCGGCGATCAGGAAGGAGACGGTGAGCGCCGAGGCGAGCAGCATGTGCATCAGCCGGTACGGCATCGACGGGTTGAAGATGATCGCCCACCAGTCGGTCGCATGGACGATGCCGTCGCGCAGCTCATAACCCGCCGGGGTCTGCATCCAGCTGTTGAGCGCGATGATCCAGAAGGCCGACAGCGTCGTGCCGCCGGCGACGAGACAGGTCGCCATCGTGTGGACCCAATTGGGGACGCGGTTGAAACCGAAGAGCATGATGCCGAGGAAGACGGCTTCGAGGAAGAAGGCCGTGAGCACCTCATAGGCGAGCAGCGGCCCGGCGACATTGCCCACCTTTTCCATATAGCCCGGCCAGTTGGTCCCGAACTGGAAACTCATCGTGATGCCCGACACCACACCCATCGCAAAGCTCAGCGCAAAAATCTTCACCCACAGGCGATAAGCGTCCATCCACGCCTCATTCCGGGTGCGGTTATAGGCGAGCTTGAACCCCAGCAGCGCCCAGCCGAGCGAGATGGTGATCGTCGGGAAGAGGATGTGGAAACTGATGTTCGCCGCAAACTGGATGCGGGCGAGTATCAGGGGGTCAATCGCGTCCATCGGCCTTGCTCCCGTTTGGAACCAAATTTTGCTTCCACGCGTGCCGACACCGGTTGCGGCCCAAGCGTGCCCCTTTTATCACAAGCGCGCGCATTTGGCGAAAGTGGACCGATTGTCCCAAATGGCCACAGCGATCCACGGCGGCAATTTTGTTGCGCCGCAGCACCGCTTCTGTTAGGGGCGCGGCGTTTCGCGGCGCCTTGCGCGCTGCCCCCTTCCATTAAGGCTTCTTCCGCATGTCTTTGCGCAATATCGCCATCATCGCGCACGTCGATCATGGCAAGACCACCCTCGTCGATCAGCTGTTCCGCCAATCGGGCACCTTCCGCGACAACCAGCGCGTCGAAGAACGCGCGATGGATTCGAACGATCTGGAAAAGGAACGCGGGATCACCATCCTCGCGAAGTGCACCTCGGTCGAGTGGGGCGAAGGCGCTGACCTGACGCGCATCAACATCGTCGACACCCCGGGTCACGCCGATTTCGGCGGTGAGGTCGAGCGGATTCTCAGCATGGTCGACGGCGTCATCCTGCTCGTCGATGCCGCCGAAGGCCCGATGCCGCAGACCAAGTTCGTGACCGGCAAGGCGCTCGCGCTCGGCCTGAAGCCGATCGTCGTCGTCAACAAGATCGACCGCAGCGACGCACGCGCCGCCGAAGTGCTCGACGAAGTGTTCGAACTGTTCCTGACGCTCGAAGCCAATGACGAGCAGCTCGACTTCCCGATCCTCTACGCCTCGGGCCGCGGCGGCTATGCCTCGGAAAGCCCCGAAGCGCGCGAAGGCACGCTGGAGCCGCTGTTCAAGACGATCGTCAGCCACGTCCCGACCCCGGGCCTGCCCGAAGACGGTCCGTTCACTTTCCTCGCGACCCTGCTCGACCGTGACAATTTCATCGGCCGCATCCTGACCGGCCGCGTCCAGTCGGGCACGGTCAAGGTCAACCAGCCGATCCACGCGATCGATATGGACGGCAAGGTCATCGAGACCGGCCGCGCGTCGAAGCTGCTCGCGTTCCGGGGTCTCGAGCGCGTTCCCGTCGAGGAAGCGCGCGCGGGCGACATCGTCGCGATCGCGGGCCTCGCGCAGGCGACCGTCGCGAACACCATCGCCGACACCAGCGTCAGCGAGCCGATCGCCGCGCAGCCGATCGATCCCCCGACGCTGTCGATGCGCTTTGCCGTGAACGATTCGCCGATGGCGGGCCGCGAAGGCAGCAAGGTCACGAGCCGCATGATCCGCGACCGCCTGACCCGCGAAGCCGAAACCAATGTCGCGATCCGCATCACCGAAAGTGCCGACAAGGACAGCTTCGAAGTCGCGGGCCGCGGCGAGCTTCAACTCGGCGTGCTCATCGAAACGATGCGCCGCGAAGGCTTCGAACTCGGGATCAGCCGCCCGCGCGTGCTGTTCGGCGAGGACGAAAATGGCAAGCGCACCGAACCGTATGAAACCGTCGTCATCGACGTCGACGACGAGCATAGCGGCACGGTTGTCGAGAAGATGCAGATCCGCAAGGCCGACCTGACCGACATGCGTCCGTCGGGCGGCGGCAAGACGCGCATCACCTTCAGCGGTCCGTCGCGCGGCCTGATCGGCTATCATGGCGAATTCCTGTCCGACACGCGCGGCACCGGGATCATGAACCGCCTGTTCGAGAAATATGGCCCGCACAAGGGCCAGATCGCGGGCCGCCAGAACGGCGTCCTGATCTCGAACGGCAATGGCGACGCCGTGGCCTATGCGCTCGGACCGCTCGAAGAGCGCGGCATCCTCTTCGTCTCGCCCGGCGAGGCGCTCTATGAGGGCATGATCATCGGCGAGAATGCGAAGCCCGACGACCTCGAGGTCAACCCGATGAAGTCGAAGCAGCTGACGAACTTC
The DNA here is from genome assembly GCF_059415685.1 of Sphingopyxis sp. GW821-FHT10B01. NCBI lineage: Bacteria > Pseudomonadati > Pseudomonadota > Alphaproteobacteria > Sphingomonadales > Sphingopyxidaceae > Sphingopyxis > Sphingopyxis sp. GW821-FHT10B01. Next base: position 215,326 of record NZ_JBWKNS010000002.1, on the reverse strand, counting down.
CGTTCGACGGGCAAGGACGACGCGATCCGCCTGACCCCGCCGAAGCGCATGACGCTGGAGCAGGCGATCGCCTATATCGACGACGACGAGATGGTCGAAGTCACCCCGAAGAACATCCGCATCCGCAAGGCGATCCTCGATCCGAACGAGCGCAAGAAAGCCTCGCGCAAGAAAGAAGCGGCATAATCGGGCGCGCCAGGGCTTCGGCTCTGGCGCCTCGTTCCGACACGGTTCGGCCGGACTTAAGCGGTTCAACCTTTCTTCACGTCGCCGCTATACACCTCTATCCTTCTGCGATGGAGGGAATGGGCAATGACGATGTGTGCGGAAATCGAACGGTTGACGACCGAGCATAGCCGGCTGCTTGCCTTGGCGACCACGCTGGGGCGCCATGTGCACGGCGCATTTCCCGCCGATCGTGCCGCGCTCGACGATTTTCACGGCGCGCGCACCCAATTGCGCAACCAGCTGATCGCGCACCTCAAACGCGAAGACTGGGTGCTCTATCCCTCGTTGCTCGCCAGCGACGATGCCCGGCTGGCCGCGACGGCGCAGGATTTCGCCGACGAAATGGGCCATATTTCCGAAGCGTTCAGCGCCTATAGCCGCCAATGGCTCCCCGAAACGATCGCCGCCGACTGGCCCGGCTATTGCGCCGCGACCAAGGGCATCCTGGGCGCGCTGGCCCATCGTATCGAGCGCGAGGACAGCGAACTCTACCCGCTGGCATCGATTGTCGAGGCGGTCGATGCCGCCGCGCCACCGCCCGTTTCCTTCGGCGCCGCCGGCGCGGGCGATGGGGCAGGGGTCGCTCGCGGCTGAGCCGATCGATCGCCGAACGCGCGTGATCGATTGGCGCATCGGTGAATGCGAGCTAGAGGCGTGCGATGCTTCGCCTGACCGAACTCACCTTATCGCTGCACCACGCGCCGGAAGAGCTGCCCGCCGCAATCTGCAAGCGGCTGCGCATTTCCCCGCGCGAGCTGGTGCGCCACGTCGTCGCGCGGCGCGCGCACGACGCGCGCGACAAGACTAACATCAAGCTGATCTATTCGGTCGACGTCAATGTGAAGGACGAGGGCGCCGTGCTCGCGCGCTTTCGCAAGGACCGGGGCGTCCAGCAGACCCCGAACACCGCCTATAAATTCATCACGCAGGCGCCGAAGGGCGTCAAACGGCCGGTCGTCGTCGGCGCGGGGCCGTGCGGGCTGTTCGTCGGGTTGATCCTCGCGCAGATGGGGTTCCGCCCGATCATCCTCGACCGCGGCAAGGTTGTGCGCGAGCGCACCAAGGACACATGGGATCTATGGCGGCGCGGCGTGCTCCACCCCGAATCGAACGTCCAGTTCGGCGAGGGCGGCGCGGGCACTTTCTCGGACGGCAAGCTCTACAGCCGGATCAAGGACCCGCGGCATCTCGACCGCAAGGTGCTCACCGAGTTCGTCAAGGCGGGCGCCCCGCCCGAAATCCTGACCGAGGCGCACCCGCATATCGGCACCTTCCGGCTGGTGACGATGGTCGAAAGCCTGCGCGAGACGATCGAGGGGCTGGGCGGCGAATATCGCTGGCAGCACAAGGTCGACGGGCTCGATATCGCCGCCGACGGCGCAGGCGAGCGCCGCGTCCAGGGCCTGCACCTGAGCAATGGGGAGTATATCGAGGCCGACCGCGTCATCCTCGCCGTCGGGCACAGCGCGCGCGACACCTTTGCGATGCTCCACGCCGCGGGCGTTCATGTCGAGGCGAAGCCCTTTTCGATCGGCGTCCGTATCGAGCATCCGCAATCGTGGATCGACACCTCGCGCTTTGGCGCCGATGCGGGCAACCCGATCCTCGGCGCCGCCGAATATCATATCTCGCACCACTGCAGGAACGGCCGCACCGTCTACAGCTTCTGCATGTGCCCCGGCGGCACCGTCGTCGCCGCGACGTCCGAGGAGGGCCGCGTCGCGACCAACGGCATGAGCCAATATTCGCGCAACGAGCGCAACGCCAATTCGGGCTTCGTCGTCGCGATCGACCCTGCGCGCGACTATCCGGGCGATCCGCTCGCGGGCCTCGCCTTCCAGCGGCACTGGGAATCGCTTGCCTTTGTCGCGGGCGGATCGAACTATAAAGCGCCCGCGCAGCGCGTCGGCGATTTCCTCGCGGGGCGTCCGTCGACCGCGCTGGGCAGCGTCGTGCCGTCGTATCGGCCGGGCGTGACCCCGACCGACCTCGCGGCCTGCCTGCCCGATTTTGCGGTCGAGGCGATGCGCGAGGCGATCCCGGTGTTCGGGCGCCAGATCGCGGGGTACGACCATCCCGATGTGGTGATGACGGGGGTCGAGACGCGCACCTCGTCACCCGTGCGCTTCACCCGCGGCGAGGATTTTCAGAGCCTGAACACCGCGGGGTTGTTTCCAGCGGGCGAGGGCGCGGGCTATGCCGGCGGCATTTTGTCGGCGGCGGTCGACGGCATCAAGGTTGCCGAGGCCGTCGCGCGGAGCCTGATGCCATGACGGTGATTCTGTTCAACAAGCCATGGGGCGTGCTCAGCCAGTTCACCGACAAGAGCATGACCCCGAACGCCGACGGCCCGCGCGCAACGCTGTCCGACTATATCGACGTCCCCGGCGTCTATCCGGCGGGGCGGCTCGACCGCGATAGTGAAGGCCTGCTGATCCTGACCGACGACGGCGCGCTACAGGCGCGGATTTCGTCGCCGAAGCACAAGACCCCCAAAACCTACCTGGCGCAGGTCGAGGGCGAGCCCGACGACGCCGCGATTGAGGCGCTGCGCCGCGGCGTCACGCTCAACGACGGCCCGACGCGCCCCGCGACCGTCCGCCGCATCGACCCGCCGATGCTGTGGGACCGCGACCCGCCGGTGCGATACCGCAAGAGCGTGCCCGACTCATGGCTCGAACTGACGATCACCGAAGGCCGCAACCGCCAGGTCCGCCGCATGACCGCCGCGGTCGGCTATCCGACGCTGCGGTTGGTGCGCTGGCGGATCGGGGGGTGGGAGATTGGCGAGTTAGGGTTGGGGACGTGGCGCGAGGTTGGGTGAATATTAGAAGCGCGGAATGGCCGAAAGCAGCCATTTTGGTTTCGGCTGAGGGTTTACAACGCAGGCACTTTGCCTCCGCCTGTGAAGTTCCCCGCCTCTCGCGATGGAGAGGCGGGATCCCAAGCCCCAAATTTCGTAAATTCTCACTGTGAACGTCGAATTACGTCATCGTTACTCGACCTCGAACCGAATGCCGTCGATATTCCACACCGTTGAACTCGTCGTAGTCTCGCAGTTTCCCGTCGCATTGTCGATATATCCGTCCAGGTTGGGGAGGAGGGCCGAGGAGCTTTTTGGTCTATACCCGGCGGGCAATGTAAAGGCGGAATTGCCAGCGCTGCCCGTCTTTAAAGCTCCCCGCAGCGTCACCCATTTCCCGTCCTTGCGATAGGCGCACTGGGGAAACGGCAAGCCAAAGGCATTTTCGAAGCCATTGGTGAAAGTGACTGGTGTCCAGTGGTTTTGATCGTCGACCACTTGACCGCCTGCGTTGTCCCGGACATCGTTCATGCCCAATTTCACATTGCGGCAGTTGGCGACGATTCCGATGCCATTCATCGTACACCCCGTCACTGTGTTGCCGTCGATCCAACCGTTTTCCAGGCGCTTGCCGTCTACGTTTGTCGACATGCAAAGAATGCCGTGGCTGGCAGCATCCTTTACGATGTTGCCGACTATTTTGAAATCGGCCAGCGGCCCGACCGGCTGATCCCCGTTAAACGTCCCGACCATGATGCCATGCCGGTGCACGTTACGCACATTGTTTTGCGCAATCGTCACTTCCATGGTGCCAGCGTTTCCGGGAGCAGTGCCCCATTGCGCTTCCTCGCTGACAAGGATGCCGTCTTGTCCGCAGTCAAATATGTCATTGCCCTCAATGCGAAGATTCCGCGCTGGTAGACCAGCCGACGCGGCGAAGATGCCGCACCATTTTGTGTCGCGGATTGTCCCGCCGAACACACCACAATTTTGCGTCGCGCGCGTGAATGCAACGCCTCCCCCGACTGAATTCGTCTGCGACGGGTCGCCGATGTTGCGAATGTTCGGTCTGATCAGTTTTAGGCTGGAACGGTCGCCATAGGCTTGTGCGCCATAGTGTAGAAAGCCTCGAACCCATAGTCCTTCGGCCACAGCGTTACAAAATTCGCTGCGGTTTGGCTGATAGGCAATCACCATCAGGCCCGTGCAGAACGTGTCATCCGGCTGTGCCGTGACCGTCGTATAGTCACTTTGGATCATGATATCGCGGACATAGGGATTCATCGAATGGAGGAAGCTGACCCCGTTACCTTGCGTGCCATTGACCATGCGGATCATTGATGATGGACCCTCGCCAACCAGCGAGAAATTATGCGCGTTGCGTATACGGATCGCGCTGCCGAAGTTCGCCTGACTGAAATCGACGCCGACGAGCCCGACATCGCAATTCAATTCCGCGCCCGCTGCGAGCTTGAGTGTCATCCCGTCGAAGGCGACGTCGATGATACCATTAATTGCATAGGAGCCTGCCGGGACAAGCAGGGTGTTCGAACCGATTCCGGCGAAAGCCCGTTCAAAGCGAACCGTGTCGTCCAATCCACTACCGTCCCAATCATAGATGGAAGCTATATCGCTGTTCTTCTCGGCCTGCGTGCGGGTTGCGGTATCTGAGCCGCTGCGTTTTGTCGCGACCATGCCGGCGCCCCTATTGTAGCCAGTAGAAGCGAGATCAATTTTGCTTGCAGGCGCATCATAGGGATCATCGTTAAAAAGAGTGCCACTGGCAGCAGTCACCTCGACACGTAGTTCGCCGAAGTGGCTGTGATGCAGAATGGGGACAGGATTACCCGCTGCGACGGCATAGGGATTGCCCACCGGGCTTGTTAGTGCTTCATCGCTATAAAGTGTGACGCGGTTCGAGGTGCCGAACTCGTAAACGTTAATGTTGATCGCGCTGTCTACGTTGCCAGCATTGATCATGCGGTGGCGGATGTCCGTAATTTTTGCCATTTCTTTGCTCCTTGTTGAAAAAGAACAAAGATGGAACATCTGCAGTCCTACATTGCAACCTACATCGCGTCCTATTTTGGGGCTGCTGTCCTTGGTATTGGCAACACGCTTTTAGCTTGAGTGATGTAGCGCAACGCTTCGGCCAAAAGCCCACACGAAGAAATCCATAGTCGGATGCCAAACATTGACTTCGCTTGCTGGAGCGCAAGGCCGTTTCCGGGACAAGAGAACGTTGATCTGCACGACCTAGACCGGGTGCAGCGACGGTTGTCATCCATTGAGAACAAACCATAAACAAACCCCTTTCCTACATTCCTCTGTCCCGTCATACCCCGTCCGGTTTGGCTAACAGGAGGGCATATCATGCAGAACCGGACACCGATTGTGGCGGAGGCTCGGCCGCCGCTTCCCGACTTTACGCCGGTGCCGCGCAAATATCGGCACGACGGGTGGACGCCCGAGCGGCAGAAGGCGTTTATCGCGGCGCTCGCCGATACCGGGTCGGTCAGCCGCGCGGCGGCGATGGTCAATATGGCGCAGACGAACTGCTATACGCTGCGGCGCGCGGCGGGGGCGGAGGGCTTTCGGCGGGCGTGGGAGGCGGCGCTCGATTTCGGGGTCGCGCGGCTGAAGGATATCGCGTTCGAACGCGCGGTCGACGGCTATCTGGTGCCCGTCTTCGTCGCGGGCAAGCTGATGGGGTTCCGGCGGCGGCATAATGACGCGCTGCTGATGTTTTGCCTGCGCCACTATGGGCAGGATGCGGGCGGCAAGCGGACGACGATCAACTATTTCTCGACGCGCGCGGGCGCGGTTGCCGGGGGCGGTGAGGGCGGTGCTGGGGCGGCGGCGGCGGCCGAAGCCTCGACGACGGTGCGGACGGTGATCCATGGCGATGGCGTGGGGGCGGGTGACCCGGCCGGGGCGCAGGATGCGGCGGCGGCTTTGCTCGAAGGCTATGAGGGGGCGGTGCTCGATGCCGAGGCCGAGGCCGAGATCGGCGCGGCGCTGCTCGCGCTCGCCGAGCGGCAGCGCGCGGTCCATGCCGCGATGGCGGAGGGCGGGTCCGAGGCGATCGCGCTGCAGGTCGATGATCCGGGGGTCGGGCTGGTGCGGCTGGGCGAGCGGGGCATTCCCTTTTACGGGCCGCTGCAGATGCACGAGGGGTTGGCCGATGAGGAGCCGGTGCTGCGGATCGCAGGCGAGGCCGACTGGGTCGAAGCGGGCGGCGATATTCCCGAGGGCTATCGCGAATGGATCGAAGCCGCCGAAGCGCGCGGCGAGGCGACGCCCGCGGTGCCGCTGCCCGCTGCCCCCGTGGCGGATGACGGGATTGCCGAGGTTCGCAAACGACCCCCGCGCCGCCGCCTCGGCAAAAGGGACGCGGGGACCGGGCAGGCCGCTTCGCGCTAGCCCGCGATCCATCCCGCCGCGCGGAGGCGCGCGACGGCGGAGCGGGCGACGGGGGCGGTGACGCCGTTGGCGAGGCGGATACGCATCGCGCGCGGATTGCCCTCGACCGCGGCGACCGCGTGGCGCGCGACCCACCATGAGCGGTGGACCTGCAGCCCCTCGGTGCCCGGAGCCGCCTCGACCGCCGCGATCGCGCGGCCGAGCGGTATCAGCAGCAGCGCGGACCCTGCGGCGTCGTGGATGCGGACATAATGATCCTCCATCTGCAGCGCGAAAATGCTCGCCGGCGCGCGCCCGCCCAGGCCGGGTTCGGCGGGCGCGGTGGGCGCGATGCCCGGTTGCGCGGGCTGCGCGGCGCGGCGCAGGACCAGCAGGATTCCCACCGTCGCGATCAGCCCGATCAATGCGGTATTGGCGTACCAGACGAGCCAGGACGGATCGCGGCGCGCGAGGTCGGGCCAGAGCCGGAAGGCGAAGCCGCGGGTGATCAGCGCTTGCGGGACGCTGGCGATCAGCGCCGCGGCGAGCATCGCGGGCCACCAGGCGCGGCTGGCGGGCGGCACGCGCCGCCGCACCGCGGTCAGCGTGACGCCATAGTTGACCAGCCCGGCGAGCGTCGCGGTGATCCAGAAGATCAGGCGCGCCGCCATGCCCTTGTAAAGCCAGGTGCCGAACGGGCCGACGAGCGCGAGCAGGAGGCCCGCGATCGCGGCGAGCGCGATCCAGCGCCACAGACGGTGCGGCGCGCCGTTCGGGACGGCGGTGGAGAGGGGCGCGCGGGGCATGGCGCTTCGTAACTTGCGGGGCGAAGCGTGGGAAGCCCGTTCGCCCGCCCGCGAACCCGTTCGCCCGTTCGCGAAAGCGGGCTTTCGCGGTGGCCGGCGATGCGGCCAGAGCGGTGCGTCTGTCACGGGAGTCCGGTCCTTATGTCGCTGCGTTTCGCCTTTGCCGCCCTCGCCGCCCTCCTGTCGGTGGCGCCTGCCGCTGCGCAATCGCCGCAGGCGGGCTTCGAACGCACCACGACCGCCGAGGGGGTCGAGGTCGGGATATGGTATCCGGCGCCGGGCGCGGCGGTGCACCAGCGGCTCGGGCTTTATGCGCAGGACGTCGTTCCGGGGGGCGTGCTGCCGCCGGGGCGCCATCCGCTGATCGTGATGTCGCACGGATCGGGCGGCGATTTTAGCGGGCACGCCGACACTGCCGCCGCGCTGGCGCGCGCGGGCTTCATCGTCGCGGCGCTCACCCATCCCGGCGACAATTGGCGCGACAAGAGCCGCGCGACGCATGTCGAGGACCGGCCGCAGGCGCTCGGCGCGCTGATCACCTATATGCTGACCGGCTGGGCGGGGCATAAGAACGTCGACCCCGGCCGGATCGGCGCCTTCGGCTTTTCGGCGGGCGGCTTTACCGTGCTGGCCGCGGCGGGCGGGCGCCCCGACCTGTCGCGGATGGCGGCGCATTGCGCGGCGCACCCCGCCTTCTTCGACTGCCGGATGGTCGGGGCGTTGCCGCCGGGCCCCGGCATCGCCTGGCCGGACAAGGGCGATGCGCGGATCCGGGCGATCGTCGTCGCGGCGCCGGCGCTGGGTTTTGCCTTCGACCGCGCCGGGCTGGCGGGGGTGAGGGTGCCCGTCCAGCTGTGGCGCGCCGACGCCGACCGCGTCCTGCCCGCGCCCTTCTATGCCGATGCGGTCCGTGCGGCGCTGCCCGTTCCGCCCGAATTTCACGGTGCGGCGGGCGCCGGGCATTTCGACTTCCTCGCGCCCTGCGCCGACCCGAAGACCGTGCCGCAGATATGCGAAAGCGCGCCGGGGTTCGACCGGGCGGGATTTCACACGGGCTTCAACGCCGACGTCGTGCGTTTTTTTCGCGCCGCGCTGCACGGCCATTCTTCCGCCCCATTTGAGGGTAATCAATGACGATGGGGAGGGACTAATCGATGACCATGAGATCATTTGCCGTATCGCTCGCGCTGCTGTCGTGCTGCGCGTCGCCGTTGCAGGCCCAGACCTTCGACGGCGGCAGCTATCCGAACGGCGCTGCGCCGATGGCGATGGGCGGCTTCGTCGGCGCGCGCATCCGGATTCCGCTGGGCGGGACGCGCGATGACAGCAAGAAAATCCGCGCGAGCCTGACGGTCGCGCCGATGCAGCGGAGCGACGGGGCGGGGCTGAAAGGACCCGCCTGGCGCATCGGCGAAGGGCTGGAGTTCGGTTTCACGGGTGACGCCCCCAAGCCGCATTTTTCGCTGGCGGGACAGAGCCTCGCGCCTTCGCGTTACGCACCGGGCGGACGCGCATCGACGAAGGGGCGGAATAATCTGTCCGACGCCGGGACCATCGCGCTGGTCGTCGTGGGGCTTGCGGTTGTCGCCGGCGTGGCGCTCTATGCCGCAGCCGACGAAGCCGACGACGCCTGACCCCAACGGGCGCCGAAGCGCGATAGCCGCGATCAGGCGGACGTGGGGCCGGCGTTGCCGCTGCCGGGCTGACCTTCGAGGGGCGGTTCTGAAAAATCGGGCGGACGGCGCTGGGTGCGCCATCCGCCCGGCTGTCCCGGCCACCCGTTGGGCGCCGGGTGAGGGGTCACTTGGTCGTATAGCCGCCGTTGACGAGGATCGTCTGGCCGGTCATCCACCAGCCGTCGGACACCAGCATGCGGATCCACGGGACGATATCGGCGATGTCGGTGAGCCCGGTCTTCGAGAAGCCCGACAAGGCGGCGGCCGATTTATGATAGGCCTGCGCATCCTCGCCCTCGGCGGGGTAGAAGAAGGGCGTGTCCATCGGGCCGGGGCCGATCGCGGTCACCGAAATGCCGCGCTCGCCAAACTCCTTCGAGGCGGCGCGGGTGAAATGCTCGACCGGCGCCTTGGTGCCTGCATAAGCGGCGTAGAAAGGCGTGTAGGCGCCGAGCAGCGACGTGACGAGCGTGCAGATCTTGCCATTATCGTTGAGATGCTTGCCCGCCTCTTTCAGGAAGAAGAAGGCGGTCTTGGAATTGACCGCGGTCATTTCGTCATATTCGCCCTCGCTGATCTCGGTGAAGGGCTTTTTGAGCACTTTGCCCACCGTGTTGATCGCGATATCGGGGCGGCCGATCGCGGCGATCGTATCGGCGAACAGCTTCTCGACGGCGCCCGCAGAGGTGAGGTCGGCCTGGAAGGCGACCGCTTCGGCACCAGCGGCGCGGATCGCGGCGAGCGTCTCTTCGGTTTCGGCGGCCGACGCGGGGCTGTTGTAATGGACCGCGATGGCCTTTGCGCCCTGCGCGGCGAGGTCGCGCGCGATCAGCCCGCCGAGATTCTTGCCGCCGCCGGCGATCAGGACGATTTTGTTTTTGATGCTGTGGTCCGCCATCGAATATATCCTTGAAGGGAAAGGGGAGACGCGGAGAGGTAACGGGCTTTCATCTTGCCCGCTTTCGAATTCCGGCGCAGCCTTCGCTTTCGGGCAACATGAGTCGTGGGGACTCGCAAGGTGGGTGAGTGACCGGAACCGCACTGCACGTCTGGGATGGTATCAGGCCGCGATCGCGGCGCGACGTGGTGACGCGCCATCAGGCGCGGATCGGTCAGCTCGGCATACTCGCCGCGACGGAAAATCTCGAACAGCCGACCGACTGGGCGTTCGAGGAGGACCATCATGTCATCGTCGTCCACCTCGGCGGCCGGCTCGACCGGATGGACTGCGAATTTTCGGTGGGGCCGTCGGGCAGCGCGCTGCCGTCGCGCGGCGACGTCTGGATGATCCCCGCCGCGTGCCGCTATGCCGCGCTCGCGCAGGGCGAGTACGCCGAGTTCGTCGAACTCGGCGTGCCGACGGGGCTGCTCGCCGATACGCCGCTGGCGGCGCGGGTGCAGCATCGCGACGATTTTCTCTTCGGCGCTGCGGCGCGGTTGGCGGAACTGGTGCGCGGGCCTGGTGACGATCTGTCGTCGATGGCATCGCACGCACTCGGCGATGCTCTGGAACGGCATCTGCGCCAGCGATACGGACAGCAGGGCGGCAGGGCGACGGCGCGTCGCGCGCTCTCGGCGTCGGACCGCAACCGGCTGGTCGATGCGATCCGCAGTCAGCTCGACGCGCAGCACAGCCTCGACGCGCTGGCCCTTCTTGTCGGGATGGATGTCCGCCGCTTTACCGGGGCTTTCCACGACGCCTTCGGTCTGTCGCCCTGGCAATATGTGATGCGCGCGCGGCTCGACGAAGCGGCGCGGCGGCTCCGGCAGACGGAGGAACCGGTGACCGATGTTGCGCTGGCGACCGGCTTTGCCACGCCAAGTCATTTTGCGACGGCCTTTGCGCGCCGTTTCGGCGCCCCGCCGTCGCGCTATCGCGCCGCTGCGCGCTAGCGCTCCGAACCCGCGTCCGGTGCCGGGGCACCGGGCGCGGGTTGCGGGAGGGGTCAGAATTTCAGTCGTGCACCGACATAGAATTGACGGCCATTGTCATAGATCGCGCGCGGGCGGTCGCGGGTGCCCGAATATTGCTCGATCTTTTCATTGGTCAGGTTGATCGCGTCGGCAGTGAGCGCGATATTGTCGGTGATGTTGACGCTGACCGATGCGTCGAGCGACGAGAGCGCGGCCTGATTGAGCGGGGCGGCGCGGTCGATATCGATGAAGAATTTCGACCGGTAATTATACGATAGCCGCGCGCTGATCAGGTCGTTTTCGAAATAGCCCGACAGGTTGAGCGAATGTTTCGAATTGCCCGGGATCGGATCGCCATTGTTCGCCTTGGCGTCGGAGTAGGTGTAGTTCACCACCGCGCCGAAGCCGCCCCAGATCGGGCGTGACACCTGGAATTCGAAGCCCTGGTTGCGCCCGCCGTCGCCGTTGCTGCGGCGGTTGATCTGATAGGGGCAGTTGAACAGGTTCGGATTGCCGCCGCCCGCCGCGACGCAGCCCGCGGGCTGCGACCCGGGCACGAACACGCCGGGCAGGATTTCGGTCGAGGTCGTGTTGACGATGTACGACTGGATATCCTTGTAGAAGGCGGCGAGCGCGACGATCGTCTCGCTGTCGGGATACCATTCGATCGACAGATCATACTGGTTGGCGCGGTACGGATCGAGGTTCGGATCGCCGCCGCGGCCGGTCAGCAAGGTGCCGTTGAGATCGACGCCGGGGGTGATGTCGACGAAGTCGGGGCGCGTCACCGTCTTGCCCGCGGCGAAGCGCAGCACAACCTGGGGCGAGAGGTCGACCGAGAGGTTCGCGCTCGGCAGGATGTCGGTGTAGGAGCGTTTCGCGGTCGACGGGGTAAAGCCGCCGAACGGGTTGGTGAACTGCGGGTTCGCGCCGCCGATGATGAAGCCGTCCGACGTCTGCTTGGTTTCGACCACGCGCACGCCGACATTGCCGCGCCAGCCCTCTCCGCCGAATTTGGCGAGGCCGTAGCCGCCCCACGCCTTTTCGTTGATCGAATAGCTGTTGCCGGGGACGAGGAAGCGGTCGTTCGAGGGCGACGTCGATGCGCCATAGATGGCACGCAGCTTCGCGGGATCGACGCGCCAATAGTCGGTTAGCGTACCGGGCGCAGCGATATTGTCGAGGAAATCGCCGGGCATGCCGCCGCCGGTCGCGAAATTGGCCGAGGTGCATGGGGCGCCGCCGCAGCGCAGGCCCGGGGTGAAGACGCCGCCGTTGGTCGCGAAGCGTTCGGCGATACGGTCGTGATCGGTATATTTGACGCCGAATTTAAGCGCGTTGAGCGGACCCCATTCGACCTGTTTTTCGACGTCGAGGTAGAAATATTTCTCCTCATCATCGTTGGTGACCGACTGGATGCGCGCAAAGTCGGGGCGGATGCCCGCGGGATTGAGCGGATTGGGGCTGCCAAAGCTGACTTCGGGGCGGCCGCTGCGCAGATCATAGCTGAACCGGCCGGGCCCGGCGAATTCGATGAAATTCTCGTTGCTCGTGTCGCCGTTCGCCTTGGTCCACCCCGCCTTGAAATGGACACTCAGCGTGTCGACGGGGCGCCAGGTCAGGTCGAGGTCGGCCGAGACGGTCTTGGCGACCGCCTGCCGGTCGATCGCGTCATAGACGACACCGAAGCCCGTCGTGCCGCCCGTTGCCGAGGCGATATTGCCTGCAACCGCGACGCCATCCTTGATCACCGCATTGCTGATCGTGCCGCCGCCCGCGAGCGCCTGTTCGCCCCATGCGATATAATTCTGGTTGAAGTTGTCGGCGTTGAAGCGCGAATAGAGCCCGGTGATGTTGACCTCGAGCGTGTCCGACGGGCGGAACTGGATGCCGATATTGGCGCCGTAGCGTTCGCGGTTCTGCTCGAACATCGTCGAGCCGATCAAGGTCGGGACGAGCGCGCTCTGTCCGCCGCCGACAGGGAAGGAGCGGTAACCGAAAATCTCGAGCCCGTCGCGGCGCGTCCGGCGCTTCTGGTAGATGGCGCCGACAAGCACGCCGAAGGTTTCGTCGGCATTCTTCCAGCTCACCAGCCCCGAGACCTGCGGGTCGAACTTGCCCGACAGGTCGGAATAGACGCCCTGTACCGATGCCGAGAGGGTCAGCGGTTTGAGGTCGAGCGGGTTGCGCGTGATGACGTTGATCGTGCCGCCGACTCCGCCTTCCTCGACATCGGCCTGCGGGCTCTTGTAGACTTCGAGGCGCCCGATGATCTCGGCGGGCAAGGTCAGATAGTTGAAGCTGCGCGTCGAGGCGACCTGATCGAGGATGAACCAGTCGGCGGTCGCGACGCTGTGGCCGTTGAGGAGGGTTTTGGTGAGGTTCGGTGCGGTGCCGCGCAGCGAGACGCGCTCGCCTTCGCCGAACTCGCGGTTGACGACGATGCCCGGAACGCGCTGGAGCGCTTCGGCGACATTCTTGTCGGGGAATTTGCCGACATCCTCGGCGGTGACGACATCGGCGATGACCGACAGGTCGCGCTTGGCGTCGATGGCCTGGCGCAGCGATCCGCGGATACCGGTGACGACGATTTCGTCCGATGCGTCGGCGGCAGCGGCTGGTGCGGGGGTTTGGGCGTGGGCTGCGCTGGCAGCAAAAAGCAGCGTACCAATGCTGGCCGAAGCGAGCAGATATCTTGCATTGGTCATGTTAAGTCTCCCTCTTTTTGATTCTGGATCAATTTTTGTCCTGATTTTGAGAGAAATTTATACATACCAATCGATACGTCAAGCACCTTATGACGCAATATATGGTCAATTCGAGCGAAGTATGCGGAATTTTGGTACTTTATTGGTATTATAGTGCTCGCGCTTAGCTCTCTAACCAATTTATGGCGCGCGAGTCGCGGCGTGCCGGTTGGCTAGACGCCGGGGAGGCGCTGGTTCGCAAATCCCCAGCCCTTGAGCTCGGGGCTGGCGGCGCGGGCAAGCAGGTCTTCGGCATCGCTGATCGTCCAGCGGCCGGCCTTTTCGACGTCGCCAAGCGCATCCCAGCCGATCGGCACCGCGACCGGCGCCTGTTCGCGGGCGCGCGCCGAATAGGGCATGACCGCGGTGCTGCCGCGCTGGTTGCGCAACCAGTCGATGAAGATCTTGCCCTTGCGCTTCGCCTTGCTCATCGTCGCGACGAAGCGGCCGGGTTCGGCGAGGCTGAGCGCTTCGGCAAAGCGTTTCGCGAAATCCTTGTGCGCGTCCCAGCTGTGCCCGGGACCCACCGGAACGACGACATGCACCCCCTTGCCGCCCGAGAGCATCGCGAAACTGACGAGGCCGATGTCGGCGAGCTGGCGGCGGATATCGAGCGCGGCCGTCTTCACGTCGGCGAAATCGAGCCCCTCGTCGGGGTCGAGGTCGAAGACCATGCGGTCGGGCTTTTCGAGCGCACCCACATGGCTGCCCCAGCCGTGGAATTCGATCGTGCCCATCTGGACGCAGGCGAACAGGCCGTCGGCATCCTCGACATAGAGATAATCTTGGTATCCGCCGTCCTTCTCGCGGATCGGGACGTGCCGCACATGCTCGCCGAACGAGCCCGAATCATGTTTCTGGAAGAAGCATCTCTTGCCGCGCCCCTGCGGACAGCGGACAAGGCTGATCGGGCGGCGCGCGGCGTGCGAGAGCATGACGGGCGCGATCGCCGCGTAATAGTCTGCCAGGTCGCCCTTGGTTGCCTTCGTCTCGGGAAAGAGGACGCGGTCGCGGCTGCTGATCGTCACATCGCTTTCCGGAGCGGTGGCGGGTCGTTTCGTTTCGGGTGTCACGTCCTTTCGAGCGTGCGCTTGCTCTCGTGCTTGACCGCCTCGATCTCCTCTTCGTCGAGCAGGTCATAATGGCCCTTCGACAGTGCGAAGCCCTTGACGATCTCGTCATGCGATTTGGCCGTGGAACAGATTTCGACCGGGATCGATACCAGTGCGAGCCGGATCTGCCCTTTCCAATATGCATGTGCGGCCATCGGTTTTCCCTTTCGCTGCCCGAGTCACAATGATCGGCGCAGCGGTGAGTTCCCGGCCAATTCCGTCAGTAGAGATTGTCCTTGTAATCCTTGTCGAGCCCGCGCTGCATCAGTCCGGGGACCGACACAAAGGCGCTGGCGATGCGCGCGCCGAGGCCCTTGTCCTTGTTGAGCCTGAGATGCTCGGCGAACATTCTGGCGGGCTTGATGTCGGCGGGCGCGGCGGCGGCGGGCCACAGCTGCGCGCGCGCCAGCGCCGCGCTCGGCCGCATCTCGATCTTGAGATCGTCGACGCGCGCCGCAAGCAGCGGCACCTTGCCCTGCACCGCGAAGGCCGCACGCGCGGTTTCGTCGTCGGTCAGCATCGCGGTGCCGCGGACGATCGCGATATGCGGCGAACCGGGGATGAGCAGCGCTGCGGCGATATGCGGCTGCGCAATCAGGTTGCGGAAGCTGTCGGTCCGCCGGTTGCCCGGGCGGTCGGCGAACCACAGCCGGTTGCCTTCGATATGCGCCATCGCGCCGGCCGGGTCGCCCTTCGGGCTGAGGTCGGCGCCTCCGGCCGCATCCATCGTCGCGAGCGCCATGAAGCAGGCCGCGGCGGCGAAGGCCTCGGGCGTGCCGGGCGCGACCGCCGCCGGCACCGCGGACCAGAAGCCCGAGCGGATCAGCGCCTTGGCGCAGTGAACATAGCATTCCTCGACCGCGATCCGGGCGGCGGCGCCGTCGACCGCCGCGACGCGGCCGTTGATGCGCAGCGTCTCGCCGATGCCGGGGACGAGGAAGAGCGCGCCGAAGCTGGACCCCGTTCCGGCGAGGGCGGGGTCGTCGAGCGCCGCGAGCGGGATTGTCAGCGTCGCGGGTTCGGCGGTGGCGAAGCCCGGCTCGCCGCCGCCGGGTGTGATCGCCATCGTCCCGCCCCCGCCAAAGCCCGCGAACATCAGCGGCGACGATGCGAGCCAGCGCTGCGCAGTGGCGTCGACATGATCGATGACCTTCAGGCTCACCGCCGCGGGCGCCTTCCCCAATATCGCCTCGAGACCTGCGATGCTGTCGATGTCGCTCATCGTCATTTTCTCCATTCACGCGCCGTAGTGGCCCGATTGGACGGGTTTCTGGCCCGAACGATAGGCTGCATCCCTGCGGCCTTATTGCAAATCAGTCGCATTTACCTTAGCCCCTGCGACAGGACCGATCAAGACCAAGGGGTGTGGAAATGCGCAGATTTGCAGGGATCGCCCTTCGCACGGGTGCATTGCTGATGGCGGGGGCAGCGTGGGCACCGTCGGCCGTGCTGGCGCAGGACGGCGCCGCCGATGTCGTGGAGGAAGGCGGCGTCGAAGCCGTGAAGCAGGACGACGGGGCGATCATCGTCACCGCGCGCCGCTTCGTCCCGTCGGGCGCGATCACTGCGAGCAAGACGACCGCGCCCTTGATCGAAACGCCGCAATCGGTGTCGGTGATCTCGCGCGACCAGATCGACCTGTTGAACTTCATCGATGTCCAGCAGGCGGTGCGTTACACTGCGGGCGTTGCGGGCGAAAATTACGGGCCCGACCTGCGCTTCGACTTCCTGCGCGTGCGCGGGTTCGTGCCCATCCAGTATATCGACGGCTTGCAGGCGCCGGTCAGCGACACGATCGATAACGTCGGCCTCGATCTGTACGGTTTCGACGCGATCGACATCCTCAAGGGGTCGGCGAGCACGCTCTATGGCAGCACCCCGCCGGGCGGCATCTATAACCTGACCAGCCGACGTCCCTCGGCGCGGACCGGCGGCGAGATTCAGGTCAAATATGGCTCCGACGATTTCAAGCAGATTGCGGGTACCGTCACGGGCGAACTCACCAACGGCATCAGCGCGCGGCTGACCGGCCTCTACCGCGACCGCGACGGCCAGACCGATTTCGTCACCGCCCGCCGCGCCTATATCGCGCCTGCCGTGACGTTCGAGATCGGACCGGACACCAGGATCACCGCGCTCGGCACTTATCAGTGGGACCGGGTCGAGGGCGACACCAACGGCTTTCTGCCAGCGAACGGTGTGCTGTTCGACAATCCGGTGGGCAAGGTCCGCCGCAGCATCAATCTGGGCGAGCCCGACTATAATTTCTACCGCCGCGAGCAATGGGGCGTGGGGTATGAGCTGACGCACCGTTTCTCGAACGCGCTGCGCTTCACGCAGAATCTGCGCTGGACCGATTACAGCGAATATCAGCAGATCATCTATGCCTCGGGGCTTGCCGCAGACAACCGCACGGTGCTCCGTTCGAACTTCCCGTTCGCCGACGACACCCAGCAGTTCGCAGTCGACAACCGCTTCGACGGCAATTTTTTAACGGGCGATATCGAGCATCGGGTGCTCGTCGGCTTCGACTATCGCAACTATCGCGAACAGTCGGCCTTCGCCTTTGCCGGCGCGACGAGCATCGATCTGTTCAACCCGGTGTACAGCAGCGCGCCGATCGCGGTGCCCGCCTTCTTCCCCTTCACCGATGTCCGGCTCAAGCAATATGGCGTCTATGCGCAGGATCAGATCAAGATCGGCGGCTTCATCCTGACGCTGTCGGGGCGGCAGGACTGGACGAAGGTCACCAACAACCGGACGACACCCGCCACCGAGACCAATCAGGACAAGTTCACCTGGCGGGCGGGCGCAACCTATGTCACCGAAGCGGGCATCGCGCCCTATGTCAGCTATTCAACGTCGTTCCTGACCAATGTCGGTTCGACCTTCGCGGGCCAGCGGTTCAAGCCGAGCACGGGGAAACAGTGGGAAGCCGGGGTAAAATATGACGCCCGCGGCCTGGGCGAAGACGTCAAGCTGTTCGCGACCGCGGCGCTGTTCCACATCGCGCAGGACAATCCGCTCCTGACCGATCCGAACAATGTTTTCTTCGACATCCAGACCGGCCGGGTCGTGTCGAAGGGCATCGAGCTCGAGGCGGTGGCGCGCTTCAAGGAAAAGCTGAGCGTCAACGCGTCGTACAGCCTGACCGATGCGAAGATCACCCGCAGCGACTTCGCACCCGAA
This sequence comes from Sphingopyxis sp. GW821-FHT10B01, assembly GCF_059415685.1. Taxonomy (NCBI): domain Bacteria; kingdom Pseudomonadati; phylum Pseudomonadota; class Alphaproteobacteria; order Sphingomonadales; family Sphingopyxidaceae; genus Sphingopyxis; species Sphingopyxis sp. GW821-FHT10B01. Next base: position 197,449 of record NZ_JBWKNS010000002.1, on the reverse strand, counting down.
GTCGGGGCGCGGCTCGAAGCCACGCCGCGCCACAAGGTCTCGCTCTTCGTCGATTATACGCAGGACACCGGCGTGCTTGCCGGCTTTGGCGGCGGCGGCGGCGTGCGCTATCTCAGCAGCAGCCCGGGCGTAACTCCCTCGACCATCCCTGCCATTCTCTACACCAGCCCCGCTGTGACGCTGTTCGACGCGACGCTGCATTACGACATCCCGGGCTGGCGCCTCGCGATCAACGGCAGCAACATCTTCGATAAGCGTTATGCGGGCCGCTGCACCGGTCCGACCGGCTGCTTCTTCGCGCAGAGCCGGCAGATCATCGCCACGGCAACCAAGCGCTTCTGACGCGGGGACGACGATCGGGCTTTTTAACGCCGCCGCACCTTCATCGCCCAGCCGACGGCGAGCACCGGAAGGCCGAGCGCGAGCCACGCTGCGGCATCGCGCCAGCCGTCGCCGGTGAGCGCGACGATCAGTCCGCCGACACTCAGCACAGCGAGCAGCAGCGGGACGGCGAAGATTTTTCGCAGGCTGTGCGGCTTCCTCATTCGGTGGGGACCACGATGCCGCCGCTTTCGACCTCGCGCACCAGCGCGTCGGTCCCGGCGCGGCGCTTGCCGAGCCAGAGATAGAGGCCCGAGCCGAGGACGATGATCGTGAAGAGGGTGAGGATCGCCCAGAGCAGCTTGAGCGGCAGGCCGCCATAGTCGCCGAAATGCAGCGGCTGCGACACGAACAGCGCCTGCGCATACCAGGGCATCGCGCGCGCATCGGTGAACGCGCCCGTCCCGGCATCGACGAGCGCGGGGGTCAGCAGCCGTTCGGTCAGCGGCGTGTCGCCCTGAAAGAAGATCGCGACATGATGCGGGCTGCTGAAAGCGCCGCCGGGAAAGGCGATGAACTGCGGGTTGTTGCCGGGGACGGCCTTGCGCGCCGCGGCCATCGCCTTGTCGATCGAGCCATAGCGCGACGGCGGCACCGCATCCTTGCCGTCATAAGCGCGCACCATCTCGGCAAGCTCGGTCGTCTGCCACTGCGCGAAGATCGGCGTGGCGAGCGCGTTGATGATCCCGGTCGCGCCGACGACGGTCATCCACGCGAGCGCGACGATGCCGAGCAGATTATGATAGTCGAGCCATTTGACGCGGCGGCTGCGCGACGTCCTGAGCGTCCCGAAATCGAGTTTGCGCATGAAGGGGGTGTAGAGGACGACCCCCGAGACGAGCGCGACGACGAAGAGCAATCCCATCAGCCCGAGGAAAAGCATGCCGGGCAGCCCGAGGAACATGTCGGTGTGAAGCTGGAGGATGAGGTGCATCACCCCGCTTTCATCGACCGCCCCGGTCGCGAGCCCCGTCGAGCGGTCCCAGAGCTGGATCGTCATCTCGTCTGCGGGCGAGTCGGGGCGCGGCGCAGTGGTGACGGTCATCGACGGCTGGTCATTGTCGAACGCCATGAACACCGGCACTTCGCCCGGACGCGCGGCGAGGGCCTTTGCAAGTATCTCGTCGAGCGGCTTCAGCCCGGGGGCGTCGCCCGACGACCCGACGCCGGGCAGGCCATATTGCGGTGCCGTTTCGGTCAGCGCGTCGATTTCATCATGAAAGATTAGCGGCAGGCCGGTGACGCACAGCATCAGCAGGAAAGCGGTCGAGACGATGCTCGTCCATTTGTGGACCAGAAACCATGCCCGGATGGTTGATCGCTGCATAAACTGATTGGCCGCTGTTATTGCGAGAAATTCTCAATTAGCCCTATGGCCTGGCCCCGCATTTGACAACCCGATTCACGCCGCCGATCATCGCGATCGGGCCAGCTATGCCGCCATTCGGGCCACAGGCAGATGGCTAATGTCCGTTTACCGTCCTTTCATCGCCCGCCATTATAGCGATGATCGAGGGACCGCTCATATGGGGGATCCCCTATGCGCATGGGCCCTGAAATGCGGCGACTCCGCGCCGAGCATGACGCGCTGGTCACGCTGTCGCAGATTTTGATGGGTCTTGTCACGGCGCCCGAACCCCCGCGCCCGACCGAGCTGGCGTCGGTGCGCGGGATGCTCCGCGACACGCTGCTATGCCATCTCAAATGCGAGGATTGGGTGCTGTATCCGCGGCTCAAGGCGAGCGAAGATCCCGTCGTCGTGGAGCTTGCGTCCGACTTCGTCCATGAAATGGGCCATATCGCGAAGGACTTCGCGGCCTATGACGGCAAATGGACCGTCGAACGGATCGCCGACAACTGGGCGGGCTTTTGCAGCGAGACCGAGATCATCCTCGATGTTCTGGCGATGCGGATCGAGCGCGAAAATCACGACCTTTATCCGCTTGCCGAGCGCCTCGACGGCGCCTGACCGTCCGCATCAGGGGCGGAGCGACAGTTTCCAGCTGAGCGCGACGCGCAGGTCCTGACCGAAGCCCGGCACCGGCTGTTTCCAGGCATCGGCGAGTTCGAGGCCGATCGTGGCATATTCGGCGTAGGACAGGCGGACGCCGCCGCCCCAGCTGCCGAGCTGGAAATCGGTGCGCGGAATCGCGGACCGCGCGAGCAGCGTGACATCGGCATAGTCCGCGAAGGTGTATATCTCGCTCTTGGCGAAGCGGCCGCTGCGCAACGGGCGCAGCGCGAGTTCGCCAAATGCCGCATAGCCCCGGTCGCCATTGACCAGCCCGTCATCGAACGCGCGGCCGAAGGTGGCGCCGCCGACGCTGAACCGCTGCGCCGCGGGCAGGCGGTCGCGTGTCCAGCGTCCCGTGCCGGCGGCGCGGGCGACCAGGGCCTTGCCGATCGCCTGGTTCGCCTCGATGCTGGCATCGGCATAGAGGAAACCGGCCTCTCCGACGCCGGGGTCGACGCGCCCACCCGCGAAATCGAGCCCCTTCGCGCCGCCGATGCGCGCGCCGATGACGGTGCGGTCTTCGCTCAGCCGGAAGCCGAGGCTGCCGCTCGCCGTCCAGGTTTTTTCGGCGGCGATCGTCGAGCCGAACAGGGCATTTTTCGAATCGAGATGGTCGAGCCGAACCGCGGCGACGAGGTTGCGGCGGGTCGCACGGATGAGCGGGTGGGTGACGCCGAAGCCGGCACTCCACGCCTCGCCATCGATCGCGATTCCTGCCGGGCGCGTGCGCAGCGCCGCCCCCGAAATTTCGGCGCGCGTTCCCCCGGCACCGATCGGGGTCGAATGGCTCGCCGCGAGATAGAGCAGGGATTTGAAGTTCAGCGCCGCGGCGCCGGTCAACCGCGTTTCGTCGCCGCTGCGCAGCAGGCTGGTGCCGCGTGCATTCGCCTCGACGATCCCGTCATTGACGAACTGGCTGGTGCGCGTTGTGAAGCCGAGACCGACGGTCGGCTTTTTGGCATCGAGCGCGAGGTCGAGCGCGACCGCGCCCTGCTCGCTGCCGAGCGCGAGCGAAGGGGTGACGGTGACGCCCGGAATGTCGCCGATATTGCCGAGCGTGCGTTCGAAGCGGGCGCGCGGCAACGGGCGCTGGCCGGTCAGGCCGGACGCCATTCTGGCGACGAGCGGTGCGGGGCCGCTCTCGCGTTCGCCGCTTAGCGTGACCGACCCGATATAGCCCTCGGCCGATGCGACGGTGACGATCCCGCCCGACAGATCCTGTTCGGGGATGACGAGCGTGAAGAGCGCGACGCTCGATCGGCTATAGGCGCGCGTCATCGCCGCGGCGAGCTTGGCCAGATTGTCCGCCGAGGCGGGCCTGCCGACGAAACGCTGCGCTGCGCGGCCGACATTGGCGGGCACGCCCGCACCGACGAAGCGGATTTCGCGGATGGTGACATCGGGCCGCGCGCCGAGTTCGACCTTCCCGAGCGAGAGGGGCTTTGCCTCCGGATCGGGCAGCGGGTCGCGGTCGCGATCGGGGGCAAGCGGCGGTCGGCCGTCGAGCGGAGTCGCGGCGGGCTGGGCGGTATGCGCCGCGGCGGGGAGGAGCGAGGCTCCCACCACCGCCGCGGCACAAACGTAGCGCAAATAGCGCATCGGCGGCGGTTTCAGTTGCCGCTCTTGGGCTTCAGGCCGCCAAGGACGCCGCCGACGGTGCCGGTCACGCCGGTGACGAGACCGGTCACGGGATCGACCGTACCGCCGCCCGCGGTGCCGCCGGTCACGCCGTTCGTAACCTGACCAAGCGCGCCGGTTGCCGTTGTCACGACGTTGCTGACGAGCGTGACGGGCGATCCGACCGGGCCGGCGCCGGGTGCCCCGCCGGTCAGTCCGCCGGTGGCGCCGCCGAGCAGGTTGCCGCCGGTTCCCGGCTGGAGCGTCACGAGCTGGCCGGCCGACCCGACGCCGACCGTCAGCAGGCTGCCGTTCTGCTGGCCGGGCGACAGGATGCTGGCGCCGATCAGCGGCGAGGCGCTGGGACTGCCGATCGCGGTCGCCTTGCCGATCGTCGCGGTGACCAACTGGCCGGGGGCCGCAGCGAGTCCGTCGACGAGATATTGCTGGCCGTTTCCGGTCTGGACCAGCGCGACTCCGGTGCTTTTGACGACGCCGACGACGGTGCCGACCAGATTGGTGTTGCCGGGTACCTTGCCATCGACCGCGCTGGCGAGCAGCAGCCCCTTGTCGGCGATGACATTGACGAGGCCGCCGGTTTTGACGAGCACGCCGCCGATGACCGGATTGACGCTGGCGGGATCGCCGGTGTTGGCGAGCAGTCCGGTGCCGGCGACGCCGCCGGGACCCACGAGGCCGCCAACCGCGAGCGCGCCCGCGCTGCCGAGACCGAGGCCGCTACCAGCCGGGCCTGCGGGGCCCGCCGGACCGGTGGCACCGGTCGCGCCGGCCGGTCCGGTGGCACCCGTGGGACCGGCGGCTCCGGTTGCGCCGCCGCTGCCGACACTGCCGACGCGATAACTGCCCGATGATTCACAGGCCGCCAGCGCGAAGCACGCGGGAATGAGAATGAGGTGGGCTGGGCGAAATTCAAGACAGGACAAAGGCATTGGATATCCCCTTCGTACATGGTCTGGTCCCTGAACCCGAGATGCCTGGATAAGAGAAAAGGTTCCCTGGAATATTGAAATTTATCGCAGTTAACTTTGATCGTTAACAAAATTTCGGAAAGAGCTATTCAAATTTCACCGAAATTCCATTTTTCTTGTTAATAGTCATTCAGTTCTGTTTACGATAAAGCGGGATCGGCGGCTTGATGCACTTGTTTCATTCCGGAGCACTTGCCCGAGTCAAGTCGGTTTCGACGATTTTTCCCCCGGGACGGGCGCGTGTTCGCCGCCATTCGGTCTTCATTCCGTCATCGCGGTGTCATGCCTTCGCCGCAGCGCAGCAATATCGCTCGCCTACAGCCCCATCTGCCCGAGCGCCATTTCGCCGCCGGGCAAAGGGGATTCATCACATGAGCTATCCGTTCAGGAACCGCCTGCGGGCCGGGGCCGCCTTTGTCGCCATATTCGCTGCGACGCCCGCTTTTGCCGAAGAAGCCGCAGCCGATGCGGCCGATAGCGCGGGTGTCGAGGAGATCGTCGTGCTCGGGCAGGGGCAGGCGCGTCAGGTGCAGGAACTGGGTGCTGCCGACATCGCGCTCGAAGTGTCGGGGATCAGCCCCTTGAAGGCGATCGACAAGCTGCCCGGGGTCAATTTTCAGGCGGCCGATCCGTTTGGCGCCTATGAATGGTCGGCGCGCATCTCGATCCGCGGTTTCAGCCAGAATCAGCTCGGTTTCACGCTCGACGGCGTTCCGCTCGGCGATATGAACTATGGCAACCATAATGGCCTGCACATCAGCCGCGCGATCATCAGCGAAAATGTCGGCAAGGTCGAAGTCGCGCAGGGCGCGGGCTCGCTTGGCGCGGCGTCGACGAGCAATCTGGGCGGCACGATCGAGTTTTTCTCGCGCCAGCCGGCGGAGAAGCTCGGGATCGATGCGTCGGCCACTTATGGCAGCGACGAGACGAAGCGCCTCTTCGCACGCATCGACAGCGGCGAGATCGTTCCCGGCGGGCCGCGCCTGTCGCTGAGCTATGCCTGGCAGGATGCCGACAAATGGAAGGGCAATGGCGTCCAGCGTCAGGATCAGGTCAATGCGCGGATCGTCCAGCCGGTCGGCGACGGCCAGTTCTTCGGCTTCGTCAACTATTCGAACCGCCGCGAGAACGACTATCAGGATCTCTCCGCCGACATGATCAGCCGGCTCGGTTATAATTGGGACAATTTCGCAAAGGATTGGGATCTCGCGGTCCAGGTCGCCAAAGTCTATCAGAATCAGGTCGCGCGCGCGGCGTATAACGCCGGTGTCGCCAATGGCAGCCTGCCGCTCGGGACGCCCTATGTCGCGCCCTATGCCGGGGTCGGCGAGGCGTTTCCGGCGCCGGTCGGAACCGTCGACGATGCCTATTATGACGCTGCGGGTCTGCGCAAAGACTGGCTCGCGGGTATGGGCGTCGAGGCGCCGCTGAACGACAATTGGACGCTGAAGGCGATGGGCTATTACCATGGCAACAAGGGCCGCGGCCTGTGGTTCACGCCCTATGTGACCACGCCCGGCGGCGCGCCGATGACCGTCCGCACCACCGAATATGACATCGAACGCTATGGCATCGTTGCCTCCAGCCTCCTCACGCTCGGCGACAACAAGTTCGAAATCGGCATGTGGTACGAGGACAATGACTTTAATCAGGCGCGCCGTTTCTATGGCCTGGCCAATACGACGGGCGCGCCGAGCCGCGGCAGCCTGAAATTCCCCAAGGATCCGCTGGCGACCCAGTGGGCGTTCGATTTCAACACCCAGACGCTGCAATATCATGTGCAGGACACGCTCGACCTCGGCCAGCTTCAGATCAACGCCGGGTGGAAGGGGTTGCGTGTCACCAACCTCGCGACGCCGATCGTCCGCGGCGGGCTGGCGGCAGGGGAGACCGAGGCGAAGGACTGGTTCCTGCCGCAGGCGGGCCTGCTCTATCGCTTGAGCGACGACAATGAGGTCTTCGCGAGCTACACCCAGAATATGCGCGCGTTCGAAAGCTCGGCGACGGGCGGCCCCTTCGCGACGACGCAGGCCGGGTTCGACGCGCTCGACCTGAAACCCGAAACCTCGACGACCTATGAGCTGGGTTTCCGGACCAAATCGTCGCGCTTTCAGGGCGTGATCGCGGGCTATTATGTCGACTTCAAGGACCGCATCATCGCCTTTGCCAACGGATCGGGCATTCAGGGCAATCCGGCGATCCTGCAGAATGTCGGCGACGTCCGCTCGTGGGGTGTCGAGGCGGCGGGGACGTTCCGCGTCACCCCCGAGCTCTCGCTCTTTGCTTCCTATGCCTATAATGATTCCGAATATCAGGACGATGTCGTGAACGCGGCGGGTGCCGTGGTCGCGGCGACCGCGGGCAAGACGGTGGTCAACTCGCCGCGCCATCTCGCCAAGGGCGAAATCACGTGGGACAATGGCAGTTTCTTCGCGCGCGTCGGGGCGAACTACACGTCGAAGCGTTATTATTCATACGAGAATGACGCCGAGGTTGGCGGCTTCGTGATCGTCGACGCCAGCATCGGATACCGTCTCAACGAGCGCATTTCGATCCAGGCCAATGCGACGAACCTGTTCGACAAGGAATATGTGTCGACGATCGGGACGAACGGCTTCGCCAACCGCGGTGACAGCCAGACGCTGCTCGCCGGCGCGCCGCAGCAGTTCTTCGTAACGCTGAAAGCCGGGTTCTAGGCTTGAGGTCGCGGCGCCGGTCCCTCGGTGCCGCCCTCTCAACGATTGACGATGGTGGCGCGGTCCAGCTAGGGCCGCGCCATCATTTTTTGGGAAATATAGTCATGACCGATACCCCCCCCGACCATATGTCGACCAATCCGCGCTCGCCGCATTTCGACATGGAGGTGCTGCAGCGCGGCATCGGAATCCGCTTCAAGGGCAAGGAGCGCACCGACGTCGAGGAATATTCGATCTCCGAAGGCTGGATCCGTGTCGCTGCGGGCAAGTCGAAGGACCGCTTCGGTCAGGCGATGACGATCAAGCTGTCGGGCGAAGTCGAAGCCTGGTTCGAGGATACGGCGGCCGAAGGCGGCGAGACGTCGGAAGATTGATCTTCTCCCCTCCCGCTTGCGGGTGGGGAGTTAGCCGACCCGGCGCACCCGCGCCTTGTCGCGATAGGCCTGCTGGTGGTTCGCGGCATTACAATGCAGCATATGGGCGCGGTTTGTGCCGGCCACCGGATCGATGGCTGCTGCGTCGACAATCCTTGGTTCCCGCTGCGCGCGAGGCATATCCTAGCCTTGCCGCAAGGCAAGGCGATCGGTCAGGAATAGAGTAGGATATGGGTCTGTCCGGCGCGCGGGCGCCGGAAGCTTACTGACCGAGCGAGGCGGCGACGAACTCGAGGCCGTTGCCGGGCTTCCAGTCGTTCTGCGCCCAGACAGGGGCCTTGAAGCTGGGAGCCTTGTCCGATCCGCCCGGTGCGCCGTCGGAATAGATGAAGCCCTGTACCGGGTTGGCGCGCAGGCCGAGGTCGCCGATCGGCGCATACCAGACGCGAACCATGCTCCAGTCGCCGGCACTGCTCACGTCGACGACGCGGACATTGCGCTCGATCTGGCCGCGGCGGCCGTTGATCGGCGACCAGTTGGCATGATCGATCAGGATTTCGCGGTCGCTGACGATTTTCTTGACCACCGCAACATGGCCCAGCGGCATGCCGCCGGTGCCGGCAAATGCCATCACGGCGCCTTTGCGGGGTTCGTCGCCGCGGGCGTAGGTTCCGGCAGCCTGCGACCACCAGGTCTTGGCGTTGCCGCGGATTTCGACGCCCGATTCGGCGCGGGCGAAGGGGACACATTGCAGATAGTCGCGCGCCGCGGCGGGCGCGCTGGCGAGCATGCCGGTGAGCGTCATCACAGACGCGATGGCAGCTGCCAGATAACGACGATAGAGCATGGAATGCGACCCCCGATGGCTTGTCTTCAAGCGTTGGAGCGTCTTTGCCATGGCTTTCGCGGACCACCACCCGTCTCGCGACGAGTCGCTCCCCTCCTGCGGTGGATGGGGGAACCTTTTGTTAAGCCATTCATTTCGTCGCGCGAAGCGCTCGACCGGTCGCCGTCAGGCGGCGGCGCTCGCAGCAGAATCGGGCGAACGGAACAGTGTCAGCACGTCGCTCGCGGGCATCGGGCGCCCGTAATAATAGCCCTGGATGTTGCTGCATCCCATGCTGCGCAGCGTTTCGACCTCGAGTTCGGTCTCGGCGCCCTCGGCCGTGGTGGACATGCCGAGACTGTCGGCGAGCGCGACGACGGCGCGGATGATCGCGATCGATTCGATGCTGCCTTTCGCAGCGCCGACGACGAAGCTGCGGTCGACCTTGATCGTCGAGAATTGCGTCTTGCGCAGATAGCCGAGCGACGAATAGCCGGTGCCGAAATCGTCGAGCGACAGGCGGATACCGAGCCCGATCAACTGGTCGAGCAATTGCGCGGCGCCGCCGCCGTCGCGCAGGAACACGCTTTCGGTAACCTCGATCTCCAGCCGTTGCGGCGGGAGCCCGCTCTGCGCGAGGGCGGAGACGACGACCGAGGCGAAGGCGGGATCGGTCAGCTGATCGGCGGAGACGTTGACCGCGACCTTGAGGTTCGAGGGCCATTTCATCGCTTCATGGCACGCGGTGCGCAGCACCCATTCGCCGATCGGCGAGATCAGGCGCGAATCCTCTGCGAGCGGGATGAAGCGGCCCGGCGAGACATTGCCGAGTTTCTGGTTCTTCCAGCGGATGAGCGCCTCGAACCCGTTCAACGTGCCGTCGACGGCGGTCACCACCGGCTGGTAATGGAGCTCGAACTCGCCGCGTTCGAGCGCGCCGCGCAATTCCTGCTCCATCACGCGCCGTTCCTCGGCCTGCGCGTGCAGCGAGGCGACATAGCCGGCGACGACGTTGCCGCCCTTGTCCTTGGATTTGTAGAGCGCAAGGTCGGCGTTCCGGGTCAGCGTTTCGACCGTCGCGCCGTCTTGCGGGCCGATCGCAAAGCCGATGCTGGCGCCTACGAAGAGCTGGTGATTGTCGACCACATAGGGCCGGCTGATCGATGTGATGAGCCGCTTTGCAAGCTCTTCGGCCGCATCGGCCGACGGGACATTGTGCAGCACGACGGCAAATTCGTCGCCGCCGAGACGGCCGCAGGTCATGCCGCGCTCGATCAGGCCCTTCAGCCGCGCCGCGACCTGCGCGAGCAATTTGTCGCCGACCGGGTGGCCCAGCGTGTCGTTGACCGCCTTGAACCGGTCGAGGTCGATCATCAGCAGCGCGCAGCGCGACTTGGTTTCGAGCGCATGGGTCAGCGCGCGCGCGAGATCTTCGTTCAGGCTGAGGCGATTGGGGAGGCCGGTGAGATTGTCGAAGCGCGCCATCTTGGCGATCTGTTCGGCGGTCGCGCGCTTTTCGGTCACGTCCGATCCGACGCCGCGAAAGCCGAGGAACTTGCCGGTTTCGTCGAGGCGCGGCGAGGCGGAGAGTTCCCACCAGCGCGGTGCGCCGTCGATCGTCACCGGCACGATCAGGTTCGAAAAACTTTCGCGCCGCTTCATCCGTTCGGCCATGTCGTGCAGGCTTTTGGGAAACAGCCCGGTTTCCCAGGCATCGCCCGAAAGGGCCTGCAACAGCGGTACGCCTTCGATCGCGTCGGCGGTTCCGCCGAGGGCATAGGCGAGGCGCGGCGAGACATGGACGAGCCGGCGGCTGTTGTCGGTCTGCCATAGCCAGTCGGCCGAGGTTTCCTCGAATTCGCGCAGTAGCAGGCTGACGGTCTCTGTCTTTTCGTGCAGCACCTCTTCGGCGCGGCGAAAGCGGATGTGGTTTTGTGCAAAACGGACGCAGAAGGCGCAGAGCAGCAGTCCCGCAACCAGCGCGACGGCCGCCAACTGGGGCGCGCCGGCGCGGACCAGCGCGGCTGCTGCCGACAGGGTAACGGGTCCGATGAACAGCGCGCAGGCCAGCGGGACGCTGTGTGCGACGATCGACAGCGTGAGCATCATCAGCACAGCGATCGTCCACATCGACAGCACATGGTCGAGCGTCGGCGTCAGCCCCTGCAACCAGAAGGGCGAACCCCAGAGCACCGCCGAATAGAGCGCGTGGCGGCAGCACAATCGGTACTCGGCGCTTCCCGCGAGTTTGGGGTCGCCAAGCGGGAGGCCGCGAAACTTGCCATAAGACCAGAGGCTGAAGATCAGTCCGCAGCCGAGCCAGCCGCCGGCAATCGGCAACGGCACGCTGAGGATCATGGTGAAGGCCGCGACAAGCGCCATGCCCATGCCCATCAACAGGCGCAGCGACCCGCGACCGCGGAGTGGCGCGAGCTGGAGCTGGCGAAGGTTCCCGATATCCTCGTTTCGCGGTCCCAGCCCCAACAGGGTCCGCGCAGGAATCACTTCGTCAGCGATAGGGGCGGTTAACAGGCTTTTCACCCGTCCTGCTTAGCGCGCCCGGGTTACCCGAACGTAACTATCGCGCAGCCGGCGAACGCTTTTGTTTTCCCGCTGGACGAAACGCCGGGCGATTCGGGGCGTTTGCTCAGGCTGCCATCGCAAAAGGCTGGATTTCTCCGGCCAGATATTGCGCGCGCGCTTTCGACCGGCTGAGCTTGCCCGAACTGGTCCGCGGCAAGGTGCGCGGCGGAATCAGCTCGATCAGGCAGTTCATGCCGGTGATCGCGCGGACGCGGTCGCGAATCGTCTCGCGCAACGCGAGGCGTTCGGCGTCGTCGCTGGTGCGGCACTGGACGAGCACGGCGGGGGTTTCCTCGCCGCCCGGCGCGGTGATCGCGAAGGCCGCGATATCGCCCGATTTGAAGCCCGGCAATTGTTCGACCGCCCACTCGATGTCCTGCGGCCAGTGATTCTTGCCGTTGATGATGATCATGTCCTTGGCGCGGCCAACGATATAGATGTAACCATCTGACAAATAACCCATATCACCCGTATCGAGCCAGCCGTCGACGAGGCAGGCGGCGGTCGATTCGGGGTCGCGAAAATAGCCGGTCATCAGCGACGGGCCGGTGCACCAGACCTTGCCGACGGTCTGGTCGGGCAGCGCGTTGCCGGCCTCGTCGCGGACCTCGATCACCATGTCGCGTGCGGCGCGGCCGCAGTTGACGATCGCGCGGTAGCGGGTCGGGCGGCCCGAATCATTCGCGGCACCCGACAGCTCGGTTTCCTCGACCAGTTCGACGACGATACCCTCACCCGGCGGCATGATGCTGACCGCGAGCGTCGCTTCGGCCAGGCCGTAGCTCGGCAGAAAGGCGCTCGCCTTGAAGCCCGCGTCGGCAAAGGCGTCGACAAAGCTCTGCATCACGTCGGGGCGGATCATGTCGGCGCCATTGCCTGCCACGCGCCAGCGCGACAGGTCGAAGCGGTCGGCGACGTGCGTCTGGCTCGACACGCGGCGCGCGCAAATGTCGTAACCGAAGGTCGGCGAATAGCTGAGCGTCGTGCCCTCATTGCGGCTGATCAGGTCGAGCCAGGCGAGCGGACGGCGCGCGAAATCTTCGGTCTTGAGATAATCGACCGAGACTTGGTTGGCGACCGGCGAGAGCAGGCAGCCGACGAGACCCATGTCATGATACCAGGGCAGCCACGAGATGCAGCGGTCGCTGTCGCGAACCTCCATGCCGTGGCTGTGCGCGGCGAGATTGTTGAGCAAGGCGGCGTGGGTGACCGCAACGCCGTGCGGGAAGCGCGTCGAGCCGCTGCTGTATTGAAGATAGCAGGTCTCGTTCGACTGTTGTTCGGGCAGGTCTGCGGCCGGGGCTGGACGCGCGGCGAATTCGCTCCAGTCCATCGGCGCGACGCCTTGCTTCTCGGCCGCTTCGACCGCCATCGCGGCGATTTCGGGCGGGAAAAAGAGCATTGTGGGGTCGCAGCTGCTGAGCTGGACCACCAATTGTCCGACATAGGAATCGCGGCCGCCAAAGCTGGTCGGCAGCGGCAGCGGCACCGGCCAGGCGCCGGCATAGATGGTACCGAAAAAGAGGGCGGCGAACTCGGCGCCGGTCTCGGCGATCAAGGCGATGCGGTCGCCGGGCTTCACCCCGGCCGCGATCAACCGATAGGCCGTGGTGAGCGAATCGCTTTTCAGTTCGCTGTACGGATATGGCCGGACAAGCTTGCCGCGCGGATCGTGGAAATTGAGTCCGCGCGTGCCCCCGGCGGCATAGTCGAGGGCTTCGCCAACGGTGGCAAAGTCAGAAAAGCGGCGCGGCTGGGCGCAAAGGGTCGGCGTCGGCGCAAGCGCGTCCGCCTGAACGGCAATATTTTCTGTCATAGAAGATCCACGATCACGGGAGACGGGCCGCGCGGCAACAAGCATGTCATCATTCTGTGTCATGGTGCCCTGCGCGATCCCTAGCAGTTGGAACAAAATCGCCCGATTCCGGGCTTTAGTGCCCGATATGGCGGCGCTGATCGTTCTCAATCGGGCCCGACTGTGGCATAAACATGGCATATGGCCAATCGCCGCGCTTCACCCGACCGTACAAAAAGGCCTCTCGGCGCCGCGCGGCTCGACGAATTGGCACTCGCTTATGTTGCGCGATTCGCGACGAGTCGCGCCAAGCTGACGCGCTATCTCTCTCGAAAAATTCGCGAATCGGAGTGGATGGAGGAGGTCGACGCCATGGCCGCGTGCGAGGCTATTGCTGACCGGATGGAGCGATTGCAGTTTCTTGACGATCGCCAATATGCCGCGATGCGTGCGGGCGCGATGACGCGGCGCGGGCTCGGCGTGCGGCGCGTGAAGGCGCAACTCTATGTCGACGGCATCGCACCCGAGGACAGCGGCGAGGCGATCGACACGGCCGAGGACGCCGCGATTCCGGCGGCGGTGGGCTTTGCCCGGCGGCGGCGCTTTGGGCCGTTTTCCACGCGGGGCGTCGACGATCCCAAGCAGCGCGAGCGGCAGCTTGCGGCTTTTCTGCGCGCGGGACACAGTCTCGCGCTCGCCCGTCGCATTCTGGCGATCGCGCCCGGTGACGCTGCGGCGCTGGCCGCGCTGGACGATGAAGCGGTGCTCGATTAGGTGACGCACACCCGCCCCGGGACAAGGAACTGCCGATGCGCGCTATTTTGACCGCTTTTGCCCTGACGCTCGCGCTGCCGATGGCGGCGTGCAGCAAGGATGCGAGCGAGGAGGCCAGCGTTGCTACGATCCCGCTGACGATCGCGGGGGCGGGCCGGACCCATAAATTCAACGTCGAGGTCGCCCGCACCGACGAGGAACAGAAGCGCGGGTTGATGTTTCGCACCAGCCTGCCCGAGGGCGGCGGCATGATCTTCCCGTTCGAAAAGCCGCGGATCGGTAGTTTCTGGATGGAAAATACGCTTATACCGCTCGATATGATCTTCATCCGCGCCGACGGCAGCATCGACCGCATCGCCGAGAATACGATTCCCGAATCGCTGGAACCGGTGGTCAGCGGCGGTGAGGTTTCGGCGGTGCTCGAACTGGCAGGCGGTACGGCGGCGCGGCTCGGCATCGACGAGACCGCCAAGGTGACGTGGAAAGATGGGAAATAGCGGTGCACCGCGCGGTTTGCGGCTTGCAGACTTCGCATCCTTGCCTGTAAACGCCACGCCATGAGCATCTTGGGCAAGATTTTCACCTGGTGGGACGGTGCGACCGTCGGCACATTGCTGAACAGCTGGAGCACCGGCACGAAGGTGGGCGAGGACAGCCTCGGCAACCGCTATTTCCGTGCCAAAAAGGGCAATCGCCGCTGGGTGCTGTATAATGGATCGAACGATGCGAGCCGCGTGCCGCCTGAATGGCATGGCTGGCTGCACGGCACCTTCGACGAACTGCCGGCCGATATTCTCCCCGCGCCGCGCGCGTGGGAAAAAGAGCCGACCGCGAATCTGACCGGCAGCGCGGGCGCCTATCGCCCCGCCGGTGCGCTCGAGCGCGGCGGCCAGCGTGCCGCGGCGACGGGCGACTATGAGGCCTGGCGGCCCGGCGCCGAGTGAGCGCCGCCGTGTCGAGGCTGAGCGCGACGCTGGGGTTGGCGGCGATTGCTGCGGTCTTGCTCGGCGCGTGCGACCGGACGCCGGCGACCAAGAAGGGCGAGAGTAACAAGGCACCGCAGATCGCCAAGTCCGAACGCGTGCCGCAGGAAGTCGGCGGCATCGAAGGTGCGACGCCGATGGCCGATCGTGTCGCCGTCGTTGGCCTGCTCAACAAGCGCAACGGGCTGGTCCGCGATCTGGAAATGAAGCCCGGCGAAACGGCGCGGGTCGGCCGTGCGATCGTCCGGTTGCGCGCATGCGAGGCGACCGCGCCATGGGAAGATCCGCCCGAAACCGGCGCTTTTGTCCAGTTGACGGTGCAGGATCAGCGCGACGACAAATGGTATCGCGTCTTTTCGGGCTGGATTTTCCGCGAGCGGCCCGATCGCAACGTAATCCAGCACCCGATCTATGACGTCTTCGTCAAAAGCTGTGCGATGACATATCCTGGCGGCGAGCCCGTCGCGCGGTCGGCGCCGAAATCGGGCGCCGCTGCCGCGCCCAAGGCATCGAGTGCACCCCAGTCGCCCGCGACGAACGGCGGCGAGGGCACGGCAACGCCTGCGCCGCCAGCCGTTCCGGCGCCCAAAGCCGCCGCGCCGTCACCCCCCGCCAACACCGAATAGAGCCGCGCGAGATAGTCGGCCTGGCGGATTTCGATCGCGCCGAGGCTGGCGAGATGCGGCGTGATGAACTGGCAGTCGAGCAATTTCCAGCCGCCGGCGATGAGCCGCGCGACGAGGTGTGCGAGGGCGACCTTCGACGCGTCGCGCGCGCGGCTGACCATCGATTCGCCGAAAAAGGCGCGGCCGAGCGACACACCGTAGAGGCCGCCCGCGAGTTCGCCGTCCAGCCAGCATTCGATACTGTGCGCGTGGCCGATCTGGAACAGGCGGTCGTAACTCGCGCGGATCACCGGGTTGATCCATGTCGTCGGCCGGTCGTCGGCGGGCGCGGCGCAGAGCGCGACCATATCGGCGAATGCGGTGTCGGTGGTGACGCGGAACCGGTCCGATATGATGACCTTCTTCAGGCTGTGCGACAGGTGAAAGCCATCCAGCGGCAGGATCGCGCGCAGCCGCGGCTCAACCCAATGGACCGACGGGTCGTCCGCCCCGTCGGCCATCGGGAAAATGCCCTGCGCATAGGCGCTGAGCAGCAGCGCCGGATCGATGGATTCGATGGGCTTCAGGATACGGGCTTCACGAATTTCAGCGTCATGCGATCCGATTCGCCGATCGCGACATATTTCGCGCGATCCTTGTCGCCCTCGGTCAGCACCGGCGGCAGCGTCCAGACGCCCTTTTCATAATCCTTCGTGTCCTTGGGATTGGCGTTGATTTCGCTCCGCGCCGCCAGTTTGAAGCCCGCGGCTTCGGCGAAGGCGATGATCGAGCTTTCCTTCATATAGCCCGATTTTTCTTCTTTCGCGGCGTTGTCCTTTTCGTTCAGCCGGTGATCGACGACGCCGAGCGTGCCGCCGGGTTTGAGCATCGCGAAGATCTGCTTGAACGCGGCGGCGGTGTTGTCGGTGCCGTCGAAGCGCCAGTTGTGGACGTTGCGGAAGGTCAGCACGACATCGGCGCTGCCGTCGGGGACCTTGGGATTGGTGCCCGCGTTGGGGAATTCGGCGAGCTTGACCGCGCCATAGACGTCCGCGCTTTCCGCCTGCTTGGCCTTGACGCGGTTCAGCCCCTTCTCCCACGGCGCCGCAACATAGAGCGTGCCGCCGCCGGCCTTGGTCAGCGGCGCGAGGATTTCGGTGTACCAGCCGCCGCCGGGCCACAGTTCGACCACCGTATCGCCGGGCTTCACGCCAAAGAAGGCGAGCGTTTCGGCGGGGTGCCGATATTTGTCGCGCACCAGGTTGGCGGGGGTACGCGACGGGGCGGCGACCGCCGCGGCGATCGGGTCGCCTGCCTTCGCGGCGGCATGGCCGGCATGGCCGTCGTGCTGCATCGCGGCGGCGGGTACGGCGATTGCGATGGCGGCACTTGCAACTATCAATAGCGGACGCATATGGGGCACCTCTCTCCAGGGGAAAGCCCTGTTTGCGAAGGGATGCGGGGTAATGCAAGTGTCCATGCTGTCGATCGGCATCGGCGCCGCGGCGCTGTTCGGCGTGGCCGAGGTCGCCAACTGGCGCCGCAACAACCGGCGCGACGTCGACAATGTCGGTTTCATGCCCTGGCGCGGGATCGCGCTGGGCTCGGCCGCCGTCGCGCTTTTCGCAACGGCGTTCTGGCTAAGCGGTCGATAATATGGATATCGCGCCCGGCATGACGCTGATCGCGAGGCTGAAGTCGGGCGAAACGCTGGGCGACCGGGTGATGAAGGTCGACCATGCGGGCGAGCATGGTGCCGTCTGTATCTATAGCGCTCAACGCTGGTTTGCGCGCTTGCGTGCGCCTGACATGATGGGCGAGCTCGATTCCTTCCTGACCCACGAACGTGGTCACCGTGCGCTTTTTGCCGAAGAATTGCAGCGCCGTGGCCGCGGTCGCTGCCGCAGCTATTTCTGGTGCGGTTTTGGCGGCCTGATACTTGGCACAATCACCGGGATCGCGGGGCGCGGCGCGATCGCCGCGACCACGGTCGCGATCGAGCGGGTCGTTTTGCGCCACATGCACGAGCAGATTGCGGCGTTGCAGGGCGTTGACGAACCGGCGGTCCGGACGTTGACGATCATCGTCGCCGAAGAACAGGAGCATCACGATCTGTCAGCGGCCCGCTTGCCGTCTGCGAGCTATTGGCAGCGCCTGCTCGACCCGGTTGTGTCCGTGTCGACCGAGGCGGTCATCTGGCTGGGAATGCGGCTCTAGACCTTTACAGGCAAGCCTCGAGATAGGGCTGGTCGAAGCCGTACTGGCGCGCCTTTTCCAGCGTATAGGGGCGCATGCCCATGGCGCGATATTCGCCGACGATCTTGCCGTCCTTGTCCTCGTCGAGATATTCGAACTTGAACAATTCCTGCGTGACGATGACGTCGCCCTCCATGCCGATCACCTCGGTGACGTTGGTGACGCGGCGCGAGCCGTCGCGCAGACGCTTGATCTGGATGACCATGTCCACCGAATCGGCGATCTGTTTCGAAATCGCTTCCTTCGGAATCTTCACGTCGCCCATGAGGACCATATTTTCCATACGGCCAAGGCATTCGCGCGGGCTGTTGCTGTGGAGCGTGCACATCGACCCGTCGTGACCGGTGTTCATCGCGGCGAGAAGGTCGAAACATTCGGCGCCGCGCACCTCACCCATGATGATGCGGTCAGGGCGCATACGCAGCGCGTTCTTGACGAGGTCGCCCATGTGGATCGCGCCATTGCCCTCGAGGTTCGCCGGGCGCGTTTCGAGCGGCAGCCAGTGCGGCTGCTGCAGGCGAAGTTCGGCGGCGTCCTCGATCGTCAGCACGCGTTCGCCGGGATCGATCATCTTTGACAGCGCGTTGAGCATGGTGGTTTTGCCCGAACCCGTACCGCCCGAGATGACGATGTTGAAGCGGCTGGCGCCCGCAATCTTCAGCGCGGTGCACATCTTCTGGCTCATCGCGCCCCACTGGCACAGCATGTCGAGCGTAATCGGCTTGGCCGAGAATTTACGAATCGAGATCGCCGTACCGCGCAAGGACAGCGGCGGAACGATCACGTTGACGCGGCTGCCGTCCTTGAGGCGGGCGTCGGCGAGCGGCGTGGTCTGGTCGACACGGCGGCCGACGAGGTTGCAGATGCGCTGCGCGATCTGGAACAGATGCTGTTCGTCGCGAAACTGGATCGGCGCGATGACGAGCTGGCCCTTGCGCTCGATATAGGTCTGGTACGGTCCGTTGACCATGATGTCGCTGATGTCGGGATCGGCGAGCAACTCTTCGAGCGGGCCGAAGCCCAGCAACTCGTCGACGAGCACCTTTTCGAGCGCGAATTGTTCGCGGCGGTTGAGGGTGATTCGCAGCTCCGCGAGCACTTCGAGGATGATCGGGCGAAATTCTTCGGTCAGCTCGTCCTTCGACAGCGTTGCCGCCGCTTCGGGGTCGACGCGTTCGAGCAGGCGCGGAAGCACCTGTTCCTTGATCTTGTGGACGCTGGCTTCGAACCCTTGCGCCTTTTCGGGCTCCATCGCCTCGGCGGTCGAACGCTGGTTCAGCCGTTCCATCGCCTCTTCTTCGGGCGACAGATTCGACGGCATCTGCGGGATGTCGACGGGTGTGTCGATGGCAGGGAACTGGGTTCCGCCGGGTACGCCCGATCCACCCTGCATTGGCTTCGCCACGCCAAAGGCGGGGCGTCCAGCGGTTCCGGGTCGGCGTCCGAATGCACTCATTCGTTTTGTCCTGCTTTCCTATCTCGGAGTCTCGCCGCCTGTGCAGGCGAACCCCCATCCGACACGGTGAATAAAGCGGAAACTTTGACATTGTCCTAATGCGCCGTGCGCCAAGCGACGCGGGCATAAAAAAAGCCCGCATCCAGAAGGATGCGGGCTTTTGATCGCCGTGGACGGCGGAAGAAATCAGGTCGCGATATGCTCGGCAAGGACGGTCAGGCCGGCCTCGTTGACTTCGGCAAAGCCGCCTTCGACCTCGATCACCTCGGGTGCGGCACCCGCGGTTGCATAGATGGTCAGCGGCCCGTTGCGGAGCGTCGCCATGAACGGCGCGTGGCCTTCGAGCACCGAAAAATCGCCTTCGGCCCCCGGCACGGTGACCATATGGACGTCGGCGGTCCGCTCGAGGCGGGCGGGGGTGACGAGTTCGAACTTCAGAGCCATGATATGTCCTTTGACCCCTCCCGCACGGAGAGGGGCACAGGTTTGTTACGCGTCTTCGGCGAGCTTCGCGGCCTTGGCGACAGCTTCGTCGATGCCGCCGACCATGTAGAAGGCCGCTTCGGGAAGATGGTCATATTCACCATCGACCACCGCCTTGAACGACTTCACCGTGTCTTCGATCGCGACGAACTTGCCGGGGATGTTGGTGAAAACTTCGGCGACGTGGAACGGCTGGCTGAGGAACTTCTGGATCTTGCGCGCACGGGCGACGACCAGCTTATCTTCTTCCGAAAGCTCGTCCATGCCGAGAATGGCGATGATGTCCTGAAGCGACTTATACTTCTGCAGCGTTTCCTGAACGCGGCGGGCGGTTTCATAATGTTCCTGCCCGACGATCGCGGCGGTCAGAACGCGGCTGGTCGAATCGAGCGGATCGACCGCCGGATAGATGCCGAGTTCCGAAATCGCACGGTTCAGCGTCGTGGTCGCGTCCAAGTGAGCGAAGGAGGTTGCCGGCGCCGGATCGGTAAGGTCATCTGCGGGAACGTAGATGGCCTGCACCGAGGTAATCGAGCCCTTGTTGGTCGAGGTGATGCGTTCCTGCAGCGCGCCCATGTCGGTCGACAGGGTCGGCTGATAGCCCACGGCCGAAGGAATACGGCCGAGCAGTGCCGACACTTCCGAACCCGCCTGGGTGAAGCGGAAGATGTTGTCGACGAAGAAGAGCACGTCCTGGCCTTCGACGTCGCGGAAATATTCGGCGATCGTCAGACCCGAGAGCGCAACGCGAGCGCGGGCGCCCGGGGGTTCGTTCATCTGGCCGAATACCAGCGCAACCTTCGAACCTTCGGGGGTCGGGTTGCCGTCGGCGTCCTTGGCGATAACGCCGGCGTCGAGGAACTCGTGATAGAGATCGTTGCCTTCGCGGGTGCGTTCACCGACGCCCGCGAACACCGACGTACCGCCATGGCCCTTGGCGATGTTGTTGATCAGTTCCTGGATGAGAACCGTCTTGCCGACGCCCGCGCCGCCGAACAGGCCGATCTTGCCGCCCTTTGCATAAGGCGCGATCAGGTCGATGACCTTGATGCCGGTGACGAGGATGCTGCTTTCGGTCGACTGGTCGACGAATTCGGGAGCCTTGGCGTGGATCGGCGCACGGCTGACGGCATTGACCGGACCGCGTTCGTCGATCGGCTCGCCGATGACGTTGAGAATGCGGCCGAGCGTCTGCGGGCCGACGGGCACCGAAATCTGCGCGCCGGTGTCGACGACGGGCTGGCCGCGGGTCAGGCCGTCGGTCGCGTCCATCGCGATGGTGCGAACGGTGTTTTCACCGAGGTGCTGCGCAACTTCGAGGACGAGGCGGTTGCCGTTGTTGTCGGTTTCGAGCGCGTTCAGAATGGCGGGCAGGGTGCCGGTGAACTGGACGTCGACGACGGCGCCGATGACCTGCGCGATGCGGCCCGTGGCGGTGCCGGTGCTTGCAGCCTTGGGAGCGGCGGCCTTCTTCGGCGCAGCAGCCTTGGGGGCAGCGGCCTTCTTGGCGGGTGCCTTCTTCTCGGCAGAGGGTGCGGTTGCCATTGGTTTCTTCCTTGCTTGGATAGCTTACAGCGCTTCGGCGCCAGCGATGATTTCAATCAGTTCGGTCGTGATCGCCGCCTGACGCGTGCGGTTGTAAATGATGGTCAGCTTGTTGATCAGGTCACCCGCGTTGCGCGTCGCATTGTCCATCGCGGTCATCGACGCACCCTGTTCGGACGCGGCATTTTCAAGGATGCCCTTGAAGATCTGGATCGTGATGTTGCGCGGCAGCAGGTCGGCAAGGATCGCTTCCTCGTCGGGTTCATATTCGACCGCGGCGCCGCTCGATGCCGGAACGTCGACCGGAGCGGGGACAGGGATCAGCTGCTGGCCGGTCGCCACCTGAAGCAGCGCCGAGCGGAACTTCGAATAGAAGAGATGCGCGACGTCGAACGCACCGGCTTCATACAGCTCCATCACCTTGGCCGAGACTTCGTGTGCCTGGTCAAAGCCGATGTCGCGGATGCCGGTGGTTTCGAAATTCTCGATCACCTGGCCGGGGAAGAGGCGGTTGATCACCGGACGGCCCTTGCGGCCGATCAGGTAGAAGACAACCTTCTTGCCCTGCGCCTGCAGCTCGAGTGCCTTGTCGCGCGCGGCCTTGACGATGTTCGAGTTGAACGCGCCGGCGAGGCCGCGGTCGCTGTTGAGCACGACGAGCAGGTGCGTGTCGCTCTTGCCGGTGCCCGACAGAAGCTTCGGCGCGCTGTCCGACCCGCCGACTTTCGACGCCAGGCTGGCGACGACGCCTTCGAGGCGTTCGGCATAGGGACGCGCGGCTTCGGCAGCCGCCTGCGCCTTGCGCAGCTTGGCCGCCGCGACCATTTTCTTGGCCTTGGTGATCTTCTGGGTCGATTTGACCGAGTTGATCCGCCCTTTGAGTTCTTTCAGGTTTGCCATGAAGGCCCCTATATTTCGTCATCCCGGCCGAAGCCGGGAGGACGGAAACCTTTAAGCGAAAATCTTGGCGAACGCGTCGAGCGCGGCGACAAGGCCCTTCTTGGCGTCGTCGCCAAGGTCCTTGGTGTCGCGGATCGTCTTGAGCACGCCGACATGGTCGCTGCGCAGATAGGCGATCATCGCCTGTTCGTAACGCGAGACGTCGGTGGTCGCGACCTTGTCGAGATAGCCGTTGGTACCGGCAAAGATCGACGCGGTCTGCTCTTCGAACGGCATCGGCTGGAACTGCGGCTGCTTCAAGAGCTGCGTCAGCCGCGCACCGCGGTTCAGCAGCTTTTGCGTCGACGCGTCGAGGTCCGAACCGAACTGCGCAAAGGCTTCCATTTCGCGATACTGTGCGAGTTCGAGCTTGATCGAGCCCGAGACCTTTTTCATCGCCTTGGTCTGCGCGGCCGAACCGACGCGCGATACCGAAAGACCGACGTTAATGGCGGGACGGATACCGGCGTTGAACAGGTTGGTTTCGAGGAAGATCTGGCCGTCGGTGATCGAAATCACGTTGGTCGGGATGTACGCCGAAACGTCGCCCGCCTGGGTTTCGATGATCGGCAGCGCGGTGAGCGAGCCCGAACCATTGTCGGCGTTCATCTTGGCCGAACGCTCGAGCAGGCGGCTGTGCAGATAGAAAACGTCGCCCGGATAAGCTTCGCGGCCCGGCGGGCGGCGCAGCAACAGCGACATCTGGCGATAAGCGACGGCCTGCTTCGACAGATCGTCATAGACGATCACGGCGTGCATGCCGTTGTCGCGGAAATATTCGCCCATCGTGCAGCCGGTGTACGGTGCGAGGAACTGCAGCGGAGCGGGCTCCGACGCGGTCGCGGCGACGACGATCGAATATTCCATCGCGCCATTTTCTTCGAGCTGACGGACGATCTGCGCGACGGTCGAGCGCTTCTGGCCGATCGCGACATAGATGCAATAGAGCTTCTTCGACTCATCGGTGCCGGCGTTGGCTTCCTTCTGGTTGATGAAGGTGTCGATCGCGACGGCGGTCTTGCCGGTCTGGCGATCGCCGATGATCAGTTCGCGCTGGCCGCGGCCGACGGGGACGAGGGCGTCGAGCGCCTTGAGGCCGGTCTGGACGGGTTCGTGAACCGAGGTGCGCGGGATGATGCCCGGCGCCTTCACTTCGACGCGCATGCGCTTTTCGGCCTTGATCGGGCCCTTGCCGTCGATCGGATTGCCGAGGCCATCGACGACGCGGCCGAGCAGGCCCTTGCCGACGGGGACGTCGACGATCGTGCCGGTGCGCTTGACGGTGTCGCCTTCCTTGATCTCGGCGTCCGAGCCGAAGATCACGATGCCGACATTGTCGGCTTCGAGGTTGAGCGCCATGCCCTGCACGCCGTTGGCGAATTCGACCATTTCACCGGCCTGGACGTTGTCGAGGCCGTGGACGCGGGCGATGCCGTCGCCGACCGACAAGACCTGACCGATTTCGCTGACCGTTGCGTCGGTGCCGAAATTGGCGATCTGGTCCTTGATGACCTTGCTGATTTCAGCGGCGCGGATTTCCATGGTTTAGCCTTTCATCGCCTGTGCGAAGCTATTGAGACGGGTACGGATGCTGCCGTCGATCAGCTGGCTGCCCAGCTGGACGACGAGACCGCCAAGGATGGCGGGGTCGACGGTCGCGGCGACGCTGACGTCGCGCCCGACACGGGATTTGAGGTTCGCGGTCAGCTCTTTGAGCTGCTCGGCCGAAAGCGGATGCGCGCTGGTGACCTTGGCGGTCACTTCGCCGCGGTGATCGGCGACGATCGCATCGAACGCGTCGATCATCTTGGGCAAATCGGCGAGGCGGCGATTCTCCGCCAGCACGCCAAGGAACTTGGCGGTGAGCGAATCGAGCTTCATCGCCTTGGCGACCGCGCCGATGGCGTTCGCGGCATCGCCGCGGCCGACGACCGGGCTGGACACCAGCGCCGTCAGGTCGGCCGATTCGGCGAGACCGGCACGAAGGACGCCAAGGCTTTTGGCCACTGCGTCGATCGCGTTCGATTCGCGGGCCAGATCGAACAAAGCGACTGCATAACGGCCCGCGAGGCCCGCCGTGATGTTGCCCTGAATGCCGCCGGAATTCTCCACGCGTGAAAGTCCTTTGTTGCTATCCCGTGGGGGATGGGTCGCGCGATTTTGCGGGATATTCGACGAATGTCCCCCACGCGAAGTCGCGGCGCGCCTAGCAACGATTTTGCTGCAATGCAAGGCGGGGGCGCGATTGCTTTTGCGCCTTCGTGCGATAGGGACGGCCTAACCGAAAAATAAGCTGTGCAAGGAAGGGTGGATGATGGGCGAGATGATCCGGATGACGATGGACGATGGCGCCGAGGTTGCGGTCTATCACGCCCAGCCGACGAGCGAACGTCGCGGCGGGCTCGTCCTCATTCAGGAGATTTTCGGGGTCACCGAGCATATCCGCGAGCTGTGCGACGAATATGCGGCGGACGGGTACGAGGTGCTGTCGCCTGCGCTGTTCGACCGCGAGCATCCGGGGTTCGAGAGCGACTATTCGGGGCCGCAATTCCAGCGCGCGGTCCAGTTGGCGCGCGAGCTGCATCCGTTCGAGCAGAGCCTGAAGGATGCGCACACGTGTATCGATGCGCTCAAGGGCGCCAATGATTCTGGGGGCCCGGTGTTCATCACCGGCTATTGCTACGGCGGCTCGGTCGCGTGGCGGATGGCGCAGATCAGTCCCGACCTTGCTGCATCCTCGGCCTATTATGGCAGCCTGGTGCCGACGATGTTCAAGGATGAGGCGCCCGCCTGTGCGACAATCGCCCATTTCGGCCGCTTCGACGACGGCATTCCGATGGCGGGGGTCGAGGCGCTGATCGCGAAGGATCATCCGACCGCGCAGATCTTCGTCTATGAGGCGGGACATGGGTTCAACAGCGATCGGCGCAAGGATTATCACGCGCCGAGTTGCGAGCTGGCGAAAGAGCGGACGCTGATGCTGTTCAAGGCGTGCGGGGGGTGACGATCGTCCGGATCGCGTTGTTCGGATTGCTGGTGATCGTCGCCTTGGTCGCCATCGCCAGCGCCGTGCTTTATTTCAACCAGCAGAGCATCTTCTATCCCGCGCCGCGGGACTATCCGCGCGGATCGTTGCCCGGCTACCGGCTCGTCCACACCGAAACTCCCGACGGGTTGCGGCTGAAGGCGCTGTATCGCGCCGCGAAGCAGGGTCGGCGCACGATTGTCTTCTTTCATGGCAATGGCGACAGTCTGGCGGGCGCGGCCGAAGCGGTGCGGGGTCTTGCCGCCAACGGCAACGGCGTGCTGCTCGTCGAATATCGCGGCTATGGCGGCAATCCGGGATCGCCCGGCGAGGCCGGCTTCAATCGCGACGGCGAGGCCGCGATGCGCTGGCTGGCAAGCGCGGGCGTGGCGACACCGGATATCATCCTGACCGGAAACTCGATCGGATCGGGCCCCGCGACGGAGATGGCGATGCGCCACCCGGTCGCGGCGCTCATCCTTGTATCGGGCTTCTCCAGCCTGCCCGATGTCGCCCGCGCCCATGTCCGCTGGCTGCCCGTTCGCTGGCTGGTGCGCGATCAGTTCGCGAATGCGACAAAGATCGGTGCGGTCAGGGGCGACGTCTTCCTTCTTCATGGTGATCGCGACAAGGTGGTTCCGGTCGCCAATGCGAGACGGCTTCACGCGGCGCGTCCCGGATCCACATTGACGATCGTTCCGGGGGCCGGGCACGAGCTTGTATATGGCGACACCGCGCAGGCGCTGATGACCGACTGGGTGAACGGCTTGCCCGCCAGGTGACCGGCGGGCTGGCGGTCAGGGCGCGGCCGCGGGTTTGACCGCTGCGCCCGGCGCTGCTGGCTGGCAGCCATAGACGAGCCGTTCGTTGGGGGTCGCGGGAAGCGCGCTGCGAATCGCGTCCTGCTGTACCGCCAGCCCCGCCAGTTCGTCTGCGTTGGCGGTGCAGCTCTTCAGCGTGATGCCCGCGCGAATCTCGCGTGCCTTGGTCATCGTCTCGGCATCGAGCAGATAGCGCTCGACGCGATAGTCGCGGCCCGCCGAATCGATCGATGCCACGGTGAC
This sequence comes from Sphingopyxis sp. GW821-FHT10B01, assembly GCF_059415685.1. Classification (NCBI taxonomy): domain Bacteria; kingdom Pseudomonadati; phylum Pseudomonadota; class Alphaproteobacteria; order Sphingomonadales; family Sphingopyxidaceae; genus Sphingopyxis; species Sphingopyxis sp. GW821-FHT10B01. Next base: position 171,044 of record NZ_JBWKNS010000002.1, on the reverse strand, counting down.
CGTCGCTTCCTCGTTGGGCACGAGGATGCGCTGCCAGCGATCGTCGGCGCCGTGGGTATATTGGGTGCGGTCGTTGACGCAGCCGCCGGCGCGGATCGTGATCGGCACATCGGTCGTCGCCGACACGGTGATGCGGCTGCGGTCGGGACGGATCGTGCAGAGCAAATTGCCCGCGGCGAGTTTGGGCGCCGCGGTGGTACCCGGCGCCGGGGCGTCGTCGGCGATGGCGGCAACGGCATCGGGGCGGGTGACGAACAGGATCGCGGCGGCGAGCATCAGCGCCGCGCCGGCGCCGCCCGCGATCTTTGCGTTGCGCAGATTTTTCTGGCTGTAGAACAGCAGGCCCGCGCCCGCGGCGAGCGCGCCGATGACGAACAGGACGCCGGCGAGCGCGATGCGATTCTCGCGCGCGGCGAGCGCTTCTTTGGCGGCGCGCGCCTGTTTGAGTTCGCGGTCGAGCTTTGCCGCCGCCGCCTTGGCGCTGCTGGCTTCGGCCTCGGCGCGCGCGGCGGCGTCGAGCACCGCCCGGTCGCGGGCGTCGGCGTCGGCCATCGACAGGCAGGGGGTGCCGATGCTGGCATAGTCCTGGCTGGCGTCGGCGAGGAAGCGGGCCAGTTCGCGCGTCGAAATGGCGAAGGCGAATGGCGAATCGCCGTCGTCGGCGCGGGTGATCGCGGTGTTGATGCCGACGATGCGGCCGCACTGGTCGACCAGCGGGCCGCCCGAATTGCCGCGCGATATCTTGGCGGTGTGGATCAGCATCGCGACGCCGTCGACCGCCTGCATGTTCGACATATTGCCTTCGCTGCGTGTCGGTGTGCGCGGGGTGATATAGTCGTTGGCGCTGCGTGCGGTCGCAAGGTCGACATTGCCCGGATAGCCCAGCGCGACGACGTCGGCCCCCGATTCGAGCGGGCCGGTATAGATGGTTGCGGCGGGCAGGCGGGCTTCGGTGATCTCGATCAGCGCAAGGTCGCGCGCGGTGTCGATCGCGATCAGCTTGGCCGCATAACTCTTCTGTCCCTCTGACGGGACGACGCCGAGCGCGACATTGCCGGGATATTTGACCGCCGATTCGACGACATGCGCGTTGGTGATGATCCGCGTTGGCGAGATTGCGATGCCGCTGCCATGGCCGAAACCGACGACCTCGCCGTCGACCATCGCGACGGTGACGACGCGCACGACGCTGCGCGATGCCGCGCTGATGTCGTCGGCGGCGTGCACAGGCTGGGTGAGGGCGAAGAGGGCGGCAAGGAAGAGGAGGATGCGGGTCATGCCGCGCACACTAGTCGCTGGGGATTCGAAGGCAAGCGCGCCTAGATATACGGACCCCACATCACCATCCATGCGCCCGCGCTGCCCGCAAGGATGACGAGGCTGCTCACCGCGAGCAGCAAGGCGGTCGCCCGCCGCGCCAGCGGTGTCCCCCGCGCACCCGCGCGCAGATAGATTTCGGCGACGGCGAGCGGCAGCAACGAATTGGCGAAGGCGAGGAACAGGTCGAACGGGCCGTCCATCGCCTTGCCGATCCCCGCGCCGCCGGTCGCGAGACCCCACGCCATATAACCGACGCGCATGAACCAGACGGCGCTGGCGACCGCGAAGAGGCGGATTGCCCAGCGGCGGTGGTCGGCGAACTGGCGGTGGCGCGCGGCCTGCCACGCGAGCGCGGCGAAGCCGATGATCAGGAGCGCGTCGAGGCTGATGCCGATCGCGCCCATATAGTTCAGCCATGTGCCGCGGCCCCACGTCATCCACAGCCCGCCGAGCGCCAACGCGAGAGCCGAGAGGATATAGATCCGGCCGTTCCAGCGATGCAGCGCGGGCCAGCGGCCCCGGATCGCGGGGACGAGCTGGACGAGGCCGCCGAAAGTGATGACCGCCGCCAGCAGCACATGCACTGCGAAGAAGAGATTGCCCGCGGTGTCACCCGCGACGAAGCCGGTGATGATCGGCTTTTCGTTCCACGCCGCAAAATTGCCGGTCAGCGTCGACGGGTAATAATAGAGCAGGATGAAGGCGACGAAGAGCAGCTGCCCCGCCGCGATGGCCAGGTAGCAGAAGGTCGCGCTGCGCCCGAGCCAGTCGGCGCGGCGGTGGGCCGCTGCCGGTGCGATTGCCGCGTCGATGGTTGCCATGACGAACTCCCCGATTTTCCGGCGGGAGAGTGCGCCGATCCTTTTGGTGAGTCAATGATATAATACAGTAACACACTTGGCGGGGAGCCGGGGTCTTCAACCGGGATAGCGGCCGGTCGCCTTCGCAAATTTCTCTCCCCAATCGGCAATCGGGCCGAGCGCCATGTTGAGGCCGACGCCCCATTCGGACAGCGAATATTCGACATGCGGGGGCACCTGCGGGAAGACATTGCGGATCACCAGCCCATCCTGTTCGAGCGCGCGGAGCTGCTGGATCAGCATCTTCTCGCTCGCACCCGCAACGCGCCGCTTGAGTTCGCCGAATCGCAGGGCGCCGTCGTTAAGCTCCCACAGGATCACGGCTTTCCACTTGCCGCCCACCGCTTCGAAAGCGGGGCCAATCCCGCACGCGTAATTTTCTTTCGTCATGATTTCAGCCTAATTCCCATTTTGGTAAGTAGCTTACCAAATAGTCCGTACTTGCCGATCTGGTAGCATAAATCCCACTTCCGCGTTTCACAACAACAAGGAGGTTCGACATGTCTGACGTAACAATAATCGGCTTGGGTCAAATGGGTGTCCGTCTCGCCGAGCTGCTGAGCGAAGCGGGGCAATCGGTGACGGTGTGGAACCGCAGCATCGCCAAGGCTGCCCCTTTGGCGTCGCGGGGCCTGGCGGTCGCAACGTCCCCGGCAGAGGCTCTGGCGGCGAGCCCCGTGACGCTGATGATCCTGTCCGACGATGACGCCGTCCGTTCGATCCTGTCCGGCGAAGGTGCCGCCGATGCGCTGGCCGGCCGGATATTGGTCAATCTGGGCACAAGTTCGCCCGACGCCGCGAAGGCGTTTGCCGCGGACCTCGCACGGGCCGGAGGACGCTATGTCGACGGCGCGATCCAGGCGGCGCCGAGCCAGATGGGCCAACCCGACACCCCGGTTCTCCTTTCGGGCGAGCGAGCGGCCTATGACGTCGCCGAGCCGCTGTTGCAGATCGTCGCCGGCAACCTCGTCTATCTGGGCGAGGCGGTCGACGCCGTTGCCTATATGGACCTTGCGACGCTGTCCTATGTCTATGGCGCCTATGCGGGGTTCCTCCACGGATCGCGGATCGCCGAAGCGACGGGGATCGATCCCGCAGTCTATGGCAAGCTGGTGAAGGATATTTCGCCGAGCTTCGGCGCCTTTTTCCAGCATCAGGGCGGGGTCATCGCATCGGGCGATTTCACCGTCAGCGAAAGCCCGATGCGCATCTCGATTGCCGCCGTGGACCGCATCGCACAGACGTCGGGCGCGCTCGGGATCAACCGCGAACTGCCCGATCTCGTCAACAACTGGCTCGAGCGGGCAGCCGCGCGCGGCCTTGCCGACGAGGAGCTGGCGGCGCTGATCAAGGTCGTGCGCGAAGACGCGTAGAGGCTGTGCATGTTTGACCGCAAGCATCGGGACGCGATGCGCAGCGGGGCGGGGTATCGGGTGGTCAGTCAGAGAAAGGACGATCCGATGACCTATATGATTAGCGGGCTCAGCCCCGATCCTTTCGCCCCGCTGTTCGCGATGAACGATGCCGAACTGGCGGAGCATCATGCCCGTCGCGTCACGGCGACGTCGGACAGGGGCTTTCCCTGCCGCGTCAGTCTGGAGGATGCGCGAGCAGGCGAGGCATTGATCCTGCTCCACCATGTCAGCCATGATGTCGCGACGCCGTACCGCAGCGCCTATGCCATTTATGTCCGGCCGGACGTCGAAACAGCGACCTATCGCGACGCGCTGCCGCCGGTGTTCGAAGGCCGTCCGTTGGCATTGCGTGCGTTTGACAGCGCGGGCATGCTGCAAACCGCCCGCCTTGCCGGACCGGGCGAGGCCGATGGCGCGATCCGCGACCTGTTCGCCGACGATGGCATATCCTATATCGATGCCCATAACGCCGCGCATGGCTGCTTCGCCGCGCGGATCGAAAGGGATGCAGCATGAGCAGCGACCTGATGACCGACGACACGCGCTGGGCGGCGGTGCTTCGCCGCGACCGCGCGCTCGACGGGCGTTTCGTCACCGGTGTGCTTACGACGGGCATCTATTGCCGGCCGAGCTGCGCCGCGCGGCACCCGCACCGCGACAATGTCCGCTTTTTTGCCGATGGTGCGGCCGCGCGCGAAACCGGGTTGCGGGCATGCAGGCGATGCCTGCCCGACGATGTCGCGCGCGACGAGGGGGCGGTGCTCGCGGCGATTCAGGCGATCAAGACGAGCGAGGAGCCGCTCGCGCTCGCCGATCTCGCGGCGCGAACCGGCTATTCGCCGACACATTTTCAGCGCGTTTTCACCCGGCACACCGGGCTGTCGCCCGCCGCTTATGCCCGCGCCCTGCGCGAGGAGCGCGCGCGGCAGGCGCTGAGCGACGGCAAGAGGGTGACCGACGCGATTTATGACGCGGGCTTTTCGGGGCCGTCGCGTTTCTACGAGACGATGGAGGGACGGATGGGCATGACGGCGTCGGCGTGGGTGAACGGCGGCAAGGGGGCCACGATCCACTGGGCCGTCGTGCCGACCAGCCTTGGCGACATGCTCGTCGCGGCGACCGGCAAGGGCGTGTGCCGCCTGTCCTTCGCCGAAGGGCGCGCGGCGCTGGAAGACCGCTTCCCGGCCGCGAATCTGGTCGAGGGCGGCGACGAGTTTGCGGCGCTGCTGAAACAGGTGGTCGCGGCGGTCGAAGCGCCGACCCATGGCTTTGATCATATTCCGATCGATGTGAAGGGCACCGCCTTTCAGGAAGCGGTGTGGCGCGAGCTGCGGAAAATTCCGGCGGGCGAGACGCGCAGCTATGCCGATATCGCCGCGGCGGTGGGTAAACCCAAGGCGGTGCGCGCGGCGGGGAGCGCCAACGGCGCGAACAATGTCGCGGTGCTGATTCCGTGCCACCGTGTGGTACGCAGCGACGGAACGCTCGGCGGCTATGCCTATGGCCTGCCGATCAAGGAAGAATTGCTCAAGAGGGAGTGTTTTTGATGGTCGACAAGATTGCCCAGTTCCGCGCGCTGCATGTGCCGGGCGACCCGCTGATCCTCGTCAACATCTGGGACGCGGGGAGCGCGAGAGCCGTGGCCGCGGCGGGGGCGAAGGCGATCGCCACGGGCAGCTTCGGGGTCGCGGGCGCGCAGGGCCGCGCCGATGGCGAGGATTTCCCGCTGGAAGATGTGTTCGAAAATCTCGCGCGCATCCTGTCAGTGACCGACCTGCCGGTCACGATCGACATGGAATCGGGCTATGGCGCCGACCCGGCGGCGGTCGGCGTCTCGGTCGGCCGCGCAAAAACGGCCGGCGCCGCGGGAATCAATATGGAGGACCGCCTGCCCGGCCAGTCGGATCTGCTGCCGGTCGCCGAAGCCGTGGCGCGTTATCGCGCCGCGAGCGACACCGGCATTTTCGTCAACGCGCGCTGCGACACCTTTCGCGGGGCGGATGTCGCGAATGACGGCGAGGCGCTGGTGGCGGCGACGCTCGAACGCGCGCGGGCCTATGCCGATGCGGGCGCGGGATCGCTGTTCGTTCCCTTCCTGCTCGATCCCCGTTGCATCGGTGCGATCTGCGACGGTTCGCCGTTGCCGGTCAACATCCTGCGCGGCAAGGGCGGGCCGACGCACAAGGAGCTTGCCGCGCTGGGCGTCGCGCGGATCAGCCATGGGCATCAGCCGTGGGCGGCGGCGATGGCATGGCTGTCGGGGCAAACGGCCCAGGTGATGGGCGGCGCCGAACCCGATTATTGAGGATCAGTCTGTGGCGTCGTCGTCGGATACGGTTTTCTTGTCCTTGCCGGCGCCGCGGTCGCGCATCGCTTCCAGTCTGGCGAGCATCGCCTCGCCCCGCCCATTGTCGTGCGGATCGAATGCCACCGTCCTCGCCAGCCGCAGCGCAGGCTCGAACTCGCCCTGATTCGCAAGCGCGAAGGCATAGGAGACCCGCATCTCGATATTTTCGGGGGTCAGGGCGAAGGCGCGTTCGAGCGCCTTGATCGCCATCTCGCTCGGCCGTTTGCCTTCGGCCAGAAAGCTGTCGAAATAGGCGTAGAGCGGCACCGCGTCGTCGGGATCGGTGCGGTTGGCGAGCTGGATCGGCTTGCGCGCCTCGCGCCAGGCGGCGGGGTCGTCCTCGCCCTTTTCGCGCAGTTGATAGAGGTTCAACCGGCCAAGCAGGACGTTCGCGCGAACATGGTCGGGCTTTGCCGCGAGCACCTTGTCGAGCGCGGCGCGCATCGCCGCAAGGTCGCGCTGGTCCTTGTCCATGTCCCATTCGGCGGCCGCGAGCTCGAACTGGACGTCGGCATTGGCGGGCTGCGCGGCGGCGAGCTTGCGCAGCGTGTCGCGGGCCTTCGTCGCGCGCGCCGCATCGCCGCGCGCATTCAGCCGTTCGAGCCGCGGCATGATCACGGCATCTTCGTCCGCCGAAAGCGGCGTGATCCGGATGTTGGTCGCAATCGGGACGGAATCGCGCGTCGTGCGGTAGCTCATCTTCCCCTGAATGTAGCGATTGATATCCTTGTCGAGCAGGGCGAGGTCGCCAAAGGCATCGGTCGCCGCCTGTTTGGGATCGGTGCCAGCGTTGATCGCATCGGTATAGGCGTTGATCTGGTCCCCGCGGGTGCTGCTGTGAAAGAGCATGTGGGTCAGCACCCATGCGCGGCCGTAATAGACGTCGATCTGTCCGCTGTTCCGCATCGTGCGAGGCTGTTCGAACAACAGCTTTTCCGCCGGAATTTTTGGCATCAGGACCAAACCATAGGCGCGGCGATAGACCGGCTGGCCGATCAGCGCCCGGCCTTGCTTGTCGAAGTCGACGGTCGAATAATATTCGGCGAAACCTTCGATCAGCCAGGCCGGAAAGGCCGCGCGGAGGTGGCGCTTCATGAAATGATGGCTGTATTCATGAAACAGCACCTGTTGGGACGCCGATGTGCCGGATACGCTGCTGCCGCTGTTCTGGCGAAACGACATCGCAAAGCTGCCGTCGCGGTCCTGCCGATAGAAGCCTCCGATCGACGCGCTCCGCGATCCGCTCGCCAGTTCTGCGACATCGGGCGCTGAGGATACGAGGTAGATCGGCAGCCGACTCTCTTCACCGGGCGTTTCGACTTTGAAAAGCAGGCGCAGCGTGGTGTCGAATCGCTGCAGATTCTGGCCGAATTCGCGGAGCGATTTCTCGTTGCTTTCGCTGTAGATGATGAAACTGTCGGTGTCGGCGCGAAGCCATTTGGCTTCGGCCGTTCCCGCCATTCCGGTCATCGCGATTCCGGCCAGCAGGCCCACGCCGATTTTCTTCATCTCGCCCCCCGCATTCAGGTCGAGAGGATGCTGCCAGCGCGCCCGGTTACAGTAAAGGCCTGTTACGCCTAAACAAAGCTATAGGGGTCGATGTCGATCGCGAGCCGCGCCTTCGATGGCCAGTCGATGCTCGCCACCCACTCGCGGATCGTGCCCTGCAGGTCGAAGCTGCGCGGCGCGTGGAGGAGCAGGCGGAAGCGGTGGCGGCCGCGGAGCATCGCGAGCGGGGCGGGGGCGGGGCCATAGACCGCGAGCCCCTCGGCTACCGGGGCCTTTTTCCCCAGCCGCTGCGCGACGCCGCGCGCGACCTCGATATCTTCCGAAGAGATGACAAGCGCGGCGAAGCGGCCATAGGGCGGCGCGCCGGCGAATTTCCGCGCCGCGGCTTCGGCGGCATAAAATCCGTCGCGGTCGTTCGCGACGAGCGCGGCCATCACCGGTGCCTCGGGAACGCGCGTCTGGATCAGCACTTCGCCGGGCTTGACCCCGCGCCCGGCGCGTCCCGCGACCTGCGCGATCTGCTGGAAGGTGCGTTCGGATGCGCGCAGGTCGCCGCCGTCGAGCCCGAGGTCGGCGTCGACCACGCCGACGAGGGTGAGATTGGGGAAATGATAGCCCTTGGTGACGAGCTGGGTGCCGATGATGATGTCGACCAGCCCGCCCTCGACATTGTCGACGAATTCGGCGGCCTTGGCGGGCGACCAGAGCGTGTCGGAGGTGACGATCGCGGTTCGGGCTTCGGGAAAACGCAGCGCGACCTCGTCGGCGACGCGCTCGACGCCGGGGCCGCAGGCGACGAGGCTGTCCTCATCCTCGCATTCGGGGCAGAGCCGCGGCGGCGGCATGACATGGCCGCAATGATGGCAGGCGAGGCGGTGGACGAGGCGGTGCTCGACCATCCATGCGGTGCAGTTCGGGCACTGGATGCGGTGGCCGCAGGTCCGGCAGAGCGTCAGCGGCGCGAAGCCGCGGCGGTTGAGGAAGAGCAGGCTCTGCTCGCCCTTGGTGAGCCGGTCGGCGAGCGCGTCGACGAGCGGCGGGGCGAGCCAGCGGCCGCGGTCGGGCGGGTTGATCCGCATGTCGATCGCGGCGAGATCGGGCATCGTCGCACCGCCGAAACGCGCAGGCAGGACGATATGGCGGTAGCGCCCCGCCTCGACCATCGCGAGGCTTTCGAGCGCGGGGGTCGCGCTCGCGAGGACGACCGGCAGGCCCTCGAAATGTCCGCGCATCACCGCGACGTCGCGCGCGTGATAATGGACGCCATCCTCCTGCTTGAAGCTCGTTTCATGCGCCTCGTCGACGACGATCACGCCGAGCCGCGCATAAGGGAGAAAGAGCGCCGAGCGCGCGCCGATGACGATGCGCGCGTCGCCGCTCGCAATCGCGTGCCACGCGCGGCGGCGTTCGGCCGAGCGCAGGCCGCTGTGCCAGCCGACGGGCTCGCAGCCGAAGCGCGCGGCGAAGCGGGTGAGCATCGGTTCGGTGAGCGCGATTTCGGGGAGCAGCACCAGCGCCTGCTTGCCCGCGTCCAACGCGGCGGCGATCGCCTCCATATAGACTTCGGTCTTGCCCGATCCGGTGACGCCGTCGAGCAGCAGGGTTTCGAATTTCGCGGCGGTCACCGCGTCCCTGAGCTGTGCCGCCGCCGCGGTCTGTTCGTCGGACAGGTCGGGCGGCGCGAAGGCCGGATCGGGTTCGGGATAGGGGGCGTCGGCCGAGACGGTCACTGCTTCGAGCGCGCCGGTGTTCACGAGGCCGCGGATCACCGCCTCGCTGACCTCGGCGAGTGCGGCGAGCTCGCGCACCATGCCCTGCCGCTCGCCGATCGCTTCGAGCGCGACGGTGCGCTGCGGTGTCATTCGGGCAGGAACCTCGCCGGTCGCGCGATATTCGACGATCGGGCGGCGCGCGTCGGCAAAGGCGACCCCGGGGAGCACCATGCGCAGCACCGCGCCGGGCGGGGCGAGATAATAGTCGCTCGTCCATTCGACGAGGCGTCGCAGCGGCGCGGGCACCGGCGGCACGGCCACGACTTCGTAGAGATTGCGCAGGCGATTGTCGCCGACCGCCTCGGGCGCGCCGAAGCTCGAATCCTCCCACACCACGCCGCCCAGCCGCCGCGGCCCCAGGGGGGCGACAACGACACTGCCGAGCGGGGCCTCGCTCTCGCGCGGGACGCGATAGTCGAGCGGGCCGAGGGCGGCGGTGAGGAGGAGGACGCGGGCACGGGTCATGGGCTGCGCAGGATATAGGGCTGCGGGTAAAATAGGAAAGCGGCGTGCGGCGCTCTCCCTACATTCGTCATGCCGGACTTGATCCGGCATCCATTCTACGGCGGTTGCACGGACCCGGGATCAAGTCCGGGGTGACGAAGATGTTTAGGTCGAGGCCAGCGCCGCCTTCTTGACTTGCCGTTTCGCCGGCTTCGGCCGCTTGAACCAGAAGGTCCAGACGGTGAGGCTGCCCAGCAAGGTCAGCGAAAGGCCCGAGATCGTCAGCAAAATGCGCCAGCTCCAGCCGCCGACCTTCGACGCGTGGATCGGGAAGGCCATGTTGAACGCCTGCGCGCCGCCGGGAAGCGCAAGGGCATCGCGTGCGGCGAGGACTTCGCCCGTCGCGGCATCGAACGCCAGCGTGGTGCGGCCGTTGGGCAGCCATTCGGCGGGCTGTTTCATGCGGATGCTGATCGGGTCGCCGGGTTTGCGCGGCAGGCTGAGGATGCGGAATTCGGCGTCGGGGAAGCGGCGCCGTGCTTCGCTCAGCATCGCGGTGTAATCGGGCTTTTCAGCGAGCGGGCCGCCCTTGTATTTCGGCGGATCGAGCGCCCTGGCGGTCTCGGCAACCGGGCCGAAGGGGGCGACAATGCCCAAGGCGAAGGGTCGGAAGATCATCATCGTGCCGGTGACGATCGAGATCAGAAGCAAGGGCGCGACGACGATGCCGAGGTCGCGATGGTGCATGACGATCGCCGGGCGCGACATGCGCTTGGGCCACAGTCGCAGCTGGAAGGTCTTGCGGGTGCGCCACCACAGGATGACGCCCGAAATCACGAAAAACAGCCCGCACAGCCCCGCGATGCCGATCACCCATTCGCCGCTGTCGCCGGTGAAGAGATGATGGTGGAAATCGAAGACCCACAACTCGGGCCGCTCCCACTGGCTTGCCCAGCGCGTGACGATGTCGCCCGACTGGCTGGCATAGGCGCCCGCCTCTTTCCCCAGCCGCAACTGGTGGAGCCCGAAGCGTTCGTCGGCATAGATGATGCCCTGTGCGCCCGGCGCCGCCATCAATCGCTCGGTGGTCGCGGCGACCGTCGTCAGGTCGCCGCGCAGCGGATCGCCGGTGCCCGGCAACCCGATCCACAGATGCTCGTAGAGCAGGATCGTGCCCGACAGGCCGAGCAGCGCGAGCACGAGGCCGATCACGCCTCCCGTCCAGCGGTGCAGGGTGTCGAGCAATTTCATCATGTCAGAAACGATAGTCCCAGCCCAGCGTGACGGTCCGCCCGCGTCCGGTAAAGAAGCGGGCATTGTCGGTCGCCGCGACGGTCGACCTGATCGTCTGGCTGTTATAGGTGACATAGTCGACATCGAACAAGTTGGAGGCCGCGAGCGTGATCCCGCCCAGGCGCGGCAGGTCATAGCGCAGCACCGCATCCGTCAGCGTGTAGCCGGAAAAAGCGGTGTTGGCCGGCGCGCCGTCGAATTTGCGGTCGAGATAAAGACCCGCCTGGACGCGCGCGGACACCGGCCCGCTGTTATAGCTGGCCCAGACATTGACACGGTCGGGCGAAATGTTCGCGCCGTCGAGGTCAATATCGACCTTGTCGTCCTTGTTGCTGTCCGTGCGGCCGGACAGGTGGGCATAGCCGGTGCCCAGCTTCAGACCGTCGACCGGAAGTTGGACCGCAAGATTGATTTCGAAGCCCTGAATTTCGATGCGCTGGCGCTGCACGTCATAGACGCCCGAGCCGTTCATGACCAACAGGCCGCCATCTTTTGACGTGGACCAAAAATAGGAAGCGCTGGCATCCAGAGGGCCCCGCTTGATTTCGATACCAATCTCGCGATTGTTGGAAATAACGGGGGTGACGTTGACATCCTCGATGCGGAAATTCGGCTGGGTCCTGCCGTTGACCGACCGCAGGATGCGGCCGACGTCTGCGATCGAATAGCCTTCGGCATAGCTGGCATAGGCCCGGATGCCCTGTGCCGGCTCGATAATCACGCCGCCGTTGATCAGCAGATCGTCAAAATTGCGGGTGCCGCCGGTGACACGAGCCGAATTATAGGAGGCCAGCGTCACATAATCATCGACCTTGAGCTGGCCATTTTCCCAGCGCGCGCCGCCTGCGACGCGGACGATGCCGTCAAACAGTTTCAGATTGGCCTGGCCAAAGGGAGCGAGCGTACGGAAGGTGGTGGGCGGGACCCAATAGCGCGCTGTCGCGATCATCTCCTGCCGGGTCTTGTCCCACATCGAGTCAAAGCCGAGCGTGATGTTCAGCGCGTCGAAAAATTGCCGTTCATAGCTGACGCGCGCACCCAGTTTGCGCGAGCGGTTCGCCGACTGGTCGAACAATGTGCCGATGGGTGCGATGCTGGCGTCCTGAAAGGTTGCGCTCACATCGCCGCCGAAAATATCGCGCGACCGGTTGAAAAAGGCCTGGAAGATCAGATTGCCGCCGCCGAGATCGGTGTCGGTCAGCGTCAGATTGACGGTTTCGACGCGGTTGGAGGCGGCTTCGCCCTGTATGTCACCCCGTTTCGAGCTGGTCGGGAGGCCCGCCGATCGATTGCCCGCGACCTGCACCCAGTCGCCATTGCCCTCGAGGTTGAAACGCGTGGCGAACAGTTCGAGGCGCGCGGTCGATGACAGGTCATAACCCAATCGCGCAAAGAAGCTGAGGCTTTTGCTATCCTGCACATCGCCCTGCGTATTGTCGATGCCGACACGGCGGCCCGCGCCATCATAATAAAGGCCGCGCGTTTCATAGGCGACGCCGCCGGTCACATCGAACGCGCCCTGGCGATAGGCGAGCAGTCCGCCGAGCTTGCCGCCAAAGCTGTCGCTTTCAAAATTGCCCGTCGATCCTTGCACGAGCGCGCGGCCGGAGAGGCCGTCTTCGCGCGGAGCCTTGATCACCACCTGATTGACCACGCCGCCGGTCGCGCCGATCCCCTGCAAGGCGTTCGATCCATAGATCAACTCGACACGATCGAGGAAAAAGGGATCGATCGTATAGCCATCGCGCGATCCGTCGCGGATCGGGGTCGATTGCGGGATGCCGTTGATCGCATAGAGCGGCGAGCGGCCGCGCAGCGTTTCACCCGAGCCCGAGAGCTTCTGGCGCGTCGGCGAGAAGCTGGGGGTCAGGTTTGCGACCGCATCGATGACCGAGCCAGAGACCGCAACCTGTTGATCCAGACTGTCCTTGGAAATGACATCGATCGTCAGCGGCAGCGCGTTCGGGGGCAGGATCGTCCGCGCGGCGGTGACGACAATACCGTCGTCCTGCGCCGCGGCTTCATCGGCGGGCGCGGTGTCCTGCGCGAAGACGGGGGAGGAAAGCGCGCTCGAGAGCAGCGCTGCGACGATCCATTTGCGATTCATTACGAACTCCTGTTTCGGAGCGGCCGCTAATGCGAGCGATTCGCAAATGCAAGAGAAGAAGCTCGACGCGCGTCGATAAAGCGCATCGTCGTGTAATATTCGCCACAGTCGTCAAAGCGCGCTATCAGGTGCGTGATGCGCGAGAAGGAACTACGCTTCGCCCTGATTTGCTACGGCGGGATCAGCCTCGCCGTCTATATGCATGGCATTACCAAAGAGGTGTGGCGGCTCGCGGCGGCGTCGCGCGCCTTTCACGATGGCGGCAAACCGACCGGCTCGGGGGCCGTCTATCATGACCTGCTGGCCGAAATCGCGGCGCGGAGCAATGTGCGGTTGCGCGTGCTTGCCGATATCGTCGCGGGGGCGAGCGCGGGGGGCATCAACGGCATCTTTCTGGCGCGTGCGCTGGCGACCGGGCAATCGCTCGATCCGCTGACCGACCTGTGGCTCGACGACGCCGATGTCGACAGACTGATCGACCCCGATGCGCGGCCGCTGTCGGCGGCGACCAAATTCTGGGCGGTGCCGATCGCGGGCTGGATGATGAAGAAGCGCGGCAACGCCATCGACCGAACGGTGGGCGAGGGCGCGCAGGACGAGGTCCGCGCCAAATTGTCGCGATTCGTCCGCGCGCGCTGGTTCGAGCCGCCCTTTGGCGGCGAAACCTTCTCGAACCTGCTGCTCGACGCCTTTGACGCAATGGACGCGGGGCCGCGCGGGCCGGTGCTGCTTCCCGACGGGCAGCCGGTCGACCTGTTTGTCTCCGTGACCGATTTTGCCGGGCATAGCGTGCCGCTGGCGCTCAACAGCCCGCCGCGCGTGACCGAGGACGAGCATCGGCTGATGCTGCATTTTCGCGAGGACAGTCCTGCGGGCAAGCGGCTGGACGATGTTCCGGGATTGACTGCCGCGGCACGCGCGACCGCCAGCTTTCCGGGCGCCTTCCCACCCTTCACCTTGCGCGAACTCGACCGGGTGCTCGAAAAGCGCCAGATCGCTTGGCCCGACCGCGCAGCCTTCATCCATGCGCAGCTTCCGGCGAGCGGCGAAAGCGACCCGGCCGACCGGGTGCTGATCGACGGGTCCGTGCTCGCGAATGCGCCCTTCCGTCCCGCCATTGCGGCGCTGAAACAGCGCCCGGCGCGCCGCGAGATCGATCGCCGCTTCGTCTACATCGATCCCAAGCCCGATTTTCGCTCGATCAGCTTCGGCAAGCCCGGCGAGCAGGCGGCCGGCGAAGAAGCGCGGTTGCCGGGTTTCCTGCCCACCATATTGGGGGCGCTGTCCGAAATCCCGCGCGAACAGCCGATCCGCGAAAATGTCGAGGCGATCGAAGGCATGTCGCGCCGCATCCGCCGGATGCAGCATATCGTCGACGCGATGAAGGTCGAGGTCGAGGAACAGGTCGCGGCGCTGTTCGGCAGCACCTTCTTTCTCGACACGCCGACGGTGGCACGGCTCGAAAAATGGCGCGCGAAGGCGCAGGATCAGGCGTCGGCGCGCGCCGGCTTTGCTTATGCGCCCTATGGCCACCTCAAGCTGTCGGCGGTGATCGAGGAGCTGGCGAGCCTGATCGACCGGCTGTTGCCGCCCGAGGGCGCCATCCATCAAATCAACCGACGCGTGGCGCTTTGGGACGAGGCGCGGGCGCGCGGGCTCGACCGGATTTCGGGCAAAAGGGGTGCGGGCGCGAGCGGCGATGCGATCGTCTTTTTCCGCACCCACGATCTGGGCTTTCGCATTCGCCGCTTGCGCTTCCTCGCGCGCGAACTCGACACTGCGGTCGAGGCGACGCGCGACGGCCGCGACCCGGTGTGCGAAGACATGCGCGCGGCGATCTTCACCGCGCTCGGCCTCTATCTCGACCGGCAGGGCGACAGCTGGCTTGCCGACCTCGACCTGCCGGCCGATGCCGGGCCCGGCGCGTGGATCGACGCGATTGCCGCGCGGCGCGATTTGCGGGTGGTCGATGGCGAGGCCGACGCCTTGATCGCAGCAGGGCTCGCCGCGATGCCCAAGGATGACCGGCGCACGCTCCTGCTCGCCTATCTCGGCTATCCCTTTTACGACATCGCGACCTTGCCGCTGCTCCAAGGCGAAGGCTTCGATGAGTTCGACCCGATCAAGATCGACCGCATCTCGCCCTCGGACGCGACCGCGATCCGCACCGGCGGCGCGGCGGCGATGCTCAAGGGTATCGAGTTCAACAGCTTCGGCGCGTTCTTCAGCCGCGCGTATCGCGAGAATGACTATCTGTGGGGGCGGCTCCATGGGGTGGACCGGCTGATCGACATTGTCGCAAGCAGCGTGACGGGGGACGGTGCGTTGCCGCCGGACGAACTCAAGGCGATCAAGCGCCGCGCGTTCCACGCGATTCTCGACGAGGAAGAGGCGCGGCTGCCGAAGGTGCAGGCGTTAATCGACGAACTCAGGGTCGAGATCGGGTAATCATTCCGTCAGGTCGTCCCACATTTCCTTGATGCGGCCGAAAAAGCCCTGACTTGCCGGGCATTCCTCGCCCGTCTCGGTCTCGCGAAACTCGCAGAGCAATTCCTTCTGCCGCGCGGTCAGCTTCGTGGGGGTCTCGACGTCGATCTGGACGACAAGGTCGCCATGGCCGCGGCCGTTGAGCACCGGCATGCCCGCGCCGCGCTGGCGGAGCTGCTTGCCCGACTGGATGCCGGCGGGAATGGCGATGTCATGCTTCTTGCCGTCGAGACCGGGAATGCTGATCTCGCCGCCGAGCGCCGCGGTGGTGAAGCTGAGCGGTGCGCGCGTGAACAGCGTCGTGCCCTCGCGTTCGAACACCTTGTGCCGCGCCATGTGGAGGAAGATGTAGAGGTCGCCCGGCGCCGCGCCGCGCGCGCCGCTCTCGCCCTCGCCCGACAGGCGGATGCGCGTGCCTTCGTCGACCCCGGCGGGAATGTTGACGGTCAGCGTCTTGCGCCGGTCGACGCGGCCTTCGCCATGGCATGAATTGCAGGGGTCGGCGATGACCTCGCCCGCGCCCTGACACGTCGGGCAGGTGCGCTCGACCATGAAAAAGCCCTGCTGCGCGCGCACCTTGCCGTGGCCGGCGCAGGTCGAGCAGCGGTTGGTCTGGGTGCCGGGCTTGGCGCCCGAGCCGTCGCACGCGTCGCAGCGCGCCGCGACGTCGACTTGAATCTCGCGGGTGCAGCCGGAATAGGCGTCCTCGAGCTTGATTTCCATGTCATAGCGCAGGTCGGCGCCGCGTGCCGGGCCGCGCTGCTGGCGTCCGCCGCCGAACGCCGAGCCGAAGATCGATTCGAAAATATCGCCAATGTCGCCGAAATCGGCACCCGCGCCGTTGCCGCCGAAACCGCCCGGACCGCCGGTCTTGCCGAAGCGGTCGTAAGCGGCGCGCTTCTGCGGATCGCGCAGGCAGTCATAGGCCTCGCTGATCGCCTTGAATCGCGCTTCGCTGTCGTCACACCCCGGATTCTTGTCGGGGTGATATTTCATCGCAAGCTTGCGGTAACTCGCCTTCAGCGTCGCATCGTCGGCGGTGCGTTCGCATTCGAGCAGTTCGTAATAATCGATGTCGAGTGACATAGGTCAACAGGCCCCCTCCGGCCTGCCGGACCCGTATGGAACGGACCCGGCAGGGGAGTTCTTACTTCTTGTCGTCTTCGACTTCCGAGAATTCGGCATCGACGACGTCTTCGTCGGTCTTCGCTTCGCCAGCATCGTCGGCGCCGGGGGACGCGGCGGACTGCTGCTCCTTCTCGTAGATCGCCTGACCCAGCTTCATCGCGACCTGCGCGAGGGCCTGGCTCTTTTCGGTCATTGCAGCGCTGTCGCCGCCTTCGACCGCGGTCTTGGCTTCGGCGATCGCCGCTTCGATCTCGGCCTTCAGCGCCGTGTCGACCTTGTCGCCATGTTCGATGATCTGGCGTTCGGTCGAGTGGATCAGGCTTTCGGCGTTGTTCTTCGCCTCGGCCGCCTCACGGCGCGTCTTGTCCTCTTCGGCGAACTGCTCGGCGTCCTTGACCATCTGGTCGATGTCCGAATCGGACAGGCCGCCCGAGGCCTGGATCTTGATCTGCTGCTCCTTGCCGGTGCCCTTGTCCTTGGCGTGGACCGATACGATGCCGTTGGCGTCGATGTCGAAGGTCACTTCGATCTGCGGCACGCCGCGCGGCGCCGGCGGGATGCCGACGAGGTCGAACTGGCCGAGGATCTTATTGTCCTGCGCCATTTCGCGCTCGCCCTGGAACACGCGGATCGTCACCGCCGACTGATTATCGTCGGCGGTCGAATAGACTTGGCTCTTCTTGGTCGGGATCGTCGTGTTGCGGTCGATCATCTTGGTCATGATGCCGCCCAGCGTCTCGATGCCCAGCGACAGCGGGGTCACGTCGAGCAGCAGCACGTCCTTGACGTCGCCCTGCAACACGCCCGCCTGGATCGCGGCGCCGATCGCGACGACTTCATCGGGATTCACGCCGGTGTGCGGTTCCTTGCCGAAGAAATCCTTCACGACTTCGCGGACGCGCGGCATGCGCGTCATGCCGCCGACGAGCACGACTTCGTCGATTTCGCTCGCCGAAATGCCGGCGTCCTTGATCGCCTTCTTGCAGGGTTCGAGGGTGCGCTTGACCAGCTCTTCGACCAGCTTTTCGAGGTCCGAACGCGTGATCGTCTTGACGAGATGCTTCGGCCCGTTGGCGTCGGCGGTGATGAAGGGCAGGTTGACCTCGGTCGTCGCAGCCGACGACAGTTCGATCTTCGCCTTTTCGGCGGCTTCCTTCAGGCGCTGGAGCGCGAGCTTGTCGCCGCGAAGGTCGATGCCTTCGTCCTTCTTGAAGCCGTCGGCGAGATATTCGACGATCTTGCTGTCGAAATCTTCACCGCCGAGGAAGGTGTCGCCGTTGGTCGACTTCACTTCGAACACGCCGTCGCCGACTTCGAGGATCGAGATGTCGAAGGTGCCGCCGCCAAGGTCATAGACCGCGATCGTCTTGTTCTCGGTCTTGTCGAGGCCATAGGCGAGCGCGGCCGCGGTCGGCTCGTTGATGATGCGCAGCACTTCGAGGCCGGCGATGCGGCCGGCGTCCTTGGTCGCCTGGCGCTGCGCGTCGTTGAAGTAGGCGGGAACGGTGATCACCGCCTGCTCGACCTTTTCGCCGAGATAGGCCTCGGCGGTTTCCTTCATCTTCTGAAGGATGAAGGCCGAAATCTGCGACGGCGAATAATCTTCGTTGCCCGCCTTGACCCACGCATCGCCATTGGTGCCCTTGACGATCGTGTAGGGAACCAGCTCGGTGTCCTTCTTGGTGATCGGATCGTCGAAACGGCGGCCGATCAGGCGCTTCACCGCGAAAACGGTGTTTTCGGGGTTGGTGACCGCCTGGCGCTTTGCCGGCTGGCCGATCAGGCGTTCGCCGTCCTTGGCGAAGGCGACGATCGACGGCGTGGTACGCGTGCCTTCGACATTTTCGATAACCTTGGGTTTACCGCCTTCCATCACCGCGACGCAGCTGTTCGTGGTGCCGAGGTCGATCCCGATCACTTTGGCCATATTCTACTCGTCCTTGTTGCTTCTGCGGCGCCCTGAAAAGGCACGCCTGTTATGAGGTTCTGGCCGCGATATAGGTGCGCTTGTCCTTGGCACAAGGGTTTTGAAGGCTTATCGGGGAGGGGAAATCACGCGCTTTCACGGAGTCCTCCCGAAATGAAACCTTTTGCCCCCCGCCTCTTCATTGGCGCCGCTCTTGCCATCACTGCGTTGACCCTGACGGCCTGCGAGGAAAATCTGGGCAAGGGGCCGCAGTTGAATGTCGTTAGCGGCCACATCGTGATGGGCGCGACGCCCGACCGGCCTGCGGTGGGCTATTTCCGGGTCGAAGGCGGGCCGCGGCCGGTCGAACTGGTCGCGGTGACCGCCGACCTCGCGCAGCGCGTCGAAATGCACGAAAGCGTCAAGGAAAATGGCGTGGTGACGATGAAGCCGCTGCTCAGCGCCGCCGTCCCGGCCAAGGGCGAGCTGGTGTTCAAGCAGGGCGGCAAGCATCTGATGATCTGGGGCATCAACGGCGCCGCGGTGCGCGCGGGCAAGCTGCCGATGGCGTTCGTCTTCACCAACAACAACAACGAGCGCATTCTCTTCGATATGGTGGTCAAGCCGGCGGAAGGCGCTGCGGCGGCCGACGCGATGGACCATGGTGCGATGGACCATGGTTCGATGGAGAAGGGCGCCGAAAAGGCGGCTCCGGACGCGGCCAAGAAGTAAGCGCGGGTGCCGCGCGCGTCGCGACTCCTGACCGTCGGCGAGGTCGCGCTGGCACGGCAAGTGTTCGGCGACGCGATCGCCTATGACCGCGTGCGCGTGAACCACCATAAATGGATATTCTTCCAGCCGCGCCATATTGTCATGGCGCCGATGGGAAGCCTGCATTTCAACCCGCATGGCGAGCTGTATTGCGACGATTTCAGTGCCGCCTCACAGCGCTTGCAAGGCCTGTTCATCCACGAGATGACGCATGTGTGGCAGGCGCAGACACGCGGGCGTTGGTATCTGGTGCTGATGCGCCATCCGTTCGCGACCTATAGCTATAGCCTCAAGCCGGGCTGGCTGCTCGACCGCTACGGGCTTGAGCAACAGGCCGAGATCGTGCGCCATTATTGGCTGCTCACGCAAGGCACGATCGTCGGCGGCGCGCCGGGGGTCGAGGCGTATCGCGCGATCCTGCCGTTCGAGGTCGAGCCCGGATAACCGGACGGAAAAAGGCCGGGGAGCGGCGTCCCTCCCCCCGGCCCGGATATCAGTGCTGCATATCCTTGTGATCGGCGTGGTCGGACTTGCCCTCGCCTTTCTTGTCGCAGCAGCAAGCCTCCTTCATCTCCTTGCAGCAACAGCACGCCTTCGCGGGCGTTTCGGCGGCATGGGCGATGGCGGGGGTGGCCAGCGCGATCGCCAGCCCGAACAATATCTTCTTCATAATAAAACTCCTTTGAATGATCGATCGGGATTGCATTCAGGAGCGTGGCGGTTCGATTTCGGGGACTGGATCAACGCCGTCGAGCCGGGCCATCATGGTGTCGGACGGAATGATTTTTTTCAAATCGATCGGGGCAATATCGGGCACCCCACCGGCAATTCCGATGCAGGGTGATGCGCAATCGGGATGTGCGGGGTGCGACGCCTTCTTCGCCGGCCCGGACATGTCGCAGCCTGTCATGGAGGCCCCCTCGATAGGGGCAGCCGCAGCCGCGGTGCAGAGCGGACTACCCGGCCCGGCCGCAAGCAGCACCGCCGCGAACAGCAAGAGCAGGGATTGAAAGAGGCGCTGTCGCATCATCTTGGCCGCAGCTGTATCTGGAAGTGTGGCGTATGCAAAGCCGATCGCAGCGGCCGGGGCTTTTGCTGTCCCGGAAAGGCATCGTCTGTGACTGGCGCCGGTCATGGCCGTCATTCTTTTCTGGCCAAACCCCGATTGTTCGTCCTATGTTCCCTTTATGGATGCAAGCTCGCTCATCGTCGCTCTTATCGCTCTTGCCGTTGGCGGTCTGATCGGCTGGCTCTTTGCCGGGCGGCAATCGGGGGCGCTGAAGGCCGAACGCGACGGATATTCGGAGCGGTTCAAGCGCGCCGTTACGGATCTTGCGGCCGAGGCCGAGGCACGGAAAGCAGCGGATATCCAGCTTGCGTCGCTGCTTAGCGAACAACGTGCACGCGATGAAGCGCATGATGCGCAGATCGCGCAGCTCAAGGATGCGCAGGCGGCACTGACCACCCAGTTTCGCGAAGTCGGGCAGGTGATGCTCGACGGCGCGCAAAAGGCGTTTCTCGACCGTGCCGAGGCACGCTTCAAGGAAAGCGAGGCGACCGCAGGGCAGAATCTGAAGGCGCTGCTCCATCCGGTCCACGACCGGCTCGAAAAATATGAACAGGCGGTGGCGAAGGTCGAGGCCGAGCGGCGCGACGCGTTCGGGCTGCTCCACGGTCAGATCGCGGCGATGCGCGAAGGCACCGAGCGCGTATCGAGCGAGGCGGCGAAGCTCGTCAACGCGCTGCGCAACGCCCCCAAGGCGCGCGGGCGCTGGGGTGAGCAACAGCTCAGGAACGTGCTCGAAAGCTGCGGCCTCTCCGAACATGCCGATTTCCAGACCGAGGTGAGCGTGACCGATGGCGACGGCGGGCGGCTGCGCCCCGATGTCGTGGTGCGCGTTCCCGGCGGGCAGAATCTGGTGATCGACGCCAAAGTGTCGCTCAACGCCTATCAGGACGCGTTCGGCGCGGTCGAGGAGCGCGAGAAGGCGGCGCATCTGGTCGCGCATGCCGCGGCGATGAAAGCGCACGTCAACACGCTCGGCGCGAAGGCCTATTGGAACCAGTTCGACGACACCCCCGACTTCGTTGTGATGTTCGTCCCCGGCGAGCATTTCCTCGCCGCCGCGCTCGATCAGGATGCAGGGCTTTGGGACTATGCGTTCGAGCGCAAGGTGCTGCTCGCGACCCCGACCAACCTCATCGCGATCGCGCGCACCGTCGCGGCGGTGTGGCGGCAGGAAAAGCTCGCCAATCAGGCGCGCGAGATCGCGGCGCTCGGCAAGGAGCTTTATGCGCGCATGTCGGTGATGGGTTCGCATATCGCCAAGGTCGGGCGCAATCTCGATCAGGCAACGGGCGCGTACAACGCATTCGTCGGCAGCTTCGAATCGCAGGTGCTGACGCAGGCCAAGCGTTTCGAGGCGCTCGACATCGAGACTGGTGACAGGGAAATTCCCTCGCTGCCCGTCGCTGAAACGGCGGCGCGGCCGCTGGCGAAGCTGGCGGCGGCGCCTGCGGCGGTCAACGATGGCGACTAACGTCTAATAGACGGGCGCCAATATGGCCGAGGTTCCGTCTTCGGCAAAAAGCCCCAGCAGCCCATTGGTGTTAAGCCGGACCATGACCGGTTTCGCCATCAATGCGAAAAAGGCGCGCTCCTGTTGCATGCCGGCGCCGGGGCATGCCATTTCGGTGGCCATCAACGGCCCCGCAGTCAGCATCGTGCCATCGACTGTATAGCCACCCGAAAACCGGTTGCATCCCGCGCTTCCGCTCATCCGCTTGCCGTCGAAGCTCAGCGTTGTCGGCCGGTCCTTCGCGACGTCGCCCTTTCCGATTACGACAAAGGTCCAGTTGGTACCCGCGAGCTTGTCAGGCAGAAGCGTGCCGCCGCCGCAGCCCGTCACGGTCTTGCTGTCCGCGGTAACCGTCACCGTGTCGCGATAGCGGCGGTCGCTCATCCCGTCGCTGCATGGCGTGTGCTCGACCACGACGGACAGCCGGTCGGTCGCATAGATTCGCCCGTTCGCCGACGGCTTCGCACCGGGGTTCGGGACCATGATCTTGGTCTCGCCATAGTCGCCGTCGTAATTGAGCCGCGACGGCGTGATCTCGAGCGTCCAGCCGGGCTCGGTGCCGAGCGCCATATAGGCGGCGGGCGGCGTGTCGCTTGAGCTTTGCGGTGGGGTGTCGGCGGCGGGCACGCATGCTGCAAGGCAGACACAAGCTGTCAGAGCCGCAAAATTTTTCAACATGGCACCACTCCTTGGCCCCCGCTCGTGTCGAGCGAAGTCGAGACACCCATCGGCACAGCGCAAGGTCGAGGGGCATCTCGACTTCGCTCGATGCGAACGGGAAAGAAAGGCGCATAGTAGCACGGCAATAGCTGCGCGCTGAACGGTGAGTTCTGCCGTGTCAGCCTCGCCGCTGGTTCAGCACCTCATACGCCATCACCGCCGTCGCGACCGCGGCGTTGAGGCTGTCGGCCTTGCCCATCATCGGCATTTTCACGCGCACATCGGCGGCCTCGGCATATTCGGCCGGCATCCCCTGCGATTCATTGCCGGTGAGGATGAAGGTCGGCGCGGTGTAGCGCACGGCCTGATAATCCTCGGTATCGTCGCCGAGCCAGGTTGCAACGAGTTGGGCAGGCCCCTGCCGCAACCAGGGGAGGAACTCGTCCCACCGCGCAACGACCAGCTTCTGCGTAAAGATCGCGCCCATGCTCGCGCGCACCGCCTCGACCGCATAGGGGTCGGTGCTCTCGTCGAGCAGGATCAGCCCGCCCGCGCCGACGGCATCGCCCGTGCGCAGCATCGTGCCGAGGTTGCCGGGGTCGCGGAGGCGCTCGGCGACGAGCCAGATCGGGGCTGCGTCGCGGTCGAGATCGGCAAGCGTTGTTTCGGGCTCGGCATAGATGCCGACGACCGTCTGCGGATTATCCTTGCCCGACAATTTCGAGAGGATCGCACCGGTCGTGTCGACAACCTCGCCGCCCGCGGCAAGCGTATCGGCGACAAGCGCCGCCGCGAGTGGATGCCGGTCGCCCTCGGGACCGAGGAACAACCATTGCGGCAGGATGCCCGCCTCGCGGGCTTCGGTCGCGATGCGCAGCCCCTCGGCGAGGAACAGTCGCTCGGCGCGGCGGTGGCGTTTCTCGCGCAGCAGGCGCATCCGCTTGACCAGCGGGTTCGACAGGCTCTCGATGGTGGAACGGCGACCGGTCATCCGGTCAATCCTCGCCGAAGCTGTCCTTGACCAGCCCGACCAGCTTCAGCAGCGCTGCATCGGCGCCGTCTCCCCTGGTGTGGATCGTGATCGAATCGCCTTTCGCGGCGCCGAGCATCATCAATCCCATGATCGACGTGCCATTGACCCGCGATCCGCCCTTTTCGACCTCGACCGACACGCTTTCGGGCAGGCGGCTGACAAAGGTCACGAATTTGGCGCTGGCGCGCGCGTGAAGCCCGCGCTGGTTGGTGATTTCGACGGTTTCGGAAATCTCGCTCATGGCCCCACCCCCAGCATTTCGGATGCGACCGAAATATATTTCTGGCCGGCTTCCTTGGCCGCGATCACTGCGGCGCGCAGTTCCATCGTCTTGCGTGCGCTTTCGAGCCGGATCAGCATCGGCAGATTGACCCCGGCGATCACTTCGGTCCGACCCGATTCGAGCAGGCTGATCGCAAGGTTCGACGGGGTCCCGCCGAACAGGTCGGTCAGCATGACAACGCCGCGGCCTTCGTCGACCTCGCGAATCGCGTCGGCGATTTCCTTGCGGCGCATCTCCATATTGTCGTTGGGACCGATGCATACGGTCGCAATTGCCCTTTGGGGACCGACGACATGCTCCATCGCGCGCACCATTTCCTCGGCAAGGCGGCCGTGGGTGACGAGCACCATTCCCAGAAGCGGCAGAGCCTTATCGTTCGGCATGTCGTCGTCGACCCTTATGTTTTGCCGCCGGATGCGGGAGACGCGGGCGGAGGCTTGCCCTCAAGCCCATCTTGCGGGGCAGAGTCAAGATTGCGGTGGGTCAGCGTCGGCTCATGACCCGCGGCGCGTAGCGTTTGGGCAACACGGTTTGCGACATGGACCGAGCGATGACGGCCGCCGGTGCAGCCGAACGCGATGGTGACATAGCTTTTGCCTTCGACGCGGTAACGCGGGAGGAGAGTCAGGATCAGCTTCTCGATCTGCGCGACGCTGTCTTCATAAGCGGGGTCGGCGATCACATAGGCCGCGACGGCCGGATCGAGTCCGGTCCCGGGCTTCAGCTTCGGGTCCCAGTGCGGATTGCGCAGATACCGCATGTCGAACACGAGGTCGGCATTGCGCGGCAGACCGCGCGCGAAGCCGAAACTCAATATGTTGAGCACCGGCTCGCCCTCGTCGGTGTCGCCGAAACGCTGGCGTACTTCCTGCTGCAGATCGTTGCTGCTGTAGTTGGTCGTGTCGATGACATGCTCGGCCCAGCGGCGGAGCGGCTCCATCATTTCGCGCTCGCGCGAGATGCCGTCGGCGGCGGGGCGGTCCTCGGCGAGCGGGTGACGCCGCCGCGTTTCGGAGAAGCGGCGCTCGAGTTCGGCCCCCGCGCAGTCGAGGAACAGGGTCTGGATGTTGCGGCCGCCGGCTTCGCGCAATTCCTTGATCTGCTTGACGAGAAGCGCAGGGCGAAAGCCGCGGCTGCGGCTGTCGATGCCGACGGCGATCGGGCGGCCCGCTTCGCTGCGCTTGAGCGGGGCGTCGATCAGCGTCTCGAGCAGCGCGAGCGGCAGATTGTCGACCACCTCCCAGCTGAGATCCTCGAGCACCTTGAGCACGGTCGATTTGCCCGCGCCCGACAAGCCGGTGACCAGCAACAGGCGCGGTTCGGCGGTCACACTCATTATTCGTGCCTCATGCAGCGGGTGCCAGCCGTTCGAGGGCAAGCATGATCTTGATCGGTGCCGATGCCTCGAACGCCGAAAGCAACAGCGCGGGCAGCGAGTAGCCTGCGACCATCTCGACCTGACCCATCGACGGCATGCGGTCGTAACGGTCGGTCAGCCGCACCGCGAGCGCGAGCGGCACGGGGGCCGTCCACGGGCGCTCGATGATGCCGATCCCGCGGATCTCGAGCTTGCCGGCGAGATTTTCGGGCGGGCGGCACCAGAGTCGGTGGCGATCGAACCAGATGTCGCAGCGATCGTCGGCGACCAGCCGCGCGCCGCGATCGATCAGCCGCAGCGCAAGGTCCGACTTGCCCTGTCCCGAATTGCCGAGGATGAGCACGCCGCCGTTACCCGCCGCGACGCAGCTGGCGTGGATGTTGACGATTTCGGTTCTGGTCCGGCTCGGAAGCATGGCGCATGGCTTACCGGCGCCGATGCGGTGCTGCAAGGCGATAGGAGGCGTTTAGCTGTCCCCGTTTGCGCCTTCGCGTGCCGGAAGCGTGATCAGCAAGCTCGCACCGGGTTTGCTGTCGTCGCGATCCTTGGCGTTGATCGTTCCGCTATGCCCCTCGACGATCGTCCGTGCGATCGCGAGGCCCAGCCCGCTATGGCGGCCAAAGGCTTCGCCGGCGGGGCGCTCGCTATGGAAACGGCGGAAAATGGCGTCGCGCTGCGATGGCTCGATGCCGGGGCCATCGTCGTCGACTTTCACATGGACCTCGTCGCCGAGCCGGGTTGCCGAGATGCAGACGAGGCCGGCGGCGGGGGAGAAGCTGATCGCATTGTCGATGACATTGTCGATCGCGCGTTCCAGCCGGTGGCCGTCGCCCATCACCAATGTCGTGCCCTTGCGCGGGCGCGCGAACGCGATGCGGGGGTGCGGGGTTCCTGCATCGATGCGGGCCGCACGCGACGCGAGCATCGATTCGATCATCATCCCGACGTCGATGGGTTCGAACAGGGTGCGCGACAGCTGCGCGTCGACGCGGCTCGCCTCGCTGATGTCGTTCACCAGCCGGTCGAGCCGCCGCACATCTTCGTCGGCAATCGCAAGCAACTGTGCACGCTGTTCATCGGTCTTGACGCGTCCCAGCCCTTCGATGGCGGAGCGCACCGAGGCAATCGGATTCTTGAGCTCGTGCGTCACATCGGCCGCGAAATGCTCACCCGCGTCAATACGCTCGCGAAGGGCTTGCGTCATGTCCGACAGCGCGCGGGCGAGGGTGCCGATTTCGTCGCGGCGGCTCGGCAGACGCGGGACCACGACCTCGCGCGCGCGGCCGAGGCGGACGCGAACCGCGGCGCGCGCCAGCCGACGCAACGGACGGACGATCGTGCGCGCGAGGAACAGCGAGAGCAGAACCGAGGCGATCAGGACCATCGCGACAACGATCGCGATGCGGAGGCGTTCGGCGCGCACCGTGCGCGTGATGTCGCGCGCGTTGAGCGTCATCAGTACCGTTTGCGGCGTTTCGAGGTCGACGACGCGCGCGGCGCTGAGCAAAGGCGTCCGTTCGGGGGCATAGCGGAAGCGGCTCGCCGCGAGGCCACTGGCCTGCGCCTCGACGACTTCGGGCCAGGATTGCGCAATGTCGACGCGGGGTTCGTGAAAGTCGGGGTAGGACGGGGCGCCGACGATCCAGTCGATGCCCCGGTCCATCGCACGCGCGGCGTCGCGTTGCCACGCCTGCAGGTCCGGGTCGCGCAGCGTATAGGTCGCAGGCCCGGTTGCGAAGCTGTCCGAGATGCGCCGGCCGTCGGGCGCATAGAAGCGCAGCCGCGATTCGGTCGTCGCGGCGAATTCTTCGATCAACCGGCCCCGCTGGTCGGGGCGCGCGGCCTCGAGCGCGCTGTCGAGCATCGCCAGCTGATCCTTCATCATGTCGATGCGCGTGTCGACGAGGCGGCTGCGGTAGGTGTCGAGATAGAAGAAGCCGCCCGCGAGCAGCGCGACGGCGAGGATGTTGACCGCGAGAATACGGGTGGTCAGCGACCAGCGCGCCGACCAGACGAGCGGCGATTCCTCCTGTTCGGCGATGCTCGCGTCGGGCTTCAGCGCGGCGGGTTTCAGAGCGTCAGGCATCGTCGGCAAAGCGGTAGCCCGCGCCATAGAGGGTGGCGATCGCGTCGAACTCGGGGTCGACCTCGCGGAACTTGCGGCGCAGGCGCTTGATGTGGCTGTCGATCGTGCGGTCGTCGATATAGACGTCGTCCTGATAGGCGGCGTCCATCAACTGGTTGCGGCTGCGCACGATGCCGGGGCGCGCCGCCAGCGTTTCAAGTATCAGGAATTCGGTAACGGTCAGCGTGACGTCCTTGCCGTCCCAGGCGACCTTGTGGCGTGCCGGATCCATGCTCAGCCGTCCGCGCGTGATCGGTTCGGCGACGGGCTCCTCGTCACCTTCGGGCGGGCTTTTGTTGAGTTCGACACGGCGCAGGATGGCGCGAATGCGCGCGATCACCAATCGCTGCGAAAAGGGTTTCGCGATATAATCGTCGGCGCCCATCGCGAGGCCCAGCGCCTCGTCGATCTCGTCGTCCTTGCTGGTCAGGAAGATCACCGGAAGCTGGCTTTTTTCGCGCAACCGGCGGAGCAGTTCGAGGCCGTCCATGCGCGGCATCTTGACGTCGAACACCGCAAGGTCGGGCGGATTGTCGATCAGCGGCCGCAGCGCCGCCTCGCCGTCCGAATAGACGCGCGTCACGAAACCCTCGGCCTGCAGCGCGATGGACAGGGATTGCAGGATGTTGCGGTCGTCGTCGACCAGCGCGATGGTTGCCGTCATGCTCTTTCCGTTGGCGAGGCCGGATGCAGAGCTAGCCGATCCGATCCCGACCGACAACCGCCACGGATGGCCGCGCTGCAACATGGGAATCTTTTGACCTCATCCCCCATCCTCGCTAACGCGGCCGGGATTTACGGAATCGGCGTCACGTCGGCACCCATGGAGATGTGGGCCTGCCCTTTTGCTCGGCAGGTTTTGCATACCTATGCAACGGGCTGCGGCGCCAAGGTGAAAGGCAAGACAATGACCAATGTTGTAATCGGCACCAGCAGCGTCGAGACGCGGGCCGAGGTCGCTGAAAACTGGGGCACTTCGGCGCTGATCGAAGATGCCGTTCGTCACGGCGAAGGCCTGCTTGCCAAGGACGGCCCGCTGGTCGTCGAAACCGGCAAGCACACCGGCCGTTCGGCAAAAGACAAGTTCATCGTTCAGGACGACGAGACGCGCGACACGATCTGGTGGGGCAAGACCAACGTCCCGATGACGCCCGATCATTTTGCGGCGCTCAAGGCCGATTTTCTGGCACATCTCGCCGAACGCCCGCGCCTGTTCCGCCAGCAGCTGTTCGGCGGCTCGCAGCCCGAGCACCGCGTCGGGGTTCAGGTCATCACCGAATTTGCCTGGCACAGCCAGTTCATCCGCACCTTGCTCTGCCGCCCGACGGCCGACGAGCTGGCAGCCTTTGTGGCCGAATATACGATCATCGACCTGCCGAGCTTCCGCGCCGATCCTGCGAAACACGGCTCGCGCACCGAAACGGTGGTCGCGGTCAATTTCTCCGAGAAGCTGATCCTGATCGGCGGCACGCAATATGCGGGCGAGATGAAAAAGTCGGTGTTCGGCATTCTCAACTATCTGCTTCCCGTAAAGGGTGTGATGCCGATGCATTGCTCGGCGAACATCGGGCCCAAGGGCGACACCGCGGTCTTCTTCGGCCTCAGCGGCACCGGCAAGACGACATTGTCGGCCGACGCCTCGCGCACGCTGATCGGCGATGACGAACATGGCTGGTCGGACACCGCGGTCTTCAACTTCGAGGGCGGCTGCTATGCCAAGATGATCCGCCTCTCGCCCGAGGCCGAGCCCGAGATTTTCGCGACGACGAAGCGTTTCGGTACCATCCTCGAAAATGTCGTGATCGATCCGGTGACGCGCGAACTCGACTTCGACGACGCGAGCCTCGCCGAGAACAGCCGCGGCTCGTACCCGATCGATTTCATTCCGAACACGTCGGAACAGAATATGGGTCCGGTGCCGCAGACCGTCATCATGCTGACCGCCGATGCCTATGGCGTGCTGCCCCCGATCGCGAAGCTGACCCCCGACCAGGCAATGTATCATTTCCTGTCGGGCTACACCGCGCGCGTCGCGGGGACCGAAATCGGTGTGACCGAGCCCGAGGCGACCTTCTCGACCTGCTTCGGTGCGCCCTTCATGCCGCGCCACCCGTCGGTGTACGGCAATCTGCTGAAAGAGCGCATCGCCAAGGGCGGCGTCCAGTGCTGGCTCGTCAACACCGGCTGGACCGGTGGCATGGCGACGATGGAGGGTATCAAGCGCATGCCGATCAAGGCGACGCGCGCGCTGCTCAACGCCGCGCTCGATGGCAGCCTGAACGACGCCGAATTCCGCAAGGACTCGAATTTCGGCTTCGAATATCCGGTCGCTGTCCCCGGCGTCGACAGCGCGATCCTCGATCCGCGCAACGCCTGGGCCGACAAGGCGGCCTATGACCGCACGGCACAAACGCTGGTTCAGCAATTCATCGACAATTTTGCGCAATTTGCGGACCATGTCGACGAAGGCGTCCGCCAGGCCGCTCCGCAGGCGGCCGTTGCAGCCTGATTGACCCGGATCTCTTCCGGGTGCTCATTCACCCGGAAGGACCGGAACCATGACCACCGACCATAAACCGCGCCTGTTCGAGCGCGACAGTGACATTCGCGTGCTTGGCGAGGCGCTGCTCGCTTGCGCGCTGCCGCGCGAAGCATGGACGCACGAGGCGCATCTGGGCACCTGCCTGTGGCTGCTCACCGAGCGGCCCGATATCGATGTCGATGCCGGGATCGGCACCATTATCCGCCGTTTCAACGAAAGCGTCGGCGGGGTGAACGACGACACGCAGGGCTATCACGACAGCATCACCCGCGCCTATGTCGCGGGGGTGCGGCTGTTCCTGTCAGAAACCGGAGAAACCGGGCTGGCGGAACGGGCCAATGCGATGCTGCTGTCCGACGTCGGCCGGCGCGACTGGCCGCTGCGCTTCTACAGCCGCGAGCTGCTGTTCTCGGTCCCGGCGCGGCGCGGGTTCGTCGAACCCGACCTCGCGCCGTTGCCTGTCGTTTAGCCCTGCGCTCCCGCCACATAGGCCGCGACATTCTGCGCGAGCACGTCGAGCGGGACGTTGCCGCCCTCGACGACGACATTGTCGAAATCGCGCAGGTCATATTTCGCCCCGAGCGCTTTCTGCGCCAGCCCGCGCTGGCGGACGATTTCGCTGTGCCCGACCTTATAGCCGCAGGCCTGCCCGGCCCAGCTGCAATAGCGGTCGACCTCGCTCGCGACCTCGAGCGGGTTCGAGCCGTTTTCCTTGACGAAGAAATCCACGCCCTGTTCGCGCGTCCAGCGCTTGGCGTGGATGCCGGTGTCGACGACAAGCCGGCAGGCACGGAACGCGAGCGATTGGAGATAGCCCAGACGCCCGACCTCGAAATCATCGTAGAGGCCGAGTTCGTCGGCGAGCTGTTCTGCGTATAATGCCCACCCTTCGGAATAGGCGTTGAACGCCAGCATCGTGCGGATCAGCGGCATCTGGTTGGCATATTCGCCCTGCCAGACATGCCCGGGAATTGCCTCGTGCATCGCCAGATCGGGAAGCGAATATTTGCTGTGGAGTTCGGTGGTGCGCAGGTTGATCCAGAATTTGCCGGGCGTGCTGCCGTCGATCGACCCCGCGCCGCCATAGGCCGCGGGCGCGCCGGGCTCCTCGGCCAGCGGCAGGCGCTTCACTTCGACATTGCCCTTGACGAGCGTGCGGAAGGCGCGCGGCAGCTGGGCACGGATCTTGCCGAGCCAGGTCTGGATATAGGCGACAATTTCGGCGCGCCCGGCATCATTGTCGGGGAATTTATACTTGGGGTCCTTGGCGAGCGCATTCATCCGGTCGCCGACCGAGCCCTGCGTGTAGCCGAGCTTCTTCAGGATCGGGTCCATGCGGCCGTGGAGTTCGGCGAGCTCTTCGCGGCCCATTGCGTGGATTTCGTCGGGGGTCATGCGCGTGGTGGTCGAGGCGCGGAGGCCCCACGCATACCATTCGTCGCCGCCCGGCCGCGCCCACATGCCGGCGTCCATCGTCGCCTTTGTGCGCTGCTTCTTCATTTCGGCAAGCTGGCGTTCGAGCGCGGGGACGACTGCACCGCGGGTGATCGTCTCGGCGCGCGGGCCCCAATTGCCCGCGATCTTCGCCTCGCGCGTGCGCTTGGCGAGGCTTTCGACCAGTCCGCCGCCTACGCGTGCATCGGCGAGGCTGGCTTCCATCTGCTTGACCGCCTTGTCGATCAGGAAAGCGGGGGCGATCAGGCCTTGGGCGCCCGCCGCCTTCAGACGCTCGGTCTCGCCGTCGAGCGCCCCCGGATAGGCGTTGAGGCGCGACAGATAGGCTTCGGCATCGGCGGCATTCTTCACCGGATGGTCGCTGTCGAGGAATTTGGGAACGTCGAGATAGGCACCGACATTCTGGATCACGACATAGGGCGTGTTGCGCCAGCCGCCGACCGCGACGTCGCCATAGGGCAGGGCGAAGCCGTCGAGCGCGACGCCATAGGCGCTTTCGACGACCGCAAGGCTGGTGCGCGTCTTGTGGTCGAGCCCCGTCTTGTCGAACGCGCGGACACGCGCGAGGTCGGCCTTCAGCGTGTTCGCGACCGCCTTTTGCCCCGCCGCCGACCGGTCGCCGAGCTTGCCGCGCTCGGCGGCGCGGTGGCCGGTGTCGATGCCGAGCGACGTCGCGCCTTCGGGCGAGAGGGCGAGGAGGTTGTCGGCGACCGACTGGAGCAGTTTGTCCGATGCGCTGACGCGTGGCCCCGCGATGACGGTTTCGGCGACCGCGGGATGGATCGGAAGTGCAACACTGGCGGCGCCCGCTCCGAGCGTGGCGAGTGTCTGGCGGCGGTTCATCGGGGCGGAAAGACTATTGTGCACGTGGCGGGCTCCCTTGCGACCTGTTTCTTCTGAAACCTGTCTAGGCACGCCCGCGCGGTGGTCAACGAAAAGGGGCCGGGAAAGCCATCGCCTTCCCGACCCCCGTCGAAAATTATCGGCTGTCTATCAGTCGGTGAGGTCGGCGGGTACTTTGCCGCCGTTTGCCGCGAGTTCGCGCATCACGGCCTTGTGCAGCCAGATGTTCATTTCGGCGCTGCCGTCGAGTTCGCCGGTATAGCCGAGTTCCTGTGCCAGCTCCTTGCGGTTGGTGAGGCTCGAATCGATACCCAGCAGCTTCATCAGGTCGACGATCGACGTGCGCCAGTTGAGGTCCTGTCCGGCGGTTGCCGCCTCGGCGGTGAGGATCGCGTCGACATCGACGGGCGCGGCCGCCGCGGCCGCCATCGCGCTCGTCGCCGCATCGAGTGCGGAGCCGACGGGGTTGGGGGCTGCCGGTGCGGCGGGTTCTGCTGCAACGGCCTTCTTGCCGAAGATAGCGTCTTTGATCTTGCCGAAAATGCTCATTGTGTAGCTCCCACTTCAAAACGCGGCTCGTCCCGGAAAGGGCGAGTCGTATAGCCGCAAGCTAGGACTATGCATTTGAGAATGACAGTCAAATGAACGACTCGTCCTGTGCCCGCACGCTGCTATACTCATTCCCGTCGGCGCGGTTCGATCCGCGCCCGAGCGGGAGTATGACAACATGAATCTCACCGACATATTGGCGCAGGCTGGCGGCATTGAATCAATGGCGAAAGAGCTGGGCATTCCGCCCGCAATGGCCAAGCAGGGGGCCGACGCGCTGCTTCCCGCAATCCTCGGCGGGTTCAAGAAACAGGCGCAATCGGGCGGCGGTGTCGAAGGACTCGGTGGACTGCTCGGGCAGCTCGGCGGTGGCGGCTTGCTCGACTCGGTGCTCGGATCGCAGCCGACGCCGGTGAATCAGGGCAATGACGTCCTCGGCCAGATTTTCGGGTCGAAGGATGTCAGCCGCACCGTTGCGGGTCAGGCTGCGACACAGACCGGGCTCGATTCGGGCATCCTCAAGCAGATGCTGCCGATGCTCGCGATGATGGTCGCGGGCTATATGGCGAAGCAGAGCGGCCAGTCGGGTGGCGGCGGCGGCCTCGGTGACCTGATCGGCGGTGCGCTCGGCGGCGCGGGCGGTGGTGCTGGCGGTCTGGGCGGGATGCTCGGCAGCGTACTTGGCGGCGGCGGCAGTGCCGCTCCGTCGGCGGGCGGTCTTGGCGGCATCGCCAACATGCTCGACATGGACGGCGACGGCAATCCGCTCGACGACATCATGGGCATGGTGGGCAAGATGCGGGGATGAATTTGCTGATCCCCTCCCGCTTGCGGGAGGGGCAGCGAGACTTGCCAGCTTGCTGGTTGGTCGCAGCGGGGTGGGCAAATGCAACGGCGCTGGCCCACCCCCAACCCCCTCCCGCAAACGGGAGGGGAGCACTCACGCCGCGATCAGGCGCAATTCCTCGCGGAAATCCTCGTCCACCCCGATGCGGGTTCGCATCGGGGTGACGGTGTCATCCGATGTGACGTCGCCTTCTTCGAACAGCGCCACCGCGGCTTCGCCGCCGCGTGCGAGGCTGTAGCGCTGCGCGACGCGCCCGGTCGGCTTGAAGCCCAGCTTGCGCAGCACCGCGCCCGACGCCGGATTGTCGAGAAAGTGTCCCGCCGACAGCTTCGGCAGGTTCATCGCGCGTGCGATGTGGATGAGCTGGCGCCCGGCCTCGGTCGCGAAACCGAGACCCCAATAGGGGCGGGCGATCCAATAGCCCATTTCCAGGCCGTCTTCGGGGCTCGGCGAAATGCCGCAGCCGCCGACAAGGCGCGGCGCACCGCCGGTGCGGGCAAAGATCAGGAAACGCGGCTGCGTAGGGTCGAGCGGTTTGCTGAGGAACGCCTGCGCCTCCTCCTCGCCATAAGGCCAGGGCGCAGTCGCGAGATTGCGGACCACCGCTTCCTCGCCGATCGCACGGGCAAGCGCGGGGGCATCTTCCTGCCAGCCGGGCCGCAGCAACAGTCTTTCGGTACGCGCAAACATCTTATCACTCCCAATTGCCTGTCGCCGTGGCGTCAGATGGTGACGCTTTGACGACAGTCGAGATGTGAGGGAGATGGACGGCCCGATTTTCGCGCCTGCCTGCCAAGTGGCGGAGAGCAGGCAAGAAAAAAGGGAGATCGGGGTGACCCGTCTCCCTCTTTTCGAACTTTGTTTCCGCCGATGCGGAAAGGACTGTTCCGGGTCATCCCTTGGAGGACGACCCGTCAGCGATCGTCCTTATTCTGCGGCTTCCGCCATGGCGTCGACCGACACAAATTTGCGGCCAAGCTTGCCATCGTGGAATCGGACGCGGCCTTCGGCGGTTGCGAAGAGCGTGTGGTCCTTGCCCATGCCAACGTTGACACCCGGGTAAACCTTGGTGCCGCGCTGGCGCACGATAATGTTGCCGCCGATCACTTCCTGACCGCCGAACTTCTTCACGCCAAGGCGGCGGCCGGCTGAATCGCGACCGTTGCGCGAAGAACCGCCTGCTTTCTTATGTGCCATGACTGATGCTCCTTAATTCGTTCGAGAGGCCGAGCCGCGTTGCCGCGCTCAGGCTTCTTTCTTGGGGGCTGCTGCCTTCTTGGCAGCGGGCTTCTTTGCGGGCGCTTCGGCAGCGGCTTCGGTCTTCGGAGCAGCAGCCTTCTTGGGCGCGGCTTCCTTGGCCGGTGCAGCCGTGGCTTCGGCGGCCGGGGCGGCCTCTGCCTTCGGAGCGGCTTCCTTCTTCGGCGCGGCCTTTTTGGCATCGCCGACAGCGAGGATGCGCAGCAGCGTCAGCGACTGGCGGTGGCCGTTGCGGCGACGGTAGTTGTGCCGGCGGCGCTTCTTGAAGACGATGACCTTTTCGCCGCGCGTCTGGGCGATGATCTCGGCCGAAACGACGAGGCCATCGGCGCTCTTCACTTCGCCGCCGTCACCGGCCAGCAGGATGTCGCCCAGCGACACGGTGTCGCCAGCTTCCCCGTCGATCTTTTCAACGGCGATTTTGTCTCCGGCGGCGACGCGATACTGCTTGCCGCCCGTGCGCACGATTGCGAACATGGTCTTCCATCCAATCAAAAAACTAAATCACCCGCGCACCAGTCACCCACCAAGGCGAGCGATTTTTCCGGCATGCGGGAAAGTCAGCGCCACTAGCGAGCGGAGGCCGCGCTGTCAACCGCCAAATCCCGTGCTTTTCGCGTCGTTTTACTCGCTGCCGCGAGAATCGGCGCCAGCCCGCTCCCCCACCCGGGCTTCCAACAACCTATCCTGAAATGGGAGGCCGGGTGGAGGAGCGGGCTGGCGTCGCACAACAACTAATGCCTCGCGCCGATTCGGTACTTGCTGCAGCGCGCCTGCCCCCATATCAGGGACGACGATGAAGCGCGCCTTCCTTTTTGCCCCCCTGCTCCTGTCGCTCGCGCTATCGGCTTGCGCCGCGGCGCAGAACACGGGCGCGCCCTCGCTGGCGAAGCGTCCGGTCGAAGGGCGATTCGATGTCGCCCCGCCCGCGCCGGTCGTCCAGCCGCCCGGCCCTCTGCCCGCCGATCTGGCGGGACGCCTTGCGCGTTGGGAAGCGGATGGCGCCGCCGGGCAGCAGGCCTTTGCCGCCGAGCGCAATGCGACGGCGTCGCTCGTGTCCGCAGCAGCGGGGGCGTCGGTCGCCAGCGAGCGCTGGGTCGTCGCGCAGGAGGCGATTTCGCGTCTGGCGGCGGCGCGTGCGCCACTCACCGGTGCGCTTGCCGATATCGACCGGCTCTATATCGAGCGCAGCGTCGACGACGCGATCGATGGCCTGCCCGACATCTATGCGCTGCGCGACCGGCTTGCCGATCTGGTTGCGACGCAGGACGCAGTGATCGAGGCGTTGAGCGGGCAATTGCCGGGGCAGTGACAAAGGCGTCGCCGCCGCGAAGGCGGGGGCCGCTGTCGGCATCGCGCAATGTTTCTGGCGGCCCCCGCCTTCGCGGGGGCGACGGTTACTGATTCAGCCCATGCTTCTTCAACGCATGGCGGATCTGGTCATAGCTCAGGCCCAAGGCTTCGGCCGCGACCTTCTGGTTGAAGCGGCAGCGCGCCATCGTGTCGGACAGGATCTGCCGTTCATAGGCGTCGACCGCCGCGCGTAGGTCGCTGACCGCGCCGGATGGCGCCGTGGACGCGGCGGGCGCTGCATCGTTCGCCGGTGCAGTCGCGGAGGCTTCAGGCCTTGCGGGCGCCTTGCGCGACACCGGCTGCCAGGGGCTTGCAAAGGGATCGAAGCTGAGCGCGTCGACCGGCTTTTCGGGATCGGCCCAGCGATAGATGGCGCGTTCGATCACGTTGCGGAGCTCGCGGACATTGCCGGGCCAGTCATGCCCTTCCATCGCGGCGAGCGCGCGCGGGCCGAAGCCGGGCCATTCTTCCCAGCCCAGCACCGTAGCCATGCGCTGTCCGAAATAGGTGGCGAGCACTTCGATATCGCCTTCGCGCGCGCGGAGCGGCGGCAGGGTGATGACCTCGAACGACAGCCGGTCGAGCAGGTCGGCGCGGAATCGGTTGTCCTCGACCAGTGCGGGCAGATGTTCGTTGGTCGCGGCGACGATACGGACATCGACGCGAATCGGGCGCGACGAGCCGACGCGCGTGACCTCGCCATATTCGACCGCGCGCAGCAGGCGTTCCTGCGCGCCCATCGACATCGTCGCGAGTTCGTCGAGGAAAAGTGTGCCGCCATCGGCTTCTTCGAAGCGGCCTGCGCGCGTGCGCGTCGCGCCGGTGAAGGCGCCGGCCTCATGCCCGAACAGCTCCGATTCGATCAGCGTCTCGGGCATCGCCGCGCAGTTCAGGATCACATAGGGCCGGTCCCAGCGCGTCGACAGCCGGTGGAGGCGCTCGGCGATCAGTTCCTTGCCGGTGCCGCGTTCGCCGATCACCAGCACCGGACGGTCGAGCGATGCGGCGAGGCTCGCGCGTTCGACCGCGTCCTGAAAGGCCGCCGATTGGCCGATAAATTGTGTCTCGCGCTCCATTCCCAATCATTGGCAAATTTTCCCGCTGATTGGCAAGTGTAATCGGTCGGTACGGCCGTTTCAGTGTGAAGTTAGGCGGTTTTCTGCGTCTTTGGGCAATTGGCACGCCCCATGCATTGTTTCAGACGAACCGGCGCACATCGCACCGGTGCAGCGAGAACCACAGGAAGGTTGATCCATGAAAACGATGTTTGCCCAAGCCGCCACTTTCGCGCTCAGCGCGGCCGGAGCGCTGGCCATTCTCGTTGGCGTGATCGACCAGCCGCAGGCCGCCGCCAGCATTACCGGCACCCCCGCCGGCCCGCTGGTCGCCGCTGTCATGTCCCCGGCGGTCAGCGCTTTGGCCTGACCGGCACTGGTGCCGGGGCACTCTCCCCCCTTGCCCCGCCCCGGCACCAGCTTTTCTTCATAAAAGACAATGGTCTCAAGATTTTCGACAGGAGTTTCAAAATGGGTATTTTTTCACGAACCCGCGACATCATCGCCGCCAATGTCACCGACCTGCTCGATCGGGCCGAAGACCCCGAAAAGATGATCCGCCAGATCATCTTCGAGATGAACGAAACGCTCGTCGAAGTTCGCGCCTCCGCCGCCCGCACGATCGCGGACCAGAAGGAAATGCGCCGCCACATCGCCAAGCTCGAAAGCCTGCAGGACAGCTGGAAGGAAAAGGCCGAACTCGCGCTGTCGAAGGACCGCGAAGACCTTGCCACCGCCGCGCTGGTCGAAAAGCAGAAGGCCGGCGACATGGCCGAGCGTCTGAAAGCCGAGATCGCCGTCCTCGACGACGCGCTCAAGGGTTATGAGAATGACATCGCCAAGCTGCAAAAAAAGCTCAGCGAAGCCCGGGCGCGCCAGTCGAATGTTTCGACCCGCCTCGAAAGTGCCGAGAACCGCTACAAGCTGCGCGAAATGACCAACGGCGACCGCGTCGAAGATGCTTTCTCGCGCTTCGAGATCCTCGAACGCCGCGTCGACGACGCCGAAGGCCGCGCCGATGCGCTGAACCTCGGCTATAAAAAGTCGCTCGACGAAGAGATCGCCGAACTGCAGGCCGCCGACAAGGTCGCCGACGAGCTCGCTGCGCTCAAAGCTGCCCAAGCCAGCAAGCAATAAGGAGCCGGACCGATGGAAGAAATCATCATCGTCCCGATCGTTATCGGAACGCTCTTCCTCGGTCTGCCCTGGCTGATCCTCCACTACATCACCAAGTGGAAGCAGGCCAAGACGCTGACCGGAGAAGATGAAC
The DNA here is from genome assembly GCF_059415685.1 of Sphingopyxis sp. GW821-FHT10B01. NCBI lineage: Bacteria > Pseudomonadati > Pseudomonadota > Alphaproteobacteria > Sphingomonadales > Sphingopyxidaceae > Sphingopyxis > Sphingopyxis sp. GW821-FHT10B01. Next base: position 132,456 of record NZ_JBWKNS010000002.1, on the reverse strand, counting down.
AGCTGCTCGACGAGCTTTACGATACCGCACGGCGGCTCGAAAACCGCCTGCACACCGTCGAACGCATCATCAGCGCCGACCATCCCGACTTCCGCCCCGCGGTGCGTAGCGATGAAGACCTGGCGCAACTTGAAAACAATAGCCGGAGGAACTGAGATGTCTGCCAGCCGCACAAAATTCTACCTCGACAAGCAGAACGCCAAATGGAGCGGTGTATGCTCCGGGATCGCGGACTATAGTGGTGTCGACGTCCTTTGGGTCCGCGTCGGTGCGGTGCTGCTCACGCTGATGGGCGGCTTCCCCTGGACGCTGATCGCCTATTGGATGGTCGCCTGGATGGGCACGCCCAAGCCGTTCGCGCTTTACGGATCGAACGAGGAGGCGAAGTTCTGGCAGGGGGTGCGCAGCAACCCGACCGCGTCGACCCGCGACATCAAGTCGCGCTTCCGCGACATCGACCGCCGGCTTGCCGACATCGAACAATATTACACGAGCCACAATCGCCGCCTTGCCGACGAGATCGACGCTCTCCGCTAACCAAAGCGCCGAGCGGGCGTCCCGGGCAGGGATCAGGCAACAGGGAGAAATTGCATGAACTTCGGTGGCACCACTTTTGTCCTCGCCATCATCGCCTTGTCGATCGGCGGCTGGATGTTCACCACCTGGATCCGCGCCAAGCATGGCTATCCGGTCGAGAATGAATGGGGCGGCACGGTTCATCGAACCGACCCCGACGCTGATCGAAAAATCGCCCTGCTGACCGACGACAACGCCAAGCTGGCGGGGCAGGTCAGCCGGCTGGAAGACCGGATTTCGGTGCTCGAACGCATCGCGACCGAGACCAACGGTCAGGCGGCGCAGCTCGCCGACCAGATCGACCGCCTGCGCTGAGAGGATTTAAGACAATGAACGCCAACGAAATACTCAGCACCATCTCCCCGGTCGTTGCCATCCTCGGCATCCTTGCGATCGGCGGCTGGATCTTCACGACCTGGCTGCGCGTCAAGAACGGCTACCCGCTCGAAAACAGCTGGGGCAAGGCGGTCTATCCCAAGACCAGCGACGAGGCGATGGAGCGCGTCAAGCTGATCAGTCAGGAAAATGCCCAGCTGCGTGCCGAACTCGGTTCGGTGAAGGATCGCCTCGCGGTGATCGAACGCATCGTCACCGACGAAGGCCACCGGCTGAGCCACGAGATCGAAGCGCTGCGGCGCCCCTCGAATTGAACGGAGCGAAACGATGAACGGTTATTTCGTCCTGGGTTTCTTCTTCATCGTCGTGGGCATTCCCGTGATCCTCGGCATCGGTGGCGACATGTACAAGCGCCATCTGAAGTTCAAGGAAAAGCAGATGACGTTGCTGTCGAACGAAACCGCCGAAAAGGCCGCCCAATATGCGGCGCACACCGAGCGGCTGGAGGCCCGGGTCCGTGTTCTCGAACGCATCGTGACCGACCGCGGCATCGAAGTGTCCGACGAGATCGAAAGGCTGCGCGACGCGCCGCTCAACTGACAAGAATAAACGAAAGGATTCTTCCCCATGAACCCCTTTGAAATGGTCATCGGCATCGTTCTCATCGTGACGATCGGCAGCGTCGTCCGCGCCAAATATGGCGCCCGCCGCGACCGCAACGGCAATGAGTTTTTCGTCGGCAACGCAGCCGACAATGCCGAGACGAAAGCGCTGCAGACCGAGATCCGGGCGCTGAAAGACCGCATCCAGGTGCTCGAACGCATCGCCACCGACCACAACCGGGCCGCCAGCCTCGACGAGGAAATCGAGAAGTTGCGCGACCGGTCCATCCCCTGAACGGGACGAAGAAGGAGCCGAATCATGGCCACCATCACTTCCGATCTTGCCACCAACCTGATTATGGCTTCGGTCGCTCTGACGGCGCTGACGATCATGAGCCTGGTGGCACTGCGCGGCTGGCGCGACTGGATCCAGCTGAAGCGTGAGGAACTGACCGCCGGTCACGGCATCGGTCAGGACGCCGCCCTGCCGCACGCCGGGTCGCGGATCGAGATCGCCGACCTCAAGGAACGGCTGCGCAAACTCGAAGCGATCGCGGCGGGGGTCGATCTGTAATCCACCCCCTCGCGAAGCCCGGTACCGGCCCGCTCCCCTGTCAGTCGCCATCCGTCCGGCGGCCGACAGGGGAGCGGGCCGGTGTCGTTTCGGGCTCTTTCAACTTGGGCCCATCTATGCGAGGGGCGCGGCCATGCGCAGCCTGACCGACATCTTCGACGAATATGACTTTCTCGATGGCGACGATCGCTATCGCCTGCTGATCGAGCTTGGCCGCGCGCTCGAGCCGATGCCCGATGCACTCAAGACCGATGCGACGCTCGTCCGCGGTTGCAGTGCGAGCGTCTGGGTCTATCCGGTGCCGCAGGCCGATGGCCGGCTCCATTTCCTCGCCGACAGCAACGCCGCGATCACCAAGGGTATCGTCGCGCTCGTCCTTGCCGCGGTGCAGGACAAGCCCGCCGGCGAGGTCGCGGCGATGGATGTCGCAGCGGCGCTTGCGCCCTTCGATCTCACGCGCCAGCTGTCGTCGAACCGGACGCAGGGCGTCCCGAACATGATCGCGCTGGTGCAGGACACCGCGCGCCGCCTCGCCGCGGGCTGACCCGTCGGCGGCATATCTGTCGCTCTCTTTGCAATTCGCCCAACGAAAAAGGGCGCGGGAGTTGCCTCCCGCGCCCTGATTTCGTGTCTGGCCGTGCAGCTTAGAAGCCGACGGTGATCGTGCCGCTGATCGTGCGCGGGGCGCCGATCTGGACGTTCGGAACCGAGCCCGGCGCACCGAGGAAGCTGCCGTTACCGAGCACGCTACCCTGATTCAGGCCCGACGTGTACTTGCCGACATAGAGGGTGTCGAACAGGTTGTAGACGTTGAGCTGGAAGAAGGTCTTTTCGCCAAGACCGGCCCATTCCAGGCTCAAGCGCGCATCGAGGTTGACCAGCCAATAAGCGTTGGTCTTGGCCGGGTACAGGACCGTCGGTGCGGCGGCAGTGCCGCCATAAACCGGCAGGTTCGTGTCATAGATGAACCGTCCGCCCGACCGCTTGGCCGTGATGCCGAGTTCGACCGGGCCAAGATTGCCGCGGGCCGAGCCGCCGAACGAATAGGTCGGAGCGCCCGATTCGCGGTTGCCCGCAGTCGCAACGAAAATCGGCTGGCCGACCACGGTGCAATTGGCGATCCGCGGGACGGCGGCGACCTGTGCCGAGGTGCATTCACCCGCCTGAACATCGTCCTTGATCTTCGACTTCATCCACGAACCGAAAGCATAGAGCGCCAGTTCGGGAATCGGCTGGTACGAGATGCTGCCGTCGACGCCATATTTGTCGACGCGGCCAAGGTTGCGATAGACGTTGCGGTCGGTTTCGGGATCGAAGGCCGAGGCCAGGCGATCGTTATACTTGGTGAACCAGCCCGAAAACTGTGCCTGGATCTTGCTCGACCGGTAACGAACGCCAAGGTCGAAATTGTCCGAAGTTTCCGGGGTCGGACGGGCCGACGGGGTATTCGCTGCAAAGAAGAAGGCGTTGTACAGCGAGTCGGTGCCCGGAACCTGCAGGCCCTTCGAATAGTTGGCGAACACCGACATGCTGGGGCCGAACTTGTACACCAGGCCGGCAGCAGGCAAGATATCGTCATATTTGAACACGCGCTGCTGCGGACCCTGAATCGTCGGGTTCGCCGCGGCATAGCCCGGGGTCAGGGCGTCGCTCAGGCAATCGAGATTGCCTGTTTCGCTGGTCGTGAAGCAATAGTTGTTCAGGTCGCGCTTGAACCAAGGTGCGCGAACGCCGACCGTCGTAACGAGATTGCCGTCGAGGAATTCGCCGCGATATTCGCCCGAAACCTGCGCCAGGGTGGCGTAGGACAGGCGGTTACGCTTCTGCATGACGACACCGTTGGCATCGACCATCGGGTCGTTGACCGGGAACACGTCGAAGGGTTCGCCGTTGAGCTGGACCGGCATGACTTCGCCGGTCTGGCGGTGGCGGGCGCGGTCATAGGTGAAGCCAACGCGGACGGCATGACCGTCGGCGATGTCCCAGCGCAGGTTGGCAACGCCGACATAACGATGCGTGCGCGTCTGGCTCGGTGCCAGCAGCGTGACGCCGGCGAACGGAACGTTGGTCGCCGAAGCGGTCGAGCTGCAAGCCTGACCCGCTGTGCCGACGGTGCGGCAGGTGTCGAGCACGTCACCGTCGCCATTCAGGTCGCGGCCGAAATAATAGTGGCCACCGATGAAGCCGGTATAGTTCACGCCGCCGATGGTACGGAAACCTTCACGACCGGTAATCGTACCGCCGCCATTGGCCTTCGTCGACTGATAGGCGCCGTCGACGGTCAGGACGAGACCTTCGGCCAGCGTGAATTTCGACTGGCCGCGCACGTTGCCCGTGTCCGACGGATTGTAGCGGCGATCGAATTCGGTACCGCAGGTGTTGGTTACATCCTGGACGCCGGCGCTCGGCGCGTCGGTCTGACAGGGATAGTTGATGTCATATTCGCGCTCGTCATTGTTGAGCGGGAAACGATTGCCCGAACCCGAGCCGACCACGCGGCCGGTATCGAGACGCAGCGGCACCGAGCCGAAGAAGTTGGTGCGGTTCTGGTTATAATGCGCCGCGAGCGACACGAAGTCGCCGCTGTCGCCGATCGGCTGATAGATGCGCGCGTTGAACTGCTTCTTGCGGACGCGGCCATAGTTGTTGAACGGGTTGTCGTTCGAGTTCGACGAAGCCGACAAGAAGGCACGTGTGCCGAACGGGGTGAACGTTCCGGTGTTTACCAAGCCGAAGATGCGGAAGAATTTGAACTCGCCGGCCGAACCCGACAGCCGCACGCCGAAGTCTTCGGTCGGCAGGATGGTGCGGTAGTTGACGGTCGAACCCGAAGCCGCGGCGGTCGGGCTGTCGATATCGGTCGAGCCGAGGCTCACGACCACCTGATCGATCAGTTCGGGGTCGAGCTGCTGGTTCGAATAAATGGCATAATTGCCCGAATCATTCTGCGGAATACCGTCGAAGGTCAGGCTGATGCGATCTTCCGAAAAGCCGCGAATGGTCAGCTGGCCGCCCGATGAGCCATAGGCGTCATTGTTGGTGAAGTTGACGCCGGGAACGAGATTGAGGGTATCGAGAATGGTCTGGCCCGGATTCTGGCGCGAGATGATTTCCTGCCCCAGGGCTGCCTTGGCTTTGGGCGTGTCCGGCGACGAGATGCCCGCGACATCGCGCGCGGTCGAACCGGTAACAATGATTTCATTGTCGAAATCCTGCGAGCCGGTCGACTGGGCGAAGGCGGGCGTGGAAAGCAGCGCGACCGGAATCAGCGCAACGCTGGCGGCAAGCGTGTGACGGAATTTCATTACAGGATGTCCCCTTTGGTGGTGTATTTGGCGGGCGCGCGACGGGGCGCGCTTGACCTGCGAGCGCCCCTGAAGCCCGCATGTGGCACGATTGTGACAGCAAATGTGACAGTGCAAGCCGCGCGCCGCCGCTCGATCAGCAAAAGGTCAAAAAATCGCGAATTTGCGTCCGGGGGCGGGAGTTATCCACAGTCCGCCCCGCGTTTTTTTTCGCAACTGTTGCTGCAATGCAACATGAAGGGTCGCCCGCACTTGGCGGGCGACTCGGATCAGGCGGCGTCGCCCGCCTCTTTCGCCTTGTCGGCGTATACGCGCACGGGGTCCTTGCGGCCCTCGACGACATCCTTGTCGACGACGATCTCGACCACATCGGTGAGGTCGGGCAGGTCGAACATGGTGTCGAGGAGGATCGCCTCGACGATCGAGCGCAGCCCGCGCGCCCCGGTCTTGCGTTCGATCGCTTTCTTGGCGACCGCGATCAGCGCATCGTCGGTAAAGGTCAGCGCGACCTCTTCGAGGTCGAACAGCTTCTTATATTGTTTGACCAGCGCGTTCTTGGGTTCGCCCAAAATCTTGACCAGCGCGTCGATGTCGAGATCCTCGAGCGTCGCGATGACGGGCAGGCGGCCGACGAATTCGGGGATCAGGCCGAATTTGAGCAAATCCTCGGGTTCGATGCTTTTCAGCACTTCGCCCTGGCGGCGTTCGTCGGGGCCGGCGACATGCGCGCCGAAACCGATCGACTTGCCCTGCAGGCGGTCGCCGATGATCTTTTCGAGGCCGCTGAACGCGCCGCCGGCGATGAACAATATATTCGTCGTGTCGACCTGCAGGAACTCCTGCTGCGGATGCTTGCGGCCGCCCTGCGGCGGAACGCTCGCGGTCGTGCCTTCCATCAGCTTGAGCAAAGCCTGCTGGACGCCTTCGCCCGACACGTCGCGAGTGATCGAGGGATTTTCGGCCTTGCGGCTGATCTTGTCGATTTCGTCGATATAGACGATCCCGCGCTGCGCCTTTTCGACATTATAGTCGCTGGCCTGCAGCAGCTTGAGAATGATGTTTTCGACGTCCTCGCCGACATAGCCGGCCTCGGTCAGCGTCGTCGCGTCGGCCATGGTGAAGGGCACGTCGAGGAAGCGTGCGAGCGTCTGCGCGAGCAAGGTCTTGCCGCTGCCGGTCGGGCCGACGAGCAGGATGTTCGACTTGGCCAGTTCGACCTCTTCGCCGCGGCCGCTGTTCGCGAGGCGCTTGTAATGGTTGTGCACGGCAACCGACAGCACGCGCTTGGCCTTGTTCTGGCCAATCACATAAGCGTCGAGATGCTGGCAGATTTCCAGCGGGGTCGGTACCGCGCCGTCCTTGCGTGCGGCGACGCCGCCCTTGATCTCCTCGCGGATGATGTCGTTGCACAGTTCAACGCATTCGTCGCAAATGAACACGGTCGGCCCGGCAATCAGCTTGCGGACTTCGTGCTGCGACTTGCCGCAGAAGGAGCAGTAGAGGGTGCTCTTGCTGTCCGAGCCGCTCAATTTCGTCATAAATCTTCCTCTGGCAGCGCCAAAAGGGCGCCGCCGTCTTTATCCTAGCCCGCGGTCACCCAATTACAATATGGCAATTGGGTGACACGGGTACAATGTCCCGCGTAGCGCCAGAGGGCGAAGCGGGCGTCAATAAACGCGGTTACTGGTCCGTTTCGGGACGGTTCGATCAGGGCGTATGGCCTTCGCTCAGATCCTTCGGCGCGTCGCTTTCAGCGGTGCCCGGGCGGCGATCGAACACCTGGTCGACCAGCCCGAAGGCCTTGGCTTCGTCGGCTTCGAGGAACGTGTCGCGATCCATCGCCTTTTCGATGTCCTTCAACGACTTGCCCGTATATTTCACGTACAGGTCGTTCATCCGCTTGCGGATGCGCAGGATCTCGCGCGCCTGGATTTCGATGTCCGATGCCATGCCGCGCGCGCCGCCCGACGGCTGGTGGATCATGACGCGCGCGTTCGACAGCGCGACGCGCATGCCGGGCTCGCCCGCGGCAAGCAGGAAGCTGCCCATCGACGCCGCCTGACCGACGCACACCGTGCCGACGCGCGGACGGATATATTGCATCGTGTCGTGGATCGCCATGCCCGCCGTGACGACTCCGCCCGGCGAGTTGATGTACATATAAATGTCCTTCTTCGGATTTTCCGACTCGAGGAACAGGAGCTGGGCGACGATCAGCGACGCCATCTGGTCTTCGACCTCGCCGGTGACGAAGACGATCCGTTCGCGCAGCAGGCGCGAGAAAATATCAAAGCTGCGTTCGCCGCGGCTCGTCTGTTCGACGACCATGGGAACAAGAGCGGCGAGCGGGTCGATCATTGGGAATTCGTCCTTATGTTTCTGGAGCCCCGCGCCGAGAACCGGCTGGCTGGCCCCTCCGCCATCCTACATCGTCGCCAATCGCGCCCGATTCAAGAGGGGGGTTTCAGGAGGTGGGTTTTTAGGGGGGCAAAAAAGAAGGGGCGGGAAAGTCCCGCCCCTTTTGTATCAGTCGCCCTCACCGGGTTCCGGCGAAAAGAGCGTCTCGAACTTGTTCTCGACGCCCTTGAACTCGTCGGCGTCGGCGGGGCTGTCCTTCTTGACCGTGATGTTCGGCCATTCGGCGCTGAACTTGGTGTTCACTTCCAGCCATTTCTCGAGCCCGCTTTCGGTGTCGGGCAGAATCGCCTCGGCGGGGCATTCGGGTTCGCACACGCCGCAGTCGATGCATTCGTTCGGATTGATGACGAGCATATTCTCGCCCTCGTAGAAACAGTCGACGGGGCAGACCTCGACACAGTCCATATATTTGCACCGGACGCAGGCATCGGTGACGACATAGGTCATGGGTTCTCGGCTCCCTCAGATGACGGCAATCGGGCCGTCAGGCTCTCAATATTGGCTCGCCTCTATGCCGCGTAACGGCGGCGCGTCAACGCTAAGCGACAGTTGCGAATCACTCTCATTGATTAGGATGTTCGGCGCGGCGGGGGTGCAAAGCATTTCCATCGGCGTCGATAGCCGGGGGCGGAGGGATTGAAGGGGCGGGATCAAGCCGCAGGTAACAGGCCTGCGCCTCGGTCGCCGGACCGCGGCGGACCGGCAGGGAAAGCAGGCGCAGCACCTCGATCCGCTCGCCGACGGGGAGGACGAGCGTCTGTCCCACATGCACCGCGCAGGACGAGCGCGTGATCCGCCGTCCATCGAGCCGGATATGGCCCGCCGCGACCATGGCTTGGGCGATGCTGCGCGACCGCGCAAAACGCAGGAACCAGAGCAGCTTGTCCAGCCGGATGCTTCCCGCGGCGCCCGGGCTTGCCATCAGTCTTTGCGCGCGTCCGCGAGGAGCGCGGCGAGCCCTGCAAAGGGGCTGTTGGGCGAAGGGCTGCGCCGTGGCGGCCGGTCGGGACGCGGCGGCTGCGGCGCGTCGACACGGGGGGCTTCCGGCTTGCCGCGCTTGCCCTTTGCACGATGGGCAGGCGGGCGGCTTGTCTTGTCATTCGCTGCGGGACGCGTCTGCGCGTCGGCGTGCTTGCGATGCGGATGCGGCTTTCGGCGCGGCCGCTTCTCGGGCTTGCGCAGCCCGGACCAGCGCCAGCGCTGCAGCGCGGGTTCGCCTATGCTGCGGAAGCCGAAGCTCTGTAGCAGCGCGCGCCGCGTTTCCTCGTCGAGACCGAGCGAGGTCGCGAGCGCCGGGTCGATCACAAAGCCGGGCGGCGGCGGCGCGCCGATATCCTCTGCATCGTCGTTCGCACCGGCGTGATCGTCGAGATGGTCGTTGCCGCCTGCAATCGGCGCGGTCGGCGGCGCCGACGCCTGCATCCGCGCGGCGTGGGCCTGCCGCGCGAGCTTTTCGGCCATATCGACCCGCAACCATCCCGAAGCGCAGCGGCGAAAGCCCGCGATCACCAGTCCGGCATGGCTGCCTGCCTTTTGCAGCACGGCGCCGTGGGGCGGTAACGCCGGGATCGGGGCGCCCTGCTGCGCTGCCGTCAGCGCCGCACGCCAGCGCACCGCTTCGGGTTTGAGCAAGAGCGGGTGAAAGAGATCGAGCGAGCCGATGGTGAAGCCAAGCTTGCGGAGCTGCGGCCGCTCTTCCTGCGTCAGGGCGTTGAGCTGGTCCTCGACTGCGGCACGACCGATCGTTCCGCTATTGTCGGTGAGCGCGGCGAGCAGCGCGCGGACGCGTGGTGGAGTGAAGAGGTCGCCCGCCGCCTCACCCATCGCGGCAAGCGGTCCCGCATGGCGAGCGAGTTGCTGTGCGACGAAGCGCTGGAGCCGCTCGGAAATCGCCTGCACCTGGCTCGGTTCGAGTCGCCGCAGCGACGGGTCGATCTGGATCGCCGGCTGGACAAGCGTCGGTCCCCGCGCGAGCGTCGCGACGACATGGCCATGCCAGGCAAGGCGCGGCGAGGTCCCGGCCTCTGCGACGAGCGACAATGCGCCGTCGTCGCCTTCGGCGAGCGCGGTCGCGCGACGCGCGAGTTCGGCGCGCAGATGTTTTTCGGCGGCCGCGAGCAGCATGCGGTGATCGCTCGCTTTTGCGACCGGATCGACCTTGAACTGGAAGCCCTTGAGCGTCCCGATCGCCTCGCCGTCGACCGCAACGGTTCCGTCGGGACCAACCGCGACGGGCAACGCGGTATTGCGCTGTCCCGCGTCGCGCAGCAACAGCGCGAGCCGCCGATCAACGAAACGCTGCGCCAGCGCCGCGTGCAGCGCGTCCGACAGGCGCGATTCGAGCACCTGTGTCTGTTCGGTCCACCCTGCCGCGCCCGCGATCCAGTCGCCGCGCTGCGCGATGAAGCAGAGCGTGCGCACCGCGGCTATGCGGCTTGCGAGCTGGTCGATATCGCCCTCGACGTCGTTCAGCCGGGCAAGGCGGCGCGCGAACCAGTCGGGATCGATCATCCCGTCGCCGCTGGTGCGCCATTGCCACAGCTTGAATATGGTACGGCTGTGATGTTCGGCGCCGAGTTGCTCGAAATCGGGAAGCCCGCAGACGTCCCACAGGCGCTGGACCGCATCGAAATCGCCGCCGCGCGCGCGCACTTCCATATCGCCCGCCAGATGCTTGAGCACCGCGATATCCACCGCCTCGGGCGCCGCGCGCAGCATCGGCTGGTTCGGCGGCTGGGCGAGGTCGGACAAGAGCTGATCGAGCGAGCCGAAGCCGGGGGTCGGATTGCGCCAGAACAGGCTGGCGAGCGGCGGGAAATGATGCCCCTCGATCGCGTGGATTTCCTCGGGCGTAAAGCCGCCTTGCGGCAGGCCGACGGTGCCGAAGCCGCCGTCTTGCTGGTGGCGCCCGGCGCGGCCCGCGATCTGCGCCATCTCCGAAACCGTCAGGCGGCGGAGGCGCCGGCCGTCGAATTTCTGCAAGGAAGCGAAGGCGACATGCTGGACGTCGAGGTTGAGCCCCATGCCAATGGCATCGGTGGCGACGAGATAGTCGACCTCGCCCGCCTCGAACATCGCCACCTGTGCATTGCGCGTCTTCGGGCTGAGCGCGCCCATCACCACCGCGGCGCCGCCCGAAAAGCGGCGCAGCATTTCGGCGATCGCATAGACTTCCTCGGCCGAGAAGGCGACGATCGCCGAGCGTTTGGGCAGACGCGAAAGCTTCGACGATCCGGCATAGCTCAGCGTCGAAAAGCGCGGGCGGGTGATGATCTCGGCCTCGGGCACGAGGGTTTTGACGAGTCCGCGGATGCTCGCCGACCCCAGGATCATCGTTTCTTCGCGTCCACGCGCGCGCAGCATCCGGTCGGTAAAGACATGGCCGCGCTCGGGATCGGCGCCGAGCTGGGCTTCGTCGATTCCGACGAACGCGACGTCGCGCTCGACGGGCAATGCTTCCATCGTGCCAAGCAGGTAGCGTGCATCGGGCGGCAGGATCCGCTCCTCGCCGGTGATCAGCCCGACCTGCGCAGGGCCCTTGATCGCGACGACGCGGTCGTAAACTTCGCGCGCGAGCAAGCGCAGCGGAAAGCCGATCATGCCGCTGCTATGGGCGGTCAGGCGCTCGACCGCCAAATGGGTTTTGCCGGTGTTGGTGGGGCCAAGGACAGCCTTGACCGGCTGGGAAGAGGATGAGGTCATTTTCTTGGCCTCCAAGCTGGCATGGGTGCGGTCGCCGCGCAACAGGCGATCGTCGAACAGCAGGAGAGAGGCCGATTTTTCCTTGCGCCTTGCATAATATCCCGACCCCGCCACGGCTTGCCGCAACGCACAACGGCCGGCCGGCCATTAAATTGACTTTAACGACCTTTCTTTACAGACAATGGCCTCGAAAACATCATTCGGCAGCCGGGATTACGGGAGGCTGGCCGAGCGGGGGCCCGAAATTTGTTCCAGCGTCACGAACCCATCGCGGGCATGTCCGGCAATGCGGCCGCGCTCACGATGTCGCAAGCGATCCCGCTGCGGCGCGCCGATTCGGTTACCGAACCGCATCTGGGCTGGCGCGACCGGCTGGCGCAGCTCGACCTTGTTCCCGACCTCGGCGACAATATCGGTTCGGCGATATGGTGGCGCGGCCTCGCGACATTAACCCTGCTCTGCGGAACGGCGATCGCAACCTTCCCGGGTATCCAGCCGCTCGAGATCGGCGGGACGCCCGCACTCGACGCTGCCGACTTCAACGAGGCGCGCGCGCAGATGATCGTGCCGCTGGCGTTCGGCGGTGACACCGGGCGGCATATGGCGGCAACCGATGCGGTCCGTCCGCTGACGCAAACCCCTGAACGGCCGCAGATCGAACTGACCGCGACATTGGGCAGCGGCGACAGCTTTGCCCGCCTGCTCGAACGCTCGGGCGTCGGCGGCAGTGAGGCACAAGCGCTGGCGAATCAGGTTTCGGGCGCGGTTCCGCTCGCCGATATCGCGCCCGGCACACGCATCGACCTGATTCTCGGGCGCCGCGCCGCGCGGACGATGCCGCGTCCGGTCGAGGCGCTGGCGATGCGCGCGCGGTTCGACCTGCGCATCGAGATGGAGCGCGCGGGCGACCGGCTGGTGATGCGGCGCATCCCGATCGTGGTCGACACGACTCCGCTGCGCATTCGCGGCCGGGTTGGCGACAGCCTGTATCGCTCGGCGCGCGCTGCCGGAGCGCCGCCCGCGGCGATCCAGTCCTATCTGCGCGTCGTCGGCAAACAGATTTCGGTCGGCAGCGACATTCGCGCGGGCGACGAATTCGACATCATCGTCGATTACCGCCGCGCCGAAACGGGCGAGAGCGAGACGGGCAAGCTGCTCTATGCGGGCCTGATCCGTGGCGGCAAATCGAAACTGTCGATGCTCGAATGGAATGTCGACGGCCGCACGCAATGGTTCGAGGCGTCGGGTGTCGGCGAACAACGCGGCGGCATGGCACGGCCGACGAACGGCCGGGTCACCTCGACCTTCGGGATGCGGCGTCACCCGATCCTCGGATACAAGCGCATGCACAGCGGCATGGACTTCGGCGGCGGCTATGGCGCGCCTATCTATGCGGTGACCGATGGCATCGTGACGATCGCCGGACGCACCGGCGGTTTCGGCAATTATGTAAAGCTCAATCACGGCAACGGCCTCGGCACCGGCTATGGCCATATGAGCCGCATCGCGGTGCGGCCGGGCCAGCGCGTCAATCGCGGGCAAGTGATCGGCTATATCGGTTCGACCGGCCTCTCGACGGGGCCGCATCTGCATTACGAGCTGTATCGCAACGGGCACGCGGTCAATCCGTCGTCGGTGACCTTCGTCACGCGTGCGTTGCTCGAGGGCAAGGCGCTCGCCGATTTCCGCGCCCGCATCCGCGCGCTGACGTCGATTGCACCAGGCGCCGCGCTGACCCCGATCGCAGCCAAACAGGCGGCCGGGCCGAAGCTGGGCAGCCTCGCCGAGGTGGCGTCGAAGCGGGCGGGCGACGGGATCTGATGATTTCATCCTCTCCTCTTTAGAGGAGGGGCTTTAGAAGAACCATTTGCCCCGCGCCCGCACCCCGCTATGCACCCCGCATGACCCAAGCTGCCTTTCCCGACCTGCGCCTCCGCCGCACCCGCCGCACCGGCTGGAGCCGCGCGATGGTGCGCGAAACGACCCTGTCGCCCCCGAACCTGATCTGGCCGTTGTTCGTCTGCGACGGATCGGGCACCGAAGAGCCGATCGCCAGCCTGCCCGGCGTGTCGCGCTGGTCGGTCGACCTGCTGATCGAGCGCGCGAAGGACGCCGTCGCCGCAGGCATCCCGTGCCTCGCGCTCTTTCCCTATACGCAGCCCGACCGGCGCAGCGCGGATGGCGGCGAGGCGCTCAATCCGGATAACCTCATGTGCCGCGCGACGGCCGCGATCAAACATGCGCTCGGCGACGATATCGGCGTGCTCACCGACGTCGCGCTCGATCCCTACACCAGCCACGGGCAGGACGGGCTGATCGACGATGCGGGCTATGTTCTCAACGACGAGACGGTCGAGGTGCTCGTCGGGCAGGCGCTCAATCAGGCGCGCGCCGGCGCCGACATCATCGCGCCCAGCGACATGATGGACGGCCGCATCGGCGCGATCCGCGCCGCGCTGGAGGCCGAGGGTTTCGGCCATGTCCAGATCATGAGCTACGCCGCGAAATATGCATCGGCCTTTTACGGCCCGTTCCGCGACGCGGTCGGCTCGCGCGGGCTGCTCAAAGGCGACAAGAAGACCTATCAGATGGACCCCGCCAACAGCGAAGAAGCATTGCGCGAGGTCGCACAGGACCTTGCCGAGGGTGCTGACAGCGTGATGGTGAAGCCCGGGCTGCCCTATCTCGACATCGTCGCGGCGGTGAAGGCGAATTTCGCGGTGCCGGTCTATGCGTATCAGGTGTCGGGCGAATATGCGATGATCGAGGCCGCCGCGGCCGCCGGCGCGGGCGACCGCGACGCGCTTGTTCTCGAAACGCTGCTCGCCTTCCGCCGCGCGGGCGCGTCGGGCGTGCTCAGCTATCATGCATTGCACGCGGCGCGGCTGCTTGGTGCGTGACAGCGTGACGGACGGCACCTCGCCGCGGCGTTGGCTGTTCGTGCTGACGATTCTCGTCGGCAGCTTTCTTCTGTTCCTTGTCCAGCCGATGGTCGCGCGGATGGTGCTGCCCAAGCTGGGCGGCGCCCCCGCGGTGTGGAACAGCGCGATGCTCGTCTATCAGGCGCTGCTGCTCGGCGGCTATGCCTATGCGCATTGGCTCGGGCGCTTCCCCGTGCGGCGCCAGGCGACCATTCACCTTGCGCTGTTCCTCGTCGCTGCGTTGTGGCTCCCGATCGGTATCGCACAGATATCCCCGCCGGGACCCGGGCAGGAGGCGCTGTGGGTTCCGTTGCTCCTGCTCGCATCGATTGGCCCTGTCTTTTTCGTCGTCTCGGCGCAGGCGCCCTTGATGCAGCGATGGTTCGCCGCGGACACGCGCGCCGGCGACCCCTATTATCTCTATGCCGCGTCGAACCTCGGCAGTTTTGCAGGGCTGATCAGCTATCCCGCGCTGGTCGAACCGACGATGCCGCTCGCCGTGCAAAGCTGGGGCTGGACGGCCGGCTACGCGCTGCTCGTTCTGCTGGTCGCAGGAACGGCGGCGGCGCGCTGGCACGGTGCCGCCGAGGCGCATGGGGACGCGGTCACCGCTGAACCGCGTCCGACGCTGCGCCGCCAGCTCCACTGGCTCCTGATCGCCGCGGTGCCATCGGGTTTGATGCTGTCGACGACGACGCATCTCACCACCGATATCGTCGCGATGCCCCTGCTCTGGGTGCTGCCGCTCGGCCTCTATCTGCTCAGCTTCGTCATCGCCTTTTCGACCCTGGCCCGGCCGATTCAGATCATCACCCTGATCGCGCCGGTCGTACTGCTTGCGGTCGGCGGGCTCGGCCTGTTGAGTTCGGGCGGCGGGTCGATGATGGTCGCGCTCGCCAGCCTTGCGATGCTCTTCGTCGCCGCAACGGCGCTGCACGGCTATCTCTATCACCTTCGCCCCGCGCCGCAGCATCTCACGCTCTTCTATCTCGTCATGTCGGCGGGCGGTGTGCTTGGGGGGTTGTTTGCGGCGCTCTTTGCTCCGTTGATCTTCGACTGGGTGTATGAGCATTC
Organism: Sphingopyxis sp. GW821-FHT10B01; assembly: GCF_059415685.1. Lineage (NCBI taxonomy): Bacteria > Pseudomonadati > Pseudomonadota > Alphaproteobacteria > Sphingomonadales > Sphingopyxidaceae > Sphingopyxis > Sphingopyxis sp. GW821-FHT10B01. Next base: position 116,948 of record NZ_JBWKNS010000002.1, on the reverse strand, counting down.
GTTGCTGATCCTCGCTGCCGCGATGCTGCTGCCGCTGCCGGCGCTCTTCCCGTGGGACAAATGGCTGGGCCTTGGGCCGCGACCGGCTCGCGTCGCCGCTTTGCTGTTCGTTGCGCTGGCGGCCTTCGCCTGCTGGCGCATGGTCGGCGGCTGGACGGGGCGGCTCGATGGCGCGGTCGCGGGTTGGGGTATTGCGATTTTCGTCTTCGGGTTGCTCGTCATCGGCTGGCGTTGGGCATATGTATCGGTTCTTGCGCTGTTGATGATCGGCGTCGGCGGCTGGGATACGATCCAGGAGAGTTTTACCGGCGCGCGTGTGCGGAGCTATTTCGGTGTTTACACCGTCACCGACTATCCGGCCGAGCATCAGCGCCGTCTCGCGCATGGCACGACGCTTCACGGATTGCAGCGTACCGACGCTGCACACCGGCGCGATCCGACCACCTATTATGGCCACCAGTCGGGGGTCGGGCTGACGCTCGACAAGGCCGAGGCGCTCGCGGGACCGAACGCGTCGATCGGCATTGTCGGGCTGGGGGCGGGGACGCTTGCCTGTTATCGCAAACCCGGACAGCGATGGACGATCTTCGAGATCGATCCGGTGATGGTCCAGATCGCGCGCAATCCGGCCAAGTTCACCTTCCTCTCGGATTGCGCGGGCGACACGCCGATCGTCATCGGCGACGCGCGGCTTCAGATCGCGAAACAACCGGCGGCGCGGTTCGATATCATCGTCATCGATGCCTTTTCGTCCGACGCCATTCCGCTGCACCTGCTGACAAAGGAAGCGATCGGTATCTATGCGCGCGCGCTGAAACCCGACGGGATCTTGCTGATCCATATCTCCAACCGCTTCTTCGGTCTCGAGCCGGTGCTGGCGGAGGAAGCGAAGGCGCGCGGCTGGGCGAGTGCTATCCGCATGGACCCGGGGCCGGTCGACGATGAATATGGCGACCTGACCGGGTCGAACTGGGTCGCGCTGACCGCAACGCCGCAACGGATGGCGCAATTGACCGGGGGCATCCGTCCGCGCAAGGATTCCGATGAGGATGGCGCGTGGGTGCGGCTCGAGGCGCGCGCGAATTTCGACCGCTGGACCGACGACTATGCCTCGACATTGCCGGTCCTGCTCTGGAACCATGTGATCGGAAACATCGAATGACCTATCCCGACGTCAGCATCATCCGCGTGAACGGCAAGATGCCGCAGATCGACCCCAGCGCGTTCATCGCGCCGGGATGCCGCATCATCGGCGATGTCGTGATCGGCCCCGATGTCAGCATCTGGTATAATTGCGTGTTGCGCGCCGACGTCAGCCGGATCGTGATCGGCGCGCGGTCGAACATCCAGGACGGCAGCGTCGTCCATTGCGACGGCCCGATGCCGCATCGTCCCGAAGGCTTTCCGACGATCATCGGCGAAGATGTTCTGATCGGCCATATGGCGATGGTCCACGGCTGCGTCCTCGCCGACCGGGCGTTCGTCGGGCTCAAGGCGACGGTGATGAACGGGTGCCGGATCGGCAGCGATGCGATGCTCGCCGCGGGTGCGCTCCTGACCGAGAACAAGGAAATTCCCGATCGCGAACTATGGGCTGGGGCCCCGGCGCGGCGCGTGCGCGACATCGACGATGCACAGGCGGCGGGCATGCAATTGGGCGTCGCGCATTATGTGATGAACGGCCGGATGCACAAGGCGGCGATCGAGGGGTAAGCTGATATCCCCTCCCGCTTGCGGGAGGGGGACAAGAAAAAGGGCGCCCCGGTCTCCCGAAGCGCCCCTTTTTGCTGCTTTAGCGATTAGCCGAGGTTGGCGTTCACCATCGCATAGAGCATCGGGATCGATAGCAGGGTGTTGGTCCGCGAAAAGATCATCGCGGTCTTTGCGGCCTTCGCCTTGGTCGCATCGTCGGCCTCGACGATACCGAGCGCCTTTTTCTGGTTCGGCCAGATCACGAACCACACGTTGAATGCCATGATCAGGCCCAGCCACATGCCGACGCCGATCAGCTTGTACGGATCTTGCAGCCCGAGCGCCGGCGCCAGATATTTGGCGTGACCGGCGATTGCGAGGCCCAGGACGACCGTTGCGGCGGCGGCCCAGCGGAACCAGAACAGCGCTGCGGGGGCGATATGCTTGCCGACGGCGGGTTTCAGTTCGGCCGGGATTTTCGGCATCGTCGGAATCTGGACGAAGTTGAAATAATAAAGCAGGCCGATCCACAGCACGCCAAAGAAGGTGTGCAGCCAGCGCATGATCGCGTTGCCCGCAGCGATCCCGTCCTCGAAATTCTGGCCGTTCAGGCACAGCATCAGGATGATTGCGAGCACGAGGCCCGCACCCAGCACGGCGTGCAGGTTTCCGAAAAATTTGTCCATTGCAGTTCCCCCTGTTTTATCCGGCGTGGGAAGCGACCCCGAGCCGATGATGCTCGCTATGCCAGCACCGGGGGCCGGACTCAACTTTTGTCGGTTGCAGCCTCTTCGGGGATGGCGAGGCCGTTCTTGAGCATGACGGGCACCTGGCTGAAGGTGAAGAGGAAGGAGAGGGCGGTGACGCCCCAGACCTTGATCGTCAGCCACAGGTCGAAACTCATCTGCTTCGCCTGGATCATCTCGTACATCACATGATTGGCGATACCGAGCACGGCAAAGAAGATCCCCCAGTTGCGCGACAGCAGCAGCCAGCCGCGGTCGGTGAGGCCTTCCAGCGCCGATTGCAGCAGATATTTGAGCATCGGCTTTTTGAACCACCAGCCGCCGAGGAGCAGCGCGGCAAAGGCCGCGTAAATGATCGTCGGCTTCATCACGATGAAGCGCTCGTCGTGGAACCAGATGGTCAGCGCGCCAAAGCCGATGACGAGGACGCTCGACATCCACAGCATCGGCGAAATCTTGCCGAGCTTCCACTTCGACACCACCATCGCGATGACGATCGCGACCATGAAGGCGATGGTGCCCTTGATCGCCGCGGTCGTCGCGGCGAACGCGCCTTCGCCGCCCGACGCGAATTTATAGGCAAGGAAGAAGACGAGCAAAGGCCCGAAATCGATCACGAAATTGAGCAGGCCATGCTTCGCCGGCGGCGGTGCCGGGACCGCCTCGGGGCCAGTGGGAAGCACGTCGCTCATCGGATATTTCCTGCAATAATGCCCGCAATCTCGTCGGCATCGAACGGACGAAGGTCGTCGATGGTTTCGCCGATGCCGATCGCGTGAATGGGGAGGGCGTGGCGCTCGGCGGCGGCGACAAGCACGCCGCCGCGGGCGGTGCCGTCGAGCTTGGTCATGACGAGACCGGTGACCCCCGCGACCTCGCGGAACACGTCGATCTGCGACAGCGCATTTTGGCCCGTCGTCGCGTCGAGCACGAGCACGACATCGTGCGGCGCGGCGGGGTTCAGGCGGCCGAGGACGCGCTTGATCTTGGCGAGCTCGTCCATCAGCTCGCGCTTGTTCTGCAGCCGCCCGGCGGTGTCGACGATCAGCACGTCGATGCCGGTCGCGGTCGCCTGCTTGACCGCGTCGAACACGATGCCGGCGCTGTCGCCGCCTTCGGGACCCGCCATGATCGGCACGCCGAGCCGTTCGGCCCAGACCTTCAATTGCCCGATCGCGGCGGCACGGAAGGTGTCGCCCGCGACGAGCATCACGCCATAATCCTGTTCCTGGAACAGGTGCGCGAGCTTGGCGATGGTGGTGGTCTTGCCCGATCCGTTGACCCCGATCACGAGGATGACCTGCGGGCGCGGAAAGGCGTCGATGTCGAGCGGCTCGGCGACGGGACGCAGCACCGCGGCGATCTCCTCGGCGACGACCTTGCGCAATTCCTCGGTGCCGTTCGCGGCGATGTCGCGGCGTTCGGCGAGGCGCTCGCGGATGCGGTCGGCCATCGCGGGGCCGAGGTCGGCGGTGATCAGCGCTTCCTCGATGCGGTCGAGATCCTCCTCGTCGAGCCGCGCCTTGCCGGTCAGCCCCGCGAGATTTTCGCCGAGCCGTTCCGACGTACGGCGAAATCCGCCGAGCAGCCGTTCGCTCCAGCTTTGGCCGGTCATGCCGCGATATCCTTTGCTTTGATGGGGGTGGCGATCATCCGGTCGCCGTCGCGCGCGGTCAGGCGCACGTCGATGATGGTGCCGGGCGCCGCGGGTGCGGTGAGCGTCAGGGCGGCAAAATTCGCGGCATGCCCGCTGACGCCGTCGCGCTCGACGAGCATCGATGCGGTGCGGCCGATCTGCGCATCGAGCCAGCCCTGACGCCGCCGTGCATTGGCCTCGCGCAGCCGCGCGGCGCGCTCGCGCGCGATGGTGCGACCGACTTGCGGCATCCGCGCGGCGGGGGTCCCCGCGCGCGGGCTGTAAGGAAAGATATGGCCGAACACGATGTCGCAATCGTCGATCAGCGCCAGCGAATTGGCAAACATCTCTTCGTCCTCGGTCGGAAATCCCGCGATCAGGTCGGCGCCGATGGCTATCTCGGGTCGCGCAGCCTGCAATCGCTCGATCAGCCGAACCGCGTCGGCGCGGCGATGGCGGCGCTTCATGCGCGTCAGCACCATATCGTCGCCGGCCTGCAGCGATAGATGCACATGCGGCATCACGCGCGCTTCCTGCGTCAGCAAGGCAAACAGCGCATCGTCGATCCGGTTCGGGTCGAGCGACGAGAGGCGAAGACGTTCGATGGGGAGTTCCAGCAGCGCCTCGACCAGCGCAGCGAGCGTCGCGCCGCTGTCGTCGCCATAGCTGGCAAGATCGACCCCGGTCAGGATGATTTCGCGCTGCCCGCGTGTCAGCGCGGTTTGCGCGGCTGCAACGACCGCATCGCCGCTCGCCGACCGCGCCGTACCGCGCGCGAGCACGGTGGCGCAAAAGGTGCAGCTATGCGAGCAACCGGTCTGCACGCCGAGAAAGGCGCGGGCATGGTCGGCGCCGGAGAGGGCGGGGGTGTAGGCGCGCGAACTGGCCGGAGAGATGCGCGCGGCGCCATAGCTCTCAGCCAATCCCTTGACATCGTTGCGCACCACCCGCGCGCCCATTGCGGCGAAACGCTCGGCTTCCAATTCCGCCGCGCACCCGGTCACCACGACCTCGGCCTCCGGCCGCTCGCGCAGCGCGCGGCGCACCGCCTGCCGCGCCTGGCGCACGGCTTCGTCGGTCACGGCGCAGCTGTTGAAGACGATCGTATCGCGGACGCCCGCCGCGCGCGCCGCAGCGCGGATTGCTTCGCCCTCGGCGATGTTCAGCCGGCAACCGAAATTGACGACCTCTTGCCGGTCGGCGAGGGAAGCGCTCATCCGAACTGCGCCCAGTCGGTCTCACCCTCGTATACGCGTGTCGCGGCGCCGCTCATCACGATCGGTTCGCCCGGCGTCCAGCGGATGATCAGGTCGCCGCCGGGCAGCGACACCGTCACCGGCGACTGGACCAGGCCCGCGCGGATCGCCGCGACCGCCGTGGCGCACGCGCCGGTGCCGCACGCCTGTGTCAGCCCGACGCCGCGTTCCCAGACGCGCAACTGCAACTGGTTCTCGCCGTCGAGGCTCGCGACATTGACGTTGACGCGTTCGGGGAACAGCGGGTCGGTCTCGATCCGCGGCCCCAGTTCGGCGAGCGCGACGGCATCGGCCTCGGGCACGAAGAAGATGATATGCGGATTGCCCACATTGACCGCGGCGCCATGTTCGAGCTCGTCCCACGCAACGGGCATGTCGCGCGTGTCCATCGGCATCGCGAGCGGGATATGCTCCCAGTCGAACAGCGGCTCGCCGAGCACGACTTCGGCGCCGCCGTCGGCGGGGGTGACGCGGAGCATCCCGCCCAGCGTCTCGATCACCGCCGGCTTGCCGATCAACGTCGCGACGCAGCGTGTCGCATTGCCGCACGCCTCGACCTCGCCGCCGTCGGCGTTGAAGATCCGCATCTTCACGTCTGCACTGGCGGAGGGTTCGAGCAGGATCAACTGGTCGCACCCGATGCCATGGCGCCGGTCGGCGATCGCATGCGCGCGCGCCGGCGTCATCTCGACGGCGCTTGTCCGCGCGTCGATGACGACAAAGTCGTTGCCGAGGCCGTGCATCTTGGTGAAGCGGTCTGCCATAGCTCGCGCATGTAAGGGCGCGCGGGCGCGAAGTCTAGCGATGCGGGGCGGAGCGCGACCGTGGTTGCCTATCTCTCCCCTCCCTGAAGAAGGGAGGGGAGAAGGTCAGGCGCTTTTGCGCAGCGGTTCGGCCACCGTCGTGTCGGAGCCCGTTCCGGGACTCGTCGGCGGCACCATCGGCACGCGAAGCAGGCCGCGGTCGGCGAGCAGCAGTTCGGTGTCGGCGGCCGACGAGGCGCGGCCGAAATACCAGCCCTGTCCCTTGGCGCAGCCGAGCCGTGTGAGCTCGATCGCGGTGGCTTCGTCCTCGACCCCTTCGGCGGTGATCGGCATGGCCAGACTTTCGCCCAGCCGCACGATCGCGACGACGATCGCTTGCGCATCGGGGCTGCCGCGCATGGCGGCGACGAAGCTGCGGTCGATCTTGATCCTATCGAAGGGGAGCGCCCGCAAGTGCGACAGCGAACTGTAGCCGGTGCCGAAATCGTCGAGGCTGAGCGACACGCCCTGATTCTTGAGGCTGGTGACGATCGAGCGCACCAGCGGCAGGTTTTCGAACAGCGAACTTTCGGTGATCTCGACTTCGAGCTGGCTGGCGGGGAAACCGACCTCGACGAGCAGCTTGGTGAGTTTCTGGCTGAACCAGGGGTCTTTCAGTTGCTGCGGCGAGATGTTGACCGCGAGCATGATCGACGGATCCCAGCGCTTGGCGATTTCCATCGCATCGCGGATCACCTGCAGCGACAATTCGCCGATCAGCCCGCTTTCCTCTGCCACCGGGATGAAGCGTTCGGGCGGAATCATGCCATATTCGGGTGATTCCCAGCGCATCAGCATCTCGAAGCCGATCAGGCGTCCGCTGGCGATATCGACCTGCGGTTCGAAATGCGGCACGAACTCGCCGCGCGGCATGCCGTCGCGAATGCCGGTTTCGATCTGGTTGCGGACCTGCACCGCCATTTCCATGCCCGCCTCGAACCAGCAGAAACGGTTCCGGCCTTCGTCTTTGCAATGATACATGGCGATGTCGGCCTGACGGACCATCGTTTCCATCGTCACGCTGGCATCGTTGGCGAGCGATATACCGAGCGACGCGCCGATGCGGATTTGCTGCCCGTCGTGCGTGACATTATTGTCGAGCGCTGCGACGAGTTCGGCCGCCAGCGCATCGATATCGGCGCGCGCCGCGGGCTCGAAGACCAGCATCGCGACGAATTCGTCGCCGCCGAGCCGTGCCTTGGTGGCATTGGGCGGCAGGACGGCGGAGATGCGCTCGGCCGCGACCTGCAGCACGCGGTCGCCGGCGACGTGGCCGTGGATGTCGTTGACGGTCTTGAAATGATCGAGGTCGAGCAGGAATAGTGCGACCTGGCGTTTTTCGGCGATGGCGTTTGCGATCTGCCGCTGCCCCGTCGCGAGCAAGGCCCGGCGGTTGAGGAAACCGGTCAGCGGGTCGGTGTCGGCAAGGTAGCGCGCGCGCTGTTCGGCCTCGGTGCGTTCGAGGATTTCGCGATTGAGGTCCTTGTAGCGGCGCCAGCCGAACAGGATCAGCGCGACGTTGAGAATGAGCGCCGTCGCCAGCGCGCGGTCGGGGCCGCCGCCGATGCCGATCAGCGCGCGGACAGCCGCCTGCATCACGTTGCTGCCCGTGCCCACGAACAGCAGAATAGCGGCGACAACGATGCCCCCTGCTATAATGTCCCGTTTGGCGCCCTCGCTGCGGTCGAATTGCTTTGGCGTCACTGTCATATCGATTTTCCCCACCATTGCAGTGGCTATGGAGGCAAAGCGGTGAAATTTGGGTTAAGTCCTCGGTCCGGGGGCAGTCCCCGGGAGGCTGCGGTTTCCCGAACGCTTGCTTTCGGCGGCGCTTTTGCGTAAAGGCCGCCGCGTCCGCGCGCATCTTGCGTTCGGGCATATCGACATCCGCGACGGAAACACTGTCCACGGATACCGCTGGTTGGCGAGGTTTCGCTCACCGGCGTGTTTTGCGTTGCGGGCGTCACAACCAAGGATTCTGGACTGTGTTCGATAGTCTGAGCAGCCGTCTTGGCGATGTTTTCGGGAAGCTCCGCGGCCGCGGCGCGTTGACCGAGGCCGACGTGCGCGCCGCGATGCGCGAAGTGCGAATCGCCCTGCTCGAGGCCGACGTCGCGCTGCCCGTCGTCCGCAGCTTCGTCGATCAGGTCACCGAACTCGCGATCGGGCAGAATGTCCTGCGCTCGGTCACCCCGGGGCAACAGGTCGTCAAGATCGTCAGCGACGCGCTGACCGAAATGCTCGGCTCCGAAACCGCCGAGCTCGAACTCGCCGTCACCCCGCCCGCCGTGATCATGATGGTCGGCCTGCAGGGCTCGGGTAAGACGACCACCACCGCGAAGATCGCGAAGCGGCTCAAGGAAAAAGAGCGCAAGAAGGTGCTGATGGCGTCGCTCGACGTCAATCGCCCGGCCGCGCAGGAACAGCTCGCCGTCCTCGGCACCCAGATCGACGTCGCGACCTTGCCGATCGTCGCGGGTCAGCAGCCGGTCGAGATCGCCCAGCGCGCACTGCAGGCAGCGAAGCTGCAGGGCTATGATGTCCTGATGCTCGACACCGCGGGCCGTCTCCACGTCGACCAGCAGTTGATGGACGAGATGCAGGCGGTGTCGCGCACGGCGAATCCGGCCGAAACCCTGCTCGTCGTCGACAGCCTCACCGGCCAGGACGCGGTGCAGGTCGCGCAGCGCTTCACCGACCAGGTGCCGCTCACCGGCGTCGTGCTCACCCGCATGGACGGCGACGCGCGCGGCGGTGCCGCGCTCTCGATGCGCGCCGTCACCGGCAAGCCGATCAAATTCGCTGGCACCGGCGAAAAGCTCGACGGGCTCGAACTCTTCCAGCCCTCGCGCATCGCGGGCCGCATCCTCGGTATGGGCGATGTCGTCAGCCTCGTCGAACGCGCCGCCGAGACGATCCAGGCCGAAGAGGCCGAGGCGATGGCGGCGAAGATGGCCAAGGGCCAGTTCGACCTCAATGATCTGCGCACCCAATTGAACCAGATGCGCCGCATGGGCGGCCTCGGCGCGCTCGCGGGGATGATCCCCGGGATCAAGAAGGCGCAGGTCGCCGCGGCGCAGGGCGGCGCCGACGACAAGATGCTCGTTCATTTCGACGCGATCATGGGGGCGATGACCCCCAAGGAGCGCGCGAAGCCCGAAATCCTGACCGCGAAGCGCAAGATCCGCATCGCCAACGGATCGGGCACGACGGTGCAGCAGGTCAACAAGGTGCTGAAGATGCATCAGGAAATGGCCAGCGCGATGAAGAAGATCCGCAAGATGGGCGGGCTCAAGGGGCTCGGCGCGCTGTTCGGCAAGGGCGGCGGCATTCCCGGAATGGGCGGCCCAGGTGGTTTTGGGGGCGGCGGCGGCGGCCTCCCCGGTCTCGGTGGAGGCGGGGGCATCCCGCCCGAACTCGCCAATCTGATGAATAAGAAGAAATAATCCAACCCGACTCTAAACATTAAACTCTGAAGGAAAATATCATGGCAACCTCCATTCGCCTCGCACGCGGCGGTTCGAAAAAGCGTCCTTATTACAAGATCGTCGTCGCCGATTCGCGCAGCCCGCGCGACGGCCGCTTCATCGAGCGTATCGGCAGCTACAACCCGCTGCTCGCCAAGGACAATCCCGAGCGCATCAAGCTCGACGCCGACCGCGCGAAGCATTGGGTTTCGGTTGGCGCGCAGCCGACCGACCGCGTCGCCCGCTTCCTCGACGCCGCTGGCGTGCTCGAGCGCGCCGCGCGCAACAACCCGAACAAGGCTGTCCCGGGCGAAAAGGCCAAGGAACGCGCCGAAGAAAAGGCTCAGAAGCTGGCTGACGCCGAAGAAGCTGCAGCCGCCGCTGCCGCCGCTCCGGCGCCCGAACCCGAAGCGGTCGAAGAAGCCGCTCCGGAAGTGGCCGCTGAAGAAGCCGCCGCTCCCGAAGCTGCTGAATCGGATGCGACCGGTTCGGTGAAGAGCGAAGAAACCGCCGAAGCGGTGGCCGAAGCCGTTGCCGACGAAGTCCCGGCCGAAGCGACCCCCGCCGACGCAACCGCGATCGCCGAAGAAGTCGCCGAAGGCGGCCCGGTTGCCGAAGAAGCGCCTGCTGCAGAAGCTGGCGAAGAAAAGGCAGAAGGCTAAGCCTTGGCCCACACCGACCGCCCCGTTACCCTCGCCGCCATTGCCGGCGCGCATGGGGTGCGGGGCGAGGTGCGCCTCAAGCTGTTCGGCGAAGGCGCGGAGTCTCTCCGCGCCTTTTCCGTTTTCGACGCTGGCGCACGCAAGCTGACCTTGAAGTCGGTGCGCCCCGCCAATCAGGGGGCGGTCGCGACCTTTGCCGAGGTGACCGATCGCAGTGGCGCCGAAGCGCTGCGCGGCACCCTCCTCACCGTCCCGCGCTCGGCACTGCCGCCGCTCGGCGAGGGTGAATATTATCATCACGACCTGCTTGGCCTGCCGTGCGTATCGACCGATGGCAGCGCGGTGGGCGAGGTCGTCGCGATCGACAATTTCGGCGCCGGCGACATCCTCGAAATCGCGAAGCCCGACGGCAAGCGCTTCATGGTGCCGATGAACGGCAAAGCCGTTCCCGAATGGGGCGAGCAGGTGGTGATTTCGCGCGACTATATCGAATGAGCCGGATCGCGGTTCTTTCGGATATCCATGGCAATCTCCCCGCGCTCGAAGCGTGCGTCGACGACGCAAAGCAGCGCGGGTGCGACACCTTCATCAATCTGGGCGATATCCTGTCGGGACCGTTGTGGCCGGTCGAAACCGCTGCCTTTCTGCGCCCGCTCGAATGGCCGACGATCGCCGGCAACCATGAACGCCAGCTGCTGACCCAAACGCGCGATCAAATGGGCGATTCGGACCGCTTTGCCGACGCTGCGCTCGGCGAGAGCGAACGCGCGTGGCTCCGGACGCTGCCGCCAGTGCTCGCGTGGCGGCCCGACATCTATCTGTGCCACGGGACGCTCGACAGCGATCTCGACTATATGCTCCACGACGTCGGCGAAGCGGTGGTGAACGACACGCCGCCCGATGCCGTCGCTGCGCGTGTGGCCGGACGGGGCGAAAAACTCATCCTATGTGGTCATACCCACGTCCCGCGGCAGGTGAGGCTGCCCGATGGGCGGACGGTGGCCAATCCGGGCAGCGTCGGGCTTCCGGCCTACGACTGGGACCGGCCGCACTATCATGTGATGGAAACCGGATCGCCCGCAGCGCGCTATGCGGTGGTCGACGGCGACACGCTCGATGTCGATCTGATCGCGGTCGCCTATGACCATGAAGCCGCCGCGCGCAAGGCCGAGGCCGAAGGCCGTGGCGATTGGGCGATCGCGCTGCGCACCGGCCGCGCCCGATAGCGATGTTGCGACGATCGGGCGCAAATGATAGCGCGATGACATCCTGAAGGGGGATTTCATGCGCCTGAAAACCGGACTTTTCTTCGCCGCCCTGCTCGTGGTGCCGCTTTCTGTGCAGGCGCAGGAGGTCGCCCCCCAAACCCTCGATCAACTGGCGCCAGAAATCGACGCGCTCTTCGCCAAATTTCAGGCCGAGCAGCATGTCCCCGGCGTCGTCTATGGCATCGTCAAGGACGGCAAGTTTGCCTATGTGAAGGGCATCGGGGTCCAGAATATCACCGACAAGCGCCCCGTCACCCCCGACAGCCTGTTTCGCATCGCCTCGATGACCAAGGCGTTCACCGCCTTGTCGATCCTCCAGCTTCGCGACGAGGGCAAGCTGCGCCTCGACGATCTCGCCGAACGCTATGTGCCCGAGATGAAGGGCTGGACCTATCCCACGACGGACAGTCCGCGCATCCGGGTGCGCGATCTGCTCCAGCATGTCGGCGGCTTCGTCACCGACGATCCGTGGGGCGACCGGCAGCAGGTGCTGCCGCAGGACGAATTCACGAAAATGATCGCGGCGGGCGTGCCGTTCAGCCGCGTGCCGCAGTCGGCCCACGAATATTCGAACTTCGGCTATGCGCTGCTCGGCCGGATCGTGGCCAATGCGTCGGGCATGCCCTACACCGACTATGTCCGGAAAACGATCCTGACCCCGCTCGGCATGACGAGCAGCGGCTATGACGCGCCGAAAGCGCCCAAGGCGCGCTACGCGCTCGGCTATCGCTGGGAAAACGACCGCTGGACCGCCGAGCCCGAAATGGTCGACGGCGCGTTCAACGCGATGGGCGGGTTGCAGGTCAGCGCCAACGATTATGCCAAATGGGTCGCCTTCCTGCTCTCGGCCTGGCCGGCGCGCGACGATGCCGACAAGGGCCCGGTCAAGCGCGCGACGGTCCGCGAAGTGGCACAGGGACTGAACTTCACCTCGGCGGTCAATCGCAACGGCGCGAGCGGCGCCGCGGCGTGCAAGCTGTCGAGTGCCTATGGCATGGGCTGGCGTGTCGCGCAGGATTGCGACCTCGGCCTGACGCTGGCGCATGGCGGCGGCTATCCGGGATATGGCAGCCATGTGATGCTGATGCCCGATCATGGCGTCGGGGTGTTCGCGCTGTCGAACCGCACCTATGCCGGGCCGTCGGGCCCGGCGTGGGACACGGCGGTTGCGCTGGACAAGGCGGGGTTGCTCGAGGCGCGCCCGGTACCGGTATCGGGCGCGGTTTCGGAGATGTTCGACGCGGCAAGGGCAGCTTATGCGGCGGGCGATCTCGCTCCGCTCACGGGCAAGCTCGCGATGAACTTCCTGCTCGACCGCTCGGCCGAAAACTGGGCGGCGGAGTTTGCGAAGCTCAGGATCGAGGTCGGTGCCTGCCCCGCGGCCGAACCGCTCGCGCCGACGGGGGCGATGTCGGCGACTTTCCGCCTGAACTGCGAAAAGGGGAAGCTCGACGGTGTGTTGCTGCTGGCGCCGACGACGCCGGTCACAATCCAGGCGCTGCGCCTGCGTGTCGTGCCGCCCGAAAACCGCTAGCGTTCACGGGGTGAGGCTTTTGCAAGGGACGGCCTCACCCCGTTTTCGCCCCGAACCCCTGATCGTTGGGGGGGGGGCAGGGTATCTTACCGCGCCCGCCGGGGCGCCACGCCGCAACGCGCCGCGACGCGGGTGAAGACGCTGTCCTCGCCGGGGGCGCTCGGCACCGCGATCCATTCGCCGAGGCGCCGGAAGGGGGTCGCGAGCCATTTGAGGCCGCGGGTGATATCGGCGCTGAAATGGTCATGACCTTCATTCCAGGCGCGCATGAACTGCTCGTCTTTCATCGTTCATCTCCTTTCGCTTGATGAGCAGAATATGCCTGTTCCTGCGCCGCGCCGCCAACAAAAGCCGTAGACCATGGCATAAGGCTGGCTTATAAGGTCGTATGGTCAGATTGCCGCCCCTTGCCGCCGTGCGAACCTTCGAAGCCGCCGGTCGTCTGGAGAATTTCTCGCGCGCGGCCGAGGAGCTGGGGCTGACGCAGGCGGCGGTCAGTTATCAGATTCGCCAATTGGAGGACCGTCTCGGCCGCGCGCTCTTCGTGCGCGAAAAGGGGCGGGTGCGGCTGTCCGAAACGGGGCAGCGCCTGCTTCCCGCGATCAGCAACGCCTTCGCCTCGATGGGCGATGCCTTCGCCGCGCTCGGCAGCGACGAGGCCGATGTGCTGACGATCAGCGCGATGACGACCTTTGGCGGCACCTGGCTCAGCGCGCGCATCGGCGGGTTCCAGCTCGCCTATCCCGATCTTGCCGTGCGCATGCTGCTGAACAATGAACTGGTCGATTTCGACGCCACCAACGTCGACGTCGCGATTCGGGTCGGCCGCGGGCTCTGGCCCGGCCTGCGCACCGACTTTCTGTACCGCAGCCATATCACACCCATCTGTGCGCCCGCATTTCTCGAGGTGAACCGCATCGCGGCGCCCGCCGACCTGCTTCGCGTCGACCGGCTGGCGCCCAACGACCCATGGTGGGCGGGCTGGTTCGCCGCCGCGGGCGTCGGCACCGTCCCGCCGCAACAACGCCGCGGCATCGAACTCGATAGCCAGCTGCAGGAAGCGAGCGCAGTGCAGGGCGGATACGGCATAGCGCTGATGACGCCGCTGCTCTGGCGCGCCGAACTCGACGCCGGACGCCTCGTTCAGCCCTTCGATACGCTCTACCAGCCGGGGACCGCGCATTATCTTGTCCACCGCGAAAACCGCGTCGGGGTACGCAAGATCGAGCGCTTCCGCGAATGGCTGCACGCCGAAATGGAGAAGGATCGCCACCTGATCCCCGGGGCGCTATGGGAGCCGCTCGGCTGAATCGCCTCGACGCGCGTGCGCGCAATGTATATACGCGATGTATATACGGAGTCCGCTATGACCAAAGAGTATCGCGCCAAAGTCTTCAAATCGGGTAACTCGCTTGCACTGCGGCTGCCCAAGGCGCTCGGCATTGAGGAGGGAGCGGAGATGATCGTCCGCGAAGACCGCGGAGAGTTCCGCTTCGAACCAGTCGACAAATCGAAAGCAAAGATCGACATTAGCGGCTTTTGGGGCAAGGCGCCTTGGCTCAAGGTTCCGCCGCGTGAGGATTTCGAGGACCGTCCCAGTGAGATTGCCGCACGAGAGGCCGCTGCGAAGGCTAAGTCCGGACAGTGATTCGGTATCTGATGGACACCGATTGCGCTGTCTACGCAATGACGGCGCAGTTCCCGGCTCTTGGTGAGCGATTGTCCAACTGCGCACCTGGCGAGGCGGCCATATCGGCCGTCAGTTTTGCGGAAGTGGCCTTGGGGTCAGGGCGGGGCAAGCCGCCGCCGACGGAAATTCTCGAGGCGTTCGTGCGGGTGATTCCGATCTTGCCATTCGACGCGGCAGCGGCGCGTGAGTATGCTAAATTGCCGTTCAGACGCGCGCGTTTCGACAGGTTGCTTGCCGCGCATGCACTGAGCATCGGCGCCACCGTGATCACGAACAACGTAGCCGACTTCGCTGACGTACCGGGGCTTTTGGTGGAAAATTGGACCTTGCCATGACCTTCACCGCCATTCCCCTGACTCTCTATCCCGACATGTTCCCCGGCCCGCTGGGGCACAGCATGGCGGGGCGCGCGCTCGAAAGCGGCACATGGTCCTGCGCGCCGGTGCAGATCCGCGACTTCGCCACCGACAAGCATCGCACCGTCGACGACACGCCTGCGGGCGGCGGCGCGGGGATGGTGCTCAAGGCCGATGTGCTGGCGAGCGCGATCGATCATGCCGCTGCGGCGAATCCCGACCTGCCGATCCTCGCGATGACGCCGCGCGGGGCGCCGGTCACGCAGGCGCGGATTCGCCAGCTTGCGGCGGGTCCGGGCGCAATCATCCTTTGCGGCCGGTTCGAGGGTTTCGACGAGCGGATTTTCGACGCGCGGCCGATCGAGCAGGTGTCGATGGGCGACATCATCCTGTCGGGCGGCGAGATGGGGGCGCTGCTGCTGCTCGACGCTTGCATTCGGCTGCTTCCCGGCGTAATGGGCGCGGCTTCAAGCGGTGATGACGAATCGTTCGAAAACGGTTTGCTCGAATATCCGCACTATACCCGGCCTGCTATGTGGGAAGGGCGCACGATCCCCGAAGTGCTGCGATCGGGGGATCATGCGAAGATCGCGGCCTGGCGGAAACAACAGGCGGAGGATCATACACGGTTACGCAGGCCGGACCTTTGGGAGCGTCATATCGATGCTCGGGCCCGACCTGCCTCTGGCGCGCGGCGAAAAGAAAAGGACTAGAGGACATGAACCTCATCCAGACGATCGAAGCCGAAGAAATTGCCAAAGCGGCAAAGACCATTCCGACCTTCCGTCCCGGCGACACGCTGAAAGTCGGCGTGAAGGTGGTCGAAGGCGAACGCACCCGCGTCCAGAATTTCGAAGGCGTGTGCATCGCACGCTCGAACAAGGGCATGGGCTCCAACTTCACCGTGCGCAAAATGTCGTTCGGCGAAGGTGTCGAGCGCGTGTTCCCGCTCTATTCGCCCAACATCGACAGCATTACCGTCATCCGCAAGGGTGCCGTGCGTCGTGCGAAGCTTTACTATCTTCGTGGCCGCACAGGTAAATCGGCGCGTATTGCGGAGCGCCGCGATTACCGGCCGGAAGCCAGCGAGGGCTAAGGGAGAGTTTCCCGACCCCAAGCGAAAACAGCTTTCCAAAACGACCGGTTCCGCCAAGGCGCAGAACCGGTCGTTTTTATTTGGGCAAAGCGAAATTGATGCAGCAGTCCCCGTCATTGCAGCCGACACGGCGCGCCTTCATCGGCGCGGCGCTGGCGTTTGGGGCGTTTGGGGCGTTCGGCGTGTCCGGACCGGCGATGGCGGCAACCGGCGCCCAACGGCTGGTCACCGCTGCGCGGAAACAGGTTGGCGTTACGCTGCGCTACGATCCAGCCTATACCGTTCTCGCTTTCCCGAACGGCGATGTCGATCGCGCCAAGGGCGTGTGCACCGACGTCGTCATTCGCGCCTTCCGCGATGCGCTGGGGCTTGACCTCCAGGCCCTTGTAAACGCCGACATGCGCGCCAATTTTGGGGCTTACCCGAAAAACTGGGGGCTGGGGCGTCCCGACCGCAACATCGACCATCGGCGCGTTCCCAATCTCGCGACCTTCTGGCGGCGGCAGGGCGCGTCCCTGGCGGTTACCGACAATCCCGCCGACTGGCGGCCGGGCGACATCTTTACCCAGATGGTGGGCGGCCGTCTGCCGCACACCGGCATCGTGTCCGACCGCAAGGATACGACCGGCGTGCCGCTCGTCCTCCACAATATCGGTGGCGGGACGCGCGAGGAGGATGCGCTGTTCGACCACAAGCTGACCGGCCATTTTCGCTGGAAAGTCTGAATTACCGAAACATTTTCAACCGAGTTCTTGCCTTGAGGAGTGAGTAAATGGGTTATCGTATCGTTGTCGCCGGAGCCACGGGCAATGTCGGGCGCGAAGTGCTCGCCATTCTCGCCGAGCGCGAATTCCCGATCGACGAACTGGCGGTGGTCGCCTCGTCGCGCAGCCAGGGGCTCGACGTCGAAATCGGTGACACCGGCCGCACTGCCAAATGCCAGAATATCGAGAATTTCGACTGGGCCGGCTGGGATATGGCGATTTTCGCGATCGGCAGCGAAGCGACCGCGATCCACGCCCCCAAGGCGGCGGCCGCGGGCTGCGTCGTGATCGACAACTCGTCGCTCTATCGCATGGACCCCGACGTGCCGCTGATCGTGCCCGAGGTGAACCCCGACGCGATCGACGGCTATAAAAAGCGCAACATCATCGCGAACCCGAACTGCTCGACCGCGCAGATGGTCGTCGCGCTGAAGCCGCTCCACGACGCCGCCAAGATCACGCGCGTCGTCGTCTCGACCTATCAGTCGGTGTCGGGCGCGGGCAAGTCGGGCATGGACGAGCTGTGGAACCAGACGCGCCAGATCTTTGTCGGCGACGAGAAGGACATCCAGAAGTTCACCAAGCAGATCGCCTTCAACGTCATCCCGCACATCGACAGCTTCCTCGACGACGGGTCGACCAAGGAAGAGTGGAAGATGGTCGTCGAGACCAAGAAGATCCTCGATCCCAAGATCAAGGTCACCGCGACCTGCGTACGCGTCCCCGTCTTTGTCGGCCATTCGGAAGCGATCAACATCGAGATGGAGAATGAGCTGTCGGCCGAGGACGCCCAGCGCATCCTGCGCGAAGCGCCCGGCGTCGTGCTTCACGACAAGCGCGAGGACGGCGGCTACATCACCCCCGTCGAATGCGTCGGCGATTTCGCGACCTTCGTCAGCCGCGTCCGCGACGATTCGACGGTCGAGAACGGCTTGAACCTCTGGTGCGTTTCGGACAACCTCCGCAAGGGTGCGGCGCTGAACGCGGTGCAGATCGCCGAACTTCTGGGACGGCGGCATTTGAAGAAGGGCTGATTATATGGCGCGGCGGGCGATCATGGTCGCGGGGCTTCTGGCCCTCGCGGCGTTCAGCGGTCCACCCGCCGCGGCCAAAAGCATACGCGCGCCAACCTTCGAAAATTTCGCGGTCGTGCCCGACGAAATCCTCGGCACATGGAAAATGGTCGGGGAGAAATGCGAGGAAGGCGAAACGCCGAGCACCAAGCAGGTCGACGCGCGTATCCGCTTCGACCGCGATTCTAGCTATGAACTCACGGTGGAAGGCTGGATTTCGCGCGGACGCTACCGCGTCGAACGCATGCTTGATTCACCGCTTCGTATCCAGCTTGCCGATGTCCTTTATGAATTCGACCTCGTCGACGGCCGTCTCGAAAACTGGAGCGAAGGCGAAGCCGTATTCCTGTGCGGCCGGATCTTCGAGCGGACGAACGAATGAGCCGCGACCCCGCGCATTTTACCCATGCCCTCTGCCGGGCACCGGCGCGCTCGGCGGTCCACGGCATTCGCGCCGATGGCGGTCCCGATCCCGATTTCGCCGGCCTCGCCGCCGAGCATGAAGCCTATGTCGCGACGCTTCGCGACCTCGGCCTCGCCGTCACCGTCCTGCCGCCGCTCGACGATTTTCCCGACGCGCTGTTCACCGAAGACGTCGCACTGACCTTTCCCGAGGGCGCGATCCTGCTCCGCCCCGGTGCGCCGAGCCGCGCGGGCGAAGTCGAACATATCCGCGATGCGCTCGCCGCGCATCATCTACGCCTGCTCGAAATGACCGGTCCGGGATACGCCGATGGCGGCGACATCTTGCGCCTTGCCGACCGGGTGATCATCGGGCTCTCGGCGCGCACCGACCGGACCGGCGCCGAGGAGCTCGCTGTGCTGCTCGGCAAGCTCGGCTATCGCGCCGAGATCGCCGAAACACCGCCCGGCGTGCTCCACTTCAAGACCGGCTGCGGGCTGATCGACGAACGCACGATCCTCGTGGTCCCCGCGCTCGCGGCGTGCCCGCAGTTCGACGGGCTGGAAGTCTTGATAACGCCATCCGGCGAAGAGCCCGCCGCCAATATCCTGCGTATCCGCGATACCGTGCTCGTCGGCGATCGCTGGTCCGCGACCCACGCACTGCTCGCGGTGCGCGGCGTCGAAATCCGACCGCTCCCGACCGACCAGATCGCGCATATCGACGCAGGGCTCAGCTGCATGTCGCTGCGCTGGTGACGGCGTCGAAAATCGCTGTCCTACAATATCCCGCTGCATTAGCGTCATCGCCATGATCCAGTTTTCGCTCGCAAGCCCTTTTTGTGCATTTCAGTGTGAAGTTGCGCAGTTTTCCGCCATTTTTGCCTTTGGGATTTTTCATCAATGAAGGCTGATTCCGCGACCCCGCCCGCGCAGCGCCGCCTGCTCGGTCTGCTCCTTGTGCTGCTGCTTGCCGCGCAGATCGACCAGCCCTATCCGGAGGTCGCGTTGCTCCAGCATATCCCGACGATGCTGCTGATCGTCGCCGGACCGCTGCTGCTCCGCCGCTGGCCGCTGTCGACCGCCTCGGTCGCCTGCATCGTGGCGTTCATGGCGCTCCACACGCTCGGCGGGCGCTATGCGTACAGCAATGTGCCGTATGACGACTGGGCGCGGGCGCTGACTGGCACGACGCTGTCGGACGCCTTCGGCTGGACGCGCAATCATTATGACCGGCTTGTCCATTTTGCATTCGGTGCGTTGTCGGTGATCCCGGTGGCCGAGATCGCGCGGCGCTGGGGCGGGCTGTCCCGGCGCGGGGCGGCGCTGACCGTGCTCGGCTGGGTGCTCGCGATTTCGTGCCTCTACGAAATCTTCGAATGGCTGCTCACTATCGTCGCCGCGGGCGAGATGGCCGACCGTTATAACGGACAGCAGGGCGATATCTGGGATGCGCAAAAGGATATGGCGCTGGCGGCGCTGGGTGCGATAATGGTGCTGGCGATACCGCGCCGGGGCAGGAGATAGGTAATGCGCAAGTGGACGACCTTCGCGATGATTGGCCTGCTCGCCGCGTGCAAACCCGCCGCCGACAAGGCGCCCGTCGACGCTGATCCCGTCGTCCCGACCGTCCCCGAAGCGAAGGCCGACGGGCCGAATGCCGCAACCACCGCGGTCAGCCTTGACGGCGAAGGGCTCCGCTTTGTCGACAAGACCAGTGGCAAGACCAGCCTGCTCGCCTTCGGTGTGCCGCGCGCGCAGGCCGAAACCGCGCTCGCGAATGTCGCGGGCAAGGAGGATGACCGCAGCACCAACGAGGAATGCGGTGCCGGCGCCATGGAATTCACCCGCTATGATGCGATGACGCTGAACTTCCAGGGCGGCAAGTTCGTCGGCTGGTTCCTCGGCAACGAACCCGGCGCCGGCGCCTATTCGACGATGAGCGGCATCGGCGTCGGCACGACGCGCGCAAAGGCAAAGGAATCGGTGTCGATCGTCGACCTCGAGGACAGCACGCTGGGCGAGGAATTCAGCATCGGCACCGGCGACACCGTCATCGGCGGCATGTTCGCCGCGCCCGGCGACGCGGCCAAGATCGACGCGCTGTTCGCTGGCACCAACTGCTTCTTTCGCTGATGTCGACCACAATCACCGGAGGCTGCCGCTGCGGCCAACTGCGTTACAGCTTCGAGCAGGAAGGGCCGCTGCTCAACTATTGCTGCCACTGCCTCGATTGCCAGAAATCGACCGCGAGCGCCTTTGCCGATCAGTTGATCGTCTCGACCGACGCATTGACGCTGACCGGGCGAAGCGTGACCTTCTCGACCCAGCGTCCGTCGGGCGGCACGACGACCAACCAGCATTGCCCCGACTGTTTCAGCCGGGTGTGCAATGCGAATGACGTCTATCCCGCGATGACGATCGTGCGCGCCGGCACGCTCGACGACCCATCGGGGCTCGAACCCTTCGCGCATATATGGGTGACGCGAAAGCGCGGCTGGATAACCATCGCGGAAGGCGTCCCGACCTTCGACGAAAGCCCCGATCCGATGGAGTTCATGCGTTTCGTGATGGAGCGCCGCGGCGCCTGAATTGTCAGTGCCCCATATCCGCCGCCGACGCTTTCGGCCCACCCGGCTTCGGCGGGCGGAGCAGCAGCACCAGCGGCACCGACGCCAGCGTGACCCACATCATGGCCCAAAAATCGTCGATATAGGCGACCATCGCCGCCTGCCGGTTGATCTCGGCATTGATCATCGCCATCGCCGTTTCGCCCGCGATGCCGAAGCGGTCGGCGGTCGACGGGTCGAGCAGGGCGACCGAGCTGTTGGTGACATGCGCCGCCAGATCCGCGTGGCTCGTCTGGATGTTCGAACCAAGCAGCGTCGTCACAACCGAAATGCCGACCGATGCACCGATGCTGCGGAACAGGTTGAGCAGGCTCGACCCATCGGTGCGATATTGTGGCTGGATCGTCGCGAACGCCATGGTGTTGAGCGGAATGAAGATCAGCCCCATGCCCAGCCCCTGCACCAGCCCGCTGATGATCACCGGCTGCATCCCCATCATCAGCGACCAGTGGCTCATCTGCCAGAGCGAGTAAGCGGCGGTGAGCAGCCCGGTGCCGACCATCCAGCGCGCGTCGATCTTGCCGAGCAATTGTCCCGCGATCCACATGCTGGCGAGGATACCGACGCCGCGCAGCGCGAGCGCGACGCCGGTGTCGATCACCGGCCAGCCGAACAGATTCTGGAGCATTGGAGGCAGCAATGCCATCGATGCGAACATCACGACGCCGATCACAACCATGAAGCCCATCGCGGTGACGAGGTTGCGGTCGGCGAGCATCGCACGGCTGAACAGCGGTGCGCGCGCGGTGAACATATGGATGATGAACATCCAGAGGCACGCGAGGGCGACTCCCAGCTCGATCCAGATTTCGAGGCTGTCGAACCAGTCGAGGTGCGCGCCGCGGTCGAGCATGAGCTGGAGCGCGGCGAGCCCGAGCGCCAGCATCGAGAAACCGAACAGATCGAACCGGCGGTTGCTCCTTCTGGTTGCGGGCAGCAACGCCCACATCATCGCGAGCGTGATGAGGCCGACCGGGAGATTAACGTAAAAGACCCAGCGCCAATTGACGCTTTCGGTCAGCCAGCCGCCCAATATCGGTCCCAGAATCGGCCCGATCATGATCCCCATGCCCCAGATCGACATCGCGCGCGCGTGGCGTTCGGGCGGGTTGATGTCGAGCATCACCGATTGCGACAGCGGGCCGATAAAGGCGGCGCTGATTCCTTGCAGGAAGCGGAATGCGACCATCTGTTCGAGCGTTTGGGCGGCGCCGCAGGCCATCGACGCGACAATGAAACCGATGACCGCGGCCATGAACAATTCGCGGCGCCCGATACGATCGGCAAGCCAGCCGGTGATCGGCATCGCGACCGCGGACGCGAGGATATAGCTCGTCAACACCCACGTCACCGTTTCGCTCGTCGCGCCAAGCGCCGACTGCATATGCGGGATGGCGACATTGGCGATCGTCGTGTCGAGAATCTGCATGATCGACGCGCCCATGACCGCGACAGTCAGCAGCCCGCGATAGCGCACCCGTTCGTGCAGCGGGATGCTGTCGTCGTCGGGGAGCGCCGTAGCGGACGGTCGGCGGGGAAGGGCGCTGCTCGCCACGGGATATTACTTCGTAAACACCCGGACGTCGGCCGAGAGCCCCGCGATCATGTCGCGCGCGGGCTTTTCGTCGAAGGCGATGCGCACCGGCACGCGCTGCGTCACCTTGACCCAGTTGCCCGTGGCGTTTTGCGCCGGCAGCACCGAAAATTCGCTGCCCGTACCCGCGCCGATCGTCAGCACATGGCCGCGTACCTTGACCCCGGGATAAGCGTCGAAGCTGATTTCGGCGCGCTGGCCAACGCGCATATGGGCGAGGTCGGTTTCCTTGAAATTGGCTTCGACCCACGGATGCGCGGTATCGACCAGCGTCACCGCGGGCAGGCCTTGAACCATCATCTGGCCGATCTGCAGCCGGTCCGACTGCGCGACGCGTCCGGCGCTCGGCGCGCGGACGGTGGCGCGGCCAAGGTTCACCTGCGCCTGCGAGCGCTGGACGCGCGCCGCCTCGACCTGCGGATTGACGCCGCTCGACGGACCCGCCGCAAGCTTGGTACGCGCTTCGGCGGCGGCGGCTTCGGCCTGGCGGACCCGTTCGCGTGCCTGGGCCACCGCGTGGCGCGATGCGTCATAGGCGGCTTTGGTCGTGAAGCCCTTGTCCATCAGCGCGGCCTGGCGGCCGAAATTGACCTCGGCGAATTTGACGTCCTCGCGCGCGGCGGCGATGTCGACGTTCGACGTATTGGCGCTGGCCGACAGATTGCCGACTTCGACTTGCGCCGCGTCGATCGCGGCCGTCGCCTGCGCGACGGTCAGCGCATAGGGCTCGCCGTCGATGCGGAACAGCAACTGTCCTGCTGCAACCTGCTGTCCGTCGCGCACCGCGACCTCGGTGATGCGCCCGCCGACTTCGGCGGCGACCGACACCTTGTCCATCTGGACATAGGCATTGTCGGTCGACACCGACCCGCCGCTGGTCAGCCACCAGACGGCGCCGCCCGCGATGAGCAGCGCGGGCAGGCCGAACATCAACAGGCGCGTGCGCCAGCTGGCCTTAGGGCTAGCCTCTGTCGCCGGCGAGGCGGGCAGCGGATCGGCTTTTGGTGCCGCTACGGGCGGCGTTGCCTCTTCGGCTTTCGGGCGGGAGGGGGAGAGCTGGTCCATCAGGCGGTCTCATTTTCTTTTTGGCAGATGCGGCGGGACAGGTTGGCGCGGACGCGTTCGACGAGGTCGATCAATTGTTCGGCTTCGGCGGCGGTCAGGCCTTCGGTCGCCTCGGCGGTCAGCGCGTCGGCGGTGTCGCGCATGCCGCCGAGCAGTTCGCCCGCGCGCGGAGTCAGATAAAGCTGCCAGGCGCGGCGGTCGCCAGGGTCCGCGCGGCGCTCGACCAGTTCGGCCTCGACCAGCCGGTCGACCATCCGCGACAGGGTGATCGGTTCGACCTCGATCAGTTCGGCGAGCGGCCCCTGTCGGATGCCCTCGTGCCGTTTCAGATAGGTGATCAGCCGCCATTGCAGCGCGGTGATGCCGCTGCCCTTCGTGCGCGCGTTGAACGAACGGCGGAACAGCCGCGCCGTGTCGTTCAGCAGAAATCCGATCGTTTCGCTCATGGACTAGGATATAATAGCAACTGCTACTATATTCAACAGCCCGATACCCTTGCCAACAATCTCGAATCCGGTGTAAAATTTCTTTACACTGCTTGCGCCGGGCGCGTTTTTCGGCAGGATGGCGTCATGACATTGACCGCCGACCTCTTCTGGTCCTTTCGTTCGCCGTACAGCTACCTTGCTATCGGCCGTTACCGCGCGCTGGCTGCCAGCCATGACGTGACGATCAACCTTCGCCCCGTTTATCCGCTCGCGATCCGCCAGCCCGACTTCTTCGAACGCAACCACCCCAATTGGCTGAGCTATACGATGCGCGACATGATCCGCGTCGCGCAGTTCCACGGCATTCCCTTTGGTCCGCCGCGCCCCGACCCGATCGTGCAGGACATGACGACGCGCGCGATCGCAGCCGAACAGCCCTATATCTATCGCCTGACGCGGCTGGGGCAGGCGGCGTCGCGCCGCGGCAAGAGCCTGGCCTTCGCGCATGAGGCGGCGCAGCTGATCTGGGGCGGCGCGCGCGACTGGCATCTCGGCGATCATCTGGCGGGCGCCGCGCGCCGGGCGGGACTCGACCTTGCCGAACTCGATGCCGAGGCGGTGAGCGAGGCCGATACGCTCGACAATGAAATCGCCGCCAACCAGGTCGCGCTCGAGATCGCGGGCCATTGGGGGGTGCCGACTTTGGTGTTCGACGGCGAACCCTTTTTCGGGCAGGACCGGATCGAAATGGCGAAGTGGCGCTTGGAACAGAAGGGGCTGCGACCGCGATGAGCGAACCCGATAGCCTCGGCGGGGGCTGCCTGTGTGGCATGGTCCGCTATACCGTGCGCCCCGGCTTTCGCATGCGTCCCTATGCCTGCCATTGCCAAGACTGTCAGCGCCGGACGGGCAGCGCTTTCGGTATCCAGCTTGGCGTTGCCGAAGCAGACCTTTTCGTCGAGGGCGAAGTGATCAAGGGCCGCCATGCGCAGCCGAGCGGTGCGGTTGCCGGTATCTTTGCCTGCGCGGCTTGTCTGACCAGGCTCTGGACCACCAACGACCGGCGGCCGGGGATCGTTAATCTGCGCGCGGGGACGCTGGACAACAGTCCCGAAATCGAGCCTGCTGCTCATTTCTGGGTCCGTTCGAAGCAGCCGTGGATATCGATACCCGAAGGGGTCGTCGCACTCGACACCCAGCCCCAATCGCCGGACGAATGGATGCAGTTGCTAGGACAGCCGAGCGCATGACGATCGAACCGCAATTTTTCGAGGCACGCGACGGTGTGCGGCTGGCGTGGCGCGAACTCGGCGAGGGGCGCCCGTTGCTCCTCCTCCACGGCCTGTTTTCGAGCGGCGAGGTCAACTGGATCAAGTTCGGTACCGCCGCGCGCATCGCGGCGGCGGGATACCGTGTGATCATGCCCGACCTGCGCGTCCACGGTTCGAGCGAGGCGCCGCACGAGGAGGAATTTTATCCGCCCGATGTGCTGGTGCACGACCTTGAGGATCTGGTCGCTCATCTTGGCCTTACCGATTTCGACCTTGGCGGCTTTTCGCTTGGCGCCCGTACGAGCGTGCGGGCGGTCGTTGCCGGCATGAAGCCGCAGCGGTTGATCCTCGGCGGCATGGGTCTTGCGGGGCTTGCCGGATGGCAGCGGCGCGGGCAATTCTTCAAGCGCGTGATCGCCGAATATGAAACGGCCAAGCGCGGCGACGCGACCTGGCTGTCGATCCAGTTCATGAAAACGATGAAGGTCGATCGCATTGCTGCAGGGCATCTGCTCGACAGCTTTACCGATACGCCGCCCGAAGCGCTTACTGCGTTGACCATGCCCGTGCTCGTCGTGTGCGGCGCCGACGATCAGGACAATGGTTCGGCGCCCGAGCTGGTCGCGGCGCTTGCTGACGCGCGGCTCGCGACGATCCCCGGCACCCATATGTCGAGCGTCACCTATCCCGAACTCGGCGACGCGATCGCGGCGTTCCTCACCGCTTGACCGGACTCGCGGCAAGCGCCTAGCTGTTGCCATCGCGCCAGAGAGCGCCGTGTAACAATCCAGAGGACGCACCCCATGAAAGCCATGATTTCGAGCCTGTCGCTTGCCCTGTCGCTTGCGGCGGTCGGCCCCGCCGTCGGCGCGGAGCAGAAGCCGGCAACATCCACCGCCAGCACTGCAAAGCCCACTGCCGCAGACGCCGATGCGTTTATCGCCGCCGCGGAGAAAGACCTGTTCGACTATACGGTCGAGGCGAGCCAGGTGAACTGGGTCAACAGCACCTATCTGACCGAAGATACCGATGCGATGGCGTCGCGGATCAACGCCGTCGGGACCGAAAAGTCGGTCAAATATGCGCTCGAAGCCGCGAAATATAAGGATGTTCCCGGCCTGAGCGCCGACACCAAGCGCAAGCTCGACATATTGCGCACCGGCCTCGTCCTTCCCGCGCCGACGAAGCCCGGCGCCGCGACCGAACTCAATACGATCGCAACGAACCTCCAGTCGCAATATGGCAAGGGCCGCGGCACGCTGAACGGCAAGGAGATCTCGGGCTCCGACATCGAGGCCGAGATGGGCGACCTCAAGAATACGCCCGCGCAATTCGCCGAAATGTGGACGAGCTGGCACGACAATGTCGGCGCGCCGATGAAGGACGACTATGCGAAAATGGTCGGTATCGCCAACGAAGGTTCGAAGGAACTGGGCTTCGCCGATACCGGCGCGATGTGGCGTTCGGGGTACGACATGTCGCCCGAAGAGTTCGCCAAGACGACCGAGCGTTTGTGGCAGGAAGTGAAGCCGCTCTATATGGCGCTCCACACCTACACGCGCTGGAAGCTCAACGAAAAATATGGCGACGCGGTGCAGCCGAAGACCGGCCCGATCCGCGCCGACCTGCTCGGCAATATGTGGGCGCAGGAATGGGGCAATATCTACCCGCTCGTCGCACCCAAGGGGTCGGGCGACCTGGGTTATGATGTCGGCGACCTGTTGACCGCGCAAGGCAAGACCCCGCTCGACATGGTCAAGGCGGGCGAGAATTTTTACTCCTCGCTCGGTATGGCGCCGCTGCCCGAAACCTTCTGGAAGCGGAGCCAGTTTCTGAAGCCCGCCGACCGCGAGGTCATCTGTCACGCATCGGCGTGGGATATCGACAACAAGGACGATATCCGGATCAAGATGTGCATCAAGGTGAACGCCGACGACTTCACCACCATCCATCACGAGCTGGGGCATAATTACTACCAGCGCGCCTATAACAAGCAGCCCTATCTCTACCTCAACGGCGCCAACGACGGCTTCCACGAGGCGATCGGCGATTTCGTCGCGCTGTCGATCACCCCGCAATATCTGGTCGACATCGGCCTGCTCGACAAGGCGAAGGTGCCGAGCGCCGACAAGGATACCGGCCTGCTGCTGCGGCAGGCGATGGACAAGGTCGCGTTCCTGCCGTTCGGCCTGCTCGTCGACCGCTGGCGCTGGGGCGTCTTCGACGGCACGATCAAGCCCGCCGATTACAATACGGCATGGACGCAGCTGCGCACCCAATATCAGGGCATCGTCCCGCCGGCTGCGCGTCCCGCCAATGCCTTCGATGCAGGCGCGAAGTTCCACATCCCCGGCAACACCCCCTACACCCGCTATTTCCTCGCACGCATCCTGCAGTTCCAATTCTATGAGGCTGCCTGCAAGCAGGCGGGCTGGAAAGGGCCGCTCCATCGCTGCTCCTTCTATGGCAACAAGGCGGTCGGCGCGAAGCTGAACGCGATGCTCGAAATGGGGGCGTCGAAGCCGTGGCCCGATGCGCTGGAAGCCTTTACCGGCAGCCGCGAAATGTCGGGCAAGGCGATGGCCGACTATTTCGCGCCGCTGAAGACATGGCTCGACGAACAGAATAAGGGCAAGCCGCAGGGTTGGTGAGCCATATACGCAATATCGTCGCCCTGCGCCATTTTCGCGCGGGGCGGCGGGGCCCTCCGCACAAATCGTCCTTTGCCGGGGTGGACCCCGGATCAAGTCCGGGGTGACGAACGAGGGTTAACTGCCCGCCGTTTTGGCCGCCCCCGTGCCATTTTTCGCTGTAGGCTCCGGATCATTCGCCGGGCTGGGCAGTCCGAAGAAGGCGCGGCGTGCGGCCTCGCCGGCCCTGCGGAGCGGGACGAAGGCTTCGGTGCGGGCGGATTCCCAGGCTTCTTCTTCGGTCGCATCGAGGGTGCGTTCATAGTCTTCGTCGCCGAACACGCCCTCCTCGATGCCGATATAATCCTCCGGCGGCGGGAAGTTGGTGCGCCATTCGCCGGTTTCTTCGTCGGGCCAGATCGTCATCGCGGCGGCCGCCTCTTCGGGGGTCGGTTCGGTTTCGGGCTCATCGTCAAGACCCGCGGAAAACTGCGCAACTTCACGCGCGATCGGCGTGTCTTTCCACAGCGTGGCGAGCGGGTTAGCGCGGTAGTCGCGGCCGGCGAGCCAGCAGGCGAGCGCGGCATTATGGCCGCCCGCACCGGTATCGGCGTCCTCGACAGCGAAGAGCGACAGGAAGCCCGCCCAGTCGCCCGCGATGATCTGTGCGAGCATCGCTTCGCCGGCGCGGGCGCGGATGTCGACGGCGCGGTCGAGCCGCGCGAGCATCGCAAGGCCGAGGCTGGGGATCTGGCGGCGGCGCTTGGTGAAGCTGCGCTGCGTTTCGGCCTCGGCGAGGCGCTCGGTGCTTTCCTCGACCCCGTAGAGCGCGCGGTCGAGCAGTTCGTCGACGAGCCGGTCGCGCGCGATGAGCAGCGCCGCGGCCCAGCCAAGCGAAAAGGCGGCGCCCTCGGGCCGGCGGCGCAGCTGATAGGCGGCGCCTGGCGACATCGACACGCGCAACGCGGCGATGCGTACCGAGCCGGTGACCGATAAATGGTCGAGAAAATCGCGCTGGAGCGCCGGGGTCCAGTGGTAGCTGGCGGGGGCGGGGATGTCGGTCGGGTTGGCGGTAGTGTCTTCCATGTCGATTCGTCCTCAGGTTAAGGGAAACCAAGCAAGCGAACCATATCGGTGAAATGTAGGAAAGGGTTTTTGCCGCGACACCGATCCTATTTCGTCATCTCGCCGGATGCGCACTCGACCCGGGCGTCGGGAATGGCGGCCAACGACCGGTTGCGGACATAGGTACCGTCACCCCGGGCTTGACCCGGGGCCTGCCTTTGCCTTTCGGACGGCAAGGAAGGCGGGTCCCGGGTCAAGCCCGGGATGACGAAAGGCAATGGCAGTTCACCACCCCATAGCCGTCATTGGCTCCGATCGCGTCCGAATGACCGCAATCGACCGAAAGGCGACCTCTTTGCCCGTTCGCATCGAGCGAAGTCGAGATGCCCATCGGCACGGCACAAGGACGAAGGGTGTCTCGACTTCGCTCGACACGAACGGACGCGGGACGTTTTCGAAAGCGTCCAGCCGCTACCTATCGACCATCGTCACCCCGGACTTGATCGGGGGTCCATGACGACGGCGCAGCTATGGATCCCGGGTCAAGCCCGGGACGACGAAGGTCTGAATGGGACCAAGAGTTGCTGTTCCCCGGCGAAGGCCGGGGTCCAGGGCGCAACCAGCAGACGTCTGCTCTCCAACGCTCTGGGCCCAGGCCTTCGCCGGGGAACAATATGGCGGCTGACGACCAGTTGCTGACATCTTCTCCCCTCCCGCAAGCGGGAGGGGTCGGGGGTGGGCAGCGACGTTGCGTTCGTGCCCACCCCGCTGCGGCTAGCCAGCAAGCTGGCAAGCCTCGCTGCCCCTCCCGCTTGCGGGAGGGGAGAGCAACGCCCGCTTCCCATCCCAAAGCAGATGCTATCGTCGTCCCGACCCGATGCCGTTCGATCAGTCGGAATGCGTTTCGACCGCCTGCTTGAACCGCGCCAGCCGCGCGGTGGCTGCAGCCGCGTGGGGACCGATCCAGCGGTCGTGGATGTCCTGGATCGGCATCGCGTTGAGATGGTTCCAGCGTTCGCGCCCGCGGCGTTCGGCGATCAGCAAATCGGCATCCTCCAAAACCTTCAGATGCTGCATCACCGTGCAGCGATCGAGGTCGGGGAAATGCGTGCACAGGGTTCCTGTGGTCAGCGGTTGATCCTTGAGATCGTCGAGAATCTGCCGCCGGACCGGCGACGCAAGCGCCTTGAAAACCGCGTCATATTGATCGTGGATTGACATGTTATAAATTTATAACATAATGAAGGGCGAATCAAGCGGAGAATGGTCATGGAATTGAAATTCAGGGTCGCGGCGCGGATTGCGAAGCCGGTTCACGACGTGTTCGAGGCGGTTGCCGATCCGAAGACGTTGTCCGAATATTTCACCACGGGCGGCGCCGAGGGGCGGCTTGCGACCGGTGCGACGGTGACATGGGACTTCCTCGACTTCCCCGGGGCCTTTCCGGTCTATGTGATCGAGGTTGTCGAAGACGAGAAGATCGTCCTCGAGTGGCAGGCGAATGAAGGCGAGGCGCCGAATGTCGAGGGCGGCGAGATGAAGGACAGCGACTATCGCACGCGGGTGACGATGAGCTTCAAGGGACTCGACGACGGCCGCACGCTCGTCGAGATCGCCGAGGAAGGCTGGCGGGAAAATCAGGGCGCGCTCGCGGCGTCCTATGGCAATTGTCAGGGCTGGTCGCAGATGCTCTGCGCGCTCAAGGCATGGATCGAGCATGGCATCAATCTGCGCGCGGGCATGTACAAGTAACGTCCGCTATTCGGGGACTTCGAGGCGCAACGCGCGGGTGCCGATCGGCGCGCCGGTGTTGGCGTCGACCACCACCGGGCTGATCGCTTCGCCGGTTTCGACATCCAGATGCCGGCTGAGCGCGCCCGCGCCATTATATTTCCTCCCCCAGGCGCCAATCGCCAGCAGGATCGGCAGGAAGTCGCGCCCTGCATCGGTCAGCAGATATTCGTCGCGCGGTGGACGCTGGCTGTAGCGCCGCTTCTCCAGCAAGCCCGCCTCGGTGAGTGCGGCAAGCCGCCGC
The DNA here is from genome assembly GCF_059415685.1 of Sphingopyxis sp. GW821-FHT10B01. Lineage (NCBI taxonomy): Bacteria > Pseudomonadati > Pseudomonadota > Alphaproteobacteria > Sphingomonadales > Sphingopyxidaceae > Sphingopyxis > Sphingopyxis sp. GW821-FHT10B01. The sequence continues at coordinate 85,785 of NZ_JBWKNS010000002.1, read as the reverse complement.
GACAGGATGTTCGGCGCGATGCCCAGGCTGGTGCGGAGTTGTTCGTAGCGCGTGAGGCCGCGCTCGACGTCGCGCAGCACGAGCATGCTCCAGCGGTCGCCCACGCGCATCAGGCCGCGGTCGACGGGGCAGGTGCCCGAAATTTCTTTTTCGCCATCCATTGAATGCATGTAGGCGAGTCACTATCATTTTGCAAGTGACCCGCTCCCGGGTCTTTGCAGGAGTCCAGATATGTCCACGTCAGACCTTGGAACGGCTTTGATTACCGGTGCTTCGACCGGCCTTGGCGCCGTTTATGCCGACCGCCTCGCGCGGCGCGGGCACGACCTGATCCTCGTTGCCCGCAACGGTGCGCAGATGGAAGAACTCGCCGCCAGGTTGCGCGCCGACACCGGCGTCGCGGTCGATGTGATCGTCGCCGACCTGACCAATGGCGACGATGTGACGCGCATCGAGCAGCGGCTGATCGACGACGCGACCATCGCGCTGTTTGTGAACAATGCCGGCATGTCGCTGAACGGCGGCACGCTCGAAAACAGCGCCGCCGAGGTGCAGACGATCATCGCGCTCAACATCACCGCCGCGGCGCGGCTCGCGATCGCGGCGGGCAAGGCGTTCGGCGCGCGCGGCAAGGGCGCGATCGTCAACATTGCCTCGGTCCTCGCGCTCGCGCCGGAACTGTACGAAGGCGTTTATAGCGGGTCGAAGGCATTCCTGCTGAACCTCAGCCTTGCGCTTGCCAACAGCCTTCGCGAGCAGGGTGTGGTGGTGCAGGCCGTGCTGCCGGGTGCGACGCGCACCGAAATCTGGGAACGTTCGGGCAAGGACGTCGACGCCTTTCCGGCCGAAATGGTGATGGATGCCGGCGACCTTGTCGACGCGGCATTGCTCGGGCTGGGCCGCGGCGAGGACGTCACGATCCCGCCGCTCGCCGACGAAGGCCAGTGGGATGCGTATCACGCGGCCCGGCTCGCGATGGGTCCGGGATTGTCACGGCGCGACGTGGCGGATCGCTATCGAGTGAGCGAAGCGGTTTGAAATCCCGTTGGGTCCCCGTGAAGGCGGGGACCTGCATTCGGATTTCGGCTTTGGAGTGGCTTCCGGCCATTCCCCTCCCTTCCAGGGAGGGGAGAAGGAAGGTCCGCTTTCGGCCGTCAGCGGAACGGCGGCTCGTTGAAGGCGCGGAGTTTGCGGCTGTGGAGCTTTGCCCCTTCGTCGCGCATCGTTTCGCAGGCGCGGATGCCGATCTGGAGATGCGCGGCGATCGCTTCTTCGTAGAAGCGGTTCGCTTGTCCCGGCAGCTTGAGTTCGCCGTGAAGCGGCTTGTCGCTGACGCAGAGCAGGGTGCCGTAAGGAACGCGGAAGCGGTAGCCCTGTGCCGCGATGGTGGCGCTTTCCATGTCGATGCCGATCGCACGCGACTGCGAGAAGCGCAGCGCCGAGTCGGTGTAGCGCAATTCCCAGTTGCGGTCGTCGGTGGTGACGACGGTGCCGGTGCGCATACGCTTCTTGAGGTCGGCGCCGGTCGCGCCCGACACGGCTTCGGCGGCGGTTGCGAGCGCGACCTGCACTTCGGCGATCGGCGGGATCGGGATGGCGACCGGGAGCACGGCGTCGAGGATATGATCGTCGCGGAGATAGGCGTGGGCGAGCACATAGTCGCCGATGCGCTGGCTGGGGCGGAGGCCGCCGCAATGGCCGATCATCAGCCACGCCTCGGGCCGCAGCACCGCAAGATGGTCGCAGATCGTCTTCGCGTTCGACGGACCGACGCCGATGTTCACGAGCGTGATGCCGCCGCCGTCGGGCGCGATCAGGTGATAGGCGGGCATCTGGTGCCGCCGCCATGCGCTGTCGGCGACAAGCGCGCTGGCGTTGACGCCCGGTTCGTCGACATAGAGCCCCGCGGCGCCCGCGAGCGCGGTGTAGCGGCCCTGGCCGACCTGCGCGCCCGCCCAGGCGACGAATTCGTCGACATAGCGGTGATAGTTGGTGAACAGGATATAGCGCTGGAAATGCTCGGGCGCGGTGCCGGTATAGTGGCGGAGGCGCGCGAGGCTGAAGTCGGTGCGCAGCGCGTCGAACAGCGCGAGCGGCTGCGATGCGGTCGGGTCGGCGCCGAACAGGCCGTCGGCGAGTTCGTCGCCGATGTCGGCGAGTTCGGTGGTCGGGAAATGGCGCGCGAGTTCGAGCGGGGTGACCCCGCCCATGTCCGAGCCGTCGCTGGCGTCGAGCACGTAGGGGAAGGGGATCTGCTGCCCGGTGCGTGTGACCGACAGTTCGAGGTCGTAATGGCGGGCGAGCAGGGTCAGCTGGTCGCGCAGATAATCGGCGAACAGGTCGGGCCGCGTCACCGTGGTGACAAATTCGCCCGCGCGCTCGAAACGGCCGAAGGCAAGATTATGGCCCTTCTGCCCTTCGCGTTGTTCACCGGTGGTGACGAGGCGGATTGCCGGATAGTCGAAGAGGCCCGTCGCCGCGGCGTCGGCCGGCGGCAGCGTGCGGTCGTGGACATAGGCGGCGATGGCGGATTTGAGATTGGTGACCGACGTGCGGAACCGGGCTTGAAGTTCGGCGATGATCTCGTCGACGAGCGCGGTGGGGTCGGTGGTGTCTTGCGATGCGTTGGATGTCATCGCGTCGCTGTTGCATGAAATTATGACAAAAGGGAAGGGGGAGGGTTGCCCGGCTTCTCCTGCCCGTCATCCCGGACTTGATCCGGGATCCACCGGCTCGACGCCGGCGCGAATGGACCCCGGATCAAGTCCGGGGTGACGAAGAGTGGAGGGGCAGCGCACTATTGCACCGCCCCTTCCGGCTCTTAGAGCTGCTCGAGCATATGGTCGGCGCTCGACACCTTGAATTCGCCGGGCGCTTCGACGTTGAGCTGTTCGACGACGCCGTCGTTGACGATCATCGAGAAACGCTGGCCGCGCTTGCCCATGCCGAATGCCTTGCCGTCCATCGTCAGGCCGACCGCCTCGGCGAAATCGCCATTGCCGTCGGCGAGCATCGTGACGCTTTCGTTCGCACCGGCGCTCTTGCCCCAAGCGCCCATGACGAAGGCGTCGTTGACCGCGGTGCAGACGATCTCGTCGACGCCCTTGGCCTTCAGTTCGCCAGCCTTGTCGACATAGCCCGGCAGATGCTTGGCCGAGCAGGTCGGGGTGAAGGCGCCGGGAACCGAGAAGAGCGCGACGCGGCGGCCCTTGAAATAATCGGCGGTGCTCACCTGTTCGGGGCCGCTTTCGCTGACCTTTACGAAGGTCGCGTCGGGCAGCTTGTCTCCGGTCTGGATCGTCATGGTCGGCATCCTTTCACTTGAGGGGATTTGGGTCGCGGTGACATCGGGTTGCCGACCCGCCGAGTCAAGCGCGGCGGAGCGTTTCATCGAAAAGCTGGACCACAACGGCGCCGCGCGGCATGATGGTGCGATGGACACAGACCCTACCTGGTTCACCGGCCAGCTGCTGCTTGCACTGCCCGGAATCGGCGACCCCCGCTTCGAACATGCGGTGATCGCAATGATCAGCCATGACGAAGAGGGGGCGATGGGGATCGGCATCGACGATCCGATCGACGGCATGACCGTCGGCGCCGTGCTCGATCAGCTTGAAATTGCGCATGATGTGCCGCTCGATCAGCCCGTGTTTCTGGGCGGTCCGGTCGAACCTTCGCGGGGGTTCGTCATCCACAGCCTCGATTGGGGCGGTCAGGAGGCGGTCCAGGTCGGCGATCGCTGGATGGTATCGAGTTCGCACGACATATTGCGCGCGATCGGCGAAGGGCGCGGTCCTTCGCGCTGGCTGGTGGCGCTTGGCTATGCCGGCTGGTCGTCGGGCCAGCTCGAAGACGAGATGGTCCGCCATGGCTGGCACGTCACGCCCGGAAGCGACGGTCTGTTGTTCGAAACGCCGCCCGCCGAACGGTGGCAGGCGGCGTTTGCCGAAGCGGGAGTGGACGCCCGCTTGCTGACAACCAAGGGCGGCGAAGCCTGACCCGTCAGCGCGCGAGCGCGAGCACCGGCCGGCCAGCGCCGAGATTGGCGAGCGCGGTCCGTGCGGCCCAGCGCGAATCGACATAACGGCCGTCGGCGAGTTCGAGATCGTAGCGGATCGGGCTGCCGATCGCGTTATCGTAGGCCGCAGCGGCTTCGGCGGTGCGGCCGAGGCGGGCATAAGCGGTGCCGAGGTTGATCAGTCGCGCCGGATCGCGTGCATCGAGGGTGGTTTCGCCGGTCAGTTTTTCGACCGCGGCGCGGTTCTCACCGGCCTTCAGCTCTGCATAGGCAACCGGCAGGATGTTTTCCGAATCGGCCTGCGGTGCGGTCACAACGACAATCGATTGTGCGGCGGCCGGGCTTGCAAAGGCCAGTGCGACCAGCGGCAGCAATATTATTTTCATCTCTCTATCTCCCCGAAAACTTTCACCGATTTTCTCGCGCATGGTGCAAAAAGTCAATGTTTTCGGGGGTTTGTAATATAGATGTCACAAATAGGGATTATGCTCAACGCAAGGCGCATTATAAGTCAGGATTTTCAGAATCTTGGGCTTTGCGGCCGCTTTGTCACAAAGCGCGCTCGCATCTGTCATATTTGTGCCCGGCGAAATTTTTTTCGCAGCCGACGTGCATTTCGCGCGCCGATTCGCATGGCCTGTGGCCATCGTCGGGCGGTGCCGGATTCGTGATATAAAGAAAAGTTTATATTTGATCGGGAGCGCCCTTTCAGCTAGGGGCGCAACATAATTACCAGACTTTTCGGGGCCGCTCGCCTGCGGTCGAACTCGCCTACAGGAGACTATCGTGGCCACTCTCGCCGCCGACACCCGTGACTATGTGATCGCCGACATCGGCCTTGCCGACTTCGGTCGCAAGGAAATCAACATCGCTGAGACCGAAATGCCGGGCCTGATGGCGCTGCGCAGCGAATTCGGCGCAGCGCAGCCGCTGAAGGGCGCGCGCATCGTCGGGTCGCTGCACATGACGATCCAGACCGCGGTGTTGATCGAAACGCTGACCGCGCTCGGCGCCGACGTTCGCTGGGCGACGTGCAACATCTTCTCGACGCAGGACCATGCCGCCGCCGCGATCGCCGCGACGGGCGTGCCGGTGTTCGCGGTGAAGGGCGAAAGCCTCGCCGATTATTGGGATTATGTCGGCCGCATCTTCGACTGGGGTGTCGAAGATGGCACGACGTGCAACCTGATCCTCGACGATGGCGGCGACGCCACGATGTTCGCGCTGTGGGGCGCGAAGCTCGAGGCCGGGCAGACGATGCCCGCGCCCGAGAATGAAGAAGAGATCGAAATGCAGCGCGCGCTGAAGGCGTTCGTCGCGGCGAACCCGGGTTACCTGACCAAGACGGTCAAGGCGATCAAGGGCGTGTCGGAAGAAACGACGACCGGCGTCCACCGGCTGTACCACATCGCCAAGAAGGGCGAGCTGCCCTTCCCCGCGATCAACGTCAACGACAGCGTCACCAAGTCGAAGTTCGACAACCTCTATGGCTGTAAGGAGTCGCTGGTCGACGCGATCCGCCGCGGCACCGACGTGATGCTTGCGGGCAAGGTCGCGACCGTTGCCGGCTTCGGCGACGTCGGCAAGGGTTCGGCGCAGAGCCTCCGCAACGGCGGCGCACGCGTGCTGGTGACCGAAATCGATCCGATCTGCGCGCTGCAGGCGGCGATGGAAGGCTTCGAGGTCGTGACGATGGACGAAGCCGTCAAGCGTTCGGACATCTTCGTCACCGCGACCGGCAACGCCGACGTGATCACCGCCGAACATATGGCGGGCATGAAGAATATGGCGATCGTCTGCAACATCGGCCACTTCGACAGCGAGATCCAGATCGCGGCGCTGGCGAACTATAAGTGGACCGAAGTGAAGCCGCAGGTCGACCTGGTCGAGTTCCCCGACGGCAAGCAGATCATCATCCTGTCGAAGGGCCGCCTTGTGAACCTCGGCAATGCCACCGGCCACCCGAGCTTCGTGATGTCGGCGAGCTTCACCAACCAGACGCTGGCGCAGATCGAGCTGTGGACGCGCAGCGAGCAATACAAGAACGACGTCTATGTCCTGCCCAAGCATCTCGACGAAAAGGTTGCTGCACTGCATCTTGAAAAGCTGGGCGTGAAGCTCAGCCAGCTGAGCCAGAAGCAGGCCGACTATATCGGTGTACCGGTCGACGGGCCGTTCAAGCCTGATCATTATCGTTACTGATAATTTACACTATGTTGCGTTTGGGCCACATCTTCTCCTGAAAATCGGGGGCGATGGGGCCCATTTGCGTTATCGCGTTGACTTGTTCCGGGATTTGACCCTGATTTAGCGTGGCCGGGGGGCTCGCGAACAGGGAAGGAATTCCGGGGATGAGTATTTCGCGCAGCGTGCAGGTCAGCCTGTATACCAGCATATCGGTTCTTGCGGTTTTTGCCGCCGCCGTTCCCGCCCATGCGCAGGAGCCGCAGTCCGACAGTGAGCAGATCGCGTCCGGGGGCGGGGCGGCCGAAGGCGATGCCATCATTGTTACGGGCTCACGCATTGCACGTCCGCGCGATTTCACTTCGCCGGCGCCGCTCGTGACGATCGGTGCGGACCGCCTGCAACAGTCCGGCTCGACCAACCTAACCGATATTTTGACAGGCTATCCGGCGCTGGTGGGTTCGACCACCTCGGGCGATACGTCGGGCGACGATGCGGGGATCGGTGAGGCGGGCCTTAACCTGCTCGACCTTCGCAACCTTGGCAGCCAGCGCACGCTTGTCCTCGTTGACGGACGGCGCCATGTCGCGGGCTCTCCCGGGACCCAGTCGGTTGACATCAACACGATCCCCGGCGACCTTGTTGAGCGGATCGAGATCGTCACGGGCGGCGCATCGGCGCTCTATGGCGCAGATGCCGTCTCCGGCGTCGTCAACTTCATCCTGAAGCGCGATTTCGAGGGGCTCAGCGCGCGGGCGCAGGCGGGCATCTCTCAGCGCGGCGATAGCGGGCAGCGCCTCATAAGCGTCACTGCCGGCAAGAATTTCATGGACGGACGCGCCAATGTGACGCTCGCTTATGAATATGGCGAGGATGATCGGCTGGTCAGCCAGCAGCGTGGATATCTTTCCGGCACGCGTTATCGGGGCTTCTATCCGAACCCCGCGAGTAACGACCCCGCTGGCGGACATGATGGTATCCCCGACCGGATTTTGTACAACGACCTGCGCTATTTCGATACGACGCCTGACGGCGCGATCGATCTCGACTTCGACGGCGTGCCCGATCTGTACGGGGCGAACGGCCTTCCGTTCATTCACGGGCAAGGACTGGGCAGCGGGGTCGACAGCGGGGGATCGGGTACGCCGTTGTCGCGCTATGCGAACGACCTGCGGCCCGACATCACACGCCATGTCGTCAATCTGTTCGGCCGGTTCGAAGTATCGCCGGCGTTCGAGATTTACGCCGAAGGCAAATATGCGCGAAGCAAGACCTTCACGCTGGCCCAGCCGACCTTCGACTATTATCTTTTCGTTGACGAGGCCAATCCCTTCATCCCTGCGTCAGTTCGCGCGAACATCATACCGGGGATCGGCGAGGATAATTTCGGTCCCGGCGCACCCGACGGCGTTCTTGTCACCCGTGACAATTTCGATTTCGGGCAGCGTGGGCAGGAGAATCTGCGCGAAACATGGCGTGGCGTTCTGGGTGCGCGCGGTGAAATCACCTCCAACCTGCGCTACGACATCTCCTATGTCTATGGCCGCACTACCCAGCGCTCGCGTTTCGTGAACGACATCTATGACGACCGTTTCTTCGCGGCGCTCGATGTCGTCACCGATCCCGTGACAGGGCGGCCGACTTGCCGCGCCAACCTCGATCCAAACTGGACGCCGTTCCAGCCGTTTCAGGATCCTGACGGCGCGCGCGGGGCCGGGTTGGGCGGGCCAGTGACCTTCCAGCCTGGCCAGTGCGTTCCGATCAATCTGTTTGGCGAGGGTCAGTCGCAGGAAGCACTCGATTTCATTCGCGCCGAGACGGTGGACCGGTCGAAGATCGAGCAGCATGTCGTATCGGCGATCGTGAACGGAACGTTCGGCGATGGCTTCAAACTTCCCGGCGGCGAGATCGGTTTTGCCGTGGGGGCCGAATATCGCCAGGAGAAAAGCAATTTCAACAGCGATGCCCTCGCGCGGCAAGGGCTGACCTTCACCAACTCGATCGAACCGACGCGGGGCAAGTTCAGCGTGAAGGAAGTTTTCGGCGAAATCAGCCTCCCGCTTCTGGCCGATGTTCCTCTCGTCGAACGCCTTCAGCTTGGCGGCGCGGTTCGCTATTCGGACTACAGCACCATCGGTTCGACGACGACCTGGCAGCTCAGCGGCGAATATGCGCCGGTGCGCGATATCACGTTAAAGGGCACCTATTCGCGCGCTATCCGGGCGCCCAATATCGACGAATTGTTCGGCGGGCAGGCGCAGACATTCCTGGTCATCACCGATCCATGCCAGAAAAACGAACTGCAAAATGCGCTCGATGTCGATCTGCGAACACGGAATTGCGCGACATTGCTGTCGGGTCTGGGGGTAACGAATCCGGCCCAATTCACTGATGGTCGCAGCACGAACATCCCGGGCCTCCAGGGCGGCAATCGCAGCCTCAGAGAAGAGCGGGCGACGATCTGGACTGCAGGAGTCGCGATTCAGCCGCGCTTCATTCCGGGGCTCAACGTCACGCTGGACTGGTATGATGTGAAGCTGAAGAACGCTATCAATACGGTCACCGCCAACCGGCTCGCGGCGCTGTGCGTCGACCAGCCTACGCTCGACAATGTCTATTGCGACGGAATCGATCGCCAGAATGGCCCGCCCGCCTCGGGCACGGCGCAGCCTGGATATATCACCGGTTTCCGCCTTGGGCCGCAGAATGTCGCTTCCTTCACGACGTCGGGTCTCGACGTGAATATGAATTATCGCCTGCAGACCGAAAAAATGGGCACCTTCGGCATTCGGGTCATCGGGAACTATCTGAAATCGCTGAAGACGATCCCGACGCCGGGCGCCAATGCAATTGAAAATGCCGGCACGTCGTTCACTCCCAAATATCAGGTGAACAGCGATCTGACCTGGAGCAACGGGCCCCTCACGATCAACTATGGGCTGTCGTGGTTCGACAAGACGTCGCGATATGCGCTCGGGACGATCGCGAGCAACCCCGATATCGTCGAAAAGAAATATCTCTATTACAAGGAGCGGTGGGTGCACGACATCTATGTCTCCTTTGATGTCGCGGAAAATTTCCAGTTCTTTGGCGGCGTGAATAATTTCACCGACAACAAACCGGGCGTGGCCGCAGATGATTATCCGGTGTCCGCGATCGGGCGATATTTCTTCTTCGGTGCAAAAATGAATCTCGGCGGCAAGTTACGCTGATCAGACCAATTTCGCGGTGCCGGGCCGTCGACTGACGGCCCGGGAAGACAGGATACAGGAAAAGCCCGCCCTCTCTCGGCGGGCTTTTCATCGCCCGCGGTCATACGGCCTAAAGACATGCGGCGCGCGCTGGAGCGATAATGTCATCTTTCTGTCGCGATGCGGTGAGCAACCGGTCGCCCGACGATTGAATCGGTGCTCCACAGTCGATAGTGGCAGCAGGATGCTATCCGGCCCTTGCCCCCCTTTTCCTGTCCGATCGGTGCTATGGCCATGATGCTCTCATCGGGGGCCTTGTTCGCCATTGGCCTGTTCGCCGCGCTCTGGCTGCTTGCCGGTGTGTGGGCGGTCGGGCGCGGGATCGCGATGCAGCGGCGTTCGGCGTTCGTCGCGGGACAGGCCGAACGGCTCGCGAGCCTGGTCGAGGCGTCGCCGCAGCTTCCCGTCATCGTCCGCGCCGACTGGCGGATCGAGGCGAGCGAGCGGCTCGGGCGTTGGCTGGGGCTCGAACGCGGGCCGCGCAATTTCGACGAATTGCGCGGGCTGGGTAGCGGGCTCGACGCCGGGGGGCATGACGCGCTGCGGCAGGCGATCCTCGGCGCGCAGCGCGGCGCCAAGCCCTTTACGCTGAGCCTGAAGCCCGAGGCGAGCAACCGGACGATCATCGTCCATGGCGCCCCGGCGCCGCAGGCCGTCGGCGGTGCGGGCAGCGTGCTGCTCTGGCTGAGCGATGCGACCGACGGCCAGCAGGCGCTGGCGCATGCGCGCAGCGAGCGCGACGAGGCGATGGCGGCGTTCGAGGCCTTGTCGGGGCTGATCGAAGCGGCACCCTTTCCGATGTGGTTCCGCGACACCGACCTCCATCTTGCGCTCGTCAACGGCGCCTATGTTCGCGCGGTCGAAGCAAAGGGGCCCGCCGCAGTGATCGATGGCGGGATCGAGCTGTGCGAAACCGTCGCGGGGGTCAGCGCCGCCGAAGCCGCCGACGAGGCGCGTATCGCCGGATCGGCGCAAGTGCGCACGATCCCGGTGACGATCGAGGGCGAACGGCGGATCATGCGCGTCGTCGACGTGCCGCTGGTGCCCGAGGGCGGCCGGGCGATCGGCATCGCGGGCTATGCGATCGACATTCAGGAACTCGAAACCGAACGCGGCGCGCACCGCCGCTTTGTCGATACCCAGCGCGAGCTGCTCGACCGATTGTCGGCTGCAGTGGCACAATTCGGCCCCGATCAGGGGCTGAGCTTTGCCAATCTGCCGTTCCGCCGCTTCTTCGCGCTCGAGGCCGACGATGTCGCCGAGGCGCGGCCGTTCGCGCGGCTGCTCGACGCCTGGCGCGAGGGCGGGCGGACCCCCGAGGTGCGCGACTATCCCGAATGGCGGCAGGCGCATGTCGACTGGTTCGCGCAGGCCGGGGCGAGCGAGGAAGACTGGTTGTTGCGCGATGGCACGCACCTGCACGTCGTCGCGCAACCGACCCCCGACGGCGGACTGTTGCTGATCGCCGAAGACCGCACCGAGCAGGTGCAGCTGGCCGGCGCGCGCGACACGTTGCTGCGCGTCCGCACCGCGACCTTCGACAATCTGTTCGAGGCGATTGCGGTGTTTGCCCCCGACGGCCGGCTGCATCTGTGGAACCAGCGGTTCCGGCGCCTGTGGGGTGTCGACGAGCCGACACTGGCGGCGCACCCGCGCGTCGATGCGCTGATGGGCGGGCTGGCCGACCGGCTGGCCAAGCCGAACCAGATCAGCATCGTGCAGGAGGTGATCCGCGCCGCGACGCTCGAGCGGCAGCAGCGCGCGGGCGAAATCCGCTTTGCCGACGGGCGCCATTTCGACTTCGCCTCGATCCCGCTCCCCGACGGCAATGCGCTGCTCATCATGCTCGACATCACCGCGAGCCGGAAGATGGAAGGCGCGCTGCGCGAGCGGAACGAGGCGCTGGAGGCGGCGGACCAGGTCAAGACCGCCTTCCTGTCGCGGATGAGTTACGAACTGCGCACGCCGCTGACGTCGATCGGCGGCTTTGGCGAGATGCTGCAGGCGGGCTATGCTGGCAAACTTGCCGATCAGCAGCGCGCCTATATCGACGCGATTATGGAATCGGTCGCGGTGCTGCGGCGCCAGATCGACAATGTGCTCGACCTTGCGCAGGGCGAGGCGGGGACGCTGGCGATCGAACGTGCGCCGGTCGACATTCGCACGCTGCTCGAAGGCGCGCTGGCCGATGCCGGGATTCTCGCGGCAAGCGAGAAGGTTGAGCTTGTCGGCAATCTGGCGCCCGATCTGGGGAGCATCGACGGCGACGCGCCGCGGCTGTCGCGTCTGGTGGCGGGGCTGCTCGACAATGCCGTGCGTTATACCGCGCCGACGCGCCGGACCGGTGGGCGCGTGCTGCTCCATGCCGCGGGCGATGCGCGCGGCGTCGACATCATCGTGTCGGACAACGGCCCCGGTATGCCCGATGCGGTTGCAGCGGTGACCAAGGGCCAGCAGGCGGGGACATCGTCGGGCGGTATCGGTCTTGCACTCGCGCGGCAGCTCGTCGCGGCGCATGGCGGGACGATGGAAGTGGTGAGCGAACCGGGGCAGGGCACGCTCGTGCGGATCAGCCTGCCGCGCGGCGCATGACGGATTTTACACTCAGCTATGATCTGGACAAAGCGGAGCGGATCGGCGCGGCGATCGGCGCGGCGCTGATGCCCGGCGACGTCGTCGCGCTGTCGGGCGACCTCGGCGCAGGCAAGACGACGCTGGCGCGCGCGATGCTGAAAGCGCGGGGGCTCGCGGGCGAGGCGCCGAGCCCGACCTTTGCGATCGTTCAGCCCTATGCGCCGCCCGAAGTCGACCTGCCGATCGCGCATGTCGATCTGTACCGGATCGAGGACGAGGACGAGCTGATCGAGCTTGGGCTCGACGATTATCTCTATGATGGCGCGCTGCTGATCGAATGGCCCGAGCGGCTCGGCGAGGGCGGTTGGCCCGGTACGCTGCTGCTCACGATTTCGGGTGAGGGCGGCGCGCGCGTCTTGACAGCGTCGGTGCCGCCCGCTTGGGGAGCAAGATGGCCGCTCCGATGATTCCGCCCGCCCATGCTCCGGCGTTCCTTGCCGCGCATGGCTGGGGCGATGCCCAGATTTTGCCGCTCGCCGGCGATGCGTCTTTCCGGCGTTACTTCCGCGTCGTCGATGGCGCGCGGCAGGCGGTGCTGATGGATGCGCCGCCGCCGCACGAGGACCCGCGCCCGTTCATCGCGGTTGCCGAATTCCTCTGCGAACAGGGGCTGACCGCGCCGACGATCCTCGCGCGCGATCTGGAGCGGGGCCTGCTGCTGATCGATGATTTCGGCGATGTCCGCCTGCGCGAGACCGTCGACGAAGCGCCGCACACCGAAGCCGATTATTATGCGGGGGTGACCGACCTTCTCGTTCATCTCCACGCGCGGCCGCCGATGGCCGGATTGCCCGTGCACGGCCTCGAGCAATGGCTCGACGAGGTGATGCTGTTCAGCGACTGGTATTGCCCGGCATTCGATCTGGACGTCGACCGCGATGCGTTTCGCGCCGCATGGGCGGAGGTCTTGACCCCGGTCGAGGCCGACGGCCTGCCGCGCGTCACGGTTTTGCGCGACTATCATGCCGAAAATATCATGCTGGTGCCGGGCAAGGACGGCATCGCGCATTACGGCCTGCTCGATTTCCAGGACGCGCTTATCGGCCACCCTGCCTATGACCTTGCCTCGGTGCTCGAGGATGCCCGGCGCGACGTGAGCCCGGCGGTCGAGACGGCGATGCTCGCGCGCTACAGACAAGCGACCGGGCAGGATATCGAGAACGCCTATTGGGCGCTCGCGGCGCAACGCAACACCCGCATCCTCGGCGTCTTCGTGCGGCTGTGGAAGCGCGATAACAAGCCGCATTACAAAAGCTTCCAGCCGCGCATGTGGGGGCTGCTCGAACGCGATCTCGCGCATCCGGCGCTTGTCCCCGTTCGGCAATGGTTCGACGCCAATGTCCCCGCTTCGAAACGGGCGGAGGCTTGGTTGTGAGCGTGAAGATCGAAAGCGCGATGGTGATGGCGGCGGGGCTGGGCAAGCGGATGCGTCCGCTGACCGCGACGCGGCCCAAGCCGTTGGTGCGCGTCGCAGGCAAGCCGCTGATCGACCATAGCCTCGACCGCATCGAGGCGGCGGGGATCGAACATGTCGTGGTCAACGTCCATTATCTTGCCGATGCGCTCGAGGCGCATCTGGCGGCGCAGAAGCGGCCGTTCAGCATCGCGATTTCGGACGAACGCGACCAGTTGCTCGAAACCGGCGGCGGGATGGTCAAGGCCTTGCCGCAGCTCCGCGGCGACCCGATCCTGATCGTCAACAGCGACAATATCTGGACCGACGGGCCGCAGGACAGCATCCGGCATCTCGCGCACCACTGGGATGGCGAGCGGATGGACGCGCTGCTGCTCCTGATCCGGCAGGCGAGTGCAACGGGGCACGGCGGCCGCGGCGATTTCCATATGGACGGCGAGGGCAAGTTGAGCCGCCGCAAGCCCAGCCGGATCGCGCCCTTCGTCTATACCGGCATCCAGCTCATCTCGCCGCGCCTGCTCGAAGATGCGCCCGAGGGGCCCTTTTCGACCAATATTTTGTGGGACCGCGCGATCGCGGCGGGGCGGCTCTATGGCCTGTCGCACATGGGGCAATGGTTCGATGTGGGCACCCCGGCGAGCATTGCGCCGACCGAAGCCGCGCTGACGGATGGCTGAGACAAGGCCAACGGTCTTTTCCATCCCGGTCAACCGGGCATTTGCCGATGCACTTGCCGCCGGGCTGATCGAGCGTTTTGCCGACGGCGCGCTCGGGCTGGCCGAAGGATTGATCGTGCTGCCGAGCAACCGGGCACGCAGCGCGGTGCAGGCGGCCTTCGTGCGCACGGGCGGAGCGGGGCTGCTGATGCCGCGGCTTGCCGTGATCGGCGATGCCGATCTCGACGAGAGCGTGGCGCTGGCGCTCGACGCGATCGACGAGGCCGAACCCATCCCGCCTGCGATCGATGCGCTCAAACGCCGGCTGATGCTCGCGGGCTTGATCGAAAAGCATGTTCCAGCGGGCGAAGACGCGATCACGGGTGCGGCCGCCTTCCAGCTTGCCGAGGGACTGGGGCGCGTGATCGACCAGTTGCATTATGAGGAGATCGCGCCCGCGCGGCTTGCCGATATCGAAAGCGCGCTGGGCGATCTGGCCGGGCATTGGCAGGCCTCGTGGCGCCGTTTGTCGCTGCTCGTCGACCAGTGGCCCAAGCTGCTCGCGGCGACGGGGCATATCGACCGCGCCGACCGCCGCAACCGGCTGCTCGATCGGGTGAGTGCCGGGTGGCGCTCCGCGCCGCCCACGCGCTTCGTTGCCGCCGCAGGGGTGACCACCGCGGCACCCGCGATCGCGCGACTGCTCCGCACCGTCGCCAACCTGCCGCAAGGTATGGTCGTGCTGCCGGGGCTCGATCTTGGCATGGCGGGCGAGGAATGGGAGGCGCTGGGGCCGGTGAAGCCCGACCCCGAAAAGCCGGGTGCCAAACAATTTGGGGAGCGTCCGCTCGAAACACACCCGCAATATCATCTGAAGCTGCTGCTCGGGCGCATGGGCATTTCGCGCGACGAAGTGCACGAATGGGGCGCTTCATCGCCTTTCGACGGCCCCGAGGCGCGCGCGCCCTTCACTTCGCTGCTCTTCGCGCCCGCCGCCTACACCGCGCGCTGGCAACAGGCGGGCGATCTGCGTTCCGGCATCGCCGGTGTCAGCGCCGCGGTTTTCGCCGACGACGGGCAGGAGGCGCAGGGGATCGCGTTGATGATGCGCGCCGCGCTCGAAACCCCCGCGCGCACCGCTGCGCTCGTGACTCCCGACCGCGCGCTGGCCACACGCGTCGCGGCGGCGCTCGCGCGCTGGGGCATCTCGGTCGACGACAGCGCGGGGCAACCGCTCGGACAGACGCCGCCCGGCGCGCTGCTGCTCGCGCTCGCCGAATTTGCCGCTGGGTTCGATCCGGTGCGATTGGTCGCGCTGCTCGGTCATCCGCTCGTGCGCGCGGGCGATACGCGGCTGGCCTGGCTCGATCAGGTACGGCGGCTCGATCTCGTGCTGCGCGGTCCCGGACTGGTGCCGGGGTGGGAGGGCATCACGGCGCGGATCGTCGCGGTCGCCGCCGACCCCAAGGCGCGCGGGCATGCCGCCGCGCAGGCGATCGATGAATGGTGGGCCGATACCGCTGCGGGGCTGGGTGCGGCGCTTGCCCCTTTCACCGCGGGCGTTTCCGCATCGCCTTCGACGTTGCTCGGGGCATTGCAGGCCGCGCTCGGCTGGTTGACCGGCGAAGGCGCGTGGACGGGGCATGCCGGCCGTGCGCTGTCCGAAATCTTCGACCGCTGGGCGCTTGCGAAGGGGGACGGCCCGGCGCTGATCGCGCCCGCCGATTTCCCGGCGATGCTGGCCGACCTCTTGTCGGGGACAAGCGTCCGGCCGCCCTATGGCGGGCATCCGCGGCTGTTCATCTGGGGCCTGCTCGAAGCGCGCTTGCAACGCGCCGACCTGATGATCCTCGGCGGGCTCGACGAGGGCCGCTGGCCGCCGCAGCAAAGCCCCGATCCTTGGCTGGCACCCGGCATCCGGCGGATGCTGGGCCTCGCTGCCCCCGAACGCCAGCAGGGTGCTGCGGCGCATGACTTCGTCGGTGCGTTCGCGGCGCGCGAAGTGGTGGTGACGCGCGCGATACGCAGCGGCGGCGATCCGGCGGTCGCTTCGCGCTTCTGGCTGCGGCTTGCGGCGCTCGCGGGCGAGCTGCCCGAGGCGGCGCGGGACGGGCAACCGGTGACGGCGCTTGCGGCGATGATCGACGTGCCCCCCGGCGCCAGCGCGCCCGCCGACAAGCCGCACCCGGCGCCGCCATCGGCGGCACGGCCCGACCGGATCAGCGTGACGGGGGTCGATCAGCTCGCGCGCGATCCCTTTGCCTTTTATGCGGCGAAGATATTGCGGCTGAGCGAGCTCGATCCGCTGAGCAGCGGCCCCGATGCGAAATGGTTCGGCATCCGCGTCCATAAATTCCTGCAGGACTGGCAGACGGCCGGGCTGACCGAGGTCGCATTCGACGCCGAGGTTGCTGCGCTACGCGCGGACCCGGCGCTCGATTCGCTGGCCCGCGCCTTCTGGCTGCCGCGCATCGAGCCGTCGCTGCGCTGGGCGGCCGAGCGCGTGTGGGCTTCGCGCGACGAACGCTGGCCGGTCGCCAACGAGGTCAGCGGCAAGCGGCTCGTCGACGGCATCACCCTCCACGGCACCGCCGATCGCGTCGATCAGGCGGCGGACGGCACGCTGGCGATTGTCGATTACAAGACCGGCGCAGCGCCGTCGGGCAAGTCGACGGGGGAGGGGCTCAACAACCAGCTTGGCTTGCTCGGCCTGCTCGCCGAAACGGCCGGTCTTGGCGACCTTGCGCCCGAAACCGTGGGCGCGTTCGAATATTGGGAGTTGAAGCGCGACCGGAAAAAGGCCGTCGATGGCGCGGTGAAGGCCATAAAGGGGCAAAAACCCAAGCCTTCAACGGCGGCGGCGGTTGTCGAGCGCGCGCGCGAAGCGCTCGCCGACCTCACGGCGCGCTATCTGCTGGGGCAGGAACCCTTTGTTCCGGGCGATACGGGCAAACGCTACGCCGATTTCGACCAGCTGATGCGCCGCGACGAATGGTTCGGGCGCGATGACGCCGACGCGCGTGCGAACGACGGGGGCGCGGCATGATCGATCCCGACAAGCTGCTCAAAATGCTCGACGCCGGGCAACGCGCCGCGGCGCAGCCCGACGACCATGTGTGGCTGGGCGCATCGGCGGGGACGGGCAAGACGCAGGTGCTTTCGGCGCGGGTGCTGCGCCTGATGCTGGGCGGCGTGTCGCCCGAGGCGATCCTGTGCATCACCTTTACCAAGGCGGGCGCCGCCGAAATGGCGCACCGCATCCATGAGCGGCTCGCGATGTGGGTGCGGATGGGGGATGGCGATCTGCGCACCGAATTGCGGGCGTTGGGGCTGGATCTGGAGTTTATCGGCTATGATCGCGGCGTCCCGGCGCTGATCGAGCGCGCTCGCTCCCTCTTCGCCACCGTCATCGACAGCCCCGGTGGCGCCGTTCGCGTCCAGACGATCCACAGCTTTTGCCAGACCTTGCTCGCCAGCTTCCCGCTCGAGGCGAAGATATTGCCGGGTTTCCGCGCGCTCGAAGACAGCGAGGCGAGCGCGTTGCAGCGCGACGTGCTGGGCAAGCTTCTGTCGCAACAGGATGGTGATGGCGATGCGATGCGGACCATCGCCGCGATGTTGTCGCGGCGGCTGGGGCAGGATGCCGCGATCGCCTTCCTCGCGCGCTGCGCCAGCAGCTTCACCGCAGCGAACGCGCCGCGGCTGGCCCCGCGGGCGCATGATCTGCGGGCGGCGCTCGGCCTGCCGCAGGGCGATCCGGCGGACTGGCAAGCGGCGGCGATTGCCGGCGGCGCAGTCGCCGATGCCGATATCGCGGCGGTGGCGCTCAGCGGGCGCGACTGGGGTACGAAGACCGGCGATGGCCGCGCCGATATCATGGACGACTGGCAGCGCGCCGATTCGCACGGACGCGCGGCGCTGCTGGCGGCGGTCCGCGGCTGTTTCCTGACCGGGACGGGCGATCTGCGCGCCGATTACACCAAGGAAAAGGGCGCGATGCGCGTCTGCCTGGGCGCCGCCGAGCGGATCGTCGCCGCCACTACCGACCTGCTGGCGACCGCGACCGCGATGCAGGTCGCCGATGAGCTGGCGGCGGCGTGGGATTTGGGCAGCCGCTTTGCCGAAGCCTATGCGCTCGCCAAGCGCGACAAGGGCTATGCCGATTTCGACGATCTGATCAGCATCGCCGGCCACCTGCTCGCGCAAGGCGATTTTGGCGACTGGGTCCGGTTCAAGCTCGACCAGCGCACCGATCATATTTTGGTCGACGAGGCGCAGGACACCAATGCGCGTCAATGGGCGATCATCCTGTCGCTGGCGGCGGAGTTTTTCGCCGGGCTCGGCGCCAAGGACGAGCGTGTCCGCACGATGTTCACCGTTGGCGACCGCAAGCAGGCGATCTTCGGCTTTCAGGGCACCGAGCCCGCGGCGTTCGAGGCGGCGCGCATCCGCTTTGGCGAACGCGCGGCGGCGGGCGGCAAGCCGTTCGAAGATGTCGATCTCGACACCAATTACCGGTCGAGCCCCGCGGTGCTCGATGTCGTCGACGCGTGGATTTTGGCGGGGGCGCCCGAACTGATGGGGCTCGAAAGCGACGAGCCGCCGCATATTCCCGCCGATTTCAACCGCGACCGCGCCGGGCGGGTCGAGCTGTGGGAACCGCTGCCGGTCGGCAAGGCGCTCGATGGCGCCGCCGACGATGAGGAAGACGGCGGCGATGGCGACGAGGATGCCGCGCCGGGCACAGGCGATTCCTCCACCGCCGCAAGCGACCCCGCGAGCCTGCGCCTGTCGCGCGCCATCGCCGACGAGGTGCAGGGCTGGATCGCCCATGGCAAGGACGGGCGCAGCGTCGCGCCGGGCGATATCTTGATCCTCGTCCGCCGCCGCCGCGACCTTGCGGCGCGGATCGTCGCGCGGCTGCAATCGCTTCACGTGCCGGTCGCGGGGGTCGACCGCTTTTCGCTGACCCAATCGCTGGCGGTGCAGGATCTGCTCGCGGCGATGCGCTTTGCCGTGCAGCCGCTCGACGACCTTAATCTGGCCAGCCTGCTTGTCTCGCCGCTGTTCGGCTGGACGCAGGAGGATCTGTTCGGCTTTGCCCACGGCCGATCGGGGGCGCTGTGGGAGGCTTTGCGTGAGCATGAGGGAAGGGCGCCGCCCGAAACCATGGCCGCGCTGCGCCGCTTGCTGGGCATGGCCGATTTCACCACGCCCTTCCGCTTCCTCGACGCCATCTTGTCGGGGCCGCTCGATGGGCGGCGCAAGCTGTACCACCGGCTGGGCCGCGAAGCGCGCGATCCGATCGACGAATTGCTGGGGCAGGCGCTGGCGTTCGAGCGGCAGGAAGCGCCGTCGCTGCTCGGCTTTCTCGCGCGCATCGCGGCCAGCACCGCAGAGATCAAACGTCAGACCGAGGCGCGCAGCGACGTCGTGCGCGTGATGACGGTGCATGGGTCGAAGGGGTTGCAGGCGCCGATTGTCATCCTTGCCGACGCGACCGACGATCCGCGCCCCCGGCGGCTGACCTTCGACCTGTCGATGGAGGCGTGGGACAAATTGCCGGTGTTCGCGCTGGGCAAGGACGAACGCCATGGCGCGGTCGCCAAAGCGCATGACGACAAGGAAGCGGCCGAACGGCAGGAGCATTGGCGATTGCTCTATGTCGCGATGACGCGCGCCGAGGAGTTGCTGGTCGTCACGGGTATCACCAAGACCGCCGATCGCACGCTGCCCGATAACAATTGGCATAGTGCGGTCGATGCGGTGATGGCCGACATGGGCGCCGATTGGCAGGACGCCGGGCCGCGCTGGAGCCGCAAGCGGGTCCATGCCGTGCAGCCGAAGAAATGGCCGCGGGCGCCGAAGGACAAGGCGCGGCAGGCGGTGGCGCCCGTGACCGTGCCGCCTTGGGCGCGGCTACCCGCCCCCGAAGAGGCGCGGCCGCCGCGCCCGCTCGCGCCGTCGGCGCTGGGCGAGGATGATGTCGCATCGCCGCCGCAAGGCAGCGAGCGGGCGGTGGCTGTAACGCGCGGCCTGTTGCTGCATGCGCTGTTCGAACGGCTGCCGCCGGTTTTACCCGAAAGGCGGCACGACGCGGCGATGCGATGGCTCGCGGTGCAGGCGCCGTCGCTTGATGAGGCTGCGCGCGGGGCGATGGTCGCGGAAATCCTGACGGTGCTGGACGATCCTGCCCATGCCGCGCTGTTCGGCGCCGGGTCGCTCGCCGAAGTGCCCTTGTCGGCGGTGGTCGACGGCGTCGTCGTCGCGGGGATCGTCGACCGGCTGCTCGTCACCGCGGACCGGGTGACGGTGGTCGATTACAAGACGGGGCGGCATGTCCCCGATGTCGCGCAGGATGTTGCGCCCGCCTATCTGCGCCAGATGGCGGCGTATCAAAGTGCGCTGGCAGCGATCTTCCCCGGACGGCGGGTCGAGGCGGCGCTGCTCTATACGGCCGGCCCGCGGCTGATCACGCTCGACGATGCCACGCTGGCGCTGCACAAGCCGGGCTTCGCAGGAACCAAGGCGAATTTGGGGAGCTGAGGCCTTGAGCCGGAGGCCCCGACCGCTTAGTTTAGGGACAAGAGAATTTCAGGAGTTCAACATATGGGTACCAAGGCAATCAGCGACGACAGCTTCCAGGCCGACGTCCTCGACAGCGACACCCCCGTGCTCGTCGATTTCTGGGCCGAATGGTGCGGCCCGTGCAAGATGATCGGCCCGTCGCTCGAGGAAATCGCCAACGAGCTCGGTGAAAAGGTCGTGATCGCGAAGCTGAACATCGACGATCATCCGAACGCCCCCGCCAAATATGGCGTGCGCGGCATCCCGACGATGATCCTGTTCAAGAATGGCGAGATCGCCGACACCAAGGTCGGTGCGGCGCCGAAGAGCGCGCTCAAGGGCTGGCTCGAAAACGCGCTGTAACGGACTGTGCCCCGGCGAAAGCCGGGGCCGCTTCCGGCGCCCCCGGGCCGTTGCGCGACAATCGACTATGGCCTCAAAGCGGCCACTGC
Source organism: Sphingopyxis sp. GW821-FHT10B01 (assembly GCF_059415685.1). Taxonomy (NCBI): domain Bacteria; kingdom Pseudomonadati; phylum Pseudomonadota; class Alphaproteobacteria; order Sphingomonadales; family Sphingopyxidaceae; genus Sphingopyxis; species Sphingopyxis sp. GW821-FHT10B01. The sequence goes on along the minus strand of NZ_JBWKNS010000002.1, from coordinate 64,609 downwards.
GGCCTTAGGAAACGGCGTTGCCGGCTACAAGCGCCGGTCCATCATTATCGGATGTCGAGCGCGGCCTGTAGCGGCTTCAGCCAAGGCAGATAAGGCTGCCATCGGTTGTTCTCGCGATGAATCGGCGCCCGGACCTGCTGGGCGCTCGGCGTGTAAATGGCGCGCGAATTTTCTTCGGGCCTGAGGCAGGCCGGCGAAAAGGGTAGCCGCAGAAAGCCAAGTAGCGCGCGAATTTCCTGCTCCGCATTCGAGACAAGTCGCGCGTGATCGAGGCGGTACAATGTGCCGGGTGCCAAGCCCCGCACCATTTCCATCAGCCGGAGATAGAGTCGGTAATATCGACCGAGATCTTCGAGCGTGTTCGGAAAGTCCGTGTGGCGGTTGAAATAGGTCGTGTAGGCCGAAAAGCAGCAAGCCAGCGGGTCGCGCCGCACATCGATAATCCGTGCGCCCGGTAGAATCCGCTGGATGAGTGCGACAAGGCGCCAGTTGGCCGGCATCTTGTCCGTAAAGCAGGGACGGTCGGTTCGGCGGTAGCGCTCCGCTTTCGTCAGATAATGCGCGCCGAGCCGCGCCGCTTCGGCTTGCGTCAATGTGTGCAAGCGGTGGACAAAGGCATCGGGTGAGTTGAAAGCGCGGATCGACGCGGCGACCTCCTGAAGTGCGAACAACTCGCCCATTGCTTCGACTTCGGGATGGCTGGCGAGGATCTGTTCGACGAGCGTGGATCCCGATCGGGGCATGCCGACGATGAAAATCGGTCCATTCACCTGGGTGGGGACTTCTGGTGCCGTCGCGAAAAAGGATTTCCGGAGCCTCCCGTGGGCCTCGACAAAGGCGGCGAGTCCGGCGCCGTCGTGGGGAACCGCCGTTTCGCGCAGGGCATTGGCTTCGGTAAATTTTTCGAAGGATCGGCCGAATGCCCCGTGCGCGCCATGCGCGCTGCCGAGCGCGAAAAGAAGCTGGATCTTTTGATAGGGATCATGCGCGAGGGCGACCCCTTTTTCCATCGCCGCGAGATCGGCGTCGTCAAGCGACGCACCGGGCAAATTGGCAAGCCCCAGCCATGCGGTCCCGTAGTCGGGAGCGCGCTCGACCGCCGCGCGAAAGGCGGCGGCTGCTTCGTCTACGTCGCCGACGGCCGCGAGGTCGCTGCCGAAATTCGCCCACAGAAGCGCGACATCCGGGGCCATCGCGACCAGTCGCCGGTGGACGTCGAGCGCCTCGGCCGCACGCCGTTCGCTGGAAAATATGCCGGCCTTTATCGACAGCGGCCAAATCTTCGACGGCTGACGGCCTGTCTCGCGATCGATATGCGCCAACGCTTCATCCACACGACCGGCGCCGCAGAGGGAGGATGTCAGCGCTGCATGCGCGCGGGCGTCGCCGGGATGGTTCGCGATGGCCTGACGCAGCGCCTGCTCGCTGTCAGGGGAAAGGGCGTGCGGGTTTATCGATGGCATGCGGGCGATTTAGGGACGCAACCGCCATCGGGGCAAGCGTCGTGTAACCGTGACTGCTTGCGCTATGGCCTGTTAAAAAATGTTATGCGGGATCAGCTTTCCGTGTCGATACCGTGACATACGGTAATTATCCGCGGTTTAGTAATAAGTTAATAACCAATGCTTCGTAGCGAGCGAAGGATGTCATCTTTCGGACGCTCCGATGGATTGATCTGGTTTTGCTCTCCGCGACCATCCGCCTCGGCGGAGGAGGCATGACGATGGGGCAGATTGCGCGGGCCGTCAAAAGCCTCGTGAGGCAATCAAAGAAGGCGTTGCCCGTCCGGTGGGCGGCGGCGCTGGAGCCAGGGGGTCGTCGAATGAGCAGAGGTCAAGGGTTTGGTTGCGGCATATCGGGCCGTTGCATCCCTATCGCCGAGCGCCGTTCGACATTGCTTCCGGCCTTCATCCAATAATCAAGCCGCTTATTGCCTTGCTCGTCCGTCCGGACGGGCTTTTTTGCGTTCGAGGATGCGTCATGACCGAGAAGAAAATGCCCCGCCATAACGACCGGACCGCAAAGGGGCGTTCGCGGCGCCTTCTTTGTGGAGCCTCGCTGGCGGCCGTGCTGGCATGCGTGCCGATGTCCGCACACGCCGAGGATCGGTATTGGGATGCCAACGGTACTGCGGTCGGTTCGGGTGGCACGGGCACGTGGAACCTCGCCAACCTGAACTGGAGCCCCAATGGCGACGGCGTCAGTGGCCCCTTTGCCGAGCCGTGGAATAATGGCGATCTCGACAACGCAATCTTTGGCAGCACTGCGGGGACGGTGACCGTTGGCGTTCCGGTGACGGTTGGCAACATCACCTTCAGTTCGGCCGGCTATGTTCTGAGCGGCAGCACGATCACGCTGGGTGGCGCCAATTCGACGATCACGACAGTGACCGGAAACAGCACGATCAACTCGATCGTGGCGGGATCGAACGGATTGATCAAGGCGGGCAATGGCGGGCTGATTCTCGGCGGCGTGAACAGCTTTACCGGCGACATCAACATCAATGCGGGCAGCCTCTATGCGAATACCGACAGCGCGCTCGGCGCGGCGGGGAACAATATCTTTACCGGCGCCGGGAGCAACGTGCGCCTGTCCATCGGTGGTGCCAGTTCAGCGCGCACGGTTACGATCGGCAACGGCGGCAACCTGATCGTCGAAGGCGCGGCTGCGGGCGCGGCGCGGATCCGCGGCAACGGGTCGGTGCAGCTCGCTGCGAGCGGCGTCACAATGAGCAACGACCTGAGCGACTACACCGGCCGCACCGTTTTTACCGCGTGCAACGGCAACTGTTCGACGCGCTTCACCTCGATCGGTAATCTCGGCGAAGCAAGCTCGCTCGGCGCCCCCGTAACGGTGGCCGACGGTACGATCATCTTCAACCAGCAGAGCCAATATAGTGACAGCATCATCTATCTTGGTGATGGCGACAGTTCGAACCGCAACTGGGACATCAACGGCAACGGCGCGCTCATCCGAAATCAGGGGACGGGTACGCTCGAGATTACAGGCGATGTCGATATCTCGTCCAATGGGGGCTTCTACGCGGACACCGCCGACGTCCGTCTGCTCGGCGTGCTCAGCGGGGGCAGCTTCGGTTTCAGCGCGCTGGCGGGTCGTCATGTTCTTCTTGGCACCGCAAATGTCTTCGCCGGCCAAGCGACCCTTGTCGGCGAAGTCCGCGTAGGAAAGCTGGCCGACATCGGAAGCGCCAGCTCGCTGGGCGTGGGCACGACGATCGGTCTCGCCAACGGGACGCTCAGCTATACCGGTGCGGGCGATGCCAGTAATCGCGAATGGCTGATCAACGGGGCCGCCAACATAATCCGCAACGACGGCACCGGCGCGCTCAACCTGTCGGGTGCGCTGGTGTTCAACGCCGGCAATCCGAATCCCGACGCACTGACGCTTGGCGGCAGCTATGGCGGGACCAATATCTTCTCGGGCGCCATGTCCGGTAACGGCAATCTGATCGCCGACAGCGCCGGCACCTGGGTGCTCGGCGGCACGAATGCCCATCGCGGGACGGTGACGGTCAATAATGGCACGCTGCGCGCCGGCGGCGCGGGGGCGTTCGGCAATGCGACGGGCTTTATCATCAACGGCGGTACGCTCGATCTGGGTGGTTTCGACCTTGTCGCCCCGTCGCTGACGGGCAGCGGCGGTATGGTCGCGCTCGGCAATTCGACGCTGACGGTCAACGCGGCGGCGGCGCAGAGCTTCGGTGGCAGCATCACGGGCAGTGGCGGGCTGACCAAGGCCGGCGCGGGCGCGCTGACGCTGACGGGCACGAACAGCTACACCGGCGCGACGACGATTGCCGGTGGCAAGCTCGCGCTCGATTTTACCGGCGCCGCTGGTCCGGTATCGAACATCATTTCGTCGGCGTCGCATCTGGTGCTGTCGGGCGGCGTGCTCGAAATATTCGGCGCGGCGGGTGAGGCGAACGGCCAGACGTTCAATGGCCTGACGGTCAGCGCGGGCAGCAACACGCTGCGCGCGGTCAATGGCGCCGGCGGTACGCTGAACCTCAACCTCGGGGCGATCGACCGCACCGGCGGCCTCGTCAATTTCATATTGCCCGGCGCGGGCGCGATTACGACGAGCAATCTCGATGGCGTGCTCGGCGGCTGGGCGACGATCAACGGCTCGGACTATGCCAAGGTCGTCGGCGGCAACATCGTTGCGTTCGACGCGACCGATTATACCGACAAGGACAATGCCGGCACCTGGGCGACGGGTGAAATTATCAGCGATAGCGCGGGCGCCGCGAACTCGCCCTTCACCGGTACCGTCGGCGGCAATGTCTATCTGGCGGGCCTTCGCTATTCGGCGGCGGCGGGGTCGACCGTCACCGTCGGGGCCGGCAACGCACTGGGAATCGACGGCACGATCATCGTGGCGCCAAGCGTCGGTACGGCGAACCAGACGATCAACGGCGGCCAGCTCACCAGCGGCATTGCGGGCGGGGCGCTCGGTATCCAGCACAACGGCAGCGGTATATTCACGATCGGATCGACGATTGTCGACGGCGGCGGCGTCACCTCCTTTGCAAAGGGCGGTGCGGGCCGGGTCGTCCTGTCGGGCGCGAACAGCTATACCGGCGCGACGACGCTGACCGATGGTATCCTTCAGGTTTCAAACATCGCCAACGGCGGCGCGGCTTCGGGCCTCGGCGCCTCCTCATCGGCCTCGTCGAACCTCGCTCTCGAAGGCGGTACGCTGCAATATACCGGCGGCACCGCGACAAGCGATCGCGGTTTTACGCTGGTAAACGGTGGTCCCTTGCGGACGATCGAGGTGACTGCGGGCGGCACCAACCTGACCTTCTCGGGCGTCGTGACCAGCCCCGATGATGCGGGCTTCACCAAGACCGGCGCGGGGACTTTGACGCTTGCCCATGCCGCGAATGACTATGTCGGCGTAACGACCGTGGCGGGCGGCACGCTCGCGGTGAATAGTTTGAGTGACGGCGATATTGCGAGCGGAATAGGCGCGGCGGGCAATGCGTCGGCGAACCTCGTTCTGACGACGGGCGGCCAGCTTCGCTATACCGGCGGCACTGTCGCCACCAATCGCGGCTTTACCCTCGCGAGCGGCAACGGCCGCATCGACGTCGCGCAGGCGGCGACGACGCTGACGATCAGCGGTGTTGCAACGGGCGCGGGTTCGCTGGTCAAGGATGGCGACGGCACGCTGATTCTCGGCGGCACCAACAGCTACACCGGCGATACCACCGTCAACGCCGGCACGTTGCGCGCGGGATCGGCGCGCGCGTTTGGCCCGGGCGGCCGTTATATGACCGTCAATACGGGCGCGACGCTCGACCTTGGCGGGTACGACATCAATGTCGCGGCGGTGATCGGCGGCGGGCTCGTCAACTTGGGCGGGCGCACGCTGACGACCGCGGGCGGCCCCGGCATCTTCACCGGCCGGATCACCGGCGCCGGCGGTTTCACGCGGGGCGCCGGTGGCTACACCCAGACGATCAGCGGTTGCACCAACGACTATACCGGCGTCACGACGATCAGCGGCAGCCTCGCGATCGACTGCATCGCGGATGGCGGACAGGTGAGCGGCATCGGCGCGTCTTCGGCGGCGGCATCGAACCTGATCATCGGGTCGGGCGGGACGCTCGTTTATATGGGCGCAAATGCGTCGACCAACCGTGGCTTCACGGTGGCTGGCAACGGTACGATCAATGTCTTCGACGCCGGGACGACACTCGAATTTTCGGGAGCCGTCGCAGGCGGTGCGCAGCTGAACAAGGATGGCGCGGGGACGCTGCTCCTGTCCGGAACGAATAGTTCGACCGGCAATGTCCGCGTCTTTAACGGCACCATTCGTGCAGGGTCGACCACCGCGCTCGGCAGCGGCTGGATGTCGCTCGACAACACGTCCGGCGTGCTGTTCGACCTCAACGGGTTCAGCAACAGCGTCGCTGCGCTCGCGGGCGGTGGAACGCTGGGTGGTAATATCGCGCTCGGCGGCGCGACGCTCACGATCAATCTTGGCGGCAGCCTTGTGGCTGCCAATTTCGGGGGTGCGATCAGCGGCAATGGCGGCCTGATAAAGAATGGCGGCAGCATCCAGCAGCTATCCGGTTGTTCGAGCAGCTACGGCGGCACCACGGTTATCAACGCCGGTACGCTCGCCGTCGCCTGTCTCGACGATGGCGGCGCGAACAGCTCGATCGGATCCTCCTCCTCGGACGCGGGCAACCTGGTTCTGAGCGGGGGCACGCTGCAATATGTGGGCGCTGGCGGAAGCACCAACCGCCAGTTCACGCTCGGCGCCTCGACGACCAGCAAGCTCGACGCGTCGGGCACCGGCGCGATCGCCTTCACCCATGCCGGCCCGCTGACCTTTGCGAGCGCCAACACGGCGCAGACGCTGACGCTGGGCGGCACCAACACCGGCAACAATATCCTGGCCGCGCAAATCACGAACAATGGTAGCGGCCTGACCCGCCTGACCAAGAATGACGCGGGCACCTGGGTGCTGACCAATGCCGGCAGCACCTACACCGGCGTGACGACGATCAACGGCGGCGTGCTCGCGGTCGACAAGCTCAGCAACGGCGGCGCCGCGAGCAGCATCGGCGCTTCGTCGGCCGCCGCGGCGAACCTCGTCATCGGCAACGGTTCGACGCTGCGCTATACCGGCAGTGGCGATACGACGAACCGCCTGTTCACCTTGTCGGCGGGCGTGACCTTCCTCGAATCGTCGGGCACCGGCGCGGTCGTCTTTACCGACACCGGTCCTGTGACGCTGCAGGGTGCCAACCAGGCGCGTACGATCGCGCTCGGCGGGACGAACAGCGGCAACAACACGCTTGCGGGTTCGATCGGTAACTCCGGTATCGGCATCACCACGCTTGCGAAAAACGACAGCGGCAGCTGGGTGCTGACCGGCAACCATAGCTATACCGGGTCGACCAATGTCAACGGCGGGACGCTGTTCATCGGCAATGGCGGGACGACGGGCTCGATCGCCAGCACAATCGTCAACAATTTCGGTACGCTCGGTTTTAATCGCAGCGACCTTCTGGCCTATGGCGGACAGATCGTCGGGACAGGCGCGCTGCGTCAGGCGGGGACGGGGACGACGGTCCTGACCGGCACCAACCTCTACACCGGTGGCACAACGATCGACACGGGCACGCTCCAGCTCGGTAACGGCGGCACGGCGGGCAGCATCGTCGGCAACGTTATCGATAATGGCGTGCTGGCATTCAATCGCGCGGATCTCGTCACTTTCGCCGGAACGATCTCGGGCAGCGGCGTCGTGCGGCAGATCGGCAGCGGAACCACGGTGCTGAGCGGGATCAACGGCTATGCGGGCGGCACGTCGATCCTCGGCGGCACATTGCAGGTTTCGGCCGACGCCAACCTCGGCGCTGCGGCGGGCGGTCTCACATTCTCGAACGGTATATTACGTACCACGACATCCTTTGCGAGCGCACGGAGCAGCAGCCTGACCGGCGCGGGCACGATCCTGCCCGACACTGGCACGACCTTCGCACTGGGCGGTGTGATTTCGGGCGCGGGCAGCCTCATCAAGTCGGGCGCGGGCATCCTGACGCTCAGCGGAAACAACGGCTATGCCGGCGCGACCAACGTCAACGCCGGGACCCTGCGCATCAACGGCGACCAGTCGGCGGCAACGGGCCTCGTCACCGTGGCTTCGGGCGCGGCGCTCGGCGGCAACGGGACGATCGGCGGCAGCGTCAATGTGCTGAACGGCGGCATCCTTGCGCCGGGCAACAGCCCCGGCACGCTCAACATCAATGGCGACCTGGCGCTCGCGGGCGGCTCGGTCCTGAACTTCGAGTTCGGCGAGGCGAATGTTGTCGGCGGCGCGCTCAACGATCTGGTCAATGTCGGCGGCAATCTGACGCTCGACGGGACGATCAATGTCAATGTGTCGACTGGTGGCAACTTCGGCGGCGGCCTCTATCGCGTGTTCAACTATGGCGGCACGCTCATCGACAACGGGCTCGCGCTGGGTTCGATGCCGCCGGGAAGCAATGTCACCGTCCAGACCTCGGTCGCGGGTCAGGTGAACCTGATCAATTCGGACGGCCTGTCGTTGAGCTTCTGGGATGGCGCTGGCGGACCGAAGTTCAACAATGCGGTCAACGGCGGCAACGGCAGCTGGCATCTGGGCGGCGCCGACAACAACTGGACGGGCGCCGACGGCAGCATCAACGCGGCCTATGCCGACGGGACCTTTGCGATCTTCGCGGGCGCGCCGGGCACGGTGACGGTGGACAACAGCGGCGGCGCGGTCACCTCGACGGGAATGCAGTTCGCGACGGGTGGTTATCTGATCAGCGGCGCGCGGCTGACGCTGGTCGATCCCGATGCGATCGTCCGCGTGGGCGACGGCACCGCGGCAGGTGCGGCCTATCTCGCGACGATCAACGCCGAACTCAGCGGGGCGAGCCGGCTGGTCAAGACCGATGCGGGCACGCTGGTCCTCAATGGCACCAACAGCTACATGGGCGGCACCGCGCTCAACGGCGGCGTTCTGCAGATCACGAGCGACGCCAATCTGGGCGATGCGGCGGGTGACATCAGCTTCGACGGCGGAACGTTGCGATTGATCGCTCCGATCGTCACGGGCCGCGACATTGGCTTCACCGGAAACGGCACGATCGATGTGTCCACCACCTTCAATGCCGGTACCACTTTGACGCTCGCAGGCGACACCAGCGGGTCGGGGGCGCTGACCAAGACCGGCATCGGCGCCCTGATCATCACTGGCGACGCGGCGCACACCGGGCTCACCACGATCATGCAGGGCGGGCTGCGGATCGGCGATGGCGCCACCAGCGGCTCGTTCGCCGGCGACATCGCCATCAACGGCGGGACCGCCGTCACCTTCAATCGTTCGGACAGCTACACCTATGGCGGCTCCTTCTCCGGAACGGGCACCGTTGTCGTCGACGCCGGGATATTGAACCTCACTGGCAACAGCAACTTCGGCGGAAACATTACCGCCCAGCCGGGCAGCGAGCTTCGCATCAACGCCGGCAACACCGTCGCGACGACGGGAAATGTGACCGCCCAAGGCAGCGTGCTGACCGTTTCGGGCATCGGTTCGACGCTCAATGCCCAACGCGTTTCCGCTGTGGTCACAAGCCCGAGCGGCGCCACGATCAACGTGACGAACGGTGGCACCATCCGGACGACCTCCGGCATCGGCATGCAGCTTCGTACCCTGTCGGGCACGGGCTCGGCGGACCTGAATATTTCGGGCGCCGGTTCGCTGGTCGATCTGGGCAGCAACGGGCAGTTTCAGGTCGGCAACACGACGGCCTCCCACTCGGTCGTCACGATCAGCAGTGGCGGCAGCCTGCGAACGGGCACATTGAATCCGATCGGCAATCTCACCGGCAACACGACCGCGTCGACGATCACTGTCACCGGCGCCGGGTCCAACTGGACGAGCAGCGGCGTGCTCGGTTTGCGCACAGCGCAGCTCTCGGTGCTCGACGGTGGCGCCGCGAGCTTCAGCAGGGCCGAGATCGGCGTTTCGCAGCAAGCGGGGGTGCTGGTTTCGGGCGCAGGATCGACCTTCGCGGTGACGCAGGATCTGAAGATCGGGTCGACCAACACCGGCACCGGTATCGTGACGATCGCCAATGGCGGGCGGGTCACCGCCGGCACCGGTGTCACACTCGGCGGCGATAACGCCGGGACCAGCGGTACGGTCAATATCGGCGGCGTCGAAGGCGGCGCGGCCGCCGCCGCGGGCTTCCTCGATGGTGCGATCATCTTCGGACCCGGTACGGGCGAACTGAACTTCAACCACACCGAGACGAACTATCTCTTCGCCAACAGCATGGCGGGCCTCGGAACGGTCAACCATATGGCGGGAACCACACGCCTGACCGGCGACAGCTCGGCCTTCATCGGCACGACATCGGTCGCGGGCGGCACGCTGCTTGTCGACGGCATTCTTGGGGGCGGAGTGAGCCTCGTGAGCGTGGCGACAGGCGGCACGCTGGGCGGCACCGGCGCCATCGGCGGCTATGTCGATATCTTTGATGGCAACCTCAATCCGGGCGATGCCGGCGGGATTCCGGGCAGGCTGACCATCGCTCGCAATCTGTACCTTGGGTCGGCCGCAACGCTCAACGTCGACTTCGGTCAGGCGAATGTCGTCGGCGGCGCGCTCAACGATCTGATCGAGGTCGGCGGCGATCTGACCCTCGACGGTACGCTCAATGTTGCGGCGCCGCCGGGCGGCAGCTTCGATCCGGGCGTCTATCGCATCATCAACTATGCCGGAGCGCTGGCCGACAACGGGCTCACGGTCAATTCTGGTTACTTCGTGCAGACCTCGGTCGCGAACCAGGTCAATCTGGTCAACACCACCGGCCTCACCATGCGTTTCTGGGACGGCGTCAACGGCGCGAAGAATGACGGGGCGATTACGGGCGGTGACGGCTTGTGGCAGGCCAGCGGCGGCAACGACAATTGGACCGAATTCGACGGATCGGCCAACGCGCCCTTCACCGACGATGCCTTCGCGGTTTTCTCGGGCGTGGGCGGTACGGTGACCGTCGATGGCTCGCTTGGCGACGTCACGGCTTCGGGGATGCAGTTCGCCAGCGACGGCTATGTCATCGCGGGCGACGATCTCGCGCTCGTCGATGCGGCGGCGATCATTCGCGTCGGCGACGGCTCGATCGGCGGTGCCGGCTATACCGCGACGATCGCATCGAACCTGACCGGCATCGGCGATGTCATCAAGACCGACCTCGGCACGCTCGTGCTGACGGGGACGAGCAATTTTGCTGGCGAAACCAATGTTCGCGGCGGCGAATTGCGGCTTGCGAACGGTGGCAGGCTGAGCAACGCGGAGGGTGTGATCGGCCGCGAGAGCGGCGAGCAGGGCATCGTGACCGTCGTCGGCGCAGGCGTCGGCGGCAATGCATCGACGTGGACCAGTACGGGCAATCTCCGTGTCGGCCGCCTTGGCACCGGCACGCTGAACATTCTCGATGGCGGCGTCGTGACCGTGACGGATGTCGCTTATGTCGGCGACGATGCCGGCAGCCGGGGGATTGTCACCGTTTCGGGGCAGGACGCGAACGGCAATGCTTCGACGTGGACCGGGGCGAGCGACATCGTCATCGGCGAGTTCGGCACCGGCACGCTGACCATCACCGCGGGCGGTCAGGTCAGCAACCAGTCGGGCTGGGTCGGTTCGAACGTCGGGGGGCAGGGCATCGTCAATGTCTCGGGCGTCGGCGCGAATGGGGTCGCTTCGACCTGGACGAACGCTGGCGATGTGCAGGTCGGTTACAACGGCAACGGGACTTTGAATATTGCCGATGGCGGCAAGGTCGTCGGCGTCGGGGGACAGATTGGCGCCGACAGCAATGGCGTGGGGCAAGTCCTCGTCAGCGGCGCGGGCTCGCTGTGGCAAAACAGCGGACGGATCACCGTCGGTCTTTCCGGCACGGGGAGCTTACGTATCGAAACTGGTGCGACGGCCTCCAGCAACGACGGGCTCGTTGGTGCGTCGGGGCATGGCGACGTGATCCTATCCGGTGCCGGGACGTCGTGGATCAATACCCAGCAATTGACTGTCGGCAGCTTTGGCACCGGCACCTTGCGTATCGAAAACGGCGCGAGTGCCGTCAGCAATCAGGGCTATATCGGCGCGAATAACACCGGCAGCGCGGTTGTGACCGGCGCGGGTTCGAACTGGCTGGTAACCGACTTCACCATGACCGTCGGCAATGAAGGCGACGGCTCGCTGACGATCGGAGATGGCGGACGTGTCCGGGCCGAAGGGGGCTTCTCACTCGGCGTAGCGGCCGGCGTCACGTCTACGGTGACCTTGCTCGGCACTACCGGCCGTCGTGGCGTTCTGGAAACCAGCCAGATCGCCGGTGGCCTTGGAACCGTGAACTTCTCTTTGGATGGGGGCCTGCTGCGCGCAACCGCGGACAATGACTTCTTCTTCGTCGATTTCGATACGCGCGACATCGCGCTCGGCGCGAACGGCGGCGTCATCGATACCGACGGCCACGACATCCGCATTTCGCCGCGGTTCGCGGGCGCGGGCGGGCTGGCCAAGGACGGTCTCGGCACGCTCACGCTGACCGGCGCCAATAGCTATGCGGGGGCCACGCTCGTCAATGCGGGAACCTTGCTGGTCGAGGGTGACCAGTCGGCAGCGACCGGGCTGACGACGGTCTTCTCGGGCGCCACGCTCGGCGGCACCGGGATCATCGGCGGCAGTGTCGATGTGCAGAACGGCGCGATCCTTGCTCCGGGCGAAAGCGCGGGCACGCTGACGATCAACGGCAATCTGTCGCTCGCCAGCGGTTCGATCCTCAATTACGAGTTCGGACAGGCCGATGTGTTCGGCGGGGCGCTTAACGATCTGGTCAATGTTGGCGGCGACTTGACCCTCGATGGAACCATCAACGTGACGGTTCCGACGGGGGGCAGCTTCGGCCCCGGTATATACCGCGTGTTCAACTATGGCGGCGCGTTGATCGACAATGGGCTGACGCTGGGGACGATCCCTGGCGGCACCGGCAACGTTTCGGTCCACACGGGGGTCGCGGGTCAGGTAAATCTCGTCAATGGGCAAGGCCTGACGCTCAGCTTCTGGGACGGCGTGGCCGGACCCAAGAACAATGGTGCGCTCAACGGCGGTGATGGCGTGTGGCGTGTCGGGGGCGGCTCGAACAACTGGAGCGACGCCAACGGCACGATCAACGCCGATTATGCGCAGGACAGTTTCGCGGTTTTCGCGGCCGCACCCGGTACCGTCACGATCGACAACAGCGGCGGCAACGTTCTCGCCTCACGCATGCAGTTCGCGAGCGACGGCTATGTTCTGACGGGCGCCGCGCTGACGCTGACGGGTACACAAGCGGTCATTCAGGTCGGCGATGGCAGCACGGCGGGCGTGGGCTATACCGCGACGATTGGAGCCGAACTCACCGGAACCGCCGGACTGAGCAAGGCCGACGCGGGCACGCTGGTGCTCACCGGCAGCAACAGCTACACCGGCGGCACGCGCATCGAAGGCGGCACGCTGCAGATTGGCAGCGGCGGCGCGAGTGGCCTGATCGGCGGCGATGTCGTCAACAACGCCGCGCTGGTGATCGACCGGTCGGGGACGATCCGCCTCGACGGCGCCATCTCGGGAACGGGCTCGCTGACCAAACGCGGCAACGGTCTCCTCGAGCTGACTGGAACGAACAGCTATGACGGGGGTACGCTGATCGACAGCGGCACCGTGCGTGTGTTCAGCGACGCGGGCCTGGGCAGTGCTGCGGGCACGCTGTCGCTTCAGGGCGGCACGCTGCAGGCGGGCGCATCCTTTGCTTCGACGCGCACGATTCTGCTCGGCAGCCCCGATTCCAACGCGATCGATACGCAGGGCTTCGACGTCACGCTCGGCGGCGTGATCGGCAACGGCCCCGGCAATGCGGCGGGCAATTTCCTCGACAAGCGCGGAACCGGGACGCTCACGCTGACCGGCGCCAACAGCTATTCCAACCGGACGGTCCTCGCTGGCGGCACGCTGGCGCTGGCGGGCGCGGGAACGATCGGCGCGGGCAATCTGGTCGTCGGGTCGGGGACCGTCTTCGACATTTCGCAGACCGCGACCGGGGCGCGTGTCATCCAGCTGAACGGTGCGGCCGACGGGACGATCGCGCTGGGATCGAAGACGTTGACGCTCGGGCTTGCCAACAGCTTCAGCGACTGGGCGGGTTCGATTGCCGACGGCGGCATCGGCGGCGGCACCGGCGGCCGGGTCGTCGTGACCGCCTTCGGCGGGGCCGTGCGTTACTTTGGCGCGACCAGCTATACGGGCGGCACCACCGTGGCTGCGGGCAATTTCGAGCTCGTCGGAAATGGCTCGCTCTATTCGCAAGGCGCGGTGACGGTAAACGGCGGCGCGTTGTTCAATATTGCGGGCGTCGCAAGCGCCGGAACGACGATCGGCGATCTCTCCGGCGCCGGCGCGGTTTTCCTCGGCGGCAAAGCGTTGACCTTCGGCACCGCGAACGACACGCTCTTCTCCGGCCCGATCACGGGCACGGGTGGCGCGCTCGTCAAACAGGGGGCCGGTACCTTCACGCTCGGCGGCGCGAACAGCTATACCGGCGCGACCGACGTCCTGGCGGGCACGCTGCTTGTGAACGGTAACCAGTCGGCGGCGACAGGCCTCACCAGCGTCGCCTCGGGCGCGACATTGGGCGGTACCGGCATCGTCGGCGGTAACGTCGCGATCGCGGATGGCGCAACGCTTGCCCCGGGCGCGGGCGGTCCGGGTGCCCTCGCGATCAACGGCAATCTCGCGCTCGCCGCGGGCGGAACTCTTGGCTTTGAACTTGGTCGGGCGAACGATGTCGGCGGCCCGCTCAACGATGTCGTCAATGTCGGTGGCAACCTCGTCCTCGACGGCACGCTCGACGTGTCGGTCTCGCCGGGCGGGGCGTTCGACATCGGGCTTTACCGCGTCATCAATTATGCGGGATCGCTGACCGACAACGGGATTCAGCTCGGGACGATGCCTGCCGGTGCCAATGCGCAGGTGCAGACGGCGATTGCAGGCGAGGTGAACCTGATCAACAAGGGATCGGCTACGCTCAATTTCTGGGACGGCGCGGCCGGGCCGAAGTTCGACGGCGCGGTGAACGGCGGCGACGGGGTATGGCAGAACGGCCTCGGCAACGACAATTGGACCGACATCGGCGGCACGGTCAACGCGGGCTATGACGACGGCGCTTTCGCCATCTTCTCCGGCACGGCCGGGACGGTGACGATCGACAACGGCCCCGGCGCCGTATCGGCATCGGGCATGCAGTTCGCGACTGGCGGCTATCGCATCACTGGCGATGCGCTGTCGCTGGACGGCGCGCAGGCAGTGATTCGCGTTGGCGACGGCACCGCAGCAGGCGCGGCTTATGTTGCGACGATCGACGCCGGGCTGACCGGTGCGGCGGGCCTCGTGAAGACCGACGCCGGAACGCTCGTCCTGTCGGGCGCGAACAGCTATGCGGGCGGAACATCGGTCAACGGCGGCACGCTGCGGATCGGCGCGGACGGTAACCTCGGCGCCGCGCCGGGCGCGCTCCGCTTCGACGGTGGCACCCTGCAAACGACAGCGACCTTCACGTCGGCGCGCGGCGTTGAACTGACCGGCACCGGCGGGTTCCGCACCGATGCGGGTACGACGCTGACGCTGGCGGGTGCGCTTTCGGGCACGGGCAGCTTTGCCAAGAGCGGCGGCGGTACGCTGGTTCTGGGCGGGAGCGGCACGTTCAGCGGCGCGACGGTTGCGGGCGGCACGATGTTCGTCAATGGCGATTATGCGGCTGCGGCCGGGACGACCAACGTCCTCGCTGGCGCGGCGCTGGGCGGTACCGGAACGATCGGCGGCCATGTCGTGCTGGCCAACGGCGCGGTGCTGGCACCGGGCGCGGGTGCAGCGGGCACGCTGACCATCGGCGGAAACCTGTCGCTGTCGGCGACGACGCAGCTCGATTTCGAGTTCGGCGAAGCCGGCACGGTCGGCGGCGCGCTCAACGACCTCGTCAACATCGGTGGCAATCTCGTACTCGATGGCGTGCTCAACGTCGGCGTGCCGGCCGGCGGCGCGTTCGACGTCGGCGTCTATCGCATGTTCAACTATGGCGGGGCGTTGACCAACAATGGCGTCACGCTCGGCACGATGCCGGCGGGCTCCAATGCGAATGTCCAGACGTCGATCGCGGGTCAGGTCAATCTCGTCAATTCGGCGGGCCTCACGCTCAATTTCTGGGACGGCGCGGGCGGACCCAAGAATAATGGCGTGATCAACGGCGGCAACGGCGTGTGGCAGAACAGCGGCGGCAACGATGGTTGGACGGGTGAGAGCGGCGCGATCAACGCGGCCTATTCGGACGGTGCCTTCGCAATCTTCGGCGGCACTGGCGGGACGGTCACGGTCGATAACAGCCTTGGCGCGGTGTCGGTCGCCGGAATGCAGTTTGCGGCGAACAATTATGTGATCGGCGGCGGCGGTATCGCCCTGACCGATGCGACCGCGACGATCCGCGTCGGCGATGGCAGCACGGCGGGTGCCGGCTTCACCGCGACGATCAACTCGGCGCTGGGCGGTGCGGCGCAGCTGGTGAAATCCGACGCGGGCACACTCGTCCTCGGTGGCACCAATAGCTATGCTGGCGGCACGCTGATCGCCGGCGGTACGTTGCGGATTTCGAGTGATGCCAATCTGGGCGCCGCCGGGGGCGATGTGACGCTCGACGGCGGCGCGCTCGAAACGAGTGCCAGCTTCGCCAGCGCGCGCGACATCGTCGTCGCGAGCGGCGGATCGATTGCGACTGCGGCCGATACGGTCTTCACCTACAATGGCCTCATCTCCGGCGCCGGCGCGCTGACAAAAAATGGTATGGGTATGTTGCTCGTTACCGCCGACAATAGTGGTTTCGCCGGCAGCACGACGGTCGCTGGTGGCACGCTGGCGGTCCGGGGCAGCCTCGGTGGCGCGGTGACCGTCGGCTCGGCTGGTCGCCTCGAAGGCGCCGGCCGCGTTGGCAGCATCGCGAATGCGGGCGTCGTCGCACCGGGCACTGGCATCGGATCGCTGACCGTTTCGGGCGATTATCGCGGCAATGGCGGCGTGCTGGAAATCGAGGCCGAACTCGGCGGCGATGCGTCGCGCGCCGACCGGCTGGTCGTGAACGGCGCGACATCGGGCAATACGCGGGTGACGGTGATCAACCGCGGCGGCCTTGGCGCGCAGACGGTCGATGGCATCAAGATCGTCGACGTCGTCGGCGCATCGAACGGCAGCTTCGCGCTCGACGGCGATTATCTGTTCGACGGTCAGCAAGCGGTGGTTGCTGGCGCCTATGGCTATCGTCTCTTCAAGAACGGGATTGCCGCCCCGCAGGACGGCGACTGGTATCTTCGCTCGTCGCTGCTCGATGCGGGTGGTAAACCGGAGGGGCCGCTCTATCAGCCGGGCGTTCCGGTTTACGAAGCCTATGTCGGCGCCTTGCAGTCGCTCAATCGCCTGCCGACGCTCCAGCAGCGGATCGGAAACCGGTCGTGGGCGGCTTCGCCGGTCGCCGGCGCAGGTCTCTGGGGCCGGTTCGAGTCCGAACGCCAACGCCCCGAGGCGCGCGTCTCGACAAGTGGCGCCGACCGCAAGGCCGACCAGTGGCAGGCGCAGTTCGGCCTCGATACGGTACTGGCGCAGCGCAGCGACGGCGCGGCGCTCGTCGGCGGGCTGACCGCGCATTATGGCGAAGCAGACAGCAGCGTGACGTCGATCTTCGGCAACGGCTCGATCGATACGCAGGGCTATGGCGTCGGCGCGACGCTGACCTGGTACGGGCCCAAGGGCTTCTATGCCGACGGGCAGGTCAAGCTCAGCTGGTTCGACAGCAATCTGGAATCGAATATTCTCGGATCATTGGCCCGCGGTAACAAGGGCGAGGGGCAAGCCTTCAGCCTCGAACTCGGCAAGCAGACGCCGATCGGGCGGAATCTTTCGATCACGCCGCAGGTTCAGACGAGCTATGCCAAGGTCGATTCCGACCGGTTCGCGGACCCGGCCGAAGCCGCGGTTTCGGTGACGAAAGGCGAAAGCCTGAAGACCCGCTGGGGACTGGCGATCGATTATCAGACGAGCTGGAAGGGCCGGTCGGGGGATATCCGCCGCACGCGCCTCTATACCGTCGCGAACCTCAGCTACGAATGGCTCGACGGCGCCGAGACCGATGTGTCGGGAACGCCCATCGTCAACCGCGATCACCGCCTTGCGGGCGAACTCGGTCTTGGCGGCAGCTACAGCTGGGGCAACGACCGCTTCACGCTCTACACCGAGGTGTCCGGCGATACCGCAATCGCCGATTTCGGCGCGGGCTATAATCTGAAGGGCACTGCGGGCTTCCGGGTACGGTTCTAGACCGGCCGGGGCCCCGGCTCCCGAAGCGCGATTGCGGAGGTGACAGGCTTACAGGATCCGATGGGTCCGGCCTGCCATCTTCGCTTCGCGGTGGTCGTCAAACGTCGCGGTCGTCAGCTCCGGTAATCGGCATTGATGCTGATGTAGCCATGGGTGAGGTCGCACGTCCAGACGGTCGCGCGGCCGTCGCCCAGGCCCAGGTCGGCGCCGACGCGGATTTCCAGCCCTTTGAGATGCGCCGCAACCGGCGCCTCGTCATAGCCGTCGACCGGTAGGCCATCTTTCGCGACCCAATGATCGCCGAAGCGGATCGCGAGTTTGTCACGATCGGCGGGTTCGCCCGCCTTGCCCACCGCCATCACGACGCGGCCCCAGTTTGCGTCCTCGCCCGCAATCGCGGTTTTCACCAGCGGCGAATTGGCGATCGCGAACGCGACGCGCTTGGCGCTGTCGTCGCTGACCGCGCCGGTCACCTGTATCTCGATGAATTTCGAGGCGCCTTCGCCGTCGCGGACGACTTGCTGCGCCAGATCCAGTGCCACCTCGCGGATCGCGGCATAGAGCGCGTCGGCGCCTGCGCCATCGCGGCTCGTCAGCGGTGCGTTGCCAGCCTGCCCGGTTGCGAACAGCAGCACGGTGTCGCTGGTCGAGGTGTCGCTGTCGACGGTGATACTGTTGAACGTTCCACTGGTCGCCTCGCTCAGCATCGCCTGCAAGAGGGCGGGGGCGACCGCGGCGTCGGTGAAGATGTAACCGAGCATCGTCGCCATGTCGGGGGCGATCATGCCCGATCCCTTGACGATGCCCGCGACATGGACGGTCTTCCCGCCGGCGATCGCGCGCGCGGCCGATCCCTTGGCGAAGGTGTCAGTGGTGCCGATGGTTTCGGCGGCGGCCTCCCATGAACAGGGTTCGGCGGTCAGCGCCGCCTCGACCCCGGCGCGCGCCTTGTCCTTGGGCAGCGGGACGCCGATCACGCCTGTCGAACTGACGAAGACGTCGTTCGCATCGCAGCCGAGATGATCGGCGACCTGCGCCATGATTTGCTCGACCGCCTCGCGGCCGCGATAGCCGGTGAAAGCGTTGGCATTGCCCGCGTTGACGACGAGCGCGCGGCCGATGCCGCCCTTCACTTGCTCGCGGCCGAGCTCGACTTCGGACGAGCAGCAGACATTGCGCGTGAACACGCCCGCGACGGTGGTGCCCGGCGACAGCTCGACATAGGTGAGGTCGCAGCGGTCCCAATTCTTGTAGTGCGCGCGCGCGACGCGACGCGTTACTCCGGCAATGTCGGGGAGAGCGGGGAAGCTGGCGGGAGCGAGGGGGGAGCGGGTGGTCATGATGAAGTGGCGCATAGCCGCTCTTCCCGAAACGCAAAACCCCTCCTCTTCAGAGGAGGGGCAGCGAGACTTGAGCGCTTGCGCCCAAAGTCGCAGCGGGGTGGCGGTCGAGGCGTTACGCCAGGCCGCTTTCACCACCCCAACCCCTCCTCTGAAGAGGAGGGGCTTATTAGATGATCAGCCCGGAATGCCGCTGATCGACTTCACTTCCATGAAATCCTTCAGCCCGAACACGCCGCCTTCGCGGCCGTTGCCCGATGCCTTGTAGCCGCCGAACGCCGCGCCCGGGCCGGGGCCCCACGCGTTGACCGCGACCATGCCGGCACGCAGCTTCGGTGCGACGGCGGCGGCCTTGGCCGGATCGCCCGAGATGACCGCCGACAGGCCATATTCGGTGTCATTGGCGATATCGACGGCCTCGTCGAGGTCGCCATAGGCCATGACCGTCGCGACGGGTCCGAAGATTTCCTCGTTGGCGATGCGCATGTCGCGGGTGACGCCCGAGAACACCGTCGGCTTGATATAATAGCCGCGGTTGACGTTCGCGGGCAGGCCGGTGCCGCCGGTCTCCAGCGTCGCGCCTTCGTCGATCGCCGACTGGATCAGATCCTGGATCTTGTCGAACTGCGCCTTGTTGACGACGGGGCCGATGTGGCCGCCTTCGGCCTGCGGGTCGCCGACCGAGGTGCCGTCGAACATCGCCTTGATCACGCCGACGGCTTCGGCCTCGCGGTCCTTCTGGACGAGGATGCGCGTCGGCGCGATGCAGCTCTGGCCGGTGTTGACGAGCACGCCCTGCACCGTCGGCGGCAGCACGGCGGCGAAATCGGCGTCGGGCAGGACGATGTTCGGCGACTTGCCGCCGAGTTCCTGATGGACGCGCTTCACGGTGTCGGCCGCCGCCTTGGCGACGAGGATGCCGGCGCGGGTCGAGCCGGTGAAGCTCACCATTTCGATGCCGGGGTGCGCGCTGATCGCGTTGCCGACGGTCGGGCCATCACCCTGAACAAGGTTGAACACGCCCGGCGGCACACCCGCGGCGTCGAGGATTTCGGCGAAGATCGTCGCGTTGCCGGGGCATTCTTCCGACGGCTTCAGCACCATCGTGTTGCCGGCGGCGAGCGCGGGAGCAACCTTCAATGCGATCTGGTTGAGCGGCCAGTTCCAAGGCGTGATCATGCCGACGACGCCGATCGGTTCATAGGCGATGACGCCTGCGGCATATTTTTCGGTGAAGGCAAAATCCTTGAGCGCCGCGATGGTGCCAAGGAAGCCGCCGATGCCCGCGCCGACCTGCGCCGTGCCGGCGAAGCTGACCGGGGCGCCCATTTCGCTCGCCATCGATTTGGCGAGGTCGGCGCCGCGCTTCTTATACTCCTCGACGATGCGGTTCAGCAGTTCGAGGCGCTCCTCGCGGGTGGTCTGCGACCAGCTCTTGAGCGCTTCGCGCGCTGCGGCCACGGCATCGTCGACGTCGGCGGCGGTACCGAGGACGATCGTCGAGGCGGCTTCTTCGGTTGCCGGGTTGATCACGTCGTGGGACTTGCCGCCCTTGCTGTCGACCCATCGGCCGCCGATGTAATTCTGCTTGAGGTGCGTTGCGGTGTCGCTCATTTTTTTTCTCCCAATCGGCGTGAATTTACGTCTCGGATTGCTACCTAATCACTGTGGCGAATGAATCAAGGAAGGCCAACTGCGAAAGGTGACGGTTTAGCGCTTTTCAGCACTCAGACGTGACATAAGGATGGCAGCGCGGGTCGCCTGGCGCGCGATGCTGGGGATGTCGACCGCTTCGCCCGGCGCGTGGTCGCCGGTGCTGTAGGGGCCGAGTCCTGCGATGCCGTCGACGTCGGCAGCGACGAAACTGATGTCGCCCGCACCGCGCTTCAGCGGATCGAGGGGCGCCATTTCGGCGAGGCCGAGGTCGCGGTTCACGCCGTTCAATTTGACCAGCAGCGCGCGGTTGCCGTCGGTGGGCGCCATCGGCGGGTAGCCGCCAGGGTCGAAGCTGATCGTGGCGTCGGTGCCGGGGGCGTGTTCGGCGACGATCGCGGTCATCTTCGCCTTCACCCGGGCGATCTGTTCGGGCGACAGCGCGCGCAGGTCGCCGCGCGCGATTGCGATGGCGGGGATGATATTGGTCTTGCCGGTTGCGGTGGCGCGAATGCCGCCGGCATCGAGTTCGGCCTGCTGGCCGCCCGCGATCAGCCCGACGTTGAAGGTCAGGTTGGTTTCGGGAAGCTCGGTACGAAAACGCTGGATGATGCGCGTCAGTTCATAGATCGCGCCGTCGCCCGCCGCGGCGCTGAAAATGCCCGAGCTGTGCGCGCTCTTGCCCGTCGCAATGACCTTCCAGCTGTCCGACGAGCGCCGCGCGACCGACCCCATGTCGGCACCATTGTCGCGGACGAGGCCCTCGAAATCGAGCGCGACGTCGCTGCGCTTGCCGGCTTCGACCAGGTCGGCGCGTGCCTTTTCGATCGGGCTCCCCGAATCCTCTTCGTCGCCGGTCATGTGGATTTCGATATTGGCGCCCTTCAGCGTCCCCGCCGCCTGCATCGCGCGCAGCGCCGCGACGATGACGACCATGCCACCCTTGTCGTCGCCCGCGCCGGGGCCTTCGCCCATGTCGCCCTTGCGGGTGAATTTCTGGAACGGCGAGTCGGGCTCGAACACCGTGTCGAGATGCGCGACGAGAAGCAGGCGCTTGGCATCGGGCTTGCCGGTGTGCGTCGCGATCAGATGGCCGGCGCGGCCGGTATCGGTCATCGGTTTCCATGTCACCTTGAACCCCAGCGGTTCGAGTTCGGCGCGCATCATCTGCCCGACCTTCTCGACGCCTTCGAGGTTCAGCGAGCCGCTGTTCTGGTTGACCAGCTTTTCGAGCAGCGCGAGGCTGCGCGCCTGTTCGGCCGCGACCGTTTTCGCCATGCCGCTTTCGGCTTTCGTCAGCTTTGCCTGCGCGGCGGGTACGAGCGCGAGCTGAAGCGCGACGAGAGCGGTAAAGGGCAATGATTTCATGGGGAGGCCTCCTGTGGAGGCGTCCTTGTGCCGTGCACCTCAAGAGGTCGCAAGCGGTTAGCCCTGGCGGACCATGAAAATATCGCCGCCGATGCCGATCAGGAAGAGATTGCCCGCGCTGTCCTCGCCGAACGAGGCGATCGAATTGAGCGTCCCGGCATCGGGCGTGAAATCTTCGTTGCGCCGCGCGAAGCGTGACGAGGCGACCGTCTGGCCGGGCACGAGGCTGGCGAAGGGCACCGACCAGATATTGCCCGAAACAAAGTCGGCGAAGACATATTGGCCGGCGAGCGAGGCCACCGGGCCGCGATAGACATAGCCGCCGGTGATCGAATTGCCCTGCCGCGGGCCGCTGCCATGGCCATATTCGGCGACCGGGTCGGTGAGCCCGCCGGGTGCGGTGCCGGTGTAGGGCTGCGTCCCTTCCTTGAAGCGCCAGCCGAAATTGAGGCCGGGTTGCGTCGTCGTGACCAGATCGACCTCTTCGACCGCCCCTTGGCCGACATCGCCGATCACCAGCGTCGAGCCGCTGAACGAGGCGCGGAACGGATTGCGCAGGCCATAGGCAAAGACATAGGGATCGCCGCCGCCGCCGAGGAAGGGATTGCCGGGCGCGGGCGCGTAGCTGCTGCCGTTCGCGCCGACGGTGAAGCGCAGGATCTTGCCGAGCCGCACATTGGTGTTCTGCGCATTGTTGCCGGGGTCGCCGCCTCCGCCGCCGTCGCCGATGCCGACATAGACGAGGCCGTCGGGACCGAAACCGATCCAGCCGCCATTGTGATTGTCGGCGCCGGGGTGTGGGACGCCGAGCACCGTATCGTAGACGGTCGAGCTGTTCGGCTGGCCGAGCGTATAGCGGCGCACCTGCACCGTCCCGTCGGGGGCGGTCGCGACGGCGAGCAGCCGCTGCGTCGTCGCATGGTCGGGATAAGCGGCGAGCCCGAGCAGACCGCGCTCGCCGCTCGTCGAAATGTCGGTGATGTCGAGGACGAGCGTCCGGCTGCCGTTCGCGGGGTCGAAGCGGTACACATTGCCGCCCTTCTCGACGACATAGACGTTGCTGCTTCCCGGGATCGGCGCGACATAAAGCGGCTGGTTGAAACCGGTGCCGACGCGCGCGACCGATATGCCTTCGCGGCTGTTGGTGACGGTGATGTTGACCGTCTGCGTCGCGCTGGCGCTCGCGTCGCTGACGCGGAGCTGGACCGAATAGACATTGTCGCCATTGGCGTCGCCGGGCAGGTCATAATCGGGCGCGGTGTTGAAGCGCAGCGCGCCCGCGGCGGTAATCGAAAAGAGCGCCGCGTCGGCGCCGCCGTCGACGGCGAAGGTCAGTGCATCGCCATTGGGATCGCTCGCGGCTGCCTGATAGGCGGCGGCCGTGTTTTCGGCGACGCTGGCGGTCTGGAGCGAGGTGAAGCTTGGCGGCGCGTTGGCTGCGGGGGGCGTGCCGCCGCCACTCGCTCCTCCTCCACCGCATGAGGCCAGGAACAAGGGGGTCAGGGCAACAAAGACGCGCATCCGCATGGGCAAACAGCCTTTCGCGATCGAGCCCGCCCCGACGCAACCTGCCATCCGGGCGCGGGGACTGCAACCCCGGCCGGTTTACCACTTATGCGGTGGTGGCGGTTCCGTCAGGCGGGTTCCTTGACCTCTTTGAAATCGTCGAGTTTGTTCAGCGCCTCGCGCGCGATTTTCTGCAGCGCGGAGCGGTTGACTTCGAGGCCCTTGGCGCCATCGCCTTTGAGATCGTCGATCGCAAAGGCGACCTTGGTCCGATCGGGTGCCAGTTCCTCTAGCGTGAATTTCAACCCCGTCGTCAGCGCGCCGTCGTCGACACTATAGATCAGATGCGCCTCGCGCGGGATTTCCATCGCGACCGCGATCTTGATCTTATATGCCTCGGGCCGTTCGTCGGGCACCATCTGCTCGAACCCGGGCTCGCCCTTTTGCGCGACAAGTTCGTAAAGCCGCGTCGACCCGCCGTTGGTGACGAGCGGAAGGCCGGTGAAGGCGCTGCCGTCGCCGAACATTTTGGCGAACACTTCCTCGCGCGGCGCCGCGACGGTCCGCGTCTGGTTCGCCAGTTCTGCCATCTTGCCGCACCCCGTCGCGAGCAGCATCGCGGCAATCGGAACCATCAAACGCAACATGGAAACATCCCCCGGAAAGTCCGGCCTTCCGCCTAGCGCAAACGGCTTACCAAAGCGTAATTTCGGGTGGTTTTTTTCGGGATGCCGGGTCGCGAAAAGGAAAGGGCGCCCGGTTCCCCCGAACCGGACGCCCTTCCTTCGCGTCGCTGATCTTGGGAATCAGGCGCTGTAGTACATGTCGAACTCGACCGGGCTCGGCGTCTGTTCGAAACGATAGACTTCGTCCCACTTCAGCTCGACATAGGCTTCGATCTGGTCCTTCGAGAAGACGTCGCCCTTCAGGAGGAAATCGTGGTCGGCGAGCAGCGAGTCGAGTGCTTCGCGCAAGCTGGCGCAGACGGTCGGGACTTCCTTCAGCTCCTCGGGCGGCAGGTCGTACAGATTCTTGTCCATCGCCTCGCCCGGGTGGATCTTGTTCTGGATGCCGTCGAGGCCCGCCATCAGCAGCGCCGAATAGCAGAGATAGGGGTTCGCCATTGCGTCGGGGAAACGGAACTCGACGCGCTTCGATTTGGCGCCCGCACCATAGGGAATGCGGCATGAGGCCGAGCGGTTGCGGCTCGAATAGGCGAGCAGAACCGGGGCTTCGAAACCGGGGACGAGGCGCTTGTAGCTGTTCGTCGTCGGGTTGGTGAAAGCGTTGAGCGCCTTGGCATGCTTGACCACGCCGCCGATGAAATAGAGGCACATGTCCGAAAGGCCCGCATAGCCGTTGCCCGCGAAGAGCGGCTTGCCCTTTTCCCAGATCGAGATGTGGGTGTGCATGCCGCTGCCGTTGTCGTCCTTGATCGGCTTGGGCATGAAGGTCGCGGTCTTGCCATAGGCATGCGCGACCTGATGCACGACATATTTGTAGATCTGCATGCGGTCGGCGGTTTCGGTGAGCGTGCCGAAGGTCAGGCCGAGTTCGTGCTGTGCAGCCGCGACTTCATGGTGATGCTTGTCGCAGGGCAGGCCCATTTCGAGCATCGTCGAGACCATCTCGGCGCGGATGTCGACCGCGCTGTCGACGGGCGCAACGGGGAAATAGCCGCCCTTGGCGCGCGGACGGTGGGCCAGGTTGCCGCCTTCGTAAGCGCGGCCGGTGTTGGTCGGCAGTTCGATGTCGTCGATTTCGAAACCCGACTTGTTGTAGCCGGTTTCGAAACGGACATCGTCGAACATGAAGAATTCGGCTTCGGGGCCGACATAGACGGTGTCGCCGACGCCGGTCGAGGCGACATAGGCCTCGGCGCGCTTTGCGGTCGTGCGCGGGTCGCGGGCATAGCCTTCGCCGGTCGCCGGCTCGACGATGTCGCAGACCATGATCAGCATCGGGGTCGCCGAGAAGGGATCGTCATAGACGGCGTCGAGGTCGGGCTTGAGAATCATGTCCGACTCGTTGATCGCCTTCCAGCCTTCGATCGACGAGCCGTCGAACATCAGGCCGTCTTCCAGCTCATCCTCGCCGAGGATCGACGCCACCATGGTCAGATGGTGCCATTTGCCCTTGGGGTCGGTGAAGCGCAGGTCGACCCACTCGATGTCGTTTTCCTTGATCCGCGCGATGATGTCCTTGGGCTTCGTAGCCATGGTCTATGCTTCCTTCTTGCGAAATGGTCCGGCGTGCCGGGGGTTGTCGGGTTTTCGAAAAATGCGAAAGATTAAAGCGCGTCCTCGTTGCGTTCGCCGGTGCGGATGCGGAGCGCGGTCTCGACCGGAATGACGAAGATCTTGCCGTCGCCGATGCGTCCGGTCTGCGCGGCGGCGGCGATGGCCTCCACGACGCGTTCGGCCATCGAGTCTTCGACGATGACCTCCAGCTTCACCTTCGGCAGGAAGTCGACGACATATTCGGCGCCGCGATAGAGTTCGGTGTGACCCTTTTGCCGGCCGAAACCCTTGGCTTCGGTGACGGTGATGCCGCTGACACCGACTTCGTGCAGCGCTTCCTTCACTTCGTCGAGTTTGAACGGCTTGATGATCGCCTCAATCTTCTTCACGCTTTTCGTCCCCCTTTGGGCTGGCCGCCGCCCCTTGCGCGCAAAGCCGGATCAGGTCTGCCTGTCCGGTTCACCCGTCGAGTCGGTGCGGTGTCCCGCCATCTTGCACCAATCAAAAGCCGTGCCAATTGGCGAATCGCGGGGTTCTGGTAAGAAATTCGAAACGAAATGAAGCCGCTGCCCAAGGGGTGGGCAACGACTTCATTCTGGTGCCTAAATTTTGGGCAATCAGCGTCCCATCGGCGCCGCAGAGTCCGCCAGATTGGCCTTGGTCCAGTTCGAGCGTTCGATGACATAGGCGCGAATCGCCTCGGCATCGGTGGGGGTCAGCACCTTGGCGAAGCTCACCATGCCGCGATCCTTGAGCGCGCCGCCGATGATCACCGATTTCCACGCCTCGGCGTTGGCGAGCGTGCCCGAGACGCGCAGATCGGGGGTGAAGCCGTTGCCGATCGCGCTGTCGCCGTGACAGACTTGGCAATAGCGACCGAAATGCGCCTTGCCGGCGGCGACTTCGGCGGGCTTGGCGGTCATCGGCGGCGGGTTCCACGCGAGCGCCGCCGTCGCGGGCGGCGCGGGCAGCTTCGCGGTGCCGCCGATCTTGAGCACGACGAGGCGCGGGATGTTCGGCACCTTGCGCGTCGCACCGCCCGCGATCCCGGCAACGAGCGGAAAGGCGCCGCCCTTGCTCGTCATGAACGCGACATATTGCACCCCGCCGACGCGGAAGGTCGAGGGTGCGCTGACGATCCCCGACTGCATGTCGAGGTCGAGCAACTGCTTGCCGGTGTCGGCGGTGTAGGCGCGGAAGCGGCCGAGGCTGGTGCCCTGGAACACGAGATTGCCCGCGGTCGTCATCGTCCCGCCGTTCCACGCGGCGGGATGGTCGACCGCCCAGGCGACCTTGCCGGTGCGCGGGTCGAAGGCGACGAGGCGGCCTGTCGTCGCGGCGACCGCAGCGCGGAACGCCGCCTTGTCGTCGGGGAGCATCGTCTTGTTCAGCGAGGTGCCGACGTTGAACCCCAGCACCTTGCGCTTGTCGAGTTCGTCCATGTCGGCGAGATAGCCCTGCGGAATCTGCTGCGCGGGGATGTAGACGAGGCCAGTCGCCGGATTGTAGCTCATCGGGTGCCAGTTGTGCGCGCCGAGCGCGCCGGGGACCGCGATGAAGGGCTTGCCGGTCTTGTAGAAGCGCGCTTCGGGATTCTCGATCGGGCGGCCCGTGGCGAGGTCATATCCGGTCGCCCAGTTGATCCCGTCGACAAAGGGCTTGGCGTCGATCAGCTTGCCGTTCGCGCGGTCGATCGTGAAGAAGAAACCATTCTTCGGCGCATGGTACAGCACCTTCGTCGGCTTGCCGTTCACCGCCTGCTCGGCGAGGATGATCGGCTGGGTCGCGGTATAGTCCCACGTCTCGGCCGGGGTTTCCTGATAGTGCCACTTATATTTGCCGGTCGAGGCGTCGAGCGCGACGACCGACGAGAGGAACCAGTTGTCGCCTTCGCCATTCGAGCGCGTGCCATGGTTCCACGGGTTACCGTTGCCGACGCCGAGATAGATTTGGTCGAGATCCTTGTCGTAGACGATCGCGTCCCACACGGTGCCGCCGCCGCCCGAGGTCTGCCACTCGCCCTTGTCGGACCAGGTGGCGTTCGCCTTGCTCGCAAAGATGTCGTCCGACGCTGCGCCATCCTTCGCCTTGGTCGGGTTGGGGGCGGTGTAGAAGCGCCAGCGTTCCTTGCCGGTGTCGGCGTCATAGGCGGTGACATAGCCGCGCACTCCGAATTCGGCGCCGCCGTTGCCGATCAGCACCATGTCCTTCACGACGCGCGGGGCGCCGGTGATGGTGTAAGGCTTCGACGTGTCGAAGGTCTGCGTCGACCAGAGTTCCTTGCCGGTTTTCTTGTCGAGCGCGATCAGGCGGCCGTCGAGCGCGCCGACAAAGACCTTGTCGCCCCACACCGCAACGCCGCGGTTGACGACATCGCAGCAGGCCGAAACTGCGCGCTCGCCGGGGACCTTGGGGTCGAATTTCCACAGCGGCTTCCCGGTCGCGGCATCCCACGCGCTGACTTTCGACCAGGCGTGGGTGACATACATTACGCCGTCGACGACGACGGGGGTCGCTTCCTGCCCGCGCGCATCGTCGAGGTCGGCGGACCAGGCGAGGCCGAGCTGCCCGACATTTTTGTCGTTGATGTCGGTCAGCGGGCTGAAGCGTTGTTCGTCATAGCTGTAACCGATGGCGCCCCAGTCGTCGCCGTTGCCGCCGGTCTTGAGCAGGGTCTCGCTGGCTTTCTCCGCAGCATCGAGCGATCCGCCGCCCGAGGCGCTGTCATTCTTCGATGCATTGCATGAAGCCAATGCCAGTGCCGCGCAGCCCAGCAGCGCAGCCTTCAAGACCCGTTTCGCCATTCCATGCTCTCCCGTTCGACGCCTATGCTTGACGTTAACGTCAAGACTGCGCGCGAAGGGGGACGGGTGCAAGCAAGAATATGGGGGGTATGCGGAGGGGGCCGCCCGAACTCACCTGTTCCCCGGCGAAGGCCGGGGTCCAGAGCGAGGTAGAGCTGGTGTTGCGTGAGAACGCTCTGGACCCCGGCCTTCGCCGGGGAACAGCTTAGCGGCTCACTGCCAGGGCGGCGCGTTCAGGCCCGTCGGGCTTGCGGTGAAAATCTCGCAGCCGGTCTCCGTAATCCCGATGCTGTGCTCGAACTGCGCCGAGAGCGAGCGGTCGCGGGTGACCGCAGTCCAGCCGTCGGCGAGCATCTTCACCGCATATTTGCCGGTGTTGATCATCGGCTCGATCGTGAAGAACATGCCCGGCTTGAGCTCCGGGCCGGTGCCGGGGCGGCCGGCGTGGACGACCTCGGGGGCATCGTGGAACATCTGCCCCAGCCCATGGCCGCAGAAATCGCGGACGACCGAATAGCGGTGGCGCTCGGCGTGGGTCTGGATCGCGTGCGCGACGTCGCCCATGCGGTTGCCGGGCTTCGCCTGCTCGATCCCGAGCATCAGGCATTCATAGGTGACCTCGACGAGGCGCTTCGCCTTTACGCCCACGTCGCCGACCAGATACATGCGGCTGGTGTCGCCGTGCCATTCGTCGATGATTGTCGTCACGTCGATATTGACGATATCGCCGTCGCGTACGGGCTTGTCGTCGGGGATGCCGTGGCAGACGACATGGTTGATGCTGGTGCAGCAGCTGTGCGTAAAGCCACGATAGCCGAGCGTCGCGGGGATGCCGCCGCCGTCGAGCATCATCGTGCGGACGAGGTCGTCGATCGCGGCGGTGGTCACGCCCGGCTGGACGAAGGGGACGAGCGCGTCGAGGATTTCGGCCGACAATCGGCCTGCCTTGCGCATGCCGGCAAAGCCCGCTTCGTCGTGCAGCTTGATCGTGCCGTCGCGCACGGGGGTGGGGCTCGCCGCATCGCCGGCGGTCACGGAAACATAGTCGTACATGGGACTGATATAGTCGCTGGAGGCCGGAAAAGCGAGAGGGCGTCAGCTTTTGGCAAGATGGTCGCGGAACCAGTCCGCAAGCTCGCCTTCCGACAATTCTCCTGCCGCAAGCGCGAGGAAGGTTACCACCAATTCTGCATCGGTGGCAATCAAACCATGGCCGTTCAGCACCAGAAAGGTTTCGCTGACCACCGCGGCTGTACGCTTGTTGCCGTCGACAAATGGGTGGTTGCGCGCGATGCCGAAGGCGTAGGATGCTGCCAGTTCGGCTGCATCGGGATTGCCGTAAGCGACAAGGTTTTGCGGCCGCGCCATGGCGCTTTCGAGCATACCCGGATCGCGCACGCCTTCGCCGCCGCCATGTTCGGTCAGCTGTTCCAGATGGGCCGCCAGAGCAACCTCCGGCGATACCCAGATCCAGTTCATCGTCGGTATCGCTATTTGGCTAGTTCGCGCAGCGCGCGCTTGCGGCGTGCCATGACGTCACGTGCCGCCGCCATCTGGGTTTCGAAGTCTGCGTCATAGGGCGCGAGTTCGATGCCGCGTTCGGTATCGCGTACCGAAAGCATGTCGCCTTGAGCCGCGCCAAGGCGCGCCAGCAATTCCTTGGGCAGGATGACGGCGGCGCTGTTGCCGACTTTGGTTATCTTGAGCGGCGTGTTCATACGCCTGTTATAACAGCGCCGCCCAAGAATTTCAACCCAGGCTTACTCCGCGGCCTTCTTCGCCTTGTCGGTTTTCGGCTTGCCCTTGCCCGCCTTGGGCGGGGCCGAGACGATTTCGAAGGCGAGCGGATTGCCGACCTTGGCATCGTCGCCGGTCTTCATCTTCACCTTGACCTCGCCGCCATGGACGAGCTTGCCGAAGAGCAGTTCCTCGGCGAGCGGCTGCTTGATCTTTTCCTGGATCAGGCGGCCCATCGGACGCGCGCCATAAAGCTTGTCATAGCCCTTGCCGGTCAGCCATTCGCGCGCCGCCTCGTCGAGCTGGATATGGACGTTGCGGTCGGCCAGCTGCAGTTCGAGTTCGAGGATGAACTTGTCGACGACGCGTGCGACCACTTCGGGCGGCAGATAGCCGAACGGCACGATCGCATCGAGGCGGTTGCGGAATTCGGGGGTGAAGAGATTCTTCACCGCTTCCTCCTGCACATCCTCGCGCGTGAACTGGCCGAAACCGATCGATTCACGCGCCATGTCGCTGGCACCCGCATTGGTCGTCATGATCAGGATGACATTGCGGAAGTCGACCGTCTTGCCGTGATGATCGGTCAGGCGGCCATGGTCCATGACCTGCAACAATATGTTGAACAGGTCGGGATGCGCCTTTTCGATCTCGTCGAGCAGCAGCACGCAATGCGGGTTCTGGTCGATCGCATCGGTGAGCAGGCCGCCCTGATCATAGCCGACATAGCCCGGGGGCGCACCGATCAGGCGCGACACGCTGTGGCGCTCCATATATTCGGACATGTCGAAACGCTGGAGCGGAATGCCCATGATCGACGCGAGCTGCTTGGCGACCTCAGTCTTGCCGACGCCGGTCGGGCCGCTGAACAGATAGTTGCCGATCGGCTTTTCGGGATCGCGCAGGCCCGCACGGCTGAGCTTGATCGCCGACGACAGCACTTCGATCGCGGTGTTCTGACCGAAGACGACGCGCTTGAGGTCGGTTTCGAGGCTGGCGAGCGTCGCCTTGTCGTCGCTCGACACCGATTTGGGCGGGATGCGCGCCATCGTCGCGATCACGGCCTCGATCTCCTTGGCGGTGATCGTCTTCTTGCGCTTCGACGGGGCGACGAGCATCTGCATCGCGCCGACCTCGTCGATCACGTCGATCGCCTTGTCGGGCAATTTGCGGTCGTTGATGTAGCGCGCCGACAGGTCGACCGCGGCGTTGATCGCATCCTGCGTGTAGCGCACCTGGTGATGCGCCTCGAACGCGCTGCGCAGACCCGCAAGGATCTTCTTGGTATCCTCGAGCGTCGGTTCGACCACGTCGATCTTCTGGAACCGGCGGAGAAGCGCGCGGTCCTTTTCGAAGTGATTGCGGAACTCCTTGTAGGTCGTCGAGCCGATGCAGCGGATCACGCCGCCCGACAAAGCGGGCTTCAGCAGGTTCGACGCGTCCATCGCGCCGCCCGAAGTCGCACCCGCACCGATGACGGTGTGGATCTCGTCGATGAACAGGATCGCGTGCGGCAGGCCTTCGAGCTCGGTCACGACCTGTTTCAGCCGCTCCTCGAAATCGCCGCGATAGCGCGTGCCGGCGAGCAGCGCGCCCATGTCGAGCGAATAGATGACCGCGGGCAGCAGCACCTCGGGCACGTCGCCCTCGATGATCTTGCGCGCGAGGCCCTCGGCGATCGCGGTCTTGCCGACGCCGGGGTCGCCGACATAGAGCGGGTTGTTCTTGCTGCGGCGGCACAGGATCTGGATCGTGCGGTCGACCTCGGCATTGCGGCCGATCAGCGGGTCGACCTTGCCGACCTTGGCTTTCTCGTTGAGGTTGACGGTGAACTGGTCGAGCGCGGTTTCCTTCTTGTTCTTGCCGTCGCTCTTTTCTTTCGCCTCTTCCTTTTCCTCGGGCTCGGCCTGCGGCGAGGGCTTGCCGCCCTTGCCGACGCCATGGCTGAGGTAGGAGACGGCATCGAGGCGCGTCAGATCCTGCTGCTGCAGGAAATAGACCGCGTAGGATTCGCGTTCGGAGAACAGGGCGACGAGGACGTTGGCGCCCGTGACTTCATCCTTGCCCGACGACTGGACGTGCAGGATCGCGCGCTGGACGACGCGCTGGAAACCGCTGGTCGGCGACGGGTCGCTGTGCCCCTCGACCTTCAGGCTGTCGAGTTCGGTGTCGAGATAATGGACGACGGCGGATTGCAGGTCGTCGATCGCGACGCCGCAGGCGCGCATGACTTCGGCGGCATGGTCGTCGTCGATCAGCGCGTAGAGCAGATGCTCGAGCGTCGCATATTCGTGGTGACGCTCCGATGCGGCTTTCAGCGCATTGTGCAGGGTCTTTTCGAGGCTCTCCGAAAAGGACGGCATGGACTTTTCTCCTTGCGAGGCCCGCCGGGGGAGAGAGGCGGCCCCTAGGAACACAAGGTGGCGATGCCGCCGCCGCCCTGCAAGGGAAAAGCGGATGGCTTTGTGAAATTACGATGACGGGGTTGTGGTATGGTTAACGGGGCGTTGAGGATTTGGGGCGCGGCGTCATTACCCGCCTCGTCTCCCCGGACTTGATCCGGGGTCCAGAAGGCGAGTGTTGCCATGGATCCCGGATCAAGTCCGGGATGACGATAGGGAAGGTCCACATTGGCGTGGTGAGCTGCCATCCCCCATTTTCGTCATCCGCGAAGGCGGGGACCCAGAGCGTCCGTCGGCTGGCCTAGCCCTGGGTTCCCGCCTTCGTGGGAATGGCGAAATATTGGAAGCTACGGCGTCCGCTATCGGTTGTGAGTTGCCTTCAACCCTCACCAGCCCGATCGACCATATCCATAAAATCGCGCGCCGTGTTGCGCTCGCCTTCATCCTTGAAGGCCACGTCAAGGTCGGGCGCGACGCCGAGCATGTACATCAGCGCCCACAAAGCGAAGCGGCGGCCGGGGTTGGTTTCGAGGCCGAAATCGACGCGCATGCGTTCGGTCCCCGCGGCGTGCGCCTCGGGGTGGATCGCCGCGAGGTCGGCGGTGCCGAAATAGCGGCGGAGCTGGTCGTCGAAATCCATGCTGTCCTTTTGGCGCCTTCGCGCCGCTTGGCAAGCTCGCGCGGCAAAATCGGGCGATCCGAAGACCCGCCCGGTTGTCATTCCCACGGCCGACCGATAGGGCGGCGTCCGTGAAGACGAGCATCGAGATCGGAACCGACAGCACCGGGCAGGGCGTGCACATCAACGTCCAGGAGCTGCTGGCGACGCGTCTGCTCGTCCAGGGCAATTCGGGGTCGGGCAAGTCGCACCTGCTCCGCCGCATCCTCGAGGAAAGCGCCGAGCTGGTGCAGCAGATCGTGATCGATCCCGAGGGCGATTTCGTGACGCTCGCCGACGCGTACAGCCATGTCGTGATCAACGGCGGCGATTATAACGAGCGCGAGATTGCGGCGATGGGCGCGCGCATCCGCGAACATCGCGCGTCGATCGTGCTCAGCCTCGAATCGCTCGATATCGAGGCGCAGATGACCTGCGCCGCCGCTTTCCTCAACGCATTGTTCGATGCGCCGCGCGAGCACTGGTTTCCGGCGCTGGTGGTGGTCGACGAGGCGCAGATGTTCGCGCCGAGCGTCGCGGGCGACGTGTCCGATACGGTCCGCCGCGCGAGCCTGAGCGCGATGACGAACCTGATGTGCCGCGGGCGCAAGCGCGGACTTGCGGGTGCGATCGCGACCCAGCGGCTCGCGAAGCTTGCGAAGAATGTCGCCGCCGAGGCGAGCAATTTCCTGATGGGGCGGACCTTCCTCGACATCGACATGGCGCGCGCCGCCGACCTGCTCGGCATGGAGCGGCGGCAGGCCGAGGCGATCCGCGACCTTGAACGCGGCCATTTCCTGGGGCTCGGCCCCGCGATCTCGCGCCGGCCGCTGTCGGTGCGGATCGGGTCGACGCAGACCGCGACGCGGATGGGGACGCACAGCCTGATGCCGCTGCCGTCGGCGGGCGGCGAGGATATGCGCTCGATGCTGTTCACCGAGATGGAAGCGCCGGTGGCGCCGCGCGTCTTTGCACCCGAACCCGAGCCGGTGGCGGCGAGCGAGCTGCTGGAGCGGATCGCGGCGAGCGAGGGGCTGCACGAAGATCATGACGCTCCGCCGGTGTTCGACATCGTCGAGGCGGCCGAGGAAGCGGGGCACAGCGACGCGGTGGTGATCGCGATGCTCGAAGAGATGCTGTCTGACCCCGACAGCGCCTTCCAGCCCGAAGCCTATCTCTATCAGGATTTTTCGGTGCGTTGCCGGATGCAGAAGCTGAAGAAGGTGCCGCTCGACCTCGCCGCCTTCCGCCGTCGCTTCGCGCTGGCAAAAGGGGGCGTGTTCGATCCGACCGAGCCGCGCTGGCGCGAGGCGCTGTCGGTCGCCGACCGGCTGCCGCACGACATGTTCGCCCCGTTCCTGCAGATCGCGCGCGCCGCGATGGACGGCGAAGCCTGCCCCGACGACGACATTCTCGGCCGCGCTTATGGCAGCCGTTCGCCGGGCCGCATCCGCCGGCTCGTCGAATATATGGAAAAACAGGGCGTTATCGTGGTCCGGTCCGATTTCGGCGGCCGGCGATCGATCGGCATTCCCGAACTCGGGCTGAGCACCGAGGCGGAGTAGACTATCCCTTTTTGAACAGCGCGTCGGCGATTGCCTTATGGCTCGTTGCGGCGGCGCGGTGTGCCTTGACGCGCTCGATCTCGGCCGTGAGCAATTCGATGCGTTCGCCCAGCTCGTCGACCGACAGCGGGTCGAGCGGTTGTTTGATCAGCGCCGCCAGCACGTCGTCGCGGCGGCGGGGAAGGTCGTCGTCGTCGTCCATGGCGCGTCCCTACGTCAATATGGTTGCGCGACTGTTGACCCGTGTCGTTGCTCTGTCAATAAGGCGAGGCAGGGGGTAGGGGATGACAGGACCAGTGGGGGAAATTTCAGCGTGACCAGCTTGCCAGAGAGCATGACCGCCATCGCCATCAGTGCGCCGGGCGGGCCCGAAGTATTGCAGCCGACGACCAGGCCGG
The DNA here is from genome assembly GCF_059415685.1 of Sphingopyxis sp. GW821-FHT10B01. Lineage (NCBI taxonomy): Bacteria > Pseudomonadati > Pseudomonadota > Alphaproteobacteria > Sphingomonadales > Sphingopyxidaceae > Sphingopyxis > Sphingopyxis sp. GW821-FHT10B01. The sequence goes on along the minus strand of NZ_JBWKNS010000002.1, from coordinate 28,977 downwards.
TGCCGCAGCCCGGACCGGGCGAAGTGCTGATCCGCGTTGCCGCCGCGGGCGTGAACCGCCCCGATGTGCTGCAGCGCATGGGCTTTTATCCACCGCCGCCGGGCGCGTCCGACCTGCCGGGGCTGGAAATCGCGGGAACGATCGTCGCGGTCGGCCCGGGGGGCGATCCCGAACAGCTGGGGCAGGCGGTGTGCGCGCTCGTCGCGGGCGGCGGTTATGCCGAATATTGCACCGCGCCGGCCGGAAGCTGCCTGCCGGTGCCGAAAGGCTTTTCGATGGCAGAGGCAGCGGCGCTGCCCGAGACCGTCTTCACCGTGTGGCACAATCTGTTCGAGCGCGCCTATGTGGCCGAAGGCGAGACCGTGCTTGTCCATGGCGGTACCAGCGGCATCGGGACGACCGCGATCGGCCTCTGCAAGCTGTTCGACATCAAGATCGTCGTGACGTGCGGCAGCGCGGAGAAATGCGCCGCGGCGACGGCTCTCGGCGCCGACCTTGCGGTCGATTATTCGACCGAGGATTATGTCGAAGCGGTCAAGGCCTTCACCGGGGGCACGGGCGTCAATGCGGTGCTCGATATGGTCGGCGGCGATTATCTGCCGCGCAACCTTGCGTGCCTTGCCGAAGATGGGCGCCACGTCAGCATTGCGTTTCAGCGCGGCGCAAAGGTCGAGTTCGATATCGCCGATGTGATGCGCCGCCGCCTGATGCTGACCGGATCGACGCTCCGCGCGCGCAGCGCCGATTTCAAGGCGCTGCTCGCCGACGAAATCCACCGCACGCTGTGGCCGCGATTGTCCGAGGGGGGATGGAAGCCGGCGATGGATCAGAGCTTCGCGCTTGCCGACGCCAGCCTTGCGCATGCGCGGATGCAGGCGGGCGAGCATGTCGGGAAGATCGTGCTGACGGTGGATTGACGCGCCATCGGCCGGCACGGTTGACAAACCGGGCCGGCCTCATCACCGGCCATGGCGAACGCAGCGGCGTTCGGTTCCGGAGGTGGTTGTGGTGTCTCGCTCGCTTTTTCTCGAAGATCTTGAAGTCGGGCAGGTCTGGACCGGTGGTCCGGTCGAGATGACCGAGGCGGACATTGTCCGCTTCGCGCGCGAATATGATCCGCAGCCGATGCATGTCGATGCCGAGACCGCCGCGAAGGGCCGCTTCGGCGGGCTGATCGCCAGCGGCTGGCACGTCGCGTCGGTCGTGATGCGCGAGTTTGTCGATGCGGCGCCTTTCGGCGAAACGCCGTTGCTCGGCCTCAAGGTCGATGATCTTCAGTGGCGCAGCGCCGTGCGGCCGGGCGACCTGTTGTCGATCCGGCGCGAGATCGTCGATGTCCGCCGGTCCGAAAGCAAGCCCGACCGCGGCGTCCTGACCATGAAAATGACCGTCACTAACCAGCGGGGAGAGGTTGCAATGTCTTTCCTCAACCTGATCCAGATCCCCGCCCGGCCCGGCCCCGGCACGGATGCTACAAGATCCAGCTAACCGCCGCGCCGGATTGCACGGGTGGAAGCCGAGCCCGGTTATGTGACGATGGGGGCGTGCTATTGTCCCTCCTGCCTCGAGGGGAGAGGGAGTAAGGCTTGCTCCGTCGGCCAAACAGGTCTACATCAACCGCCGAACGGCCGCCTCGCAAGGGGCGGCCCTTATTATTTCCGCTTGGAGACTTTTCGTCATGGCCACCGCCGATGCCACCCCGCTGATGCCGCACGCGACCGCCGCCTGGCTGGTCGACAACACCGGCCTCACCTTCGTCCAGATCGCCGAATATTGCGGCATCCATATCCTCGAAGTGCAGGCGATCGCCGACGAGACTGCCGCGACCAAATATACCGGCCGCGATCCCGTCCGCGCGCACGAACTGTCGATGGACGAAATTGAAAAGGGTCAGAACGACCCGAACTACAAGCTCAAGATGAGCAAGCAGGCGCAGGACACGATCCGCCGTACGCGCGGCCCGCGCTACACCCCGGTCAGCAAGCGTCAGGACAAGCCCGACGGCATCGCGTGGATCCTGAAGAACCACCCCGAGGTTTCGGACGGCGCAATCGGCAAGCTGATCGGTACGACGCGCAACACGATCGGCGCGATCCGCGACCGCAGCCACTGGAACAGCGCGAATATTGTCGCCAAGGATCCGGTGACGCTCGGTCTCTGCTCGCAACGCGAACTCGACGCGCTCGTCGCCAAGGCCGCGAAGAAGGCGGGCATCAAGGCCCCCGAGGACAGTCGTTTCGAAGGCGACCGCGAAGCGCTGCTCGAAGAGCTGCGCGCCGAACGGACCGCCGCGAACGAAGCGCGCGCTGCCGAGGAAGCGGCCGAAGTCGCGAGCGACGAAACGGCTTCCTGACGCATGTCGGTGGGCGACGACGACAATATCCCGGCGGCCAGCGGTTCGCCGGATGCCTCGCTGACCCAGGACGACAGCTTTACCGCGACCAGCCATGCGGGGCTCACCTATCCGTGGGGCGATGCCGCGCCGGCGGCGGGTGAAACCATCCGCATCGCGAACGGCATCAGCTGGGCGCGCATTCCGATGCCGGGGTCGCTCGGCCATATCAACAGCTGGCTGCTCGATGACGTCGCCAGCGATGGCGAGGCGGGCACGGCGGTGGTCGACACCGGCATCTGCCTGACCATGTGTTCCGATGCGTGGAAGGCGCTCTATGCCGGCGCACTGAAGGACAAGCGCATCACGCGTGTCATCGGCACGCACCTCCATCCCGACCATATCGGCCTTGCCGGATGGATTACGAAGAAGCAGGACGTGAAGCTGTGGATGACGCGCGGCGAGATGCTTACCGCGCGCGCGATCATCGCCGATTCGTCCGACACCGCCCCCGATGAGGTGCTGACGCAGTCGCGCGCCGCGGGCTGGGACGAAGCGGCGATCGAAGCATCGAAAGCGCGCGGCTGGAATATGTTCCAGCGCATGATCTTTCCGCTGCCGCGCAGCTATGTGCGGATCGGCGATGGCGACCGGCTCGACATGGGGGCGCACCAGTGGCGCGTCGTCACCGGGTCGGGGCACAGCCCCGAGCATGCGTGCCTGTGGAACGAGAAAGAGGGCGTGCTGGTGTCGGGCGATCAGGTGTTGCCGCGGATCAGTTCGAACGTGTCGGTCAACATCACCGAACCCGACGCCGATCCCTTGGGCGAGTGGCTGGCGTCGATCGACAAATTGCTCGCCACCGTGCCCGGCGACGTCGTCACCTGTCCCGCGCACGGCGAACCGTTCAAGGGCTTGCACGTCCGCCTGATGGCACTGCGCGACGAGCATCGGATGCGGCTGTATAATCTGGCCGAAGCGGCTGCGAAGGCGCCTATGCGTGCGGTCGACAGCTTTCCGCTACTCTTCAACCGCCCGATCGGCGAGCATAATCAGGGCCTGGCGACGGGTGAGGCGCTCGCGCACCTCAAGCGGCTTGAAGTCGAAGGCCGCGTGAAGCGCGAAGACCGCGACGGGGTGTGGTGGTACCACGGGGTCGCCTGATGCGCGGTCTGATGGCGATTTTGCTGGCCGCCGCGACGGTAACCTCGCCGGCTGCCCGGGCGAGCGAGCCGCCGGCTACCGATCAGGCAAATGACGACATTGTGGTCACCGCCCGCCGGTCCGGCGCGCCGATGTGGACGATCCAGACGCACGCGGGTGTCGTCATCCTCGTCGGGGAGATTGCCGACGTTCCCAAAGCGACGCCGTGGCGGCCCGAGCGGCTGGAAGGCGCGACCGACCGCGCGCAGCGCGTCATCCTTGGCACCAAGGCAAAGGTGTCGCCTGGCGATATCTTGCGGCTGATTTTCAAGGGCGGCGGGCTGACCAAATTGCCGAAGGGGCGCGTCGCCGCAAATTACCTCGACGCGCACCAGATGAAGCGGCTGCAGGCGCTCGAAACGCGATTCGATCAGGATTATGCGCGCGGCAACTTCCTGATGACGGCGTTCGACCTGCTGTCGAAACGCCTTTCGTTCAACAAGGATACCGCCGACGACGCATCCGATGTCGTGCGCAAGGCGGCGCGGCAGTCGAAAATCCCGACCCAGCCGGTGGGCGAAGTGCGCGGCGAGGACGTGCTCGACAATCTGTTCGCAGCAGCGCCCGAGACGCATATCCCGTGCCTCGAAGCCGCGATGGGCGCAACCGAAGCCGGGGGCGATATCGTCACCGAGCGCGGCCGCGCGTGGACCGAATTCGACGTGCCCGCGGTGATGGCCAACCCGCTCGAGGAAGCGCTCGGGCGCTGCTGGCCGTGGACGAACGACGGTTTCGGCCCCGCGCTGCGCCAGACATGGGTCGACGCGATCCGCGATGCGACCACCCAGCCCGGCGTGACGCTGGCGGTCGTTCCCCTGCGCATACTGGCCGAAAAGGACGGCGTGCTCGACCGGCTCAAATTGCAAGGTCTGCCGATCACCGGTCCCGCATGGTAGCGTCTAGCGCGGCCGCTGCATGATCCAGCTGAACGCCATCGCGTTGAAGATGGTGTAGAGACCATAGAGCATCATCGCGGTAAACCAGTTCCGCGTCGCGATCGCCATTGCGCCGACGAGCAGCAGGAATTCGAAGACATAGGTGATATTCGGCCCGGCCCGGTCGGCGAGCGGTTTGACCATCTGCTGGATCAGCGGATCGTCGCTCTCCATAAAAGCACGATGCATCGCGAAATTGCCGACGCCGGCGCAGAAAATGGCGATGATTGCGACCCACATAGGTTTGCAGATGGGGCAGCCGGGGTGGAAATGCCAGTAACTTTCGGGCTATAGGGGCGCATCGTACGCGCACCGGCCCCGCGCGAACGATCGAACGAACCCGGCTTCTGCCCCCCAGAGAAGGACGTCTTCGGTGACAACTCTCCCCCGTCTGGCCGCGCTGTGCCTGCCGCTTGCCGCCATCCTTGCCGTTTCGCCGGCGGACGCGTCGCAGGAACCGGTGACTCCGCCCCAGCCCAATCCCGTGCTCGCCAATCCGGTTCCCGTGGTGCTGATGGAGCCCGATCCCGAGTTGCCCGATGCGGTTCGGGCGATGATCGACGCCGCTTTCGCGAGCGGCGAGAACGACGATGTCGAGGCGGTGGCCAAGGTCGCCAGAAGGACGAACCCCGCCAATATCGGGGAAATCGACGCGCTGCTCGCTTATTACCGGAGCGCCAACCCGGCGGAGATTCCGCCCGATCCCGTGCGCAACATGCTCGCGGCTGCCATTGCGAGCGGCAAGGATGCCGATGTGGAGGCGGTGGCCCAGGTTGCGAAGGCCGCAAGTCCTGACGACGCGGCAGAGATCGAGGAGCGTCTGCTGGCCTATCGCGCTGAACGAAAGCGGCTCAAGGACGAGGCGGCAGCGGCCGAGCGCGCAAGGCTGGCGGCGGCGAAATTCTGGCAGAACTGGAAAGGCGAAGGCCAGATCGGCGCCTCGCAGAGCAGCGGCAACACCAAGTCGGCCGGGGTCAGCGCCGGGGTGGCGCTTGCGCGCAAGGGGATCGATTGGACGCACCGGATGCGCGCGCAGGCCGATTACCAGCGCACGAACGGCCAGACGTCGGTCGAACGCTATCTGGTCGAACTGGAGCCGCAATACCGCATCAATGACCGCGCCTTTGCCTTTGGACTGGGCCGGTGGGAACATGACCGGATTCTCGGATACGACACGCGCTGGAATCTTTCGGGCGGGCTGGGTTACAAGGTGCTCGACAGCAAGAAGATGACATTGAGCCTGAAAGGCGGGCCGGCTTTTCGCCAGACCGATTTCGTATCCGGCAAGGAAGATACCGAACTCACCGCGCTCGCGGGGCTCGATTTCGGCTGGCAATTGTCGCCCACGCTGCGGCTGACGCAGGTCGCCTCGACGATCATCGGCGAGGCCAATGGTTCGACCAGCTCGCTGACGGCGCTCAATGCCAAGCTGACCGGCGCGCTGTCGGCGCGCATCGCCTATTCGGCGCAGATCGACACCAGCCCGCCGCCGGGCATCGAACGCGTCGACACGCAGACGCGCTTTACCCTCGTGTACGGCTTCTAGTCCGAACGGGACTCAGCTGCCGTCGAATGCGTCGGCATTCCCGATCTCCTGCCCCTCGGCGAGCAGGCCGACGCCGGGGACATGGTTGAACTCGATCCGGATGCCGTCGGGGTCCTCGAACAGGATCGAATAATAACCAGGCGCCCAAGGCTCCTCCTGCGGCGCATGAACGATATGGATATCGTCGCGGCCTTTCAAAAAAACGCCAACGGCATCGACTGCGGCGCGATCGCGCATGCGGAAACAGGCGTGGTGCAACCCGGGCGCCCCCTGGTCGAACCGCCTCCCGGCATTCTCCGGGCTGCCGGTGCGGATGCCGATCGCGGTGCGGCCGCCGACGCCATAGAGCATATATTCGCTGTCGAGCACGATCTTGAGATCGAGATAGCGGATCATCGCGCGCCAGAAGGCGGTCGACCGTTCGAAATTTCCTGCGGTCAGGATGACATGCGCAACTCCGTTGAGATCGCTCATTTGCCCCGCCTCACTTGATCGCCGCCAGCGTGTAGAGGAATTCGACAAAGCCCATCGTCGCGTCGACGAGCCCTGCGACTTTCGGATTGGTCGAATCGATCAGGAAATATTCGTTCGGCGCATGCGCGCCCGACCCGTGACCGATGCCGAAGTGGCCCGCCGGGATCGACACCGGCGGCGCGGTGAAGGTCGCGCCCGGCCAGCTACCCGCGAGCCGCGCGTTGACGTTCGTCTTCACACCGAGCTTGTTATAGGTCGCGAGCTCGGTGCGGATCAGCATGCTGTTTTCGGCGACTTCTGTCGGGTCATAGCCGCCCGAGACGTTCATCTCGACATCGGTAAAGCCGTGTTTGTCGAGGTGGGCGCGGAGTTTCTTCTCGGCCTCGGCGCGCGTCTGATTGGGGACGAGCCGCAAGTCGAGCTTGGCGACCGCGCGGCCGGGAAGGACCGTCTTGCCGCCGGGGCCGGTATAGCCGGCGACAAGTCCTTCGATATTGACCGTGGGCTCCTGCGCAAGGCGGATCAGCGCATTGTCATAGCTCAAATTGTCGATCCACGTCTTGACCCCGAGCGCCTGCTTTTCGGCCGCCTCGTCGGCGCCTTTCGCCGCTTCGCGGATCAATGTCTTTTCGCGGTCGGTGAGCGGGCGGACATTTTCGAACCAGCCGTCGATTGCGGGGTGTTGCCGTCGGGGGTGACGAGCGTCTGGAGTGCCTGGACCAGCCGCCATGCGGGCGAATCGATCATCGCCTTCAGGCTCGAATGCACATCCTTCTGCGGGCCGCGGCCCCATTTTTCGCCGCTTGCCACCAGTTCGAGTTCGATAATGCCCTTCGACCCCAGATTGACGTCGACCGCGCCGGTCTTGTCCTGCGAGGCGAAGGGGATGAAGATACCGTCGCATTTCTTGAGCGCGGCGAGGATGTTGGGCTTTGTCGCCACCTGACGGAAGTGCGGCGACCCGATCTCCTCCTCGCCCTCGCAGATCAGCACGATGTTCACCGGCAGCTTTGCTTTGGCGGCGCGGATCGCGTGGAGCGCGGCGAGGAAGGTCGCCTCGGGGCCCTTCTGGTTTACCGCGCCGCGACCGACGATCGACTGGCCGAAGCCGGGTTTGTCGACCATCTTGCCCTCGAGCGGCGGCGACGACCATTCGGCGGGATCGAACTGCTTCACGTCGTACATGAAATAGATGCCGATCGTCCGTTTCGCGCCGACGTCGATCGTCCCGAACACGCCGGGGTGGCCGTCGGTGGGTACGATCTCGACATTGGTGAAGCCTGCATCCTTGGCAAGCTCGGCCATATAGGCCGCGCCTTCGGGCATGCTGCGGTTCTCGGCGGCGATCGAGGGAAGGGCAATCCAGTCGCGCAGCCGCTTGATCGACGCCGCCTTGCCCGCTTCTGCCGCCTTGCGGATGTCCGCCATCGCTCCCGACTGCGCCCACAGCGGAACGGGCTGCATAAACGCCGCGCCCGCGCCCAACATCGCGGTGCCGCGCAGCATATCGCGGCGGTTCAATCGGTTAAGCTCACGGAAATCCATCATGCGTCCCCTGCTGCTTTGATTGCGCAGCAATGTGCCGCATCGGCGGCCAAACGCAAGGTCGTGCCGGGGACTTACCGTGACGTGACGGGTCGGGCGTCGATTTCGCGCGCGAGAAAGTCGAGAATCTTCGCCTTGTCATCGGCGGGGTCGGGCTGGGCGCGAAAGGCGGCAAGGCCCGCAAAGATCATCAGCAGCGGAATGCCGGCGAAGAAGGTCGCGAACAGACCGGCGCCGGGGATGTAAAGAAACGCAAGGATACCGCCGATAACGAACAGCGAGAGGAAGCCGACCCATATATAGGGGAAATAGCGCGCGCCCGGCGGCGCGCCGAAGCTGCCGGAGATCCGCGTGCCGCCCGCGTACGGTTCCATCACCGCGTCGAGTACCGGTTCCATATTCGTGCGCGTATCGCGCTGGCGGTAGCGCAGATTCATGTCGCGCTCGCTGCCCCTGCCGAACACGCGCGCCTTTGCGCCCGGCATCGGGTCGTCCATGATCTTTTTGAGCTTGCGCGCGATCTGCTCGGGCGAGTGGGGGGAGTAGAGGTCGATCGCTTCGCTGTCCGCCATCGCCCCGTCCCCTTATGCCTTTTCGAGCAACTCCTCGTCCTTGATCCGTTTCTGCCACAGCATCGGCGCGTTGACGTGGACATTCTGGCCTTCGCTGTCGACTGCGACGGTCACGGGGAAGTCCTGGACCTCGAACTCGTAGATCGCCTCCATGCCGAGGTCGGCGAAGCCGACGACCTTGCTTCCTTTAATAGCGCGCGCGACGAGATAGGCCGCGCCGCCGACCGCCATCATATAGGCGCTTTTGTGCTTCGCGATCGCCTGCGTCGCGGCGGGGCCGCGTTCGGCCTTGCCGACGCAGGCGAGCAGGCCTTGACCCAGCATCATGTCCATGAACTTGTCCATGCGCGTCGCGGTCGTGGGCCCGGCGGGGCCGACGATTTCCTCCGCCACCGGATCGACCGGGCCGACATAATAGATAACGCGGCCCTTGAACTCGACGGGCAATTGCTCGCCCTTGGCGAGCATGTCGGCGATGCGTTTGTGCGCGGCGTCGCGGCCGGTGAGCATCTTGCCGTTGAGCAGCAAGCGGTCGCCCTGTTTCCAGCTCGCAACGACTTCGGGGGTCAGATTGTCGAGGTCGACGCGGATCGCCGCCGTATCGGGCTTCCAGTCGATCTGCGGATAGTCGGCAAGCACGGGCGGTTCGAGGAACGCGGGGCCGCTGCCGTCGAGGGTGACATGCGCGTGGCGGGTCGCGGCGCAGTTCGGGATCATTGCGACGGGCTTCGACGCGGCGTGCGTCGGCCAGTCGGCGATCTTGATGTCGAGCACGGTGGCGAGGCCGCCGAGCCCCTGCGCGCCGATGCCGAGCGCGTTGACCTTTTCATAAAGCTCGATGCGCAGCTCCTCGGTCGGCGACGACGGCCCGCGCGCGAGCAGTTCGGTCATGTCGATCGGGTCCATCAGCGATTGCTTGGCGAGCAGCATCGCCTTTTCGGCGGTGCCGCCGATGCCGATGCCGAGCATGCCCGGCGGGCACCAGCCGGCGCCCATCTGCGGCACCATTTCGAGCACCCAGTCGACGATCGAATCCGACGGGTTCATCATCTTGAACTTCGACTTATTCTCGCTGCCGCCGCCCTTCGCGGCGACGTCGATGTGGACTTTCGCGCCCGGGACCATCTCGACGTTGAGCACCGAGGGCGTGTTGTCCTTGGTGTTCACGCGGCTGAACGCGGGGTCGGCGAGGATCGAGGCGCGGAGCTTGTTCTCGGGATGCAGGTAAGCGCGGCGCACGCCCTCATCGACGACCTGCTGCAGGCTGCGGGGGCTGTCGAGGCGGCAGTCCATGCCCCATTTGATGAAGACCGTGACGATGCCGGTGTCCTGGCAGATCGGGCGGTGCCCCTCGGCGCACATGCGGCTGTTCGACAGGATCTGCGCCATCGCATCCTTCGCGGCGGGCGAGACTTCGCGCTCATAGGCGGCGCCGAGCGCGCGGATATAGTCCATCGGATGGAAGTAGCTGATGTACTGGAGCGCGTCGGCGATCGTCTCGATCAGATCGTCTTCGCGGATGATCACGGTGTTCATGTGCAGCCTTTCGCCCCTTTTTAAGGATTCGCGGTTTCCCTAGACCTGCACGGCCGGAGTGAAAAGGGGCGTCGGGCACGGCAAGGGTCGAAGACGCGCCGCGGAGACGCGCAGGCCCCTGCCGGATGGTTCTGCGGGTGTGCTCGCCTAGCCTATTGGCACTCGGCGCATTTGCCGCGCACCTCGATCACCGGGCGTTCGGCGGCAAAGCCCGTCGCTTCGGCCGCGGCGCGGACGCCGCCCGAAATCTTGTCATTGTCGACATGCACCGCGCTGCCGCAGGTGTCGCAGATCAGGAAGATGCAATCGTGCAGGCAGCCCGGATGGCTGTTCGCGACAAAGGCGTTGGCGCTCTCGACGCGGCGGACAAGGTTGTTCGCCACAAACAGGTCGAGGATGCGATAGACGCTGTTCGGCGCGACGCGCTTGCCGCGCTTCTGCGATACAATGTCGGCAATTTCATAGGCGCTGGCGGGCTTGCCGATTTCGGCGACCGCGTCGAAAATCTGCGACCGCATATCGGTCCACGCTTCGCCCGCGCTTTCGAGCGCGGTCTGCGCTGCCTTGGCGAGCGAGGCGCCGCTTGCCTCGACGTGCGGATGATCATGCTTGCCCATTGGCTGTTCCTCGTGCGCGGAAAAACCCCGCGTCCACTATCGACACAATGTAGGCTGTTTGGGGGACGCCCGCAAGTTGCGGACATCTCCGATGCGGAGCGATCAGTGCCGCGCGCGGCGGTTGAGGTCGTGACCGAGCGCGACGACCGCGACACCGATCATCGTCGCGATCACTTCGCTGCCGTCGTGCGGCCGCGACAGCGCGCCCGCCATCATGCCAAGCCCGAAGCTGCCGACCGCGAACGGCATCATATAGCCATGGCTGAGCACGCCCGAGACGAGCGTGATCAAGGCGAAACCGATCGCGACGATCAGCCCGATTTCGTGGAAGAGATGATTTTCGAGAAACACCCCGCCGACCGAGGCAAGCGAAGCGAAGAAGACGGTCGTCGCAAGGCAGTGCACGAGGCACAGCCCCGACAGTCCCATCGCGAGCTGGTCGCCGCTGAGGGAGGTGAGCGGTTTCGAATCGCGCGCAGCCCGGACCACCGCGCCGAGGCGCGTCAGGACAGGGGCAGGGCTGGCGACATGGGTCACCCGATTCTCCGTTGGTGCGATTGCAGCGCGAGATATGGCATAACATGACAAAGGTTACAACATTACATTGTGACAATGCTGTTGGCTCCCTCCTTGATGGGGGAGGCAGCGAGACTCGCCAGCTTGCTGGCTTAGTCGCAGCGGTGGGGGTGTGTTCTCGGCCTGAAACGGTGGCGCATTGTCGCACCGCCACCCTCATCCAACTTCGCCTATCAAGGGAGAAGGAAGCTTAGGCTCCCTCACCCTCCTCCGCACGTAGGGCTTTCCGGTCGAGCTTGCCGATCATCGTCTTGGGCAGATTCAGCCGGACTTCGACCGCGTTCACCCGCTCATGCTTGCCGAGCTGCGGGTTGAGCCAGGCGGCGAGCGCTTCGCCGCTGATCTGGAAGCCGTCCTCGAGCGTGACGAAGGCTTTCGGTGCCTCGCCCCGATAGGCGTCGGGGACGCCGAGCACGATCGCTTCCTTGACCGCGGGATGTTCGTACAAATGCGCCTCGATCACGCTGGGGTATACCTTGAACCCGCCGACCGCGATCATGTCCTTCAGCCGGTCGACGATGCGGATATAGCCGTCGGCCTCGACCACCGCGACGTCACCGGTGCGCAGCCAGCCGTCGGCGGTAAAGCTGTCCTTGTCCGCGTCGGGCCGGTTCCAATAGCCCTGCATGATTTGCGGTCCCTTGACCGCGAGCTCGCCCGGCTCGCCGTCGGGCGCATCTTTCGAGGGGTCTTCCTTGTCGAGCAGCCGGATATGCGTCGCGGGAAGCGGCTGGCCGATCGTGCCGGGTTTGACCGGGCCTTCATAAGGGTTGGTCGAGACGACCCCCGAGCTTTCGGTCAGTCCATAGCCTTCGACGAGCGATGCTCCGGTTGCGGCGACGAATTTTTCGCGCAGTTCGGCGGACATCGGCGCGCCGCCCGAAATGCAGATGCGCAGGGAAGAGAAATCGGTCGTCGCAAGATCGGGATGATCGAGCAGCGCCTGATACATGGTCGGCACCCCCGGCAGCGCCGTCGTTTTCGTGCGGCTGATCGCCTGCAGCGCCTGTTTGGCTTCGAAGCGCGGCAACATCGTGATCGAGCCGCCGTTGAGGATCGTGCGATTGAGCACACAGGTGTTAGCGAAGACATGGAAGAAGGGGAGGACGCCGAGGATGCGGTCGGCCGCGCCATGGTCGGGGTCGATGGCATTCACCTGCCGTGCATTGGCGGTCAGATTCTGGTGCGTCAGCATCGCGCCCTTCGGCGTTCCGGTCGTGCCGCCGGTGTACTGGATGAGCGCGATATCCTTTTCGGGGTCGATCGCAACGGGATCGGGCCGGCCATCATTGTCCGTGAGCGCGGAAAAGCGGATTACACGCCGGTCGGCGGGCAGCGCCGCAACCTCGGACCGCTTGAACAGCCGGTAGAGCACGGACTTTGCCGCTGGCAGTCCCCCCGCGACCGACCCGACGACGAGCGTCTTGAGGCTTGATCCGTCGAGGACTTTCAACGCCGTAGGCAGCAGCGCAGCGGCGCTGACGGTGAACAGCGTGTCGGTGCCCGAATCCTCGACCTGCGCCTCGAGTTCGGCGACGGTATAGAGCGGCGAGAAGTTGACCACCGTCGCCCCGATCGCGAGTGCGCCATAATAGGCCGCAACATAATGCGGCACATTGGGGAGAAAGAGGCCGACGCGGCTGCCTTTGCTGACCCCGCGTTGTTGCAATCCGCGCGCGACCCGCGCTGCGCCGCGCGCGACCTCGGCATAGCTGAACTCGCGGCCCATGAAGTCGAGCATCGGCATATTGCCGCGCCGTCCGGCGCTGGCGGCGAGCATGTCGGGGAGCGACAGCGGCGCAAATTCCTGATCCCATGACGTGGGGTGGTGGTAATCGGTCGACCAGGAAAAGCGGCTATCCATGCGAGCGGACGTCCTTTTAAGAAGGATGGGGTTCCTTACACTAGGGTCAGTAAGCGATGATCGCAACCGGGCTTGCTTGCGGCGCGCCGTCGTGGCGGCTAGGCAGCGCTTATCGTTCTCGCCAGGGGTTTTGCCATGCTGCAGCTGTCATATCGCGTCGCCGCGCCGCTCGTTCTTCTTGCTTGCGTTGTCGCCATGCCGGTGGCCGGGAAAGACAAGGAGCCGCCGATGCGTCCCGCTCAGATCCAGCAACTCTATGCCTGCCGCGATATCACCGATGCCACGGCGCGGCTTGCCTGTTTCGACCGCACGGTCGGCGCGTTGTCGAGTGCCGACCAGGCGCGCGAGATTACCTTCACCGATCGCGAGACGGCAAAGAAGGCGCGGCGTGGCCTTTTCGGTTTTTCCTTCCCCAAGCTCGGCGGGATTTTCGGCGGCGACGAGGATGAGGTCAAGGAAATCGAAACGACGATCCGTTCGGTAAGCACCGATGCTTCCGGCAAATACCGGCTTGTGATGGACGATGATGCCGTGTGGGTGCAGATCGACTCCACCAGTCTTCCGCGCGATCCCAAGGCGGGACAGAAGGTCAAGATCAAGGTCGCGGCGATGGGCAGCTATTTCGCTTCGGTCAACGGCGGCCGTTCGATCCGTATGAAGCGCGACCGCTGACCCGCGGCCGGCGCGCAATCGACATTGGTAGGATAATGATGGCGGACGGCGACGCAATTCCCGTTCCGGGCCCCGGCTGCCCTCCCTTCGTGCTGCTCGACGATGCGCGCGTCGAGGGCGCCGCGGCGGCGCGCCTGTTCGTCGATCCGGTCGAAATCCTCGCTGCGCATTCGGCGGCGGAGGTTCCGGCCTTGCTGTCGGCGCTGGAAGCGGCGCAGGCGCGCGGGCTCCATGCTGCGGGCTATCTGGCTTATGAAGCGGGCAAAGGCCTCGCACCCGCATGGCGCGGGGTGGTCGACACCCAAGCGGGGGGTGCTCTGCTTGGCTGGTTCGGGCTGTTCCAAAATGTCGAGCGGATCGACCCCGATGCTGTGCCCGGCCTGCTTCCCGATCCGGCATCGGCGTGGATTGGCAAGGTCACACCGGGCGTCGCGCGCGCCGATTATCTGGCGGCGGTCGAGACGGTGCTGGGATTCATTCGCGCGGGCGACATGTATCAGGCGAATTTCACGTTCCGCGCCGAGGTTCCGGTGCTGGGCAATCCGCTCGCCGTCCATGCGCGGCTGCGGCGGACGGCGCGCGCGGGCTATGGCGGCGTCATCTGGACCGGAGAGCAGGCCATCGTGTCGCACTCGCCCGAACTATTCTTTGCGCTGCGGGGACGGCAAGTGATGGCGCGGCCGATGAAGGGGACCGCGGCGCGTCTTGCCGACGCCGGGGCCGATGCCGCCGCGGCGCGCGAGCTGGCAGCGGATCCCAAGCAGCGCGCCGAAAATCTGATGATCGTCGACCTGATCCGCAATGATTTGTCGCGCGTCGCGGTGCCGGGATCGGTCGCGGTACCGGACCTGTTCCGCGTCGAAAGCTTTCCAACGATCCACCAGCTTGTTTCCGACGTCAGCGCGCGGCTGCCGGATGGGGTCGGCGCGGTCGATGTGTTGCGTGCTGCCTTTCCCTGCGGGTCGATCACCGGAGCGCCCAAGGTGCGCGCGATGGAAATCATCGACGAACTGGAAACGGGCGCGCGCGGGCTTTACACGGGCTCGATCGGGTTCATCGAGCCGGGGGGCGATGCGGCGTTCAATGTTGCGATCCGGACTTTGATGTTACCGCAAAGCGGCTTGCAGGACGGCCGGCCTTGCGCCACGCTGGGATTGGGATCGGGAATCGTCGCCGACAGCGAACCCGTTGAAGAATGGCGTGAATGTCTGGCCAAGGGGGAATTTGTGGGCGCAGCGGAGGAAAGCTTCGACCTCATCGAAACCATGTTCTTCGATCCGGTCGAGGGCGTCCAGCGGCTCGAGGGGCATCTGGCGCGAATGAAGGCGAGCGCCGAGGCGTTGGGCTTTGCGTTCGATCGGCACGGTGCGCGCAACAGCCTGCAATCGGCGACCTTCCGTCTGCGCAATGCCGCGCGGGTGCGGATGCGGCTCGCCCCGTCGGGTGCGCTGGCGGTCGAGGTGTCGCCGCTGCCGCGGCTTGCCGAACTGCCGGTGCCCGTCGCGGTATGCCCCGCGCCGATGGCCGCCGACGACTTTCGCCTGACCCACAAGACCAGCCTACGCGCTGCCTATGATGGCGCGCGGCACGAAAGCGGCACGGCGGAGGTGGTGTTTGTCGACGAGCCGGGCTTTGTCACCGAGGGCAGCTGGAGCAATATTTTTGTCGAGCGCGATGGCCAGTTGCTCACCCCGCCGCTTGCGCTGGGGCTGCTTCCCGGGGTGCTGCGCGCCGAGCTGATCGACAAGGGGCGCGCGGTCGAGTCGCACCTGCGGCTTGCCGATCTGGACGGCGGTTTCTTCATCGGCAATTCGCTGCGCGGATTGATCCCGGCGCGGCTGGCCGACGCTGCGGCATCCTCGATAGACTGACCTGTCCGCTGCATAGGTAAATTATCAAGTCGCGCGCTTGCGAATTGCGAGCGGACACGATAGGCGCTGCCGCGCGCAATTTTCTGCCAGATCCTCGCCGCCCGCCCTCTCGCAAGGACGCTTTTCCATGTCGACTTTCCAGCCCCATGTCTCCGCCGCGCTCGGCCGCATCCAGCCTTCGGCGACGCTCGCGATGACCGCGCGCGTATCGGCGCTGAAAGCATCGGGCGTCGACGTGATTGGCCTCTCCGCGGGTGAGCCCGATTTCGACACCCCCGATTTCGTCAAGGAAGCGGCGATCGAAGCGATCCGGAACGGTCAGACCAAATATACGCTGGTTGACGGCACGGTGGCGCTGAAGGAAGCGATCCGCGGCAAATTCCGCCGCGACAACGGGCTCGAATTCGGGCTCGACCAGATCAGCGTCAACGTCGGCGGCAAGCATACCTTGTTCAACGCGCTCGTCGCGACGGTCGACAAGGGCGACGAGGTCATCATCCCCGCGCCCTATTGGGTGAGCTACCCCGATATCGTCGCCTTCGCGGGCGGTACCCCGGTGATCATCGAAGGCACCGCGGCGCAGAATTACAAGATCACCCCGGCGCAGCTCGACGCCGCGATCACGCCGAAGACGCGCTGGATCATGTTCAACTCGCCGTCGAACCCGTCGGGCGCCGCCTATTCGGGCGAAGAACTCGACGCGCTGGGCGAGGTCATCCGCCGCCACCCGCATGTGATGGTGATGACCGACGATATGTACGAGCATGTCTGGTACGCCGATTTCGAATTCACGACGCTGGCGCAGCGCTGCCCCGACCTGATCGACCGCATCCTGACCGTCAACGGCTGTTCGAAGGCCTATGCGATGACCGGCTGGCGCATCGGCTATGCCGGCGGCCCCGCGTGGCTGATCAAGGCGATGGCGAAGCTGCAGTCGCAGTCGACGTCGAACCCCTGTTCGATCGCGCAGGCCGCCGCCGCCGCGGCGCTCGGCGGGCCGCAGCAGTTCCTCGACGACCGCAATGCCGCGTTCAGGAAGCGTCGCGACATGGTCGTCGCGATGCTCAACGACGCACCCGGCCTGATCTGCCCCGTCCCCGATGGAGCCTTCTATGTCTATCCCGACGCGAGCGGCTGCATGGGCAAGAAGACCCCTGACGGCACGCTGATCGACAGCGACGAAAAGCTGATCGATTATTTCCTCGATAGCGCGAAGGTCGCGGCGGTGCATGGCGGCGCCTTCGGCCTCTCGCCAGCGTTCCGTGTTTCCTACGCGACATCGGAAGCGGTGCTGAAAGAAGCGTGCGTGCGCATCCAGCAGGCGTGTGCGGCGCTCTCCTGACAGGGAGAATTTTCGTCCGCATAGGAATTCTGTACCGACCGGTCTTGTAATCCCGGCGGCGCAGCCTATTTGAACCTGAACGGCGGTTAACCGCCCGGTTCACCGGATAGTAAGTCATTCCTGTTAGGGTGACTGCTATCACTGCACGGTTGGTCGGGGCGCTCCATATCGTCGGTGTAAGCAAAGCGGCCAAAGCCGCAAACCGACAAGACAAGAAAAGAGGCCCATATGCTCTCCATGCTCCGCTCCGACTGGTTCCTTTCCATGCTCGCTGGCTTTGCGATTGGCGCGACCTATATCGTCTTCAACGCGCCGGCGCTGCCGATCGCCGCGTGACGCCGCTGCGGCGCACCTTTTCCCTTCGTGCGATCACTGCGCTGGTTGCTGGCGCGGTCGTCGCGCAATGCACCCCGGCGCAGGCCGAGGCTGTCGTCAAATTGCCTGCCGCGGCGGTCGATCCAGCGGTGAAAGTGCGGCGCGCCACCGCGGTGCTTGCGGGCGGCTGTTTCTGGGGCGTCGAGGGCGTTTTTTCGAACGTCAAAGGCGTGATTTCGGTCGAATCGGGCTATCATGGGGGCAGCGCCGCGACCGCCAGATATGAGCGGACCCACGACGGCAAGTCGGGGCACGCCGAGGCGGTTCGCATCGTCTATGACCCGACCCAGGTCAGCTACGGGAGCTTGCTCCGCATCCTCTTTTCGGTGGTTGCCGATCCGACGCTGAAGAACCGTCAGGGTCCCGACAGCGGGACGCAATATCGCGCTGCGATCGTCCCGCTCGACGCGGTCCAGCGGCAGGTCGCGACCGCCTATCTGTCGCAGATCGGACGCGGCAAATATTTCTCCCAGCCGATCGTTGTTCCGGTCGAGGCGTATAAACGCTTCTATCCCGCCGAGGCGAATCATCAGGATTTCATGCGCCGCAACCCGTCGAACGGCTATATTCTCCGTTGGGACGCGCCGAAACTCGCAGCGCTGAAGCGGCTTTATCCCGACATGGTGCGGGCGACCCCGGCGCCCTGAAATCTGCCGCCAAAACCGGCGGGTTCCGCCGCTTGTCGCGACAGATGAATCATTCACCGCAAATCGCTGGCCCCTCCCGCGGGCCTGCGTGACGAGTGGCAAGACCGACGGGTGTCGGGAAAAGATAAAAGTCGCAAATGCGGGGTTCGAATGAAGTTTAGGTTATCCGGCAAGCCGCTCCTCGCGATGTCGCTGAGCGCCGCGGTGCTTGCGGGCTGTGTCAGCAGCGCCGCGATCGTGCCGCAGCCGCGCCCGCAACAACAAACGGCGGTGCGGGGGCCGGCGGGGTCGGTCAGCGTCCCGATCGGGCAGCCGGTGCGTTCGACGATGCCGCGTCCTGACGGTCCGCTGGATCAGGGTTTCCGCCGTGCTCCTGCCGGGCTTACCGACCGTATTGCCGCCCTCTGGCGCGCTTTTCCTGGCAAGACCGGCATCGCGGTGCAGCGCATCGACGGCGAATGGGCGATTTCCCAGCGCGGGCCCGAACTGTTTCCGCAACAGAGCGTGTCGAAACTGTGGGTCACGCTGACGGTGCTCGACGCGGTCGACCAGGGGCGGATGCGCATGGACCAGCGCGTCCGCATCGGTCCCGAGGATCTGGTGGTCTTTCACCAGCCGCTCGCGGCACGCGTGCGTGCTGAGGGTTCGATTACGATGAGCGTCCGTGACCTGATCGAGACCGCGATCACCCACAGCGACAATCTTGCGAACGACAGCCTGTTGCGTACCGTCGGCGGACCCGCCGCCGTGCGCGCCTTCATCGCGAAAAAAGATCTGGGGTCGATTCGCTTTGGGCCCGGTGAACGCCTGTTGCAGGCGGGGACTGCCGGACTGACCTGGCAGCAAAGCTATTCGGTCGGCCGCAATTTCGAAACCGCGCGCGCCGCATTGTCGCCGGCGGCGCGTCAGGCCGCGATGAACAATTATCTCGCCAATCCCGTCGACGGCGCGAGCCCCGCCGCGATCGCCAGCGCCCTCACGCGGCTTGCGCGTGGCACCTTGCTGTCGCCCGAATCGACGGAATATCTGCAGGGCGTGCTGAGCCGGACGAGGAGTGGGCCGCAGCGGTTGAAGGCCGGGCTGCCGCCGGGCTGGCAATTCATGCACAAGACCGGCACGGGACAGAATCTCGGCGGTATGACCGCGGGCTATAACGACATCGGTATCGCCACCGCGCCCGACGGCACCCGTTACGCGATCGTCGTGATGATGGGCAGCACGACATCGGGCATTCCTGCGCGTATGGCGTTGATGCAGGCCGTGTCGTCCGCCGTTGCCGAATATCACGGAAGGTAATCCCGATGAAGCTTGCTGCCCTGCCGCTGGTCGTGCTTTCGCTTGCGCTTGCCGGTTGCGCGACCCCCGAAGCGCGGCTGCGCACCGGCCTCAACAACGCCGGCCTGTCGAAAGCGATGTCGGCGTGCATGGCCGAACGCATGGTCGACCGCCTGTCGCTGGTCCAGCTTCGCCGCCTGTCGGCGCTCGGCAGTCTCAAGGACAAGCACGTCACCGACCTGACGCTCGACCAGTTTTTCCGCAAGGTTCGCGCGCTCAAGGATCCCGAAATCCTGACCGTGTCGACCAGCTCGGCTGCGCTCTGCGCGCTGCGCTAGCCCTCAATCGCCGGGAAAGCGTACGACAAGGTTCGGCGGCGGAAAACTGCCCCGCACCATTTCGGAGCGATCGGCCGGCGGCCATGCCTGGCCGCGGAAAAAACTGTCGATCGTCGCATATTGCCCCAGCCGCGTGAGCGACGCGAAGACATAGGGTTGACCCTCGGCACCGAGGATCGACGGCCGGTCGGCCAGATGGAAATGCAGATGCGGCTCGCTGGCCTGCCCGGTGAAGCCGAGGAAACCGACGAGCTGTCCGGCCTTGACCCGGTCACCTACCGCGACCGGCGCACCCTGCTTCAGATGTTCGTAGACGGCGTAGCGTCCGCCGCCGATATCGAGCGTGACGAAATTGCCGCTGGCGTCGGCGATCGACGGGTTCGTCCGGCCCGATCGCGTCGCGGGGTCGGGAACATCGTCGCGGATGGCGACGATAGTGCCGTCGGCAACAGCGAGCACTTCGGCGCCGAAGCCATAGTGGCTCGCCGGAATATTGGCATCGCCCGACGACAATTTTCCGCTCGTGTCGATCTTCATCCAGTCGATCGCAAAGCGGCCGGGAAGCGTCGCCGACCCGTCCGTAGTATAAAAGACCCGCCGATGGCCGCGTTCCATGCCCGGATCGTATACCGCCACCCACGGCCCGCCGCGCAGCGGCGGCGACAGGCGGGGCAGGGCGCGGTCTTCGATCTTGGCGAGGCCGCCCGTCACCGTGAAAATGGTGTCGGCGCTGTCGGGCCCGGCGTCGCTCAACCGCAGATCGTGCGTGATGAGGCCTTTGGCGAGACGGGCGGGTATCGGTGCGTTGATATAGAGGACGGCACGGCGCCCCGGGGCGATCATCCGCACGCCGTTCGTATCTTTGGGGCCGACGATCGCGATCGCGGCGGCCAGTTCGTCGCCGGTATAGGCCTTGATCGGTGCACTGCGGCCATCCGCCTTGACGATCAATTCGTCGAGCCGGAGCGGGCCCGCGGACAAATTTGTCAGGTGAAGCTCGTATATGAGCTGTTCTTCCGCACCGACGCGAACGACATTCGGCGCCGCGGCGACATCGATGTCGAGCACCTGCGGCGTTTCCGCGAGCGCCCCATGCGAGCCGGCGAGCGCCAGCAGCGCCAGAATCGTGACCCTTATCTGCACCTTCGGCTCCCTCGTTCGCATCCGCGCCATCGCGGAACTATCAGGGAAAGTTTCAAGCGTCACTATAAGCGGCGGGCGGCCCGTCCCGGCCCCGCCGCGGCCCTGACGCGACAGGGGCCCGCTAGGGGTAGCCTTGCCGCCAAACTTGTGCTTATGCGGCGCCAATCCTCTCCCGCATCAGAGTCGAAAGGCCCGGCAGACCTCATGAACATCCACGAATATCAGGCGAAAGAACTGCTCGCGAAATACGGCGTCGCCGTCCCCAAGGGCATTGCCGCGATGACCGTCGAAGACGCCGTCGCCGCTGCGAAGCAGCTCCCCGGGCCGCTCTATGTCGTGAAGTCGCAGATCCACGCTGGCGGCCGCGGCAAGGGCAAGTTCAAGGAACTCGGCCCCGATGCAAAGGGCGGTGTCCGTCTCGCCAAGACGATCGAAGAGGTCGAAGCGCACGCCAAGGACATGCTCGGCAACACGCTGGTGACGATCCAGACCGGCGAAGCCGGCAAGCAGGTCAACCGTCTCTACATCACCGACGGCGCCGACATTAAGCAGGAATTCTACCTCGCTTTGCTCGTCGATCGTGGGTCGAGCCGCATCGCGGTCGTCGCCTCGACCGAAGGCGGCATGGATATCGAAACCGTCGCGCACGACACGCCGGAAAAGATCCACACCATCCTCATCGACCCCGCGACGGGCCTCCAGCCGCATCACGGCCGCGCCGTCTCGGCGGCGCTGGGCCTGTCGGGCGACCTTGCCAAGCAGGCCGCCAAGACTCTCGCGGGCCTGTATGACGCGTTCCTCGGCACCGATGCCGAGCAGATCGAAATCAACCCGCTCGCCGTTTGCGAAGGCAAGGATGGCGACGAGCTTCTCGTGCTCGATGCCAAGGTGGCGTTCGACGGCAATGCGATGTTCCGCCACAAGGATCTCGCCGAGCTGCGCGACCTGACCGAAGAAGACCCGGCCGAGGTCGAAGCATCGGAATATGACCTCGCCTACATCAAGCTCGACGGTAACATCGGCTGCATGGTCAACGGCGCCGGCCTCGCGATGTCGACGATGGACATCATCAAGCTCAACGGCGAATTCCCGGCCAACTTCCTCGACGTGGGCGGCGGCGCTTCGAAGGAAAAGGTCACCGCGGCGTTCAAGATCATCCTCAAGGACCCCGCCGTGAAGGGCATCCTCGTCAACATCTTCGGCGGCATCATGAAGTGCGACATCATCGCCGACGGCATCGTCGCCGCGGCGAAGGAAGTGAATCTGTCGGTGCCGCTCGTCGTCCGCCTCGAAGGCACGAACGTCCAGGAAGGCAAGGACATCCTTGCCAATTCGGGCCTGCCGATCGTAGCCGCCAATGACCTTGGCGACGCGGCGAAGAAGATCGTTGCGGAAGTCCGCGCGGCATAAAGAACGACACCCTCCCCAAAAGGGGCGGGTGCGGGACTGCTAGTTGACGTTTACGTAAACGCCAATTATGGCGCAGTGCACAATTTTTCGAGAGGAGCTGTCGAAGCTATGAAAATCCTCGTTCCCGTAAAGCGGGTGCTCGATTACAACGTGAAGCCGCGGGTCAAGTCCGACGGTACCGGCGTTGACCTTGCGAATGTCAAAATGTCGATGAACCCGTTCGACGAAATCGGTGTCGAAGAAGCGATCCGCCTGAAGGAAAAGGGTGTCGCGACCGAGATTATCGCCGTGTCCGTCGGCCCGGCAAAGGCGCAGGAAACACTACGCACCGCGCTGGCGATGGGCGCCGACCGCGCGATCCTCGTGCAGACCGACGACGACGTCGAACCGCTCGCGCTCGCCAAGATCTTCAAGGCGATTGCCGACGCCGAACAGCCCGGCCTTGTCATCCTTGGCAAGCAGGCGATCGACGGCGACAACAACCAGACCGGCCAGATGCTCGCAGCCCTCACCGGCTGGGCGCAGGGCACCTTCGCCAGCGCGGTCAATGTTGATGGCGACAGCGTCAATGTGACGCGCGAAGTCGACGGCGGTCTCGAGACGGTGAAGCTCAAGCTTCCCGCGATCGTCACCACCGATCTTCGCCTGAACGAGCCGCGCTACGCGTCGCTGCCGAACATCATGAAGGCGAAGTCGAAGCCGCTCGATACCAAGACCCCCGCCGACTACGGCGTCGACACCGCGCCGCGCGTCAAGACGGTCAAGGTTTCGGAACCGCCGGTTCGTTCGGCCGGCGTCAAGGTCGCCGATGTCGATGATCTGGTTGCCAAGCTGAAAGCGATTGGAGTGCACTCATGAAAACTCTGGTTTGGGTCGAACATGACGGCAAGGCCGTCAAGGACGCCACGCTCGCGGTGGTCACCGCCGCGTCGAAGCTTGGCGAAGTCCATCTGCTCGTCGCCGGTTCGGGCGTCGATGCAGTTGCCAAGGAAGCTGCGCAGATCGCCGGCGTCGGCAAGGTGCATGTCGCCGACAACGCCGCTTTCGGTCACAACCTGCCCGAAAATATCGCGCCGCTCGTCGCCGAACTGATGGCGTCGCACGATGCGTTTCTCGCGCCCGCGACGACCACTGGCAAGAATGTCGCGCCGCGCGTCGCTGCGTTGCTTGACGTGATGCAGATTTCGGAAATCCTGTCGGTCGAGGGTCCCAAGACCTTCACCCGTCCGATCTACGCCGGTAACGCGATTGCGACCGTCGAATCGTCGGACGCCAAGCTGGTCCTCACCGTTCGCGGCACCGCGTTCGACAAGGCCGCGACCTCGGGCGGTTCGGGTACCGTTGAAGCTGTTGGCGCGGGCAGCGATGCCGGCATCTCGAGCTTCGTTGGCGCCGAAATCGCCAAGCAGGATCGTCCCGAACTGACCTCGGCGAAGATCATCGTGTCGGGTGGCCGCGCGCTGGGTTCGAGCGAGAAATATCAGGAAGTCATCGTCCCGCTCGCCGACAAGCTCGGCGCCGCGCTCGGTGCGTCGCGCGCTGCGGTCGATGCGGGCTATGTCCCCAACGATTATCAGGTCGGTCAGACCGGCAAGATCGTCGCGCCGCAGGTCTATTTCGCGATCGGCATCTCGGGCGCGATCCAGCATCTTGCGGGCATGAAGGATTCGAAGACGATCGTTGCGATCAACAAGGACGAAGACGCCCCGATCTTCCAGGTCGCGGACTTCGGCCTCGTCGCCGATCTGTTCAACGCCGTTCCGGAACTGACCGGGAAGATCTGATCGGCCGTGGCCGGCGATCCTTCCGGAGTGCCCGGACTGGGCGATGCGCCGTTCAACGCCGGCGGTCGCCGCGCGGCGCGGGCCAGACCGCCCGGGAACGAAGAAAATAACGAAGCGGCCGGGGGCGATGCCCACGGCCGCTCGTTGACTCTGGCGAGCGTTGCGCGCGATGCGCGGCTCGACAAGAAATTCCTGCTGCTCATCATATTGGCTGCGGCGATCGCGACGCTCGGCCTGCTGCAAAGCTCGACCGCGGTTGTCATCGGCGCGATGCTCGTGTCGCCGCTGATGGGCCCGATCATGGGCCTCGGCTTTGGCCTCGCGACGATCGAAAGCAATCTGATCAAGCGCTCGCTGGTGACGCTCGCTGCCGGGATGGCGGTCGCAATTCTCGTGGCGATGCTGATCATCTGGCTGTCGCCGATCAAGGACGTCACCCCCGAATTGCGCGCGCGGACGCAGCCGACCTTGCTCGACCTGGGTGTTGCGGTGGTCGGCGGCATCGCCGGCGTCTATGCGATCATGCGCAAACTGTCGGGGGTGATGGTCGGGGTGGCGATCGCGACCGCGCTGGTGCCGCCGCTTTCGACCGTTGCTTTCGGGCTGGTCACGGGGCGGATGGATTTCGCGCTCGGCGCGGCGCTGCTGTTCCTCACCAACACGCTCGCCATTGCGTTCGCCGCGACGATCGTCGCGCGGCTCAATCATTTCGGCCCGTCGCTGACGCGGCAGCACACCGCGATGCAGGTCACCGGCATCGTCGTCGCGCTCGGCATTTTGTCGATCCCGCTGGCGCTATCGCTCAACGGCATCGCGCGCGAAGTGCGCGCGCGCTCGATCGTGCAGTCCGAACTGAACCGCCTGCTGGGCAAGGACGACCGCGTCGATAGCCTGAACGTGCGGATCGAGAATGACGAGGTCGCGGTCGACGGCGTCGTGCTCGTCGATCAATATGCTGCGCGGCTCAACGACGATCTGGCGGCGAAGGTGCGCTACGAACTCGATCGTGCCAGCCACGTCAATATCGTCCAGTTGCGGCAACAGACCAACGCCGCGGTGCAGTTCGAGGAGCGGCTGAACCAGCGTATCGCGACGCTCGAGCAGCGCGACGATGACAGCCGCGCGATCCTCAGCGAGTTGACCGTGGGCGGTCTGGTGCGGCGCGAGGCAATCCTGATCGACGCGCAGGCCCGCCGTGTCGTCATCCGTCGCGATCGCGACAGCGAGGGCGAACAGGTCGCGGCGGCGATGGACCGCATCATCGCATCGGTGCAGGCCGGGCACCCGCAATGGCTGATCCAGAATGGCACCTTGGTCACCGCGGAGCCCGTCGCAGCCGAATAACCGCAGACCTATTCATGCGCTCCAGCGTTGACCTGTGGCACCGAACGCGATGTGATGCCCCCGAACCGGCGCCGATCGGCCGGACAAAGGGGAGCAATCATGCGCGCAGTGGCACTCGCTTTGGCCATCTTCTCGGCGGGGGTCGCATTTCCGCTCTCCGCGCCGCCCGCACAGGCGCAAGCCGCACCTTCGGAAAAGCTCAAGATCGACAAGGCGCGGATCGACGCCGCGCTTAAATCGATGATCGCCGACGGTCGCGCCGCGGGCACCTCGGCGTTGATCTGGCAGGGCGGGCGCGAGGTCTATTTCGGCACTGCCGGCCTGGCCGACCGGGCGGTAAACACGCCGATGCGCCGCGACACGATCGCGCAAATCTATTCGATGACCAAGCCGGTGACCGGCGTCGCGCTGATGCAGCTTTGGGAACAGGGCAAGTTCCACCTCGACGATCCCATCGCAAAATATCTGCCCGAATATGCGACCATGCGCGTCTATGCGGGCAGGGATGCGGCGGGCAAGCCGCTCTATGCCCCCGCGGACCGTCCGATCACGGTGCGCGATATCCTGCGCCACACCGCGGGCTTCGCATATGGGGCGGGGCCGACGCCCGCGCACGACGCCTATCTTGCGGCCGATCCGCTCGCGCTGACGATCCCGCTCGCCGAAGCGAGCCGGCGATTGGGGACGGTGCCGCTGTTGTTCCAGCCGGGAACGCAGTGGGAATATAGTATCGCGGTCGATGTGCAGGCTGCGCTCGTCGAGACGCTGTCGGGCCAGCCCTTCGCGGCCTATGTTCGCACGCACATCTTCGAACCGCTCAAAATGACCGACACGGCATGGAGGCAACCCGATGCGACGCTGCCGCGCTTTGCGGCGATGTATGTGAAAAAGGACGGCAAGCTGGTCCAGCAGGACGGCGCCGAGGCGCAGAAGCTGAACTTTCAGGACAATGCATTGACCCCGGGCGGGTTCGGGCTCGCCTCGACGCTCGACGATTATCAGCGTTTCGCGCGCATGCTGCTGAACCAGGGCGAGCTCGACGGCGCGCGTATCCTGAAGCCCTCGACGGTGCGCTTGATGGCGACCGACCAGCTCGACCCGGCGATTACCGAGCGCGCGTGGCTACCCGGCAAGGGCGCGGTCGGCTTCGGTTTCGACTTCGCCGTGCGCAAGGCGCCGCCGCAAACGCCGCAAGAGAATCGCGGCGCGGTCGGCGAATTTTTCTGGGACGGCGCGGCCTCGACCTTGTTCTGGGTCGATCCCGCGAACAAGCTGACCGCGGTCTTCTTTGTCCAGACGATGCCTTATGATGGCACGCTTCACCGCGACTTTCGCGCCGCGGTTTATGGAGCAGATTACAAAGGGCCGGCGGGCGACTAGGCTGTCATTCTTTTGTCATCTCGATGCCCTTGAGCGGGCCGAGGAGCTTTTGAATGTCGCAACCCGATAAACGCACTTTGCTGGCCGAAGGCCTTGCGGCTGGCGACGACGATGGCGCCTTGCACAGCCGGCTGGTTGCCGCGGGCGTCTCGGCGGCGGCGGCTAAATATGAGGTCGACCGGCTTATTAAGGATCCGATGGCGGCGATGCTGCGGCGGCAGGCGGCGCGCATGGCGAAGCAGGGCTGGCTGCTGGCCAATCACGAGCGGTTGGCGCGCGAGGCCGATGGCGGCTTCGCGCTCGACACGCTGAATGCGCCCGACCCCGATCCTTTCTATCGCCATTATTATGACGCGAACCGGCCCGCGAAGCTGACGGGAATTATCGATCGCTGGCCGGCGCTGGCGCGCTGGTCGCTCGATCATTTCGCGCGCGTCGCGGGCGATGCCGTCGTCGAGGCACAGGTCGAGCGCGAGCGCGATCCCGCCTATGAACTCGCGAAGGACGATCATCGCCGCCTTGTCCGCTTTGCCGAGCTGATCGACTGGCTCCGCAAGGACGAGGCGAGCAACGACATTTATCTTACCGCCTATAACAGCGGTACCAATGCGGCCGCGCTGGCGCCGTTGTGGGACGATATGGCGCCGATCGCTCTGCTCGATGGAACGCGCGAGCGTGATGGCTTTTTCTGGCTCGGCCCCAGGGGCACGCTGACCCCTTGGCATCATGATCTCACCAACAACCTGCTGGTGCAGGTGATGGGACGGAAGCGGGTACGGATGGCGCCGCCGTGGGCGTTCCCGCGGATGCGCAACAGCCGCCATTGCTTCTCCGACTGGGGCAATGAAGCGCTGCCTGCGGGGAATGGCGATTCGGACGTACCGCCGGTGCTCGAAACAATCATAGGGCCGGGCGAGGCGATATTTCTGCCCGTCGGCTGGTGGCATCAGGTCGAAGCGCTCGACCTGTCGGCAAGTATGAGTTTTACCAGCTTTCGCCGGCCCAATGCCCATGTCGAGGACTATGCATCGTGGGGCGCTTTGTTTTGAAGGACTTGCGTTCCGCATGAAGGTTGGCAAGATTAGGTCCATGGGGAGCTTGGGACGCGATCTTTCGATCTTCGTTTTGCCGGCGGCGCTTGCGCTGGCCGGCACGGTTGCAGCCAAAGAGCCGTTGAGGCTCAAGCCCAGTTCCAAATGGAACGTCCATTATGCCGAGGACAGCTGCCGTATGGGGCGCAGCTTCGGCGAGGGCGACCAGAAGGTCGTGTTGGTGATCGACCGCTACCAGCCGGGCGATGCGCTGCGACTGAGCTTTAT
Source organism: Sphingopyxis sp. GW821-FHT10B01 (assembly GCF_059415685.1). NCBI lineage: Bacteria > Pseudomonadati > Pseudomonadota > Alphaproteobacteria > Sphingomonadales > Sphingopyxidaceae > Sphingopyxis > Sphingopyxis sp. GW821-FHT10B01. The sequence continues at coordinate 877 of NZ_JBWKNS010000002.1, read as the reverse complement.
CGGCAAGCCGGCATACACCTACATGAACGAGGGCGATGTACGGCTCCGGTTCGGACCCGCTGAAGCCGAGCAGGAGGTGCAATTCTATCCCGGCAGGCTGGACAACAAGACGCCGACGCTGATCATCCGCGGCGCGGTGCGGCTGGCGCCGCGTTCACCGGAAGAAATCGCCGCCTATGAAGCGTCGATCAAGGCCAAGCGATTTGACTTCGAATGGCCGGATATTACGCCTGAGCAGGAAGCGGCCGTTACCTTTATCGAGGTGAAACGTGCGGTTCGCCAACCCTTCATCCTCGAAACCGGGTCGCTGGGTGCGCCGCTCGCAGCGCTCGAAAAATGCACCGACGAATTGCTCGACCATTGGGGTATCGACGTGGCGAAACACGCCGCCCTGTCGCGCAAGTTGAAGCCCGGAAGCAATCCGGGCGACTGGGTGACATCGCGCGATTATCCGACAGAGATGTGGATGATGGGCAAGCGCGCCATCGTTCAGTTCCGGCTGAACGTCGATGCCGCCGGCAAGCCGACGGCCTGCCATATTCAGCAATCGACCCGGCCCAAGGCGTTCGACGATGCGGTATGCAAGGCGATCATGCGCAACGCCAAATTCGAACCCGCGCTTGATGCCGGGGGCAACCCGATCGCATCCTATTGGCTGAACTCGGTCACTTTTCATATGTAGGCGGCGGTGTGTCCGTCGGCCTTGCCACAGCTTGCTGCCTTTTTGGCGCTTTCTTGATCGTCGGCCCTGCTGACGCGATTGCCGGGTTGCGCTCGCTTCGTATCGCCCGCACGATCATCGCATGACGACATTTTCCATATTATTGTCAGCTTTGATGGCGCGTGTTGCGGGTCCTGGCGTGCTCGGTGGTCTTGA